>VBIW01000202.1 GCA_005880915.1 Chloroflexota bacterium | reverse complement strand
ATCTTCAACTCGATCCGCTACGACCAGAACGCCTACGAGGGCTACTACCACGTCGACTCCATCGAGGGCATCTGCAACAGCGGCCAGAACGGTGTCGCCAACCTCGGCTTCCGGCCGCGGCACAAGGAGGGCTACTTCCCGGTGCCGCCGGTGGACAAGCTGCAGGACCTGCGCAGCCGCATCGTCCTGGCCATGATCGAGTCGGGCATCGACATCGAGGTGCACCACCACGAGGTCGGCACCGCGGGCCAGACCGAGATCGACATGCGCTTCGACACGCTGACCACGATGGCCGACAAGGTCCTGCTCTACAAGTACATCGTCAAGAACGTCTGCTACCAGCACGGCTACACCGCGACCTTCATGCCCAAGCCGCTGTTCGGCGACAACGGCAGCGGCATGCACACCCATCAGTCGCTGTGGAAGGACGGCACCAACCTCTTCTACGACAAGGATGGCTACGCGCTGCTCAGCGACCTGGCCCGGTGGTACATCGGCGGCCTGCTCAAGCATGCACCGGCATTGCTCGCCTTCGCCGCGCCGACCACCAACAGCTACCGCCGCCTGGTGCCGGGCTACGAGGCGCCGATCAAGCTCGCCTACTCGGCGCGCAACCGCAGCGCCTGCGTGCGTATCCCCACCTACAGCGACAACCCCAAGGCGCGCCGGCTGGAGTTCCGCTCCCCCGACCCGACCTGCAACCCCTACCTCGCCTTCGCAGCGATGCTGATGGCCGGCCTGGACGGGATCGCCAACCGGATCGAGCCGCCAAAGCCGATCGAGGCCGACCTCTACGAGCTAGACCCCGAGCAGAGCGCGATGGTCAAGGACCTGCCCGGCTCGCTGCCCGAGGTGCTCGACGCCCTGGAGTCGGACAACGAGTTCCTTCGCAAGGGCGACGTCTTCACCGAGGACCTCATCTACACCTGGATCGCCTACAAGCGCGAGCGCGAGGTCGACCCGGTGGCGCTGCGCCCCCACCCCTACGAGTTCTTCCTCTACTACGACGCCTGACCTGCGGGGGGATACCCCCCGCACTCCCCCCAGCAGCTGCCGCGGCCGGGAGCCACCGCGGCTCTCGGCCGCGGCGCTCAGGGCGCGGTGGGAAGCAGGGTCTCGTCCAGTCCCTGCCCGGTGGCGATGTGCTCCAGGTACATGCGGTCGCTGAGCCACTCCACCGGGGCGCGGTCGTCGGTCATCGGGTCCGCCCCGGGTGGCGCCACCACCGCCTCGCGGGCCAGCAGCGGCGCCAGCACTCTCACCGCGGGCGGGACCGTCGCCGCCCGCCGGGCCAGCTCGTCGTGACCGAGAGGCCGGTCCAGCCCGATCACCAGCTCGTTGAAGCGCAACGCCCCCCACCTCCACGCCTGGGGGAACACCGTCGCCACCGTGCCCGCCACCGCGGTGGCCAGCTGGTCGTCCTCGGGCACCCGCGCCGCGTTGATGGCCAGCACCCCGCCGGCGCTGAGATGGTCGCGGCAGAGCTGGAAGAACTCGGCGGTGGCGAGGTGGAAGGGCACGTAGTCGCGGTGGTACGCGTCGACCGCGATCATGTCGTAGCGGTCGCCGCTGCGCTGTAGGAAGCTGCGGCCGTCCTCATTGACGGTGCGCAGGCCGGGGATCCGGTCCAGGCCCATGTACTCGCGGCCCAGCTCCGAGACCACCGGGTCGAGCTCGACGCCGTCGATCCGCACCCCGGGGTAGAGCGCGGCCAGCGCGCGCGCGGTGGTGCCACCGGCGGCGCCGATGATCAGGATGCGGCGCACCGGGTGGTCGGCGAGCGGCGGCGCGACCAGGAACATGTCCCACTCGCCGCCGGTGAGCACCGTGTCGGGGCGCCACACCGACTGGGTGCTGACCCCCTCGTCGGTCTGCAGCTCGCGCTTGCCATCACGCTCGCCCGGCGATGACCGCGGCGACGGTGGCCGCGCGCATGCCGAGCAGGGGCACCGCAGACAGGGCGAGGAGCAGCGCGGCGCCGAGCATGGTGCGCTGGGTGCCGGCCCAGGGGATGGTCACGATCGCGGGCAGGAAGGTGCCGGCGATGCTGCCCATCGTCGACAGCGAGTACAGCCGCCCGCTGACCGTGCCCGCCTCGCTGACGTCGCGCAGGGCGAGGCGGACCGCGAACGGGGAGACCATGCCGAGCAGGGTCACCGGCACCGAGAACAGGGCCAGGGTGGCCACGAAGGAGCCGGCCACCGCGCCGACGCTGAGCGCGTCGAGGCCGCTGCGCGCGACCCCGAGAACAGGGTGGGCGATGAAGGGCAGCGCCGCGATGCAGGCGGAGGCGCCGAGGAGCAGGGCGCCGAGGCTGCGCGGGCTGGCGTGGCGGTCGGCGATCCGGCCGCCCACCCAGTAGCCCACCGACAGGTAGACCAGGATCAGCCCGATGATGTTGGCCCAGACCACCGTCGAGCTGCCGAAGTACGGCGCCAGCAGCCGCGAGGCGCTGATCTCGGTGGCCAGCGAGGCGGCCCCGCCGACGACCACGACGGGGTAGAGGAGGCGCGGGGACAGCGGCGGGTCCGGCTCCATCAGGCCGCATCATGGCGCGGTCGCAGACATGCGCGGAGGCCCGGCGGCGTGGGAACATCGCCGCCTTCGACCCCCATCCGTCCAGCAGAGAGGGCATGGAGATGTTCGAGAGCCAGGCCAGCGTCCAGGTAGCGGTGCCGCCCGACCAGCTGTATGCCATGGTCGCCGACGTCACCCGGATCCCCGAATGGAGCCCGGAGACGGTGAAGACGGAGTGGAAGGAGGGGAGCAGCCGCGCCGAACCCGGCGCCCACTTCGTCGGCCGCAACAAGTTCGGCCGGATCCAGTGGTCGATGCCCTGCGTCATCGAGAGTGCCGAGCCGGGCCGCGAGCTGACCTGGAGCACGCTCTACCGGGGTCGCAAGATCACCCGCTGGACCTACCGCTTCGAGCCCCGCGACGGGGGCACCGAGGTGACCGAGTCCTACAGCGAGGCCGGCCGGATCCCCCAGCCGTTCCATGCCATCTACGGGCTGATGTTCCGCCGCCACGACAAGTGGATGCCCGAGAACATCAAGCGCAGCCTGGAGAGGCTCAAGGAGGTCGCCGAGTCGAAGGTGGCAGCGCCGGCGGCCGGCGACCGCTAGGAGGGCGCGGCGTGGAGTTCGAGTACACCCCCAGGGTCAAGGAGCTCCAGGC
>VBIW01000203.1 GCA_005880915.1 Chloroflexota bacterium | reverse complement strand
GAGCCGGGACAGCGTTGATGGCGGCGGGGCTGCCGGCCGGGCCGGCTGCCAGGTGAGCGTAGAGCTGCACGGTGCGTCCGTCGCTGCTGATGAACTGAGCAGTCGCCCGGTAGGCCTCATAGCTGGTGAGAGGTACGGACGTGGTCGCCGGCGGAGTCGGCGGTAAGGCAGCGGCCGGTCCGAGCTCGGAACGCAAGGTCACGAGCTGATCGATCGAAAGGACCGTCCCGTTGGGGTCGAGCGGCCCGGTCACGGACCGCAGATCCGCTGCGTTGCTCAGCCCGGTTTCGGCGCCGGCCAGGCTCTGCGGGCGATCCCAGATCGGCGTGGCGAATCGCAGCAACAGCGTCTCGGGGTTGCTGTTTGCGACCGGGAAATGCGCCGCGATCGCAGCCGCGCCGGCGGCCGAGTCGCTCCCGGAAACCGGGGCGCTCGCAAATCCGCCGGTCGCGAAGCTGGTCACGCCCGCGCCCAACACGCTGAACAGAATCAATCCGCCAACCAGGACCGCAAGTGGCCGCCTCACCACGCGCGTGGCAACTCGGCCCCACGCACCGGTGGTGATCTGGCCGCCTGCCGGGTGCGCCGGCCAGAAAAGCGCCCGACCGAAGATCGAGAGCAGTGCCGGCAGAAGGGTCATCGCGGCCGCCAGCATCACCGCAACTCCGATCGCAAGCGACGGGCCCAGACCCTGGTACAGAGAGAAAGAAGCCAGAAGCAGGCACGACAGTGCAGCGATCACGGTCAACGCGGAATACGCAACGGACTGGCCGACACGCCGCATTGCGGCAACGAGCGCGGCCGGGGGTGGCGCGCCGCGACGGATCTCCTCGCGGACCCGGTAGACGAGAAACAGCCCGTAGTCCGTTCCTGCACCCAGCAAAAGAACTGGGAGCAGCGTTTGCGTTGCGGGGGACACCGGCAATCCGCCCTGACTGGCTTGTGCGATCAGCGGACCGGCGAGCAGGAGCGACAGGATGGCGGGCAACAGCGTTACGAGCGGCGCCAGGAGTGAGCGGTAAACGACGAAAAGCAGCACGACCACGAACAGGACGCTGAAGACCCTGATGTTGGTGCCGGTCTTGGCGGCCGTCGCGGAAGCATCTGTGGCCTGTGCCAGAGGTCCGGTCAGATGAAGCTCGAGTCCAGGCGGCGTCTGGGCTGCAGCGAACAGAGCTCTGATCCGGCCGACGAGGTCTGGATTGCCGGTATTCCCACCGTTTGAGCTCGCGACGACCAGCGCCTTGCGCGCCTGCCCGTCAGCCGAGCGACCTTGATCGCGCACCGCCAGCACGCCGGTCAAGGTCGCGGCCGCCTGCTCGACGCGGTCGATGGCCGCGTTGTCGGATGGGGTCAAAGGCGAGTCCAAACGAGTTGAGCATTGTTGGATTGCGTGACGCTCGAGAGGCTTGGCAGGAGCCTTGATAACGCGATCGCGGCGATGATCCAAACGACGACGATCACCCACCGAAAACGGATGTCGAAACGAGCGAGGGCTTCGAACATCAGTGGGACCGCTCAGCCACCACCGGCCAGCGATCCAAAGGCCGTCGGCACCGGGAGCATGGCGACCACCAGGACTGCGCCAAGGACCAGGCTGCCGATTACAAGCGAGCGTCGAGCGAGCACACCACGAAGGTGATCCCGCCCGTCGGCCAGCGCGAGCGCTGCTGACTTGCGCAGGTAGAAGGCAGCGTGAACGAAGATGGCGAAGAACCAGAGCACGAACGATCCGTGGTGGATGGGCAACCATGCGAAGCCGAAGCGGAAGCCGAACAGCCACAGCTCGACGCCGCTTGCAAAAAGCACCACTGTCAGCAGCACGATCACCGGTCCGAGCAGCCGCATCGAGAGCTGGGGTGGACCCTCGGCGCGATAGCCCGGCTCTCCCATGTAGTAGCGGATGAAGCGGTATCCGACCGTGCCCAGCTTGAGCAACACCGGCGGAATCAGAAACAGGCCGATCAAGACGTGAGCTCGTAGGAGTGCACCGAGGTTCACAGTGGTGGCGCTCTCCACCGCGAGCAGGACCAGGAGAACCACCCCCGTATAGGCCGTTAGCCGGGCGTTCGACTCGACCCCGGGATCGCGGTGCAGCGAAGATATGTCGGTCGTCATTGAATTGCAGTACTGCATATTTGCACGAGTGCAGGATAGTATTACGCATCAGGCAAAGACAATGAACTTGGTTCGAGGGGCCACGAGAGCGAGCCTGCCCGACGAAGGCCTGCGCGAGCGCAAGAAGACGCGCACCCGCCTGGCCCTGATCGAGGCCGCCATGCGCGTGTACCGCGAAAAGGGGTTCGAAGGCGTGACGGTGGCGGAGATCGCCCGTCAGGCCGACGTTGCGCCTCGTACATTCTTTGGCTACTTCGAAACCAAGGAGGACGTGTTCCTGGGCCGAGGCGACGATCGCCTCGAGCTGCTGGTCCAGGCCATCAAGGGGCGCGATCGCCGCGAACCAATTCTCGCCGCCATCCTCCCCGTTCTTATGGAGGAACGAGCTGCCCGGCGGGCCGACCGGCCGCCGGGGGTTCCCGGCCTGGTCCAGCTGCTGCGCCAGCCGGCCATCGCAAGTCGCCTGCGTGAGCGCTGGAATCGATGGGAGGACATGCTGGCCGAAGCAATCGCGG
>VBIW01000049.1 GCA_005880915.1 Chloroflexota bacterium | reverse complement strand
CGGACCGGCGAAGCGGGCTCTAAAGGCGCGCGACGGACACTGCGTGTGGCCCGGCTGCGAACGGCCGGCATCGTGGTGCGACGGCCATCACCTGGTGCATTGGATTCGCGGTGGGTCGACCGACCTGGACAACCTGGTCCTGCTCTGTCACCGGCATCACTGGAAAGTTCATGAGGGCGGCTGGCAATTGGTCAAGACCGACGATCGCGACATCGTGCCGATCGCACCGACGATCACCTTCGGACGCGGACCGGACTAAGGGCTAGGCTCACGGGCGACTCGGAACAGGACGTGGTTAGCCGAAGGATCGAGCGTGGCGAAACCGTCGGCCTCTTCGCTCAATCGGTTCTCAACGTGCTCGAGGCGATTCACGACGTCGTCCAGGTCGCGCTGGGTCGGCAGCTCGATGGTGAAGCGGCGCAAGCCCGCGGCACCGGCCGGGGCCGGGCGCGCGCCGTGGCCGGCCCACTCGTTCAGCCCGAGGTGGTGGTGGTAGCCGCCCGCCGAGATGAATCCAACACCTGGCATCTGACCCATGACATCGAATCCGACCAGGTCGACATAGAAGCGAAGGGCTTCGTCCACGTCGGCGACGTGGAGGTGGACGTGGCCCATCTTCGTCCCGGCCGGCATCGGCTCTTCGAGCCGGTCGTCCGGTCGCAGGTGGCTGAACATCTCCTCGAGATCGATCGGGTCGCGGCCTGAGCGCGGCCGGCCGTCCTTGTCCCACGCCCCGTAGGTGCCGTTGACCATCCCCATCGTTCCGTCTTCGGGCGACTCGACGTAGATCTCGAGCCCGTTGCCGTCCGGGTCCCAGAGATAGTTCGCCTTTGTCATCACATGGTCGGTCGGGTACTGGTCCCAGCGGAGGCGGCCCAGCCGGGCGATCACCCGGGCAAGCTCGCGCCGGTCGGGCAAGACGATGGCGAGGTGGTAGAGGCCGGAGGTCTTGGGTGCGACAGCCCGTTCCGCACCCGGATGGAGCACGACCAGCTCGCGGTTGCCGGCGCCCATCCGGATCTCGTTTCCTTCGGAGGGGAGCGGCTTCAAGCCGACGTAGTCGCGGTAAAAGCGCAGCGCGGTCTCGCCGTCGGTCACGGCGAGATCGACGGCGCCCATCCCGGTCTTGGCCGCGATCGACTGCGTCTTCATCTCGGCTATTCCTACCCCAAGGGGGGTTTTCCTATTCGGGCGAGCCCCTCCGGCGCTGCGCGCCACCTCCCCATGAATGGGGAGGACCAACTAGCTTAGGCCCAGGATGTTGCCCTTTACGTCGATGTCGATGCTTGCCGCGATCGGGGTCGTCGGCAGGCCCGGCATGGTGCGCATCTCGCCGCAGATCGGGTAGATGAAACCCGCCCCCACCGACGCCCGGACCTCGCGCACTGGCAGCACCCAGCCTGTCGGCGCCCCCTTGAGCTTCGGATCGGACGAGATCGAGAGGTGCGTCTTGGCGATGCACACCGGGAGGCGGCCGAACCCGCTCGCCTCGTAGGCGTCGAGCTGGCGGGCGGCGACCGCGTCGTACTCGACGCCGCGGGCGCCGTAGATCCGCAGCGCGATGGTCTCGATCTTCTCGCGCAGCGTTGCGGCGTCGGGGTACAGGAGCTGGAAAGTGCTCGGCTCGTCGGCCGCCGCTGCCACCATCTCCGCCAGCTCGGTGGCGCCCTTGCCCCCTTCGACGAAGTTGTTGCACACCGCCGAGCGCACGCCGAGATGCTCCGCAAGCTCGCGGATGGCGCGATGCTCGGAGGGATGATCGCCCGGGAATGAGTTGATGGCGACCACAGGGGTCACGCCGTGGATCTGGATGTTCTCCACCTGCTTGCGTAGGTTGGCCGCGCCTGCAAGCACGTCGTCGGGGTTCTCCTTGAGCAGCTCAGGCGGCAACGGCTTTCCCGCGACGACCCGGTACTTTCCCGAGTGAACTTTCAGCGCCCGCACCGTGGCCACGATCACCGCCGCGTCGGGAGCCAGGCCCGATGTCCTGCATTTGATGTTGAAGAACCGTTCCGCCCCCATGTCCGCGCCGAAGCCCGCCTCAGTGACGACGTAGTCGCCGCAGTGGATCCCCACCATGTCGGCCAGGACCGACGACGCGCCGTTGGCGATGTTGCCGAACGGGCCGGCATGGACGAGCACCGGCGTGTTCTCCAGCGTCTGGAGAAGGTTCGGCTTGATCGCGTCGAGCATGAGAACGGTCATCGCGCCGCCGGCGTGAAGTGAGTCCGCGGAGATGGGACGCCCATCACGTGCCAGGCCGATCACCATCCGACCGAGCCGCTGCCGCATGTCCTGCAGCGAGGTCGACAGCGCGAGCACGGCCATCACCTCTGAGGCAGCTGTGATGTCGAAGCCCGTCTGGCGCACGACGCCGTCTTCCGGCGCGCCGAGCCCGACGACGACGTTGCGCAACACCCTGTCGCTGACATCGAGCACGCGCCGCCAGGTGATGCTGTGCAGGTCGATCGGGAACTCTCGCAAGCTGTGGTGGATGTAGTTGTCGATCATCGCCGCAAGGAGGTTGTGCGCCGAGGTGACTGCGTGGAAGTCTCCGGTAAGGTGCAGGTTGAGGCGCTCCATCGGCACGACCTGGCTGTAGCCGCCGCCCGCCGCGCCGCCCTTGATCCCGAAGGTCGGGCCCATCGACGGTTGCCGGATCGCGATGACCGCACGCTTGCCGATGTGGCCCAGCGCGTCGCCGAGGCCGACCGTGGTCGTGGTCTTGCCCTCACCGAGGGGCGTGGGCGTGACGGCCGAGACTACGACGTACTTCGCTTTGGGCCTGGAGCGCAGTTCGTCGATCGCCTCGAGCTTGATCTTCGCCACGTCGTGGCCGTATGGCTCGAGCAGGTGGGGACCGATCCCCATCCTGGCGGCGATCTCCGGCATCGGGAGCATTCGCGCCTTGCGCGCGATCTCGAGGTCGGTCGGAAACTCAACCTTCATCGCAACCTCTCCTTCATCTACTGGAGGCGCCGCAGCATGTCCTGGCGCCACCTCTCCGTCGGCTCGATCTCGTTGAACGTGAACACGTGCAGGCCGGCAATGCGCCGCTCCGCTTGCGCGATGTCTGGCATGAGCGCATTGACGAATCGTCCCGGCTCGTAACCGCCGGGCCGAAACATGCGGGCCAACCAGCTGGGGTGACCGCGTAGAAATCGAGCAGCGTCGGCGACGCCGATCTTCGTCGACAGGCGCAGCAGCCGCGCCGGATCGGCCACTCCCGCCATTCCGATGTAGATAGGCAGCTCGACGCCGCGCCGCCGAACTCTCTCCACCCAGCGCTTGACGGCCTCAGGATCGAAGCTCATGTTGCTGACGATGTAGGTCGCGAACCGGCGCTTGTCCCACATCGCCTGGATCGTGACGTCGTCGTGGATGAACGGATGGCTCTCCGGATAGCCCGTGACGCCGATCTCGGCGAGGCCGTGGTCCGGTGGCAGGGCGCCAAGCAGCGAAAGCGCGTCGGGAAAATCACCGGCAGGCTCGCGCGCATCGCCTGCCACGACGAAGATGCCGCGGATGCCGGCCGGCCTGATCGCCTCGAGGATCTGCCCCAGCTCCGCGTGGTCGCGGATCAGCCTGGCCGACAGGTGGGGGATGACCGTGTACCCGAGCCGAGCGAGCTGGATGGCGAGCTGCACCGTCGCGGGGAGGCCGCGGCGGGGCGAGGCCGTGACGGTGATCGTGACTTCTTTCGGCACGTGACGGGCGACCACGTCGAGCACGTCGTCGGTCGGGAAGATCTCGTAGCGCGGAGTGCGGAGCAAGGCGGCCCACGGTCGACCCTCACTCTGCGTGCCCACCGCCCTCACCACGTGCGGTGTCGCACTATACGCCACTGTCGCGCGGTGCGCAACACACTAGAAGGGAGACGGCAGAAGCAAGACGGCGTTGCGGTCGGGCGGCGAACCCGGCCGCCACGAGTCAAAGCCGGATCGGGGAGCGTTGCCGGCGAGCTCGCGGTGCAGGCCGGCCAGCCCATCCGCATCGTGGTCGACCATGGTGCAGCCGATCGCGACGCCCCGCGCTGTTCTGTAGATCTCGACCAGACGCGCCTGGCACGGCCAATCGACCAGGGAGCTCGTCGTGACCTCCCAGAAGGCGTGCCCGAGATCGGTGTCCTTGCGGGCTTGGATCCGGTTGGCGTGGATGTGGCCGTTCAGCCATAGCACAACGTTCGGGAACCGCAAGAGCAACGCGAGCAGCCGGTCCGCTCGACGCTCCGCCCGCGGGTTGGTCAGCGAGTCATAACCGTGGTGCGAGAGCACAACCACATACCTGTCCTGGTTTCGCGTCCGGACGCGCGAGCCGTCGCGAGAGCGAAACAACGAATGCACCTCCTCGAGCTTTCGTTCGACCCAGTACAGCTGGTCCTCGTCAATCGTGCCGTCGGCCCCGCCATCGATGCACACGGTGTCGAGCGTGATGTATCGGACTTCGCCGACGTCTTGTGCGAAGTAGGCCTCAGGCATGAATTCCTCGCGCTCGATCGGCCGCCGCTCTGGGTCTGCCTCGACCTCGAGGAACGGGCCGGACATGAACAGCTCGGGCTGGTGGACGAACGTTTCCACCGCGGTATCGGCGTCGAAAGCCGGAGGCAGCGCGATCGGCTTGCGCGTCCCAGTCATGGCCCTGGCCAGGGCAGGCGTGACGATGCCGACGCCCTGGCATACCTCTTCGTGATTGCCGCGGCAGCCGACCCATGGCACGCGCAGTCCCTCCGCTTGAAATGGCTGCACCGCCGCGTCGAGCAGGCCCGGATGCCGAGGAAATCCGAGTGCGCTCTGAAAGACATCGCCTTCGGGCGGGCCATCAGGTTTCCAGAAGATCTCACTCCGCCAGTCGGCCCGCTGCACCCCGTCGTAACCGGGCGCACCCGAACCCGGACGCACTGCGCCTCCGCGAAGCAGAGCGAGAACGTTGGTCAGCTCGTTGCGCTGCGTGTTGTCGATGGCGTCGCCGGTCATGACCGCCATCTGCAGTGGAGCGCCTGTGACGGTTCCCGCCTGGATTGAGTTGATGGCACGCACCGTCGCCGCGATCGCGTGTGTGTTCAGCGTCTCCTGCGGCCGGTGCATCGGGAGCAGCTCCCGAAAGCGCGGGTCTTGCCACTCCCGGTTGATGAACTCGAATCGCGCAGGCGACTGGGTGTCGGTGACGTGAAGGTCGGTGAGGTGAGCGAAGCACGCGATCGCCGGACCCAGCGGCGTTGCATCGCCCGCGGCGAGGTCGGTGCGAAGCACGTGAGGCTCGCCCATCTCTTCCGCCACGGCTCGATACGGGGCCTGCGTTCCGGTGCGGACCGCCGCCCCGGCACCGAGCCGCCGCTCGGTGGTCAGCGTCACGGAGTGGTGGTAGCGGGCTCTTCCCTCTGAACGAGCACAGGGTCGGTGCGCATGGCGAGACGCACCTTCGTTCCGGCCTTGAGCAGCGTGGCTGCCGAGGTTGGCATTTGCGCAAGGACGGTGGTGTCGCCGAGGTCGACTGTGACACGGCTCGTCGCGCCGAGGAACGCGACCGCGATCACGGTGCCGACGAGCGGTCCATCCGCGAGGTCGCCGTTGGTCGCAAGGCTGACCGCCTCTGGGCGGATCAGCGCTGTCGCCGGGCCGTCTTCGACGTCGGGATGAACGAGCGGAATCGATTCCCCGCGCACGTCCACCGAACCGTCCCGCACAACACCTTTGATGCGATTGGTGAGGCCGACGAAGTCTGCCACGAAAGGAGTGGCGGGCCGGGAGTAGACCTCGGTCGGCGGGCCAAGCTGCTCGAGGTGCCCCGACTGCATGACGCCCACGCGGTCCGCGATGGCCAGAGCCTCTTCCTGGTCGTGGGTAACGAAGAGCGTCGTGATCCCGACCTCCATCTGGACGCGGCGGATCTCGTCGCGCAGGCGAGCGCGCACCTTCGCGTCCAGTGCGGACAGGGGCTCATCGAGGAGCAGGACTCGAGGCCGGATGGCGAGGGCCCTGGCCAGCGCCACGCGCTGCTGCTGTCCGCCGGACATCTGGTGGGCGAATTTGTTGGCGTGCATCGACAGGCCGACCAGGTCGAGCACCTCGGTCGCGCGATCGCGGCGCTCCGCCGGGCCGACATGCTGCATCTGCAGGCCGAACTCGACGTTCTTGCGCGCGGTCATGTGAGGGAAAAGGGAGTAAGCCTGGAAAACCATGCCGATGTTGCGGCGGTTCGCCGGCACGTTGGTGACGTCCTCGCCGTCGATGACCACGCGGCCACTGTCCGCCTCTTCGAGGCCCGCGAGGAGCCGCAGGGCTGTGGTTTTGCCGCAGCCCGACGGTCCGAGGAGCGCCACGAGCTCACCAGGCGCGAGGGTGAGCGTCAATCGATCGAGGGCGGTCGTGGTCGCGTACTTGCGCGTGAGGTCTTCGAGCCGGACCTCGACGCCCGATCGGCCGGCGCTGCCGTCAGCAGTCATCTGCCTGTCCTCCCGATCAATCCGCCACTCAGGCTCACCATCCGCCCCGTCTGCAAGTCAGCCTCGTCAGCCTTCGACACCGGCACTGGCGGCCGGCCGACGAAGGAAAGGATCAAGAGGAGCGCGAACGCGAAAACCAATGACGCCACGGCGACGGCGACCGACGTGCCTGCGCTCGTCAGGCCGACGTAGGCGATCGCAACCTGGAGGTTTTCGAAGTTGAGCAGGTTCGCGAACGTGTACTCGCCGAGGACAAGGGCCACCGAGAGCAGGCTCGCGTTGAGGATGGCGCTCGGCATGTTCGGGACGATCACCCGCAACATGACCGTGCCCCAACCGGCGCCCAGGCTCCGCGCGGCCTCCGTAAGCGTTTTGAGGTCGAGCGCCGCGAGTCCGGCGTCAAGCGCGCGATAGCTGTACGGCAGAACCAGGATGACGTAGGAGAGGGAGAGCGCCAGGATCGAGTCGGTCACGTTGATGTTGATCCATATGTAGATGGGCCGGAAGCCCACGACCAGGGCGATGGCCGGGACCGTGAGCGGCATCAGGCAGATGAACTCGATGACACGGTTGAGCTGAGGAAGGCGCAGCCGCACCCAGACCATGGTCGGCAGGACCAGGACAAGCATCATCACGGAGGTGATCGCAGCGAGCTCCAGCGAAGCGATGATGGCGTCCCCAAGGCCGGGCGTCGTGCCAATCGCCGTC
This sequence comes from Chloroflexota bacterium, assembly GCA_005880915.1. Classification (GTDB taxonomy): domain Bacteria; phylum Chloroflexota; class Dormibacteria; order Dormibacterales; family Dormibacteraceae; genus 40CM-4-65-16. Next base: position 57,013 of record VBIW01000049.1, on the reverse strand, counting down.
CATGCGCTGAGGGTGCGCGGCGCATTGACGCTGTTGCCGCGCGTGGAGAACTCGAACATCGCGCCGATCGGGCCGAGGAAGAAAGCGCCCATCACCACGAAGACGGCGAAACGGAAGATCTGGAGGTTGCGCCGGCGTGACCGGCTCACCGCAGCCACTGCGCGGTGCGGCGCTGGAGCAACGTGTACAGCGTCATGACGACGAGCACGATCACGATCATCGCCAGCGCCAGTGCCTTGGCGAAGCCAGGAGAGCTCGAGCCGGTCTCACTCGTGAGCAGCGCCTGGATCTGCAGGGGTACGAGGACTCCGCCCTGCGTGATCAGTGCGGCCGCCGTCGCGTACGCGGAGAACGAGTTGGCAAAGAGGAGCAGCGTGCAGCCGAGGAACGACGGGAACAGAAGCGGGCCGGCGACGTAGCGCCAGTAATGCCAGGTCCCACCGCCCAGGCTCTCGGTCGCTTCGCGCCATTGAGGCCGGATGCCGTCGAGAGCCGGAATGAAGACGACGACCATGAGCGGGATCTGGAAGTACAGGTAAATGAGGGTCAGGCCTGTCTGGTCGTACAGCCATACGCCGTTCGCGTAGATGTCAATCCCGCGCTCCTGCAGGAAGACGTATACGAACCCAACCGTGCCGAGGGTTGCGATGAAGGCAAATGCGAGCGTCACGCCGCCGAACTGAGCCACGACGCCGGCCGCTGACATCACGCTCCGGCGCAGGATGCCGTTGGGCTTGCCCGTGACGACCGCGTAGGCGAGCAAGGCACCTGCGAATGCGCCCACCACGGCGCTCACAGCGGAAATCAGAATGCTGTTCGCGAACGACTTCGCCATGTACGGCTTGGCGATTCCGGCGAAGTTGGCGAGCGAGATGGTGCCGTCGGGCGCAACCAGCGACCCGCCCAGGATGATGGCCGTGGGCAGCAAGAGGAACACGGCGATATAAGCGAAGAACGGAACGACCCCTATCGACGATAAGGGCAGCCGCCGCCCACCCCGCATGGGGCGAGCGGCGGTGCTCAGCGCCGGACTACCGGCTGCGGTCAAGAAACGGCCTGGGACCAGTTGGCTACGACGTATTGGCTGGCCTTGGACGTCTGGTCCCCTGTTGGCACCTGTGGCGTCCCGGGCACTGATGGAAGCGCTGCGGCAGCGGCCGCATCGACCTTCCCGGAGGTGGTCATCGCAGCCTGGCGGACCGGCCTAGCTCCGCCCTTGAGCCAGAGGTTCTGGCCCTCGTCGGAGTAGAGGTACTCCTCCCACAGCCGCGCGGCGGCGGGGTGCGGAGCGTCCTTGTTGATCGCCTGGCTGTAGTAGCCGCCGATGATGGCGTTGGTCGGGACGAAGATCTTCCAGCTCGAAACGTCCTTGCCGTGCGAGGCTGACAGGTAGTCCCACTCGAACAAGACTGGGGTCTGGCCCGACTTGACCGTGGCCGGTGTTCCGACCACGGGGACGTAATTGCCCTTCTGCTTAAGCTGCTTGAAGAAGTCGACGCCCTTGCTGACGTCGTCGAGCGAACCGCCGTTGGCGACAGACGCCATGATCACGCCGTTGAGGCCCTGGTTGGACTTCGTCGGGTCACCAGAGAGGGCGACCTTGCTCTTGAAGGCGGATCCGAGCAGGTCCGAGACCGACGTGATCGCCGGGACCTTGGTCGAGTCGTAGCCGATGCCCATATAGCCGCCGTAGTCGTTGAACCACAGGCCGGTGGATTCCTTTGCGCCGGTGGGGATGTCGCTCCAGGTAGCCACCTTGTACGGGGTGAATTTCGCGGTGTTGGCCAGCGCGACGGCCTGGCCGACGTCGACCACGTCCGGGGCGCGGCTCGTGCCGTCGAACGCGTTGACCTCGTCCTGGCTGCTGCCGTTCGGGTTGATGGAGTTGACCGTGATGTTGTACTTCGCGGAGAAGGCGCTGATGATCGCGCCGTAGTTGGCCCAGTCTGGAGGCAGAGCGATCACGTTGAGCTTGCCTTCTGCCTTGGCCGCCGCAACCAACGCGTCCATGCCGCCGCAGGCAGTGGCGGCGTTCGCCGTCTTGGCGGTGGATTCGCTGCAGGATGCCGTCGCGTTGCTCGGCGAGCTGCCACACGCAGCGACTACGAGAAATGCCACCGCGGCCAGGCCCAGGCGGCGCGTCAAACTACCCAACTTCATGCTTAGTTCCCCTCTAAAAACCGGGCCCGGTTGCTCCCCAACCAGATAGGCAGCGCCAATGATGGCTGCCCAGCGCCGACGATGCAAGGACAGGCTTCCGGCGTGTCATCGATTTCAGTAAGGGCGCGGTTAAAGCGCTCTGTGGCTTACGTTTCGGCGCGCCGTCCGCGAAAGCCAAGCCGGCGCGACAGATCGGCCGCGCCTTCGACCGTCAACCGTTCGAGGTCGGGCCGGCCGAGCCGGTGGGAGGGTCCGGAGACATCCAGCGCGGCGACCACCTCGCCGTTGGCGCCGAACACGGGAGCGGCGATTGCGTCCAGCCCGAGCTCCAGCTCCTCGTGCGTCCGGGCCACGCCTGCCTGACGGGCCACGTCGAGTTGGGCCTCGAGCTCGGCGCGGTCGGTGATGGTGCGCGGCGTCACCCGCTCGAGGGTTCCCGACAGGACCCGCTCGCGCACCGCCTGGGGGCTGAAGGCAAGGATCGCCTTGCCGCTGGCCGTGCAGTGGACCGGGTAGCGGCGGCCCAGCCAGTTGACGGTCACGACCGACGTCGACGCGGTGGCTTGCTCGATCGGAACGATGTCGTCGCCGATGAGCAGCTCGAAGGTGGCAGTCTCGCCGGTGACGCCGGCGACCTGCTCGCAGACCGGTCGCGCGATATAACGGAGGTCGAACTCCCCGCTCACGACGCTGGCAAGCTGCGGCAGGCGGCGGCCGAGGCGGTAGCGGGCCGTCCTCTGGTCGCGCTCGACAAGCGCGTGGCGCTCCAGGGTGGCCAGCAGGCGGAGAGCCGTAGAGCGGTGGACCTGGAGCCCGCGGGCCACCTCGGCCCCGGTCCGCCATTCGCCCTGGGCCAGAAGGTCGAGGATGGCGATCGCCCTCTCGACGGAGCGAACCCCAACATCCCGCGAACCCTCGTTGCTCATTGCGCAACATTAGCGTTGCCGGAACGGGCGTCGCCACGTAAACTGTTGAGTCCTGAGCATCTGTTGGGCGGTGCGCAACAAGTGTCATGACTCCGGGGGTCGGTGCAGATTCGCGGCATCGGCGGCCGGAGGCAAGGAAAGGGTGGCGCGGCTAGGAGCGCATCGTTGATGCGCGACAACGCAGCGCCGGGCCCCTTGACGCCGCCTTCAGCGCCGAAGGCGCCCGGCCGCCTAGGCCGCGAAGATGCGCCGGACCTCGGAGACGTGACACTTCTATGAGTCGTGAAGAAGAGATCCGAGCCGGGCTGTTCGAACACACGCTGAACGGGCATGCGCCCGAGGTCAAAGCCCTCACCGAGGAGGGCTTGCAACTGGGGATGGACCCCATGGACATCCTCTTCAAGGCACTCATCCCCTCGCTGGAAGAAGTCGGGCGCCGTTTCGAGAAGGGCGACTTCTTCGTCCCGGAGATGCTCATCGCCGCGCGAGCGATGCAGGGCGCGCTGGTGATCCTCCGCCCCTTGATCGCCGAGACCGGCGCCAAGCCCGTGGGCCGCTACGTCATCGGCACGGTGAAGGGCGATATCCACGACATCGGCAAGAACCTCTGCGTGATCATGCTCGAGGGGGCGGGCTTCGAGGTCTTTGACCTTGGCGTCAACACTCCCCCGGAGAAGTTTGTCGAAGCCGTGGAAAAGCACCAGCCCGACGTCGTCGGATTCTCCGCGTTCCTGACCACGACCATGCCCATGTTCAAGGCGAACATCGAGGCGCTGACGAAAGCGGGATTGCGGGACAAGGTCCATGTCGCCGTCGGTGGCGCCCCGGTGACCCTGGAGTACGCCAAGCACGTAGGGGCGGACAGCTACGCGCCTGACGCGTCGATGGCGACAAGGATGGCGAAGGAGCTCGTCGGCGATCGAAGCCAGCAGTCGCAGGGAGCTCAAGCGCTGGAGCAGGCCGTGATGAAGATCGACGAGACGCTGAGAAAAGGTTAGGGTCGTGGAGACCCGTCTCTCCTCGCGGGGTCGCGAGGTTGTCATCTCGGGCGACAGTCCCTTCGTGATCATCGGCGAGCGCATCAACCCGACGGGCCGGAAGGTGCTCGCCGCCGAGATGAAGGAAGGCGTCATGAATCGCGTGCGCGCCGACGCGCAGGCGCAGGCCGCGGCGGGTGCACACATGCTGGACGTCAACGCGGGCATCCCGGCGATCGACGAGCCGGCGCTGCTGGTCGCCGCGATCACCGCGGTCATGGACGTCACCGACCTTCCGATCTGCATCGACTCGTCAATCATCGAAGCGCTCGAAGCGGGCCTGTCGGCTTATCAAGGCAAGGCGCTCGTGAACTCGGTCACGGCCGAAGAGGACCGGATGGAACGGATCCTCCCGCTGGTCAAGAAGCACGGCGCCGCGGTGATCGGCATGGCAAACGACGAGACCGGGATCACGATGGTGCCTGAGGAGCGGCTCGCTCTCGCGCGGCGCATCGTCGAGCGCGCTGCGGACCATGGCATCCCGCAGCACGACGTGATCATCGATCCCATCGCGATGACCGTCGCCGCGGATCCGACATGCGGGCTGATCACCCTGGAGACGATGCGGCTGATCCGCGACCAGCTCGGCAACAACATGACATGCGGGGCCTCCAACGTCTCGTTCGGCCTGCCTGACCGCCCGACGGTGAACGCCGCGTTCTTGCCACTCGCGATGCACGCGGGCCTGACGTGCGCCATCACCAATCCTCTCGAGGCCCAGGTGCGCCGCGCGATCCTGGCCGGAGACCTGTTGCTCGGCCACGACGAGTATGCGATGCGCTGGATCGCACACTTCCGCGCCGAGCAGGCCGCGCGAGTCACAACGTGATCGCTCGCAAGCTCGAGGTGACCTACCTCCCGTATGACCGCACGACCCGCGTGCCGCCGGGGACGACGCTCTTCAGCGCGGCCCACTGGATTGGCCTGCCGATCGACTCGACGTGTGGTGGCCGCGGCACGTGCGGCAAATGCAAGGTGCGCGTGATCAACGGACGGCGGGATGCCGAAACTGCCGACCACCGCCAGCTTCGCCCGTCCGAGATCGAGGACGGCTGGCGCCTCTCATGCCAGACGCATATCCACGAGGACATGACGTGCGAGGTGCCGGCGCTGCTGCGCGTGCCGAAGGCGGCGACGATGGGCCTCGGCCGCCTGGTCATCCTCGACCCAAACGTGCGGAAGGTTTATTTCGAGCTCGCCGAGCCCTCCATGGAGGATCAGCGAAGCGACATCGCTCGCCTCAAGGACGCGCTGACCGCGGAAGGCCACGACATGATCGCGGGCGTTGCGGTGCTGCGCACCCTGCCGCCCGTCTTCCGCGAGGCCGGCTTCCGCGTCACCGCCGTCCTGGCCGGTGAGAACCTCGTGGCGGTCGAGCCCGGCGACACCACTGGCGACTGTTACGGCGTCGCGTTCGACGTCGGCACCACGACCCTGGTAGGCACGCTGATGAACCTGCGCACGGGGATGGCGGCCTCGGTGCTTTCGACGCTCAACGGCCAGGCTCCGTTCGGCGCGGACGTCATCTCCCGCATCAGCCACGGCATGAACGGCCCAGAGGCGATCCGCGAGCTGCAGGACGCGGTGGTGACGACTATGAACTCCGTCCTCGACGATCTCTATCGAGAGACCGGCGTCACTCCACAGCAGACGTACGAGGCTGTCGTGGTCGGCAACGTGACGATGCTGCACCTGCTCCTGGGCGTGGACCCGACGCCGCTCTCGATGTCGCCGTTCACTCCAGCATTCATGGACCAGCTCAACGTGGAAGCGCGCGAGGTCGGCCTGCACATCCACCCGCACGGTTATGTCCAGACGCTGCCTGCGCTCGGTGCGTACGTAGGCGCGGACATCGTCGCCGGAGTGTTGGCGACCGGCGTCGTGCGCGAGGACAGGCTTCGCGTTTTCGTCGACGTCGGCACCAACGGCGAGATCGTGCTGGGCAGCGCGCAGCGCGCCCTCGCGACCGCAGCGCCCGCCGGGCCGGCGTTCGAAGGCAGCCAGATCCGCTGCGGCATGCGTGCGACTGTCGGCGCGATCGAAGGAGTGACGATCAGCGACGTGATCGAGCTGCAGATCATCGGCGGCGACGTGCCCGCGCAGGGAATCTGCGGCTCTGGCTTGGTCGACGCAGTCGCGCAGCTTTTGCTTGCGGGACTGTTAGACCATTCGGGGCGCTTGAGGCTGCGCGAGGACGTGCCCAACCATCCGCTGCGCGACCGGCTGATCGACGTGGACGGCGTGCGAGCCTTCCTGCTCGCGGACGGCGTCTACCTCACTCAGAAGGACATCCGCGAGCTCCAGTTCGCCAAGGGATCCATCGCGGCTGGGATCAAGGTCTTGATGGACATCCTCGGCGTCGGGCCGCAGGACCTCGACCAGGTGCTCCTGGGCGGCTCATTCGGCTCCTACCTGAATCCCGAGAGCGCGAAGATCATCGGCCTCGTCCCAGCGGTAGACGTGGATCGCATCATCGCCGTCGGCAACTCAGCGGGTGAAGGCGCCAAGATCGCGCTGCTGTCCTACCGCGAGCGCCAGGTTGCGTTCGAGCTGCCGTCGCGCATCGAATACGTCGAGCTTTCGGGACGCCCGGATTTCAACGACTCGTTCATAGGGGTGCTCGGATTCCCTCAACTGGCCCCGGTCCGGTGAACACCACCGCCCTGGTCATCTGCGGCGCACTTGGCCGCGAGGTGAAGGACATCGTCGACCGGCGCGGCTGGGACGTCGACATCTACGGGGTCTCGGCGCTTCTCCACCTCTATCCATCGCGGATCGTGGACGAGCTGCGGGAGCGGCTGCACGCACTTCGTCCGAACTACGCAAAGCTTGTCGTCGTTTATGGCGAGTGCGGGATGAACGGCAAGCTCGACTCGCTGCTCGCAGAGGTCGGCGCCTCCCGCTTGCGCGGTCCGCACTGCTACGAGATGTACGCGGGCGAGGAGCGTTTCGCGGAGATCGCCGACCAAAGGCCAGGAACTTTCTTCCTGACCGATTGGCTCGTGCGCAACTTCGATCGGGCGGTGGTCAAGGGCCTGGGGCTCGACCGCTACCCAGAGCTCAAGCCGATGTTGTTCGGCAACTACGAAGCCGTGCTCTACCTTCGCCAGGTGCCGAACCCAAGACTGGCAGACAAGGCGCGTGCCATCGCGGAGTACCTCGGCCTTCCCCTCGAGATCGAAGATGTCGGATTGGGGGAACTCGAGGAGCGACTTGCCGCGTTAGTGGAGGGTGCGGACGCCCCCACCCGGCCTGCGGCCGACCTCCCCGGCAAGCGGGGAGGTGAAGACCCCCGCACCCGGCCTGCGGCCGACCTCCCCGGCAAGCGGGGAGGTGAAGATCCCCCCACCCGGCCTGCGGCCGACCACTCCGTCACGCTCCGTGGCTAAGTATCAGGTCATGTCCTGGAAGCACATTCCTTCGCAGGTCAAGGCCTGGGAGGGCGGCGTCGAGGTCAAGCGGATGCTGCCTGACTACTTTCAGGCCGCCATCGACGCGTATGCGATGAAGGATGGCTCCACAGACATGGATGCGTACCTCGACGGCTGGAAGTGGGGTCCGGTCGAGGAGCGCGCCGGGACGCCCGACGAGGTCGTGAGCGCGCTGATCGCTGACCTGACGGAATCCAACCCACGATCGCGGCTGTTGAATCCGGAGTGAGCGAGGAGATCTTCGATCGGCTGATCAACAGCCAGCAGCTCGTGATCGCCATGCTGCGCCTGGCGACGGATGACCTGTCGGCGAGGGTCGGCGCGTGGAACCTGCGCGACATCGCCGCGCACCTTGCGGCGACAGAGCGGGACTGCTATGTGCCGAGAATCCGCTCCATAGCTGCAGGCGAGAATCCGACCTTCGAATACTTCAACAACGACGGAAGCGATTTCAGCGGGATTCACCTCGACGACGCGCTCGACGAGTGGACTGCGACGCGGATGATGCTGATCGGCTACGTGAAGACTCTGGACGCCGAACAACGCGCTTTGACAGGTCGCCACGAACGGTACGGGGACGTGACGGTGGATCGGTACCTGGAGATCGCCCTGGAGCACGACCGCGATCACCTGCGGGGCCTGGAGCGGCTGGCGGGCCAGCTGACTCGTTGACCTGAACCAGGATCTCGGCGATCGTCGCCGCGGCCTGCGCAAGGATGCCCGCGGCGATCGCGTCAGCTCTCAGATTCGGATTGCCGTTGCCCGCGAGCGCACGCCCCAGGTCGATCGCCTCTTCAGCCGCGCTGGCGATTTGCGTCGGAATGTCGATCGTTCTTTTCCGTGCACCTTCGACGCCCTGACCCAGGCGCACGGCCTCGAGGTAGTCGAGGAATGCGCTCGAGTCGAGCTCGACAAGCGCCTCGGCTCGCAGCCGAATGGCCTTAGCGCGCTCATAGGCTGCCGCGGCGCCACTCCACTGCTTCACGGAACGCCGCGCAACCTTCTGGAGCAGCGCCGCAGCTGTGGCGACGACCGAGGCGGCGGCGGAACCGCTTGCCGGCGCGGGGCGCTCCGACGCCAATGCGTCGAGAAGGTCAGTCGTCGCCCAGCTCCTGCTTGCGCTTCGTGATGAATTCCTTCAGCTCCTCGTCGACGCCCGGGTCGATGCCCGGGTCGGGATACTCGGCGAGCACCTGCTTCCACCGCTCGGCGGCCACCACGTCCGCCGTCCGCGCGCCGAATCGCTGCCAGCGGTCGTAGTTCTCCGTCGACGAGATCCATGGCCGGTAGAAACCGGTGCGGTAGTTGCGGAGCGTGTGCTCGGCGCCGAGGAAGTGGCCGCCGGGGCCGACCTCGCGCAGCGCGTCCATCGCCAGGCCTTCGTCGTCGACCGGCAGCCCATGACCAAGGATCCACTCGAACATGCGCAGCTGCTCGACGTCGATGATGAACTTCTCGTAGGACGCGAGCAGAGCGCTCTCCAACCAGCCTGCGGCGTGGAGCACAAAGTTGACGCGGCCGAGGATGGTCGGCCACATGCACATCATCGACTCGTAAGCCGCCTGTGCATCGGGCGCCTTCGACGATGTCAGCGCGCCGCCGCCGCGGAACGGAAGGTTGTAGTGACGCGCCATCTGCGCGCTGGCCAGGATGCCCATCGCCGATTCCGGTGTGCCGAACGCGGGACTGCCCGACTGCATGTCGGTGTTGGTGAGGAACGATCCGTATACGCTCGGCGTGCCGGGCCGGATCAGCTGCACCAGGGCGATCCCGGCCAGGGCTTCCGCGGTCTGCTGCGCGACGGTGCCGGCAAGGCCCATCGGCGACATCGCACCTGCCATGAGGAACGGCGTGACGATCACCGGCTGGCCCGCGGCCGAGTACTCCATCAACGCGCCGAGCATGCGGTCGTCGTAGCGCAGCGGGCTGTTGACGTTGATCAGGCTCAGCACCGCCGGCGTCTTCTCGATCTTTTCGCGGCCGCCGAAAAGGATCGACGCCATCTCGATCGTGTCTCGCGCGTTCTCGGTCGAGATGACGCTGCCCATGAACGGTTTGTCCGTCCACCGGATGTGGGAATAAACCATGTCGAGGTGCCGCGAGCCCAGCGGCAGGTCCTCGGGCTCTACGGTCGTCCCGCCGGCGCAGTGGATCTGCTCCACCGCCTGGGACAGCTTGTCGAAGTTGCTGAAGTCCTCGAGTGTCGCTCCCCGCCGGCCGCGCTCCAGGTCGGTCACGAAAGGCGGACCGTAGACAGGCGCGGTCACCACGTTGTCGCCGCCCAGCGTCACCGTATGGGCGCTGTTCCGGGCTTGGAACTCGAACGTCGCCGGCGTCTTCGCGACCTGCTCCATGACGAAAGCCCGCTCGAACCGCACACGGTTGTCCTCGACCCGCATACCAGCCTTCTGGAACAGCTCCCGGGCGCCGTCGTGGAGGAAGTCGACGCCGATCTCCTCGAGGATGGTCATCGCCTGACCGTGGATGGTGTTGACCTCGTCCTTGCTCAAGAGGTCATACGGCTTGAGCCGGTTCTTCCACATGACGGGTCAAATCTTGATCCAAAGCGGGGTGTGGTAACGTAGGCGCTGCCCGTTGGGGTGCTTGGTCCCGCCCGGGGACCCCTTTTAACTTGACTTGATCCTAATCACGCGTTCTGCCCGTACTACAGCCAAGGCTCGCCTGGTATGAGCACGCCCATCCCCGGCGATGTTCTGCCGCTCTGGAACCCCGAGATCCCGGGGGAGGAGATCCAGGCTGGTCGTCTCGGCATTCGTGTCCGCCCGGGCACGCCCGCGGCGGCCAAGGTCACCGCCCTCGAGGCCCACGGCGGAGCCGAGCTGCTGCGCCAGGTGCTCGAGGAGCAGAAGCTCATCGACGGCACCTACAACGTGGTCAAGCCGGAGAAGCCGCTCGAGTTCACAGGCCAGGTGAGCACCACGCTGCTGACCGGCAAGCTCGGCCGGACGCCCATGGGCCTGGCCCTGGAGATCACCGACTGGCAGGAGCTGGAAGGCGCCTACGAGATGGAGAAGAACCGGCTCCGGCTGCGCTTCCACGAGCTCCACGTGGTCAAGGAGTGGGACGGCGACCTGGAAGGGTTCACGGCGATCACCCTGCGCGAGCAGGCGAAGGCGCATCCCATGCTCGATTCGACCATGCGCTTCATCGAGCACCTGCGCGATTACCGGGAAAAGCTCGCCGAGGCCGCGGTCCGCCGCTACGAAGCGACCGAGCAGTGGATCGAGTGCCCGAAGTGCGAGACCGAGGTTCCCACCTCGAACGGCATCCACTGCCCGAACTGCGGGGAGGACATGCGCGGCGGCGAGTACGTGCGGGCCATCCTCCACCTGGTCGACGACGCTGACGGAAGGATCTACCGCGGCATCGACTCCCTGACCGTCCGCTCGGCGGGTTTCCCGGAGTACCGCGGCATGTCGCTGGACCGGATCCAGGGCTCAAACCTGTGGGTGAGCTTCCGCCGCTACGACCCATTGCCCGACGAGGGCATCGTCCTCCCGACAGCAAGCGTGGAGATGTTCGAGGCCCAGCGCTCCGTCATCCGCCAGCTGCAGATCGGGAGCCCGCGCACCGGCGCGCTCGCCGCCGAGCTGGCCGATACCGGCTGGCTGGGGAGCCCACCGCGAGTGCCCCTGGACGGCAAGAAGGCCCACCACCTGCCCGACCCTAACGAGGAGCAGGCGGAGGCCGTGGCGCGCGTCATGGGCATGCGGCCAGGGCAGCTGTACCTGATCCAGGGGCCGCCCGGAACCGGCAAGACGACTGCCATCGTGGAGTCGATCCGCCGCATCCTCGCGCGCAACCCGAACGCGTCGATTCTCATGTCATCACACTCCAACGACGCGGTCGACACCGGGCAGGAACGCCTGCTCGGCTTCTCACACGTGCGACAGGCCCGTATCGCCGAACCCGGGAAGGTGCCTCGCCGGCTTCGTCCCACACTCGTGGAGAGCGACGACCTCGAGCCGTACAACCTGGTTGCCGGCACCTGCAACCGGCTCACCATCGACTCCCGGCTCCGGTTCAAGGTCTTCGACTGGCTGATACTCGATGAGGCAAACAAGGTGCGCGCCAACGAGGCGCTGGCCCTTATGCCGCTGGCCAAGCGCTGGGTCATGATCGGCGACCTCAACCAGCTGCCGCCGGTGATGGAGGAGGCCGCCTCCACCTTCACCATCCAGACGCCACTCGACGAGGTGGTGCGCGACGACAGCTTCTACGGCTGGATCTGGGACAAGGTCCCGGCGACCTCCAAGATCATGCTGCCGCGCCAGTACCGCATGCGCGAGCCGATCGGCCGGGTCGTTTCAGACCTGTTCTACGAAGGCAAGCTCATCCACGAAGCCCCGCACCCTCGCATGCCGCTCCCGTGGCCTTTCGACCGCGAGCTGGTCTGGGTCGACACCGGGGCGCAGGACGAGTACCGCGACGCGCAGCGCTCGGTGGCGAACGAGTTCGAGGTCGCTCTGTGCAAGGACATCACCTCGATCATCCGGAGGCGCGTGCGCAAAGCCAAGCTCGCCGTGATCGCGATGTACAACTCGCAGGTCAACCGGCTGCAAGGCGCGCTCAAGGGCATCGTGCCGCCGGACGACATCGAGTCGGTCGACGCCTTCGAGGGCCGCGAATCGGACGGAGTGATCCTGTCCCTCGTGCGGTCGAACGACCGGGCAGCGATCGGATTCCTCAACGACCCCAACCGGGTCAACGTCGCCATCTCCCGCGCGAAGAAGATCCTCGTCATCGTCGGCGACTCGAAGACGGTGATCGGAGGCGCGCCTGAGCTGTTCGGACCGCTCTTCGAGCACTGCAAGGATGACGGCCTTGTGGCCGGGGTCGGCGCGGTGGTCACGGCGTGTCAGCGGGTCGGCATCCGTTCCCAGGTGCAGCGCCTCTCGCGTCCCCATCGCGGCGACCGGCGCGCCCGGCGACGCCGGCGCGGTCAGCGGCCGGCGGTCGAGGGAGTGGTCGACGGCGAAACAGCCGTTTCACCGAACGGTTCCGAGCCGGTTGAGGCCACGAATGGAGCAATCGAGATGCCCCCTGAGCCGGCTGCGGTGGAGACGCACAACGACCCCGAATAGCTGAACGTCCGTTTAAGCTTCAGCACGATTTGAGCGATCAGTGCATCTTCTGCGAGATCATCCGAGGCGAATCGCCCGCCAGCTTCACGCACCAGGACGACACCGTGGTCGCCTTCATGGACGTCCAGCCCATCACGCACGGCCACATGCTGGTCGCCCCGCGCGAGCACGCGGTCTTGATGGCTGATCTCGACGAGACCGCCGCGATGCGCACGTTCCGGGTCGCCCGCCGCCTGGCCGCGATCGCGCGCCACACGCTCGGGGCAACCGGCATCAACCTGTTCGTCGCCGACGGCGAGGTCGCGTTTCAGGACGTCCCCCACTTCCATGTCCACGTCATCCCGCGCTACCCGAAGGATGGCTTCGGCCTGACGTTTCCGCCGACCTACGACCGGCCTCCCGCCCGCGCCCAGCTCGACTCGATCGCGGCAGCGATTCGAGGCGCAGGCGCCCCGACTACGGCGTGATCGTGACCTTCAGCGAGTAGACGGCCAGGAACATCGGACACGCCTGGCCGGGCGAGCAGGCCGCCCCGGCGTTCGCTGTCACGGTGACCTCGCCGGCCTTCCTGGCCTCAAATGCGGCCAGGGTCACGCCGCGGGCGGCCGTAGCCGCGGGGTCGACGATCGCCGCGAGTGTTGACTGATCGCTCGAAACGGGGTGCGACCAGTTGGCCATCCCCTGCCCGGCGCGAAGCACGACCCCCAGCTTCTGACCCACATGCATCGCGACGGCGTGGTCAGTGCTTGTGGCCGTGACGTCGAAGCCCATTGCGCCGCCCGGAGTCGGCGTCGGCCCGGAGCCCGAGCCGGCTCTCGTTGCGCCGCACGCGACCGCAAACAGCGCGATCGCGGCTAGAAATACCAATTTCTTCATACGCAATACCGAAACGATCCTTCCTCCGTTCGGGTAACACGTAGGAATGCCCAAGCCTGTCGCCGCGCTCGCGGCCGCGCTCCTGCTTGCCGCGTGCAGCAGCACCAGCGCCGTGACCGTCCACTCACCTTCGCCCCTCACCGGCGGCCTGACGCACGGCCTCATTGGATTTGTTGACGATCAGGGCGTCGGCATCCTCGACCCGGGCACGGGCAAGTCCACGATCGTGGCGCAGCTGCCGCCGGGTGCGTTCCGTGTGGCCGGCCCGGTGTGGGCGCCGGCGCCGAACGTGAACCACCCGGTGCTGTACTTCACCGTGCACGACGACCGGCCCGCGGAGAGCCGGACCGCGGCGGGCGTCGTCCCTTATGACTGGCTCTTTCGCGTCGATCCGTTCGCCGGAACGATCGATGCGATCGCGGCCTCGCAGGACTCGCAGAGCGAAGGTCCGATCGGCCTCGTCGCCAACTCGCACTACGTTGGCCTGACGGTGGGATGCTGCGCCACGTACGAGGTCGATGCGCTCGACCTCACGCAGACCGTAAGCGCGCTCAAGACGCTGGCCAAGCCTCCGACGCAGGCCGCGTTCTTCACCGAGGGAGCCGTCCCCGGAAACTCAGGCTTGCTTGCCGTGCGCGCATTCGGCACCGGCGCGTGGTACTGGCTCAACGCCGAGGCCGGAGTGCTCAACCCGTTTCCGCTGACGCTGGGTCCAGATGACGGGCCTATCGCGATCACGGCGGACGGAACGATGGCGGCGGTGGCGATGCCGGACCACGGCCCGGTGATCGAACCGATCAACAGCGCCCTGCCCGTCGCCACGCCCAGCGCCGCGGTGAGTTCCACTCCGCCAGCGACGGCGTCGGCCCGCCCTAGCCCAATTGTCTCGGCGCCGAAGCGCCTCAACTCGAAGCTGCCGCACCCGGATGGATTGGCGTGGAGCCCTGACGGCAAGCAGCTTGCGCTCGCCGTCAACGGAGAGATCGAGGTCTATAGCCCCTCCGCAGCGGATGGCACGCCGCCTACGGCCCGGTATTTGAGCGGAGCCAACGTGGTAGGCGTTGCATGGTCAAGCCCCATCGCCGAGATGACGTTTGCAGGGGCAAAGGCGAGCGCCGGGCCCCAGCCGCTCGTGGACGGGCTGCTCAACGCGACCAAGCTGCCCGCGCAAGCTGACACTTCGGCGGCGCGGCCCCTGACCAAGGTCTACGTATGGCAGTTCGATTCAACGAAAACATCGCCGATCGAGTCGATCGCGGACGCGACCCCGGCGGTGCTCGCGAAGTATCCGCCGCTGAACGCCGGCGTCGTGTTTCATCACTGGGCCGCAACCGACACGTGGGCGCTGCTCGGCGGCTGCAACCGCTACCGGGTCGTGATCACCGGCAGTGTCGCGCCGTCTGCCTCGACCGTGGGAATTGAAACCAGCACCCTGTGCTCGGCGAAGCCATCGCCGACACCGTCGCCGACAGCTAGCCCGTCGCACTCTTAGCTCCCAAACCCACTTAGCATCGGGAGCGTGGACTTCGATTTCCTGGCAGCGCACGCGACGGCGCTGCCGGACAAGCCGGCGCTCATCTGCGGTGACCGGGTGCTTGACTACTCGACGCTTCTGCGGCGGGCTAACCGCGCCGCGAACGTCTTGAGTGGGCTCGGGTGCCGCGAGGAAGATCGCGTCGCGTTGATGACCTTCAACTCGATCGACGGCTCCGAGATCGCCAACGGCTGCAGGCGCGCGGGATTGGTCATCGTCCCTGTCAACTACCGGCTGCGCGGCCCGGAGATCGCTTATGTGCTCAACGACTCGGGCGCAAGAGTGGCCCTGGCCGGACCCGACCACGCCGACGCCATGGCGGAAGCCAGCCCGCACGTGAACCACGAAGTGAGATTTGTCGCGATAGGGGACCGCGTTCCCACTGGCTGGCTCGGATATGGCGAGCTGATGGGCAATGCCGCCGAGCAGTTCGACTCCGCCAGTGACGGACTCGGCGCATCGATGATCTACACGTCAGGCACGACCGGCAATCCCAAGGGAGCGTGGCGGCCGCGCGGCGTGGACATCGCCAACGTGCTGCAGGTCATCTCGATCTTCGAGCTGAATCAGGCCGACGTCCACCTGATGTGCGGCCCCGGATACCACAGCGCGGTTTCTTTTTTCTCGGCCCTGCATCAAGTGATTGGCGCGACGATCGTGGTGCAGCCCAAATTTGAAGCCGACGACGCTCTGAATCTCATCGAGCGACATCGCGTGACCACCACGTTCATGGCGCCGACGCTCTTGCAACGGCTCGTCGATGCGCAAGAGACCCGACCGCGAGACACCTCGTCGCTGCGCGCGCTGATCCTCGGCGCGGCCCCCTGCCCCTACGCGTTGAAGGTGCGCGCGGAGGCGGCCTTCGGGCAGGTGTTGTGGGAGTTCTATGGCGCGACCGAGACCGGCATCAACACTGTGCTACGGCCGGAAGACCAGCTGCGCAAGCCCGGCTCCTGCGGGACGCTCGTGCCGGGACAGGAGATCAGGCTCGCCCGTGATGACGGCACGGAGGCGGCGGTGAGCGAGCCTGGTGAGCTGATGGTCCGCAGCGCGTGGCAAGCCGAGTACTTCAACCGCCCGGACGCGACGAGCAGCAGCACGCACGACGGCTTCTTTTCGGTCGGCGATGTCGCATATCGCGATGAAGAGGGCTACCTCTATATCTGCGACCGCCGGATCGACATGATCATCTCGGGCGGAGTCAACATCTACCCGGCTGAGGTGGAGGCGGTGCTGCACGCGCACCCCGCGGTGACGGACGCGGCGGTGATCGGCGTCCCCGACGACCAGTGGGGCGAATCCGTGAAAGCTGTGGTCCAGCTGAGGCCCGGCGACACAGTCACGGACAAGGACCTGATCGCCTTCTGCAGCGAGCGCCTCGCGGGCTACAAGAAGCCGCGGTCGGTCGACTTCGTTGACGAGCTGCCTCGCGACGCCGCCGGCAAGCTGCTGAAGCGCAAGCTGCGCGACGTGTACTGGACCGGCGCCGGCCGAAAAATCTAGAGCCTCAGGCCAGCAGCGGGAGCAGGAACTCGAGGGACCGGCTGATCCGGCCAAGCGGTCTGTCGTCGTGGGAGGCGAGCCGCGTCTCCTGCTCGAGCGTGTACCAGCCGCGGAACTGCACTGTCTGGAGAGCCTCGGTCACACGTGTCACGTTCGCGCCGCCCTCGCCAATGGGCCGGTACAGGTTGCGCGCAACGGCTTCCTTGTAGTTGAGGGTCCGCTCGCGGACGTGACGGGCCAGGTCGAGGTCGATGTCATTGACGTGTACGTGGTGGATACGACCGGCCGCCAGCTCGATGACCTCCACGGGATCTGCACCGGCGATCAGCAGGTGCGCGATATCCAGGCAGAGGCCGGCTTCGGAGCCGACCAGCAGGCGCTCGATCTCCTCCGGTCCCTCGATCGTGCTGCCGAACCTTGGCTGCACCGCAAGCTTCAGCTTGTGGCGCGCGCACACGTGCTCGACCGAACCGATGAGGTGAAGAAGGTGCGCCCATTCCGCGTTGGAGAGCGATTCCGGCCGGGCGGCGTCCGGAGCGCGCTCCGGGATCGCGGAAAGGACGAGCGTGTCGGCGCCGATCGCCGCCAGCCAGTGCGCATGACCGTCGATGTGGGCGAGCTCCGGGCCGCGTGTCTCGTGGTGATGAAGGATGGCGTGCACCTGTCCCGACACGACATGCAGCCGGTGACGGCGGAGCAGCGGCCGGGCCAGGTCGCTTCGATCGGGCAGGAATCCGGGGGGACCGGCCGTGATCGCGCCTTCGCCTATGGCCGCCGCCTCTGAAAGCACCCTCTCCGGGTCGATCTGGTGGCCCCAGTCGTGGAATTCGCTGATCCCCCAGCACGCGGGGGAGAGCGCGATCCGGTGCACCGAGCGCACTCCCCTACCCCTCAGCTCCCGCACCCTCCTTCCAATCAACGGAGTGTCCCGCCTCCGACGATCCTGGCAACTTCGCGAGCTAGACGGCCGGGCGCCGACCCACCCCACGAAATCTGCGATTTCGCGGGGACCCCGGGGTGGGGCGCAGAAGCCTGCGTCAAGGGGCCCGGCGCGCCATCGTCGCGCATAGACGATGCGCTCCTTGTCGCGCCACCCTTTCCTTGGCTCCGGCCGTCGATCTCGCGAATCTGCTCAGGCCCACGGAGGCGTGACACTCGCGAAGATTAACCTTCTAGTCAACGCATGCCCGCGATCAACTTCAGGCCGGAGCTTCGGCCGGCCACGCCTGACGATGCGCCCCTGGTGGCCGACCTCGAGTCCCTGCGCGACCCGAGGGAACCGCGCGATCCCGTCCTTCTGACTCATTGGTGGAGGATGGGCGACGAGCTGGAGCGCTCGATGCGCCGGATCGCTGTCCGCGATGGTGCGGCGGTCGCCTTCGTCGGCGCCTCACACGAGCACTGGGACGTCGACGAGAAACGCTTCGGCACCCTCCGGCCGGTGCTGCGCTACGACTTGTGGGACGACTCGTCTTATGTCGACCTGGTCGGGGTGGGCGAGGACTGGCTTCGTAGCGAGGGCGCGGCGACCGCGGTGTCTCGGGTGCGCGAGGACTTCGAGCGGGAGCTCGGGGTGCTCCACCGCATCGGTTACCGGGAGGACCGGCGGATGCGCACGTCCGAGCTCGACCTGGTCGCCAATCGGGAGCGGATCCTCGCCGCTCGCGAGGAATGCCGGAAGCAGATGGACAAGCAGAACGTGCAGCTGCATCCGATCAGCGAAGACTCCGACCCCGAGAAGCTCCAGAAGCTCTACGCGATGATGATCGAGTCCGAGAAGGACATCCCGACCACAGTGCCGTGGCGCGAGCTCACCTTCGACGAGTGGAGGCGCTTCTGGTTCGACAACCCGGCCATCCGCATGGACAGGTACTGGGTCGCGCGCGAAGGGGATGCGATCGTCGGCACCTCGGTCCTCGACTGCCCTGTGGTGCGTGGGATTCCGTGGACCGCGTACACCGGCACGGCGCGCAGTGTTCGCGGCCGCGGCATCGCGCGTGCGCTGAAGTACGAATCGATGGGACAGGCGATCGATGCCGGCTACACCCGCGTGCGCACGAACAACGACGCGGACAACCCACCGATCCTTCGCATCAACGCCGAGATGGGTTACCAGCTGGTCGCTCCGGTGCTCGAGCTGCACCGATCGATCAGCGCATGACCTCCAACCAACCTTACGGCGTCAAAGCTCTGCCCGAGCTCTATAAGGAATGGTCGGCGACTGGAATGGTCGCCAACATCGGGACGAAGATCGTGGAGGTCGGCTTCGGCAAGCTCGTCCTAGAGGGCAACCTGACGGCCGCCGCACACGGCTTTCCGACCTCTCGTGGACCGATCGTCCACGGAGGCGCCATTGCCACGCTTGCCGACGAGGCGCTCGCGTCGGTGGCCTTCACGGTCGCGGAGGAGGGCGAGACCACGGTGACCGCCGACCTGAAGATCGACTTCTTGCGGCCGGCCACACCAGGACGGCTGGTCGCCAGGGCCGGCGTCCGTCACCGGACCAGGCGGCTTGCCTTCTGCGAGGCGACTGTCGAGCACAGCAACGGCGAGATCGTCGCCGAGGCGCGAGCCGTTATCGCCTACGTCAAGGCGTAGGTAGGTCGGCGACCGGGGGCAGCGGCACCATTCGCCAGTGCACGCCTCCATCGTCCGTGGCCTGAAGGACGGGACGAGGGCCCGCCTGGCCCGCGAACCACGCGTGGTTGCGGTCCAGCACCTGCAGCGAGCCCGGCAGCGGCTCGATGACGCCGAGGCCACGAGGGGGCGTCCAGGTCGCGCCACCGTCGCCGCTCCGCGCCCAGCGACCGGAGCCGATCCACCACCAGTGGAGGGCGTCGAAGTAGCCGATCGCACCGCTGGCGGACGGCGGGTCGATCGCGTTCCAGCTCGAGCCGTTGTCGACGGTGCTGAGTTGCGCTTGGTTGGGAGCCTGGTCCTGGGCGAACGGCCCGCCCGCCACCTGATCGATCACGGTCGTGTACGTGTACGTGTGCGGCCGGCCGCCATCGAATCCGCGGACCGTGAGGGGCGGAAACGACTTGATATCCCCCCCGATGCCGGTACGGCCTCTAATCGCCGGAAAGTAAACGACTGAAGCAACCGCTCCGCCGCCTGAGGTCGGCTGCACGGCCACCAGAAACTGCCCGCCGCGAGGCCAGCCACCCAGGGGCGCAGGCAGCGGCACGCGCGTCCATGTGGCCCCGAAGTCGCCCGTCTTGTAGGCATAGGGGCCGGCGCCGGCGCTGGTCAGCCAGCCGGTCGTGAAGTACGAGAAATTGACCTGGAATGCCTGGTCGGGCGCGGCCACGGGATGACCCTGGTCGCGCCACGTGATGCCCCCGTCATCGGTGTGATAGAGGGTCGTCGGGAGATGCGGGGACAGGCTCGTCCCCAGGACGAGCATCCAACCTTGATCGGAATCGACGAACGACCACGACAGGACCGTGCCATTCACATCTGGCGCCGGACGCGAAACCCATGTCCGCCCACCGTCCGCGGTGCGGTGAAGCAGAGGGACAGTGCCCGTGAGCGCGAAGACGCCGACACCGTCGTCAAAGAACTTCATGAAGTGGGGATGGCCGTCGCCAGGGCCGACGAGCTGGCGGGTCCAGCTCACGCCTCCGTCGGTCGTGTGCAGGACCGCGAAGTCGCCAGAGCTGAAATCAACCGCCACCCACCCTGTGGCGGGGTCGACGAAATCAACTGCCGTGACGTGATACGCCGACTGCAGAGCGGGCACGGCGGTTGTCACGCTCCGGCCGAACGCCGGCAGCTCGGGGTGAAGGAAGACCCCGCCGGCGAGGGTGATCGTCACGATGGAGGCGGCCATCAGCGCCAGCGCGCGGCGCACATGCGCGTGCGGCGACGCGAGGTCGTAGTCGGTCTCGGACTCGACAGCTTCCATGCCGCTGCTCGCAGCTTAGGCCGGGTACGGCATGTTGACCAATACGGACCGCTGGCGCCAACGAGGCGAAATTCCACGCTCTCATACGCACCGCTGCCGCCAACGAGGCGTAATTCGAGCTTTGATCCCCACCGCTGAGTGGGTGGGGCTCGTGCGGCATCGCCTGGCTGGCGATAGATTTTGAGTCGGTGGTAGGCCTTGTGCGTCCGGCTGAGATCGATGACGCTGGCGCGATCGCGAGAATCCACGTGGCCACGTGGCGGACCGCGTACCGCGGGATGCTACCCGACGACTTCCTGGCCTCGCTCGACGAGGCCGCCTATGCCGAGCGTTGGAGGCGAATCCTGCTCGAACCATCGAGCCGCGTTTACGTCGCCCAGGGCGGCGAAGGCGTCGTCGGCTTTGCCTCGGGGGGGCGCGAACGAGCGGGCGAGGACGGCTACGAGGGCGAGCTGTACGCCATCTACGTCCTGGACGAGGCGAAGGGGCGCGGCCACGGCCGCCGGCTGGTCCAGGCGGTCGTCGCCGGTCTTCGTGAGATGCGCCTGGGGGACATGATCGTCTGGGTCCTGCGCGACAACCATCCCGCGCGGAGCTTTTACGAAAGGCTGGGCGGCGTCTACGTCCGCATGCAGCCGATCACGATCGGGTCAACGCTGCTCCAGGAAGTTTCCTATGGCTGGAAGACTCTCGACGCGATCACCTATTGAGGCGGCGGCAGGGGCGCCTGGGTGAAATCGAAACAGTCCTCCATCCCATCTGATGCTTTCGTCCGCGCGTTCAGTGACGGAAGGCCGAAGTTGTTCTCGCAGAACTTGATCAGGCTGACGTGCGAATGCAGCGCCTTGGAGACGTAACCCTTGCGCGCGTAGGGACTCACGACCAGGCAGCCGACACGGCCGCCATACCGGAACTGCGTGCCGTCGGTCCACTTCTCGACCTCAGGTGGGGTGACGTGGTCCCACCAGCCGCC
This sequence comes from Chloroflexota bacterium, assembly GCA_005880915.1. Lineage (GTDB taxonomy): Bacteria > Chloroflexota > Dormibacteria > Dormibacterales > Dormibacteraceae > 40CM-4-65-16. The sequence continues at coordinate 35,561 of VBIW01000049.1, read as the reverse complement.
CCAGTCGTCCCACGTGATGAAGATCGCGACCTCTGGCCACAGTCCAGCGGCGACGAGCGCCTGGACCTGGCTCACAGTCCACTGGCTGCCTTTGCTGACGTCGCCGGCGGCCGCGGCCCGCTGCGCCGCGGTGTCCGCGGGATGTTCGCTCATCACCTCATCGGCGTACAGCCACGAAACGGTCGGCAGCTTCTTAGCGGCCGCGTCAGTCGCGAACTGCTGCCACGCGCGCTTTTTGCCCGCGGTGTACTTGATGAACTCGAAGGCGTAGCCGTTGTAGTTGCCCCACGACAGCTTCGCCGCGTCGAGTTGCGAGGGCAACGATGGTTGGTCGTATAGGGGGGGACCGGGGTGCTTGCGGTAGCCGCTCGACGGGTTGTCGATCAGCTTTGAGTCGGCCATGATCAGCATCAGGTGGTTGGTCGTCGAAGGGCCCGCCACGTCGGTGTAGTAGTTGTCGCACAGCGCGAACTGGTTCGCGTAGCTCCAGTAGTGAGGGATGTCGGCCTGCGGAAAGGCGACGCGCGGAGCGGTCTTGTCGCGCGTCAGCCAGGCCGAGTGACGGTGGTTCGGGTCCTTCGGCGGCGGGTTCGGGCTCGCAGGCAGCGCCACACCATTGCCGCCGGGGAACTGGCCGAAATAGTTGTCGTAGCCGTGGTTCTCCTTGACGATGATCACGACGTGCTTGATCGGACTCGGGTGCGTGCTCATGCGCACTGGCCCTGCTTGTTCGACCACTCGAGCTGCACCGTGTAGCCGTTCAGCTGTTTCGTCTGCCACGCGCAGATGTCACCGATCTCGCCATTCTGGTCGTCGTACCAGCCCTGGCCGGGAATCGGATCCGTCACCGCCTCGCAGAGCTCATGGGAGCTGGTTGAGCTGAGCGCGTCGAGGACCGTCAGGCCGCCCATGCATCCACTGCAGTCGGGGTATGGCATCACCGCATAGAAGATGTTTCCGGTGTTGCTGTGATAGCCGCAGAAGTTGACGCATGACGACTGACCGTCAAGCCCGACGGTCACGCCGGGCGGCAGGTATACGTAGTAGAGCGAGTTCGGCGTTGGCTGCGGTACTGCTGGGTCAGATCCGAGCTCCTGCTGGATGAACTGCTGGATGTCAGCGTCCGCGACATTCGCGGGCGGCACGCCGGCGATCACGGTTGTGCCAATCCGCATTCCGTGGCCGAGCGGCATGCCCTGAACGCTGTACTCGGACAGCTGGTCCATCAGCGAGCTGGTGAGGACGAAATCAAAGAAGCCGTTCAGCTGCTGTACGAGCGCAGCCTGTGGATCCTGCTGCCACACGTCGCCCCAGAAGAACAGAAAGACTTCAACTGAGGTCAGGAGTGGACCCCCTCTATAAGTGAGCTGCGGCGCGCCGACCGGCGCGATCGCATCCGCGCGTAACGGGACGATCTGGATTGGGTTTGCAGCCATGCCCCCAACTTAGTACGACGTGCTTTGACCTGCGCTTCTTGCGAGCGTCGCAGGCACGAAGGCGGTGGCGGCGCTGAGCAGACACACGAGCGTGATCGCGAGGAACGCGTAGGTCGGGCTCACCGTGAAAAGAGCGCCACCTGCGAGCGCGCCTGCAATTTGAACCGCGGTCTGGACCGTCTGGAAGACGGCTTGCGTCCGCGCGTACTGACCTGGCTCCGCCAGGCGGCTGACTTCCGCCATTGTGCTGGGCAAGCCCGAGATGGTGAACATGCCTTCGATCAGACCAAGGCCGATCAGCCACGGCACCGACGCGATGAACGGATACAGGCCGGCGAAGAATGCCGTGCAGATCAAGGCGGCGACGATGAAACGTCGCGGTCCAAAGCGATCCCCAAGCGAGCCCGCGTATCCGCTGAGCAACATCGCCGGCAACGCAAATGCGACAAACGAAAGGCCGACCGCGAATGTCGTCGCGCCTCGATAGGTCAGGTACAGCGACCAGATCGTGTCGAAGGCCCCGATCATGTAGGACGTTCCGGCGCCGAGAAGCATGAGCGGAAGGAGCAAGCGCGCGATGTGCAGCGCGCGTGCCGGAATCTCGACCGTGGGTTGGGCGCGAACATTGGGCAGCGTGGCGAGCGCCACGACAGTGAGCGCCGACAGGGCGGCCGCGACTCCAAATACCACCCCGAGGTTGAACAGCGCGATGAAGCCGCCGATCGCAGGCCCGATCAGCATGCCGGCCATGTTGGTCGACTGCATGTAACCGAATGCACGGCCGCGGTTCGCCGGAGCCGTGGTCTCGGCCAGGAGCCCGTTCGCCGCCGGCCAGTACGCACCCTGCGCGGCGCCGTGGAGAAGACGAACCACGACGAAGGCCCACAGCGGCAGCGGCAGCAGGTACGCGAGGAACAGGGCGGCGGTCGAGAGCATGGCGGCGACCAGGACCGACCTGGTCCCGAACCGATCCGCAGCCCAACCCGCGGGGTATCGGATCACCGCGTTGGCGAGCAAGCCCGCGGCAAACACAACACCGACCAGAGCGGCCGAGCCACCCCGGCGGCCGAGAAAGATCGGGAGCAGGGGCAGGAAGAACCACATCCCGACCGCGTTCAAAAAGTTGATCGCGTAGAGCGTCCACAGCGTCCGCCGGCTCTCCATCGTCAATCAGGAATACTGGCAGAGCGTTGATGCGTGACTTGATGCGCGAGGCGAGCTGGGAGGTGATCCCGCCATCAGGCCACAGCGCGCACATGCACATGGCGCTCGACGAAGTGCTCCTCGAGCAGGTGATCAGCGGGCGGCGGCCGCCGACGATGCGGCTGTGGCACTGGATCGAGCGCGCGCTCGTCATCGGCTCTCACCAATCCGTTCTCAACGAGGTCGACCATCACACGGCCCAAGAGCTGGGGTTCGCCATCACGCGCCGCATGAGCGGCGGCGGCACCATGCTGTGCGAGCCGGACCGCACCATCACCTATTCGCTGTACCTGCCGGCCTCGATGGTGGCCGGCGTCAGCTTCCGAAAGTCCTACGCGCTGCTCGACGATTGGGCGGTCGAGAGATTCAAGGAGCTGGGCGTGCCTGCGTCATATCGCGAGATCAACGACATCATCTCGCCGCGCGGCAAGATCGGCGGGGCCGCGCAGGCACGGCGTCGCGGCTTCGTCCTGCATCACACCACCATCGCGCACACGATGGACGTCGACCTGCTGCCGCGGTTGATTCGCGTCGGCCGCGAGCGGATCGCAGAGAAAGGAATTCGCAGCGCGGAGAAAGCCGTCTCGCCGCTCTCGTGGTTCACGTCGCTGTCGTGCAGCGAGATCGAGTCAGACCTGTGGGCTTACTTCGAGCGCACCTTCGAGGCACGAACGAGCGATCTCAACGAAGCGGAGCTGGCGGACGCAGAGCGGTTGGTGGAATCGAAGTACGCCACCATCGAATGGATCAACCGGCTGCCGTAGCGGTCCTCCATTCTCCGATCAGATCCGCGCTCTGCTGGACGTGCTCCCTGTAGTGGTCGCGCAGCCACTCAAGGATGTCCTCGGGACTGGTGGGATACGGATCCTGCCCCGCGCCGTAGACGACCGGCGCCTTGCGGGTCCAGTCTGAATCCGGCAGCCGCTTGACCCCAGCTCGCACCGCGTCGTGCAGGCGCGCCATCTCGTCGAGCGACTTGCCTCGCTCGCCCCGGCTCAGGCCGCGCTTGGCCCCTTCTCGCGCCCGCGGCTCCTCACCCGGAGGATCCTGCGGCCCGAGGTCCGTGAACCCGCATGCCACGATGCCCTCGAGCACGCGCCTGTAGTGGACGAGCACCCAGTTCACGTGGACCTGCAACCCGCCGAGCGCGTAGTCGTCGCCGGGCTTCAGATAGGCGAGCGCGTCGTCGGGCACGCGAGAAAATGCGTCCTCCCACTCCTTGCGGGCGGCCTCGAAGTCGGCCAGCGCCGCTTCCCGTTCCATCCGCCGCGAACCTTAGCTGAAGTAGTTGTGCTGCTGGAGGTAGGTCTTGGTGACCACGTCAGGGTCCATGTGCTGCAACTCGACCTGGGAGTTGAGCGTGACCAGGTCGATCGTCGTCAGGCCGGCGCTCACCGCGTTGAGCACCTTCTTGACCTCGGCCGTGGCCACCGGAGTCCGGACGATCGGGACCACGTTGTCGGCGTTCTCCAGGTGCTTGTCGTCCTGGAGCACGACCAACCCGAGGCTCTGGAGGTCGGCGTCGCTGCTGAAGACGAGTCCGACCTGGATGTCGTTGTTCTTGAGGGCGGCGCGGGTCAGGGGCCCGTCGGTGTCGAGCGCCTTGAAGCTCTTGAAGTGAATGCCGTAGACGCGTTCCAGGCCTGGCTGGCAGAACGGCCTTTGCGGGCATTCCGGTCCTGCGCCCAGGACGAGCTGGCCACCGACCGCCGCGACGTCGGAAAGCTTCTTCAGGTTGTACTTGTCAGAGGTCGCCTTCGTCACGGCGAACGCGTTCTGGTCGACTGCCGCCGACGGCGTCAGCGCCTGCAGGCCAAGAGGCTGGAGGTGGCTGTTGAGCTTGGCGGTGGTGGCGGTCACGTCACCGCTGGCTTCGCCCGCGGCGTTGTTGTAGTACTCGAGGTCGGTCGCGGCGTACCCGATATACAGGTCGACCTGGTTTGACTTGATCGCAGGCCCGACGACCTCGCGCGAACCGAGGTTCAGCTTGAAGTTGACCGTGTAGCCATCGTGCTGGAGGGCCTGGCCGTAGAGCTCAGCCAGGACGCTGCCCTCGGAGAACTTGAAGCCCGCGATCGTGATCGTCCCTTTGGCAGGCGTGGTGGGGCTGTTGCCGCCACATGCCACAGCCACAGTCATGGCCGCGACCAGCACGGCTAGCAACCACCCAAACCTGGGAATGCGGTACATCAAAAGTTCCTCCTTGACGCGGACGGTCTCCGGTTCGAACCCCGTGCAAGTCCAGATTCTTCCACCTCGCGAGCTACGCCGCTTTGAATGTGGTGGCCTGCCGGGGCAAAGGCCTCGTCATGAGCCGGATGCCACGCGGGACCAGGAGCCGCTCCGCCCAGGCCAGGCTGAGCTCTGTGGCCAGCGCGAGCAGCGCGACAAGAATGGCCCCCGCGACCAGCTTTGTGTAGTCCTGCTGGTCCAGGCCGTCGATGATGTAGCGCCCAAAACCTCCTCCCGCGATGAGCGCGGCCAGCGTGGCTGTGGCCACGACCTGCACCGCTGATGTGCGGATTCCTGCCATGACGAGCGGTACCGCAAGGGGTAACTCCACCCGGAGCACCTGGGCAAGCTCTCGATAACCCATGCCGCGAGCGGCGTCTTTCACATCCGGATCAACCTCGCGCATGGCGACGTAGCTGTTGGTCACCATCGGCGGAATCGCCAGGGCGGTCAGGGAAATGATGATGGGCAGGTCACCGAGCCCGAACACCTGGAACGCCAGGACAAGGAGCGCGAACGAAGGCACGGCCCGTCCGACGTTCGACACGTTCATGGCGAGGTTGCCGAAGCGGCCGAAGTGACCTAACGCGATCCCGACCGGCAAAGCGATCACCGCGCCGATGAGGACCGACTCTGCCGAGAGCTGCACGTGCTCGACCAGGCGAGTGGGAATCCCGTCGGGACCTGCCCAGTGGGAAGGATCGGCGAACCACTGCACGACCTGGCCCAGGACTGACATCTAAGCGCTCCTCGACCAGGGGAGGGCGAGCCGCTGAGTTCCAGCCAGCACGAGGTCAGCGACCAGGGCCAAGGCAATCGACAGAATCGTGGCCACGAGCAGGGGCGTATGAAAGTTCTCGACCAGACCCTGGAGGATGAGCTGGCCGAGGCCGCCGAGGCCGATCACGGCCGTGATCGTGACGAGGCCGATCGTGGTCACGGTCGCGATCCTGATGCCCGCGAATATGGCCGGGAGCGCGAGAGGCAGCTCAACACGCAGGAGGCGGGCAACCGAGCGATAACCCATTCCGTCAGCGGCGTCGAGGATGTCCTTGGGCACCGCGTCAAGGCCTACGACCACGTTGCGTGTGAGGATCAGCACCGCGTACCCGACCAGGCCGATCTCGGCCGTGAGCGTGCTCAGGCCTGTGTAGGGAATCAAGATGGCGAAAAGCGCGATCGACGGAATCGTGTAGAAGATGCCGAACAGCGTCAGTACCGGATTGCGCAGCGCACGCCAGCGATGCGCGACGATCCCCATCGGGAGCGAGATGACAAGCCCTACACCAATCGCAATGAGCGTCAGCGTGATGTGCTGCAAGAAGGCATCGGAGAACACCGCGACGTGGCTGCCCAGCCAGGTCCAGTTGATCCAGGGGTCGACGTAGTCGAGGAATAACCCTCCCTGCATTGCACTACGGTAATTGAGCCGTGATCCGCCTGGAGAACGTGAGCAAGCAGTTCGCCGGCGGGTCAAACGCCGTGCTTGGCCTGACCCTCGACATCCCTGACGGCCAGACGTGCGTCCTGATCGGACCGTCCGGCTGCGGCAAGACGACGACGCTCCGCATGATCAACCGGCTGATCGACCCGGACAGCGGACGAATCCTGGTCGACGGCGTCGACACCCGCGGCGTGGATCCCCCCGCTCTGCGCCTGAAGATGGGCTACGTCATACAGCAGATCGGTCTCTTTCCTCACTTCACCGTGGGCGACAACGTCGGCACCGTGCCGCGGTTGTGGAAATGGGACAAAGAGCGCATCGACAAGCGAATCGATGAGCTGCTCGAGCTGGTTGGCCTCGAGCCCGGCGAATACCGCAACCGGTATCCGCATCAGCTGTCCGGCGGGCAGCGCCAACGCGTGGGTTTTGCGCGCGCGCTGGCGGCGGACCCGCCGATCCTCTTGATGGATGAGCCATTCGGTGCAGTCGACAGGATCACGCGCGAGCGGCTGCAGCAGGAGTTCATCAGCATCCAGCGCCGGATGCGGAAGACAGTCGTCTTTGTCACGCACGACATCGAGGAAGCTGTGATGGTCGGTGATCGAATCTGCCTCTTGAAGATGCAGGCTCAAATCGCCCAGTACGACACGCCCGAGCAGATCCTCACGCATCCTGCGAGCGAATACGTCATCGAATTCCTTGGCCGCGGGCGTCTGGCGTGGCTCGAGTCACTACGCCGCACAGGATTAGAAGGAGGAGACCACGTTGCCGCAGGAATTTGACGTCGTATGCCTTGGTGGCGGGGTCGCGGGAGAAGCCATCGCCGGCGGCCTGGAGGGCAGCGGGATCTCGCTCGCGGTCGTCGAGAGAGAGCTCGTCGGCGGCGAGTGTCCGTATTGGGGCTGCGTGCCCTCCAAAACGCTGCTCCGCTCCGGCGAGACCCTCGAGGAGGCGCTGCGCGCGCGCACCCTCGCCGCCTCTCGCGTCGAGTGGGAGGTCGACTTTCCGAAAGTCTCCAAGCGCGTGCTGTGGATGGCACGAGACCTCGATGACACGCGGCCGGCGGCGGCGCTGGAAGCGACAGGCGCCAAGCTCATCCGGGGCGGCGGCGAGCTGATCGACCTGCGGACGGTCAAGGTGGGCGGCGACCAGCTTGTGGCGCGCAAGGCAATCGTCATCGCCAACGGCGGCACCGCGGCGATACCGCCGATCGAAGGCTTGAACAGGGTCGATTACTGGACCAACCGCCAGGCCGCGATACCGCGCGAGCTGCCGGCCAGGCTCATCGTGCTAGGCGGCGGCGCGGTCGGGATCGAGCTCGCCCAGGCCTTTGCCCGGCTTGGTTCGAAGGTCACCGTCGTCGAGGCCGGGCCGCGGTTTCTTGGCCTCGAAGAGCCGGAGGCGGGGGCCGCTCTGCTGCCCCACCTGCAGGCCGATGGGATCGAGGTCATGGTCGGCGACCCGGCCGTCGCGGTCGAGAAACAGGCATCCGACGTGGTGCTCCACCTCAAGTCAGGCGCGATCGTCTCCGGCGACCGGCTGCTGGTAGCGACGGGCCGGCGGCCGAACGTCGAGGCCTGGCGCACCGCCGGGCTGACCCAGACCGAGCGGGGCTGGCTCAAGGTCGACCCCCAGACCCTGGAGGCCCGCGCCGGCATCTACGGCGCCGGCGACATCACGGGGATCGGCGGCTTCACCCACCTGGCCTACTACCACGGCCAGATCGTGGCTCGCCGGCTGCGGGGCGAGGACGCCCGCGCCGACCACACGGCGGTGCCTCGGGTCACGTTCACCGACCCCGAGGTGGCTTCGGTCGGCTGGGCGGAGCAGGCGGCGCGCGAGCGCGGGCTCGACGTCGTGGTGACCACCGTCGACCCGGCCGAGACGGCGCGCGGCTACATCCACGACTTTCACGGCGGCACCCTCAAGCTGGTCGCCGACCGGGCTCGGCGAGCCCTTGTGGGGGCGACCCTGGTCACGCCCCGCGCGGGCGAGATCCTGGGCGAGCTCGTCGTAGCGATCAAGCTCGGCACCCCCCTGCGCGACCTGGCCGACGTCATCCACCCGTTCCCCGCCTTCAACCGAGTCCTGGGAGCGGCTTTCGGCGAGCTGGCCTCCAAGGTGTCCTGAACAATCCCCACGGAATCAGAGGCTGCGCCGTGATTCCGCGGGGACCCCTGGGGACCGGCGCGTTCTAGTGGTGCGCGTCTAGTTTTGTAAAGGGGGCCTATTTGTAATGGTCATCAGCGTCAACGGTTCGCCGATCAATATCGACCTGGACTCGGTCCTGGTCTGGTGCCTGGTCGGGCTCGTGGCGGGATTCCTGGCGAGCCACGTGGCTCTCGGCCATGGCCTCGGGCTCTTCTGGGACATCATCGTCGGCATCGTCGGGGGGCTGTTCGGCGGGATCGTGCTCGCGGGCATCCTTCATTTCAACATCGCGGTCGCAGGCCACCCGATCATCAGCGCGATGATCATGGCCTTCATCGGGGCGGCGATCCTTTTGATCATCGTCCGGCTGTTCGCGGGTCGGGGCTACCGGCGCCGCGCGTTCTGAGCCGATAGACGCCTGGGGGCGGTGCGCTCCCAGGCGTTCTTCACCAGCCGGTCGCCCAGCTGCGGCGCGAGGCCGGCGAGCCTCACGCTGACCCAGCCAAAACGGCCGGTGTAGGCCGAGACTGAAAAGGTCTTCGGGTCCATCGCGACGAGGCCGGCCTGGTCGTCGAGCGTGGCCTTGACCGAAACCGATTTGCCCTCGGGCGAACCCATGGCGAAGATCCGACCGCGCACGCGAAAGGTCGACTCGCCCCATGTCTCTATCTCCTCGGCCTCCGGCAGCGACAGGCACAGGCGCCTGAATTGCTCGAACTTCACGCGCGCACGACCTCAAATGTGAGACGAGCGCGGAAGCGCGCGAGTGCCGCCAGCACGGGGAGGCCAAGAGCCACCACCATGACCACGTTGCCTACGGCGCGAAACGTGTCATAGGCGAACGACGTGAGGACGTAGAAGCGCGCGTAATGGACGAGAGCGTCGCCTGGCGTGAGGCCAGGAAACCAACCGAGGCTCGGGTTGCCGCGAAAGGCGGGTATCCACACAGTCACGTCCATCAGCATGCCGAAGACGTAACCCATCACCGCCCCAACCGCCGCCAGGAGCACCACATCGCGGATGCCGGGCGATGGAGTCCGCCATTGCCCGGCGATCCCCGCGGCCACGCCGACCCAACCGAGCGCAAAGACCTGGTAGGGCACCCACGGGCCAACCCCTCCGCTGATCAGCGCCGAGACGAGGATCGACAGCGCGCCCACCAAAAAGCCAAACGAGGTGCCGAAGACGTAACCGGCGCAGAGGACAAGGAAGAAGATCGGGTTGAACCCGCCGATCCCGACGATGACGGTGAGGCGAAGCGCCGAATCGATCGCCGCGATGGCGGCGAGCAGTGCTATGGCACGCGAGTCGAGCTGGCGTGTCCCGGCCTCGACCAGCACGAGCGCGGCGATGGCGGCGAGCATCAGGGTCCAGGCGGGGGTGTTGGCGGGCAGCCCGCTGCCCAAGAAGGGCCACATAAACAGCGCGACTCCCACGAGCGAGATAAGGCCGACCGGCAGCGCCGTCCTCATGCGCGCACGGTATGCAGCTCGGTCACCTTGCCACCCTCGACCGTAGCGACGCGATCTGCCAGCGCATTCCTAAGGTGGCTGTCATGGGTGGCCAGGACCACCGCACAGCCTGCATCACGCAGGTCCGCGACGAGCTTGATCAGGGCCGTGCGGGCCGCAGGGTCCATTCCACGGGTCGGCTCGTCGAGGAGGACCAGGTCTGGATGGCCCGGCAATACAGCCGCAAGCGCAGCCCGCTGGCGCTCCCCTGTCGAGAGGTCGCGGGGGTAGCGTGCTGCGACCGCAAGCAGGCCGAGTGCGGCCAGGATCTTCTCTGGGTTTTCTGCGCCGCCCGAACGGCCGAGGGTCAGCTCTACCTCGGAGCGGACGGTTGGCCTGTGGAGCAGCGCGGTGGGGTTCTGGGGCAGGTAGGCGATGCGCCCGGGTCTTCGCTCCACCTTGCCCGCCAGTGGGGCCAGGGTTCCCGCGATGGTGCGGAGCAGGGTGGTCTTCCCGCCACCGTTCGGCCCGCTGAAGGCGACGACCTCGCCTCGGCGGCCGGCGACGTCGACGCGGTCGACCACCGCGCGCCCTGCGAACCCGGCGCTGACGTTGGTGAGCGACCACGCCTCGGGACCGGGTGGTGCCAGTCGGGGCGGCGGGGCGTCGATCTGTGGCTGCCGCCACGCCGCAGCTTCGTGCGACGCGACGCTGCCTCCGTCGACCACTATCAGGCTGTCTGCCAAGGTCCTCAGACGCTCCAGGCGGTGCTCGGAGATGACCACAGCGCGTCCCCTCGCGGCCAGGCGCGAGACAACCGACAGGACGAGGGAGGCACCTTCGGGATCGAGCTGCGAGGTGGGCTCGTCGAGCACCACCAGGCGTGGGTGCATGGCGAGCACCGAGGCCAGAGCAACACGCTGGCGCTCGCCGCCGCTCAAGGTCCTCAGGCGCCGGTTCGCGAGGTGCTCGGCGCCAGACTCGACGAGGGCCTCATCGACAAGGGCGTGCATTCCTCCGCTGCGTACGCCGGTGTTCTCGAGGCCAAACGCAACCTCGCGCTTGACAGTGTCGTAGACGCCCTGCAGCTCGGGGTCCTGGAAAACAAACCCCACACTGCGCGCGAGAAGACGCGTCGGCGTGGCGATGATGTTGAGGCCGGCGACCTCGGCCGAGCCCGCGATGCGACCGCCATGAAAGTGCGGCACCAGGCCGTTCAGCACACGCAGCAGGGTGGACTTGCCGCCGCCCGACGGACCAGCGACAAGGGTCACTCCCTCGCCGATGGCGAGACTGACATCGTGGAGCGCCGGCAGCGCGGCGCCGGGGTACCAGTACGTGAGGTGGGTCAGACGCGCCGTCGCCAAACCACCACCGGCGCGAACAGCAGCAGGCAAGACGCCGCGGCGGGCAGGTCGACCCTCGGCGCCACGAGGGAGGGGTAGGCGTCCCAGTCCGCCGCCCAACCGGCGGCGTGGGCAGCGACGAATCCCGCCACTGCCAGACCCGACATGGCCACGACGAGCCAGCCGGATCGATCGAGTCGCGGGCGCTCATATGAGGTTCGCGGCGCGGAGGCAAAGCCGCGCGCCTCCATCGACTCGGCCAGCTGGATCGAGGATTCGGCGCTGGTCAGGACCACGGGCACGATCACCTCCGCCCACGAACGAGGCCCGCGCGGCCTCCAGCCTCGGAAGCGCTGCGCCTCGCTGACTTCGGCAAAGGAGGCGACGATCGAGGGGACGAGGTTGAGCGATGCCGCGATCGCCGTCCCGGTGCGTGAGAGCACGTTGGGCAAGGCGTCCATCACGTCATGTGACTCGAGCAGCAGGGAGAAGGAGGCCGCGGCGAAGATCGCGGCGGCGATGGTGAGGGCGTTCGAGACGCCAAAGGCGAGAGCCTCGAGCGTGTATGGGCCTCCCAACGCGGGGACCGCATCGGGCAGCGCGAACAGGACGGTCCGGCCTAGGTGGGCGGAGACAAAATTGAGCAAGACATCGACTGTCGCGATCAGCGCCGCGCCGACGAGCATGCGGCGCATGCGGGCAAGGCCCACGCTGGCGGCGAGCGTGGTGAACGCCGCCGCCAGGACCAGGGCTCGATATGCAGGGTTGGTCGTGAACAGCGCGATGAAGATGCACGCGCCGGACCACGCTGCCACGGCCCTCGCGTTCAAGCTTTGTGACTACTCCTTGGCCAGGGGCGGCGGCGCCGGCGAGGCGTCTGCCGTGTAGGTCCAGCCGAGGGCCTCTTTGTCATGGAGCGTGATCTGCGTGTATCCGGTTTGCGCTTCAGCCCATGCTCCGCTCGTCTCGACGAACAGCGTCCAGTTAGGTCCGCTGTCGGCGAAGCACTTGGTGAACTGAGCCGGTTCGTTGTCCACCTGGCACACGGCCTTGCCGAAGCTGAATGTCTGAGTCTGGTACTCGATGGTCGACTGATCCATCAGGGTCTGGCCGTCGATGGTGTCCCCGGTGAAGCCGACGCATTTCTGCAGGCGCTTGGCGGCTGCAGCGTGCTGAACGACGACGAAGGCGTGATGCGGCGCCGAAGCGTTCACGCATGTGCTTGCGGGTGGCGACGTGCTCGCCGAGGGCGAACCGCCGCACGCGTTGACGGCGCCGAGTGTCAGAGCCAGTGTCGCGCTGGCCCACATGAAGTGCTTGCGCACGCGCTTACCTCCAGGCGGTCAGCCTTTCCCGAACGCGCCGCTGAAAGCCGACCGCCAGGAGCTTCCGTGCCGTTGCGCGCGGACGGTTTCGCCGTTTGGGCGCTCAGGTCTCCTGGCTCGCGGATCGCCGCCCCTGTCCGCCTTCCCGAGGTGGTCTACCTCAGTGGCTTGCGTCGGACGGAGGCTCCTCGCTCACAGTTGCGCGACAGCTCCGGTTTCGCACCGGATTCCCTTGGTGCCCTGCGAGAGATGTTAGCTCTCGAGACGGCGCGGCATCGGCGGCGGCAAAGGCTTTGGATCGGCAGCATTCACGTAACGCCATCCCAGCGCCTCACCGTCATGCAAAGTGACGTCGGTGTAGCCGCCGCCGGCGCTCGACCAGGAGCTGCGTGACGCTATGAACAGCGCCCAGTAGGGCCTGTTCTGCGGGAAGCACTGGCTGAACTGCGCCGGCTCCTGGTCGACCTGGCAGACGACCTTGCCGGAGCCCACCGGCTCGGCCTGGTACTCGATGCCCGACTGGTCCATGACAGTCTGGCCGTCGATGAATGAGGCGGCAAAGCCGACGCAGCGCTCCATCCACGCGCCGGACATGTGCTGGACCACGACGTAGGCGTGATGCGGAGCACCGGTGTTCGTGCACTGGATGGTTGCTGCGACCGGCGAGGCGGAAGGCTGCGACCCGCAAGCCGCCAGGAGAAGCAAAACGATTCCGCCGCCAGCGAAGTGACTGCGCATCCCCGAGCCCTAAAGAAGAGGACGGTTGCAGGCCTCAAAAGCTTGCGGTCAGAGCGAGATAGCCCTCGTGCCGGGTGACCGGCATGGAGAAGTCGAACACGTCGGCCTGGAGGGAGAGCCCCAGGTCGGTGGGTGGAAAACCGGGCCAGCTTCCACCGGCCACTGTCCGATAGCGGTCGGTCTCGCGCAGCGGCTGGAGCAGGCGGTTGAGCTCGGGCCTCTCACCTCGGATGAGCGCTTCCATGTAAGCGGCGCAGACGTGGTCCTCGGGATCGTCCGCCGACGCGACCAGGGTGAGGGTCTCGGGATTCCTTAACAGGCAGGCTTGTACTGTCGCGCGCGCCACCACCAGACTCGCTGCGAAGATGTCACCGGCCTCGACCGCCGCGACTGCCTGCGTGCCTGCGCTGGAGCGCTGGATGAGGACTCGACCGCGCAGGTCGAGCTCGCGGATCTTGGTCGGCGAGTTGCTGATCGGGATTCCCTCCACTGGCAAGCCTTCCTCCTCGGCGCAGATCACCGAGCCGGGCGTGCTTGCGGCAAGGGCGCGCGCCTCGGCGACCGTCCTGACGAGGCGGCACTCGCGGGCACCCCCGTGCAGTGCGTACGCGCTGACCGTGAAAGCGCGAAGGACATCGATGACGACGGTGATGCCCTGCGCGTGGCGCGCGCCGTCGATCCCCGTCGCGTGAATGATGTTCAACTCGCGGTCAGATCAGTTCGCGGCGGCATGATTGTCATTGGTGAGCGGGTCAGGCATCGGCGAGGGACCGCGCGCGTTCGGCTTCGAGCAGATCGCAGACTGCGGATCCATGCGCGTGGTGGGCCTGCGTCTCGAGCCTGGCCAGGCCGTGCCCGAGCACCGCAACGCGATTCCGGTCGCCCTGATCGTCACGGGCGGGAGCCTGCACTTCGACGACGGAACGGATGCGGGTGAGGTCCACGCGGGCGAGATGCTGCTGATCAACCCTGGCGAAAGGCACACGTATCGTGCCGATGTGGCCACGTCTGCGTACCTGGTGTTCGCCGGACTCCCCGGGGTGCGCAGCCGCACGTGGACGCTTCGCCGCAAGGAGTAGATCTGGTCACGGCGCGTTCCACAACGAAATGACGCGGCCACGGTCAGCGGCGCGGAGGATGTTGAGCGTGGCAACGTCAAGCTGCAGCCCGGCGCCGACTGTGATCGCAGCATTGATCCAGGCAACAGCGATGGCTCTCAGGATGTGGCCGTGCGCGAAGACGAGGACACGAGCCTCGGGCTGCTGCGTCGCGAGCTCGAGGAACTCATTGGCACGCGCATAGATCTGCGCCGGCGTCTCGCCGCCTGGGCAGCCATCTCTGAAGAGCTCCCAGTCGGGATCGGATTCATGGATCTGCTGCGATGTGAGCCCTTCGTACGTGCCGTAGTCGACCTCCTTCAGGAGTGGGGTGAGCGTTGGCTCCACAAAGCCCGCGAGATCCGCGGTACGCCGGGCCCGCTGCAGCGGGCTGGAGTAGACGGTGTCGAAGTGGATTCCTTGCAGTCTTCGGCCGAGATCGCGGGCATTCTGTTCGCCACGTGCTGTGAGGGGAAGGTCGGTGATGCCGGTGTGCCGTCCCGAGAGGCTCCAATCGGTCTCGCCGTGTCGGGCGAGATAGACCTCTTGACTCAGGCGGGCTTGCCCATCATCTCGGGCCGGCCGGAGCGGAGCGATCGACCCGCGCTCTCGATGACCGCTCCCGCGCGGACCCGCTGACCCGGCCGCACGCAGACGAGGCCGACCGCAGCCTCGCCGCCCTGTGGCTTCAGCGCTTCGTTGACAGCTTCGAGAACGCGGTTCGCGGCATGGGCGGTGCCTGCCACGTCGGTGTCGGGCAGGATGGCCAGGAGCTGAGGCGGAGTACGCCCGAGCACGCCCGGTGTGTCGACGTCGCGCACCGTGCCGGCGAGTGCCGCGGCCATGGTCTTGAGGGTTTCGTCGGGCGGCAGCGAGCCGTTGGCTTCGATCAGGAGGACGCCGAGGTTGCGCTGGTAGCGGTGGGCTCGGGCCAGCTCGTCCTCGAGCACAGGTCGAACGAAGCGGTCGTTGAAGAGGCCGGTCGTCCTGTCGACGATGTGGAGAGGCTCGGCCTGGGGATCGTCGGCTCTCACGCCGCAGGAGGGGCAGAACACAGCGCCGTGGGGCAGGGGCGAACCGCAAGCCTGGCAGGTCTGGGCCTCGGGCCGGCGGCGGAGAAAATCGCCAATCGGCATTCGGTAAAGCCTATCAGTCGTGTTCGCCATGCCTTTTTGGACCTCTTTACAGGCTGGGTTGCGCTTGGGTCTGTCGAATCCTAAGCTCGATCGCGGTGTGCTGGAGGGGGAGGGACGGCACGGCGGAGGAAGGGAGGGCCCGAGGCGACGAGTTCGAAACCTGCGGCCCGGCTCAGCCCACCGCCGCGGCCTGGGTCGTCAACCAGCTCTCGGCCCAGTCCGCGACCGCGGACAGAACCGGTTCGAGCGCACGACCTCGCGACGTCAATCTATAGCTCACCCGCACCGGCGGACCCGGATCGACGAGCCTCTCCACGATGCCCTCGGTCTCGAGCTCGCGAAGACGTTCGGTCAGGACTCGGTCGCTGATGCCAGGTATGCCGGCGAGCAATTGGTTGAAACGAGCAGGCGCTGGGATGAGTGCTTTTACAACCGCCCCGGTCCAACGCTTTCCGATCAGCTCGATTGCGCGCTGAAAGGCTGCGCTGTAGTCGAGGCCCCCTCCGACCATGGGGAGAGATTCTATGCGGTATCGCATCTCTCCGAAAGGACCCGACAGGTGTTTTCCACAAGAAAGTTTTTCAAAACACAAACAACCTTCGGCATGGCATCGTGTGAGGACCTTGGAAATGTTCAGACAGGCACCTTCGTGAGCTTGCGATGGAGCTGACTGACCGGGTCGTCGTCGTCACGGGCGCCGCTCGTGGCATCGGTCGTGCCCTCGCCAGAAGGCTCGCTGCAGAGCATGCGAAGGCGGTCGTGGTGGCTGATATCGACGGTTCGGGTGCCCGAGCGGTGGCCGACGAAATAGGCGGGACATCGATTGAGTGCAACGTGTCTCGCGAGGCTGATGTCGAGCGCCTGGTCAATCAGGTCGTGGCCGCGCACGGAAGGATCGATGTCTTCTGCTCGAACGCGGGCATCGCTATCGATGGTGGCCCTGAAGCTTCAGACAGTGATTGGCAGCGCATCTGGGAAGTCAACGTGATGGCTCACGTGTTTGTCGCCCGCCACGTGTTGCCGGGCATGCTCGCCCGCAAAGACGGCTATATCGTCGGCACCGTTTCCGCGGCCGGACTCTTGAATCACTTCTTCGCTGCGCCCTACGGCGTGACCAAGGCAGCGGCCCTCTCGTTCTTCGAATGGCTCGCGATCGTGCACGGCGATGAGGGCATTCGCATCTCTTGCCTTTGCCCCCAGGGAGTGAAGACCGACATGCTCGCCCAGGAGCGCCGGGTTCTCGGCATCGACTTCCTTACCTCGGGGGCACTCGAGCCGGAGGCAGTCGCTGACTCCGTCGTCAAGGGAATCGGCGACGAGCGCTTCCTTATCCTCCCCCATCCCGAGGTCGGCGACTACTTCCGGCGCAAGGCGGACGACTACGACCGTTGGCTCCGTGGCATGCGGCGGCTGCGCAACCACTTGCTCTCGACCGCGCACTGAATGGGCCGAGTCTCGCTCGTCGCGGGTGCCGCCCTCGTCGTCCTGGCGTTCGGGGCGGCGACCCGTGTCTCGGACACGCGAGAGGGGCTGATTGCCGAGGTTGTCACGCTGCTGGGCGGACTCGCCGGCGTCGGCATGTTGATCTACGGCCTGACCGTGAGGCGGCGAGCATCTCGGGGCCCCACCCCCTCCGTGCCCCGCAGGAGCGCGGCCCCCGGCGAGCGGGGAGGTGAAAGCACGCAGCCTCGCTCGAGGAGGGACATCCTGTTCGGCGCTGGAGGGATCGGCCTCGCCTTGATCCTTCTCAGCGGTCTCGCCTTAAGTGGTGGAGGCCTGTGGCTCGCGCTCGGGCTTGCCCTGCTGCTGCCGATGATCGCGGGCAGCGTGTACCTGTGCGTGCGGTTCCTCCGGGCTAGTCCCTGAGGGCGAGGATCTCGCCGACCAGGTAGAGCGAGCCACAGACCAGGACGTTCCCGGCCGGACCGGCCAGCTCCTTGGCCCGCTCGAGGGCGGCGCTTGCCTGCCGCTCAACGCGGGCGCCAGCGCCGTAGATGCCGGCGAGCTCGGCCGCGGGTATGGCGTGCCCGTGTGCGCTCGCGGGTTCGGTGAACACAACGGCGTCGGGCTGCAGCGTCCGCAGTGCGTTGAGCAGCACGACCGGATCGCGTTCGCTCAGCATCGCAAACACGGCAATGAGCTGCTCCGACCCGATCAGCCCTCGCAGCGCCGCGCCCGCCTTGACCATCGCCGCGGGGTTATGTCCGCCATCGAGGATCACGCGCGGCTGCTCCGCGATCACCTGGAGACGCCCAGGCCACCGCGTCGCGGCCAGACCTTCGCGAACCGCATGATCTCCGATCTCGTCGATGAGGTGGGCCGCCGCCACGGCGAGTGCCGCATTCGCCGGCTGGTAGTCGCCGACAAGGGGCAATCGCAGGTCGCTGTGCTCAAAGCCAGGGCCCGCGACGCTCATCACGTACCCGCCCCAGCCCTGCGACGTCGACTCGACATGTATCTCTTTCCCGAGCCGCCACACCGGAGCAGACACGCTAGGCGCCTGAGACTCGACCACCTCGAGGGCCTCGCCTTTGCAGCCGGTCACCACGCGATCGCCTCTCTTGATGATGGCCGCCTTCTCGCGCGCGATCTCGCCGATCGTGTTGCCGAGATATTTCTGGTGATCAAGGTCGACGTTCGTGATCACGGCGACACCGAGATCGAGCGCGTTGGTCGCGTCGAGCCGGCCGCCCAACCCGACCTCACAGACCAATCGGTCGATGCGCGGCGCGAGGTAAGCGATCGCCATCACAGTCAACATCTCGAACTCCGTAGTCGCACCCATCTCGGCCGCCACCGCGTCGAGCGTCGGCATCAGTTTCTCGAGCGTCGCGACGAAATCCTGCTCACTGATCGGACTCCCGTTGAGCTCGATCCGTTCCGTGTACGAGATCAGGTGCGGCTTGGGCATGAAGCCCACATCGCGGCCCGAGGCTCGAAGAATTGACGTGAGGCACGCACCGGTCGACCCTTTGCCATTGGTGCCCGCGATGAGCGCTCCGGTCAAGCGGCGGTCCGGCGCGCCGAGTCGGTCGAGCAACGCCCTCGTCCGTTCGGTGCCGAGCTTCATCGCGAAGCGGCCCTGCTTCGATATGAAGTCGAGAGCCTCCTGGTAGGTCAGGTGGGAACGGCCTCGATCGCGTAGAAGTCGGATTCCATTGTGATCGTTTGCGTCATGCGCAGCCCAGCTGCGTCGAGGAGCTTCGCGTACTCGGCCGTCGTGCGCTCGCGCCCTCCCAGCACGACCATCATGTGCAGGTCGCTCATCACTGAGGCAAAGGCGTCATCCATCGCATCGATGTGTTCCGGCAGAAACCGCTCGAGGAGCACCAGCTTCGCCGGCGAGCTCATGGCCTTGCGGCACGTGGTCAGGATGGCCACCGCGCGATCGTCATCCCAGTCGTGGACGATCGATTTGAGCAGGTAAAGGTCGCCTGAGACCGGGATCGAATTGAAGAAGCTGCCCTCGACCAGGGTCACACGGCCGTCAAGCCCCGCTGCGTTCAGTCGCTCCGTGGCGCCGGCGAGACCGGCAGGCAGGTCGAAGAGGACACCCTCCATATCGCGGTTAGCCTGGAGGACGGCGGTGAGCAACGCTCCGTTCCCGCCGGCGACATCAACCACCTTTCGCACGCCGTTGAAGTCGTAGCTCGCGATGAAAGCCCTGGAGACGCGGGTCGTGATCTCGACCATCGCCGCGTTGAACTGCGCCGCATCGACAGGGTCTTCCGCCATCTTCGCCCAGCGACTCATGCCATAGATGCGCTCGAAGACAGGCTCGCCCGTCTTCAGCGTATGCATCAGATCGCCCCACGCGCGATAGCCTTCGTTGCTGAGCATCAGCGTGATGTTGCGGAAGCCCGGCCGGTCGGAGCGGAATGCGTCTGACACCCGCGTCGCGGAGTAGTGGCCATCGGAATCTTCAGCAAAGAATCCCCACACAGCGAGGCCGCGTAGCGTCCGCCGCAGCGCCCCGGCATGAGTGCCGGTCAGAACCGCGAGATCGTCTGCGGTCGAGTGGCCTTCCGCGACCAGGTCGGGCAGCTTGAGGCGACAGGCGGCGACCGCGAGCTGGTAGCCGCGGAAGCCGTTGAGCAGGCGGAGCCCTTCGGCCGGCAGGTGGTCACCCACGGCGGCGGACCTCGGCCTCGTACGTGTTCTTGATCAGCATGGCGCGGGTCATCGGTCCGACTCCGCCGGGATTCGGGGTCAGCCATCCGGCGACATCTGCGACGCCCGGCCCGAGATCCCCGACCTGATGCCCGTCTGTCCAGTTGGTGCTGACATCGACCACGGCCGCGCCGGGCTTGACCATCTCCTTGCTGATCAGGTTGGCCCTTCCGGCCGCCGCGACGAGGACATCGGCGCTTCGCGTATGAGTGGCGAGGTCTCGTGTGCGCGTGTGGCACAGGGTGACTGTGGCGTTGCGCTTGAGCATCAGCAGCGCGGTCGGCTTGCCGACCAGGTTGCTCCGGCCGACGATGACGGCGTTGGCGCCTTCGATGGCGACGCCCGACCGTTCGAGCAGCAGGACGATTCCCGCAGGCGTGCAGGGCTCCACGCCGCCCGGCAGGCCCAGGGCGAGAAGGCCGGCGTTGATGGGGTGAAACCCGTCGACGTCCTTTGCCGGATCCAGCTCGAACGCGATACGCCGCATGTCGATCTGAATGGGCGTGGGCTGCTGGATCAGGATTCCGCTCACGGCGTCGTCGCGGTTCAATCTCGTGACCAGGGCCAGAAGCTCCTCGGTCGTTGTGCTCGATCGAAGCCTGTGGTCTTCCGACTCCATGCCGACGTTTCGTGCGTTGCCCTGCTTGAGCTCGACGTATTGGGCCGACGCAGGGTCGTCGCCGACGAGCACGGTCGCGAGCCGCGGCCGCGAGCCACCTCGCGCCACGCGCTCGCTGATCGCCCTCGCGACTTCTTCATATATCTGTTTGGCGACGGCCCTACCGTCGAGGAGGCGAGCCGTCACTCGAGTCCGAGCTCGCGGCGCGCAGCTTCCGCGACCAGGCGCATCACATCACGAAGGTCTTGCCCAGTCTCGCGCGCGATCCGCCGGCAGTCCTCGTATTCCGGCGCGACATCGACCGCTCGCCCGTCGAGCTCCTTCACCTTGACGTGCGCGGAACCGAGCGGCGTGACGATCTCGATGATCTTGCGCGCGGCAATGAGCCTGTCCACCGTACTCATCCGGATGCCGAGCGTCGTGCTACGCCGCAGGAGCTGATCGCTGAGGCTGCCTACCAGCTCAGGTGGCGACATGACCGACAGGAGGTGCCCGGGCCGTCCCTTCTTCATCAGCGCCGGTACGACCACGACGTCGAGCGCCCCCGCCGCCATCAGATCCTCACACAGGGCCGCGATCAGGTTCGGCGCCATGTCGTCGATGTTCGTTTCGAGCATCGTCACGCCGGTGTGCGCAGCGACGTTGTCGCCGACCCAAACCGCGAGCGCGTTGCCGGGTGAGGCGTGTGTCCCGATCCCATAGCCCACTCGGCGCAGCGACATGGCCGGCCGGTCGAACCTGGCCGCGGCGGCGAGAATGGCGGCGCCGGTCGGCGTCACGAGCTCACGAGTCTCATCCGACGGCTGCAAGATGGCGCCAGTGCCCTCCAGTACGCGGAGGCTCGCCGGCGCGGGCAACGGCATCCCACCCTTCAGCCCGCGCGGCGCGGGGAGCGGCGAGGCGTAGACCTGGGTTACGTCCAGCGCATGCAGCAGCCAGAACGCCCCGACCACGTCGACGAGCGTGTCGGCACCCCCAAGCTCGTGCAGGTGCGCCTTGTCTTCCGGCACGCCGTGGACCTGCGATTCGGCGCGAGCCAGGAGGTTGATCGCCGCGAGGGCCGGCGACTTGACCGGGGCGGGCATGTCCGCGTCCTCGACGGCGCGGCGCAGCGCGGGCACCGTGCGTTCGACGCGGTCATTCACCTCAACCACCACGCGCGTGCCGCCCGCGTGGCCGCGCGTCTCGTGGCGGACCTCGACTGTGACCTCGTCCCCCAGGTGCAACGACTCGACCACCGCGTCGAGCAGCGCGCGGTCGGCCCCGCAGTCGACAAGCGCTCCCAGCGTCATGTCGCCTGAGATGCCGGAGAAACAGTCGAAGTAGGCGATGGTCACCTGCGCGTCCTCTCGATGCGCACCGCCGCCGCCTCGATCGGCTCCATGCTCGCCGGGCGTTTGGCCACTCGCACCGAGACCGCGCCTACGCGCGGCAGCTCCAGGACGCGCTGGGCAATGGCGGTGGCCAGTGATTCCAGGAGCTTCATCGACTGGCCCTCGATCACTTCCTGTGCCGCCTTACGTGCTTGCGTGTAGTCGACGGTGTCCGCCAGCCGATCGCTCTGTCCAGCCTCCTCGAGGTCGGCGTCGATCTCGAGGTCGACCTTGAACTCCTGAGGCTGGGCGCGCTCGGCCGGGCGGACGCCGTGGCGGCCCTGGAAGGACATTCCGCGAAGCTCGATCCGATCCACGCCGCCAATTGTCGGAAATAAACTGATCCACCGTGATCCACGCCTCCGTCCACGTCCGTCCGGCGACCGCTGCCGACCTCGCGCCGATCAACGACATCTACAACCATTACGTCGCCGAGACCCACGTCACATTCGACGTCGAACCGATGTCCATGGAAGA
Source organism: Chloroflexota bacterium (assembly GCA_005880915.1). Lineage (GTDB taxonomy): Bacteria > Chloroflexota > Dormibacteria > Dormibacterales > Dormibacteraceae > 40CM-4-65-16. Next base: position 13,363 of record VBIW01000049.1, on the reverse strand, counting down.
CAGGAAACAGTGGTTCAGCCACTACGCGGAGACCGGACGCCACCGGGTGATGATCGCCCTGACCGGCGACCAGGTCGCCGGGTTCGCGTCGAGCAGCCGCTTCCGGCCGAAGCCGGGCTACCTGACGTCCATCGAGACGAGCGTTTACATAGCCCCGGATCTCATTGGGAAGGCAATCGGCGCGCGGCTCTACGACGAGCTGTTCAAGGCCCTCGAGGGCGAAGACATCCATCGCGCATACGCCGGCATAGCGCTGCCGAACCCGGCGTCGATCGCCCTCCACGAGAAATTCGGCTTCAAGCGCGTGGCTCACTTCACGGAGCAGGGCCGCAAGTTCGGCCGCTACTGGGACGTGGCGTGGTTCGAGAAGCCGCTAGGCAAGGAGACTGGCGAGCTGGAGGAGGCCTAGCCTCCGCTCGGGCGCGGCGAAGCGCCGGCTCCGCCCGGCACGGCGACAGTTCCACCGCCGATCTGGATCGTCGTGGCCTTGAGGCTGCCATCCGCCTGGCGTGTGCCGACGATCGTCACGGTCATGTTGTCCTTCAGGTCGGATGTCGAGCCGGCGACTGTCTTGGAAACCTGGACCGTGTTGCCGAATACGACCCTGGTGTCGCACGCAGTGGTGGTGATGGTCAGCGAGGTCGACGTCAGGTCGGTCACCGTTCCACGCACGGCAGCGTTGGTGCCGGGTGAAGGCGAGGGCGCGCCGGGGCTCGGGCACGCAGCGGCGAACCCGCCGCGAGTCCCGCCACCGCCACCGAAGTTGCCGCCCGTGCGCTGCGTCTGGTTCTGTGCGGTGGTGTTGGCACTGACGTTGTTCTGGCCGAGCTTGTAGCCGCCGTAGAAACCACCCAGGATCCCGACTGCCAGCAGCAAGGCGACGACGTATAGCTTCACGGTTTCACTCCTTTACTCGTACCTGAGGGCTTCGATCGGGTGCAGCCGCGCTGCACGGTTGGCGGGATAGATGCCGAAGAAAAGTCCGATCGCCACCGAGACGCAGAAGGCGAGGACCACGGACGAGGGGGAGACAACAGGCGTCGGAAAGCTCGAGGTGGCGGCGATGCTCGGAGCCTCTTTCGCGAGAAGGGCCCCGAGCGCAATGCCCAGCGCCCCACCGAGTCCGCTGAGCACCATGGCCTCGATCAGGAACTGCATGAGGATGTCGCGGCGCCGTGCGCCGATCGCTTTTCGAATGCCGATCTCGCGAGTCCGCTCTGTGACAGTGACCAGCATGATGTTCATGATTCCAATGCCGCCGACGACGAGCGAAATGCCGGCGATGGCGCCCAGCACGAGCGTCAGCGCGGTGGCGATCGAGGTCGCCTGGTTGAGGATGTCCTGCTGGCTCTGGAGCTGAAAGTCGGCCAGCGTCGCGTCGGAGATCTGGTGGCGCTGCAGCAGGATGGTCGTGATCTCGGTCTCCGCCTGGGTCACCGTGCTCGCCGATGACGCCGAGGCGACGATCTGACTGATGACCTTGCCGCGCGAACCCGTGAGATAAGCCCACACCGTCGTGATCGGCGCCACGACCACGTTGTCCTGCGAGCCCAGGCCGCTGCCGCCCTTCTGCGCAAAGACGCCGATGACGCGGAAGCTCTGGCGGTTGATCTTGATCGTCTGGCCGATCGGGTCCGTCGCGCCAAACAGGTTGTCGACCACCGTCTGGCCGATCACCACGACTCGATGGCGCGCGTTGACGTCGTCGGCGGTGAAAAACGATCCCGCCGCCACCTGGTAGTTGCGCACGAGAGGAAAGTCCGTCGTCGTGCCGGTCGTCGGCGCGAAGTAGTTCTGGTTGCCGTACGTGATCTGCCCGCCGCTCTGGGCGATCGGGATCGCGGCCACGACGTCGGGGTCCTGCTGGTGGCTGTTTATGGCGTCGACGTCGGCCTGCGTCAGCGTCTGCGCAGTGCCGAAGCCCTGCGAGACGCCGCCCGAGCCGCGGGCGTTGGAGGGATACACGTAAATCACATTTGCGCCAAGCGACTGGACCTGGTTGTTGATCTGCACGCTCGCGCCGTTGCCGACGGCCACAAGCAGGATTACCGCGGTAACCCCAATCAGGATGCCGAGCATCGTCAGCGCGCTTCGCAGTCGGTTCGCCAGGAGCCCGTTGGCGGCCATGCGCAACGCTTCGAAGAGGTTCATGGCGCGGTCCTCTCGTCGCGCACGATGCGTCCGTCGCGCAGCTCGACGACTCGCTTCGCAAAGCGCGCGATGTCCTGCTCATGTGTGATGAGCACGATCGTGCGGCCCTGCTCTGCGTTGAGGTTGGAAAGCAGTCGCATGATCTCGACGCTTGACGCGCTGTCGAGGTTCCCAGTCGGCTCGTCGGCAAGCAGGATCGCAGGGTTGGTGACCAGCGCCCGGGCGATGGCAGCGCGCTGCTGCTGGCCTCCAGACAGTTCCGTCGGCTGATGGTGAACGCGATCTGCCAGCCCGACCGAGCCGAGCGCCTCGCGCGCCCGCTGAGTCCGGCCGCCCTCGCCCGCGTAGATCAACGGCATCTCCACGTTGTGCAGAGCGCTCGTGCGCGGAATCAAGTTGAAGCTCTGGAAAACAAAACCGATCTTCCGGTTGCGGATCTTCGCGAGGTCGTCATCGCCGAGTTTTGCTACGTCGGTCCCATCGAGTAGGTAGCGACCGCTCGACGGGACATCAAGGCAGCCGAGGATATTCATCAACGTCGACTTGCCGGATCCGCTCGCGCCCATGATCGCGATGAAGTCGCCCTGTCCGACATGGAGGTCGATTCCCTGCAGCGCCGGGACCTCGATCCTGCCCATTCGGTAGGTCTTGGTGACCCCTTCGAGCGTGATCATCCGCCGGCGCCCACGCGCACGCCGCCACCGCCGCCACCGAACGTGCCGCCGCGGTTGGTGCCGGTGCCGCTCGAAATCCTGACGGACGGGAGCACGACCTGCTCGCCGTCGTTGAGGCCGCCCGTGACCTCGGTGAACTGGTCGCCCGCGACGCCGGTTTCGATCGGGGTCGGGACCTGCTGGCCCGCGGCGTAGACGTTCACGTACGCCTGACCCGCGGTGTGGCTGATCGCGAGGTTGGGGACCGAGAGGGCGTTCGTGGCCTTGCTGACCGTGACCGTGGCGTTCGCGGTCATGCCTTGCTTCAGCGCCTTGTCGGTCTGATTGAGGACGATCGTCGCGTAGTAGTTCACGACGCCGCTGGTCACCGTGGCCGCGCTGGCGACCGCGATCACGTGGCCGGTGATCGTGAGATTCGGCACGGCGTCGAAGGTCACCTGCGCGGGCTGGTTGTAGGCGAGCCTCGAAGCGTCGGACTCTGCGAAGGGGATCACGACTTCCATCCCACTGATGTTTCCGATGACCATGAAGGCGTTCGATGCCGTGCTCGCCGGCAGGGGCGCCTGGCTGCCCGGTGCCTCTGGTGTCGTGCCGCCGCCGGGCGCTACGGTTTCGCCGACGACGCCGCTGATGCTGTTCACCTCGCCGTCCATCGGCGAGACCAGCGTCGTTTCGTTGAGGTTCTGCTGCGCGGTCTGCACCGCGGCCTCTGCGCTCAACACCTGGGCTTTGGCCGATGCGATCTGGTTGGGCTTGGACTCGGTCTGCGTCTTCAGCTGGTCCTGCGCGCTGGTCAGCGCCGCGGCGGCCTGGTTGACGCTGCGCTGGCCCGAGGTCTTGTCGGAGGTCTGCTTCGCGGTGTCCGTGTTGAGCTTGCTCTGATCAACGTTGACCGTCGCGGCTTGAGTGTTGACCGTCAGCTGGTCGGCGTTGACGGCAGTCTGGTTGGTCGACACGGCGTTGAAGTCGGTGAGGCACGTCGTCGAGTAGGTCGCGTAGGCCTGCGACTGACATCCGTCGGTGTTGAAGGTCGTGATCGTGGTTTGCAGGGCGGCCTTGTCGGTGGTCAGCTTCTGCAGCGCGGTCTGGTATGTGGCGTTGAAGGTGAGCGACTGCTGGTCGATGGTTAGCTGACTCTGGTCCGCGGCCACCTGGCTCGTGTCCTGCGTGTTGGTGAGGTTCACCTGGGTGACCGTGTCGTTGTAGCTCTGCTGCGCTGTGTTGACGCTGTCCTGCAGCTGGTTGATCTGGTTTTGAGTCAGAGGCGTCTCGGTCAATTGAAGGTTGGCCTGCGCCGTAGACAGGTTGGCGTTGGCCTGGTTGACAGCGTTCTGCTCGGCGGTCGAGTCGATCTTCGCGAGCGTCTGTCCGGCCGAAACGTGGTCGCCGACGTGGGCGTCGATCTCGGTCAGCACGCCTGCGACCTTGAAGTTGACGTTGGACTGCGCTTGCGGCTCGATGTTCCCGGAGCCTGTGATGCTCGCTGTCACCGTGCGGCGGCTGACGGTGGTGAGGTTCAGGGCACTGGCTGCGTTCTTGCTGGACACGAACATGTCGCGGTAGATCAAAGTGCCGAGGACGAGCGCGACGATCGCAAGCCCTGCCACCACCAGACGCGTTTTACTCAAAAGGCCAATCAACACAGTCACTCCTCTCCGGTCAGTTTTTTACCAATCGAGATCGACGAAGGACCACCCGCTGGTGGAACCGAAGCGCGTCACCACCGCCAGCCCGAGGCCGGCCATAGCGACCGCGGCGAGCGCGAAGACGCCGGCGTAGGGGATCACCGCCAGGTCGAACACGACGAGCGCGCCCGCGAGTGCCGCGATGAGGGGATGGACGCTCGGCAGTCGCAGGCGGCGGTGCAGCAGGCGTCCGATCGCGAGCGAAATGCATGCGATGCCGAACAGCGCGGCCACCAGTGAGACCAGCAGGACGAGCGGGACCACGGCGAGGAACAGCAACGTGAACCGCAGCAGCGTGATGACCGCCAGGGTCAGGAGCACCATCACCAGCCCGGCGCCCATCGCGATCTCGAGCCCATGCCTCGCCTCCAGGCGCTCAACTGCGGTGCGCGCCCGAGCCGGAAAGACAACCAGCGCACCGAGCGCGAGCAGGACCAGCCCCGCGCCGTTGCTCAGGAAGGCGCGCAGAGCCTGATAGGGGTTCAGCGGTCCGAAGCCTGCGATCGGTGAGTCGAAGATGAACCTGTCGCCGACGTGACTGCGGTCGAAGCGCATAGCCGCCGGCCGGCCGGTCGGTGTCGCCGTGACCATCACTCCAGGCCCGACGATCGACTGGGCCAGCGGGTTGGGCCACCGGTTGCCGGCGGAGATGTCGGCCAGCGCCAGGAGGATTCCTGCCACTGCAAGGACGCCGATGAGGATCACCCAACCGTAGCGACGGACCGGGTGTCCCGCCGATGAGTCACTCACGCGCGGCGCGACGGGTCGGTAGGGTGCCCGGTGCGAGTCGGATCAGGATCGAGAGGTGGTAGCCGGCGATCGCCGCCAGAGCGATCAACGCGATCAGCAACAAGATGTCGACGCGCGGCACGCTGGGCAGCTGGCCGGTGCCTGAGCCCCAGCCCGCGAGGCCCTGTAGGTCGCCGAAGATCCCAGAGGCGATCGAGCTCAGGCCGTCGAGCCCGGAGAGGTACCAGAGAATGAACGCGGCGAGGATCGCCTCCGGCCCTATCAGGGTCCAGGCGCGTTTGTCGCCAGCCTTGGACGAACCGATTGAGGTCATCACCTCTTGGAGTAGCGACGCGCGCGGCGGCGGCGAGGTGAGGGCCTTCAGCCGAAATGGGACAGAGACGGCCTGGTGGTGCTGGCGGCGGCAATCGGCGCAGCCGGCAAGGTGCTCGCGGACCGCTGTTGCTCGCTGCGGGTCGTCCTCTGCGAGGTCGCCGTCGACATAGGACTCGAGCAGGACGCGCACGCGCGCGCACGCGAGGGGGGTCGTGCTCATGTTGTCTCTCCGAATTCCTCGGCCTCCGCGAGCGAGTTGCGGAGCTGCGCGCGCGCGCGGTGGAGGCGCGACTTGATGGCCGGGATCGAGAGGCTGAGGCTCTGGCTGACCTGCTCGAGCGAGAGGTCGGCGTAGTAGTGGAGCAGGATCGGTATTCGGTACGCGGGGTCTAGCTGGGCGAGCGCTTCGACGAGGGCGGGGTCGTGGGTCGGGAGCGGCTGGTCGGGCCCTGCGGCCTCCTCGGTCGGCTCGGCCGGGAGAGGGACGCGCTTGCGCCGGTAGTTGATGCTGGTGTTGGCGGCGAGCTTCCAGAACCAGGGGTCGAAGGGACGCTCGGCGTCGTAGCGGCTGAGGTTGCGATAGAACTTGACGAAGATCTCCTGGGTCAGGTCATGGGCCTCGTCGGCGTCTCTCAGATGCTGGTAGGCGAACCCGTAGACGCGGCGCTGGAGGCGGCGGATCAGCTCCTCGAACGCGTCTCGGTCGCCTCCGGTCGCCTGGCGGACGAGCTGGGCGGCTGGGAGCGCGGCGGAGAGGCGGGCGTCGTTCACTTTTCGCGCGTTCGACTCCTGCGCCGCGGCATGCATCACACCCTAGTTACACATCCTTGGAATTCGGGGTTGCGTCGGGCGTGGGGGCGGAAGCTCCGCCGGCGGCGCTCTGTTGGGGCCCTCCCTTCTGCTTTCGGCCCCCTCCCCCAGCCGACGCACCTGGACGGCAGCGTAATTTGGATTCGAAGGGCGCGACAACCCAGCCTGTTAATTTGTTCCGGGCCGAGTACTTGTCTCGGGATATCTTGTCTGGTATATTCGAACTGGAATATGCCGGACGAATCCGAGATCTCACCGTTGGCCCTCTCCATCCTGGAATTGCTGGACGAGCGGCCGATGCACCCGTACGAGCTTGCGTCGACGATGCGAGATCGCCACCAGGACGAATTCATTCGGCTCAACTTCGGCTCGCTCTACCACACGGTGGAGGTTCTGGAGCGCAGCGGCTGGATCGTGCCGAGCGAGCGCGAGAAGGAAGGACGCCGGCCGGAGCGGACGGTCTACAGGCTCACTGACTCGGGCCGCGACATGCTTGTTCGCGTCATCAGCGACATCCTGTCCCAGCCTCGGCGCGAGTACCAGCACTTCTCGGCCGGCCTGATGTTCATGCACCACCTCACCGCGCACCAGGCGGCTGATCATCTGCGAAGCCGAGCGGTGGCGCTCCAGGCTAAGCACGAGAAGCTCAGCGGGATCCTGTCAGAGCTGCACGCGAACGGTCTGCGGCGGCTCGCGCTGATCGAGCTCGAGCACAAGATCGCGATGCTCGACGCTGAGCGCAAATGGGTCACCGATCTCGAAAAGGAAATCCTGGACGGAAGGCTGGAGTGGAAAGCCGGAATGGCGAGCGGCACTGAAGGATTGAGGAGGAGACATGTCTCAAGCACGCACTAACCCATGGCTTGTGCTTTTGGTCCTGACCACTGGGTTTTTCATGATCCTGCTCGACACCACGATCGTGAACGTCGCCATTCCGGCGATGAGCACTGGGCTGAACACCACATTCGACCAGATCCTGTGGGTGATCAACGCCTACGTCCTTGTTTATGCCGTCCTACTCATCACGGCGGGCAGGCTCGGCGATCTTTACGGTCAACGCAGCATGTTCGCGATTGGATTGGCTATCTTCACGGTGGCGTCGGCGCTATGTGGTTTCTCACAGAATGCCGGCGAGCTGATCGCGGCGCGAATCCTTCAAGGTGTCGGCGGCGCGCTGCTTACACCTCAGACGCTCGCGATCCTGACCTCGATCTTTCCACCTGAGCGGCGCGGCGCTGCGTTCGGGATCTGGGGCGGTGTCGCAGGCCTGGCTACATTGGCCGGACCGACCGTAGGCGGCGCGCTGATCACCTATATCGACTGGCGCTGGATCTTCTTCATCAACGTGCCGATCGGCATCGCCGCGCTCGTCGCGACGTTCCTTGTCATTCCGGACGTGCGCCCCGGTCGTCAGCACGGTTGGGACTTCCTCGGAATCGCGATGGCTACCGCGGGCCTTTTTGCGATCGTCTTCGGGTTGATCGAGGGCCAGCGCTACAACTGGGGCCAGATCGAGTCCTACGTTGTGACCATCCCGGAGGTGATCGCGGTCGGAGTCGTGCTCATCGTCCTCTTCCTGATCTGGGAGCGATTCCAGAGCGAACCGCTTCTTCCACTGTCTCTGTTCAAAAACCGGAACTTCGCGGTCGCCAACTGGATTGCAGCAGCGATCAGCTTCGGCATGCTCAGCATGTTCCTGCCCTTCACCATCTATCTCCAGTCGGCCCGCGGCTTTTCCGCAATGGTTGCCGGATTGACGATGGCCCCGATGTCGCTCACCTCGATGTTCACCGCACCATTCGCGGGTCGTTTCGCGGACCGGATCGGCGGCAAGTACATCCTGCTCACCGGAATCATCCTGTTCACCATCGGAATGGCCAGCCTCGCCTTCGTGGCTGGACCGGATTCGACGTGGATCAACTTCTTGGTTCCGGCCATCGTCGCCGGCGCTGGAATTGGGATGACGTTCGCGCCGATGACCACTGTTGCCATGCGAAATATCGAGCCGCGCATCGCAGGCTCTGCCTCGGCTGTGCTGAATACGATCCGACAGCTCGGTGCCGTCATCGGAAGCGCAGTCATCGGAGCGCTGCTGCAAAACCAGCTGGCGACCACGCTGCACGACCAGGCTGTTAGCCAGGCCGCAAAGCTACCCCCGACCTTCCGCGATCAATTCATCGCCACATTCAGCAACGTCTCATCGAAGGGATTTGAGATCGGCGCCGGCCAGACCGGAGCGCGCCTGCCGGGGAACATCCCACCCGCGGTGGCGCAGCAGCTTTCAGCGATCGCTCATGACGTCTTCGTCAACGGCTACATCGACGCGATGAAGCGGACATTCATCGTGCCTATCGTCTTCCTGGCATTCACGGCGCTGACCACGCTGTTGATCAAGAGGCGCGCCCGGCAGCCCGCCGTCGAGCAGCCGGCGGAAGAGCTGAGAGCCGCCGCCAGCTGACGGACGCCGCTAGCTCAGAGGCGTCCCCCGGACACCAACTTCAAGACAGCAAGGAGAACCGCAGCCCCGATGAACGCGACGATGAGGCTGCCCCAGAACCCGACTGTGCCGCTCGCTCCGAACAGGGCGCTTAATAAGAAGCCCCCAATGATGGCGCCGGCCACGCCTACGACAATGTCGGCGATGCAACCGAAGCCTCGCCCGGCCACAACACGAGCGGCGATCGCTCCGGCGATCAGGCCGACCACGATCCACGCAAGCCACGACCCCGGGTCGAGGTTCAGCCGTCCCGCCAGCAGACCCGCGGCGATCATTTCCCCAGCCATTCTGCGATCAATGAGAAGACCTCATCACTGCCCTGGTCGTTGAATGGCTCATGGTATCGGCCATCGAGCAACCGCAACTCGCTAATTGCGGGAGCCGCCGCGTGCAGTTGCTTGCTGCCCTCGGGATCGATCAGCCGATCCGCAGTGCCGGCCAGGATCAGGAAGGGAATCGTGATGTCGCCCGCGCGCGCGAGATTTTCCGCGGCTGCGCGCTGCCACTCTACATACAGCCGGCTTGAGATCTTGCCGTGGACGAGGGGGTCGTTGCGGTAGGCGTCGACGACTTCGGGGATGCGGGAAACCGTGCCTGGATCGACCTCGTTATCCATGGCGAGCCTCGGCGCGAGATTCGACATGACTCGGCCGAGGGTTGATTTCCATCCCGGGACTGCGGCCTTGAGCTTTAGGGCCGGGCTGGAAAGCACGAATCGCCGTGAGTTCGCCAGCTTGCCTGACCGGATTGCACTCAGCACCACGACCCCGCCAAACGAGTGGCCGACCGGAACCACTTCGCCGGACGTCTGACTTTCGATGTGGCGGACGAACGCGGCGGTGTCGTCGACCCAGTGCGACCAGGAATCGACGTGGCCGCGCTGTCCGGCGCTCTCGCCGTGACCGCGCAGGTCCAAAGCCCACGTTGCCATCTGAAACGCAGCCATACCGCGTGCGAAGCGCTCGTATCGGCCGCTGTGTTCACCAAGACCGTGAACGACCGCAAGGTTGAGTTTCGCGCTGGTACCGGGCCAGGTCCGATAGGCCAGCTTGGTTCCGTCCCGCGAGTTGATGAAACCTTTGCTTGCCTGCGCGGTCTCAGGCGCCAAGGTGACCGAATCCGCGGAGGATCTTGAGCGCTTCCTGCTCCGCTTCGAGAAGGGTCGGTGCGTAGGCCCGGATACCGCACAACGCGTAGGCCCACTCGGGGCTGGGCGGGCCCTGGGAATGCAGCCGGAAGGTGGGTGGGTAGAAGAAGATGCGCTCGCCCTCGACCTTCTTGATCACAGGCCGTTTGGCGAGCACGTCCTCGAGCGACTGGTCACCGGGAAGTCGTCCGCGGTCGAAGTCGAGACGGCGCAGCTTGGCGAGCGGGTGATCCTCGTCGCGGATCGACGTCCGAACGCCGTACTCCGCGCTGAGGTCGCGCATGAAGATCGTGATGATCAGGGCGTCGGTCTCGTCGCCCGCCATCTTGACGAAACCTGCAGCGCTCAGATCCCTGCCCTCTTCATTTTTCAAGTGCCGGAAGAACTCCATCTCGAACAGGCCGCGCGATTGTGAGCTCGCGACCCATGGCTGCCCGCAGCGCCACGCGCGCGCCTGCGCGAGGGCGTCGAACTCCTCATGAACGCGTTCCAGTCGCTGCTCGGGAAGGCCATGCAACCGGTAGTGGAGGACCCGCGGCATTTCGACGTAAGCCTACCGGTCAGGCCGCGGTTCGGGCCAACCGCATCACCTCCTCCTGCCAGGGCGGCGCCTTGACTCGGACGGCGAGTCGATCGCCGCCCGCCGAGAGCAGGAAGTCGCCTCGCCGCGCGGACTCGAGAAAGGCGCGCTGGTGGGGGCTGAGGTGGAACGCGTCCTGCAATTTGGCCGCCTCGCTGGGACGCTGGACGCCGAAGAACACGAGGGCTGGATTGGTGGCGACCACCGAGCCCTGGTCCGAGCCGAGCAGGTCGCCCGGATTCTGAGTCGCGAAAACGAGCGAACCCTGGTACTTCCTTATGCGCCGGGCCAGACTGACCACGAAGCGCCGGATTGTTGGGTCTTCAAAGAGCAGACCCAGCTCGTCGATCACCAGCAGTCGTCGCCGGTCCTTGCGTTTGATCCGAGTCCACAGCGCCTCGGCGAGGAGGAAGTGCACCGGGGCGACCATCTCGTCGCGCAGCTCACGCATTCCGAAAACGACGATCGGTGCCTCGAGGTCGACGTTGGTGGGCGCACTGAACATCTGGCCCAGGCTGCCGTGGACCCAGCGGTGCAAGATGACCGCCACACGCGTTTCGCGTGGGAGGCGGTCGGCGACGTCGCGCAGCACTGGCTGGGCGACCTCGTCATAGGCCTGGCGAACCGCACCCTCCAGCAGCGCGCGCTCGGATTCATCGAGCCCGCCGCACACGCAGGCGCACAGATCGACCGCATCCGCTGCAGCTGGCCCGAGCCAGGCTTCGTCACGCCGATCGGCAGGCCTCAGGTCGAGGACGTTTAGGGCGTGACCTGAGCCAAGTGCGAGTTGCACGTCGACGCCGCCGAGCTCTCGAGCGAGGCCGCTGTACTCGTGCTCTGGGTCGATGATGTACACGCTGGTGCCGCGGCCGATCGCGCCCATCACGATGGTCGACAGCAGGTATGTCTTGCCCGCGCCCGAATGACCGAACACGCCGATGTTGGCGTTCGCATAGAGTCTTTGATCGAACGGATCGACCAACACGGGAGCCCCTGTCGCGGCGTTGCGCCCGATGAACAGCCCACCGGGCTGCTGCATGTCCGGCTCGTGCCACGGAAAGAAGGTGACGAGCGCACTCGAGTCGATGACGCGTTTGCGCTGCAATCGGTCAGGTCCGGCCGGTTGCGTTGCAACGTAGCCGTCGAGCATGCGGAAGTCGCAGGTTCGCAACTCGCAAAGAATCGCGCGCGCCGCCGCCTCGACCCTCTGCGCGCCGAGCTCGAGTGCTTTGACCGTAGGCGAAGTCAGCGTGAGATACGCGGACACGTGGAAGGCCTTGTCCTGACTCGAGGCCAGGCGGCGCTGTAGGTCTTCGGCATTGGGCAGCGCTCCCGCAAGCGTTGGGTCGGAGGAGCCGGCATTCGCGTCCAGCAGGCGCGATGCCCGCATGCTGATCAGTTGGCGCTGCAGGTAGCCCACGATCCAAGCGGCTGGGAGTGGCGTGGCATGCCACGAGAGGTTGATCGCAAGGCCCGGCGGGAACAACCTGAACAGCCAACCGGCATCGACCTCGGTACCGGGCAAGCGCTCGATGCACCAGCTGCGGCTGAAACCCCGCACATGCTGAAACCGCGTCGCCAGTTCCATACCAAACGGTTCATCCCGCGTCCTAGACCCCGCAAGCGGGGTTCCCATCTCAATCAGAGCTGCCTCGAGCCGGCCAGCGTGCTTTGCGGCCGTGACCAACGTCGTGGTTACGCGGTGCGCGGAGCTCCCGCGTCGAATTTGCTCGGCGAAACAGAGGTCGGCTGCTCGCATGTCGTCGACGCTTGCTCTCGCGGGGTTGACACTGGCGCCTTCATGGTCATCTGGGCCAGGCTCGACATCGATCACAACTTGGAGGGGCGCATCTATACCGTCGATCAGTCGCCGAAATGCGTTGAGCCAGCGCTGCCGATCGTCTTCGGCTGCGCCGGCGAATCCAATCGACCCCGTTTCGATTACAACCAGGTCCGGATCCGACGTCCAGCACACCGCGGCTTGGCGCCGCGCGACCCGAATCAAAGTGGGCGGCGCTCGCGCCACCGAGCGAGTGGAGGAACGCGCCACTCGATCCGATAGGTCGCGAGACAAAAGTGAACGATGTCCGCGATCCAGCTGTCGACAGGCCGGCCGCGCCACCGACCCCACGCAGCTACAGCCCCGATCAGAGCGATGGCCACACTGACAATTCCACGCGCCGCTGCGGGTGCCCAGTGTGTGGACCAGGCGGAAAATCCAGCGAGCAATGCCACGACCAGGTAGGCGAGCCTCGTCGGGGTCAGCCCGTACAGGAGCCTGTCTTCCAGGTCGACGTCCAGCGGGATGCGCGCGGGCATGAGGCCAAACTACGAATTGCCAAGCGCGAAGGGAACCCAGGCTGTTAATCGCCTTAGAATCGACAGGCGGCCCATTCCCACGCGCTCGCGTAGCTCAACTGGCAGAGCAGGGGACTCTTAATCCCAAGGTTCAGGGTTCGATTCCCTGCGCGAGCACCAATACGCTGTAGAAGTTCGGCTGACAGGTCTCAAAAGGCCTTCGGCTGATGTGTCACACACTGTCGGTTGATGCGTCACAACTACTTCGGCTGATTTATCACGCTCCCGCGCATGAGGGAGATGAGCGTGACTGAGCAGAGGTACAAGGCGGTGCTGGCGGTAATCGGCGACGGTCGGACGGTAGGCGAAGTGGCCAGGGATTGGGGCATCTCTCGGCGGACGATGCACCGTTGGCTGGCTCGCTACGAAGGCGACGGACTGGAAGGCCTGAATAAT
>VBIW01000195.1 GCA_005880915.1 Chloroflexota bacterium | reverse complement strand
GTCCCGTCATCGACGGAGTCAAAGCGCTCCTCGAGCGACGTGCCGAGGATTTGGACAGTCTAGAAATCAGCTGGTTCGGCGGTGAGCCGCTTGTTGCAAAGGATGTTGTGCAGGAAGTATCGGCCTACGCGTCGGCCCTGGCCTCCCGCATCCCGAACCTGGAGTACACAGCGAACATGACGACGAACGGGTATTTTCTCGATCAGACGACAGTCGAGACCCTTCACGCGATCGGAGTGCGCACGTACCAGGTATCGCTCGACGGACCAGCGGACATCCACGACCGCACACGAGTCCAGGCAAGTGGCCGCGGGACTTTCGACCAAATATGGAACAACTTGCGGGCCATCCGCGACTCCGAATTGCCAGTCACTGTCATCCTTCGCATCCACTACTCGCCAACCACCTGGAAGTTGCTCGACCCGCTCATAGAAGCAGTGAACGCCGAGTTCGGACAGGATCGCCGCTTTGGCGTGCACTTCAAGTCAATCGAGCACCTCGGCGGACCGAACGACCAGAATTTCGCGGTGTTTAGCCACGAGAAGTCGGAAGCCATCAAAAGCGTCTTGGACGGCAGGCTGCGGTCACCCGAGCAGGTCTATAAGTTGGTCCCGGCGGACTGGGCCTATGTGTGCTACGCGTCCCAGGCTAACTCTCTGGTCGTCCGCGCGGACGGCTCGCTCGGCAAGTGCACAGTCGCGCTCTACGACGATCGCAACTTGATCGGCCAGTTGTATCCCGATGGAACCATGCATGTCGATCAATCGAAGTTCCGACCTTGGCTGCGCGGCTTCGAAACACTCGATGAAGTCGACCTTGCATGTCCGCTCATGGCCCTCAGCCCATCCCCCTTACAGAACGAGAGTCCATCTCGTTCACCCGCGGTGTCGCTCGAACTGGGCGCGGGCCTTGCCGCCCACCGGACCCAGGCCGAAGCCCAGCAGCCTTGAAAATGGCACGCGCGACGACGGTCTCACTAGCGGCCCGAGAGGCAGAATTCTTACACGCGAACCGGTCTCGAATCAGTGTGAGTCGCCAGCCGAATTAACGGTCACAGTCCGGCAATAGCGGCTGGGGCTACTTCTTCCGAGAGCCCAAATCTGGGCGTACGAGCTCGAGACTGGTCCGCGCCTGTTCGTACGCCTCCCGCCACTCGCCCCGATCCGCCAGGATGGAAGCGAAAGCCTCGTGCACCTCGGCGCGAATCCGCGCCGGTTCATCGCGGACCGAGTTTCGGGCAATGTTGAGTGTCCGCCGGATCTGGCTGAGCGGACCACGCCGGGCCGCGAGCGCCCGCGCTTGGAGGAGGAGTCCTCGGGTTCGGGTGTAGGGGGAAGCCCCGGGATGCTCGCTGCCAGCACGCGCGTATTTGTCCTCGAGGCTTGGCAACTTCGCCTGTTTAGCGATCCGGTCGCTACGCTCGATTGCATCTGCGGCTTTCTCGTATTGATGCCGATCGAGGTGAATCGTTGCGACGTTGTGCCACATCTGGCCGACCGCGCGGTCTCGCCCAAGCTCCTCGTATACCGCCAAACCCTTTCGGGCGTACGCCATCGCGCCGCTGAGGTCGTTCTGGCGCTGTCGCGCAAATGAAAGAGTCGAGTACAGGGATCCCAACGCGTCGGGATCTACCACGTCTTCGGCCAGCTGCAAGGCCCGTTGAGCCTGCAGGTCCGCAGAATCAAGATCGCCAGAGAATGCGAACGTCGTAGCCATCAGGCTGCGCACCTGCAGTTCAAGCGTGCGGTCGACGAAGCCGCCCGCGGTCATCGCAGCGTCGCACTCCAGCGCCAGCGCGAGGGCGTTCCCGGGTTCGTTCAGGTGCGCGAAGGCCAGGGCGCGATCGTAAATCGTTCGAATCACAAACTCTCGTTGGCCCAAAGCCTCGAACGCGCGCCCCGCCTCCTCAAGCAAGACCAGACCTTCACGGGGCCGTTCCGCCTCCACGAGCGCGCGCCCGCGTGCGCGCAAAGCTCGCGCCCGCAACGAGCCCATGGCCTTGTTCGCGAGTCGCTCCAGTACCTCGATCGCCTCGACCGCCCTCCCCGCGGACAGTTGTTGTTCGGCACGGAGGAGCGCCAGTTCCAGATCTGCCTTTCCATCGCCACCGGCGATCAGGTCGGCGGAGGAAACCCCGAGCCGCTGCGCCAGGATCTCCGCCGCTCGCAACGACACCCGGGTGCGTCCGGTCTCGAGCAAACTGATGAATCCCTTGGTGAAATCGTCTCCAGCCAGGTCAGCCTGCGTCATCCCGCGAGCGGTCCGAAGCTCGCGCACACGCTGACCCACGCCGGGGTCCACCGGCCCCTTGGCGCGCTGATGTACCACACGGCCGCGTCGACGAAGAGCGCCTGCCACCGTGAGACAGCATATTGGAGCGCCACGGGCGGCGCTCCGGTCTAGCTAGCACTGATACGGGTATAGACACGCTTGCGCATGGAGCTCCATCAACAGGGTGATGATCACTGCAGCCGCCATCCCCAATGCTCCGCCCAAATACGACGCCATCTAGGCACCTCCCCGCGTTCACGTCGGTCTAGTCCTCTGCGGGCGAAGACACTACTACTAATCTCGGTCAAAACCGCCCTCTGCCAAGGACGACTCATCGCCGAGGCAGTTCACCGAACGAAAGGGCGGCCCGACGGGGAAGACGAAATCTTCGCTCTCGAGGCCGCCATCGGCGGATCGAAATCGCCCTCATCGCCAGGTGGATCTAGGCTCTCCCTTGCGCGTCCTCTTCAAGAAATAGGTCCCCCGATGCTTGCGCGGTCATTGCCGCGGCAGCGAACGCACAAGCAGCCGCAGCTCATGGGCGGCTGCGAGCAGCCGACGCCAGTCTGGCTGCCCGCCGCGAGCGTGCCTAGCCGCCAAGCTATCCAGCGACGCGGCCTGCGCGGTGAGTACATGGCGGATCGCCCGCAAGTCTTCGCCCGAGCGAACCGGCGCGGGACGCTCGCTGTCGGACTCGCGGCCTT
>VBIW01000194.1 GCA_005880915.1 Chloroflexota bacterium | reverse complement strand
CGCGCACGAACGCACTTAATTGCGGATTCTTAGACCAGCGCTTGTAGGAGGGAGCCAGAACGACGACCACCAGGTACACGGGCAAGAAAATGCCGGCTGCCGCGGCCGTGGCGCCTGCCCAACCGGCGACCAGATATCCGATGAAAGCGACGGTGATAACGACCGGGCCGGGAGTAATCATGGCCACGGCGACGGCATCGACGAACTGATGCGGCGTGAGCCAGTGATGTCCCTGGACGACGCCGCCGTAGAGAAAGGGGACGACGGCGAGTCCACTGCCGAAGACGAACATGCCGGCTTTTGTGAAGTATAGAAATATCTCTCCCAGCAGGCCGGCAGCAGGCAATGAGCCTGCTGCAAGAAATATTGCGGCGGCAGTGCTGGCGCGGGCTCGCAGCGGATAGCTTTTCACTACGAGGGCGACTACGCCGCCGAGGACGACGAGCCAGATGCTTTCCTGTGAGGTTACGGCAGTCGAGATGGCGAGGACTGCAAAAATTCCCCAAAGCAGTCTGTCGTTGCGGAGAGTCAGCTTGGTCAGTTTGAAGGCAGAGCGCGCGATGATGCCGATGACAGCGGAGCCGATGCCGTAGAACATGCCCTGCATCCACGCCAGGCCGCCGTAGCGCACGTAGGCTGCGGAGAGCGCTAGCACCATCAGAAATGAAGGCAGGACAAAGGCGAGTGCCACCAGGGTCGCGCCCAAGACTCCGGCTCGTATGTAGCCGAGATACATCGCCAGTTGTGCGGCCAGAGGCCCGGGAGCGAGTTGCGCCAGAGCGAGGCCGTCGAGGTAATCTTCCTTGGTGATCCAGCCGCGATGATCGACCAGGTCGCGTTGCATGTATCCGGCAAGAGCGATGGGGCCGCCGAAGCCGACCGTTCCCAGCCAAAGAAAATAGGCGGTGAAGCGCAGCAGTGAAACATCGTGAGGGTGCGGGGCGTCGCGCTTTGAACACGGGCGAGACGCCCGTGCCACACAAGCGAGTGCCACACCAGCAAGTACAACTATCGACCTCTAACTCCGCCGAAAAACGATGCGCAGCTTATCGCCTTCTAAAATCCGCTGGATCTGATTGCGGGCATGGACGGCCCAGGGACCGAGGGTATCGAGCTTGGTGTAGGTGCGCCAGTGGCGAAGGGCGCGGCGCGGCTGCTTCATCTTCTCGTAGGCGAGGGCCAGGTTGTAGTGAGCGTCGGCATAGGTGGGCGCGAGTTGGATGGCCTGCTTGTAGGCGCGAGCGGCCTCGGGAAGGCGTCCAGTTTCATCGAGCACATTGCCAAGATCGAAGTAGGCCAGGGCGTAGCGGGGATCGGCTTCGAGGGCGCCGCGATAGTGCTTCTCGGCGAGGGTGAAGTCCTGCCGGTTGTAGTACAGCGTGCCCAGGTTGATGTGGGCGGCGGCGTGAGATGTTTCGAGCTCCAACACTTTGTGATAGGCGGCAATGGCCTCGGTTTGCATGTTGGGATCCTCTTCCAGGGCTACGCCGCGCGCAAACCAGACGGCGGCCTCGTCTTCGCGGGGAGTGGGCTGCGACTCTGGAACGGGGGTGCTGGTCACCACTCTTTCGCGGGACGAGAAGTCCATGACGAACTGGCCGGCAATCGGCTCCAGCAGCCTGCCTTCGTGACGGAAAGCGACACGATGTTTCCTGGTCGAGGAGGCTCCGGCTTCGAGCAAGGGATTTTCCAGGCCCGCCGTTTGCTTGCGCATCGCATCCAGCGACTGGCGAATCACGGCTGGACGCACACTCATGGCACACAGGTCGCGAACTTTCTTGATTTCGAGCAGGTCGGCGAAGGAATAAGTTTGGGACGAGGCGACCAGGCCCGCTCGCTCCCAGTTCGCCAACTGGCGCGGGTTGATGTGAAGAATCCTGAGTAAGTCTGCGCGGCTGTACACGATTGTGGACTACGTCCCGCCCCGTACGCTGGAACGTTCCCGGGGCCATTATCCGCAACTTGGCGCTGAAAACGCAACTGGAAAGCGTGTGGAAAGCTGTGGAGAATCTGGTTGGTTCACATGCAGCGGAAATGGTGCACAGGTAAATGGGGCTGGCGGCGTCTTGGGAAATAGGGCCCGGGGCCTAAGCCCTCGAAGGGCGGGGCCGGTCTCGATGGCCAGCAGGAAAGCAGATTCCTCCCTTCGGTCGGAATGACAGTAGGTGAAGGAAGAGTATTAGACCATTGCGACGGCGGTCTGATATTCCTCGTACGATCCCTTGAAATCTGTGAGCTTGTGATCGCTCTCGAAGTGCCAGATGCGGGTGGCGACTTCATCGATCAAATCGTGATCGTGGGTGACGAGGAAGACGGTGCCGTGATAGCGCTGCAGCGCGATGTTGAGGGCATTGATGGTTTCGAGATCGAGGTGATTGGTGGGCTCATCGAGGACGAGCAGGTTGGGCTTTTGCAGCATTAGCTTGCAGAAGAGGAGACGCGCGGCCTCGCCGCCGGACAGGACGCTGGTGGACTTTGTAGCTTCGTCGCGGGCGAAGAGCATCTGGCCGAGCAGGCCACGGATTTCTTCGGTGACGGCGGAAGAATCCCACTGATGTAGCCACTCGAGAACGGTCATGCCGCCCTCGATCAGGGTGCGGTGATCCTGGGCAAAATAGCCGATAGAGGCTTCGTGTCCCCAGGTGACTTTGCCGGAAT
Organism: Chloroflexota bacterium; assembly: GCA_005880915.1. Taxonomy (GTDB): domain Bacteria; phylum Chloroflexota; class Dormibacteria; order Dormibacterales; family Dormibacteraceae; genus 40CM-4-65-16. The sequence goes on along the minus strand of VBIW01000194.1, from coordinate 1,410 downwards.
CGAGGAAGGGGCCGTCATAGCCGCTGGTTTTGCGCAGTTCGGATTCAGGGGTCGTGGGGGAGTTCGCCAGCAGAGCGTTCACCAGGGTGGTCTTGCCCGCTCCATTGCGTCCCATGAGGGCGATTTTTTCCCCGCGGGTGATGCTGGCGGTGAAGTTGCGAATGACTTGCTTGTCGCCGTAGGCCTTGCCGAGATGCTCGACTTCTAGAATGTGCTTACCCGACGGGCGCTTCTGTTCGAACTTGATGTAGGGCCTTTGGATGTTCGACTTGGCCAGTTCTGTAACCTGCAGACGTTCGACTTCCTTGCGTTTTCTTTTCGCGCTGGGCATTCTGACTTTCGATCTGCGAGCGCACTTGCGTCTTGGCCACCACCATGTCGTCGTAACTTCCGGTGTAGGTGATGATGGTTTCGTAGTCGATGTCGGCGATGTGGGTGCAAATGCTGTTGAGGAAGTGGCGGTCGTGCGAAATGGCGATGACGACGCCGTCGTAGACGTTGAGAAATCCCTGCAACCAGTGGATGGAGTCGAGATCGAGGTGGTTGGTGGGCTCGTCGAGCAGCAGCGCCTGCGGATGACCGAACAGCGCCTGCGCCAGCAGCACACGAACTTTCTGCCCGCCCTGCAGTTCGCCCATCTTGCGGGCATGCAATTCGTCGGGAATGTCGAGGCCCTGGAGCAGGATGGCGGCGTCGCTCTCGGCGGTGTAGCCGTCTTCTTCGCCGACGATGCCTTCGAGTTCACCGAGTTTCATGCCGTCGGCATCGGTCATATCGTGCTTGGCATAGATTGCGTCGCGCTCGTGCATCGCCGCCCAGAGGCGCTTGTTGCCCATGATGACGGTATCGATCGCGGAGTGGGCGTCGAAGGCGAACTGGTCCTGGCTCAAGACGCCGAGTTTGCGGGGACGGACGACCGTGCCTTTTTGGGGCTCGAGCTCGCCGCTGAGCAACTTCATGAACGTAGACTTCCCGGAGCCGTTCGGCCCGGTCAGGCCGTAGCGCTTGCCGGGCGTGAAGGCCGTGGAAACTTCGTCAAACAGTATTTTGGCGCCGTAGCGCATGGACACATTGCTGACTGAAAGCATGATTTCTGGCTTCTCTTCTTTCGGGCTTCTTCAGGAACTGCGGGGCGAGACGGTACGCAACTGATGTTAATAGAATATCATGCCGAATCGGCGTTCCCTCCTATCGCTCCCGGGGCACTTCCACCCGGCAAAATCAGGGCTTTCTAAAGTAGTGGTGAGTCTGATGGTTAGGGCAGAGGCGACGCACGCCAGATCCTTCGCTCCGCCCGAAAAACGGCTACGCTCAGGATGACGCCGTTCAAACAGATCCACTACACTTTCCACTCTGGGCGTGCCTTTCGGGGGTTTCGGTGGTAAAGTTTTAGGCCGACTACCGGTGACG
>VBIW01000048.1 GCA_005880915.1 Chloroflexota bacterium | reverse complement strand
AGCCGGATCCTGATGCAGGACTCGGTGGTGATCGACGTCGGCCGGAGCGAGCGGACGATCAAAGGCCCGCGGCGCCGGGCGCTGATCTCGCGAGACAAGCACTGCCAGTGGCCGGGTTGCGAGCGGACGGCGTCAAAGTGCGATGGACATCACGTCGTGCATTGGCTGCACGGCGGCGGCGGAGAGATCGAAAATCAGATCCTGCTCTGCCACCGGCATCACTGGATGGTGCATGAAGGCTGCTGGCAGCTGGTCAAGACTGATGACGGCCGGATCGTGACCATCGCACCGACAGTCACCTTCGGACTGCCGCGCGGGCCGGACTAGACTGCCTCGCGTCCGCGCTCACGAAACCCCAGAAGTGAGCTGCTACTCCGGCGCCGATGAACGACGCGCGAACACGAGCCTGCCACGCGGGCTAGAAGCCCAGTACTTCGTCGACCAGGACGACGGTGATGCGGCCTGGCGTGATTTCCCGCTTGATGATCAGAATCTTGTTCACGCTGCTGCGAACGCCATAAGCGGCCTGGGCACGCGCATCCTCGAGGGGGTAGGAGTACTCGTCGATTCGGCGGAGGCCCTCCTCGAGGTCAGAGACGATCTTCTGTATCCCGACGACGAAGATGACCCGACCCGCGCCGGTGACGTATGGGCCGAGCTGGCTGCCGCTCATCGATGCGATGACAAGCGCGCCGGATTCGGTGAGCGCGTGAACGCTGCCGAGCATCACGTCAGGAGTCGAGGAAAGGCGACGGATCTGGTCGCCCTGGGTGCCGCGGTCCATGGTCGCGGGCTTGGCGCGCACCAGGTCGTAGTGGTCGTGCGCCTGGATCGCCGCCGTGATCCCGGACACGTCGAGCGTCTCCGACGCCCCGTGGTAGACCTTTGCGCCGACCGGGATGAGGCCAAGGACGATCCGCTTAGCTTCCGCGGCATCATCGGCGCGGAACACGCCCATGCCATTCGCCCGAAGCGAGACCGCCGCCCGTGCAACGCTGGCCTCGTCCGCCGGCGTCGCGAAACGCAGATTGGGCTCGAGTTCAAGAATCAAATGACAGCCCCTCCCACCAGATATGCTTGCAAGTGCAAGTACTGTACCGAGGAGAAGTTTATTGCAAGAGCAAGCACTGTCGGAACCTGAGGTCGCCGACCACCTCGAAAGGCTGATCGCCGAGGCCCTGCCGGGCCGGCGGGGACTTGATGCCTGGCAGGCACTCCTGCGCGCGTACGCCTCCTTGATGCGCAGCCTCGGCTCTGACCTGGAGAAAAAGACCGGCCTCTCGCTCGGTGACTTCGACGTCCTTGGTCAGCTGGCACAGGCCGGAGGCGCGCTTCGCATGACCGAGCTCGCGGACCGGACTCTCAGCTCCCGGTCCGCCATGACCCGCCGCGTCGACCGGTTGGTCGAGGAGGGCTTCGTGCGCCGCGCCGACGCCGAAAACGATGCGCGAGCCGTGGTGATCGTGCTGACCGATGCCGGCATGGCCCGTGTGACCGAAACAGTTCCGATCCACCTGCGTGAGGTTGCCAGGCTCTTCATCGCCAGGCTGGACGATGACGAGCTGACCGTCCTTGAGAGCGCCCTGAAGAAGGTCACCCCCGACTGCACCTTCGGCTGAGGGCTAGCTCCGACTCCTGCGACGCATCTCACCGGGCTTCCTGCTAGGTCTCGGGAGCGGCGAAGACCTTGATCGTGTTGCCGTCTGGATCGTGAAAGACAACATTCATCGGTTCATCCCCGACGCTTGCGGTCGGTGGGATCTGCAGTCCTCTCGCCTCCAGGTCCGCGAGATATCGTTCCAGATCACTGACCGCTATCACCACGAGCCCACGACCGGCCCGTTCTCGGTCAGCCACGATGTAGATCAAACCTGTGGTCGTCACCTGCCAGAAAGCCTCGGCTTCTTTGGGGACGACGTTCGGCGGACGGCCGAAAAACTGCTCGTACCAGGTACGAGCCGCAGCGTAGTTGGCGACCGGGATGCCGACGAATACGTGCGTGATCAAGCTGCTGGCCATGCTGGTCCGGAAGGATAGAGGGGCAGTGGTACTGGAGTCGCAAACCTCCGCAGTTTTGGTGAGCACCAACATTTCCCCAAAACAAGGCGCAGGATCCTGCGCGTGGACGGCCAGCACCAGCGGGCTTCCAGGCGTGCAACGAACGCTCTCTGGATGACTCTTTATGGCGCAGGGGCGTCATCGGTGATCTGGTGGGAAGGGACCTTCGGGTGGCTGGGGGCAGTGCTTTGGGCAGTCGCCGGGCTCGGGCTTGGTCTGGCAGGCACCGCGCAGCTGATCAGCATCCGCAATCTCTCCGGAGCTTCGGGACCATCGCGTCGGTTTGACCGGATCCTCGCTCGCAAAATCGGAGCCGTCATCGGAACCTACACGGTCGCCGAGGGATTCTCCGCTCTGACACTTCATGCATTGCAGTACGACGTACTGATCTTCCCTGTCGCGGTCGGAATCGCTGGTGTCCATTTCTGGGTGTTCGCGCGAGTGCTCGGCATCTGGGAGTACTACGTCACCGGCACTCTGGATTGCCTGGTCGTCGCAATCACCCTTGTGGTCACAACTCCGAGCTCGATGGTCGGCTCAATGTCCTCGTGGGTCTACTTTCCACTGGCTGGAGGTGGCGTCGCCTTGCTCGTCACAGCCGGAATGATGTTGTACGAGAGCAGAGCGGTCGTGAGAGGCCTGGGTGCTCCGCCGAACGATGCGACGGCTCCCTGAGCCTAGTTAGGCCCTGTACTTGCTGATGCAATAAATCGTCAGCCAAAGTATTTGTAATTGCAAGCATTATTAGCCGGCTTGAGCCGGGAGGAAACAGACGACCAGCCCCCAGGACATCGAGTTCGGATTGGACTCGTTCGTGCCGCTCAGCCTCGACGAAGCGGGTCACGAGCTTACCGGCGATGTCGTCATCCGCAACACGGTCGATGAGGCGGTGCTCGCGGATGCAGTCGGGATCGACTCGTTCAACATCGCCGAGCACTATCGCCAGGACATGATGGACTCCGCGGCGAGCATCATCCTGGCCGCGATCGCCGGCCGGACCAAGCGCATCCGGCTCGGCACCGCCGTCACTGTCCTGAGCACGCAGGACCCCGTTCGGGTGTACACCCAGTTCGCCACCCTCGATGCGGTGTCGAACGGCCGAGCGCAGCTGATCGCCGGACGCGGCTCTCTGATCGAGTCGTTCCCGCTCTTCGGATACGACCTCAACGACTACGAGGAGATCTTCGAGGAGAAGCTCGACCTTCTCATGCGCCTGCTGCGGGATCAGCCCGTCACGTGGTCGGGCAAGTTCCGCTCGCCGCTCACGAACCAGTACCTAAGCCCTCCCCTCCCGGAGGGACACCTGCCCGTCTGGGTTGGCGTTGGCGGCAGTCCCCAGTCGGTGGTCCGGGCCGCGCGCTACGGCCTGCCGCTGATGCTCGCTGTAATCGGCGGGCCACCGATCAGGTTCTTACCGCTGATCGAGCTCTACAAACGGGCCCTCGTCAAGTACGGAAAGCCGCTGCAGCGCGTCGGTATGCACTCGCATGGCCTGGTGGCCAGGACGGACCAGGAAGCCGCGGAGATTCAATGGCCGCACTGGGCTCACGTCTTCGAGGGAGCCGCGGCCGAGCGCGGATGGGCGCGTCCGACCGTGGAACGGTTCCAGGCCGAGGTCGACGAAGGATCTCTGTACCTCGGGTCTGTGGAAACGGTCGCGACCAAAATTGCGTGGGTCATTCGGCTTCTCGGGCTCAGCCGGTTCGACCTGGCCTACGCGACCGGGCGAGTCCCACACGAACAGAAGATGGCGACCATCGAGCTGTATGGACGAGAGGTGATCCCGCGGGTCAGGGAACTGCTCGCGGAGCCGGCCGGCGCACTGGCATCAGTCAGCCAGAAAACCGCTGCCACGACCACGAAGTCATCTAGTGTCTAGCAACGGGGCGGGCGACCGGTACCTGGGCATCGTCGGAGCGGGCAAGGCCGGCACTGCCATCGCGCGCGCGGCCGTGGCCGGTGGATACGACGTTGCGATCTCGGGGTCGGGATCTGCCGAACGTATACAGCTGATCGTCGAGGTGCTCGCTCCCGGTGCCCGCGCTGTCACTACTGAGGAGGTCGCCAGACACGCCGACCTCATCGTCCTGGCGATACCGCTGCACCGCTTTCAGGACCTTCGACGCGACCTGTTCGCCGGCAAGATCCTCGTCGACGCCATGAATTACTGGGACGAGATAGATGGCGTCGATGGTCCATTTGCGACCGCACCGGCGGGCACAAGCGTGCTCGTACAGAAGTGGTTCTCCTCGGCGAGAGTGGTGAAGAGCCTCAATCACCTGGGCTACTTCAAGTTCGAGAAGAGCAGGCGTCCACGCGGCATGCCAGGCCGCGTTGGCATGGCGGCCGCCGGCAATGACCCCGCCGCGGTTGCTTTGGTGCTTCAACTGATCGATACCCTCGGGTTCGACGCCGTCGATGCCGGGAGCCTCGAGTCCGGGCTGGCCCTTCAGCCGGGTGGGCCGATCTTCGGAGCAGGTCATACCGCCAAGGAATTGTCAAACCTTCTTTCGCGTGCGGCGGTCGTCCCGCTGCCGTCGAGCTCAGGCGCCCGCATTTGAGGAGTGGAAAAAGTAGCGAATGGGGTCCCCTATTGGGACGACTTTAGAACCGCGCTTTTGAAGCACAAATAGTGTGTTCTCGGATCGACTCGACTCGCTCGACGCTTCATCCACCGAAAAATCCAACGCCCCCGCTCCTTGCCTGAAACTAAGAGCGATGCCCGGAGATGGCCCTAATAAAGGATGGCAATCAGCCGACTGGTTTCGGGATCCGGCTTGGGATCGGACGACCCGGGATCAGTTTGAAGAGCGTCTGAACCGAGCTCGCATCGGAAACCGGGCCCAGTACCTGCGCATCAAAGCGTTGGCGTTTAGAGATGCCGGGGAGCTGCACGGCGCCAAAGAGCTGCTGAACCGAGTCGTGAGCGATTATCCGGAATCGATGGATTGTGGGTTGTGCCTTGAGTTGGCCGGCGACGTCGGACGGGAGGAAGGGTCAGCTGAAGTTGCCGAAGCAAACTACCGCGAGGTGATCCGACGATGGCCCGACTTGAATGGGACCACCGGCATGGTTGAGGTCTCACTCGCGGAAGTCCTGACCAAGAGCACCGCTCCCGATCGTCATGAAGAGGCGCTTCGCTTGCTGGATTCAGCCCTTAAGCGCGGAAGGATGATGAATTCGGACCTGTTCCGATGGAACATCGCTCTAGCCAGGGTCGCCAAGCAACTTGGTGACGCTGAGACCGTGTCGCGCGCGGCCAGGGCAGCCCTGTCCCTGACTAAGCTCGGACCTCAATATCCGCGCCACCCCATAGTTGGTCTGGCAAGGCCGGATGCGGCCACTCTCGCGTGGTTAGAGAAGGCTGCCGCTGGATGAGCAGCGGCTGATGGGTCGCCAGATCAACTACTTCGTGCTACCAATCGAGTTCCCTGATCTGGTCGCTACAGTTGGCCGCTCTGAACCCGTAGAGCTCGTCCCTCGAGAACAGAGTTCCAAGACTATGCAGGCATGGACTACCGACGATCCGCCACCGATATCTGCGTGGCTCATTCGACGAAAGGACTTGTCTAGGATGCGGTCTGAAGAGCCCTGGTGGTGGGACGGGCGCAAATCATGGGTCGTTTCAGCCGGCGCCTTCGGGTTGGAAATGGGCGGTTGCTTCTTTGACGGAAAAGCCCTCAGAGAAGCCCGCATTTACTTCAACACCCTGCCACCCGTTGATCCGGAGGTCGACGCGTGGACGCGACGAGTAATGAGCGCAGCGCGAAAATGGCTTTGTCGGCGGATAGCGGACGAGAGTGGCCATCCCCTGAAGATCTACTGCGGACCGCAAACCGCCGCATGGTTTGACGAATCTCATCCGATGCTCCACGCAGGCAAACTGATCCTTCCAAGTGAATCAGCTGCCCCGGGCGGTTGATCACTCTTCCCAGCGAATCGTCGCGTCCATTTCTCCGGTTGATGTGAATGTGCGGGCAGCCCGCAACGCGGTCGCAAGGTCAACACAACGTCGCGCGAGATAGTCTCCTTCCTGACCGCCCGCGGTGATCATCACTTTCTGGGTCTGATCGGCCTCGCTGGTCGCAACCTTGAAGCGCTCGCCGTCGTCTGTCGCCTGAACCACATACAGCCCGTTGCTGCCGCCGCCTCCTATGGACATGAGTGACGGGTGCTTGTAGACGATCGAGACCAGTGTGCGCACGCTCCCATCCAAGGCGTTGATTGCCTCGGCGACGGCTTTCCATGTCGGGTCGGGAACGACGGAGGCTTTGTTGCGCACACCTTCCCACCTATCCGTGACCATCTCAGCTGCCATGAGAGAATTCGCTTACTCGCCCATGTCTAGCTTTGGTGTGCCCGACGCACGCGCTCAAGCCGCTTAAGGCCCTGGTCGATGAGTGCTTTCATCAGAGCCTGGTACGGCACTCCCCGTCGGGCGGCTACATCTTTGGTCCGACTGAGCAAGTCCTTCGGAACCCGCAAAGAGATCTTCGTCGTGGCCTGATCGAGCGACTCGAGCACTTCTCGCTCGAATTCGTCGTCGCTCAATTCGTCGAATGGGTCGTTGAACGGTTTCCTGGTTGCCTTCGTCTTCATTTGCCAATCCTCCGAATGATTCGTTTGGACGCCTCGCGCGCATGGATCGGGTAGCGGCCGTCGCGGTCGTCGATCCAGATCACCACGAGTCAGCGGCCGGCCAAGGTTTGTCCGATCGCCTGTTTCGCCTCGCGGCCGGCAACCTCCGTATCGATTCGAGCGGAATCACGAAGGACCTGTTCGATCTCCTCAATGGAGATGCGCCGTTCGGGATGATCCGTGCCGAGGTGCCTGCGGTTAGCAGCATCCCAGACGATCGGCCGATCGTCCATCCACTCAGTATATGCGAAAAGGATGGACAAATTGGGGTGGCTAGCGGGACTTGAACCCGCGACACCCAGATCCACAATCTGGTGCTCTGCCTACTGAGCTATAGCCACCGCGGCACGGCGAGAACGGCTGCCTGGAGAAGCCACGATTCTACCGCCCGGCCTGTATGTACCAGAATTGAAGCTCATGGCTACTCAGGCCGAGTTCGACCAGACCATCAAATCCGGCGAGCTGATCGAGTCCCCGAATGAGATGACCCCCGAGTACCTCCGGGAGCTCAAGCACACCCTCGTCGTGTCCGGCGACACCGAGCTTATCTCCGCGCCCGCCTACTACCTGGCGGCCAAGCGGGCGCCGAGCATCAACGCCTTCATGACCGGCATCGCGATCATCCAGGACGAGCTGGCGCACGCCCACATCGCGTACCACATCCTCGAAGACCTGGGCGAGGACCAGGAGAAGCTGATCTTCAGCCGCGACCCGAAGAGCTTCCGCTACCCCTACGCCTTCGACGTTCCACTCGAGAGCTGGACCGAGCTCGTCGTCGCCAACGGCTTTTACGACCAGGCCGGGTTCTGCCTCCTGGGCGACATCCACGATAAGTGTTCGTACGGCCCCTGGAAGCGCGGCCTGAACAAGGTGATGCTCGAGGAGAACTTCCATCTCCGCAACGGCCGCACCTGGATGAAGCGCATTAGCGCCTCGGGCGGCGCTGCGAAGGAAGAGCTGCAGCGCGCGGCGGACTGGATGTTCCCGCTCAGCGTCGAGTGGTTCGGTCTTCCAGACAGCAAGAAGATGCATTCCCTGCAGCTCGAGTACCGGCTCAAGGGGTTGACCAACGACCAGCTCCGCCAGTGGTGGCTCTCCACCGTAGTGCCCTACTGCGAGCAGATAGGCGTCAAGGTCCCCGCCCACAAAGAGACACGCGACGGCAAGGACGTGTGGGAGCTCGACTACCCCTTCCCATGCGAGTTCGACGCCGAGGCCAAGCGCTGGGATTTCAAGCAGCCGATCACATGGGATGGAGTGCTCGCCCGCTGGCGTGCACGCGGCCCGCGGAATGCCGAGATGGTCGCGATGTTCCAGGAAGAGTTCCACACTTTCCGGAAGGCGCACAAGAAAGAGTCATGACCGAGCGCCTTTGGGCCGCTCTCGCGGAAGTCCAGGATCCTGAGATGCCGGTGAACCTGGTCGACCTCGGCTTGATATATGCCATCCACGAAACCGATGGAGTGGTCGACGTCGACCTTACGTTTACCGCGATGGGCTGTCCTGCGTCCGACTTCATCCTCGACGACGTGCGCGAGCGCCTGTTTCGCGAACCAGGAGTCAACGAGGTTCGGATCAACGTGGTGTGGGATCCGCCGTGGACCACCGCCCGCATGACCGAGGCTGGGCGCGACGCGCTCGAAGCCTGGGGTCTGGCTGTTTGACGAAATACCAGCGGGTCAGCGGCGACGCGATCGAGTACGAGGTGTTCGCGCGCAAGACACGAGTCGAGCCCCTACATCAGGTCGGCAGCGTCGTCGCGCCGGACGCCGACCTTGCGATGGCCTACGCGCGCGCGACCTACGACGAGGAGCGCTGGTGCGAGATGGCCATCGTGCGCAAGGACGACGTGATCCACCTCTGGCAGCCGGGAGAGACATGAGCCTCTCCGACCTCGTGCTGTCCATCGCGGACAACAAGCAGATGCTCGGCCTCCGCTACGCGGAATGGGCCACGCGCGCCCCCTCGCTCGAGGCCGATATCGCCGCCGCGGCTATGGGACTCGATGACCTTGGCCACAGCCGCGTCCTCTATGGATGTCTGGAGCCCCTCGGCGCTGACCCGCGGAGCTCGCAGCGCGAGTCCGACCCCGCCAGCCTCAGCAACCTGTCCTATTTCGATGAACCCTGGACCGAATGGAGCCAGTTCGTGGCCGCCAACGCGGTCCTGGACACCGCGTTCACCGCGATGATCGAGGCTTGCATCGGCGGCTCGGTCGAGGTCTTGCAGCACCGACTGCGCAAGATGCTGATGGAGGAGCGCTATCACTTCCTTCACGGCCGAAGCTGGCTTCGTTCGGGAATCGATAGAGGCCCTCTCGACCGCGCGTGGCGCGAGGCGATCGAATGGTTTGGTCCTCCGGATGGCGAGACCGCGGCTCTGTATCGCGACGGCAAGCTCAGCATGGGCCCCGCTGAGCTCCGCGCGCGCCTCGAGGAGCAGCTCGAGACGAAAGCGCCTCAGATCGCCGTCGGGTGGACGAGCTGGGACCCGATTCGACGCCGCAGCCACGGCGGCGCTATCGACCAGCACACCTTCGCCATGCTGCGTGGACTAGAGGAGAAGAAGTACGCGCCCCCAAGCGCCGCGAAACAAACAGCCCCACCCGCCTAGGCCAGCTTCGCGGCCCGAGGCGCCGTCCCCCCTGCGTGGGGAGGGGGCGGAGCCGGGCTGCCCTCACTGCAAGGCGGCCGATGCTGAGGTCATCTCGCTGTTCGGCACTCAAGCGATGACGCTTCAATACCGCTGCCGCAAGTGCGGCACGCCCTTCGAAGCGATCAAGTACGGCTAGGTTTCGTCGTCGTCTCTCGCCCCCGCCGACGATCCGCGGCGGCGCAGCACCGCCAGCGGAAGCCCGGCCAGTACCACGACCACGATCAGCACCGCCACGACGATCGGCAGCGTCTGGCCGCCGCCGACAGTCACCAGGCTGGGTGGGGGTGACGCAGAGGAGTACCCGGCCGCGAAGTAGCCGAACGTTTTGGTGGTCGTGTCGACAGTGAACGGCTGCGCCTGCTCGGAGCGCCCGATCGATTTCCACGGCCCACTTGGGTCCGAAGCCTGGAATACGTCCGACGGATCCGGCTCGAGGTTGGAGTAGCGCAGAACCAGGTTGGCCGATTTGACCAGCGGCGCGGTGGCCGCGATCTGGTAGACGTTGGTCACGAAGCGGAGGCCGGTGGGCTGAGGACAGCTTGCGAGCGGGACGATGTCGACGGAGATGGTCGTCTTGCCAGTCGAATCGAAGGCGCCCGGCAGAAAGCCGATCACGACCTGTCCGTCCTCGGTGAACGCGGAGTTCGCATCGCTCACGCCGTTGATCACCTTGATGTCGAGATGACCCGAGCTCGGCTTGACATTGGCGCCGGCTTGCGGCGGCGGGCACGTCCAGCTGTATGGCTGCGGCGGCCCAAAGCCGTCATAGAAACCGGGGGCGACCATCCATGCCGCGAACAGATAGGTGACGGCCGCCGCGAGCAGGATTCCCAGGCGCCTCACAGGGCGAGGTCTGCAATAACGTGGCCGATGATCGGGCCGACGAGGTCCTTGCACGCCCAGCGCCACAACGCGAGGAGAAGGCCGGCCGCGGCGACCGCGCCGAGAAACGCAGGCGGGTGCGAGAGAACGTGGGCCAGCGTCCATAGCAAAGTGCTGCCGCCGACTGCCGCAGGTGCGCCGCCCAAGTCCTCGAGGGCAGCGTAGAGCGCGCCTCGAAACGCAATCTCCTCCCCGATCGATACCGCCACCGCCGCCAGCGCGAGACCCATCGGCAACATGGGCGCCGCTCCGGATCTGGCCGCCCCGGGCAGGATGAGCACGACGCCGAGCGCGACTCCGCCGACCAGGCGCAGCCCCAACCTCGATGTGCCCAGGGCCAGGCGCCCGGCCGGCCACCCCACCGCTGCGACCCCGAGCGCAGCGCCGCCCAGGGCCAGCGCGATCACCGCTGCCCCAGGCGCCTGGATGGCAAGCGCCCGTGTCCACTCGACCACCAGCACGTAGACGGCGATCGCGACGACGCGCGCTGCCGCGTGTGAGCGGAGGACCGATATCACCGCTCGATTATCGAAGAACCCTAAATCTGGGCAGCGGCTCCGGGGCGTGGATTCGGGTCCAGGATCAGCGGCGGACGCGGCGCCTGGTTGAAGTTGAAGTCCGCCATCAGGTCGCCGAGTTGCGGGCTCTTCTCGCGGACGTTTGGTCTCGAGTCAGGCCGGCCGTCAGTCTTGGGATCCAGCCGCGCCCCGCCCAGAAATACGTCCTCGATGAACTTCACGTACGCGTCGTGGCTCAGCGTCTGGTGATCGACGCCGGCGCGGCGCGCGTACGGACTGATCACGAGTCCTGGCACCCGCAGGCCGTACCCGGTGCTGTCGACCACCGGCGGCGCCACATGGTCGTAGAAGCCGCCCCAGTCGTCCCAGCTCACGAAGATCGCGGTCGAGTCCCAAAGCGGGCTTTTCATGATCGTGTTGAGCAGCGTGGTGACATACGCCTGTCCTGCCGAAACGAGACCAGGCGGATGCTCGCTGACCGCGCCGTTCGGAACGATCCAGCTGACCGCGGGCAGCTTGCCGGCCTTCACGTCACCGTAGAAATGGTCGATGGTCTGAACGTTGGAGACCTGGCCGTCCTGGCGGACGTCGGTAAAGCCCGGCAGCGGATTCCAGATGTCTGCTGTGCCCACCGTCTGCTGCTTCGGCGCGCACGTCGCAGCGTTGTCCTCGCAGTCCGGCTGCAAGCCCTCTGCGACGTAGTACTTCCAGCTGACCTTGTGCTTGTAGAGCAAGTAGGGAAGCGAGGTCCACGCAAAGTTTCTGGCCGCCTGGTTGTCGCCGCTGATCTTGCCTGCGCCGGAGAGCGTGTTGCCGGGCGAATCGATGTTGGCGGCGCAGCTCATCGGATCGTTGAGCTTGCTGCACTTCGCCGACCATTCCGAAACCATGTACAGGTGCTGGGGAAAGCTCCACGAAGCGTTCGGCTGGAACATATGGTCCTGGAGGACAAACCTGCTCGCGTATGCCCAATAGTTGGGGATGTCGCGGGGGTCCTTGTAACCCATGACGTCGGACTTGACCGAGTTGGTACAGGTGGGGTCGACCGTCTCGACGCAACCTTGAGCACCCTTCTCCGCCTGACCTACGAAGCCGTCCATCTTTCCGCCGTTGATGTCCGCGCTCGCGTTGGAGCTTCCGTGCGGGCCGCCGCCATTCTTGTCCGTGGCATCGTGATAGGGCCGCACACAGCCGCCGTTGTCAGGATCGGGAATGCAGACGGTGAACTGGCCGTTCTGCCGGGGAAGGCCCTCGGCCCCCGGAAACAATCCGAAGTATTCGTCGAAGCTCCGGTTCTCCTGCATGATCACGACGATGTGCTGGATCTTGCTCACGCCCGTCGACGCGGTGGAGGTTGGTGACGCGTTCGGTGGCGGATTCTGGCTGGAGCACGCGACGCACCCGATCACGGCCAGGGCAAACCAGGTGGTGCGCTTCATCCGGCGAGATTACTGGTAGCGCAACCAGGTTTCAACCGAGTTTTGTCAAGCGCTCAGGCGCGGCGTAGACGTTGAAGCGCTCGCCGCGAAGAAATCCGACGAGCGTCTGGTTGAACTCGCGCGCCAGTGCGACCGCGAGGCTCGAAGGTGCGCCCACGGCGGCAAGCACGGCGATGCCTGCGGTGATCGATTTCTGGACGATCTCGTAGCCGGCGCGACCGCTCACGACCAGGATCGTGTCGCTGGCGGGCAGCCCGCCGTCGATGAGCATCCGTCCCACCACTTTGTCGACGGCGTTGTGCCGGCCGACGTCCTCGCGCAGGCATATCGACTTGCCCTCGGTGGTGAAGAGCCCCGCGGCGTGCAGCCCGCCGGTGCGCTCGAACACGCCCTGGCCCGCGCGCAATTGCTCGACCAAGCCGGGCAACAGCTTCGGATCGACAGCAGGCATGGGCTGCAGCACCGAGAGGTCGCGGCGCAAGTCCTCGATCATCACTGCGCCGCACACACCACAGGCGGAGCTGGCCAGCATCGAGCGCTCCGGCTTGCGGCGCGGCGCGCCCGCCAGGTGAATGTCGACCTGGTTGGACTCGACTATCGAGGCATCGACTTGCAGCGCGGTTTCAGACTCACCGGATTCGGCGCTGATGCGCAGCTGCCTGACGTCTTCCAGCGTGCGGACGATGCCCTCTGCGTACATCAGGCCGAGGGTCAGCTCCACGTCGTGACCGGGCGTGCGCATGACGACGGATAGCTCCTCGCCGTTGAGCATCAGCTGGAGGGGTTCCTCGGTGACGACCGCGTCCGGGGAATCGCTCCATTTGCCAGCATCCCACCGACGGACACGGACCCCGGGCGCGGCGGGCCTGGCCATCAGCCTTCCGCTGCGCGCAGCTCGCGCGCACCTCGAGGCACCGACGTGATGGTCTCGAATCCGCGCCACGACGTAACCCGTTCGGGCTTCAGGTCGATCACGTCAGGAACCTCGGACGGCTCGATGCCGTAGCGCTCGGCGATCGCTTCGCCGTCGGTCGATGGTGCGAACGTGCCTCGAACGCAAGCTCCCACCATCAACGAAGGGCGGAAGCGGTGGTGCCATTCGACCACCAGGGCACCGGGCGAGCCGCTGCGGGGGCGTCCGCTCGTCGGCGCGATGCTCACTCGGCCGTGGTCAACCTCCCAGAACGCGGGCCGGATCAATGGCAAGCCCCCCTCGATCCAGCATGCGTATCCGCGCGACACGCCGGCAAGCCGCCGGCTCACCTCGGCGGGCACCGCGGGAACGCGGGCCGCCTGCGCCGCGGGAAACGGCGCGCCCTCGACCAGGTCGGCGTCGCTCAACTTCAAGCGCAGGACGACGCGGTTGTACGGCATCCACTCGCGTGGCAGCCGGGCGAGGTCAAGCGCGTAGCCGGCGACAAACGGCGCGTTGCGCAGCGCGTAACCCGCCATGCCGAGAAAATAGCCAGGTCCCTCGAGCATCGCTCGCACCTGGCTCGACACGTTGAGCGGATCGAACACCTCGAGAGCGCCGCGAAGGAGCACGGCCTCCGCCCCGCTGTCGACCAGGAAGGCCGCCCTCGGGTCGCGCTTGGCCATGATCGTCTTGGCTGCATAACGCGATGTGGTCATCCAGAGCGATCCGCCCGCGAAGCTGAACACGGCCGGGTTGACCAACGGCAGGCGCCGCGAACGCAGGGCGAGCATGCCGATGGTGGTTTTGCTGAGGATGGCGGTCGCTTCGCGGGTCAGCCGCATGGGCCCAACTTTAGAGGCTTGCTCGGAGATTCTCGGCCGAGCCTCAAGCCTCCAAAGTCTCGCGAATTCGCTCCAGCGCGAGCTCCAACCGGCGGCGGACCATGCCGTCCAGCCGGTGCGCCACCGCCGCGCCGATCACGGATGCCGGCGGCTCATAAGCGATCCGAAGCCCGATCCGCACGCCCTTTGGCACCTCAGTAAAGGTGAATCCGCCTTCCTGCTTGATCAACCCCGACTCGGAGGCCCAACCGATCTCATACGGCCGGCGCCAGCGGTCGAGCCGGAGCGTATTCCGGAGAGGAAAGGCGAGGACGGCCATTTCCACGCTGTAGCGCGCGCCCACGCCCTGTGTCGTGGCGCCGATCGGCGTCCACCGGCTGACGCCCTCGAGGACCTGGCCGACGTGGCGGTAGTCGGCGAAGTAGTCGAAGGCGCGCTCGGGCGTCGTCTTCACGATGACCGACGCCGCGAACTCCAACCGGGCCATGACACTCACGAAGATATGCGTGTGGTCACCTGGAATGCGGGTCGAGTCTCGACCGTCGCCTCGGTCGCGCTTGCTGGGCAGCTCAGCGGAGCCAGGCTGCGGGACACCTATGCAGAGACGATCAGCTCCCTGACCCTGACGCTCATCAGGATGCGCGACAACGCATTGGTGCTGGGGCCGCTGACACTCCTGCGCTTTGGCGCGCCCAGGGTCACGCGAGACGCTGTTGACTGGCCGATCGAAGGCGGGTTGCTGGCAGGCGCAGCGGGTGGTCACTGGCGGCTGAAAGCAGCGAGCGGCCGCGTCGAGGCCGCGCTGACCGGCTACCGGCCGAGGCTGCCGCGGCCGGTTTACGTGCTCACCCACCTCCAGGTCCACCAGCTGTTCACGCGTCTCTACTTGCTGCGGCTGCGCGGCCGCGAGCCCGCGCCCGGCGGCGTGGCTGCCGCGCCCGATCGCTGGCGCGCCGCCGCGGTGGACGTCGCCTTCTGCCTGACCCTCGCCCGCATGACCGGGCGGCGCCGTCTGCGTCGGACGCTGGCGATCACCGCCGCCTACCACGTGGCGTGCTGGAGCATTGGGGGGCGCACGCTCGGCGGCTTAGTGCTGAGGCAGCGCGTCGTCGCAGTCGACGGATCGCGCCTCACGCTTGCGCAATCGCTGCTGAGACTTGTGGTGCTGCCTTTGTCGTGGATCACGCGCACATCCGTGCATGACGACATCGCCTGCACAGAAGTGATCTCAGACCAACAAAAAAAGGGGCGGCGCTTGGCCGCCCCTTAAGGAAAGGTCTATCGCTTGTTCAGGCGCGCGCTCCTGAGGTGGTCCCGCCCTGCATCCACAGAGCCGGCTTGTTGGGGTAGAGCACCAGGATGACCGCCGCGACGAGGATGCCGATGATGAACGCGACGATGTCGAAGGTTCCGATCGCGATCTGGGTGAAGATGTTGTAAACAACCTCGAGGATCGCGTAGACGACGACCGCACGCACCCAGCTGATGTTGGCGACTGGGTCGAAGCCCGCGATCATGATGCCGGCGCCGAACGCGATACCGGCCACAGGGGCGGTTATTGCTCCGGCAAGGCCTTCATCGTTGTGGAAGACACTCACTCCGATAAAGCTCGCCGCCGAACTGACAACCATCAGGATTCCCACGACCCACATGAGAATCTTCAACGCCAGGGGGTTCCACTTAGCCACTAGTTGCCTTCCTCCATTTTCGACCGCGGGTGGATTCGATTCGCTGAGCGGCGGCCGTTCAGGTGCAACTTATAGGCTGATTGCACGCTTTTAGCAACATCTTTTCAGGCAAATACTTGCGCGCCCCTCAGCCACACGACTCGCGGTTTGAGTCCGTAGGCCCAGGCAAACGCCCCCTCGTGCTCCGCCTCCCAGAGCACGAGATCAGCCAGTTTATGAGGCGCCACGACCCCCCGATCGGAGCGTGAGAGCGAATACGCCCCGCCCAGGGTCGCGGCCGTCAAAGCCCTCTCCACCGACATCTTGAATACGGCCACCGCCAGCGCCACGACGACGCTCATGCTCGTGATTCCGCTCGTACCCGGGTTGTGGTCGGTGCCAAGCGCTATCACCGCACCGGCGTCGATGAGGTCCTTGACCGGCGGCAGCTTGCCGATGGAAAGCGCGGTGCCGGGAGCAAGGGTCGCCACGACGCCTGCGCGCGCCAGGGCGACCGCGTCGCTGCGGTTGGCGCGCAGCAGGTGGTCCGCCGAGACAGCGTGCAGCTCGGCAGCCAGTCGCGCGCCGCCGGTCCGGGCGAGCTCATCGGCGTGGATGCGCGGGATCAGCTTCGCCGCGAGCCCCGCCTTCAGGATGCTGCGCGACTGAGGCACGCTGAAGTAACCGCGGTCGCAAAACACGTCGCAGAACCGGGCGCCCGCCACGTACGCCTCTCCGCACCACTCACCGACCTGCTTCGCGTATGCGCCCATGCGAGCCCAGCGGTCGGGTGGCAAGGCGTGCGCGGCGAGGAACGTGACCTCGATGCGCGGCAGGTCGACGCGTCCGCCCAGGCGCGCGAGCAACCGCACGGCCTCCAGCTCGCCGTCGTGCTGCAGGTGGTAGCCCGTCTTGGCTTCGACCGTCGTCGCTCCGCCGTCGAGCCACGACCACAACCTGCGCGCGGTGTCTTGCTCCAGGTCTGCGATGGGCTCCTCGCGAGTCGCCTTGACCGTCGCCCGAATCCCTCCTCCCGTCTTCGCGACGTCGGAGTAGGACGCGCCCGCGGAGCGCATCGCGACCTCGGCCATGCGGTCGCCCGCGTAGACAGGATGGGTGTGAGCGTCGACGAGGCCCGCAGTCACGAGCCCGCCCATGCAGTCGTGCTCTTCCACGACAGACTCCATGAGGTCGCGCGGCTCATCGCCGTGCTTGCCGCACCACGCGATTTCTTCGCCGTCGCAGATGACCGCAGCATCGGCGATCACCCCGGCGGGGGTCCCCGTGAACAGGCGGCCGATGTTGCGCAGCCGTCTCAACCCTGCACCACGGTTTCACCGCCGACGACGACGTTCATGACGTTGTGAGCGGAGAACCCATAGATGAGATACGCGGGAGTCAGCTCACGCCACTGCGCGCCCGCCTGCTCGAGCGTGATGAAATCCGCGAGCATCCCGACGCGCAGCTCGCCGGCGTTCCAACCCAGTGCCCGCATGCCGTTGACGGTGGCCGCGCTCAGGAGCTCTTCTGGTTCGTGAAGGACCCGGCGCCCCGTGGCGCGGCGCTGGTCCAGCTCGAGACCGCGCGCCTCCTCGAGCATGTCGATCATCGCGTTGGAGTCGCTGCCGACGGCCAGCGGACAACCAGCATCCGCGAGCGCGGTGAGCGGTCCTACCCTGTCACCCAGGTCGCGCTCGGTGGTCGGGCAAGCGCAGATCGAGACCTGGTTGTCGCCCAACAGCGAGATGTCGCGCCCAGCGAGGTGGATGGCGTGCACCGCGGTCAGGTCCGCGCCGAGGATCCCCTCGCGCGCCAACAGCTCCACAGGCGTACAGCCTTCGACCCTCAGGCACTCTTCGACCTCGGCCGCCTGCTCCGCGAGATGGATGTGCAGCGGTGCTTTGTGGTCTCGCGCCCAGGTGGCAACGATCCGCATCGATTCCGGATCGACCGCGCGCACGCTGTGGATGGCGGCGCCGATGCGAACTCCGTCGGCTTCCTTCAGCTCGCCAACACGCCGCGCCCAGCTGTCTGCATCGCCATCCGAGAACGCCTGCTGCTCGGGCTCGAGGGGCCTCCCGTCCAGGCCGCCGCGCAAATAGCACGCGTCGATCAGCGTGATCCGGATGCCTTCCTCGCGAGCCGCGTCGATCAGCGCGATGCCGAGCTCGTTGCCGTGTTCGTGCAGGTAATGGAACTCGCCGACCGCGGTGATGCCGGCCTCCAGCATCTCGCGAAAAACGTGGCGTGCGTGATTGAAGTAGTCGGCGGGTTCCCACTCGGTAAAGGCGTACATCCTTGCTCGCCATTCCCAGAAGTCGCCGCCGGCCGACTCGACCTCTCCGCGCAGCAGGCGCTGGAACGCGTGGCTGTGGGCGCTGGCGAGTCCGGGGATCGTCCAACCGCGCAATGCCACCGCGTCGTGCGGTGCGTGGACCCCTTCGGTGAGGGCCTTGATCCGGCCGCCTTCGACCTCGATGAGCACGTTTGCCGCGCGATGGCCGAGCCACGCCTGCTCGGCGTGCCAGCGGCCGGATCCGTTCAATCTCGCATGGGAATGCGAACGCCGCGCTCGTTGGCCACCTCGATCGCACGCTCGTAGCCCGCGTCCGCGTGTCGCATCACGCCGCTGCCGGGGTCGTTCGTCAGGACCCGCTCCAGCTTTTTCGCGGCCGCATCGCTACCGTCGGCGACCACGACCATCCCCGCGTGAATGGAGCGGCCGATGCCGACTCCTCCGCCATGATGGATGCTGACCCACGACGCGCCGCTCGAAGTGTTGAGGAGCGCGTTGAGGATCGGCCAGTCGGCGATGGCGTCCGAGCCGTCGAGCATCGACTCGGTCTCGCGATACGGCGAAGCCACCGATCCAGAGTCGAGGTGATCGCGGCCGATCACGATCGGCGCCTTCACGGCACCGGTGCGGACGAGCTCGTTGAACAGGTGGCCGGCCCGAGCCCGCTCGCCGTAGCCGAGCCAGCAGATGCGCGCTGGCAGTCCCTGGAAGCTGACGCGCGCCTGTGCGGCTTTGATCCAGCGCACGAGCGCCGGGTCACCCGCGAACTCCTCGATGATGGCGCGGTCGGTCGCGGCGATGTCCGCGGGATCGCCCGACAGCGCCACCCAACGAAACGGACCTTTGCCCTCGCAGAAGAGGGGCCTGATATATGCCGGGACGAACCCCGGAAAGTCGAACGCCCGCGTGCTTCCGCCAAGCCGAGCCTCAGCCCGGAGGCTGTTCCCGTAGTCAAAGACCTCAACGCCGCGATCCAGGAAGGCGACCATCGCGTCGACATGACGTGCCATGCTTTCGCGCGCGCGTCTCACATACGTGTCGGGTTCGTCCAGGCGCAGCTCGGCCGCGTTTTCTGGCGAAAGGCCTGCGGGGACGTAGCTCAGCGGGTCATGGGCCGGCGTCTGGTCGGTGACCACGTCGACCTCGAACTCTCGCGCGGCGAGGTCCGGAAACACCTCGGAGGCATTGCCCATCACACCGATGGACAGCGCCCGCTTCGAACGCTTCGCGTCCAGGGCGAGCAGGAGCGCGTGGTCCAGGTTGTCGGCGCGGACATCCAGGTAGCGATGGTCCAGCCGCCGCTCGATGCGCTCGTCGTCGACCTCGACGCAGATCGCGACACCGCCGTTCAGCGTGACCGCCAGCGGCTGCGCGCCGCCCATTCCGCCGAGACCCGCCGTCAGCGTGATCGTCCCCGCGAGCGACCCGCCGAATCGCTTACGCGCGATCGCGGCAAAGGTCTCGTACGTGCCCTGCAGAATCCCCTGCGTCCCGATGTAGATCCATGAGCCGGCCGTCATCTGGCCATACATGGTCAGACCAAGGGCCTCGAGCCGTCGGAACTCCTCCCACGTCGCCCACTCGGGCACGAGCATCGCATTCGAGATGAGCACGCGCGGCGCCCACTCATGCGTGTCGAAAACACCGACAGGCTTGCCTGACTGGACGAGCAGCGTCTGGTCGCCTTTCAGCTGGCGCAGCTCCCGGACGATGGCGTCGTACGCTTCCCAGGACCTAGCCGCGCGGCCGGTGCCGCCGTACACGACGAGGTCCTCAGGGCGCTCCGCAACCTCGGGATCGAGATTGTTCATGAGCATCCGCATCGCCGCCTCCTGGGGCCAGCCGAGGCAGCTGATGTCGGGCCCCCTGGGGGCTCGGACGTTCCTGGTCACCGGAGGGTTCCGACAACAGACTCCGCCGCCTGGACGATCGCCCCATTCCGGATGAGAGCCTCGGCCGCGGCCAATTCCGGCGCGACGACACGATCCGGTCCGACACCGGCGACCTGCTGGCGGAGCGCAAGACGCACAGCCTTGGTCGCAGGCGATGGTTCGAGCGGCAGGCGGAGCTCCTGCGCGCGCGCCGCGGCGCAAAGCTCGACCGCGAGGATGTGGGCGACGTTGTCGAGCACCGTACGGAGCTTGAGAGTCGCGCCCCACCCCATCGAAACGTGGTCCTCCTGCATGCCCGAGGTCGGGACCGAGTCGACGCTCGCCGGTCCCGCAAGGCGGCGGTTCTCGGCGACCAGGGCGGCTGCCGTGTACTGGGCGACCATCAGGCCGGAGTTCACGCCAGGTTCGTCGGCAAGAAACGGCGGGAGGCCTTGCGAGCGGTGCGGATCCAGCAGCCGGTCGACGCGCCGCTCGGCGATCGACCCGATCTCGGCCGCCGCGATGGCGAGGAAGTCAGCGGCGAACGCCAGCGGTTCGCCGTGAAAGTTGCCATTGGACTCCACGTCGCCGTTCCCCATCACGATCGGGTTGTCGATCGTCGATCCAAGCTCGACCGTCGCCGTTCGGCGAACAAAGTCGAGCGTGTCGCGCGCGGCGCCGGCAACCTGTGGACTGCATCGAACCGAGTACGAATCCTGCACAGCGTGCTGGGAGTGACGGTGCGACCCCACGATCTGGGAGCCGCTCATCAGCTGCGCCAGATTGTGCGCACTCGCGATCTGACCGGCGTGTGGCCGCACCTCCTGGAGCTGCGCCTGAAAAGTACGGTCGGTGCCGAGCAGCGCCTCGGCGGACATAGCGGCGGTGACGTCCGCGGTCTTGAACAGCAGCTCTGCGTCGGTGCAGGCCAGCAGGAGCATGCCGAGCATTCCGTCCGTGCCGTTGATCAACGAAAGGCCTTCCTTGGTCTCGAGCTTGACCGGCTTGAGCTTCGCGGCCTTGAGCGCAGGCGCCGCGGGCTTCGTGGCGCCTCGCCCGTCGAGGACCTCGCCTTCACCGACCAGGGCAAGGCCGATATGCGCGAGCGGGGCGAGGTCGCCGCTGCAGCCTACCGATCCATAGCGCGGGACGACGGGCGTGATTCCCTCGTTGAGCATCGCTATCAGCGCGTCGGCGAGCAAGGGCCGGACGCCGGACATCCCCATGGCCAATGTTCGAGCGCGCAGAAGCATCGTTGCCCGCACGACCTCCTCGTCCATAGGAGGTCCGACGCCCGCCGCGTGTGAGCGAATGAGGGCGAGCTGCAGCTCGGGCTGGCGCAGCGGGGCGATTCGAGTTCCTGCAAGAGCGCCGAATCCTGTCGACACGCCATAGACCGGCTCGCGAGAGGTTGCAGCGCGCTGGACCTGGGCCCGGCTTTTCTCCATCTTCGTGCGCGCCGTGGCGGCCAGGGCAACCTTCTCCCCGTGACGGGCCACGGCCACGACCTGGTCCTCGGTCAGCCCCGCGCCGCGCAGCGTCACGGTCACGCCAAAAGGCTAATGGCTCGACCTGTGTCTCCGGGATTCCGCCATTCGGGCACACACGGTCGTACCCCGGGGCTGTGATCGGACCAGCTGGGCCCGCATGGTCCTGGCAAACATGCATCCCGGCGGCCTTTTGCAGATTTACCGCGGCGGCCATCCCCTCGGCGGAGTGCGTCGATCACGGAGCCGGGATGTAGCGCGCCTCGGCGACGGTAGCGTCGTCGACGCCCAGGATCCAGGTCGACCCCTTCTCGAATCCACCCTCGCCTGGCTTGATCACATGCCGGCCGACGAGGTCTTCGACGAGGTCCCACACGATGTCGCCGTGCGTGCTGAGAACCGCATGGTCGAGGTTTCGATCCCCGAAGAGCTCGTGGAGTCCGGTAAGCCCATTTCCCTCCGCCAGCGAGTCCGCTGTCTCGACCGAGAGACGGTGTGCGCGCGCCAGCGGTTCCACGGTCTGCACGCATCGCACATACGGGCAGGAAAAGATTGCCGAAATCGAGAACGGCTTGAAGATCTTGACCAGGTCCTCGGCTTGTTTCAGACCCTTCTTGCTCAGCGGCCGTTGGCGGTCGTCGCCCTTCCAGTGGCCGCGGCTGCCGGCTTTCGCGTGGCGGACTACGTAGAAGGTTCGCACGTCAACGCAAGCGCAGCTGTGTCGAGGCTTTTGCACAAGACGCGCGCAATCCACGGCGCCGCGCGGCTGCCACTTATCACGGCATCCAATCCCGCAGCCGCTTCCGGTCGAGCGCGTCCCAGGCTTTGCGCCACTTCGACCGCGCATCGTTCGCGGCGATTCGCTCCAGCGCTATGAGCTCGCCCGCGACGAATGCGCGCCGGCCGGTTACCTTCGCGTCGCGCAGCCACGCCTGCGCGGTGACACTGTCCTGGTGCTCGCCCAGGACTGTCTGCAGCTTGGCCGCCGCTTTGGCAAAAGCGGTCGCCCCCGGCCCGGCGACTGGCGCCACCGCTTCGGCCGCGTACCTCGCCCGCTTGGCCAGGATGCGGATGCGATGCAGCTCGGGGTCGGTCGGTGTCTCGGGCAGCTGGCGCACAGCCGAGCGCAGGCGGCGCCACGGAGTGGTGGCCAGCGCAGGGAGCACCGCCCTGGCCGGCTGATCCGCGTCCGGCAGCGTGGCGGGAGCGTGCGCGGCCGCCACAAGCGTCTCGACGAGATCGATGTAGCGCTGAGAGTCGAGATCGGCGATGAGCTTCTTGCGCAGCCCGTCGATCTCCGCTTCGAGCAGTTGGAGCAGGGACGCCGCGGACTTCTGGTCGCTCGCCGGTAGCGAGCCCGCGCGTCCGCGCAGCCGCTCCAGGAGCACCTCACGGTCCCGCACGGCACCCAGGCCCATCGCGAGCCAGCCCAGCTCGGACCGAAGAGGCTCGGTCCACTCCGGGTCGAGCAGCGGACCGAAGGTCCGCAGGTTCGAGCGCATCTTGCGGGTCGCCACGCGAGCCTGGTGGACCGCTTCTGGGTCGCGGCCGGTCCTGACCAGCGGATCGTTGTGCAGCAAAGCAGCGACCGACTCGGCGAGCACGTTCTGGACGACGTCCTTGGCCGGCGCGTCGGGCAGCAGCGGAGCCGGCGTGACCTCGGGCGGCTCGATGGCTCGCGGGCCGAGGGCGCGAATGTGCTTCGGCGTTGGGTCGGGCGCTCCGGCTCCCGCGCTGCGCAACCGGGTCACAAGGGGCGTGATGATCCCGTCCACACCGTCCTCTCCAGGAACCTCGACCTCTATCTCGCGGAACCGCGCTGCGACGCGCCGCCCATCGCGGACGGATACCTCGTCATCCACCACCTCGGCGACGCGTGTCCCGCTCGCGTCGACCAGGCGCACGCGGCGGCGGACCGTGGACAGCCGCGCCACGGGCACGAGCTCGGCCTTGCGGACGTAAGCTCGCACGACCTCGAGCGCCGCCTCGGGCGGCTTCTTCGCGCCGCCCTGGAACGTCAGCTCATCACGCTCCAGGACGGCGGTCTGATTGCCTGGCTTCGACGGCGGCTCAGCGAGCTTGAGCGTCCAGCCTTCGCCGGCGCGGTGCCGCAACGACACGCCCCACCGCGCAAGACGGAGGTCGGGGGTGTCGTAATAGACGGTTTCCATGCGGACCGTCTCGGAGGGTCCGACCGCCACGCCGTCGATCACGCCGGCGAGGTCGGGGAGGTGGAACGCGGGGCCTGCCCCAAGCTTCACCTCGCGCTCAAGCATGCGTTAGGCCACCGACCCCATTTCCATGCGCGCTCTCGAGCGCAAGCTCCTTGAATCGGTTGTGCGAGTTGAGGCCACGGACGATGGGCACCCGGTGCCACGAGCCGTCTGGGCCGAGCTCCCACGCGAGGACATCGTCGGCGAGCGAAACATCGAGGATCTGCTGCAGGCGAAGACGCAGCCTCGAGTCGGTCACGGGAACCACAGCCTCGACCCGACGGTCGAGGTTGCGCGGCATGAGGTCGGACGAGCCGAGGTAGTACTCGGGCCTGCCGCCGTTGCCGAACGCAAACACACGCGAGTGCTCGAGAAACTGGCCGACGATCGAGCGGACGCGAATCCGTTCCGAGAGGCCCGGCACACCAGGACGCAGCGAGCACATGCTGCGGACCAAAAGATCGATCTGCGCGCCTGATTGAGAGGCTGCGTAGAGTGCATCGATGATCTCCTGGTCGATCAGGTTGTTGACCTTGATGATGATTCGCCCGCCCACGACCGCCTCGCGCTCGATGAGCTGCGTGATTCCGAGGCGCAGGTTTGTCGGCGCGACGAGGAGCTTGCGGTAGCGGCTCTGCCGGCTGTAGCCGGTGAGCAGGTTGAAAAGCTCGGTCACGTCGGCGCCAAGGTCGGAGTCCGACGAAAGAAGGCTCACGTCCTCGTAGATGCGAGCGGTGTTGGGGTTGTAGTTGCCTGTGCCGACGTGGAGGTAGTGTTGGATGTGCCCGCCTTCCCGGCGCACGACGAGAGTCACCTTGGCGTGCGTCTTCAGGCCGAGGAGACCGTAGACGACGTGCACGTTCGCTTCCTCGAGCGCCCGGGCCCAGCCGATGTTCGCCTGCTCGTCGCCGCGGGCTTTGATCTCGACCAAAGCAACCACCTGCTTGCCGCGCTCGGCGGCGCGGATCAGCGCGCGCACGATCGGGCTCGCGGGCCCCGAGGTGCGGTACAGGGTCTGCTTGATGGCGAGCACTTCGGGATCGCTTGACGCGTGGTCGATGAACGCTTCGACGGATGTGGCGAACGAGTCGTATGGGTGATGGGCCAGGACGTCGCCGGCTCGCAACACCGCGAACAGGTCGGGCACCTCGGCCGCAATGCCTCGAAGGCGCGGCTGCGTGGTAGGCGTCCACGTCTCTCCTTTCAAGTCCGGTCGGTCGAGCGACGTGAGCGTCACGAGACTTCCCATGTCGAGCAGGCCGTCGATCTGATAAACGTCCGCCGGCTGAAGCTCGAGCTCACGCGTCAGCAGCTCCAGCACCTCGGGTGACATTCCGGGATCGACCTCGAGCCTGACCACGCGCGCGTGGCGCCGCCGACGGCGCAGCTCAGTCTGGATGGCGGCCAGCAGGTCTTCTGCATCGCTGTCCACATCATCCAGGTCGCCGTCGCGCGTGACGCGGAATGGATGGCGGGCGACGATCTCCATGCCCGGGAAAAGCGACGGTAGGTGAAGCGCGATCACGTCCTCGAGCGGCATGTATCGCTCGCCCTCGATGAGCGGGATGAACCGCGGCAGCACAGGTGGCACCTTGACGCGCGCGAAGCGCTGCTGCTTGCGCTGCGGATCGCGAACCATCACAGCGAGGTTCAGCGACAGGTGCGAGATGTAGGGAAACGGATGCCCGGGGTCGACCGCGAGTGGTGTGAGCACAGGGAAGATCTGCTCACGGAACACCGTGTGCAGCTGCCCAAGCTCCCTCTTGCTTACGTCCTCTGAGCGGACGATCGCGATTCCCGCTTCCGCCAGCGCGGGCACCAGGTCTCGGTTGTAGATCGAAACCTGGCGATCGACCAAACCCTCAACCCGGGCGCGAATCGCCTTCAGCTGCTCGAGCGGCGACATGCCGTCTGGCGACGCGACCGCCACCGCGGCCAGAACCTGTTCCTTCAGGCCTGCGACACGGACCTGGAAAAAGTCGTCGAGGTTCTGGCTGAAGATGGCAAGAAAACGAACCCGCTCCAAAAGGCGCAGCTTCGGATCCTCCGCCATGGCCAATACCCGTTCGTCGAAATCGAGCCGCGAGAGCTCGCGGTTGATGTACCTGGGGCTGGCTGGCGAGAAGACAGGCGCCGATTCCGGTTCGGGGTGGGCTCCGACCGCCACGGAACGAACTTTAGCGGCTGCCGACGACGCCTTGGTTAGGCAATGGTTAAGGCTTTCCGGGGCGAGCGCCGCATCGGTCTCGAGTACTCCCTGAGGCTTAACCTGCAGCCCTTGCCGGCCTTAACCTGCCCCGAATAGCCTGGCAACCGAGGCCCTAGATGGAGTCCGGAACCTGGCTTACGCGGGTGGTCGAGATCCTGCAGCCGATCAGTGTGCGGGCAGACCGGCTTGCCGCCACCGAGACCTTCAGGGGACTGCCCCGACAGGACCTGGAGCTTGCCGCGGCTGAGCTCAAAGAGACCCTGGTCGAACGCGGCACCCGCCTGACGGTCCAGGGCAAGCTCGGGGGAAGGTTCTGGCTGATCCTGGAGGGCCAGGCCCTCGTCTCAGCCGACGCCCGACCGCTGCGCGTGGCGGCAGCCGGCGACCTCGTCGGTCTGGCAGCGATGCTTTACCGGGCCGGGTCGCCCGAGACCACGATCGCCCTCTCCCCGATCCGGGCCTTTGAGGCCGACCAGGAGCAGTTCAACAGGCTCATGGCGCACAGACCCATCCGAACGAGGCTTGTCGCCGCGGCGGGGGTGCCCACGCGAGCCGGTTCAGCCAGGCGGCGGAGTTCGGCGGCAGGCTGAGCCCCGGGTGGGAGGCCGGCGCGTCGGTACCCCCACCCCAGCCTGCGAGCTCAGGCTCCCAGCGCGGCCACCACGTTGGAAAAGACGTTCTGGATCTGGTTGCCCATGGTCAAAAGAATCACGATGACTACGATCGAGACGAGAACCAGGATCAAGGCATATTCCACCATGCCCTGGCCGCTTTGGCCACGGCCGAACTTGCTTCGCACGGTACCTACCTCCTTTCTTCCTAAGAAGAGCGTTCCGAACAGTAACTCGTCTAACGCGCCAATTCAGCTTTCATTAAGGTTTTCGACTCAATTGTTTGTAATACCTCTAATAAGCCCGACTAATATGTCGCGGTGCGCCGGCCAGGGTTCACGCTGGAGCAGCTCCGCTCGTTCGTGGCGGTCGCAGAGCACGAGCACATCTCCAGAGCAGCCGCCTCACTATTCCTCACGCAGGCGGCGGTGACGCAGCAGGTCCGGCACTTCGAAAAGGCGGTCGGGCTGCAGCTCCTGGAGCGGGACGGGCGCCGGGTGCGCCTCACGCCCGGCGGACGCTCCCTCGCCGAGACGTGCCGCGCCGCGCTGCGTGGCGTGGAGGTCGTCCATGACGTCGCCCAGGCCATGCGCCACCTCGAAGCGGGATCCCTCCACCTCGGAGCGAGCCCGACCTGCGCTGCGTACTACCTCCCGCCTCACCTGGCGGAGTTCAGCCGGCGCCACCCGGGAATCAAGCTCAGCGTTGTCGTCGAACCTTCGGCCGAACTCAACCGCCTGGTCAGGCTGGGAACTCTCGACTGCGCCCTGATCGAAGGCTCCCCGGACCCCGAGCTTATGGCGGTCGAGATGGCCCGCGACGAGCTTGTGCTCGTGGTGCACCGCGACCACCCCCTGGCGCACCTGAAAAGAGTCACTACGGACGACTTCGTCCGCCACCTATACCTGGGCCGAGGTCCGCAATGGTCCGCCGAGCGGTACGCGAGGGACATGCTCGGCGACGCCTACGAAAAGGTGGAGAGCATGAATCTCGGCCATCCCGAGTACGTGCGGGCCGCGGCTGCCGCGGGACTCGGGTTCGCCGCGCTGTCCAAGCGCTCCGTCGCATCAGACCTCGCCAGCGGCCTTCTCAAGCGGCTTCCCGTCACGCCCATCCGGCGACCGATCACCGTCGTTCGCCGAAACGCACGCGGGGGACCGGCGCAGGAGGCATTCTGGGAGCTGCTGACCGGCGGCGAGATCTCGGCATCCGGCAAAATCTCGGCGGATGGGCAACGCCGCTCCTGACACGATCATCGAAACGCACGGCCTGCGCCGCGTTTTCCAGACTCGCAAGCGCCAGGTCGAGGCGGTCGTCGGCGTCGACCTGAGCGTGCGCCGCGGCGAGATCTTCGGCTTTCTCGGTCCGAACGGCGCCGGCAAGACAACGACTCTGCGCATGCTGGCCACCCTGCTGCCGCCGAGTGGAGGCACCGCCCGGGTCGCTGGGTGCGACCTCGCGACCGAGCCCGCCAGGATTCGGGAGCGCATCGGCTATGTGGGCCAGGCCGGCGGGGCCGACCGCGAGGTCGTCGGACGCACCGAGCTCGTCTTTCAGGGCCGCCTCTACGGATTGACGGTCGCGGCCGCTAAGAAGCGAGCCGCGGAGCTGATCGAGATGCTCGAGCTCGAAGGTGCGGCCGACCGCAAGGTCGGCACATATTCAGGCGGCCAGAAGCGCCGCCTGGACATCGGGCTCGGACTGGTCCACAACCCGCAATTGCTCTTCCTCGACGAGCCGACCACCGGCCTTGACCCGCAGAGCCGCGCCCGAGTATGGGACGAGGTGCGGCGGATGCATGACCGAGGCACGACCGTCTTCCTGACGACGCACTACCTCGACGAGGCGGACGCGCTTTGCGACAGGGTCGCGATCATCGATTACGGAAAGATCGTCGCCGAGGGAACTCCGGAGGACCTGAAGCGAGCTGTGGCCGGCGACGTCGTCACGCTGACTGTGGTCGGCGATCAGCTTCCGGCGCTCGATCTGCTCAAGGACCGGCCGTTCGTGCGTGAGGCGAAGTTGGAGAACGGCGTCGTCCTTCTATATGTAGACCGCGGCGAAGTCGCCATGCCGGCCATCCTGCGGCTGCTCGACGGCGCGGGCCTTCAGCTGCAGACGGTCGAGTTGCACCGGCCGAGCCTCGACGATGTTTTTCTGCGCCAGACCGGCCGCACCTTGCGGGAGGCGGCGGCATGAGGCTGCTTCGAGACACATGGCTCGTCTTCGGCCGCTACATGAGCCTGCTGCTGCACAACCCGGTGTGGATCGCGCTCGGGGTGCTGCAGCCGCTTCTTTATCTGATCTTGTTCGCCCCGCTCCTCAAGCCCATCTCCCAGATGCAGGGTTTCGGGCCAGGGGGTGCCTACAACGTGTTCGTGCCCGGGCTGCTTGTTCAGCTCGGCATGTTCGGGGCCGCGGGTGTCGGGTTCAGCCTGATCGCCGAGCTGCGGATGGGCGTGATCGAACGCCTGCGCGTGACGCCCGTGAGCCGCGTCGCTTTGTTGCTTGGACGCGCGCTGCGTGATGTGATCTCGATCGTCGTGCAGTCGCTGATCCTGATCCTTCTTGCGCTGCCGTTTGGGCTGAGCATCCATCCCGTCGGCGTGATCGTGGTCCTTTTGCTTATCGGTCTCATCGGGCTCTTGACAGCTTCGACCGCTTACGCGGTTGCGTTGTGGGCGCGCGACGAGAACACGTACGCGCCGCTGATTTTCACCTCGACACTGCCCATCCTTCTGCTGTCTGGCGTTCTCTTGCCACTCGGATTCGCGCCTCAGTGGCTCCGCAACATCGCGGCGATCAATCCGCTGTCCTACGCAGTGGATGCCGCGCGTCACATCTTCAACGACAACCTGGGCGATCCAAGTGTGGCGAAGGGCGTGGTGATCATGGTCGTGCTCTCAGTTGTGGCCGTGGTGATCGGGGCGCGTCAGTTCGGCCGCGCTGTGTCGTAGCCCGGCACTGCAGGCCGGGGGGTTGAACATTGCACCCCGGACGGCGTATAGCTGGTGCGATGAAAAGACAGGCGCCAAGCGCGAGTCGCAGGCAGGCCAAGGTGCTGCCCGAGCTGCCTGAGGGCAGGCCCCGTCCCGAGGAAGCGAACCCGGGCGGCATCGAGGGCGCTGACCCAGGATGGGCGGGCGGGCAGTCGGGGCTCATACTCGGACCGGAGCTGGAAGGAGACACGACGTACTCGACCAGCCAGGTCGACAGCGCCGGCCGCGTTGACGTGGTCCGCACCATTCACTGCGAGAAATGCGGCGAGGGGTTCCAGAGCCTGGTGCTCCTGAACGTGCACCGGAAGAGGGAGCACGGCCCGCAGACCCAATCCAAGTCGCCCTGATCTCCCATCGCCGGGCTCTGGTTCGTCACAGTTGATGACGAGCGTCTGCGGCGATTCGACCTGTCGATCCTGGAAGGCTGATCAGACGCGGTTGGTCTGCTCCCACTCGGCCTGACAGCGGACGCATCGGGTCGCCGTCGGCAGCGCCTCGAGCCGCTCGGCGCCGATTGGCTTCCCGCAGTCTTCGCAGACTCCGTAGTGGCCGTGCGCCCGAACGTCCGCGGCGTGGGACGCCTGCTCGCGATCGCGCTCGAGGATCGCGTTGATCTGCTCGGACGTGGCTTTTTCCTCGAGCGCCTGCGTTTCGTCGGAGTTCCTGAACCCTCGGCTCATACCTCCAGCTTAGGCGCCGTGGATGAGCGCGGTGGCTTGCGGGGTCTGGCACGCGGCTCGGAGGCATGGCGGCTCAGAATCAAGGCGACATCAACGGGTCGATCCGGGAGCAAGGAGCGCCAGCTCCTCGATCATGCGAATGGCCGAGGCTGGCGTGTTAGCGGGGGAGTACACACTCCCCTCCACTTTCACTATGTAGCACGCAGGGGGGCTTGCGGCAAGCCCCGGGTGGTGCCGCAGAATCACCGGCCGAGGCCAGAACCTGTGGAAATTACAGTCGTCAAATGCGGGTGTGTTGACGGGGGCACGACGGCCCCGGATGTATCGCGATGATCGAGCGCTACGTGCTGGGTCTCGAAGAGGTCGACAGGTCGCAGGTCGCGCTCGTTGGCGGCAAGGGCGCGCACCTGGGGGAGCTTTCGCGGATAAAAGGCGTTCGCGTGCCGGATGGATTTTGCGTGACGACCGACGCCTTCCGGCGGATCATGGCTGACGCGTCGATCGATGATCGGCTCGATCGGCTTCCGCGCTTGAACCTGGATGACGGGGAGGCGATCCGCACGCTCAGTGCGGAGATCCGCCGGACCATCGAAGCGATCTCCATCCCCGACGATGTGGCGGCGGCGATCACCGGCGCAGTGGCCCGGATCGGCGAACGCGTCGCCTACGCGGTCCGGTCGAGCGCGACCGCGGAGGACTTGCCGACGGCCTCCTTCGCCGGCCAGCAGGACACGTATCTGAACGTCATGGGACCGGCTTCGATACTCGAGCACATCAGCCGGTGCTGGGCATCGTTGTTCACCGAGCGAGCCGTAGCCTACCGACAGCGGAACGGCATCGACCACCGCAACGTCCAAATGGCCGTGGTCGTGCAGCAGATGGTCTTCCCGCAGGCCGCCGGCGTCCTGTTCACGGCCGATCCGGTCACGTCAAACCGGAAGGTGGCTGCCGTGGAGGCAACCTTCGGCCTGGGCGAGGCACTGGTCTCCGGCCTGGTCAACGCCGACACCTACACAGTGCGGGCCGGCCGGATCGTCGCCAAAGCGGTTGCCACCAAGCAACTTGCCATCGAGGCACTGCCGGCCGGAGGCACCCAGAAACGGGCAATCGACCGCGAGCGGCAGGAACAGCCGGCGCTGACGGATGCGCAGGTCGTACGACTGGCGCAGCTAGGCCGGCGGATCGAAGCGCACTTCGGCTACCCGCAGGACATCGAATGGTGCCTGGTCGATAGGAAATTCCAGATCGTCCAGAGCCGGCCGATCACCACGCTGTTCCCCATTCCCGCGGTCGACGACCAGCAGAACCACGTCTATATCTCCGTCGGACATCAGCAGATGATGACCGACCCGATGAAACCCCTGGGACTCTCTTTCTGGCAGATGACGACGCCGCGGCCGATGTACGAAGCCGGCGGGAGGCTCTTCGTCGACGTCGCCCGGGACCTGGGGTCGCCAACCAGCCGCGCCCGCCTCGTGGAGGGCTTCGGGAAAGCCGATCCGCTGATCGGGGACGCGCTGCGGAGCATCCTCGAACGGGGCGACTTCATCCGATCGCTGCCGGACGCGAGTCCCGGCGGCGCACCGGGAGGCGGCGCGCAAGCCTCGATCGAGACCGACCCGGCCATCGTCACCGATCTCATCGGACGCAACCAGGAATCCATCGCCGCCTTGAAACGCGACATCAGGACCAGGTCCGGATCGGCGCTGTTCGACTTCATCCTGGCCGACATTCAGGAGCTGCGGCGGATCCTGTTCGATCCGCAGAGCCATGCGGTGTTCATGTCGGCGATGGAGGCCACGTGGTGGCTCACCGAGCGACTGGAGACGTGGCTGGGCGAGAAGAACGCGGTCGACACGCTCACGCAGTCCGTCCCCCACAACGTCACGTCCGAGATGGGCCTGGCACTGCTCGCGGTCGCCGACGTGATCCGCCCGCATCGGGAGGTGGTGGCGTTTCTCCAGCGCGTCGACGATGACGACTTCCTGGAGGAGCTGCCCACCCTGGCGGGCGGTCGGGAAACGCGGGACGCCATCCGAGGCTTTCTCGACAAGTACGGCATGCGCTGTGTCGGTGAGATCGACATCACCAGGCCGCGTTGGAGCGAACGGCCCACCACGCTCATCCCCGTCCTCCTCGGCAATATCAGAAACTTCGAGCCGGGGGCCGGCGAACAGCGCTTCGAGCAAGGGCGACAGGAGGCGTCGACAAGGGAACAGGAGCTGCTGCAGCGCTTGCGGGCCTTGCCGGAGGGAGAGCAGAAAGCCAACGACGTCAAACGGAAGATCGACCGCGTCCGCACCTTCATCGGGTACCGGGAGTATCCAAAGTACGGCATGGTCAGCCGCTACTTCGTGTACAAACAGGCCTTGCTGGACGAGGCCGAGCGCCTCGTGCAGGCCCATGTGCTTCGCGAGAAGGAAGACATCTTCTACCTCAGATTTGCGGAGCTCCATGACGTCGCGCGCACGAACCACGTGGATGAACTGCTCATCGCTCAGCGCAAGGACGCGTTCAGGTCCTATCAAGCGCTCACGCCGCCGCGGGTCTTCACGTCGGACGGCGAGGTCATCGCCGGGTCATACCGACGCGATGATGTGCCGGCTGGAGCGCTGGTAGGCCTGCCGGTTTCCGCCGGGACTATCGAGGGGCGGGCTCGCGTCATCCTTGACATGGCAGAGGCCAATCTCGAACCGGGCGACATCCTGGTCACCGCCTATACGGACCCCAGCTGGTCGCCCCTGTTCGTCGCGACCGCGGGCCTGGTGACAGAGGTAGGAGGTCTGATGACCCATGGCGCGGTGATCGCGCGGGAGTACGGATTGCCGGCGGTCGTGGGCGTGGAACATGCGACCCGGCTGATCCGGGACGGGCAGCGGATCCGCGTGCATGGGACAGAGGGGTACGTCGAGATCCTTCCTTAGAAGAGGGCACCGGCTCGCCCGAGAGACCAAATCTCCTCGATCCAGGGGTTCGCGATCTCATGACGCTGCTTCGAGCCCCCGGACTGGGGAGGAGCTAGCGTTCTCTGGTGATCGTGTAAATGGCAGGGGGATCGCCGTTATCTCCGCGGATGCCGGATGCACCGCCGGTTGCTCTAACGCCAGCTGAGCTCGCGGCTCGCATCCGAGCCGCTGTCGAAAAGGGCGGTATGGCGCCACACCCGATCACCCTGGCGCGAGCCGACGCGTTCGTCGGTCAGACGGCCGCCTTTCGCTGGACGTGGATGGCGACCCGACTGCACACTTATTTGTTCGTAAGGGTTTTCGACGAGCTCATCGCCACGCCACAGAACCTCGACCAGTTCCTGGATGCGGCGCGCAATTACGCGCTGCTGCACAAGCCAGGCTTGCGACCGGGCAATCAAACTGGGACGGCGTCGATCGCTGTGGCGGTAGTTGACGACGCCCTCGACGAGGCGGTCGACTGGGCATCTTCACCGCACGGCACCAGGACCGGCCAGATCACCTTTCCGGTCGTAGCCGACTCATACAACCGCCGCGTCAGCTATCCGCGAGCAATGGTCATGGGCATCATCTACGTGCCCTACTTGAAACAGATGGTGCGCCGTTATATAGAACCCGCGGTGCGTGACGCGACGTAATGGCCATCTCGGAACCAGACATCCACTCCGTCGTGATCGACGGCGTACCCGTGTTCTGGGCAGAGAGCCATGATCCGCTTCGCCTGGCGATCATGTTTCGCGTCGGGTTCGGGGACGAGCAGCTGTCTTGGCGTGGCATCTCGCATCTGGTCGAACATCTCGCGCTGAGCGGGCTCGCGCATCAGACCTACTCGTACAACGGCTTTGTCGACGACGTGCGGACCATCTTTCATGCCCAGGGATCCGCGGATCAGCTGGTCGAGTACGCACAGCGCGTTACCAACGCGCTGGCCAACCTCCCTCTTGACCGCATCACAAGCGAGAGAAAGGTGTTGGAGTCGGAGCAGCAGTCCCAACCTGGGGGCTCATGGGCAAGTCACATGAGTCTTCGCTATGGCGCGCGCGGTTACGGGCTCGTGGATTATCCGCAGCATGGCCTGCGGTGGGTTGCCGGCGAGCAGGTAAGCAGCTGGGCGGCGGAGCGATTCTGCAAACCCAACGTGGCCGCCTGGATCAGCGGCCAGCCACCCAACAGGCTGCACTTCGATTTGCCAGCAGACGGCAAGAAGGTTCCGCAATTTCTGGTAGAGAGCCTGGCCCTACCCACGCCCTGCGTGACAGAGCACATGGCCAACGGAGTTGGCGTGTCCATGGTCGGACCACGCGGTCCGGAGCTCGTGGTCGCCGCCAGAATCGTCGATCGCCGCCTGAAAGAGCGTTTGCGGTGGCAGCAAGGCGTGGCGTATGCACCGGGGTGTATGTATCGCCCACTGAGCAATGACCTTGCCCACCTGCTTCTTCATTCAGACGCGAGCGAAGAGGACGCCGACTCGGTGGTCGAGACAGTGCTCGACGTGATTCGTGATCTTCATCTGGACGGACCGACTGACGCCGAGCTCACCGATGAGAGGGCCACTCGACGCGCTAAGGTTCCCTCCGCTGCAACGGAAATGCAGCTGGATCTGCGATGTCTCTCTGAGCTGACAGGCCGAGCCTGGAAGCCATACGACGTCTGGCAGCGAGAGCAAGACGAAGTGACACGCGCAAGCGCAGCGCACGGAATTCGCGAGGCATGGGCAAATGCGATTGTGCTTGCGCCTCTAGGACACAAGTCTCGCGCTGCATCCCTAAACGAGTATCCGATGTGGTCGACACACCGCATTCACGGCCGCTCACACCGCAGGCGCCTTTTAGTTCCCGGCGGAGTGCCCTCGGGGGCGATGTTGGTGAGCTCCGATCAGGGAGTGATGCTCGTGAATCCCGATGGCCGTTACATCTCGGTCGGATTCGCCTCCACGGCGGCCGTGCTGCGAGGTTCGAACGAGACGCGGTATCTGATCGGGTTGGACGGCTTCGGGATCGGAGTCGATCCACGTGAGTGGAACCGCATCGATGAGCTTCAGCGGCTGATCGATGCGCACGTTCCAGTGGATCGGTTTGTGCCTATGCAAGCGGCCGAGGGCGAGGCGCCCCCTCGAGACGGATGCGAAGTTTGCGGAGCCGTGCCCGCGCGCGAAGTCACGCTGAAACGGAAAACCGTTTGGCGGCGGGAAGAGACGCTCAAGGCCCGATTCTGTCGTGACTGCGGGCGAGCGACGGGCCGAGCGTGGCAGGACTTCACGCTTCGCCGGACCTTGCTGGGCATGATGACCATACCCGCCGTGATTGCGAATTCGATTGCTCTTACCCAACTCACGCTGCTTTCGGCGCCACAACGAAAATCGGGAGTAGACCATTGGATGCCGGGACGTTCGGTATTTCTGCGTCTCGGCTTCTATGTCGTATTCATTCCGATTGCGGTGATCGTTCTCGTAGCGCTGGTGGTCTGGCTCGGTGTGACAGAAAGTACTGGGTAGCGGTGGTAGGCCGGCGCAGAGTCGGTGTGATTCGGGCCTTGGTCGGAATCAGCCCGCATATCTGGCTCGCCATTCGTTCATGAGCGCAGCGAGATCGTCGGCTTTCATTCCGTAGGTGTCGGGCAAACCAGCCTCGTACCCCGAGATCTGTCGTCCAAGCCGCCGTACCCCACGCATCCGTGGGTAGCCCGGCGCAAAGTTGTACACGATCATTTTCGAGACCGGGTAAGTGCTGACGGGCCGGATGGCGCTGAAACCTACGACGTCCGACCAGGCGGTCGCGTACTGACGGCCGAGCCCTCTGACCGCGAAACCCTCCGGCGTCAGCTTGAGATAGCCGTTCATGAACAACTGAGCCACCGCGACGATCCCACTCAGCCCGAAGAAGATCACCGCTACCCAACCCACGACCATCGTGAAGGGGTCGTGGCTCGCGATCATGCTCGTGCCTCCGGCCACCAGCGCGACAGCCCCCAGGACCAGCAGTCCCCATTTCCTGCGGCTGGGGCGAAGGACGAGGGTCGTATTTTCAGCCATCTGCCTTGTGAACGGCCGACGGGCATCGCCTCTTCAGTCTGGTCAGGACTCGAGGTCAACCGACACGCGTTTCGGTCGCTCTGATTCGCTCCGCGACAATCGGGGCTCAATATCTGCTGCTCCTGGATGTTGGGTAGTTGCGACCAAGTTCTGGTCGGGGAGGCGGGATTTGAACCCGCGACCACTTGACCCCCAGTCAAGTGCGCTACCGGGCTGCGCTACTCCCCGACAGAGCAGTAATCGTAGCGACGGGCAGCCGGGGGTCGGTGGTCGCGGGTCTTCGTTTCAGCTGCGGCGCGCGGCGCTCGGAACTCTCGAGTTGATCGCGATCAGGTTGCCTTCGGTGTCCTTGAACCAGGCGCCCTTGGTGCC
Source organism: Chloroflexota bacterium (assembly GCA_005880915.1). Lineage (GTDB taxonomy): Bacteria > Chloroflexota > Dormibacteria > Dormibacterales > Dormibacteraceae > 40CM-4-65-16. The sequence goes on along the minus strand of VBIW01000048.1, from coordinate 39,535 downwards.
GTCCGGCATGTCCACGATGCCGTCCTTTGTCTTGAAGGTCGGGTAGTCGTACTCCTCGAGCTTGACGCCGTTGCTCTTCAGGTCGCGGACCGCGCCCACCACGTCCTCAACCTCGAACGCCATCTGCGTGTGCTCGCCGGACGCTTTGCCCGTGCTCTGGAATACAAGAAAGCCGGTTTCGCCTGTCTGATACAGGGCGCCGCCGTCGCCTTGCTCTTCAGCAGGCTTGAGTCCCAGCTTCTGCTCGTAGAACTGCCGAGCGCGTTTGATGTCCTGGGCGGGGATGGCGGGTGCGGAGCTCTTGATCTTCAGCATGGCGTGCCTCCTACATCACGAACCAGCTGCCGGGGAAGCCCTGATTATGCTCCCGGCCTAGGTCCGGGCGCCGTACGCGATCAGGCTGCGATGGGTTGGCGAAAAACCCGCTTCGCGCAACGCGCCTTTCAGGGGCGAATCCATTACTGATGCACCGTCGACCTTTTGCAGCTCGACGCGTCCGGCGTTCGTTGCGATCGCGATCATCGCTTTCAGATGAGCGAGCTGGACCTCGCCTGACGTGAGCAGCGACCGCCCTCCCCGCTCGAGGTAGAGGGCGAGTCTGCCATCGTCCAGCACGCAGTAAGCGCCCGCCGCGCGGCTCATCCTTCCGCCCGACTCGGGCCAGTCGATGAGGGTGCCGTATGGGTTGGCGGGATCCGTGGCCGCCATCGCCATGACCCCGGCCCCCGAGTCGCGCAGAGAGCGGAGGCGATCCACGGCCCCCGGCAAAGCAAACTGCGCCCCGCCCAATCCCTCCACGAAATAGCCACGCCGGATTCGCCCCGACTCCTCCATCGCGCGCAGCACCGGGTAGAGGCCGGCGAAGCCTCCGGGCCAACCCTCACCGACCACTGCCTCACGCGTGAGCACGCCATGACGCTGGAGGAGCACACCGGCCTCCGAGTGCAGACGCTCGGTTGGATTCGCTCCGGCGCCGAGAAGGTCAGCCACCAGCGACCAGCGACCCGTCGCGCGCGGCTGGGTGAGCTTGGGTAGGTGCGGTTTGCGCGCAGGCCGGCGCGCCAGCGGACCCAACAGGCGGAGCGGGGCGAACGTGTCGTTGGTGACCTCACCCGACCACACGAGATCCCACAGGGCATCGAGCATCACTTCCTCGTCGCCTCCGCCGCACGCGCCGTAGACGTCACGAAAGAAGCTGGCGCCGCGGGCCTTCAGATGGGCGCGCAGCCGGTCATGCAGATCCGATGAAGGAGGATCGACAGGCGGCGGCATCAGCCGCGCCGCGTCGCCGCGAAGATAGAGCGCCACGCGGCCGTCGGTGGTGCCGAGAGAGCCACGGCCTGACCAAACCACCTCTCCCATCGAGACGAGCTCGTCCAGCAGCCTGGGCACGTAGTTGCTGACGCGGGCCGAAATTATGTCGCGCTCGATCACTGTCGCGGGGAGCGCGAGCCCCTGGAGCTGGAACACGACTTCCAGCAACCGGTCGGTGCCGCCGGCACGAACGCCGATGCCGTGCCACGCGGGCAGAAACCGCGCGAGCGCATCCGGCGGAACCGACTCGACCTCGCGACGAAGTGCTGCGAGCGACCGCCGGCGCAGCGTGCGCAGGACCTCCGGATGGCAGTACTCGCGCCCCTCGGTCGCTTTGCGAAACTCGCCTGCTGCGACATCACCGCGCGCGGCCAGGCGCTTCAACGCCCCCTCGACCGCTGGACCGGGCAGAGCCCAGCGCTTCGCCGGGTCCGCGGTTACGAATGGGACGTGGGTGCGCGCATAGCGCCGCAGGAGCGAATGAAGCGGGTCAGGCCCAGGGCTCAAGAAGATGTCGGCAAGGCCTATCGGCAGGCTTGCCCCGAGCGCCTCGCGGTACCGACCAGCATCCTCCGCCGCAATCCAGCGCGTCTCGCCGGCCACGCGCACAACAACCGCCCGACGCTCTTTTTCCAGCGTGCGGAGCCACTCCTCGCTCAGGCCGCGGGCCAGCGCCTCTTCCTCGCTGAGGTCGCCCAGGCGAACGAGGAGGTCGTGCGCTTCGTCGATGTCACGGGGGAAACGCTCGGGAAGCAGTCCCTGCAGCTCGAGCTCGACTGCAGCGATGGCCTGGGGGTCGAGCAGCTCGCGCAGGTCCTCGCTGCCCAGCAGCTCGGCCAGCAGGTCGCGATCGAGTGTCAGCGCCTGGGCTCGACGCTCCGCGAGCGGCTGGTCTCCCTCGTACATGAAATCGGCCACATAAGCGAAAAGAAGCGACGATGCGAATGGCGACGCGCGCTCGGTGTCCACAGCGACGACCCGGATCTCACGTGAGCGGATCGCGCGCAAGAATGCCGTGAGGGCGGGCATGTCGAAGTGATCGCTCATCACCTCCCGCCACGTTTCGGCGAGGATCGGAAAGTCGGGATACTGCCCCGCCACCTGGAGCAGATTCGCGCTGCGCATCCGCTGCTGCCAGAGCGGCGTGCGCTGGCCAGGCCTCCGCCTGGGCAGGAGGAGCGAGCGCGCGGCGTTTTCGCGGAATCGCGCGGCAAACAGCGCCGAGGCGGGCAGCTGCCTCGACACGAGGACCTGGACTTCTTCGGGGTCGAGGATCAGCTCCTCCAGCGAAGGCGGCGACTCGACTTCTGGGAGGTGCATCGCAATGCCGTCATCGGTCCAGAGCGCGCGCGCGTCGACGCCGAGCTTTTCCTGCAGGTGCGCCTCGAGCGCAAGCGCCAGCGGGGCGTGAACCCTGCCGCCAAAAGGAGTGTGCAGACACACGCGCCAGTCGCCGACCTCATCGCGGAACCGCTCCACCACGACGGTGCGGTCATCGGGCACCGCACCGGTCGCAGCGGCCTGGTCGTCGAGGTAGGCGAGCAGGTTCTTGACCGCGAGGTCGTCGAAGCCTGCGCGGTCGCGCAGCCGTTTCGCCGCAGCGTCCGGACCCAGGGCGCGGAGCTCGCGCACCATCTTGCCGAGCGCGGCGCCGAGCTCGACCGGACGGCTGGGCGTGTCCGCCTTCCAGAATGCGATCTTCCCCGGCTCGCCGGGCGCCGGAGTGACGTGGACCTGCGATGGCGTGATCTCGGCGATCCTCCACGTCGACGCACCGAGCACGAACGTCTCGCCGACGCGAGTCTCGTACACCATCTCTTCGTCGAGCTCGCCGACCCGCCGGCCGTCTTCGAGCAGGTTGACCGAATACAGCCCTCGGTCCGGGATGGTTCCGGGATTGGTGACCGCGAGGCGCTGCGCGCCGGCGCGGCCGCGGACCTTGCCCGCCACGCGATCCCACACGATGCGGGGCCGAAGCTCGACGAACTGGTCAGACGGATAGCGGCCGCTCAGCATGTCGAGCACGGACTCGAAGGCTCTCGGGCCGAGCTCGCTGTACGGGTAGGCGCGGCGCACCACACGACCGAGGTGGTCTACGTCCCACTCGTCGAGCGCGCACATCGCGACGACCTGCTGGGCGAGGACGTCGAGCGGTTTGCGCGGCACGACTGTCGATTCGATGCGGCCCTCGAGCATGCCCTCGACGACCGCGGCCGACTCGAGCAGGTCACCGCGGAACTTCGGGATGACGACCCCACGCGATGTCTCGCCAACGGAGTGGCCCGCACGGCCCACGCGCTGGATCCCGGCGGCGACGCTCGGGGGCGCCTCGATCTGCAGCACGAGGTCGACCGCTCCCATGTCGATGCCGAGCTCGAGCGTCGAAGTCGCGATGAGCCCGCGCAGGTGCCCGGCCTTCAGCTCGTCCTCGATGAGCAGGCGCTGCTCGCGGGCGATCGATCCATGATGGGCCCGCACCAGCTCCTCCTCGGCGAGCTCGTTGACGCGAGCTGCAATCCTCTCGGAGAGGCGGCGCGAGTTCACGAACACAATGGTCGAGCGGTGCTCTCGGATCAGCTGGAGAAGTCGCGGATAGATCGCCGGCCAGATGCTGTTCTGGCCTTTCGCGCCATCTTCGTCCTCAGTGGTGAGCCTGGTCATGTCTTCGACCGGCACCTCGACCGTGACCTCCATCGTCTTCAACCGCCCTGCGTCGACGATCGCTACCTCGCGGTCCGTGCCGCCGAGAAAACGGCCGACCTCCTCCAGCGGGCGCTGCGTGGCGGAGAGGCCGATGCGCTGCGGTTGAACCCTGGTCAACTCGCACAGCCTCTCGAGGCTCAACGCCAGGTGGCTCCCGCGCTTGGTCGACGCAACGGAATGGATCTCGTCGACGATCAGCCAGCGGACCGGGGTCAGGATCTTGCGCGCGGCACTGGTCAGGATGAGGAACAGCGACTCGGGCGTGGTGATGAGGATGTCGGGCGGGTGGCGCTCCATGGACCGCCTGACTTCGGTCGGGGTATCGCCCGTGCGGATCGCGACAGAGATGTCGGGCGGTGTGATCCCTAGCGACTCCATGTGGTGGCGGATACCGACCAACGGAGAGCGCAGGTTGCGATCGACGTCGTGCGCGAGCGCCTTGAGCGGCGACACATAAAGGACGCGACAGCGCTCAGCCTCGGCCGGCATGGGCTCCGACGCGAGGCGGTCGAGGCACCACAGGAACGCGGCGAGGGTCTTGCCGCTCCCCGTCGGCGCCGCCATCAGGACATGCCGGCCGGCCGCGACCTCCTGCCAGCCCCGCTCCTGGACGGAGGTCGGCTCGGCGAACGAGGCTCGAAACCAGTCGCGTACAGGCGGCGAGAAGAGGTCGAGAACCTGCCCCACGCCGTCAATCTTGCCTGTTTCGGGCGCTACAAACAAGTGTTCTTAACAGGTGCCTACGCCACACTTGGGCGAGACAGCCGTGTACCCGTTCGAGAGGTTTGCCGAGGAAGCCAAGAAGGTGTTGACTCTCGCCCAGGAAGAGGCGGAGCGCTCCCAGCATTCCTACATCGGGACCGAGCACCTGCTGCTCGGGATCCTGCGCAATCAAGAAGGCGTCGGCTGCAAAGTCCTAGCGGGTCTTGACATCCACATCGAACCGGTCCGAAAGAAGATCGAAACGGTGCTCGGCGTGAAGGAGCGGGTCGTTTTCCAGGAGATCATCCCTACCTCGCGGGTGAAGCACGTGATCGAGATCTCGTTCGACGAGGCGCGTACTATGGGCTCCCAGAACGTGAACAGCGGCCACCTCTTGATGGGCCTGGTCATTGAAGGCGAAGGGATTGCGGCCCATGTCCTGGAGGACCTCGGCGCCGGTGCCGATCGGGTGATCGCCGCCGTGGAAGCCGCGCTGGGTGCGACACCGTCAGGACGTGGCAAGCGCAAACCTCCAGGCAGGCTCCTCCGTTCATGGCAGCCGCCCATGAGCGCGACCAGCTACGTGGCGCGCACGCGGCGCCCGGCGCGCGCAGCCTCCGACGCCGCGGACCTGCTCCGTTTGCTCCAGCTCCCCCACATCGCAAAAGTGCTGAACGCTCGAGGCATCGATGTGGAAAGACTCACCAAGGAGCTCCGCGACCCGCCGGAGGCGGTGGTCAAGCTGCGCTTTCAGCTCCAGACGGTGCGCAATGAGCTGAGCGCAGCGGTGGCGCAGCAGGACTACGAGCTCGCCGCCCGGCACGAGAAGAAAGCTGCTGCCCTGGCCAAACAGCTGGACCAGGCGGAGCAGGAGTGGCTGGGCAAGCTCGGCCGGTAATCGCAGCTCAGCGACTCAGGAAATATTCACCAGAAGTCTCAGAGTGACGGCGAAGGCCATGAGGGGACCAGCTGCGTCAGCCCGGCGGAGAGCCAGGTCAACCGGTTGGTCAGCAGCAGCACGCCCATGATCACCAGGACCGCCGCCGAGGCGAGATCGATCGCGCGGCGGTGGTTGTTCACGAAACGGATGAGCGGACGCGCGCTTTCCAGCGCGAAGGCGAGCGCGATGAAGGGCAGGCCGAGCCCGAGGCAGTAGGCGAGCATCAGGCTCAAGCCCTGCGGCGTCGTGCCAGCAATCACCGCCGAGCTCAGCACCGCGCTCAACGTGATGCCGATGCACGGCGTCCAGCCGCTGGCGAAGCCCATCCCGAGCAGAAAACCTCCCGCCACCCCTCCGCCTTGCGGAGCCGTCTTCATGAAGCGGTACTCCGTCGACAGAAACGGGATGCGAATCAAGCCGGCGACGTGGAAGGCCATCACGATGACGAAGACGCCGGCCACGATTGGTACGTAGCCCCGGATCGGCTGGACCGCCAGCGAGAACACATAAAAGAAAAGGATGAAGACGAGGGACAGGCCGGCCACAAAGCCGGCGCCGGCGACCGCGACAGGTCCCCCCCATTCGTGAGGAGGTGACGCCGAAGGGGACGGAGGGGAGGTCGCATACACATCTCCTGTCCGCGCGCCCAGGTACGCGAGGTAGGCGGGAACCAGCGGCAGCACGCACGGGGAGACAAAGGACGCGAGGCCCGCGAGGAAGGCGATCGCCGGATTGAGCCCGCTCACAGCGCCGGGCTGTTCTCTCGGGCGAGCTCCGCGATGGCGTCGGCAACCTGGCCCCAAACACGTCTGGGGAGGTCGTGACCCATGCCCTCGATCTCGATCAGACGTGCGCCGGGTATCGCGGCGGCGACGATGCGGCCGTTGTCGATTGGTACGAGCGTGTCGTCCTTTCCATGGATCACCAGGGCCGGCACGCGAAGCGACCTGAGCCGCTCGATTCGGCTCGGCGCAGCGACGATCGCGCCCAGCTGGCGCATGAACCCGGCGGGGTGATACGCGCGATCGACCGCCGCAGTGCTGCGGGCACGCTCGAACTCCTCATCGAAGGGGTCGGCGGAGCCTATGAGCCTTCGCCTTACCCACAAGCCAAGCTCGATCCGCTCCTCGCGTGTTTTCGGCGCCTTCACGAGGAGCACCTCTTGGGCCTCGGGCGTCGGCGGAATCTCGTCCTCGCCGTTCGGGCCGGACATGATCGAGGTCAGCGTCAGAATCAGCTCCGGGTGATTGAGGGCGAGCAGCTGCGCGATGAACCCGCCCATCGAAACGCCAACCACGTGCGCGGCCGGTATGCGGAGCCCGGCGAGCAGCCCGGCCGCGTCCGCAGCCATGTCGTCCAGCGTGTAGGTGGCGTCCATCCATGTGGACAGACCCGCGTCACGATTGTCAAAACGGATTACGTGGAAACCGCGCCCGGCTAGCAGCTCGCAGAAATCGTCATTCCAGCTGATCATCTGGGAGCCAAGCCCCGCGATGAGCAGAAGGCGCGGGTTGGCCGGCGCGCCGAAGGTTTCATACTCGAGCTCGATCCCGTTGGTGCTGGCGCGCGGCATCGAACCCATGCTACTAATCCACCGTGACCAGATCGCTGCCCGCGCGCTCCGCGGTGGACAAGCGCTCGACCTGGGACAGCGAGAGCGTGTTCGCCGACGAAGCCGCCTGGGAGGAGGCTGTCGACTCCATCGTGTCGCGGCTTCCCGACCTCGAGGAGTTCAAGGGCCACCTCGGCGACTCACCCGACTCCCTCGCCGACTGGTTCGACGCCATCGAGCGGGCCCGCCGCCTGATGGCCAGGGTGATGGTCTACAGCACCATGGCCTATTCGGTCGACGTCGGTGACCAGCGTGCGGCCGCCCGCGCCGACCGCACGCGCACGACCGCGGCGAAGCTGGGTGCAGCCGCCTCATTCGCCGTCCCGGAAATGCTCGCCATCGGACTGCCGAAGCTGCGCCAGTGGATCGCATCATCGCCGCGGCTATCGCACCTGGGCCACTACTTCGACAGGCTCGAGAAGCTCCAGACGCGAATCCGGAGCGCGGAGGTGGAGGAGGTGCTGACGCAGGTCTCAGACCCACTCGCCACCGCATTGTCCGCGCACGGCGTGCTGGCCAATACTGACCTCAAGTTCGCTCCCGCCGTCGGTTCGGACGGCGACCTTCGGGAGGTCGCCCAGGGAACCATCGCTTCGCTCCTGACGCATGCCGATCGCGAGGTGCGAAGGACCGCATTTGAGAGCTACGCCGACGAGCACCTCCGAATGCAGCACGCGATGGCCGCCAGCCTGGCAGGAGGGGTCAAGCGCGACCTCTTCTTCGCGCGCGCCCGCGGGTACACGTCCTCTCTGGAGGCGGCGCTCGAGCCCGGCCACATCCCGGTGGAGGTGTTCCACAACGTGCTGCGGACGTTTCGGGACAACGTCGGCATCTGGCATCGCTACTGGCGTGTCCGCCGCCAGGCGCTCGGACTCGAGGTCCTGAGGCCGTACGACACGCGGGCGCAGCTTGGCGCGACCGAGCTGAAGGTGCCTTACGAGCAGGCGGTGGACTGGATCGCAGAGGGCGTCGCGTCGCTCGGTGACGAGTACGTGAAGGTCTTACGCGAAGGCGCGATGCAGGGACGGTGGGTCGACGTGTACCCCAACCAGGGCAAGCGAATGGGCGCCTTCTCGAGCGGCGCCGTGGACACCAAGCCCTTCATCTTCATGAGCTACAACGACGACATCTTCTCGATGAGCACCCTGGCCCACGAGCTCGGCCACTCGATGCATTCGTACCTGGCGTGGCGCTCGCAGCCCTACATCTACTCGAACTACGGCCTGTTCCAGGCCGAGGTCGCATCGAACATGCACCAGGCCTTGACGCGGCGCCACCTTCTGGCGACCAAGTCCGATCCCGCGTTTCAGATCGCGGTGATCGAAGAGGCGATGTCCAATTTCTATCGCTACTTCTTCATCATGCCGTCGCTTGCCCGCCTCGAGCTCGAGATCCATCAACACGCTGAGCGAGGAGCGGCGATCACGGCGGAGTACCTGAACAATCTGATGGCCGACCTGATGGAGGAGGTCTATGGGTCGGAGGTCGACGTCAGCGAGCGCGACCGCGCGAGAATCGGCTCGACCTGGGCGCAGTTCCACACCCACCTCTACAGCAACTTCTACGTGTACCAGTACGCGACCGGCATCGCAGCGGCGGACCATCTGGCCGGCCAAGTCGCGTCCGGTGACCGGCAGGCGGTCGAGTCCTACCTCTCGTTCCTGAAGAGCGCTGGGTCGATGTATCCGCTGGAAGGACTGCGCATGGCCGGCGTCGACATGACCTCGCCCGCGCCCGTCGAAGCGGCCTTCGCGACCATGTCCTCGATGGTTGACAGGCTGGAGGCCCTGACTCAGGCTCGAACCTGAGCTCTGCTGATGAACCGAATCGCCGGGTGGCGGTGGTGGTTGGCGTCCGTACTGACGGGCCGCCCGCACTGGACTGGGTATGCGCCTGTTTACATTCCGGCAGGCACGCCACGGTGGAAACGCTGGTGGTACCGATTCAGCCCGCCGCCGGCTCCGCCCCCCCGCCCGGTCCCGCGTCAGCCGTGGATGGGGCCGCCTGATGACGAGTTGGGCGTCGGGCTGACCATGCAGCGCAGGCTATCCGCGGGCCCAGAGGCCGTCGTCATCCTCACCGACTGCGTGGCGTTCACCACTGGGTTCAGCCTCGGCGTAGGCATCAGGAGAAAGGAGGAGCCGGAGTGGATGCGCACTCTGCCGGTGCGCGGACGCCCGTCTGGGAGGCTGAGCGACGAGATGAGCCTCGACCTCGGCATACGTTTCTCTGATGGGCGGGCGACGAGCATGTCCGGCCGTGGACTGTCGAGCCCAGTGCTGGATTGGTACAGAGCGTGGCATGAGGGCGAGAACCCGCCCACGCCTGCCGGGCCCATCATCGGCCCGAGTAGCGGAGGTGGCGGCGGAAAACGTTGGGACATGAATTACTGGATCTGCCCACTGCCCCCGGATGGGCCGCTGGCGATCACGTGCAAGTGGCCAGCCGGCGGTGTTCCAGACGCCGTCGTGGAGGTGGACGGCTCGGCGATCAGACGGGCCGGTCTGAGCAGCGAGAAACTGTGGTTGGAAGAGTGATGACTCAGCAGATTACGGATGGCGACGCCTACATCGCGGCAGCACCTGAAGCCGTCCAACCGATTGCAGTCGGGCAGGCGAGTGCTCTTACGCACCGTCGAGGAACGGGATGATCGCCTGAGCAAGCGTCGGGCTCATGTTGATGTCGTAGTGCGTCAGCCCCGGCAGCACTGCGAGGCGATGGTGGGTCATGCCCGAGTGGTCCCAGTTGGCGTCACGCTTCCCCCCGCCCAGCAGGCCGAAGAAATCGACCGCGTGAGATGGCGGGACTCCGTCCGCATCACCGATCACGATCATGACCGGCATCGGCAGCGTGGCGACGTCGCCTGACCAGTCGTAATCGATCTTCAAGGCGGCCGCGAGCTGCGTCACGAGCACCGGCCAGTCCTCCTGACGCGGCGCGATCTGCACATAGTCTTGGTACATCGGGCTGTGCTTCAACGGCTCCGCCGTCTCGGGACCCATCGCATCCATGCCCGCGGTCATCTCCGGATACCAACCGCTTCGCTTGAAGACGGTCGAGACAAGGACGAGTCGTGAGACGAGCGCAGGATGCTGGATCGCAGTGCGCAATGCGACCGCACCGCCTAGCGAAAATCCCATGATCGCGGTCCGCTCGAGCTTGAGCTCCGTGATCAGCGCCGCGATGTCGTCAGCCATGGTCTCGAAGCGCATGGGTCGATCGGCGGCCGGCGAGCGCCCGTGGGACTGAAGATCCACTCCGATAACGCGATGTCGAGCCGCAAGAAGATCGACGTTGGGCCCGAACATCTCGACGGACCCGAAGCCGCCGTGCAGCAGCACGAGGGAGGAGCCCGTACCGAGATCCTGGTAGGCGAGGTCGATGCCGTTCACGCGCGCAACCATGGAGGTGCTCGGTTTGCTCATTCGACATCAATCTATCGCAAGCCACTGCGGAGGGACCGTCAGGTCAGCTCACCACGCTTGTGGATGAATCGCCGCCTGCACTCGATTGTCTACGTTGAGCTTCCTGAGCACCTGATGCACGTGCTTGTTCACGGTGTTCGTGGAGACGAACAGTCTCTGGGCAATCTGGCGGTTCGTAAGCCCAAGCCGGAGGTGATCGAGCACTTGCACCTCTCGCCGCGAGAGCTGACCAAAGCTCGTTCGGAGTCGGATCGGCAGCGCCTCGGCGTCCATTCCAAACTGTTCTGCAGCCTCCATCTCAGCACCTCCTCAATCTGGCTCGGCCGGGTTCGCAAGCGGTGGGACCAGAGTAGAAATCGGGAGGGTGCGGCCAAAAGGTGAGGAATACCTGAACCCGCGCAACTCGATACCTGAAAATCAGGTTGCCCTGGTTTTCGCAGCCGCCGCGACCCTTAAAGCACGATCCTCATCACGTCGGAGTCCCGGATCCTGAAGCCCAGCCTCAGGTAGAGCCTGTGCGCTGCCTCGCGCGCGGGGCCGCGTCCTGACTGCAGCTCAGCAACCTGGGCGCCACGCTCGCGTCCGACGTCCAGCGCCGCCTTGACCAGCGCCTCGCCGACCCCCTTGCCGCGGGCGGAATCGTCGACCACGACTTCGTCGAGGCGTGCCTTGATCCAGAACGGAGTGGTGTAGACGATGACCGTGGTCGTGCCGACGACCTCATCGCCGTCTCTCGCCAGAAGGAGAGTGACCGCGGGGTCGGCGACGAGGCGCCGCAGCCGGTCCATGTCCGGCACCTCGAGGTTCGGGTTGAGCTGCGGCAGGAGCCGCGCCAGGGACGACTGAAGCTCCGGCGTCGCCTCGGGGACAACCTCGACGCGGATCATGAACCGGCCGCGGCCGACATCGCAGGCCCCCGGCGAACGCTGGGAGCGGCTGTGGTGAGCAATGCAATCAGCAGCATGCCCGCCCCGGCGATGACTCCGGCCGTGACCGGGCCGAACCATTGGACAAGCAATCCACCCGCGAGGGCTCCGAGCGGGAGCGCGCCGAAAGCGGTGAGCGACCCGACACTCGAAACCCTCGCGATCAGCCGATCAGGAATGAGCCGGTAGTAGATCGTGCCATTAGCGATGTTCCACACCGCCCCCATGAACGCCAGGCTCGCCAGCAGGGCCGTCAACAAGATCGGGTTGCCCACCACGCCGATGGCCGCGGTCAATGTCGCCCAGACCCACAACGCGATGAGGACGACGGTATTCGGTCGAAGCCGTTTCGCCAGCCACCCGCCAGATAGAGAGCCGGCCACGCCGCCGACGCCGAACCCCGCCAGGACCAACCCGATGATGGTGCCCGAAGCGCCCCGCTGCCGCTCAGCGACGATGACGACCAGGATCACGATCTGGATCAAGCCGTTGGTCGCAGACGCAGCGAGGTTCGTGATCAGGATGTAGTGCTGGCCCCACAGCCACCGGATTCCCTCCTGGATCTCAGTCAGCACACGCCGGGGTGCGTCTGTGCGCGCCTCCTCGAACGGCGCACGAATCAGCAGGAGTGTGACGAGCGATGCGACGTAGGTCACCGCATCTGCCAGAAACGGCACCGTGCGCCCGGCGTCGAAAAGGAAACCGCCGATCGGATTGCCCAGCAGCGTGGCCGCCCTGAGCCGCCCTTCGTTTTGCGCGAGGGCGGCCGAGTGCTGCTCGGGCGGAACCACGATCCGGACCGCCGCCACCTCGCCCAGCCGAAAGAACACGAACATGGCGCCCTCGATGAAAGCGACGATCGTGATCTGCACGATGGTGAGCCGGCCCAGCCATGCCGCGAGTGGGATGCTGCCCAGTGCGACCATGCGCACGATGTCGCAGGCGATCATCAACCTCCGCCGGTTCACGCGGTCCATGACGGCGCCGGCGGGCAGCTGAAACAGGATGTAAGGCACCGTGCCGACGAAACCGACCAATCCGGCGGTCGCGGGCGAACCGGTCATGGCGAGCACAAGCAGCGGGTAGGCGATCTGCGACGTCCGCGAGCCCACCACTGAGATGGCCTGACCCGCCCACAGCAGCTGGAAGTCCCGGTTGGCTCGCAGCGGTGTCGCGATACGCCGAGATTAAAGGAGGCGGAGGAGGGCTGCGGTGGCCGCTGCGACCACGACCACGATGAGGAAGGGCGCACGCAGCACGACGGCGATTACGGCCACGCCGAGGGCGGCGGCCCGCACGTCAAGGACCAGGTGGTGCCCGGTCGAGAACGTCTGTGTCGCCACGAGCGAGGCGAGCAGCGCGATCGGGATCAACGGCACGGTGCTCTGGACGCGTGGGTCCTGAAGCCAGCGCTGCGGAAGGGATAGTCCGGCCAGCTTGAGCGCATAGCAGGAGACCGAAGCAACGAGGACCCCGGCCCAGATCATCTTTGCGTCCTCAGCACGCCATAGATTGAAACGAGCACGGCGACGATGAGGAGCGGCACGCCCGCGGGCACGAACCCAAGCACGGCTATCGCAACCACCGCCGCGGCGATGGCGATCGCCAGCGGCTCGCGTGCCCGCAGCCGCGGCGCCAGAAGCGCGAGGAATGCGGCCGGCGGGGCCGCGTCGAGGCCGAGCACCTTTGGATTCGAAAACGCATGCGCGGCAACCGCTCCGACGAGGGTGCCCAGGTTCCAGAGGATGAAAAGAGCCACGCCCGTAGCCCAGAACGCGAACCTGCTCAAGCTCGGGTCGTCGCGGGCGATCGCCATCGCCGTCGTCTCGTCGATCACGAAGTGAGCGGCCAGGACGCGGCGCGGGCCGCGGACGCCGAGCAGGGATGAAAGGCGCAAGCCGTAGAGCGCGTTGCGCGAGCCGAGAAGTGCAGCCGCCGCTGCGCCTGCCCACACGCTCCCACCCCCGCCGATCACGCCGACGAGCGCGAACTGCGAAGCGCCGGTGAACATCAGCACCGAAAGCGCGCACGTCTGGAGCAGCGAGAGTCCGGCCGCGCTGGAGATTGCGCCGAACGAGATCGCGTAGGCACCACTCGCGATGCCGATGCCGAGGGCGTCCCGGACTATCCCCCTTCGAGGATCAGCCGACCTGGCTGCCGTCCGGTCCGACGACGTCCCAGGGGGCGCCGAAGTTGTTGACGCCTTGTCCGGTGGCATCCCCGGGATTGTGATCGGTGACGACGTAGTAAAGGGGGTGGCCGCCGTACGTGACCTCGGTCGTGCCGTCGGTGCGCCTGGTTGTCGCGAGCAGCGAGGGGTTGACCCCGGCGCCGGCTTGGGGGGCGGTCCCGGTCAGCAGGGGCGGCCAGTACGCGGCGCATGCGCCGTAGCAGGTTGAGGCCGTCCCTTTGTCAGCCTCGAAGAGGTAGAGCGTTCGACCGCTGCCGTCGACGAGGATCTTGCCCAGCGCCGCGTTTGTCGCCACCGACACAGTCGCAGCCGGCGCCGCCGCGGAGGGTGATGTCGAGGCGGTCGAGGCGGGGCCCCCGCACGCGGCGGCGGCCAACATGGCGACGAAGAGAAATGTTTTGCGCATCGGAACGAGGAAGAGATACGGAGGAGGGTTACTCCGGCGTCACGTAGGCGGCGGTCAGCCCTCCATCGACAAGGAACGTGGCGCCGTTCACGTAGCTCGACTCGTCACTGGCGAGAAACAGTGCGGCGTTTGCGATCTCACGCGCTTTCGCCAGCCGGCCCATCGGGAGGTGCACGCGACGGCGCTGATAGGCGCCGGGATCCTCGTTGAAGATGCGCATCAAGAGCGGCGTTTCCACGGGCCCGGGGCACAGCGCGTTGACGCGCACGCCCTGCCGCGCGAACTGGACGCCGAGCTCACGACTCATGGAGAGCACCGCGCCTTTGCTGGCGGTGTACGCGACCTGCGACGTGGCGGCGCCGACCAGCGCCACGAACGACGCGACGTTGATCACCGAACCTCCGCCCGACTTGAGCAGGTACGGGATGCCGTACTTGCAGCACAGGAAGACTCCTTTTGCGTTCACGGCCTGGACGCGGTCCCACGCGTCGGGCTCCGTCACCAGGATGGAGTCGTCGTCGGGCGGCATGATGCCGGCGTTGTTGTAGAGGACGTCGATCCGGCCGTAGCGCTTTTCCGTTTCGGCGTACATCGCCTGCACGCTCTTCGGGTCGCTCACGTCGGCGGCGAAGAAGAAGGCTTCACGGCATTCTGCCGCGGTCTTCTCGCCAGCCTCGCGCCCGACGTCAGCCACACAGACCCGGGCGCCCTCGGCCGAAAACAGGATCGCGGCCTCGCGTCCGATACCGCCCGCCGCACCGGTGATGACGGCGACTTTTCCGTCGAGCCTACCCACGCTCGAAAAGCCTCTCGCGCTCGTAGGTCGTGACGACCTTGTCGAACAGCGCCTGCTCCGTGCGCGCGTAGTTGAGGTAGTGGTCGACCACATCATCGCCGAACGCCGCGCGGGCCATCTTGCCTTTGTCCAGGGCAGTGATCGCGTCGCGCAGCGCATGAGGAAATCGCTGGACGTCGGACTCATAGGCGTTGCCCTTGAACTCGGGCGGCAGCGTCAGCTTCTCCTCGACTCCACGCAGACCCGCGGCGAGCAGAGCCGCGAAACAAAGGTACGGATTCGCGTCCGCACCCGGGATGCGCGACTCGGTCCGCAGGTGCTGGCCATGGCCGACGATGCGAAAGCCACACGTCCGGTTGTCATGGCCCCAGGCCAACGTCGTGGGTGCCCAGCTGCCCGCGGCGAACCGCTTGTAGGAGTTGATGTTCGGGGCGAGGAAGATAGCCATCTCCGACGCGTACGCGATATGGCCGGCAAGGTATTGCTTGAAAACATCCGACTCGCCGTCGAAAACGTTGCGATCGTCCTTCCACAGACTCGAGTGCACATGGCAGGAGCTACCGATCCAGCGATGGTCCGGCTTGGCCATGAACGTCACCGAGCAGCCCTGCTGGTGGGCCATCTCCTTGATCCCGTTCTTGTAGATGACGTGGTTGTCGGCCATCGTCAGCGCGTCGGCGAACCGGAAGTTGATCTCCTGCTGCCCCGGCCAGGCTTCGCCCTTGGAACTCTCGACCGGGATGCCCGCGGCCTTCATCCCCTTGCGGACCGCGCGGAGGAAAGGCTCGTCGTAGGTCGTCGCGAGGACGTGGTAGTCGAGGATGTACGGCACCGAGGGCGTGAGGTCGATGAAGTGCTTGGCGTGCGCTTCGGCGAAGGTCTCTTTGAGCAGGTAGAACTCGAGCTCCGAGCCGAACATCGGCTCGAACCCGAGCTTGCGCGCGCGCTCGATCTGGGCCCGCAGGACCTGCCGGGGCGACGGCCGCACGGGCTTCTTGTCATGCCACGCGACGTCGCACAGAACCAGCGCCGTGGAGTCGAGCCAGGGGATCGCGCGGAGAGTGTTGAAGTCCGGCACGAGGTCGAAGTCGCCATACCCGGTCTCCCAGCTCGCCATCTGGTAGCCGGGCACGGGATCCATCTCCATGTCAACCGTGAGCAGGTAGTTGCAACCTTCCGTCGACTCTCCCTCATAAGAGGTCTCGACGAAATACTCAGCGTCGACCCGCTTGCCCATCAGCCGCCCCTGCATGTCGGTGAATGCGACGACCACTGTGTCGATCGCACCTTCGGCAACCTGGTGGGCCAGGTGCTCTTTGGTCAACAACGAATTAGCTCGTTGTTTTGTGCCGACCGCGGGCTCGAGCGACGAAGCGCTCGAAGAGCCTGCGCGCCCAGGGCAGGTCGGTCGTCAGCTCCTCGGGGTGGCACTGCACCGCAACGATAAGCCCGTCGTCGGATTCCACGCCTTCGACCGTGCCGTCCTCGCCTTTCGCGGTCTCATGCAAACCTGGCGCCAGGCGGCGGATCGCCTGGTGATGGAAGCTGTTGACGCGGATCTTGTGCTCGCCGGCCGCGTGGCCGAGCTCAGATCCGGGATCGATGACCTCGATCGTGTGCGCAAGGTGGCTGCGCCCGAAGCCCCTCACGTCGTGGTCCTCGAGGTGCTGGACCAGCGATCCGCCCAGGGCGACGTTGATCACCTGCTGGCCCCGGCAGATGCCGAGGATGGGGATCTCTTGCTCGCGCGCCTGCTGGAACAGCCGGAGCTCGGTCTCGTCCAGCTCGCGGTCGATGGGCCCGACCTTCTCGTCCTTCTGCTCGCCATAGAAGGCGGGGTCGACGTCCCATCCTCCCGGCAGAAGGAGGCCGTCGACGTCGGGCAGCGATGAGGTGCCGGGCGGGAGCTCGACCGGCTCCGCGCCGGCCGCCTCCACAGCCCTTCGATACGGCAGGTAGTAAGGTTCGCCCCTCCGCGGGCTGACCGTGATGGCGATCTTTGGTTTCTGGGCCACGCGCTAGCTGCTTGGTGCTCCCGCAGGCATGGGCGCGCCAACCACCTCGAGCTCCGCTTCGATCCTGGCCAGCTCATCAGCAGAGCCCTGTACCTTCGGTCCCTTGAACCAGTTCTTGGCCGAGAGGAACCAGTAGCCGCCGGCAAAGATCAGCACGACCGCAACCGCGATGGGTGCGTAGTTGAACGTGGCGAAGTTGTTGCCTGGCGCGGCTTGCGGTAGGACGAACAGGATCGCGATGAACGCGATCCAGACGACGGCGACCCATCCCACGATCCCACTCCATTGCCCGAGGTGCCATGGCCCTCGCTGGAACTTGTCGCCAGCCAGGCGGCGCAGGAGGATGGGAATGCCATATGCGATGTAGAGCCCGATGACTGCGATCGACGTTACTGCGGCGTAGGCCGTCGGGTTCCAGAGGTATGGCAGGCCGAGGATGAAGGCGCCCACCGCGGCGAACCAGATCGAGTTGGTTGGAGTTCGCGTGCGCTTGTTGATCCGGTGCCAGAACTCGGACCCCGGCATTGCGCCGTCGCGCGAGAAGGCGTAGATCATGCGCGAATTGGCCGTGACCGACGACATGCCGCAGTAGAACTGGGCGCCAATGACGATCAGAAGCAAAAGCGCGGCCCCGTTCTTGCCGATGGCGTCGATGAAGATCACCGCAGGCGCGGCGCCCGCCGCCCCTGCAGCGGTCGCATAGTCGGCGTCGTTGATCGCCTGAGTCACGCCGATCAGCAGGATCCATCCTGCGATGAGCGAGATGACGATGGACCAGACGATGCCGCGCGGTCCCGATATGGCGGCGTTGTGCGTCTCCTCTGTCATATGCGCCGACGCGTCATATCCAGTGAATGTGTATTGCGCCATGAGGAGCCCGGTAAGGAACACGAAGATCGACGCACCTGCAAAGCTGAACCCGGTCAGGTTCACGAACTTGGTGAACACGTAAGACGGTGATTGGTGGAACTTCGAGAACAGGAACAGGACGCCGACGATAATCAGCACGCCGGCGATGTGCCACCACACTGAGATGTCGTTGAGTCGCGCCACGAGCGTGACCCCGAACGTGTTGATGAGCCCGTGTATGAACAGCACTACCGCGTAGACACCGATGATGGTCAGCCGCGAGCTGATGGCGGTGCTGGCGTTGAGCGGCGACGGCCATGAGCCGATGAAGAGGCTCAAGAAATAGTTGACGAAAAAGGCGAGCCCGAAGTCGATGCCGGCCGTGACCGCCACCTGGCCGAGGAGGTTGAACCAGCCCGTGATCCAGCTCCACCCGGCGCTGCTCTTTCCTCCGAGCTTGGCGGCCCAGTAATAGAGCCCGCCCGCCGTGGGGTAGCTGGAGCACACCTCTGCCATCGCCAAACCGACGAGGATGACCATGACGCCCACGACCGGCCACCCGATGGTGATGACTGCCGGCCCGCCGTTGGTCATTCCGAAGTAGTAGAGCGTGAGACAGCCGGAAAGGATCGAGATGATGGTGAACGAGACAGCGAAGTTCGAGAAGCCGCTCATCCTGCGCAGGAGTTCCTGCGCGTAGCCCATGCGATGGAGTGTCTCGGTGTCAGAAGTCTGGGCCTGGACGCTCATAAGGTGCTCCTCCCTAGTAGCCTTCCCCTGAGGCTTCGGGGCGAAGCTAACAGGGGACTGGAAGGTTGTCAAGGACGTACCCAGGAGCAAGCTATTGGGGCAGGATGTAACAAACGTCACAGAGCGCGAGTCTCGGGTCGGGGAGGTCGTGCGCCAGCGCCTGGACAGCCTTAGCCCGGCCGAGCGCCGGCTCGCCCGCGCTCTGCTCGCGTCCTATCCGATCGCCGGTCTGGAGAGCGTCGCCAGGTTCGCCGAGCGGGCCGGCGTGAGCCCACCCACCGTGACGCGGTTCATCACCAAGCTTGGCTTCCGCGGTTACCCCGAGTTCCAGGAGAGCCTCCGGATCGAGGTCCAGGCCCGTCTGAGCTCCCCCCTGGCCCGCTACCGCGACGAGCCTCAGCGGACGGGCACCGACTGGATGCTCAGCGATGCCCTCGAGGTGTCGGCCCACAACCTTCAGGCAACACTTGGCCTGCTCTCGCATCGCGATGTAAACGAGGCGGTCGGTGTGCTGTCCGACGTCCGGCGCCGCGTCATGATCCTCGGCGGGCGGGTGAGCGCGAACCTCGCCCGCTATCTCGCCAGCCAGCTCCACCTGCTGCGCCCCGGAATCGGGCTTGTCGACTCCGACCGCAGCGGACCGGCGCAGCAGCTCATCGACATGCGCAAGACGGACGTGCTGGTCGTCTTCGACTACCGGCGCTACCAGCCGGACACGATCGAGAGCGCGAGGGTCGCAGCCAGCCGTGGGTGCAACGTGGTGCTCTTCACCGACCAGTGGCTTTCCCCGGCGTCAGCCTTCGCGAGGCAGGTGCTCGTCACGAGCGTGGAGACGGTCGGGCCATTCGACTCGCTCGTCGGCGCGACGGCGGTTGTCGAAGCGATGGTCGCGGCGGTGCTGAACCGCCTGGGCCCCCGCGCCGAAGCTCGGATGCAGAACCTCGAGCGGCTTCGAGCGGGAGACGTGCTGGGTGGAGCGGATGCGGGAGGGTAGGATCAGGGAGTGTCGCGACCCCGAGGCCCGAAGCAGATTCGCGGCATCGGCGGCCGGAGCCAAGGAAAGGGTGGCGTGGCTAGGAGCGCATCGTAGATGCGTGACGACGCCGCGCCGGGCCCCTTGACGCCGGCTTCAGCGCCGCAGGCGCCCGGCCGCCTAGGCCGCGAAGATGCAAAGGACCTCGGGGGCGCGACACTCTAATGGTGACGGACGTCAAGGCCCTCAGCGCTGAGGAGATCACCGAGCTCTGCCTTCGCCACACCCTCTATGACTGGTCGGCCCAGGCAGGCCTCAAACCCCTCCCCGTCACGAGCGCCAAGGGCGTCTACTTCCACACCGCCGACGGCCGCCGCTTCATCGACTTCAACAGCCAGCTCATGTGCGTCAACGCGGGGCACGGAGACCGCCGGATCATCGAAGCGATTCAGCGGCAGGCCGAGCAGCTCCCTTACATCAGCCCGTTCATGGCGCACGAAGCGCGGGCGCGCCTGGGCGCCAAGCTCGCCGAGCTGCTGCCCGGCGACATCGACAAGGTCTTCTTCACCCTTGCCGGCGCCGACGCGAACGAGAACGCGATCAAGATCGCACGAGCGGTGACCGGCCGGACCAAGATCCTGGCCCGTTACCGGTCCTACCACGGCTCGACCGGTAGCGCCGTTCAGGCGACCGGCGATCCCCGCCGGTGGGCGAATGAAAACCCCCCGGCCGGCGTCGTCCACATCCTGGATCCGTATCACGGCATCCAGCGCGGCTGGGATGCCGTTGAGGAGTCGCTGGCCGATCTCGAGGAGACGATCAAGCTGGAAGGCCCGGCGACGATCGCCGCATTCATCCTCGAACCGATCGTCGGGACCAACGGCATCCTGATCCCGCCGGACGGCTACCTCCAGGGCGTGCGCGCGATATGCGACCGCCACGGGATCCTGATGATCTGCGACGAGGTCATGACCGGCTTCGGCCGCACCGGCCGCTGGTTTGCGGTCGACCACTGGGGCGTCGTGCCCGACATGATCACGATGGCGAAGGGCCTCACGAGCAGCTATGTGCCGCTGGGCGCGGTGGGGATGCGACCCAAGGTCGCCGCCTACTTCGACGACCACGTGTTTTATGGCGGCCTGACTTACAACAGCCATCCGCTCGGCTGCGCCGCGGCGCTGGGCGCGATCCAGGCCTACGAAGAGGATGACATGGTGGGCAACGCGCAACGCATGGGCGAAGTCCTCGCGCGGCAACACAAGAAGCTGCGCGACCTGCATCCCTGCGTCGGCGCCACCCGGTCGATCGGGTTGTTCGGCTGCCTGGAGCTCGTGCGAGATCGCCAGACGCTCGAACCGCTGGCGCCTTTCAACGGAACATCGCCCGAGATGAAGGCGATCGCCCAGGCTCTTATCCAGGCGGGAATGCACACGTTCGTGCGCTGGAACACTGTCATGACCAACCCGCCGCTCTGCATCACCGAGGCCGAGCTCGATGAAGGCTTCGAGATCCTCGACTCCGCACTTGAGATCGGCGACCGCGCAGTCCGCGACTAATTCTGCCAGCCCAGATGAGCTGCGCGAGCAGCAGATGGCGCGACTGCGCGCGGGCGTCGCTCGGGTCCTTGCAACCAATGCTTTCTGGCGAGAGCGCCTGCATGACGTGCACGGATGGGATGACTTCGAGCGCCTGCCTCTAACCACCAAGGCCGAGCTCCTCGCTGACCAGCATGACCACGCCCCGTTCGGCTCCAACCTCACCCATCCGCTCGGCCAGTACGTCAGGCTGCATCAGACGTCAGGGTCGAGCGGCGACCAGCCGCTGCGCTGGCTCGACACGGAGGAGTCGTGGGACTGGTGGCTCCGAATCTGGGCTGACAACGTCTATCGCGCCGCCGGAGTGACCGCGGCCGACAGGCTGTTTTTCGCCTTCTCATTCGGCCCGTTCATCGGCTTCTGGTCTGCGTTCGGCGGCGCGGAGCGGCTGGGCGCGATGTGCATCGCCGGTGGCGCGATGACGAGCGAGCAGCGCGTGCGCAACATGCTCGACCTTGGCGCGACAGTGCTGCTTTCAACGCCGACCTACGCGCTGCGGCTCGCCGATGTCGCAAGCGAGATCGGAGTCAACCTTTCGGCGGGCAGCATCCGGACCACGATTCACGCAGGCGAGCCGGGGGCCAGCATCCCGGCGACGCGAGACGCTATCGAGGCCGCTTACTCCGCGAGCTCCTTCGACCACACGGGCATGACCGAGCTGGGGCCGACCGGCCACAGCTGCTCGGCCCGGGACGGCGTGCATTTGATCGAATCTGAATTCATATTCGAAGTTGCCGGCGATGGCGAGCTGATCGCCACGAATCTCGGCCGCTGGGGCATGCCGCTGATCCGCTACCGGACAGGCGACCGCGTAGTCGTTTCCCGCGAACCGTGCTCGTGCGGCAGCCCATTCATGAAGATCGCCGGCGGGATCCAGGGCCGGGTCGACGACATGTTCACCGTGCGCGGGGTGAACCTGTACCCCTCGCAGGTGGAGGACATCGTGCGGCGTTATCCAGAGGTGGCGGAGTTCGTCATCGAGCACCGCCACGAGCGGCAGATGGACGAGGTGACGCTGCTCATCGAGCCGGCCTTGGCGACCTTCTCGACCGAACGGCTGGAGGCAGACCTGCGGCAGGCGCTCGGCGTGCGACTGGAATGCCGGATCGTTGGGGCGGGAACCCTTCCCCGCTCCGACCTCAAGTCGAAGCGCATCATCCACGTCACGGAGTGAGGGGCGTCGC
This sequence comes from Chloroflexota bacterium, assembly GCA_005880915.1. Classification (GTDB taxonomy): domain Bacteria; phylum Chloroflexota; class Dormibacteria; order Dormibacterales; family Dormibacteraceae; genus 40CM-4-65-16. The sequence continues at coordinate 17,154 of VBIW01000048.1, read as the reverse complement.
GCTGCCAGAGTTTTTTCGCCTCGCTGTATCCAACGGTGCGTGTCCACCGCAGTAATTCGGCTCCGGTGGAGCCAACGAGGCGCAATGAGCAACATTCCGCCGCGCTCTTAGCGTCGCTCGTTCGCCTTGACAACCGCCGTCAAGAGGCGCAGCAGCTCGTCGCGCTGACTCGCATCCAGCGGACCGACGAGGCGGTCGGTCATCGCGTGCGTTCGCGGGATCAGGTGCTGCACCGCATGCAGGCCGCGCGTGGTCAACGTGATGGTCTTGCGGCGGCCGTCCTTGCTGTCGCGTTGGGTGCGGATCAAGCCTCGCGTGCTCAGGCGCGAAACGACCTCGGCCATCGTCGAGCGGTCGAGCGAGACGCGCTGGCCCAGTGAGCGCTGGTCGAGGTTGGGCTCTGCGTACAGCGCATTGAGCGCCGCGAACTGCGGCGAGGTGATGGCGTGCGAGACCTCCACGTCCCAGAGCAGGTTCATCACCTGTACCGCGCGGCGCAGCAGATGGCCGGGGTGCTGCATCAGATCCTCTGGGCCGTTCTCGTCAGGCGGCTCGTTCTTCACCCTTCGTCTCCACCACGCGATAGCCCACCGGCAGCAAACGCAGCCCCAACCGCTCCTCGACCGTTCCCCACAATCCGCGCGGCAGCACGAGCGCGAACAGCGCCGCGGTCGCACCCAGACCGACCAGGTACCACGGGCCGCCCTGGGTGAATGTCGTCTGGATCGCGAAGAGCAAGATCGCGCCCAGGATCGGACCTTCGAAGGTGCCCAGGCCGCCCACCAGGACCATGAAGATCATGTAAGCCGACCACTGGACGCTGAAGATCGAGCCCGGCTCGATGAAGAGCGTGTTGGCCACGATCAGCACGCCGGCCGCGCCGCAGCCCAGACCAGCGAGCACGAACAAAAGCCGCTTCCGGGCCACCACTCGCACCCCCAGCGAGCGGGCGGCATCCTCGTCGTCGCGGATCGCCTGCAGCGAGGCGCCCAGCGGCGAGCGCAATAGAAGGAAGAGTGCAGCGAGGAAGATCACGGCGAAGGCAAGCGCCAGCCAGAAGGTGTATGCCTGCCGGAAGTTCGGCTCGTACTGGTTCAGCTGGATGAGCGAGATTCCAGTCCCGGCGCCCAGGTTCTGGTCGAGGCGGACAATGATCGAGATGACCTCAGCGATGACCCACATGCCGATCGCAAACTGGGCGGCGCGCAGCCGCAAGGCAAAGAGCGAGATCGGCACCGAGATCACGCCTGCGAGAAGCGTCGCCAGCAACATCGCGATGTAGGGCGAGATGCCCTGGTCGGCGAAGAAGACGGTGCCGTACGCACCGATGCCGATGAAGGCCTGCTGCCCGACCGAGAGCAGGCCGCCGTATCCGGCCAGGGCGTTCCACATCACCGCCAGCAGCATCAGGATCAAAAGGGTCGTGAGCTTCTGCACCACGTCGGGGTCGAAGACGAGGGGAACGCAGGCAAGCAGGACCGCGACCACGATCGTGCCGCCAGTGAAGAGCCTTGACGTTCGGGTCCACCGCTGGACCTTCACCCTGAGGTCCTCCAGAAGAGCACACGGCGAACGCCCGGCAAGACGGATCGCCCGCCGCCAAATCTCACGATCAACACCGCGAGGAAGAGCAGGTGGCCGGCCATGACCGCGAACTGGGGATGAACCTGGGCGCCAAGGGTCTGTGCCACTCCAAGCGCGAGACCTCCGAGGAGCGTGCCCCACAGCGAACCCATGCCGCCGATCACGACCGCCTCGAACGCGAAGATCAGCTGCGTAGGCCCGCTGAGCGGGCCGAACACCGAACGGATGCCGAGGAACAGCCCGCCCAGCGCCGCGATCGCCACTGCGATCGCGGTCGCACGCGCGTAGACCGCGCGGCTGTCGATGCCGACCAGCTCGGCGGCGTCCGCGTCCTCCGCGGTCGCGCGCATCATCCAACCTGCTCGAGTCCGGGACAGGAACAGCTGGAGGGCGCCGAAGATGAGCACAGCCACCACCAGGATCACCATGCCGAGCGCCGACACGGACAGGCCGCTCGTTACCTGCCAGCTGGAGGTCGTGATCGAGCCGGCGCTGCCGCCCAGCGAATGGACGTCCGGCGAAAACGTGAGCTGGAGCAGGTTCTGAACGACGATGGAAAGACCAAATGTCGCCAGCAGCGGAGTCAGGATGCCCGCTTTGAGACTTCGCTCCAGTACGATCAGCTGCAGCACGTAGCCGAACAGGATCATCACCGGCAGGGCCACGACGAACGCAACGAAGGCGGAGACGCCGGTGTGCTCGACTATGAAAAAGATGATGTACGCCCCCAGCACGGCGATGTCTCCATGCGCCAGGTTGATGATCCGCATGACCCCGAACATGATCGAGAGGCCACAGGCGAGCACGGCGTAGAAAGCGCCAAGGAAAATTCCTTGCAGGACCGCGTTGAAGAACGTCATATGGCGCGCGTCAATCCGAAATAGGCGCTGACCACCTGGTCGCGGTCGAGCGATTTCGGGTCGCCCTCGAGCACGATCCTTCCTTCAAGCATGCACAGGACCCGGTTCGCAACCTTGAGCGCGCGGGTGAGGTCCTGCTCGACGAGCAGCACCGTCGCGCCCTCGCTGAGCACGCGGGCGAGTGACCTGTAGACGGCGTCCACCACGACCGGCGCAAGGCCGAGCGAGACCTCGTCGAGCAGGAGCAGGCGCGGATTGCTCATGAGCGCCCTGCCAATCGCCACCGCCTGCTGCTCGCCGCCGGAGAGGCCGGCGGCCTGCATTCGACGGCGCGGGCGCAGAAGCGGAAAGACCTCGAGCACCGATTCCACGGTCCACCGGCCGCGCCGTCGCGATGAGGCGACGCGCAGGTTTTCTTCGACCGTCAAGCCAGGGAAGAGCCGCCTGCCCTCGGGCACAAGCGCGATTCCGAGCGCGACGCGCCGATGAGCGGGCAGCCGCGTGATGTCCACACCATCGAACACAACACTTCCGCTGTGCGGCCCGTGAGCTCCCGCGATGGCTCTCAGCAGCGTCGTCTTGCCGGCTCCGTTGGCGCCGACCAGGGCAATGATCTCGCCTTGCGCGACCTCGAGTGAAACGCCGCGCACCGCCTGCAGCAGGCCGTACCGGCAGTCGAGGCCTGCGACCCGCAGCAGCGTCATGCCTGGCTGCCGAGGTACGCGTCGATGACCGCCGCCTGAGAAACCACGGCCTCGGGCGGCCCTTCCGCGATGATCCGCCCCGCGTCCATGCAGACGAGGCGTCCGACGACCTGCATGAGGAGGTGGACGATGTGCTCGATCCAGAGCACGGCGATGCCTCGGTCGCGCAGGCCGGAGACGGTTTCCACCAACGCCGCGGACTCGGCGTCCGTGAGACCTCCGCCGATCTCGTCAAGGAGCAGCACGGCTGGATCGACCGCCAGCGCACGGGCCAGCTCCAGGCGCTTGCGCTGGAGGAGGCCGAGGCCCTCCGCCCGCCGGTTGGCGAGCGGCGTCAGCGCCGTCTGGTCGAGGACGTGAAGGCACAGGTCGTACGCCTCCGCGCCGCGGCGACGACCGCCGGCCGTCGCACCGACAAGAAGGTTTTCGAAAACCGTCATGCCGGCGAACGGGCGAGGCACCTGGTGGGTGCGGGCGATGCCGAGCTTGCAGCGCTCGGCGGCGCCCTTCGAGGTGACGTCGTGGCTCTGGAAGAAAATGCTGCCGGTGTCCGGCGCCAGCGAGCCGGACAGCACGTTGAGAAGCGTGGTCTTGCCGGCGCCGTTCGGACCCACGATGCCTACCGCCTCGCCTTTCTTCAGGGCGAGGTTGACACCGTCGAGCACTGCCAGCGCGCCGAACCTTTTGCGAACATCGACCGCGGCGAGAACAGCCTCGGTTCTCGCCTCCATAGCCTCTGTTTTATCCGGAATAGGGCTGCAGCGTCGACGCGATGGGCACGTTCGGGTCAGCCGAGTTCTCGCAGATCACAAAGTCGACAGGCCATTTCGAGACGCCTTGCTTCCACTGGCCGCCGATGATCGGCGTGCTCACGATGTTGGGGACCGTCACGCCGGCGAACTTGGCCGGCTTCGACCAGTCGAGGTTGCCGACAGGAGTCTCCACGCTGAGCGTGCTCATGGCGGAGACGACCTTTAACTTGTCCTTCGGGTTTCCGCTCGCCTTCAAGACCGCGGCCGCGACGTCGAACAGGGAGAGGCTCGCGCCGAGCTGCTGATTCCACTGCTTGCCGGTCGCCGACTCATAACCGTCGCCCAGCTGCTTGCTCGTCACGCCGGTGAGGGATGACTTGTACGGCCATGTGGGCGCCCAGTACACGCCAGAGGCGAGGCCGTTGCCTATCGCACCAAGCGATGAGACCTGGGACGGAAACAGCCCGGTCTTCGCGATCTGTCCAATCTTCACATGCTTCGTGTAGCCCTGCGACTTGGCCTGCTGCCAGAAGGTGGCGAAGTCGGGAGGGATCGGAAACGTGTTGAAGATCTGACAGTCCTCGCTGATGAACTTCTGGATCTGCGCCGTGTAGTCGTTGGTGCCGTCCTCGTAAGGACCCGGGTCGACGATGGTGTACCCGGCGCTCTTGAGCAGCGGCGCGAGAGCTCCCCTGATGGCATTGCCGTCAGCGTCATTCGGGTACATCACTCCGACCTTCTTGTTGGTCGACACCTGCGGCCACAGGTGCGTGTAGGCGAGGAAGAACTGCTCGACGCCGAAGCAGTAGTGGAATGTGTACTTGAACGGCGAAGGCTGACCGGGCTTGGCGCCGCGTCCGAGATACCAGGCCTCCCACGGCACGACGGTCGAGATGCACGGAACCCCCGCCGCCTCGCACGCATCTGACACCGGGTTTACCGTCTCTGGGGTGGATGTCGCGAGCATGAGGTCCACCTTCTGGCCCGAAATGAGGTCGCTGGCGACCTGTGACCCCACCGAGGGCGTGGACTGACCATCGCGGGAGATGATCTCGACGGAATAGTTCGTGCCCCCGATCGTCAGACCGTTCTTCAGCGCCCCCCTGGCAAGGCCTATGACGTATGAGTCCGGCTCGCCAAAGCCGGCCGCTGGGCCGGTGAGTGGGCTGACGTAGCCGATCTTTATCGTTCCCGACGGCGTCGACGTCGTCGAGGTGAGGCAGGATTCCAGCACTCCGGGGATCGCCAGGCCGCCCAGGACCAGGCCTGTCCCCTTGAGCATCTCGCGCCGCGTGATGCCGCTCGACGGCAGCTTCCTCTTGGACACCTGAATCCTCCTCCCCTGTTCAGGCCAGGACGGCAGCTTGCAAATTGCTCCGTGTACCGACGATCGGAGTTTGCGCCAGTTCATAATGCCCGTCAAGGGTGGCGAGCGAGCTCGAGTTCGAACCGCCGTATCTCTTTCCGGACTATCGCGCGACGGAGCTGCGGGCGCCGCAGCAACAGTTGGTGAAATTGCCGCGCGAATGGTTTCACCAAGCCCGCGGACCGGTGTTCGGGCGCATCCCGGTGCGGCAGGAGGACGCAGACCTCACCACTCAGCACGCCGGCGCGCCGCTGGGCGAGCGGATCATCATCACCGGCCGGGTCACCGACTCGGGTGGCCGGGCGGTGCGTAATACCCTCATCGAGGTCTGGCAGGCCAACGCCGCGGGGCGCTACATCGACCCCGTGGATGATCATCCGGCACCGCTCGATCCCAACTTCACGGGCGCGGGCCGCTGCCTTACTGACGATGAGGGTGTGTACCGATTCGTCACGGTCAAACCAGGCGCGTACCCGTGGCGCAACCATGCGAACGCGTGGCGGCCCGCGCATGTCCACTTCTCCTTGTTCGGGCCTTCGCTCGGCAGCCGGCTCGTGACGCAGATGTACTTCGCCGGAGACCCGCTGATCCCGCACGATCCGATCCTCAACTCGATCCCCGATGAGCGCGGCCGCAGCCTGCTGATGGCTCGGTTCGACCTCGACACGACGATTCCGGAGTGGGCGCTGGGGTATCGCTGGGACATCGTGCTGAGGGGCGGTGGCGCGACGCCGATGGAGCAGGGATGACTCCGACGCCGTCGCAGACCATCGGGCCATTCTTCGGCTTCGCGCTGCCGTTCGCCGATGATGCGACTGCCGTGCCGAGCGGGTCGACCGACACGCTTCGTATCGAGGGTCAGGTGCTTGACGGCGCCGGCGACCCGATGCCGGACGCTTTGCTCGAGATTTCGGAGAACGAGCAATTCGCTCGATGCCGAACCGACGCCGAAGGCGCGTTCCATTTCATCGTGCACAAGCCCGATGAAGCCTTCTTCAACGTGACGGTCTTCGCGCGGGGCTTGCTCCGGCATCTGAACACCCGGATGTACCTCCCGGGCCAAGAAGACGCGGTGCTGTCCTCCGTCGACCCGAAGCGGCGGCATACCCTGGTGGCACAGCTTGAAGGCGAGTCGCTGCGCTTCGACGTGCGCCTGCAGGGACCGGACGAAACCGTTTTTTTCGCCATCGATTAGCCAGACGTCAGGAGGTGGGAGCCATGTCAGACGATCAGTTCGAACGCGGCTTGAAGGTGCGCCGCGAGGTGATGGGCGACGCCTACGTCGACCGCGCGCTGGGCGGCGGCACGACGGTCACCGCGGACTTTCAGGATCTCCTCACGCGATACGCGTGGGGCGAGGTCTGGAGCCGTCCAGGACTCGACCGGAAGACGCGAAGCTGCGTGACCGTGGCGTTGCTGGTCGCATTGGGCAAGGAGCAGGAGCTGGCGGCCCACCTGCGTGGCGCGCTCAACAACGGAGTCAGCCGCGATGAGCTGAAAGAGGTTCTGCTGCAGACCGCGATCTACTGCGGCATCCCCGCAGCCAACGCCGCCTTTCGCGTTGCCGCCGAGGTCCTAAGGTAGGAACCGGCGATGCAGTCTTTTCTTCCGCTGGCGTCCTCGCTGCTGAGCTTCGCATTCGCCGCGATGGTGCTCGACCAGTGGTGGCAGCGGCGCCATTCCTTCCAGCTCGTCTGGGGCGTTGGGCTCATCTGGTATGGCCTCGCCACGGGGACCGAGTTCCTGGGCTCCAGGTTCGGCTGGAGCGAGCCGCTGTACCGGATCTGGTACCTGGTTGGGGCTTTTCTCGTCCCGTCATATCTGGGCGCCGGCACGCTGTACCTGCTCCAGAAGACGCGCTTCGGATACTTCGTCGCAGCCTCGATCGTGCTGGGCGGCCTGTTCTCGCTGGCGGCGACCGCGAGGTATCCGGGCTCCGTGACGGGTGGATACGTCACTTTCGCCGTGGCGCTCGTGGCCGCCGCCTCCGTCGCAGCCTCGACCGCCGTCCGGCGCGACTTTCAGGCGCACGTGGCGATGTCTTTCCTCGTCGCGGGCACGCTGGTCGTGGCCGCTCTGGTGATGACGGCGCACCTTTCAGGAGGCAGCTTTGTAGATCCCGCGACGCATGTTCCAGTCGCAGCCGCCTTCCCCGGCTACCTGCGAGTCAGCAGCGTGCCGTTCAACGCCGGCGGTGGACTTGCCCTCGTCTTCGGAGCGCTCTACTCCGCGTACATCTACATGCCGAAGAAGCGGGCTCTCGCCGCGCGGCTGGGCGTACTCGCGATCGCAGTCAACTTTTTCGCTTCGCTGCCTGTTGCCGTGACCGCGTTGTTCCGCGGCAAGCTCAACTCACGGGTGCCGGCCACGATCCTGATCGCCGTCGGGGCGTTCATTCCCGCGGTCACGAGCAGCCTCAACCGCTTCGGGGTGACGTGGTCTTTCTTCCTGGGTGAGTTCCTCGGGCTGGTCCTCATCTTTGCCGGCTTCCTGGTCAGCGAAGAGGTGTTTCGCAACGTGCGCATCGGGACCATCATCTGGTCTCGCGCGCACCGGACCTCACTCGAAAGTGAGGTCGGTTGAGATCTCGATCGCTTTCTCGATGCTCTTCGCGACAGGGCAGCGCGAGGCGTGAAATGAGTGCGATCGCTCGGCGGCTTCGCGCCTGTCCTCAGGACAGCCCCTGAGCGTGTAGTGCACGCGGATCTTCTTGATCACCAGGACCTTGTTCTCCAGGTAGATCTCGCCTTCGGCCTCCGAGGTGAGGCGTCCTTCGCTGGCGTCGATCCCGCGCGCCTCCAGCGCGCCCCCGAGGGTGCCGGTAAGTCAACCGGCGGCCGCCGCAACCACATAGTCGAGGGTCGTGGCGTGGTCCGGATACTGGCCGACCGCGGTCCCATAGTGCTCGCGCACAGGGCCGTGGGTGCCGAAGACGACCGGCTGAGACTCAGCCGGAAGGTAGGCCTGCCGGATGGGCCCGCGCTCGCGGACGATCCTTACCTTTGAGGTGTAGACGGCCTGGTTATCTGCCATCTGACAAGACTAGGCGGTGCGATCGCGACAGTGGCGAACTCGACGTTTCGCTTGACCTGCGGTGTTCGTAAGGGTCTACTAGCAGCGGCGGATGGAAGCGGTTTCAGGATCGGCGATCACTCTCGCCCAGGTGGCGCGCCTGGCCGGAGTGTCCCGAACGACCGCCTTCCGCGTGTTCAGCGACAACCCCGCGGTCAGCCAGGAAGCGCGCGCCGCCGTCGAACGCGCGGCCGTCGAGCTCGGCTACGTTCCCAATCGAGCGGCCAAGAGCCTTGTCGCCGGCCGAAGCGAGTCGGTCGGCGTTGTCATCCCCGAGCCGCGCTCAGGCCTTTTGCTGGACCCGCTGTTCCCGCGCCTGCTGCGCGGCATCGGCGAAGAGCTTTCGGCGAGCGGGCTCCAGATGGTGCTCTTCGCCCCCCAGTCCACGCCTGACATCCAGCGGCTCGAGCAGTACCTTGCCGGCGGCCACGTCGACGCCGTGATCCTCCTGACCTTCCACGACTCCGACACTCTGTCTGCTCGCCTTCAGGCTCGAGGGATCCCGGTCATCTACGGCGGCAGGCCGCCTGGCCGATCCGATGTCAGCTTTGTCGACGTCGACAACCACGCCGGCGGACTGAGCGCCACCGAGCACCTGATCGCGCAAGGGAGGCGACGAATCGCCCATATCGCCGGGCCGGTGCACTCGCGGTCGGCGTCTGACCGGGCGCAGGGTTTTCGCGAGGCGATGTGGAATTCCGCGTTGCGTTCCGACCTGGTCGCCCACGGCGAGATGGATCGCGACAGCGGCGAGGTCGCGATGTCGAGATTGCTCGCCGAGTCACACGAAATCGATGCGGTGTTCGCCGCATCCGACGCCATGGCGGCGGGCGCGATGTGGGCGATGCAGGTCCTCGGGCGCCGAGTACCAGACGACGTGGCCATCATCGGCTTCGACGACTCGCCGCTCGCGACAGCGACCCGGCCACCTCTCTCGAGCGTCAGGCAGCCGATCGAGGACATGGGTCGGGAGATGACACGCCTGGTCGTGAACATGTCGGGTGCGCGCAAGCAGGAGCCGCAGCACATGATCCTGGGCCCGGAACTTCAAATCCGGCAATCGACGCTCGCCGCAGCCGGCTGAACGCTCGTTACGCGGGGCCCTTGCCTTCCTTGAACATCATCGCCGCGTTGTAGACCGCCCAGACGTAGCGGCGGCAGTCAGCCCTCAGGTTGGCCCATTCGGTGACCGCACTGCCTCCCGCGTAGTAGGCCGTCAGCGCCTTGGCCAGGTCGTTGTTGTAACGGTTCAGGTTGTTCTTGAGGATCGCGGTGCCCATGTCGATGTTGTCGCCCGGGTCGTAGAGGTTGACGGTGCGGTTGAGCAGCGCGGGACCGTCGCCTGCCGCCGTCGCAGGCATCACCTGCATGATCCCGACCGCGCCCGCGGGAGACACGACCGATGGCTGCCATCCACTCTCATGCCAGGCCAACCCCATCACCAGATATGGATTGACCCGATGCTTCATTGCGGCGGCGTAGAGCATGGACCTGGTGATCATCATCTGGAGCTGCGGCGCGTTCGGGTCGCTGCTCGGGTCTGTGCTGGGCCAACTCTCCGTCGAACCCGCATCGATCTGGGGCTGCAGGCCTGTCGGGGGCAGGGCCTCAGGCCCCTGAAGGGATGCGTCTTGAGCGCAACTCTGGACCGCCAGCGCGACCCAGCACGCGAGCGCGAGTAGCGGCAGTCCCGCCCTCATGAAGCGATAACGCTTCGAGAGGCGGCAGTGTGCAACCGAAAGCCCAGTTGGGTCCAGGTGCCGGCGAGTGATTTGTGGACCCGAGGGGATTCGAACCCCTGACCTTCAGACTGCCAGTCTGACGCGCTCCCAACTGCGCCACGGGCCCATGGCCGCAAGACCTATCCGTCTAAAGGATACCGTCGCCTTCAGGGACCCTCGGCCCACCGCTACGATCTCCCCTGGCCTCAATCACATATGCAAACACGCGAGATCATGAAGAACGAGATCAGGGGCGGCGGCTTTCTTGCTCTGCCCGACGGCACCGGCCCGCACCCGGGCGTGGTCGTCATCCACGAAGCATTTGGCCTCAACGACCACATCAGGGGCATCACGCGCCGCTTCGCGGACGCGGGTTACGTGGCCCTCGGCGTCGACCTTTTCTCCGACCGCATCCGGGCGGTCTGCATGGCGCGGTACATGGCCGGCTTGCTGACCGGCTCCATCAACCGGTCTGGGATCGACGACCTGAAGAGCGCGCTGACATTCATGGCCAAGCTCGATGAGGTTGATGCGCAGCGGATGGGTGCGATTGGGTTTTGCATGGGCGGCGGTTTTGCGGTCGCATGGGCATGCACCGACTCACGGCTCAAGGCGATCGCTCCTTTCTACGCCACCAACCCGCGCCCGCTGGAAGTCACAAGGCGCCTGTGCCCGGTGGTCGGCTCCTACCCCGAGAAGGACTTCACCGCCAGGGCGGGACGAAAGCTCGAGGAAACGCTCACACACAACCGCATCACGCACGACATCAAGGTGTATCCCAACGCCCGTCATTCATTTTTCAATGACACGGGGCGTGCATTCGACAAGGAAGCGGCGGATGATTCGTGGAGTCGCGTGCTGAAGTTTTTCGGAGAGCAGCTGGGCAAGAAGAGTTAGCGCACATGAACGTGCTGGTCACAGGTGGCACAGGGACTCTAGGCCGGCACGTGGTCACTCTGCTCCGCCAGGGCGGGCACCGGGCGCGCATCATGAGCCGCGAACCCCGAGGTCATGTCGATGCTGTGAAGGGCGACCTCAGGACCGGGGCCGGGCTCGCCAGGGCGCTGTCAGGAATGGATGCCATCGTTCACGCGGCGTCGGCGACGCGCCAGCCGCTCAGGGGCTGGTCGGTCGACGTGCGCGGGACACGCCGCCTGCTCGGCCTGGCCCGCGAGGCGCAGATCAAGCACGTTGTGTACGTGTCGATCGTTGGAATCGACAGCTCCACCTACCCCTACCACAGGACCAAGCTGAAGACCGAGGCCGTCGTGCGCGGAGACATCGTGCCCTGGTCGATTCTTCGGGCGACGCAATTTCACGAATTCATCGAGGTGGTCCTTCGTGGGTTCTCTCGCTTGCCCGCAGTCTTCGCGGTCCCGCTGTCGTGGCAGCTCCAGCCCGTCGACTCGAAAGAAGTTGCGCAAAGGGTGGTCGACATCGTCCTCGGCCAACCGGCCGGCATACTGCCCGACTTTGGCGGCCCGGAGATCCGCGAGCTGCAGAGCCTCTCCCAGGCCTGGATGCTCGCGCGCAAAGACAACCGGCGCCTGGTCAATCTGAACCTTCCGTTCAAATTCAGCCGCCAGTTCGCGGATGGCCTGATCACGTCTCCTGACCATAAAGAAGGCAAGACCAGGTTCGACGAGTATCTTGCTGAGCGGTACCCAATGTCATGACAGGACTTGTCGATCGTTTTGGCCGGACGGGGTTCGCCGCGCTGTCGAGCCTGATCTGGGCCCTGCCGATGGCGGCATGGGCCGGCTCCGCCGACCTCTCGCCAATCGACCAGACCGCCTATCCGTGGATCGCGCTGGCGATCGGGCTTGCCATGCTGGTGGTGTGGATCGGGTTATTGACCCGACTGCGCGGGATTCCGGTGGCCCCACGCGAGCGCCGCTACGACATGCGCCAGATGTCGCGCTCTGAAAGGCGATGGACGCTCGGGCTCATAGCGTTCGGCACCGGCCTGATCGCGTGGCTCAACGGCGCGGCGACCGTCGATTGGGCACCGCTCACCCAGGCAGTCGGAAACGGCAAGGTCGGTCCCACACTGCTGGCCTTCGCACTGGCCGCGTGGCTCATCGTCATGCTGGCCGGCATGTGGTTCAGCTGGCGCCGCGCTTCAGCCGCGTTTCAGGCAAGGCTCCACGGAGTGGCCCGGGCCTGAATCGCGTCCTTCTATGTATGTGCCGGGCCTAGGCCGTCTCGGCCTTGCGAGCCAGGTTGCTGAGCAAAGTGCCGAACTCTTTCGAAACCTGAGGCCCAAGCATTCCGCCCATGACCGGTCCGAGCGGGCCACCGACCTCGACCGTCTGGCTGACCTTGGTTTTCGCGCCCGCAGGCTCGATCCGGCAGTTGAATCGAAACTTAGTGCCAGGCACGACGCTCGTCTCGAGAGCGAAGCCTTGACCCGGCTGGACGTCGACGAGCCGCATCTTGTGATGCTGGCCGGCTCTCGTGTTCATGACGCCAGTCGAGCCCGAGACGAATCCCCCGCTCCAGTCCATGGTCGATACATTGGGATTCCATTCGCCCCACGTCGACATGTCCGACCAGATCCGCCAGACCTTGTCCGGCGAAGCGGTGGTTTCAACCGAGGTGCCGTATTCGCGAGCCATCGATTTTCCCCTTCAGGCAGCAGATGAGCTGGCCAGGCGTTCACGCGGCACTTCGACGATCTGGCGCGTCTTGAGGAAGTTGAGAGAAACGACGCCCGCCACCAACAACACCGCTCCGACCACCTCAATGGGGCGCAACGGCGCGCCCTGGCCCACAGGCGCCGGCAGCGAGAAGATCAGGAACAGCGCAAGCGGATAACCGAGCTCGGCGACCGTGGCGAGCGAGGCGGGCGTATTCGACAGCGCCAGGTAGTAGAGGAGCATCGCCAGCAGTCCCGGGACCAGCACGATGCCAAGGAAGCTGGGCAGCTGCGAGGCCGAGTAGCCGCTGAAGGCCGCCCCCCCCTTGTCAATGACCACGATCACCAGCAGAACGGGCAGTGCCAGCACGAATCGCATGCTCGTGGTCACCGGAAAGCTGACGTCTTCGAGCGCGTATCGGCCCAGGACGGTTCCGCCCGCCCACATGATCACCGCGCCCAGCACCAGCACGCCGGCGATGAGCTCCGGGTGGCGGATCTGCCACGGCGCTGTCGGATCGTCTGCGAAGACGATCAGGTAGACGCCGACGAGGGCGATACCGGCCAGTGGCCAGAAGCTGCGCTTGCGCCGCTCACCCAGGAATATGCGCGCGAAGGCGATCCCAAAAACGGGCTGCAGAAGGTAGAGCAGGTAGACCTCGTGCAGAACGTCGAAGTTAGGGGCCGCCGGGTTGGCGAACGAATAACCGATGGCTTTGGTGAAGAACACTGTGGCGACTGCTTGCGGCCCGATCGCGATCGCGGCAAGAGCGACCCAGCGACGGCCGCTGAGGCGGCGCAGCGCCGGCAGGTTGACGAGGAGCACCGGTACGAGACACAGGCTGATCAGCAGGTCTTCGACCAGCACGATCTGGCCCGAGCTGAGCTGCTTGGTGAGTCCGGGACGAAAGTAGGCATCAAACGCCCAGAGGGCGGCCGCGACACTGACCAGCGCCACGGAACCCGCTTCCAGAAATCTCGAGCGAGGTTTCGTGGCGGTCACTCCAAGAGGTTATACGGTTCCGGGTTCCACCTATTCCATCAGGGCCGAGTGTGCTTAGGCCAGGACCGCGTCTTCGGCGACCTCTGCTTCGAGCGTGACTTCCGCCTGCTGGACCACGTAGATCTCCTCTGGCCGGTCGTGTCCCTCGAGCCGCCTCTTCCCGACCGAGACAAGCCGGATGTCCTCGCGCAGGATGTCGGCGACGATCGAGTAGGTGGTTTCCGAAACCAGAATCTGGTTGCCCACTGCACGCCTGCGCAGCTTCGCGCACCTGTTCACGGCGGGTGATCGGTAATCCCTGTCCGCGGCGTCCGCCTCACCTGTCAGCACCGCCATCCGGACGGAAAAGGAGAGGCGGTCCGGCCACTCCTCGGACTGCACCGCCGCCTGCGCCTCAACCGCCGCGATCACGGCATCCGTCGCGCGCGGAAATACGGCAAAGAACGAATCGCCCTCGCCCCGCTCCTTGAGCACGATCCCGCCGTTCGCCTCGATCGCTGACGTAAGCAGCTGGTCGTGACGCCGCATCGCCTGGTACATCGACGCACGGCTCTGAATCCACATCGGCGTCGATTCCACAACGTCTGTCATCAGGAACGTGACAATGCCGTCCGGCAGCGAGGATCCCTCTTCGAGCTTGAACGCCGTCCCGGGCGACGTGGTGGTCGTGCCCTCGACCGCCGCCCGCGGGACGAGCGTGCCTTCAACCACCAGGAAGTCGTCGATGGTGTGGGCGCGCCGAAAGAAATGGACGTTGTAGGAGGGAAGGAAGCTCCATTCGGAGAGGTCGGGCGCAAAGTCTGCGTCGCGGGCCACGTCAGGCGCCATGGCGAGCAGCTGGCCCAGCTTCGTGACTGCCAGCGAATCGAGCCCCAGCGACTGCCCTATCTCAGAGCTGAGCACGCGCCGGTCTTCCTGGTCAGCGGCGACCGCCACCTGGATGAGGTGGACGAAGTTGTCCAGGTCAGGCTGCGGTTCGAGAAATCTTTGGAGCTCTTCGATCGACAGCTGCATCTCGACGCTGTCAAGGCCGGATCCATTCGCACCGTTGGGGCCGTGGGCGGCGCTTTCAGCTTTCGTCTCGAACGCGGATACGACACTCTCGAAGCTGTCCGCCACCGCGAGCTCGCGCGACGCGCGCCGGTACGCCTCGCCGACCGATGCCCACTTGCCGGTCGTCACGAAATAGTTCACGGCCGCGTGCTCGTAGAGCCAGGCTGAACCTCGCAGTTGGAGATCGAGGTTCAGCGCGACCTGGAGGAAGTCAACGGCAGTGCGGTACAGCTCCGTGACAAAGGCCAAAGGTCCGATCTCGGCCACACGGATCTCGCGGTCGAGACCGGCGGCCGGGTTCGGCTGTGACGCGCCGTCCATGTAGGAGAACAGCTCGACAGCCACCATGTCGCCGTGGTTCCGCAGTCGGATCCGCGACTGCGAGACCCGTGGGCCGGGTCCGCCCAGGTCCGGCGAATCAACCACATGGACATGGCCTCCCGGGCCCCACGCGCGCTGAATCGGCGTCCGCAGGTCGGAGATGAGGCCGTAGAAGCGCTGCATGAAAACGAGCGCCTCGCGGCCGCGACCCATGTCGAAGCCGTCCTGGCGCACCGCCCGGAGATCGGCCTCCCAGGCGGCGATGAGCGCACCCCTCAAACCCACGATGCCTGGCTGCATCGAACCTTCCCTCAGGCCGGCCCGAAATCCCCCGTAGGCCGCTCCTGAGCGGGAAAGGGTAGACGGTTCGAGCCGTCTAGAGCGCTGTTTACGTGCCGCAATGCATACTGCTTTTGGGGATGGTGTTCGAGCCGGTGTTCGAACGGGCTTTCAATTCGAGGAGGCGTGATGACTGACGAGACTTCGGGCGGCCATGCCATCGAGACGCTGCAGGTCGAGGACCGCCGCTATCCTCCGAGCCCGGAGTTCAGCCGCCAGGCCAACGCCAGGCCGGATATCTACGGGAAGGGGTTCGACGAGTTCTGGTCCGACGAGTCAAAGCGCGTCACGTTCTTCGAGCCATGGCGGGAGCTCTATGAGTGGAAGCCGCCATACGCGAAGTGGTTCATCGGCGGCAAGCTCAATGTTTGCTACAACTGCGTTGACCGGCACGTCGAATCGGGCCTGAAGGACAAGGTCGCCTACTTCTGGGAAGGCGAGCCTGAGGACGACCGCCGCGAGATCACGTTCGGGCAGCTTCAGAAAGAGGTCGTGCGTTTCGCCAACGGCCTGAAGAAGCTCGGCGTCAAGAAGGGCACCCACGTCGGCATATACATGGGAATGATTCCGGAGCTTCCGGTCGCGATGCTTGCGTGCACCCGCATCGGCGCTCCATTCACCGTCGTGTTCGGCGGCTTCAGCGGCGAATCGCTGTCGGACCGCATGAACGACATGCAGTGCGAGCTGCTCATCACCCAGGACGAGGGTTGGCGCAGAGGCAACAGGGTTCCTCTCAAGGCCAACGCCGACGATGCGCTGGACCAGTCATCCACGGTGAAACGCTGTCTCGTGGTGCGGCGCACCGGCGGCGACATCAACATGCAGCAGGGAAGAGATGTCTGGGCTCACGACGTTCTGAAGGATGTCGACGACGACCCCAAGAAGTGCCCGTGCGAGCCGATGGATTCAGAAGACCTGCTCTACCTTCTGTACACCAGCGGCACGACCGCCAAGCCGAAGGGAATCATCCACACGACGGCCGGTTACCTGGTCGGCGTTTCGACCACGCATCACTACATCTTCGACGTCAAGCCGAAATCGGTTTACTGGTGCGCCGCCGACATCGGGTGGGTTACCGGGCACAGCTACATCGTGTTCGGACCGCTCGCCAATGCGACGACCGGGATCATCTACGAAGGGACGCCCGACTTTCCTGACAAGGACCGCTGGTGGAAGATCGTCGAGCGATACAGGCCCGACATCCTCTATACGGCGCCAACCACGATCCGCACGCACATGAAGTGGGGACCGGAGTATGCCCAAAAGCACGACCTCAGCTCGCTTCGCGTGCTGGGCAGCGTGGGCGAACCCATCAACCCCGAGGCGTGGGTCTGGTACCGCGAGCACGTCGGGGGCAACAGGACGCCGGTGGTCGACACCTGGTGGCAGACCGAGACCGGCATGATCCTGATCACGCCGCTGCCCGGCATCACCACCCTCAAGCCCGGCTCGGCGACCAAACCATTTCCGACCATCGATGCCGCTGTGTACAACAACGCCGGCGAAGAGGTTCCGCCCGGCGGCGGCGGCTACCTCGTCATGCGCAAGCCGTGGCCCGCGATGCTGCGGGGTATCTTCGGCGACCCCGAGCGTTACCAGCAGACCTACTGGAGCCGCTGGAAGGACACCTATTTCGTCGGCGACGGCGCCCGCGTCGACGAGGACGGCGACTTCTGGCTTCTCGGTCGGGTCGACGACGTCATGAACGTGTCCGGCCATCGCATCTCGACCATCGAGGTCG
>VBIW01000196.1 GCA_005880915.1 Chloroflexota bacterium | reverse complement strand
AGCAGCTCGACGCCTTCGTCTACTTCAACAACGACATGGAGGGGCATGCCATCAAGGACGCCCAGACGTTAATCGCACTCACACAGGTAAGGTAGTCGGGCCATGAGCGTCGCGCGGTTCTACGAGGGATGGCGGTTCACCAATGACCGCCTCATCGAGCGGATCGGCACACTTTCCCCCGAGGATCTGGGCCTGCGCGCCGGAGCCAACCTGTGGCCGATCTGGGCCATCGCAGCACACGCCGCGATGGTCCGCGTCTACTGGCTTTGCGCCGTTTGCAAGGAGCCAGGTGCCGACCGCACCCCGTTTACCGATCCCGCCAATGAGGGTTGGGAGGACGACCTGTCCCATCCCCGTGGGGCGAGCGAACTCGTGCCGGCGCTGGAATCGACCTGGACCATCGTCGAGGACTGTCTGAGCCGATGGACGCCGGCCATGCTTCAGGACGCGTTCCGCCGAGAGCGCGATGGCCAGGTCCAGATTCACACGCGTCAGTCAGTGCTAATGCGTCTTCTCACCCACGACGCCTATCACTGCGCCGAGGTCGGCCAGACGCTCGGCATGCATGGGCTTCCAGAGGTCGATATCTGGACCGGCCGCGCCCCGGTGCTCGCGTCTCGTTCAGATTAGGGACATAGCACCGCAGCCACGGTCCCGGTTCCAACCGAGCCCGGATCGGGCCCGTAGGCTCCATCGGTCTTGATCACGACCACCTGGGCGCTGTCGCCTTCGATCCGCGGCCCCTGCTTTGCAACAGTGGTCGCGACCACGACCGCCATGTACGAGGGCACACTGTCCGGCGGCTTGGCGCTGTTACCCGGCGTGGTTGACCAGCTGGTGCCGCAGGTCGGCGCCGCACTTGGATCGTCGGCAAAGCCCTTGAACGACGCCTCGCCCGAGCCACTGCTCAGGCTGTTCATCGAGGCCCACTGCCCGCCCCAGTAATAGCTGGAGGTGCCGACCGCCGCGGCCTCATCGCCGATCACGAAGTTGCCGCCGGACGACAGGCCGTAGACGAGAATCGTCGTCGTGGCATCGCCGCAGGCACCACCGTCATCGCACACGTGCGTGCGGATGGTGTACGGGCCGAGCGCCGCATAGACATGCTCCCCGCTGATGTCGAGGACCGGGTTGCTTTGCGCCAGGCTTTCCAGGGTGAGGTTCCCGCCGGATGTGGTGCCATCGCCCCAGTCCACCGTCGCGGTGTAGTCCGCAACCGTTCCAAACGGGTTGGCATCGGCGAAGCTCGCCAGTACGCCTGCGAACGGATTCGTGCGGTTGATGACGCGCCCGCTTGCGGTGAGCGGCGCGTCGGCCACTGTCGCGGTCGGGAGGACTGTGATGCCCGGCCCGAAGGCCGTCGTCGAGGCGCCGTCGAGATCGCGGATGTTCACGCTCGCCGTGTAGGTGCCCTCCTCGAGGTAAAGATGTTCGCCGCTGACGGACCACCCAGCGATCGTTCCCGTTGAGAGACTGGTCCCGTCTCCCCAATCGATGGTCGCCGCATACTCCGATGGCGTCGCATTGAGATCCGCGTCGGAAAGTGTCGCAACCACGCCGTTGAAGGGTTGACCTTCGACGGCGCCGATATTGACGGCGGCGACGGTGATGGGTGGGTCGAGCGACACCACCGCGCCGGCGCCGCTGACGGGAATGGCTTCGGGACGAGCCGTGCAAGCGCGATCGCCAGCGGGGCTAGGCCCGTTGCAAAAAGTTGCAGCGAGTGTCACCGGTGTCCCCACCTGGGCCGACGCCGCGATGTTGATGACCTCGGTGCCGAGCGACGCCGGTCGCTGCACGGAACCGGCCGTGATGGTGAATTGGCACAGCCCGTAGGTCGCACTGAAAATGGTCGCCACGCTCCATTCGGAGCGTGTTGCCGTCGAGCGGGTAGACCGTGCAGGTCAGCTGCTGTCCGGCATACACCGTGCCGTCGTGGTTCGGTCCAACGCAGGACGCGCTAACAAACGGCGGCGGGGGTGCCGCCGGTGGCGGGGTGATTCCCCCACCCCCACCCCCGCCCGAACCCGAGCCGCTTACCACCGCGCCCGGTCCACCAGTGGTGACCGGCGGAAAGCTGCAGCCAAAGACGTCACAGACCCTGGCCGAGTGCCGAACCTGGGTTCCCGAGATCGCCGACATCGGGATTTGGAAGGACTCGCTCCCGATCATTTGACCCTGAAACGCGCCATTGGGGCGGGAAAAGGTGCAGGAGCCGTCGCTGGCGGAGCCGCCCCCGCACGAGCTCATGGCGACCCCCGATGGCGACGTGACGGAAATCAGGATCGTGCTCCCCCAGTTGACCGAGCCTATCGAGAGCACGATGCTGCAGTTGTCCATTTGGCCAGGCGCGACGCTCCCCTGCTGGTTTGGACTGCCTGGTCCCGTGCAAGTGGCCGTGAACGCCAGCTCCGGCGGACCCTGGTTGGCCGACGCGCTAATGGGTGGAATTCCGCCGAGGGCAACGGCGACCGACGCCAAGATGGGCACAAGGATCCGTTTCATTTCGCGAGGGCCTCCCCTGGGACCGCCGAGCTGATGCGACATCTCCATACAACCGCCGTGGTTGGTGCGCTGTCAAGGAAGGCAATACTCGGAGTGTTAGGTGGCGGGAAGGCCGGGATTCGAACCCGGGGAGCGGAAACACCCGCTCAAGCGCTTAGCAGGCGCTCGCATTCGACCACTCTGCCACCTCCCCGCGGAGGCGGTAGCCAGTTTACCCTGTTTCCATGAAAGCTTCTGTCGATGCGCAATGGGAACGGTACGGCCGGGCCCTGATCAGCTCGATGAGCGAGGTGCTGGAGGAAACCCCAGACCACATCCACGCGAACCTGCTCGAAACCGCCGACTACTGGCTCTCGCTCGGCCTGGTGCTCGGATTGCGCGAGCCGGACCAGGCGCAGCAGCTTCTCCAGGTGATCGAGGCCTACGAGGCGGAGCGCGGCGAGCTGGCGCGTGATGCCAAAAGCCTGATCGGCGAGGTCTTTACGTGAGGCGCCGCGGGCTGGTCTCGCAGATGTACGCGGCGGCCCGCGTGGCGAACGACATCTCGACCCTGGCCTCGGGCGATCCGCGCCGCATCGTCCGCCGCGCCAAGAACAAGATCGTGGGCCGCGCCCTGGGACGGGCCGGCCTGTGGCGGATGCTCTGGCGCTAACCTAAAGGCGCAGCCGCTGCGCGACGCGCGCCAGGTCCTCGATGAAGGCG
>VBIW01000019.1 GCA_005880915.1 Chloroflexota bacterium | reverse complement strand
GGCAGCGTCGGCGGACGGCATGACGAGGTCGTTCACAGTCTTGTCGCGCGTCGACGATCCGACCGACCTCGAATACGTGCGCCAGGGCGGAATCCTTCACCAGGTCCTTCGGGAGCGGATCGCAGCGGACTAGGAACTACGACCGGCGCCTTGACCGGAACTTTCGAGCGTCGAAGGCCCGAACGGCCGGACGCCAGCGTGGTGGATCTCCATCTTTGGTCAGATCCGACCAAGGAAGCCGCCAGCCCCTGTGACCGGATTTCGGATACCAGATCAGACTCCCGTCCCGCACTTCAAGAAACCCCTCCCTCGGGCGCCGGGTTCCGCGCCCCAGAGTCACCTCAAAGAGCGTCCCCTGGCGATCGTGCAATACAAGGCGCGCGATGTGCGTCGAAATCTTCCGAGGGCGCGCTACCACTTTCCCCACCTCCGAACGATGTCTGGAGCGCCGCGAGTGCTAAACGGCTGGCGCTGTCTGCTCAAGCTTCAAATTCCACAGGTGGTGTAACTCGAGGTAAGCCGTTGCGAGAAAGCACGCAAGGCGGCATCGATCTGCGCAGTCGCGCCATTGATGTTGTCGATCTGGGCGTTCATGATGCCGAGCTGGTCCACCGCGAGCTTGATTTGCGCGTTCCCGAGCGCAATCCAAGAGTTGGCCGACCCATAGAAAGAGTCGAACGCGGCCTTGTAGGCATCGTAATAGTCGCTCAGGGCCGCATTCACAGCCAGGTTCCGTGCGTTCATTGCGTTCGCCCAGGCCGAGCCGGTGCTTGTCCGATTGAAGTTCGTGCTCATCATCCCTCGTATGCGTTGCAGTTCGTCCACGTCATCCTTGAGGACTTGAATGCAGTTGTCCTGGGCCAGCACTCGCGACTGCAGTTGAACGACGCGCTGCTCGGCGTTGGCGCGCCCAGCCTGCTCTGCGGCCAGCGACTTCCGCGTCGACTCAAGTAAGGTCTTAGTCGCTTCGAGACTGACCGTCGTCGAGGCGAGAGCTTCCGAGGTCTTGCTCAGCTCATCCCGAGTGCTTTCAAGATTGGCTTGGGAGGTTTGATAACTACCGAAGGTCACCGAATGCGCACCGGTAGCTGCGAGAAGGACGATCGCCAACGCGGTCACGGAGGCGGCACGTGCGAGCTTGATCTTGGCCGGGTGAGGTCGAGGTGGGGACACAACCATCGCTGTGGTCTGAACGCTCGCGATAGGAACGATACGGGTCGCGGGAGCCGACGTCGGTTCTGCCCGAACGGGTAGCGTCGCACCGCAGACCACACATCTCGGGGCGGAGTCTCCACAGATCGTTTCGCAGTTTGGACAACGCACTTCTTCCCCCCTCGGCATCCGCATTACCGCGGTGCCACCCGCTCGATAATCGCTATCTGTTGACGAGCGAGTGAAACCATTTGGTTCATCGCTGCCGTGTCAGAGATGTTCGCCCGTCGAGGCTCGCCAGCCACGATTACGACGGCGTTGCGCGTGGCGGTGATGTACTCAAACCAATCCGGAATCGTCCCCTCCCAGTGATACCGACAAGCTTTCGCACCATCGGCGATCACCTCGGCGGTTACCTCACCTGGGACGGGATAAGGCGGACTTTCCCATTTGAAGTCGCACGTGAAACTGGTCAGCCGGCTCGCGCCTGTCGTGCCTGGCGGATAAACGAAGACGTAGACCTGTAGGTAGTAATAGTCAAGTGTCTTCGCCGAAAAATCCCTCCGCCAACCATAGACACCCGAGGCGGCGTCGTAACTCATGTTGTAACCGGCGTAGGGGAATTCGTCGGCCGGCATGATGACTTCCTGCGCTCTGAGTCCGATCTGTCGGATGGTCGGAATCGGCGGCGAGGTCGGGGTTGGAGTCGGAGAGGGCGACGCGGTTGGTCGAGGAGCCTCGCTCACGGCAACGTTTCCCGAAAGACGCGCCGTCTGCAGCGAATAGCCGCCAGCGACAGCGACCAGCGACACGAGAACACCAACTGCGGCGGCGAGCGCAACGTTTCGCCGTAGGTGTGTGCGCCGGGAAAAGTTGGCCGGAGCGGGAGCCATCGCCGCGGGATTCACGAGCCATGTCTCTGCTCGGGGTCGGATCACCGTCGGATTCGCTCGGAGAACGACCGAGTCGACCTGACCGAGGGTCGAGCGGACGGCGGCAGCGAAGTGTCCAGCGCTCCGGTAGCGCGAGTCCGGGGCCTTTGCAAGTGCGGTTGCGATCACTGCATCCAGCGCAGCTGGCAACTCGGGCCGGTTCAGGCGCACACTCGGCGGCATTTCGTGCAGATGCGCTTCGATCACCGCGTGCTCAGTCGGACGACCGAACGGTCCCTGGCCGGTGAGGCACGCATACAGGACACAACCCAGGGAATAGACGTCGCTCCGGCTATCTATTGGCTGCTGGAGAATCTGCTCAGGCGAGGCGAAGTCGGGGGTGCCAACGAAAAGCCCCGTCCGGGTCAACCCGTGCGCGCCTCTGTCCATCTTCGCGATGCCGAAATCGGTGAGATAGAGATGATCCCCCGAGATCAATAGGTTGGCTGGCTTGACGTCGCGATGCACCAGCCCGCGCGCGTGTGCTGCATCGAGCGCAGCGGCTGCCTGGGATATGAACAGGGCCGCTCGAGCAAGACTGAGTGGACCGTCACGCTCGATAACTGAGCTGAGGTCGGCCCCGTCGACCAGCCGCATGGCTATGAACAAATAGCCCCCGGCTTCGCCGGTGTCATAGATAGGGAGGATGTTCGGGTGGTCAATGGATGCGGCGAGCCGCGACTCGCGGACAAACCGAGCGCGGTAGTCGGCGTCGGCGTCCGCGATTGGGAGAAGCTTCAGCGCGACCATCCGTCCGAGCGCGATCTGTTCGGCGCGATAGACGCGGCTCATTCCGCCGCGTCCCAGAAGCTGTTCTATCCGGAACCCACCCAACTGAGTTCCGGTCAACGGATCCGGAAGCATCCCACCACCCCTCGCCAAGAAGCCGACCAAGCCTCCGAGCGCTAGGTAAGATTACCTGAGCCAAGCAACAGAGTTCCTGAGACGGGACAGGTGGGACTGGAATCCATGAAATCCGGCCGCGCATTGCGGATCAAGGCGGAAGGGATCGAACTGCTTGTCCCGCCAGGTTCGTCGGTCTCGGTTGGGCGCGAGTCAGACTCGACTTTGACCCTCCACGACGACCGCGTCTCGAGGCGACATGGCCTTCTGACTGCCGATGCAGTGGGATGGACCTACACCGACTTGAATAGCGCTAACGGGTCGTTCCTGAATGGGCAACGAGTTCAATCGGTTCGCGTCGGTCCGGGGACTCTCATTCGTTTGGGAGATCCGGACTCCGGGCCAACGCTCCAAGTGGGCGTAGCGCAAGCGCCCAGCAAGGTTCCGTCCGTCACTATCGGGGCGCTGGCTGGCGCGACTCTCTTGATGGCGGCCATCGGAGTCGTCGCCCTCCGTCCAACGAACTCCCCCGCGGCAGTCGTATCCGCTAGCCCGACGGCCTCGGCCAGTCCATCACCGAGCGTGTTAACACGGTCGGACATCGCTGCGATCGGGCGCGCCGGCACCGTGTATGTCGTGAGGGGCAACGCCCAGGGCTCGGGCGCATACCTCGGCAATGGGCAGATCGTTACTGCGGCGCACGTCGTCAGCGGAACTGGCCCAATCCTGATCCGATTCAACGATCTGCCGGTCGGAACAGCGGCCCTTGTACGCATCAATGAAACCGACGATGTCGCGTTGCTCACGATTCAGGGTCTCGACACGGCCGGAGCTCATGGCCTCCTCTGGGGCGACTCTGGCGCCCTCCGTCAAGGCGACGATCTCATTGCTCTTGGTTATCCGGAGGGACTTCCCCTGTCGACGAAGGCGGGCGTCGTCTCCGGTCTCAGGCGTCTTGGCACCACGGAGCTGATCCAGACGGACGCCTCGCTTAATCACGGTATGTCAGGCGGGCCGGTCCTCGATGGGGCTGGCCACTTGGTTGGTCTGGTCGATTTCGGGTTTCCCCAGGCCCAGGGACTGAACTTCGCGGTCGCGTCAAATACCGCGCGGCCATTTGTCGAAGGTCGCTGAGCCACGCCATCCGCGAGGTGCGTATCCGCTCACTGGGAATCATTCCCGCTGGAGTTCATGCTCGGCGAGACGATCACCTCGCTAGGCCCTACTGGCCAGGAGACCTTCGCGATCGACCGGCTCGACAAGGCCTCGCGTCGAAAGCGCTCATGGTCGAAGCGACGTTACCTAACGGCAAGAAAGGCGTTCCACATGCTCGCCCGGATCGATGACCCGGCGGACCCCCGAATTCGTGCGCCCCGGCGGGATCGTTCAACAACTCCTCCGGGAGCGGATCGCGGCAAATTGGGCCCCGAAAGACAACTTAGGCGTTATCGATAAGGCCTGCTTGACTGCTTGGACTAGGCTTACGCGACGCGCGTTTGGGGAAAAGGGATTGGTGGGGAGAATGTCGCAAAGCATCGCGCAATCTTTGGTACTGCCGCAGGGCGTCGTTCTAGCGAAAGACGAGTCGGTTCGAAGCTACGGCGAGTTTCTCGTTTCGAATGTCTGGGTCTTTCTCAAACTCAAGCTGGTCCTGACCACCAAGAGACTCGCGGGTGAGAAGCCCAACACGTTTCTCGGCTTCATACCCGTTGGGAGCGACAAGGTGAGCTACCCGCTGAGCAACATCGCCGGCGTGAACACGAGCACCCGCATTTCCCCTCTGGCTTTGATCGTGGGCGCGATCTTCCTGCTCGCCGGAATTGCCACTGGGGTGCAGAACGGATGGTTCGCGATGCTGATCGGCGTCGTCCTGCTCCTTGGCTCGTACCAGGCTCAGTTAAATGTGCAAAACAGCGGCGGCTTCACCATCAGGCACCGCATCTCCGTCTTCAACAAGGGAGCCGCACAGACCTTCGCGCAAGAGATCAACACGATGATCGCGGAGCGCAGCTAGCCGCTCCGACGGCCGTCTCGCCGGCGGTGCGGCACGATCCGCGCCGCCGGGCGCCGGCTGCCTGCGCGCTTAGCTTGCCGGTCGTAGCGGCGTCGGTGACTGCGGGGCAGCCCCTCCCGGGCGCGCGAGCGCAGCGTCAACCCAGCGGGCGATCGCCGCAGGGTCGTAGCCCATCTGGACGCGCTGGTGGATTAGTGCCACACCGATCACGCGGAAGAGTTCCTTCATGAACGCGTCGCGCTCGGCGCGATCGCGACCATAAAGCGTCGAGTCATCGAGCTCGATCGCGACGACCGGCGCGAGCGTCGTCTGATCGCAGAGGACGAAGTCCATCTGCTCGGCGGCCAGGCGATCGAAGGCCGCCTGATTCACCTCGCGGTGCGTGATCTCGCACAGGTCGCCGACGCTGACCTTCAGCAGGATGAGAAAGCGATCGCCCACCGCGAGCTTGAGTACGTTGTAGAACTCGAGCTCCGCCGGCGAGAGGAGCGACTTCCGCCGATACGGAAAGCTCGGCGCCGACAGGAATCCGCGAGGCCCTCGCTTCTTCTCCGCCACTGGACCGCGACGCTATCGGCGCGGGAGTCCGCTTGGAACCAGTACTTGAGCGCTAGGACCCGACGAGCGCGCCGCGCCGGCGGTGTCGGTTACGGGACGGAGAAGGGCGCGTTCGCGCTTCGGGTGATCGCGCCAAGCATGCACGTGACGGTGTGCGTCCCCGTTCCGGGCTTTGTCGTCGAGCTGGTGCCGTACGTCCACGACACCGTGCCGCTCGCGTCCGCGGTCTTCGTCGGGATGAGTCCCTGCGCCGAGCTGATGCTTCCGGAGGGCAGTCTCG
Source organism: Chloroflexota bacterium (assembly GCA_005880915.1). Lineage (GTDB taxonomy): Bacteria > Chloroflexota > Dormibacteria > Dormibacterales > Dormibacteraceae > 40CM-4-65-16. Next base: position 1,233 of record VBIW01000019.1, on the reverse strand, counting down.
CCTGGGCGTTACAGCTCGCACCGGCGAGTGTGCTGGCCGAAACGAAGCCATAGCGAGACGCCATGATCGCCAAGGAGAGCGCGGGCGCCGGCGACGGTGTCGCGGACGCTGAAGTCGTCGGCGCGGTGCTCGCCGCGACGGCCGGGGCGATCGCGGGCTTCGGCGTCGCGATCGCGCCGAGCATCGCGTTGTAGAGGTCGACCCAGTTCTCGGCCATGCGCCGCTGCCCATCCGCGAGCATCATCCGACCAGCGCAGATCTCATCGTGCGCCCAGTTCTCGACGCGGTCCTTCTGCAGCGCGCCCGACCCGCCGGTGAGGCGCTCCGGCCAGAGATTCTTCGGATCGCGCGGGTCGCCGCCGAGCTCGAGCGCGATGAGATGGTCCTCCTCGAAATCGCCGGGCGCCTCGGCGGCGTAGCCGTACGCGCGCATCTGGTCGATCTTCAGGCTGTTCATGTATGTCGCCGCCGGGCGGATCTGCGCGGCGTATCCGGTCACGCAGATCGTGATGCTGATCGTCGCCTGGGTGACATCGGAATTCGTCGCGCCCGGCGTGCAGCCGCGATCGGGCAGGCCGTTCGCGCTGGCACAGGGAGGAGTCGACGGCGGAGTCGGGCTCGCGGGCAGAGGCACGACCGCGGCAGCGATCGTCGGTGTGGGCGATGGCCGCGTTGAAACCGCGGTCGCGCCTGCGCCACCGCAGGCTGCGGCCAAGGCGACCACGAGGAGCACGATCCCACCACGAAATCGAGGCATCCGCCCCACCCTTCCCAGGCAAGACTACAGGCACACAAGCGGTTCGAGCAGGGACCTCGCCCCATCCCGCGCAGAAGCCCCGCCCATGCCCATGGTGCGGGGCTTCCCCTATCTGGGGATCGGCGCCAGGAGCGGAAGAAGAAAAGGACCGCGAGCGTCGGCAACCTGATGAGGAGACGGAACCGGTCGGCCCAGCGCGCCCACCCCAGTGCTGCCGACGCGCGCGGTCGTGATTCATACCGCGCGGCTTCATGGCCGGTTCAGGCAGATAGGCAAAGTGTTGCGCGGTTGACGTTCGCGGAAATCGAAGGGCCGCGTCAGCGCGACGCGGCCCTCCTACTCCGTCGCTATGGGGTGCAGGGGTTGTTCATCACCTGCCTGAAGTCGTTGATGCGACTCGTCGTCGCGCCGCGGCCGCCAAAGAGCGGATACGTGAGCCGCAGGAACTGTCCGTACTGGTCGAGCTTGCCGAAGTC
>VBIW01000047.1 GCA_005880915.1 Chloroflexota bacterium | reverse complement strand
GAGTCACCGATCACGACGGTCGGCACGTCCGACGCTGCATTAAAGGAAATGTCGAGACCCTTGGCGCCCGCCGCCTCGGAGACGAGCCCGAGGCAGCTCTCGACCGTCGAGCGAACGTCATACGGATGCAAGGCCAGCTCGAACTCACCGTTCTCGATGCTTGCCGCGTCGAGGACCTCGTCCACGATTCGCGCGACCTGCTCGACACCCGACTCGACGATCGCCGCCAGCTCGCGCTCTTCGCTCGTCTCCGCCCCGCTGGCCAGCAGGCCGGCGGCGCCGACCACCGCGTTGAGCTGATTCCGCAGCTGGTGGCCGACGTCATCGAGAAGCTCCGAGTCGACCTGGACCGAACGGTGTTGGTGGCCATCAGGGCTTTGCTCTGGACGTTTGGCGCTCATCTCACTGAACTCGCCACCCATCAGTAGAGACCCTCCATCGGAGGCTGGTTGGTCGGCGCGAACATGGAGTCCGGGAAGTCCACGCCATTGGCCTTGAAGTGGGCGGCGAAGTTGGATCGCGCCCCGGTAGCTGTGTGGAATCCCACCGCGCGGCCGTCCGGTGTCACGGCCACCTGCCGAAACGTGAACAGCTCCTGGAGGGCGATCTCGCCGTCGACCATGCCGAGGACCTCCGCCACGTTGACGATCTTGCGCGCACCGCCCCGCAACCTCTCGGTCTGGACCACGATGTTGATCGCCGAGGCGATCTGGCCGCGGATCGCGCGTGATGGGAGCTCCGTTCCGGCCAGTAGAACGAGCGTCTCGAGTCGCGTGATCACATCGCGCGGGTTGTTCGCGTGCACCGTGCTCATCGACCCGTCATGGCCTGTGTTCATCGCCTGCAGCATGTCCAGCGCCTCGCCGCCGCGGACCTCGCCGACGATGATGCGGTCGGGCCGCATGCGCAGCGAGTTGCGGACCAGGTCGCGGATCGAGATCTGGCCATGGCCCTCGACGTTGGCGGGCTTCGTCTCGAGGCTGATCACATGGACCTGCCGCAGACGGAGCTCGGCCGCGTCTTCCACCGTGACGATGCGCTCGTCTCCCGGAATGAACCCCGACAAGACGTTGAGCAGGGTGGTCTTCCCAGAGCCGGTGCCGCCGGACACGATGACGTTGAGCCGTGACTTCACCGCCGCGTCGAGATACTCGAGGATGGCCTCGCTCGAGCCCCCCGCGCCCACGATGCGCTCCGGCGTGAGCACTTCGCGGCCGAACTTGCGGATCGTCAGACACGGTCCGTAGATCGCGACAGGTGGGATCACAACGTTGACGCGCGATCCATCCTTAAGGCGCGCGTCGCACATCGGCTCCGACTCGTCGACCCTGCGGCCGATCGTCGACACGATGCGGTCGATGACACGGCGTAGGCTGGCCTCGTCTTCGAACGCGAGGTTGGTCAGCTCGATGCGTCCACGCCGCTCGACGAAGATCTGCTCCGGCCGGTTGACCATGATCTCGGTGATATCGGGGTCACGCAGCGGCGCCTCCAGAGGCCCCAGCCCGATGACCTCGTCGAAGAGGATGTCGACCAGTCGCTCGCGGTCGGCGGCGGTGACCAGAGCTGCGGGTGGCTTGTTTCGGAAGTGCTCTTCGGTGAGCTGGGTCAGCAGCCGCCGGATGCCCGCCCGGTTGGTGATGTCGATCGCGGCGGCGTGGCGGCGCAGCAGGTCGGCGTGGATTTCCGCCTTTGCGGCGCCGAGGGCGGGGCTCAGGGTCGCCGGCGTATCGCCAGTGCGGAGCGTCTCCAGCTCTGGCTGCACCGCTGTCCCCTCGCGGGGAACCGCCCGGCGCTCTACCGGCGCGACGGTCGGGGTTCCGTCGACGGGAGTCTGAGGGCTGGCCACCTGCTGCTGCGGCCCGGTCACCGGGGCCTGGGGCGCGGTGGCCGGGGTCTGCTGGTAGCGGCGGTCGAATCGCTCGGAGAGCTTCACCGAGGCCTGCCCACGGCGCGCTTGAGGAGCCGGCGGTGCGCGCGTTCGGCGGCCTGCTTCACCGTCTCGTCGGGTTCGCCCATGGTGAGGCGGTGGAGTCCGTCCGCGGCGGAGCGGTCCCCGATCGCGGCCAGCGCTTTGCAGGCGGCCAGGCGCACCTGCTTCGGCCACCGGCGGTCGTGGGCGATCCCGAGGAGCGGCGAAACCCGGAGCACGTCCCGCCGCAGGCCGCACGCGAGCACCGTCGCCAAGGCTGCGCGCTCGTTCGCGGGTTGGCGCATCAACGCCTCGATGTCGACGTCGGTGGCGGCCCTCGCCAGGGCGATCGCAAGGCGGTACAGCGGGATCTCGCCGGCCGACGCCATCAGCTCGTCCACTGCCCGCCGGCCGCCGAGATGCCCCAGCGAGCGCACAGCCGCCTCCCTGACCCGCGGGTTCGGGTCCTTGACGAGGTCCGAGATCCACAGCACTGAATCGGTGATCCGGGCGGCGCCGCAGATCCGGGCGGCGGCGGCGCGGGTGACGGCATTCGGGCTGGCCAGAGAGTTGACGAGATCGTCGTACAGATTCGACCGGCGCAACAGCTGGTGGACCATCCAGTGGCCCATCACGCCCACGCCCGGCCGGCTGAGCGCGGCCTCGATCGAGCTCGCCACCCCGACCGCATCGGCCAGCAGCTCGGCAGCTGGGACGTTAAGGACAGCCGCGCCCTCCCCGGCGAGCGCAGTGTTAAGCACCCGATCAACACGACCCGCCACCCGAGATCGCCCGGCGCCTCGGGTGGGGGACTGGATCACCGGCTTTGTATTTGAGCCATTGCTGCGAAGCGGAGGGTCCATTTGGGGGGCGGTTGCTACAGTATCGGCGTTTTGAACGCCCGTGAGGTTCCTGAAACCTTATATCGGGCGCGGGAGGAAGAGTTAGCCCAGGTGGCCGCTAGCGGCAGCGGAGCCGGCGGGGACCAGGCGCCGTCCGCACTGCAGATGCGGACGCGGATCCTGGAGATGTCGGCCGTATTCTCGGAGCTAAACGACGGCGTATTGCGAGCCGTCGCCCGCCGGATGCGGCCGGTCGGCCTGGCGGCTCGGGACACCCTCCGCCTGGGCGGCCAGGGTGGCGACATCGTCGTGTTCCTCGCCTCCGGCCAGGTCGAGGAGTCGGTCACCGACACCACGGGCAAGGTGCTGCTCACGCGCCGGCCGGCCCCCGGCGACATGGTCATCCTCCCCGCCCCCCGCACCGGCGAGCGCTACGTGACCAACATCTACGGCCTGACCGACGCGGTCCTTCTGACGCTCGACCGCGATGGCCTGCTGGAAGGACTCGGCCCGCACCTGGAGAAGGTTGCCGTGACTCTAGACAAGCTCTGGGAGCAGGAGGTGTCGGCGGCGGCGGCGATCCAGTCCCAGGTCGCCTCCAAGGACGCGGCCCCCATCGTGGCCTTCTTCTCGGCCAAAGGCGGAGCGGGCACGACGACCCTCGCCATCAACACGTCGGCGGCGCTGGCCCGCAAGTTCCCGCGCCAGGTCCTGCTGATCGACCTCGCCGCGCCCTTCGGCCACGCTGCCCTCTTCGCGGACCTGATCGCGACGGGTTCGGTGGCCAGCGCGTCGAAGGCATCGCAGGCGGATTTTGAGACGGTCCTGCGCGGCAACATGGTCAACCACCGCACCGGCATGGGTGTGCTCCCGGGCACGCTGCGGCCCGAAGAGGTCGACACGTTGAACGGGGAGCTCATCGGCCGCGTTCTTGACACTGTGGTGCCATGGCAGAAAGTCATCGTCGTCGACCTGGGGACCTCGCTCGCCGAGGCCGCCCTCGCCGTGATCGAGCGCGCCGAGTGCCTCGTGATCGTGGTGCCGCCCGAGATTGCCGCGATGACCGACGCGCGGCGGGCGCTGGCGATCTTCCGCGACATCATGAACGTGCCCGACAACCGCGTCGAGCTGGTGCTGAACCAGCGGTCGCCCCATCCACCGCTCGACCGAGCGGGGGTGGAGGCAATCCTCGGCCGCAAGATGTCCGTCGTCGTCGGGTTCGACGACTCGCGGCCGGAAGACGCAACACTCGCAGGCGGGATCGTCCTGCAGCACGACCCGTCGTCGATGGTCTCGCGCGGCGCGACCGAGATCGCGCGGGTGATCCTGGCCAGCCTGAAGTTCGATGCGTAACCGCCGTTCCGGGCAGGCCCTGGTCGAGTTCGCGCTCGCGCTGCCGATCCTCATCGTTCTCGTCGCGGGCGTGCTGGAGCTGGGCCGCGGCTACTCGTTTGCGGTCGAAACCTCCGACGCGTCGCGCGACGCCGCGAGGTTGGTAGCCGGCAAGACCTCGACGACCAACGGCCCTGGGCTGACCGCAATGTGCAACCTGGTCAAGGCCGACCTCGCCGCCGCGGTGGCGAGCGCCAACGTCGCGTGCCCGACCCAGGTCAACCATGCGCCTCCCTTTGTCGCAGGCACGGACTACACGGCACCGGCCCCGGACCACGCCGTCGTTGCGGTGTACTGCGGGACGAGCCTCGACTGCACTGGATCGGTCCAGTCGAACTACAACTCTGAGGTCGACGTCTTCGTCTACTACGGGTTCAGCGACCTCAAAGTCCTCGGAGGCGGGATCACGATCACTGGGTCGAGCCGCGCCACCACCGCGTGGTGAGTCGCCGCCAGCTCGGTCAGGCGCTGCTGGAGTTCGCGCTGATTGCCCCCATGCTCTTCCTGCTGATCGGCGCCACGGTGGATCTGGGACGCGGTCTGCTCATCTACACCTCGCTGCAAGGCGCTTCTCGCGACATGGCGCGGCAGGCGGTGCTCGGCTACTACAGCGGATCCAACACATTGGCCCCGGACTGCACAGCGCTTTCCACCCCCTGCACCCTGGGTCCTCTGACCAGCGGCGCCCACCAGCTGGACGCGCTTGGAATGTCGGTCGTTTACGCAGACTCGACCGGCGGCCTCACCAGCCCACCGTCGTACGGCATGTACGCGGCCAACGGGACGCAACCGGGCACCATCTCGCTCACAGGGGCGATCAATCCGAGCACCGTTTACGTCTTTGTCTACGAGCTCGATCCGGCCTCGGGCAACACGCGGTGGAGCTGTTCGACGTGCGGCGGCGCGCCCGTCCGCATCCCCGGACATCAGCTCGTGGTCGTCGACCTGAAGCTGCAGTGGAAGCCCGTCCTCAACACGTTTCTCGGAATCCCGAGCGTGATCACTTTCGACTCGCAGTCAGTCGGGCGGCTGGAGTACTGATGAAACGCGTCAGCCACGCATCATCTCCCCACCCGGCCGCGCGGCGGCCACCCTCCCCGGCAAGCGGGGAGGGGAACCGCCGTCAGTCGGGGCAGGTGATGATCATCGTCGCGGTGTGGCTGGTCGCGCTCATCGGCTCTGCAGCGCTGATCCTGCTCACCGGATCCGTGGAATGGCAGCGCAACCAGCTGCAGCAGCTCGCCGACCAGGCGGCGCTCGACGCCGCTTTGAAGATCGGCGTGGGGTGCAACGTGGGATCCGCAACGAACGTGATCCAGGAGGCCGACCTGTTCGTCGGCACGCAGCGCGTGCGCAGCGGCACCCTCTCGAGCCCTCCCGCCGGCTCCTGCTCGGCCGGATACACAGCCACCGACAAATTCACCTCGAACATGCTCACCGAGACCATCAACTACCCCTATCGCGGACATCAGCAGCAGGTGGAGGTGGTCCTCACCCTGGCGTTGCCGATCTCGTTCGGCAACTACCTAGGCACCTCGAGCACCAACGTCACCAGGCGCGCCGTCGCGCAGCAGCTGAACGGCTCGACGGCCGCGCTCACGGCGACGACTCTTTCTTGCACGGGCGGCCAGGTGAACGTCGGCGGCAGTGTCACCGCATCCAACGCGATCAGCCTCAGCGGAAGCTGCGCCCTTTATGCGCACCAGAGATACGACGCGACCTCCGGCACCTACTCGGACCTGGGCAACGTCTCGGATTACACCAATGGGCAAGCCTGGGTCGGCGGCGGGGGCAGCTGCACACCGGTGGCGAGCAATGCAATTTGCGCCGACGGCTACGAGCTGTCTGGCCACACGGCGATGACGTGCGGGACGACCGGGACGAGTGCATTCCTTTCCGTGCCCAATCAGGCGATCAACCCGAACCCGTGCGCCGCCGGAAAAGCGCCGCAGCCGGTCGCAGCCCTTGCGGCCACGCTGCCGCCCGAGCCCAACACGGACGCAGCCGCGATCGCAACCCTGCAGGGAACGGGCGGCGCGGCCTGCACTGCCGGCGGCGCTTATCCCAACATCGTTGTCGGGGGAGTGACGGTCGCCACCGGGAGGGGTCCCGTTCCAACCAAGGACGCGAGCGGGTTCTATCACTTCAAGCCGAGCTGCTACGGCTACATCGACCTCACGAGCATGGCGGGCGGCATCTCGAACCGCCAGATCGGCCCGGAGAGCGATGTCGATACGCACTTCATCATCGCGACCCTGCCCGGCGCGAGCCAGGCAGGCACGCTGCTGGTGGCGACGGTCAGCGCCGCATCGACCCCGAACAAGTTCGCCGCGCCGGCGGGCTGGATCTCCGCGGCCGAGGCCAACCAGGTTGGAGAGGGTCGGAGCGAGATCTGGTACTACCCGAACAACCCGGGCGGGATCAGCAGCATCACGTTCACGATGAACCCGGCGACGATCGCCGGAAACGCGCAGATGAGCGAGTGGTCGGGCGTCGATACCGCGACGCCCCTCGACCAATCGGGCTCCTCGACTGTGCTCGTCCCCACCGCCAGCACCGTGATAGCGACGAGCGGCGCGATGGCGCAGACCGGCGAGCTGGTCATCACCGGCGATGGCTTCAAGATCCCCGCCGGCCAGACGTTCTCCCGGGGAGCCGGGTGGGCCGGACTCGCCACCGACCTGGCCCAGGGCTACAGCTCCGAGTACCGCCTCGACCTGCCCGTGGGGGTCGCCAGCGAGACGCTCGCTACGAGTACGCCGTCGCTGTGGGCCAACGCGATCGCGACCTTCAAAGCAGGTGGCTCAGCTTTCGGTGCGGTGCTGGATCCTGGCTTCTATTACTTCAACGGCTCGGGCTTTGCCGGTGGAGGTGGCATCTGCCTCAACGGCGCAACTCTGCTGGCCCGGGACGCGACTCTCGAATTCGTCAACCAGGCGGGCTTTTCCACGGGGACATGTGCCGCGGGCGGCGGGGCCTCCTGCACTGGCAGCTGCCAGTTCGGCTCGAAGCCTTGCTCCATCTCGGCCTGCCCCCCAAACGCGGTGGCCGACTCGGGGGCCGGCGGCTACACATGGTTCGCAGCCCCGTGCTCGGGGGCCCCGCCCGGTGATGCAAGCTGCCCGGGGTCGGCCTGGTGCCCGGTCGGAGATCGAGCCTGCTGGAACCTGCTGGTCTGGACTCCTGCCGGCAGCACGGGGCAGATCGCGATCACCGGGACCGCGGCCAAGCACTGGCTGCTCGGTTCGATCTACTGGGCGGGCACCTGCACCGACACCGTGAACGGGACCAGCACGATTGACGGGACGCTCACCTGCGGCACCCTTTCGATCTCAGCGGCGGCCGGGGCGGGCACCGCCGTGGGTAGCGACTACGGCGTCAACACCGCCGTCGTGGAGGCCGTCCTTGTCGAGTGAGCCCCGTCCGCGAACTGACATTTGGCCTTATTTGTTGCGCTCCGGCGTCCTTTTTGTGAAGCTTGCGCCCACATTAAGTTGTCAATAGCCACCTCCGCCCTCGCCAGACCGCGGCGCGGGCGCCTTTACATCGTGATCGGAGCAGTGCTGGCGGTGCTCGCCTTCATCACCGCCGCCGGGATCGCAAGCCTGCCGCTCATCCAGGGCAGCACCGCCGGCATCAAGGTCGTGGTGGCGAGCCACGATATCAAGGCTCGGACGGTGATCCAGTCCGGCGACCTCACGATCACGAACTTCCAACCCGCCCCGCCGCAGGCCTTCGCCGTGGTCAAGGACGTCGCGGGCAAGGGCGCCAAGGTCGACATCCCGGCGGGCAGCCCGGTGACCGCCAACCTCATCACCTCGGCGGGTGACCTCCTCAGCAACAGCGATGTCGCCTTCCTCCCGATCCCCAAGGGATGGGTCGCGGTCACCGTGCCGACCGGCGAGCAGGTCGGGGTCGGCGGCTACGTGCAGCTCGGAGACAGGATCACGATGCTCGCCACGATCAACTCGTCAACGTTCGGCCAGAGCCCCGGCGTCCCCGTGGTGCGCACAGTCTTCCGCGACATCGACGTGATCAGGGTCGGACCGGCCAGCGGTCCGCAGGCGTCGCAGACCGGGACGGTGACCAGCAGCCTGACCGTGTTGATGACCGCATGCGATTCCGAGTTCCTCTTCTGGCTCTTGAACAATGCGACGATGAAGTACGAGCTCGAGTCGTACACGGACTACGCAAACGTGCCTACGCAGCCCGACGACAAATGTCCCAACGTTTCGTCGGCCACCGGCGTCGGGCCCAGGGACGTGGACAAGCGCTGGCAGTTCACGACGCACTAGCCGCATGAGTACAGCGATCGTCCTGGTCGCGGTGGCGGCTGCACTCGGGGTCGGGCTCGTCGTCTTCGGCACGGTGCGGTCCCAGCAGTCGAGCGCCCCCGAAGATTCGGTCCGCGCCACGTACCGAACGCTCGCCGACGTGCGCGAGCAGCTCCGGCGCCGCTTCGAGTCGACGGGGACACCTGTCTGGATCGCTTCGGAGCAGGTGCCCAGCAGGCTGCGCCGCGACCTCGTCAGCGCCGACATCGAGCTCCGGCCTTACGAGTTCAGGCTCATCCAGGCCGGCTTCGCGGTCGTCTTCGCGATCGTGGGGCTGTTGCGGTTCGGGCTGGGGATCGAGTTCGTGGTGCTTGCCGCGATCGGATATCTGCTGCCTGCCCTCTATCTGCGCAACCGGCGCGGGCATCGCCTGCGCCAGTTCAATTCAGGCCTTCCCCGGGCCATGGAGCTCATCGCCAACTCGATGAAGGCGGGCCAGTCGGTCGCACAATCCCTCGGCGCGGTGACGGACAACGCCGGTCCGCCGGTGTCGGACGAGTTTGCGCTCGCCCGGCGCGAGATCGAGCTTGGCGCATCGATCGAGAGCGCCATGAACAACATGGTCAAGCGCATCGGCAGCAACGACCTGCGGCTGATGGTGATGGTGATCACGATTCAGCGGTCGATCGGCGGTGACCTTCCGGCGATCCTCGCCACGCTCGCGGATACCATGCGCCAGCGCGAGGAGATGCGGGCCGAGGTCATGGCCGCGACCGCGCAGTCGCGCGCGAGCGCTGTGATCATCACGCTGCTGCCCATCGTCGCCGCAGTATTGCTCTACTTCGTGGTCAGCGATTACTTCCGGCCGATGCTCGTCAACCCGCTCGGCTGGGTCATGCTCGGCCTCGCCGCGGTGCTTCTGTTCGTCGGCAATCTGATCATCCGGCGCTTGACGGCGATCTCATGAACGCGCTTCCCTTCGTCATCGGAATCGCCGCTGCAGTCGGCGCTTACATGCTGACGATCGGCATCATCGCCTCACGCGCGGCCGACGCCACAACGCTTGCGCGCGAGCGCCTCGCCCGCCAGGAGGTGGGCCTCGGCCAGAGCGCGGTGGCGCTGCGGCTCGAGAAGCCGTTCCTCGAGCGACTGTTCGGACCATTTCGGCGCTGGGTCGACCGCCAGACGATGCGGCTGACGCCTGACGCGCAGGCCGCGAACTTCCGCCGCCAGCTCGATTTCGTGGGCAACCCGCTCAACCTCGACCCCGCCGGTCTGCAGACGCTCCGCATCGCAGCGGCGGCGGGGCTCGGCGCCATCGGCACCGCGGTCGGCATGTTCATCGGCACACCGTTTGCGACTGGTCTCGCCCTGGTGATCGGCGTGGCCCTCGGGTTCTACCTGCCTGTGTTCTGGCTGGACCAGCTCGTCCGCGATCGGCGCACCGAGCTCGAGGCGTCACTGCCGAACGCGCTGGACGTGGTCGCGATCAGCATGGAGGCGGGCCTAGGCCTCGATCGGGCGCTCGAGCAGCTGGTGCGCCACCAGGACGACTCGCTGACCCTGCTCGTGGCGCGGGCGCTGCGCGAGATCCAGCTCGGGCGTCCGCGGGCCGAGGCCCTCGAGGAGATGGCCGATGCGACCGGGATCGAGGATTTCACGTCATTGGTCCGCGGCATCCTCTACGCCGAGCGCACCGGTGTGCCCATCGCGCGCACGATCGCCGCGCACGCGGCTCAGATGCGGGTCAAGCGGCGGCTCAAGATCCGGACCGAGGCAGCGCGGGCTTCACTCAAGATCCTGATCCCGACCGTCGGCTGTGTGTTCCCGACGCTGTGGTTGATTCTTCTGGGCCCGGCCCTGATCGTCGTCCTTACGCTTGGATCTAAGTAAGGAAGGGGTTCATCGTTCGCTCGCGTCCGATCGTGGTGGCGGGGCCATGCCCGCTGTAGACGATCATCTCGTCAGGCTGGATGAGCAGCTTCGAGCGGATGCCGTCGAGCAGAGCCGTGCTGTTCGAGTTCGCGAAGTCTGAACGGCCGACAGAGCCGGCGAACAGCGCGTCGCCTGTGAACAGAAACCCATCGATCTTGAATGTGACCCCGCCCGGGCTGTGTCCCGGCGTGTGCAGCACCTCGAACTGGAGTGAGCCTGCACGATACGGCTCGCCGTCGGCGAGGCTGGCCAGGTTGTCGACCCTGGTTGCGATTGGTCCGAACTCTCGCCGCAGCGGCCGGCCCTGATCCAGGACGTCCCGCTCCGCGTCGTGGACCGCGATCGGGATCGGGCCGAAGGCCTCGCGCAGCTCGTGGAGCCCCGCGATGTGGTCGAGGTCGGTATGCGTCAGGAGAATCGCCCTGACGTTCGCGCCGCGCTCGCGCGCGGCGTCGACGACGAGGGCGGGCTCGAGGTTGGAGTCGATCACGACGGCGTCGTGCGTGTCATCGTCCACAACCAGATACGAGTTGGTGCCGAACCTGCGGTCAGCCGTGACCTCGACGCGAACGGTCACCTTTCAGGACGCTTCGCGGGCTACCGTGTGCACGTCTTTCACGCCTTCGAGCTTTTCCATCAGGCGCGAGAGCTGGGCCAGCGAGTCGATCTCTACGGTCGCTGAGACGACCGCGGTCTTGTCGTCGTATACGTGGACCTCCAGCGCAGACATGTTGACCCTGTTCTCCGCCACGACCGTGGCGATGTCGCGCATGAGACCCTGGCGGTCCCACGCCTCGATCTTGATCGCCACCGGGTAGAGGTGCGTGGCGTCCATGTCCCAGTCGACTGATACGACGCGCGCGGAGTCCTGCGCGTTGACCGCGTTGATGCAATCCGCGCGGTGCACCGTCACGCCCCTGCCGCGCGTCGTGTAGCCGACGATGGCGTCACCCGGCACGGGCTGGCAGCACGTGGCGATCGACGTCAGGATGCCCCTCTCGCCGTGCACCAGCACGCGCGGCGAGGGTTGGACCTGCGGGATGAGCGGAATGGTTCGGAGGTCGCCGCCCGGCGCCTCCAGGTTGAGCGACATCCGCATCACGACTGCGTGCGGCGACAGGTCGCCGTAACCAATCGCAGCCATGAAGTCGTCCACCGTGGGGTACTTGTGCAGGTTTGCGATCTCGAGCAGCTTGGGCTCGGGCAGGTCGGAAAGGCTGACGCGATGCATGCGGTGCAGCTCCTTGTCGAGCAGGTCGTGCCCCTTGGCCACGTTCTCCTCGCGGCGCTGGCTCTTGAACCACTTGCGGATGCGTTCCTTGGCGGAGGCGCTCTTGACGAAGTTCAGCCAGTCGCGGCTTGGTCCGTGCGGGCCCTTGGAGGTCAGGATCTCGACGATCTCGCCGTTCTTCAGCTCGTAGTCGAGCGGGACCATGCGGCCGTTGACCTTCGCCCCGATGCAGTGGTGGCCGACCTCGGTGTGGATGCGGTAGGCGAAGTCGACCGGAGTCGAGTCGGCGGGCAGGTTGATCACGTCGCCGCGGGGCGTGAAGACGTAGACCTCGTCCTGGAAGAGGTCGACCTTGACCGTGTTGAGAAACGACTCGGCATCCCCCACCTCGTTTTGCCACTCGAGCAGGCTGCGCAGCCAGGACAGCTTCTGGTCGAAGCTCGCGTCCTTGCCTCCTTCCTTGTAGGTCCAGTGGGCGGCGACCCCGAACTCCGCGACGCGGTGCATCTCGTGCGTCCGGATCTGGATCTCGATCGGCTCGCCTGTGTGCGTGATGACGGTCGTATGGAGCGACTGGTAGCCATTGGACTTCGGCATCGCGATGTAGTCCTTGAACCGCCCAGGCATGGGCTTCCACAGCGAGTGCACCACGCCGAGGACGCCGTAGCAGTCGCGCACGCTGTCGACCTGGACGCGGATGGCGGACAGGTCGTAGATCTCCGAGAAGTCCTTGTCCTCGCGGGTCATCTTCTGCCACACCGAGTAGATGTGCTTCGGACGGCCGGTGATGTCGGCCTGGATGCCGAGCTTCTCCAGCTCGCGGGCGAGGATCTCGCGCAGATCCGAGACCAGCTTCTCGCGCTCGTCGCGCTTGCGCGCGATCCGCCTCACCACGTCCTCGAACGCCTCCGGCTCCAGGTTGCGGAAGGCAAGGTCCTCGAGTTCCCACTTGATCTGGCCGATGCCGAGCCGGTGGGCCAGCGGAGCGTATATGTCGAGCGTCTCGCGTGAGATCTTTCGCCGCTTCGGCTCCGCGAGCGGCGCGAGCGTGCGCATGTTGTGCAGCCGGTCGGCGAGCTTGATGAGGACGACCCGAAGGTCCTCCGCCATCGCGACCATCATCTTGCGGATGTTCTCCGCCTGCTGCTGCTGGTCGGTCCGCAGGGATATCCGGCCCAGCTTCGTGACGCCGTCGACCAGGCGGGCGACCTCCGGGCCGAACTCCCGTTTGACCTCGTCCGCGGTCAGGTTGGTGTCCTCCACCGTGTCGTGGAGGAGCGCCGCGGAGATCGTCTCGGCGTCCAGCTCGAGGTCGGCGAGGATCGCCGCCACCTCGAGGGGGTGGTTGACGTAGTCCTCGCCCGACAGCCGGTGCTGGCCGTCGTGGGCGGCCGCGGCCCGATCAAACGCCTTCCTGACCAACAGCTGGCCCTTCGGGTCGAGGTGGTCGGCGATCCTGAGGAGCTCGGAAACAGTCATTTCGTGCCTGGCATGAAGTTTAAGTTCGCTATCTAGCTTCCCCTGCGGAACACAAACCTAGACTTAGTCGCCGCCAAGTGAACTCACGACGGACGTCATTCGTGCTCCGGACGGGCTTTTCGACGGCCGCGGCGCTGCTCATCCTGGCCGGGGCGTCCCTGAACGCGGGCGGGCGCATTGGCTGGGACGTCGCGTTGGGCGGGCTCGGAGGCCTGCTCGCTCTCGCGGCCGGCGCCGGCTTCCGAAACTGGCGGCTGGCGGTGCCTTTCGGCGGCGCGTCCCTGGTCCTGACCCTGGTCATCGCCCAGTTCAACCCAAGGCAAGGCGACCTGGTGACACAGCTTGTCGGCATCTTCTTGCTCGGCATCGGAGGCGCCCTGGGGACGATCGCCTACCGCGGCTTCCGCCAGGCGATTCGCGTCCAGCTCGACCAGCTCGGAGGCCTGAACGGCCGGCTGGAGCAGAAGCACCGGGCCTTTCTCGTGGCGACCGCCGAGGTCGACGGCGCCAGGCCGGGCGACGCGGCGGCCATCACGTCGGGCATCGCCAGCAACGTCGGAGCCGACTTCGCGTGCTGCTACCTGGCGTCCGCCGATGGACGGCGCTTCGTGCCCCAACCTCCGGGAATCGGCGTCGACCGCCTTCGGCCGCAGGCGGTGAACCGGCCCCACGGCAACGCCGGACCGCTGCTTTCCGCGATCGAGGCCCGCGCCGCCTTCACCGCGCTCGACGAGAACGGGCTGGTCGAGCTGATCAACTACATCCCGGACGACTTCCATCTGCAGAGCCTGATCGCGGTCCCAATGCCGATCGGGGATCACGTGGGAGGATTTGTCGTGCTGGGTCGAACCGCCGGCCGCTTCAGCGACGATGACAGACGGCTCGCCGCGACACTGGCGGCTCGCGCAGGCGCCGATGTTGCCAGTGCCCAGCTCGTCGCGCTGACGCGGCACGAATCGGCGCGCTACTCGCTGATGAACGAGCTCGTCAAAGAGGCGTCGGGCAAGACCATGAACCAGGTCCTCGAGCTGGTGCTCGGCCGCGGCTCGGAGGTGATCCGCTATGACGCGGGTCGTGCCCTGATGTTCCAGCCCGACGACACCTACGTCGTACTCGATGGCAGCACGTCGCCATCCGAACCCGTCGACGGCCCGCTCCTGCGCGTACGCGACGGCGAGACGATGCTGCGGAACCTCATCACGGAGGACGAGCGCATTTACAGCGGGCTCCATCCCGAACGCCTGGGTGGCAACGTGAACGAGGCGCTGACGCCGATCCGGAGCAAGTCCGGCGTGATTGGAGCTCTGTGCCTCGGGCGGCGCGGCAACTCAGGGTTCAGCCAGCAGGACATGAGCGCGCTCGACGACCTGGGGTCGATGGCCGGGGTCGCGGTCGAGAACTCACGGATCCTGCAGGTGGTCACGGGGCAGGCATCGCGCCTTGACACGGCGCTCGATGCGCTGGGAGAGGTGTCGGAGGCGCTGACCACCGTCACTCAAGGCTCGCGAGTCCTCGAGCAGAAGACGCTCGAGGTTGCGATCCGGGTGGTCGATGGCACGGCCGGCCTTCTGACGCGCAGCACGGAAGAGGGACACCAGGTGGCGATCATGTCGGTTGGTTTCCCGACCGACCTCGACGGTATGGAGTTTCAGAACGGACAGGGCATCGTCGGCGCGACGATGCTGAGCTTGCGCGCAACGGCGGTGCCAGACATCGACCTGTCCTTCGACGTTCAGTCGCCGCCTGACCTGCACGCGCACAAGATTCAGGCCGCCATCTGCGCCCCCATGCTCGAGGAGGGTCACCTCTGGGGGACCCTGTCGGTTTTCGACCACAAGAAGCGCGAGTGGACGGCGGACGATCAGCGCGTCCTGGCGACGCTCGGCAACCAGGGCGTTGTCGCGGTGCGCAACGCGGAGCTGTACGAGAAGCACGAGCGCAGCATCTGGGAGCTGCGCAACCTGCAGGAGGCGCTGCAAGCCGCAACCTCGACGCTCGACCTGAACCAGGTGCTGCAGCAGGTGTTGGCAGGGGCGGCGAAGGCGTCGTCGGCCCAGATCGGCTGCCTCGCCCTGGATGACAACGGCAAGCTTGTGTTGAAGGGCGGTTTTGGAACCGACCATGTCACGGCGGAGAGGCTCGCCCTCGGGCTGGGGGGCGAAATCTGCCAGCAGGTGATGGAGTCGGGTGAGGCGGTGATGGAGTCGATGCAGCACCGATCGGCGGACGAGAGCCCGCTCAACCCGCGCGCGGTGCTTTGCGTGCCGATCACGCTGCGGGGCAAGCCGTTCGGCGTGGTGTTCCTCGCCAACTATCAGGTCGGGCACGCCTTTACCGCCGACCACCGCAGCCTGGTCACCGAGCTCGCGGCGCAGGCGGCGGTCGCGATCGATAACGCCCGGCTGTTCAAGGATCGAGAGGAGGTCATCCTGGCCTCGCTCGAGGCGCTGGCCAACGCAGTGGACGCGCGGGATCCTTACACCGCGGGTCACTCGGAGAGGGTCACGCAGTACTCGCTGATGATCGCGCGAAGGCGGGCAAGCTCACCGAGGCCGAGTTCGAGAAGATGAAGAGCCACACAGTGGTGGGGTTCAACATTCTCAGCGGGCTGCGGATGCTCACCGATGAGCTGGTCATCGTGCGGTCGCACCACGAGCGGTTCGATGGGAAGGGTTACCCCGATCGCAAGAAGGGGGACGAGCTGCCGATGTTCGCGTGGATCGTTTCCGCCGCAGACGCGATCGACGCGATGACGTCGGACCGGCCGTACCGGCGAGGCATGCCGCTGCAGGTGGCGGTCGAGCAGGTGCGGACCGGGGCGGGGACGCACTTCCACCCTGATGTCGCGGAGGCTGTGATGGATGCGGTTGCTTCGGGGGCGCTCAAGTTGATTCCCCAGACTTCGATGCATCCGGACGCGCCGAAGATCGGGGCGTTCGAGAACCCAACGGCCTGAATCCCCGGATAGTCCGGACTGTCCTGCGTTTGCGTCGCACTTGATGTGGCTTCGTCCGGACCATCCGATGGTCTGTTGCTATTAACAGGCCCGGTTGTCTTAGAGCGCCCCAGGACTGATGCTCGAAGCCATGGCCACCAGATCGCTACCTCAGGTCGAGCTGCAACACGGCCCGTTCAGGGTCGAGGATGCCAGGCAATTCGGCATGCGCTGGGACGATCTACAGACAAAGTTCTGGACGCGCTTGAGTCGTGGCCAGTATGCCTGGGTCGGCCTCCGGCAGGATTGGGAGCTGAAGATGCGAGCAGTCGCGCAGCGTTTGCCGGCCGAGTACGCATTCTCAGGGCTCACCGCGGCCTGGCTTTTGGGCCTTGACGTAGCGTGGTGCGAACCCATAGAGGCAACTATCGGACGTGACGTCCCGGTTCGGGCTCGGGCTGGAGTGAGGCTGAGACGTGCGGCGCTCCCTGAGTCGGAGGTGATCATTCGGCATCGGTTCCGGACTACGTCCGCAATGCGGACGGCATGTGATCTGGGGAGCCGTTCCGACGCTGTTGAGTCAGTCGTTGCGATTGACATGGCCGTACGTGCGGGCCTGGTCACGGTGCCCCAGCTCGCCAGTCACATAGAGGAGCACGCCGGGGCGAAAGGAATAAAGAGGTTGCGGCGTGCCGTACGAATGGCCGATCCGCGAGCCGAGTCACCGATGGAGACGCGCGTCCGGATTGCGTTGATCAGAGCAAAGCTGCCGCATCCTTCGGTTCAGGTCAAGCTTAGAGACGCAGCCGGGAACTTCGTAGGGCGCGCGGATCTGTATTACCCGGACCGCAGGTTGGTCATCGAGTACGACGGTGAGAACCACAAAGACCGGATGGTTGCCGACATGCGCCGGCAGAATGCGCTTGTGAACGCCGGCTATCACCTGCTCCGCTTCACCGCCGCCGACCTTCGAGCGCCGCGATCAGTGGTCACACAGGTGCGTCAGGCCCGTGCCCTGTTACCCAAGTACCCGGTTAGTCCGGACGAAGCGCCGTGAACTCGGAGACAATCCCCGCATAGGCCGGACTATCCGGGGTTGTGTCGCGGCTTAGTACGCTTTCGCCAGGGAGACTCGATATTTCGCCGGCTTGCCGCAGACGAAGCATTTGCCTGATGGCTTCGCGGTGTCGTCGATCGTGCGGATCGTCACGCCGCCCGACTCGGCTTTGATGCGTGCCTCCTCTGACTGGTCGCCGCACCACGACACCCAGACGAAACCACCTCGTTCGCGGTAGTGGGCTATCACCTCGTCGAGGGTCTCGAGCTCGAACGTGTTCTCGCGCTGGTAGGCGGCGGCTCGGGCGAACAGCTTTTGCTGGAAAGCGTCCAGCTCTGTGCTCAGTCGTTTCGCGATGCCTGAGATTGGCATCGCGACCTTGGCGCGGGTCAGGCGGTCCACCAACTCGACCTGGCCCGCCTCGGCGTCGCGTGGACCGACGTTCAAACGGAGGGGGACGCCCTTCAGCTCCCAGTGCGCATATTTGTCGCCCGGGCGTTCGTCGCGCCAGTCGACGCGATGACGGATGCCCGCAGCCTTCAGCTCGGGCGACCAGCTTTCGATGAAGCGCTGCACCTTCGCCCGGCCTTCGTCGTCGCGGAAGATCGGCACGACGACCGCCTGGATGGGTGCGATCTTGGGGGGAACGATCAGGCCCGAGTCGTCGCCGTGAGCCATCACCAGCGCTCCGACCAGGCGCGTGCTGGTGCCCCACGACGTGGAGTAAACCAGCTCGCGCTCGTTGTCCTTGTTCGAAAACGAGATGTCGTAGGCACGGGCGAAGTTCTGGCCGAAGTAGTGCGAGGTGCCCATCTGCAGCGCGAGGCCGTCGCGCATCAGCCCTTCCACCGTCAGCGTGTGCACCGCACCTGGGAAGGTCTCAGCGGGCGACTTCCGGCCCGTCAGCACCGGAATCGCGAGCCAGTCCTCGGCGATCGAGCGGTAGTAGCCCAGGATGAGCGTCACCTCGTCCTGCGCCTCTTGCCCGGAGGCGTGGAACGTGTGCCCTTCCTGCCACCAGAACTCGCGGCTCCGCAAGAACAATCGGGAGCGCATCTCCCACCGCACCACGCTGTTCCACTGGTTGGTCAGCTTCGGCAGGTCGCGGTGGCTCTGGATGTAGCGCTTGATCAGCGGGCCGATGATCGTTTCCGACGTCGGCCGGACCGCGAGCGGTTCTTCGAGCTCCTCCATCCCACTGCCCGCCCTTGTCACCCACGCGACCTCGGGCGCGAAGCCTTCGATGTGCTCGGCTTCCTTCATGAGATATTCGCGGGGGATCAGGAGCGGGAAGGCCCAGTTTTCGTGCCCGCTCTCCTTGATCATGTCGTCGAACGCGCGCGTGATCGCTTCCCACATCGCCCAGCCGTACGGACGGACGACCATCATGCCTCGGACGCCGGACCAGTCCGCGAGCTCGGCCTTGCGGACCACGTCCGTGTACCAGCGGTCGAAGTCGTCGGACATCTTGGTGACTTCTTTGACGAAGTCCTGCTGCTCTTCGGTTTCCTGCTTCATGACCGCTAGGAAGCCGGGACTGCGTGCTCGGCCGCGATCGCGTCGATCTCTGCCAGAAGCACTGGAAGCAACTCCTCTTGGGGCACTGTCTTGTAAAGGCTACCTTTCTTGAAAATCACGCCCTTGCCGCGGCCTCCCGTGACGCCGATGTCGGCGTGCCGCGCTTCAGCCGGGCCGTTGACGACGCATCCCATCACGGCCACCGTGATCGGCACCTTGAGCTTCGCGATGTAGGCCTCGACCTGCTTGACCATCGGCACCATGTCGTATTCGAGCCGCCCGCACGTCGGGCACGCGACCAGCGTCGGGCTCTCCTTGCGGAAGGCGAGCGTCTTCAAGATCTCGTGCGCGACCCGGACCTCTTCGCGCGGGTCCGATGTTGCGAGCGAGACGCGGATCGTGTCGCCGATCCCCTCGCTGAGCAGGATGCCCATGCCCACCGCGCTGCGGATGCTGCCTGCTTCGACCGGCCCTGACTCGGTGACGCCGAGGTGGATCGGGTATGGCCTCGCGGCGGCGAACTTGCGGTTGGCAAGGATGTTGGTCCACACATCGGTTGCCTTCAGCGACACCTTGATGTAGCCCGGGCCATAGTCCAGGTCTTCAAGGATCTTGCAGTGGCCGAGTGCCACCTCCACCATCCGCTCGGCGGTCCGCTCGCGGTCGTCACGGTCGATGTGGTGCTGCTCCCGCAAGCTCTTGTGCACCTCTTCGGGCAGCGAGCCGGCGTTGACACCGATCCGGAACGGGATCTGTCGCTCCTTGGCCGCCGTCACGACCTTGACCACCTTTTCCTTGTCGGGGATGTTGCCGGGATTCAGGCGCAGGCAGTCCACACCCGCCTCGATCGCCAGCAGCGCCAGCGTGTGGTCGTAATGAATATCCGCGATCACGGGGAGCGGCGACTGCTTGACGATCTCCCTCAGCGCTTCGGCCGCCTCGCGGTCGGGCACCGCCGGGCGCACGATCTCGCAGCCGGCCTCCTTCAGCTCGTGGATCTGGCGCACGGTCGCCTTGACGTCGCGCGTGTCGGTCTTGGTCATCGTCTGGACCGCGATCGGCGCGGCGCCACCGATGACGACGTCGCCGACCCGGACCGGTATTGCCTTGCGCCGGTTGACCAGTGCCATCAGCGCGTGAGACCCGGAAACTGGCCTGACGCGATGCGCTGGATGTCGAGCGCGCTGATCAGCACCGCTATCGCGATCAGCGCCGCGAGCCCGATGCGCTGAAAGTTCAGCTCGCTGTTCCGGTCAAACGGGCGGCGGCGTAGCACCTCGATCAGCACCACCGCCACGCGGCCGCCGTCGAGAGCCAGGAAAGGCAGGAGGTTCGTAAACCCGAGCGCCACCGACAGGAGGGCGACAAAGAAAATGTATGTGCCCAGGCCCAGCGAGACGGACTGGGCTGCCACGTCGGCGATCCCGATCGGCCCGGTCACTCCGTTGGGCCCAAGCAGTCCGCCTGGCACCTGGCCCGTCACCAGCTGACCCAGCCCCTGGACGATGTTGCGGATCGCGAGCACGGGGAACTGCACCCCCTGTCCGACCGCGTCCTGGACTGTCATCACCGGCAGGACCCGCAGGCCCATCTGGCAGCTCTTGCCTGCCGCGTCGCATTGCGGCGTCACCGTGACCGTAAAGGTCCGGCCGTTCGGATGGATCCCGGAAACGACCAGCGGAACGCCCGGGGCCGCATCCTCCGCCCTCTTCAGCTGGTCCGGTTTGGCGATCCGCTGGCCATCGACCGAGGTCAGCCGGTCGCCGGCCTGAAACCCGGCGGCGGCGGCCGGCGTGTTCGGGAGGACGACGGCGATCTTGCCTGGCTCAGTGTTCACCTGGCTCAGGAGCAGACCGGTGGCGAGGATCATGGCGACCAGGAAGTTGGCGGCCGGCCCTGCCGCCAGGATCACGATCCGCTGCCAGGCCGCCTTGCGGTGGAATCCGTCGGGGTCGTCGAAATCGCCGCCCTCCATGCCCCCCATCCGAACGTAGCCCATGATCGGCAGCGCCCGGATCGCGTAGAGGGTGCCCCCGCGGGTGGTCGACCACAGCCGGGTGCCGGCCCCGATCGAGAACTCGATCACCCGGACCTTGAAGAGCTTGGCCAGGGCGAAGTGGCCCGCCTCGTGGGGCGCGATCAAGATCAGGAACATCCCGGCGATGCCGACGACGTAGAGGAGCCAGCCCATGTCGGCCTTCAGCCTACCGGACGGATCCCGTCCATCTGCCTGACATAAGCCCTCGCCCAGCGATCGGCCTCGAGAATCTCCTCGAGGGTGCCCTTGCAGCCTGAGAAGTCGCTCAGAGCGCGCTCCACGGCCCACACGATGCCGCTGAAGGGGATCTCGCCCGCCAGGAACGCATTCACGGCCTCCTCGTTGGCCGCGTTCAGGACGGCGGGATGCCCGCCTCCGGTGGTGGCAGCCTCCCGTGCCAGCCGGACGCTGGGGAACCGCTTCTCGTCCAGGTCGTAGAACTCGAGGCCGCTGAGCTCCTGGATGGTGGTCGGGGGCACCGCGTCAGGCAGCCGGTCCGGGTAGGCGAGCGCGACGGCGATGGGCAGCCTCATGTCCGGCCGCCCCAGCTGCGCCTTCAGGCTTCCGTCGACGAACTCGACCAGCGAGTGGACGACGCTCTGCGGGTGGACGCACACCGAGATTGCAGCCAGGGGCAGCCCGAAGAGGTGGTGTGCCTCGATCAGCTCGAGGCCCTTGTTCATAAGGGTCGCTGAGTCGACGGTCACCTTTGGCCCCATCGACCAGCGCGGGTGATTGAGGGCCTGCTCGACAGTCACCTGGTCGAGGTCGAGGTTCGGCTGCGACCAGAATGGGCCGCCGCTGGCGGTGATGATGAGGCGGCGCACGTTTTCGCGCTCTTCGCCCCACAGGCATTGCCAGATCGCGCTGTGCTCGCTGTCCACGGGCCTGATCCCTTTTTCGCCCGCGAGCCTCATGACCAGCTCGCCCGCCATGACCAGCACTTCTTTGGTCGCCAGCGCCACCTCCTTGCCCGCGCGAAGGGCCGCCATGGTCGGCGCGAGCGCGCGTGCGCCGGGAATCGCGACCACGACGAGGTCGCACCGGGGGTCGGTCACCATCGCCTCCACCGTCGCGTCGAAGTCGGGCTCGCCTGCGTGGCCCTGGACGAGGTACTCGGCCTCGCGGTTGGTCGAGCGCGCGCCCTCCGTCAGGCCAAAGAGCTTGAAGCGGCCGGGGTTGCGGTCGATCACGTCGAGCGTCTGGCGGCCGATCGACCCGGTGGCGCCGAGCACGGCCACGTTGATGGGTCGCGTCATTTAAAGAAGGTGGAAGAGCGCCACATAGAAGTACACGAGGATCGGCGGGAACAGGATCGAGTCGATGCGGTCGAGCACTCCGCCATGCCCGGGGATGAGATGGGACGAATCCTTCACGTCTGCCAGGCGCTTCATCTGCGACTCGACCAGGTCGCCGATCTCGGCACTGGCGCCGACGAGGAAACCCAGCAAGATCGCATGCACCGGGGAGAAGCCGATCACCGCAGAAACGCCGATCAGCATCACGAGGATCGGTGCGACCACGCCGGCAATGGCGCCTTCCACCGTCTTCTTCGGGCTGATGTTGCTGAAGAACGGATGGCGTCCGATGCGGCTCCCGACGAGCAGCGCCGCGGCATCGCTCGCGACCACGGCGAAGATCGTGAACAGGGTCCACACCAGGCCGTTGGGCTTGGACGTGTAGAGGAGCAGGTAGAAGTTGAACGGCATGCCGACGTATAGCGCGCCGGCCACCCCCATCGCCCACCG
The DNA here is from genome assembly GCA_005880915.1 of Chloroflexota bacterium. GTDB lineage: Bacteria > Chloroflexota > Dormibacteria > Dormibacterales > Dormibacteraceae > 40CM-4-65-16. Next base: position 59,778 of record VBIW01000047.1, on the reverse strand, counting down.
GCTGAGTCCCTGCCTGCGGCCCGGGACGACGAGGAACGCGGCCAGGCCGCCGACAAGCGACAGCGCGAGCACCAGGTTGACGTCCACCGCTTTGAGCAGCGTGCCGCTGAAGGCGAAGAACGCTCCAAGCGGGAACAGGAGCCAGGCAGGCGCGCGCGAGCCCATGCCTTCGGAAAGACCGTTGAACTCCCACAGCGCGAGGCCGCCGAGTATGAGCACGAGCAGGTACACGCCGAATATGCCGGCGAACACGAGCCCTATGACGCCGCCCAGGATGACGAACGCGCTGAAGATGCGGACCATCAGCGGGCTCGGCTTCCAGCTACTCATCGACGCATTTCTGGTTGTCAGCGAGCCCCTCCGGCGCTGCGCGCCACCTCCCCACCGAGTGGGGAGGAGCCTTCTGAATCAGGCCTGGCGCCGAAGCGGCGGATACGCGACGCGTAGTCGTCCAGGGCCGCCCTGAGGTCGTCGGCGCCGAAGTCGGGCCACAGCGTTTCGGTCACCAGCATCTCGGCGTACGCGCCTTGCCAGAGCAGGAAGTTGCTGACCCGGTGCTCGCCCGCCGTGCGGATGATCAGGTCGGGATCGGGCAGGTCGGGCTGATACATGCGCGCCGAGATGGCCGCCACGTCGACATCGCTCTCTGGAACTCCATCCTTGATCACCTTGCGCACCGCGTCGACTATCTCGGCCCTCCCTCCGTAATTGAGACAAACGTTGAGCACGCCATTCTTGTTATTCGCGGTGAGTGCCATGGCCTCATCGATGCGGGCTCGCATGCGCGCCGAGAGCTCGTCGCGGCGTCCGCTGACGAGGATGCGCACTCCGCGTTGGTGCATCTCGTCGATCTCGCGCTGCATCGTCTCGTGAAACAGGCGCATCAGCGCGCGTACCTCAGCACGGGGCCGGGCCCAGTTCTCGGTCGAGAACGCGTAAATCGAAAGCGCGTGCACGCCGAAGTCCTCGCAAGCCTGGAGCACTCGCTTGATCGCCCGCACGCCGGCGCGGTGGCCGAAGCTGGCCGGGTGGCCGCGGCGGCGGGCCCAGCGGCCGTTGCCGTCCATGATGATTCCGATGTGGCGAGGGACCTGGGAGTCCAAGGGTGAGGAAAGGTTACCGAGCCGCGACACAGCCAGCTTGGGCGAGCCCCATCCCCCGCCTGCGGCGGGTACTTCCCCGCAAGCGGGGAAGAGCCACCTCCCTCCCCCTAGATCTCCATTACCTCGGATTCTTTGCGGCTTGCCAGGGCGTCCACCTTCTCGATCTGGCTTTCGGTGATCTTCTGGAGGCGGGCGTGGGCTCGTTTCGAGTCGTCTTCTGCCACGTCGCCGGCCTTCTGCATCTGGTCGATCCGGTGCAGCTCATCCCGCCGCACGTTGCGGATCGCGACGCGGGCGTCCTCTGCCTTCTGGCGGACGAGCTTGACGAACTCGCGGCGTCGCTCCTCCGTGAGCGGCGGGATGGGCACGCGGATGACCTGGCCGTCGCTGGCGGGATTCAGACCCTGCTCGCTGGTCCGCAGTGCCTTCTCGATCACGCCGATCTGGCTCTTGTCGTAGACCGATACCACCAGCAGGCGCGGCTCCGGCACGCTGATCTGCGCGAGCTGGTTGAGCGGAGTCGGTGTGCCGTAGTACGGGACCATGACCTTGTCGATCAGCGCGGGGTTGGCGCGCCCTGTGCGGATGGTCGCGAGCTCGCCAGCAAAGTGGTCGACCGACTTCGCCATCTTGGTTTCCGCATCGCGCAGTACTGGGTCGATCACGATGCGCTGCCCACCAGCGTCCCGATCTGGTCACCGAGGACCACGCGCTCGATGTTGCCCGGAGTCAACAAATTGAAGACGATGATGGGCACGTCGTTGTCCATGCACAGCGTGAGCGCTGTGTTGTCCATCACCTCGATGCCACGGTTGAGAACCTCGAGGTAGCCGAGTCGCTCGAACTTGGTCGCGGTGGGATCGCGCTTGGGGTCGGCGGTGTAGACGCCGTCCACCTTGGTCGCCTTGAGGATCACGTCGGCTTCGATCTCGACCGCGCGCAGCGCGGCCGTCGTGTCGGTCGTGAAGTAGGGGTTGCCTGTGCCGGCCGCGAGGATGACCACCCTTCCCTTCTCCAGGTGGCGCACGGCGCGGCGCCGGATGTACGGCTCAGCGACCTGCGGCATCTGAATCGCGGTCATGGTGCGGGCCGGGATGCCCGTGCGCTCGAGCGCGTCCTGCAGCGCCAGCGCGTTGATCACGGTCGCGAGCATGCCCATGTAGTCGCCGGTCGCGCGGTCGAAGCCGCGCTCGGTCGCGGCAAGGCCGCGGAAGATGTTGCCGCCTCCGACCACGAGCGCCATCTGGACGCCCATCTGGTGCACGCGCTTGACCTGCGCGGCGATCTTCTCAACGATCTCGAGATCGATTCCGTAATCGCGTGAACCACCGAGCGCTTCCCCGCTCAGCTTCAACAGCACGCGGTTGTACTTCGGAGATCGGTCTCCCACCGCTACGTTCTCGATCAGGACTCCCTGATGTTAAATCGCGCGAAGCGCCGGACTGTGATGTTCTCCTGGAGCTTCGAGATGTTCTCCGCGATGATCTGGCCGACGGTGCGGCTCGGCTCGCGGAAGTAGTCCTGCTCCATCAAGCAGCTCTGCTTGAGGAAGGCCTCGATCTGCCCCTCCACGATTCGCGGGATGACCTGCTCCGGCTTGCCATCCTGAAGCGCTTTCGCCTCGTAGACCTCGCGCTCCGTGACGAGCACCTCGTCGGGCACATCTTCGCGCGTGACCCACCGCGCGCCGAAGCCCGCGACCTGGAGCGCGAGCTCCTTCGCAAGCTTGCGGAAGTCCGCGCCCTTGGCGACGAAGTCCGTTTCGCAGTTGACCTCGATCAGCACGCCGAGCTGTGGGGGGAAGTCGGGCGAGGTGCTGTGCAGATACGCCTCGACGACCCCCTGGCCGGTCGCGCGGTCCGCGCGCTTGGCCGCCTTCGCGATTCCTTTCTCGCGCAGAATCGTGTACGCCTTCTCGATGTCGCCGCCCGCCTCTTCGAGGGCGTTCTTGCAGTCCATCATGCCGGCGCCAGACATCTCGCGGAGCTTTTTGATCAGGTCCATGTCCACGGCCATCAACGCTTCTCGTCGTCTTCGGTGGTGTGGCCGATGAACTCCTCTTCGGAGACCGTGGGCAGGTAGTCCTCTTCGTCCTCGAGGTACTCCTCGATCTCCTCGTAACGAGGCGTCTCCAGGAACTCGCGCTCCTCGACCTCAGGCATGATCTCGCCGCGAGCGGCGGCCTCCTGGCGTCCTTCCTGGCACGCGTCGGCGATCTTGCCGGTGAGGAGCTTCACGGCGCGGATCGCGTCGTCGTTGCCGGGGATCACATACGTGATGAGGTCCGGGTCGCAGTTGCTGTCGGTGATCGCCACCACCGGGATCTTCAGCCGGTTGGCCTCGGTCACGGCGATGTGCTCCTTGCGCGGGTCCACCACGTAGAGGGCGCCCGGCAGCCGCTTCATGTCGGCGATGCCGTCGAAGTGGAACATCAGGCGGTCGAGCTCGTCGGTGAGGCGCTTGGCCTCCTTCTTCGACATCTGCTCGAACTGCCCTTCCTGCTGCATCTTGCGCAGGTCCTGCAGCCGCTCGATCCTCTTTTTCACTGTGCTGAAGTTGGTCAGCATGCCGCCCATCCAGCGCCGGTTGACGAAGTACATGCCGCAGCGCGCGGCCTCGGTCTGGATGGTCTCCTGAGCCTGCTTCTTGGTGCCGACGAAAAGCACCGGGCGGCCGCTGGCCGCGACGTTGCGCGTGAAGTCCCACGCGTCGTCCAGCAGGCGGACGGTCTTCTGCAGGTCGATGATGTGAATGCCGTTGCGGGCGGTGAAGATGTAGGTCTTCATCTTCGGGTTCCAGCGGCTGGTCTGATGTCCGAAATGGACGCCCGCCTCCAGCAGCTGCTTCAAGGTCACTTGAGCCACGTTGTTGAGTGCCTCCTGTTTCTCTTCCGCTCGGGATCCGGCCTTCGCAGGAAGGACAGGGGCTTGGCCCGGGCGTGCTAACTCAGTCGTTTGGACTGGCTACGGGAGTATACCCAGACCGCCGAGGCCCTAAGCCTCGACGGCTTTCTCGGTCTTCCTTTTCGATGCGCCCTGCGCGCGCCCGGCGACGCCCTTCGGGCCCGGGCACTGCGGGTAGTCCGAGCAGGACTTGAACAGGCCGAACCGGCCGCGCCGCTCGACCATGGGCTTGCCGCAGATCGGGCATGGCTCGTCCAGGAGCTTCGGGCCCTCGCGAGGCTTGCCGTCCTTGCCCATGTTGGCCCGGTACTTGCACTCCGGGTACCGCGAGCACGCGACGAACGGACCGTAGCGACCCGTGCGCTCGACCAGCTGCCCCTCCCCACACTGCGGGCACTTCTCGCCCGTGGGCTTGGCCTCGGTTGTCGCGGGGTCGCGCTTGATGTACTTGCAGTCCGGGTAGCCGGAGCACCCGATGAACTCCCCGTACCGGCCGTTGCGCTTCTGGAGCGGCTTGCCGCACACCGGGCACGCCTCGTCGAGAAGCACCGGTTGCGGAGTCTCACCCTCGGGTGTGAGAGCGCGGCGGAACTTGCACTTCGGATAGCGCGAGCAGCCCATGAACGGTCCGAAGCGGCTGGCTTTGTGCACCAGGTGTCCCTCGTGGCACAACGGGCACTCCTCGTCGGTATCCGCCGGCGTCGCCTCTTCCGCTGCGCTGAGCATTCGCTGCAGCGGACCGTAGAAGTCCTTCACGACGGGCACCCATTCCTGGCTGCCGCTCTCCACCTGGTCAAGGCGTTTCTCGAGCTGCGAGGTGTACTCGTCGTCGGAGATCGTCTTGAAATGGTCGACCATCAGGGAGTTCACCGCTTCCCCCACGCGAGTCGGGAACAGCCGGCGGTCCTTGATCTCGACGTATCCATGGGCCTTGGTGATCGTCTGCACGATCGGCGCGTAGGTCGAGGGCCTGCCGATGCCGCGCTGCTCGAGCTCCTTGATCAGCGTCGCCTCGGTGTATCTCGGCGGTGGCTGCGTGAAGTGCTGCTCCGGCTTCAGGCCGTGGTAGTCCAGATTCTCGCCCTCACCGAGAGGCGGAAGGTCGTTCTCGCCGTTCTCGTCGCGCCCCCATACCTTGTAGAAGCCGTCGAACGTCAGCACCGAGCCGTTGGCCCGGAAGACGTAGTCGCCGCCTTCGATCTCGACCTGGGTCTGGTCGTACACGGCGGGCGCCATGCGGCTCGCGACGAAGCGCCGCCAGACGAGGTCGTAGAGCTTCAGCTGGTCGGCGGTCAGATACTGCCTGACGGACTCCGGGGTGCGGCCAACGTCGGTCGGCCGGATCGCCTCGTGTGCATCCTGTGCACCTGGCGTCGCCTTGGCGGCGCGTGATGCGCCCAGATACTTTTCTCCGTGAGCCTGCTGGATCCACGCCTTGACCTTTGCGTCGGCGTCGGCCGAGATGCGGGTCGAGTCAGTACGCATGTAGGTGATGAGGCCGGTCGACCCCTCGCTCCCGAGATCGATGCCCTCGTACAGCTGCTGGGCGACCCGCATGGCGGCAAACGGACGCATGCGCAGGCGGCTCGACGCGTCCTGCTGGAGGGTCGAGGTGATGTACGGCGGGTTGGAGCTCTTGGTCCGGCGCTTCTGCTCCACGCCGATGACGCGATAGCTCGCGCCCTCGAGCTTGCGCACGATCTCCAGGGCATCGGCCTCGTTGCGGACCTCGAACTTGGTGTCGGCTTCGATCCCCGCCGTCCCGATCGGGCGGTTGAGCCGAGCCAGGAAGTGGCTGTCCGCGCTCTGCTTGGCCAGCTCGACGTCGATCGTCCACGACTCGACCGGGACGAACTTGCGGATCTCCTCCTCGCGGTCGACGACCAGGCGCAGCGCGACCGACGAGACCCGGCCCGCGCCGATTCCCTTCTGGACCTTGGCCCAGAGGAACGGGCTCAGCCGGAACCCGACGAGCCGGTCGACCACGCGCCGGGCCTGCTGGGCATTGACCAGCTTCATGTCGATGTCCCGCGGGGTCTCGAGCGCGTGGCGGACGGCTTCCGCAGTGATCTCGTGGAACTCGATCCGCTTCGGGTTGCGAAGCTTCAGGACCTCGGCCAGGTGCCAGGCGATCGCCTCGCCCTCCCGGTCGGGGTCGGAGGCGAGGATGACCTGGCCGCCGTCGCCCTTGACCGCCGAACGGAGCTCGTTGATGGTCTTGCGGCGGCTCTCCACCACCTCGTAGTGAGGCTTGAAACCGTCGTCGACCTCGACGCCCATCTCCTTTCCGGGCAGGTCGCGGACGTGGCCCATGGAGGCGCGCACGTCGAAACGGTCACCCAAAAACCGCTTCAGCGTTCTGGCCTTGGCGGGCGACTCGACGATGATCAGTCCTTCTGTCACAGCCCTCTCTTTATTCCCAAACCCGGCCAGTTGTTCCCCAGGCCGGGTCTGAGGCGGGCATCCTACGCCCGTTCTTTGCCGCGGCGCAATGCCTTCACGTAGCCGCCCTCGTGGCGGCGAACCGCCCCGCTGAGCTCCAGGGCGGTCAACCGGCCGAGCACTTCGGCGATCGGCAGCTGGAGCTTCCGGGAGATCTCGGCGGCGTTCATAGCGAGAACGTCGGAGAGGTGGGAAAGGATTCCGTCGCGCTCGGCCGGGAGCTTGAAACCGAGGTGGCCGGGCGTCTTGAGCGGGTCGTCCAGGACCTCTCCGCCGAGGCTCAGGGCGGCCAGGACGTCCCGTGCGTTCTGGACCAGGCCGGCCCCGTCCCGGAGCAGCTTGTGGGTGCCGACCGAGAGCGGCGAGAAGACGCTGCCCGGGACGGCCATTACCTCTTTATGTAGGTCGAGCGCGGCCTCGGCCGTGATGAGGGCGCCCGAACCCTCGGCAGCTTCGACGACCACGACCAGGTCGGAGAGTGCCGCCATCGTGTAGTTGCGGGCCGGAAAGTTGTGGCGCCGGGGCGCCGTGCCGTCCGGGAACTGGCTGACGAGCGCCCCGCCCGCCGCGAGGATTGCTTCAGCGAGCACACCGTGGGCAGCCGGGTAGATGACGTCGATCCCGGTGCCCATCACGGCGACCGTCACCCCGCCCGCGTTGAGGGCGCCGCGGTGAGCGGCGGCGTCGATCCCAAGGGCCAGCCCGCTGACGACGACCACCCCCGCTCGAGCGAGCTCGAGGCCGAGCTGCTCCGCCACAGCCTCGCCGTAAGGCGATGGGCGGCGCGAGCCGACGATTGCCACCCGCGGTCCCTCGGGCGGCGGCCACTTGCCTCGCGTCCGGAGCTGAGCCTGCTCAGGCGGCGACATCTTGCAGGCGGTAGCCGAGCGCTTCCAGGATGTGGTTCTCTTCGATCTCCAACGAGCCGTCGAGGTCGGCTGAGGTGCGAGCCACGCGCCAGGCGCGGTGGAAGCCGCGGGCGGTGAGGCCCCGCTGGTTGCCCCAGCGCTCGAGCGTGCGGCGCGACGCCGGGGCCAGTGCTGCGAGCTGGCGGAGGCGCGCCGGTTTCAGCTGGGCGTTCAGGCAGCCCTGGCGCTCGAGCTGGCGCCGGCGCGCGATGACGACTCGTTCGCGGACCGCCGCGGACCGCTCGCCCTCCGGCTGCGCGGAGAGCAGCTCGAGCTCCACGCGCCGAACGGCGACCTGGAGGTCGATCCGGTCGAGCAGGGGGCCGGACAGCCTGCGCAGGTAAGTGTCGATCGCGGCATGCGTGCAGCTGCAGGCCCGGATACCGTCACCTGCCCACCCGCACGGGCATGGATTGGTGGCCGCGATCAGCGTGAAGCGCGAGGGATAGGCCACCGATCCACCAGACCGCGTGATGGTCACGCGGCCAGCCTCGATGGGCTGGCGGAGCGCTTGAAGGACTGGCGTCTGGAACTCGGCCAGCTCGTCGAGGAACAGCACTCCGTGGTGGGCTCGGCTGATCTCCCCGGGCAACGCGAGACCGCTTCCTCCGCCGATGAGACCCGCCATCGAGACGCCGTGGTGTGGCGCGCGAAACGGGCGGGCCCAGTCGAGCGGGCCGTCACGCGGCAGCTCGCCGAGCAGGCTGCGCACCTGCGCCACCTCGAGCGCCTCGGCGAGCTCGAGGGGCGGAAGGATGCCTGGCAGGCAGCGGGCAAGCATCGTCTTGCCGGCGCCGGGCGGACCGCTCATCAGCATGTGGTGGCCGCCTGCGGCCGCGACCTCCAGCGCGCGCTTCGCCTCCTCCTGGCCGTGGACCTCGGACAGGTCGTGCTCCGAATCGGGCGCCGGTGTTGTGTCTTCGACTGTCATTCGGGACGAGGGCGCTATGGGCTCGATGCCAAGCAGGTGGTTGACCACGGCGATCAGCGAGGCGCAGGGGATGACCTCGAGCTCTTCGACGAGCGCCGCCTCCGCTGCGTCCGCCGCGGGCACGAAGACGCGCTGGTAGCCGAGCCTCGACAACCCGCGCGCTGCGACGAGCACTCCGTCGACGTGGCGGACCGCGCCGTCAAGAGCGAGCTCGCCGAGGAACGCGGTGCGCGGCGGCGCTGGCTTATGGGCAAACGCGAGGGCGATTGCCACGGCCATCGGCAGCTCGAGTCCGGTGCCCTCCTTGCGCATCTCCGCGGGCGCCAGGTTCACCGTGAGACGGGTCCGTGGGAACTCGAGGCCGCTGTTGCGTATCGCGGAGCGGACGCGCTCTCGTGCTTCCTTGACGGTCGTGGCCGCGAGGCCAACCAGGAAGAACTTGCCAGGATCGCCGCGGCCGATGTCGGCCTCGACGTGGACCCGTCGCACATCCAGGCCGGCAAGCACGCACGAGTCGACGCTTCCGAGCATGCGCTCGACGTTATTGAAAGGCCGCGCGAAATTCAGCCCTGGGTGTTAACGGCTCTGGCAGTACGGACGTCCCCACCCGGCGGCTTCGCCGCCGACCTCCCCGGCAAGCGGGGAGGTGAAGCAGCAGTACGGACGTCCCCACCCGGCGGCTTCGCCGCCGACCTCCCCGGCAAGCGGGGAGGTGAAAAGGCAGTACGGACGTCCCCACCCGGCGGCTTCGCCGCCGACCTCCCCGGCAAGCGGGGAGGTGAAGCCTGTCCTTCCCGGCGAGCGGGGAGGTGAAGCCTGGCCTTCCCGGCTAGCGGGGAGGTGAGGCCAGGAAGTCGGCTACTTCGTCGTGGAAGGACTGTGGCTGCTCGATGAACACCTGGTGGCCCGAGTCGCCGACCATCACAAAACGGGCGCCCGGGATGCCGGCGCAGATCTCTTCGGCGCACACCGGACCGCAGATGAAGTCCTCGTCGCCTGTCAGCACAAGCGTCTGGGACGTGATCGATGGAAGGCGGCTGCGCAGGTCGAAAGTGGTGAAGATCTCCTGGTTGAAGAGCTTCAGCGCGTCGGCGTTGATCGTCTCGGTCCTCAGTGTGTCCAGATATCCGGCCTCGACCGCGCCGTAGTGCGCGAAGTAAAGCGGCAGCTCGCGAAACACGAGCCCGCTCAGCTCCTCGTCCGTCTCGAAGTTGCCCGCCTGCTCCTCCTGCAGCGCAGCGATCGCGTCGGCGCACCATTCCTGGCCGGCTCGCTTTTCCATTCCCTTTTGCATCGCGGCCTCTTGCTCCGGTCCGAAACGAGCCAGCGTCGAGGCCAGCACGAGGCTGCGCACGCGCCCCGGGTGGGTCGCGGCATACGCCATCGCGACCACGCCGCCGTGCGAGTGGCCGAGCAGATTCATGCGCTCCAGGCCGAGGTGCTCTCGCAATGACTCGATGTCGGCGACGTAATCGTCGATTCCATAGGCGCGCGGATCTTTGGGCCGGTCCGAGCCACCGGTGCCGCGGGGGTTGAGCATGATCAGCGTGTGCTGCTCCCACAGCGCAGCTAGGTCGCTGAAGTAGGTGGAGGAGAATCCCGGACCGCCGGGGTGGCACACGAGCACCGGCCCGTGGCCGAGCTTGCGGTAGGTCAGCTTGCGCCCGTCGGCGGTGGTGAAGCTCACGTCGTCAGCCGCGGCTCGGCGATCCAGCGTCCTTCTTCGAGGTAGCCGGCCGGCAGGTCGGGCTCGTGGCTCAGCACGAGCAGCCAGCGATGCTTCTCCGCCTCGTCGAACAGCCGCGCCTTCTGCTCAAAGACGCGGAGCGGCTCGAGGTCGGCGGACATGTTCCACGGCACGCGCAGGTGCGGTGTCTGGCACACGAGGTCCCCCGTCACCGCGCAAGCAAGCTCGCCCGACCGCAGGATCAGCACCTGGCTCCCGGGTGTGTGGCCGCCGACATGGCGGAGGTGCACGCCGGGCAAGATCTCGGCGTCGCCCGTGAGGAACTCGACTGCGTCGTGGCCGTCGGCCAGCGGCGTGAAGTCATCGATGAGGTAGCTAGATTTGCTGCGCACGTCGGGATGCACCGCGAAGTCCCACTCGCTGCGCTGGATGAAATGACGAGCTTTGGGGAACGTGACCTGCAGCGCGCCCAGCTGATTGCGGCGCGTAAGGCCTCCGGCGTGATCCCAGTGGAGATGCGTCGTGACGACCGCGTCTACCTCCTCGGGCCGGATCCCCAGACGCTGCAGCGCGTGGAGTAGGTCCTCCGGCTCACGAATCGCGAACTGCTGCGCGCGCTTCTCGCTGATCTTGTTCCCGATGCCTGTCTCGCACACGATGACGCGACCGTTCATGCGCGCGATCAGGCAGACGCAGCTGGCGTCAACCATGTTGTTGCGGTCGGCCGGCTTCTGCTTCTCCCACAGGATCTTGGGCACGACTCCGAACATCAGGCCGCCGTCCGCTTTCCAGTGGTCGGTGACCAGGAGGTGGAGCTCGATGTCGCCCAGGCGCACGTCGCCTATATGCTCGTCGAAATGGCGGTCGCCGCGATCAGGACCTCGGCGCTTACCAAGGATTACGGCTCGGGCCAGGGCCTGTTCGACCTCGACCTGCAGGTCTCGCCGCAGCAGATCTTCGGCTGCCTCGGCCCGGATGGGTCCGGCAAGACGACCACCATCCGCCTGCTGATGAGCATGATCCGGCCGACGCGCGGCTCCGCATACGTCTTCGGTCTGGACTGCATTCGGGAGGCGGTCGAGGTGAAGCGCAGGGTCGGCTATGTACCCGACGAGACGCCGGAGTTTGGTTCCATGCGAGGCGGCGAGATCGTCGCGTACCTCACGGGCCTGCGGGGCGGTGTGCACAAGGACCGCGTGAGCGAGCTTGCGGAGCGCTTCGATCTCGACCTGGGTCGTCGCCATCGTGAGTACAGCAGGGACGATCGGCAGAAGCTTTCGATCGTCCTGGCCTTCATGCACGATCCCGATCTTTTGATCCTCGACGAGCCATCAAAACATCTCGACGAGCGTGGAACCGCCGAGCTGCACGCACTGATCGACGAAGCGCGCGCAGGGGGGGCGACGATCCTGCTGGCGTCGCGCAGCGCAGCGGAAGTTGAAAGTCAATGCGACGTCGTCGGCCTGCTGCGGAGGGGAAAGCTGTCGAGGGTGATGAGGATCGAAGACCTGCCCCTGGAGCTCGAGGAGCGGAGCCGCAAAGCACTGCCGCCATGAGTGCCACGCTCCGCGCGCTAGGGCAGGCGCGGTGGACCGTCCTCGCCTTTGCCATCGCGGGATTTGCCACGACCCTTCTGCAATCCCTGGCGTATTTCCGCATGGCGGGCCACACGTTCGCCGAGCGCGCCGCGTTCGGATACTCGCTATCGACCGAGGCCGTGGCGAACGCGGCCCTCTTCTCACCTCCGTTCCGCCCCGGCACCATTGCGGGTTACGTCGAGTGGCGCGCGTTTGGACCGCTGGCGATTCTTTTTGCCGCGTGGGCATTGGTGGCTGCGACCGGAGCCCGGTCACCGCAGATCGTTTCGCGTGCGGCCGCCTTCGCGCTCTCTGTGATCATCGCCTCGGTCGCGGCGTGCATCGGAGTCCTCATCGGAGCGGCGTCAGGTGGCGAGTCGGTCGGTGGGCTCCCCCTCGTCGAGGCAGGCGTGCTCCTGGTTGCGCTCGCGATCGCCTGCTACGCGATCTGCCTTCTCGTGGCGCAGCTCACACCGGCCGCGACCGTGGTCGCGGGTGGATTGCTGCTCACACTCTATTTCCTGAACAGCCTCAGCCGCATCTTCACGCAACTCGACCTGGCACGCTGGCTGTCCCCTTTCCACTACTACGATCTGTCCACGCCCCTTCCGCCTGGCGGCCACTTCGACCTGGGCGGGTTGGCGATGCTCGTCGCGATCGCGGCGGTCGGAATCGCCCTCGCGGCCGGCGCGTCAACTAGTCGTGTCGGGGGGCAAGTGCCGAGGCGAACCACACACGAACCCTCGGGCACGCCGCTGCTCGGCCTTGCAGTCACGCGTGAGCTCTATTCGGAGCGCATCGCCCTCGCGGCGTGGTGCGCCGCGTTTGCCGTTCTTGGGATCGTTCTCGTAGCCGCGACTCGAAGCTCGATGCAAGGCTTGCTGTCCCTGCCCCGCCTCCTGCCAGGCCTTCCGCAGTACATCTTTGTGTTCTACGCGCAGGTGCTCGGCCAGACATGGTTCCACGCCGCGGTCCTGATGCTTGCGGGGCTGACCTTCGCGTTCGTGGCACGCTGGGCGGCCGAGGACCGCGACGGTCGGCTCGAGGCCGAGCTCAGCGCTCCGTACTCACGATCGGCGGTCGTGCTCGAGCGCCTGGGCGCGCTGGCCGTCACCGCGGCCGTCCTCGCGGCTCTGAGCGGCCTCTCCGTCGCGTTCACGTCACGCTCGGCGAACCTGGCGCTGGACCCGGCACGCCTCGTCGATGCATGCCTCCTCCTCGTTCTCTTCAGCCTCGTCATGGGAGCGGCGGGGTCGTTGCTCGTTTCCTGGGTGCCGCGCGCGGCGCCGGCCCTGTTCGTCGGATTCGCGTTCGCGAGCTACCTCGACGACCAGATCGGTGGCGCTCTCGGGCTGCCCGGCTGGGCACAGAGCATCTCCGCCTTCCGGCTCGTCGGTGCGCCGCTGGCGAGCGGAATCGACGGACGCAACCTGGCGCTTCTTCTCCTTCTCGCGCTCGTCGGGTTGGGAAGCTCGATACTTGTGATGCAGAGGCGGGACGTAGGCGCCTGAGGCGCCTGAGCTTACGAAACGTAGCCAAGCCGAGGAACAGGAGGTAAACTGCGTCGCCATGCCGAGATCGATGTGGAAAGGCGTCGTCTCATTCGGGATGGTTTCGATCCCGATCCGCCTCTACAACGCGACGGAGTCGACATCGAAAGTCTCCTTCCGCCAGCTCTGTCCAGACCATCACTCCCCCATCTCGTACAAGCGCTGGTGCGCCGAAGGCGACCACGAGGTCCAGTACAGCGAGATCCTGCGCGGCTACGAGGTCGGCAAGGACCGCTACGTGATCATCGAGGACAAGGACCTGGACAACCTCCCTCTGCCGACGCAGCACGCGATCGACATCGAGGAGTTCGTGCCGGTCGACGACATCGAGCCGGGCCTGTATTTCGACAGCGCCTACTACGTCGAGCCGGAAGAGCTCGGCAAGAAGCCCTACCACCTGCTCCGCAAGGCGCTCGAAGGGACGGGCCGGATGGCAATCGCGAAGATCGCGCTGCGCGACAAAGAGCACCTCGCCGCCCTCCACCCCAACGGCAAGGGCCTGATCATGAACACGCTGCACTGGCCCGACGAGATCCGCTCGACCGAAGGCCTCAAGGGCCTCGAGGACGAGGTGAAGATCAACCCCAAGGAGCTCGAGATGGCGAAGGCGCTCATCGAGAGCCTGGCCGACACGTTCGACCCCAGCCGCTACAAGGACAACTACCGCGAGGCGGTCATGAAGGTCGTCCAGGCGAAGATGGAGGGCGAGGTCATCGAAGCGCCAGAGGCGCCTCAGCCCGCCAAGGTCATGGACCTCATGGAAGCCTTGCGGGCTTCGGTCGAGCAGGCCAAGAAGCAGCGCGCCGGACGCGAGAAGCCGGCCGCCGAGACCCGGAGACGGCGTAAAGCTTCATAAGGGCCTGGGCTCTAACCTGAGCCGGATGGCGGATCCCGACCAGCTGCAGATCGAGCTCGAGAGCTTCCCGGGCGAGGCGCGCCCTATGCAGGCTGCTTCGGCCGAGGCCCCGTTCAGCTCGCCGGAGTATGTCTTCGAGGTGAAGTGGGACGGGCTGCGCTGCATCCTGTTTCGCGACCCGGACGGAACGGTCCGCCTGCAGGACCGCGGGCTGAGCGACCTCACGGCGGATATCCCTGAGGTGGTGGCCGCAGCAAAGCGAGTGCCCCCGGGAAGCGTCATCGACGGCGAGCTGGTGGCAACCGACAACGACGGCCGCCCCGATTATCCGCGGCTGCGCCAGCGCCTGGCCGGCGGGGCCCGCATGCGAGACGAGATCCCGACCGCCTACCTGGCGTTCGACGCCCTCTACCTCGAGGGACGGCCCCAGCTGAGGCAGCCGCTGATCAGAAGGCGTGCCCGCCTTGCCAAGGCAGTTGAGGCCGGCGGCCACATCTTCGTCCCCCAGCACATCGAGGAGGACGGGGTCGAGCTGTTCGAGGCGTGTCTCGAGCGAGGCCTCGAGGGCGTGGTCGCGAAGCACCGGCAGAGCCCTTACGTGCCGGGCCAGCGAAGCCCGTTCTGGCTGAAGGTCAAGGCGGTGAAGTCGGATGACTTCGTCGTCATCGGGTGGACGGGGGAGCGGCCGTTCGACGCTCTGGTGGTCGGCTACCACGAAGACGGCCGGCTCTTGCCATGCGGCGCGGTCGGGGGAGGCTACGACGACGATGCGATGCGGGCCCTGCATGAGAGGCTGATCGAGCTCAGCACGGAGAGCTCGCCGCTCGAGCCGCCGCCGATCATGATCCGGCCGGTCCACTGGGTCAGGCCGGAGCTCGTCGTGAGCATCCGCTATTCAGAGTGGTCGCCCGACGGCACGCTGCGCTTTCCTATCTTCAACGGCTTGCGGCCCGAGGTGCATCCCGCGGAGGCCGTGCGCCACCGGCCCCGCGTCGTGATCGCTGGACACGTGCTGCCCGGCTCCGCGGCCTACGACCTCACGCGCTTCCCGTTTTGAGCCAGGCCACCGGTCTCGACGTCGTCACCGGCGCGTTCAGCTTCACCGGCAGGTTCATCGCGCGGCGGCTGATGGCCCAGGAGCGACGGATCAAAACGTTGACCAATCACCCTCGGCGCCCGGGCACTGAGGACATCACCGCCGAGGTGGCGCCTCTCCAGTTCACCGACCGCGAGGCGCTGGTCGAGAGCCTTCGCGGGGCGGACGTGCTCTACAACACCTACTGGGTGCGGTTTCAGCGCGGCCGCTTCCACTTCGGGCAGGCGGTCGCCAACTCGAGAATTCTGTTCGGCGCCGCAAGGGACGCCGGCGTGCGCAAGGTCGTGCACATATCGGTCAGCAACCCGGCAGAGGATTCGCACCTCGATTACTACGCGGGCAAGGCGTGGGCCGAGCGTGCCCTTCGTGAGACGGGCATCTCGTGGGCGATCGTGCGGCCGACGCTCGTCTTCGGCCAGGGCGACATCTTGATCAACAACATCGCGTGGCTCCTGCGGAGGCTGCCCATCTTCGGCATCCCCGGCAAGGGCGACTACCGCTTGCAGCCTGTCGCGGGCGAGGACGTCGCAGAGATCGCGACCTGGGCGGCGGAACAGGCCGACAGCGTGACGGTGGATGCGGCCGGCCCCGACATCGTCTACTACAGCGAGATGGTGGAATCGATCGCGATCGCAGTCAGCCGCCATCCCCGCTTCATCTATATGTCGCCTCGCAACGCGGTGCGAGCCGCCAGACTCATCGGGCGATGGGTCAACGACGTGACGCTGAACGAGCCCGAGCTGACGGGGCTGATGGAGGAGCTCCTGGTCTCGCGTGAGCGGCCGCGCGGCACGCGACGGCTCGACAACTGGCTCCTGAGCAACGCCGACATCATCGGCAGGAAATACGCCTCTGAGCTGGAGCGGCACTGGCGATGAGCCAGGCACACTCCGCGGTCGAAGCGCGTCACCTGGTCAAGGGATATGGAATCGTGCGCGCCGTGCGTGACGTGAGCTTCGAGGTATCGCGCGGAGAGATCTTCGGCTTCCTCGGCGCCAACGGCGCCGGCAAAACGACCACCTTGCGCATGCTGTGCGGGCTCATCCGGCCCACCGCTGGGACCGCGCTGATCGACGGCTTCGACGTGTTCGCCCAACCGATGGAGGCGAAGGCGCGCCTGGGTTACCTGGACGAGGAGCCGTTCATCCACCCGCACCTCACCGGACGCGAATTCCTCGACTACATCGCGGACCTGTACCGCATGCCGCGCGGACCGGAGCGCCAGCAGCGCATGGAGAGGTTGTTGGGCTTGTTCGAGCTGGCGGATCGCGACGGCGAGCTGATCGGCGCGTACAGCCACGGCATGAAGCAGAAGATCGGGCTCGCATCGCTGCTCATCCGCGAGCCGTCCGTGCTGCTGCTCGACGAGCCGACCAACGGCCTGGACCCGCGTTCGGCGCGTCTCGTCAAAGACCTGCTCGAGGAGCTCGCCGCGCGGGGCACCACTGTTCTGCTGTCAACCCACATCCTCGAGGTTGCGCAGGCGCTTTGCCGGCGCATCGCGATCATGGACCACGGAAACCTCGTCGCCACGGGCACGATGGAGGACCTGCGCGCGCAGGCGGGCAGTGCGCAGGCCACCCTCGAGGACCTGTTCCTCCGCCTCACCGCCGGGCCAGAGTCGAGCGCGCTGATCGAGCGCCTGCTCGCGCCGCAGCCGTGAGCCGTTCGGCGGTCGGGATCATCCTGCGCGCCGAGTGGCGGGCATGGCGCAATCGCATCGCGAAGGCCAACCCTCTGCGAGTCGTCGGGCTCGTGCTCTTCGCCCTGCTGGGCGGGACTGTCTTCGGCGGGTTCCTGTTTGCGCTGGCGGCCGCCGCGGGCCATCTTCTGCCCTCGGCGCGCGATGCGATGCTCGCCGGCGCGTTCACGGCGCTGTCGGTCCTGATGCTGGTCGTCGGTTTTCCGAGTGTCATCGCCACGTACTTCGCAGGACGCGACCTCATGCAGCTCGTGCTGGCCCCAGTCCGGTCGCTCGAGATCTTTCTCGCCCGCTCGCTCTTCGCGATGAGCGCGAACCTTCTCGTGGCGGTAGTTTTTCTCATCTTCGTCGCAGGCGTTGGCGCCGGATCGGGCGCATCGCCTGTCTACTACCTGCTCGCGCTGGTCCTCGTTTTCGTCCAGGTGCTGCTGGTGACGGCGCTGCAGGCCACCTTCATGGCGGCGGTCCTGCGGTGGGTCCCCGCCCGGATCGCACGCGACGTGGCGGTCGCGGTGGCGACCATCGCCGGGGGCGGGCTCTACCTCGCGTGGAACCTCACCCTCAGACAGACCCTCGGCTCCTTCACCCCGCGGCACCAGCCGGACCTCTCCAACCTCGTCTCCTCCCTCCAGCGCATCGAGTGGCTGCCTTCGTCATGGCCCGGGCATGCGCTGAGCGCTGTGATCGAAGGCAACACGTCCACTGCGCTTGTATGGACCGGAGTCACGCTGGTGTTTGCCATCGTCCTGGTGGGCGCCGCCGCGCTGCTGTACGAGCGGACGCTGCTGGCCGGGCTCGGTCTGCTCGGGGGCGTGCCCTCGCGATGGAGGACGCGACGCCGGAAGCCGCCGCGGGTTGCGACGAGAGGCGCCGGCTCCCCCGGGTTCGCGATCGCGCGCAAGGACTGGATCGCATATCGCCGCGACATCCGGCGGCTCAGCCGCTTTCTGCCCGCGATGATCTTCCTCCTCGCCTACGCCGTGCTGCTCATCCGGCCGGGGCGAGGCGTCGACCTGTTCTGGAACGACGTCTTCGTCGTGTCGTTCGTCTCGCTCTTCATGTCGATGATGTTCGCCACTACCGCCATCCCCGCTGAGCGCAGGGGTTACCAGCTGCTCCGCTTAGCGCCGGTGACGGCGTGGCAGCTGATTCGCGCCAAGGTGCTGTTCACGCTCGTGCCGGTGCTGGCCCTGACGGGCGTGATCAGCCTCGGGCTCTCCATTGTCGGCGGCAACAGTCCGTGGAAGACCCTGCAGGTCGCTCTGCTTGCCGTGTGGCTGGGCGTCGGGTGCGTGTGCATCGGGGTCTCGGCCGGGGCGATCGACCCGAACTTCGAGTCCTCGGACGACCGCCGCTCCGTGGGCATCATCGGGACGTTCGCCGCCATGGGCGGCGAGCTGGCCTTCGGGTTGTTTTCGGTCGGAGCGCTCGCGCTTTTCTACCTGGCGGCCAGCCTTGCGGCGGGCAACCCGGTCGCCGGCTTGCCCGTCTCCGCAACGCCGGCGTTCGCCGTGTTGAGCGCCGTCGTTGCGGTCGCGCTGGCTGCGGCGGGTGCGGCGGTGGTCTGGCTGATGCTGTGGCTCGCCAGCTCGCACCTGCGCGGTTTCGAGGACTCGATCGCCACCAACTGACGCGGGCGGGATGGCGCGTTCGGCGGTCAGTCAAATGGGTCTTCTACGAGCTCTGCATCGAAGCTTCCGTCGGGCTTGGCCGTCAGGCCGACCACTGCGTAACGAATTGGTCCGCGCCACTCCGCCAGTGCGCGGTACTCCGCGGCTGCATTCATGAGCGCGCGCTTCTTGCGCGAGCCGACCGCCTCGAGGGGCGTGCCGAATTCGTCGGTGCTTCGCGTCTTCACCTCGACCACGACGAGCGTCCTGCCACGCCTGCAGACCAGGTCGATCTCGCCGCGCCGGGCGAGGAACCCAGCGCCGATCACCTCATAGCCGCGGGCGCGGAGCAGGTCGGCGGCGGCGCTCTCGCCGGCCCTTCCTAGCTCTCGATCCCGACCAGCTCGGAGACGCGAAAGGGCGCCCAAGACGTCCTGTGAATCGGGCTTGGGCCGAGTCGCCGGATCGCGGCGCGATGCGACGGAGTGGCGTATCCCTTGTGGTCGGCAAAGCCATACCCCGGGTAAAGGCGGTCGTACTCGACCATGGTCGCGTCGCGCGCAACCTTGGCCACGATGCTGGCGGCCATGATCGAGGCGCATATCTTGTCGCCGCGCACCACCGCCATCTGGGGCAGCGGGGTGTCGGGTATGTCGAACGCATCGATCAAGAGGTACTCGGGCTTGACCGCAAGGCCGGCGACCGCGCCGGCGTGGGCGAGGATGCGGGCCTTGTAGAGGCCGAGCCGGCCAATCTGTGTGTGGTCGACCGCACACAGCGAGACCGCGACGGCGCGGCGGCGAATGATCTTGTCGACGCGCTCGCGCTCCTCTGCGGTCATCAGCTTGGAGTCGTTGAGGCCGGGGATCCGGTCGCCGATCTTCAGCACCACGGCGCCGCCGACCACAGGGCCTGCGAGTGGGCCCATCCCGACCTCGTCGACGCCCGCCACGACCTGGTAGCCCATGTCGGCGGCCATCCTCTCGAACTTCCAGAGCTTGGGACGCATCTTCCGAGATTAATGTCCGACGGCTCGGACCGCTAGGCGCTTAACACAGCACATGTAGACACGGCCTCATCCTTCACTGCAGAAGGCCTCACCCCCCTCCGTTGTGTACCCTCTTCGGATCATGATCAAGATCACTCGACGGCGTGCGCTCGGTTTGCTGGCCTCGGCGGCAGGCGCAGCGGGAGTCGCCACCCTGTTCGACCCCAAAGTGCTTTATGGACAGGACACCGGGAGCGCGCTGGCCATTGATGGCCGGGTGGTGGTGGTCGGCATTCCAGGCGCGTCCGCGATTGCGGCGATCGGGACCTTCCTGCGCGGAGGGCCGATCCACGACAACCCTACCCTGGCCGCGTTCACCCAACCCGGCCGCGTGCTCGATGCGGCGAGGTTGGTGGTCGGAAGCACGTCCAACTTCGGGGCTCCTAAAGCGAACCAGGACCAGCTGGAGGGTTCTTTCCTTTCGGTCGACCCGCGAGGCGGCTCGATCCTTGAAGTGCCGCCCACATTTGCCGGCGCAGGCGATCAGGCCAGCACGCAAGGTGGCGCGGTCCAGATGTACAGCGCGCAAAGCCCGGCGTGGCGCAACGGTTTCTACAACCCGGCCGCTGTCACGGCGGCCCAGACCGGTGTTACAAACCCCCTCGGAATTTCGATCAATAACGCTTTTGGCCGGTTGTGGCCGGCCAACGCGCCGTATGGGCTTGATGGCCCGGGCAGCTCGACCATCGACGACCCGGACGGCCGGCCCCTCAAGGGAGCACCGAACGCTATCACCGGCGGTGTGTATTTCGGCGACCTGACTGGCCGGAGGCCAGCTCAAGTCATCCCAGGCGCCCTCACCAAAGGGGCGGTCGGGACTGCGTTTCTTGGGCACTCCCCAGATGGCAGCGGCCGCGCCGTCTTTTGCGTCATCGTCGCCGACGGCAGCGTGGTTCAAGAGCACACGGGCAAAGGACTCGATGGGCTCGCTCCGGGTGGAACCGTTCAGCCTCTAGTCGGAAGTTCGTGGAGCGACCTCGAAGACGGCGATCCCGCGGTGCTGACCACTCCCCGCCTGGGCGCGCTCGTCAACTACGCCGGGGCAATCGTCCTTTATGTGAGCCAGCCCTTCGACAACTCGATACTTGCGTTAGGGCTCGAGACAGGCGGGACGTCCGGCAGCCAGGTCTTCATGCCGACGAGCAGCCGAACGATCCGATCCTCGGCGCTGGATCAGCCGGTCGATCTCGCACCTGTGAACATCGAAACTGAAGATCCAAACTGGGCGAGCAACACGACGCTGGAAGAGAACTCGGACTTCTACGTCTGCAACCGCGGCAACGGAACCGTGGTACGCATGCGCCAGGACGGCTCCGTCGTGGACGTACGCCACGTGCGAGCGCGTGGCAGGGCGTTCGGCGGCGCCAGGCTCAATGGGATCGCCACGTCCTCCGACCACTCGAGGATCTGGGTCTCCTACGTGGGCCGGCTACCCGGACTGGATGATCGATCGGGCGGGGTACTCGAAATTCCCGCCTTCTAGATCAGGCGGCTGAAGACCGCCAGCCGGCGGTCGTACGTCCGCGTGGCGCTCGAGTACCGGCCGAAGCAGGTGATCAACACGAGCTGCTGCTGCGACGTGTTCCCAAACACCTTGACCTGCGATGCGACGCTCAGGTCGAGCACGGTCACGCCTGTTACCTCATAGACGAGCTCACCCCCGCCGGCATCGACGACGTGGATCCTGTCGCCCGCTCGCAAATCTTCGAGGTGGCTGAAGAGGGCCGGGGTGCCGACTCCTCTGTGGCCGGCGATGACCGACGACCCAGCCTGGCCCGGGCGCGCGCTGCTCGACAACCACCCCGACTTCCACAGGTTGTCGGGGACATCCATGGAGCCGTCACGGAGCAGACCGACACTGGCGACCGGGGCGTCAACACCAATCGATGGAATCCGCAGTCGCGCGGGCGTGATCGGTCCGCCGGCGGGATGGAAGGTCTCTTCAGCCGGCGGGGTGGCAGGCTTCGATTCGGTCACGATCTTGGTCCCAATCAGCTCGGTGCCGGCAGGCGCCTCCGCGACAGCAGGTGCGGACGAGGGCGATACCGGGGTGGTCGCGGGAAACGCGATCGATGGGAGGACGCCGAGGGCGCCAACGACAGCGCACAGAATCAAAGGAAGCCGGCGGCTGCCGGATCGACGGCGCCTGCGCCGGAACCGAGCCGGCGCCTGGCGAGAGTCACGCAACACGATGCCCAGACCTGCAACGCCGGCGATTCCGCCCAAAACCGCCGGCCACATGTCGGGGGTCGAGTCCGGCCTGAGAGGTCCGGATGCATGAGCCAGGATCAGAGGTCCTGAGGTGTTCGGCAGGCCGGGCAGGGTGACGATGTTGGTGGGATCGTTTGCGGTGTCGTTGGCGGTATTGGTTTCGCCGCCGCCGCTGACAACCGCCTGGTTGGTGACAGCGCTTGGCGCGCTTGCCAGGACGGTCACCGTCACCGTGATGGGCGGATACGAGGAGCCGCCAGCAAGCGCGTCGGCCCGTGTGCACGACACGGTTTGACCGACAGGTGGCGGGCAGGTCCACCCGGTTCCTGCCGCGCCGGTGGGCGTCAGCCCGGCCGGCAACGTGTCCGTCACCGTGACCACCCCGATGGTCGCTGCGCCGCCCGAGTTGCTCACGACCAGCGTGTAGGTGGAGGTGGTGGACCCTCGCACGAACGGATCTGTGTGGCTCTTGGTGATTGTCAGATCGGGGAGGCCGACCGTCACCCGATCGAGCCCACCGCCTGGGTAGTTGCTCGATGTGGTTCCCGCGGGCGAGGTGCGGACCGCATCCAGAAACGTCGCGGTGGCCGGGTTGTTATATGTGCCCGGAGGAACGCTCGAGGCAATGTTGACCGTAAAGGTGATCGCAACCGAGCCGCCGCCTGGGATGGTGAAGGTGCCGAACGTCGGGTTCGTGGCCCCGGGGGCCGGGTTGACGGTGGAAGGGCGGGTTGCGCCACCGCTGAGAACGACGCTTACCGTGGTTGCGTAGCTGAACCCGGCGGGCAACGCGTCCGAGACGCTCACGCCGGACGCCGGCGACGTGCCGGGCGCGTTGCTCACCGTGATCGTATAGGTCGCCACCGTTCCAAGCGGCGTGTTGGTCACATTGGGCGTGCTGGTCGATTTGGAGACGGCCACCGCAGGAACGCACTCGGCGCCGGACGACGACCCAGGGATCGCCCCCACCGTCGTCGTGACGACAAGTCCGAGAGCCCCACTCGTGGAACCGTACGGATCTGGGCCATTCGTGGTGGTGCCATGCGCACCACCGGCAACGCTCGTCTGGGCCGGCGGCAACGCGTTGGAGGTGACAATCACGCCGCCCGCGCCGCCGCCTCCGGGACCGTGGCGGTTCGGGAGGCCCGCGGGGCCGGCCGGCCAGGCGTCGGTGCCGTTGCCGCCGTTGGCCTGAATGGTCAGGCCGTTGACCGTGCCTGCGTTGGTGGTGACGACTACGCTGCCGCCGGCCCCGCCGCCGCCGCCGCCGTCGTTGGCCGGCGTGACTCCAACCCCACCGTTGGCCGTGATGGTGCCGGTTCCCGTCAGCGAGCCCGTCCGGATCATGACGATCCCGCCGCCGGTGCCGCCCGAGGACGCAAAGCCGGTCGAGTTGTTGCGAGACCCAGCCCCGCCGCCACCGCCGAGGACGACCCTGGCCGCCGTCGCCGGCACGGCGGCACCACCGAGGCCACCGACCGGCTGGTTGCTGGCCCAGGAGTTGCCGCCCGTGCCGCCCTGGCCGCCGTTCGAGCCGCCGCCGCCGCCGCTGTTCTGATCGTTGATCGCGGGGTCTGCGTCGGTGCCGCCCCCGCCGGCATTGCCTGGAGCTCCCCGGGCCGCATCACCGCTCGGGTAGCCGTCCGCCGCGCCGCTGACTGCGGCGTTGGCGATTGCGTCGTAGAGGAAATGGGGAGTGCCGGCGATGCCCTCGCCTTTGTAACCGTGATGCCCACGCTGGCTGGCCACGACGTAGTCAGTACCCGTGTCCCCGTTGAGCGGACCAGCCTGGATCACGCCAAGGCCGCCTTTGAATCCGAGCTGATCGACGCCGATCGTCTGGCTGTTCAGGTTGAGCGCGCCCGCGACGTCGAGGGCGAGGATTCCGCCCGCATGCACGGTGCCATCCCATGCTGCCGCCGTCAGACCGGCGACGACCGTCGCGCTCGAGTACTGCGGAACACGAATCACCTGGAATGTCCGAAAGCCGTTGGTCGCTGTGACCGCCGTGGAGAAGTCGTAACTGTTGACCAGGCCGCCGCCGGCCCCGGTCCCTGCGATGTTTACGGCGCCGGCGACGACCGCGCTTGTCGCGGCCACGTACTCGTACAACCCGGTCGAGCGAAGGCTGGTGGTGCCTCGGCCGCTGGCGCCGTCACCGTATGTGATCGCGTTGGTCCCCGAGATGTCGGCGTCCTGCATCTGGATGACCAGGAGAAGATCTCCGGGCGCGATTGGCGGTGAAGCCGACGGAATCCGAGCGCCCACCGAGATGGCCGTCGCTCCGGACGCCGCGCTGGCGGTGGCGGGGTAATAGGAGTTGACGACTCCGGTCAGCGCTGCGTTCGGGCCGTCGTTACCGGCGGTGGCGCAGGCTCGACCAGCCGCGGACGCCACCGCGGGAGCCTGGAACGCGAAAGTCGCCATCGCCAGCAGGAGGCCTGTAGCGGCCAAAAAGCCTGGGCGCAGGAGGGCGACCCGTGGGTTGGATGCGCGACGCGGCACCATGCTGGCGGGATTTTAGGCTCAGGCCCCGGTTCTGACTTGTCCGATCGAACTCCTCAGCTTCGCGGCCCGTGCGCGACGCCAGAGACCTAACAGGCGCTCTTGCGTTCGAGGACCTCTCTCAGAGCATTGGCAGCCAGGTCGTACATGAACCCGCGGACTTTGTCGCGATGAACCAAACCTGTATAGCCCCTCAACCGATCGACGTCCTCTAGCACAGCATCGATCGGATCGGTGAAGCAGCCGAGCTCTTCAGCAAAGGGATGGCCGGTCGCTGCCGTGATTCGTTCAGCAAGGTCTGACTCGGTGAAGCGACCCAGAGCGCAATCCGTGTGATGAAGCACCATCACTTCACGGGTGCCGAGGATCGCCTGAGATATCGCTAATGAACGCAATGCATCGCCCGATGCCCGGCCGCCGGCGTTGCGGATCACATGAGCGTCTCCTGGCCGCAGCCCAAGCAAGGCGGCAGCATCGATGCGCGCATCCATGCAGGTCAACACGGCAAGTTTCATGACAGGCTCGATGACTCGCGCCGCCATTCCCAGGTAGTGAAGATGCGCATTCATCACAACGTGGTCGATCGCGTCCATAAGTGCAGGAGATTGACACAACGAGGGACCGCTCCGCCTGCCCGGAGTTGTTGTAGTGCCATCGGGGTAACCGCCGCTATCAAATCGCTCGTGGTGTGAATCGACCTAGGGCTGTTCCTTCGTCTCCACCTCGTCGCCTTCTTGACCAGCTTCCGGCTCTTCAGCTGCCGTTTCGGCTTCCGGCTCAGCGACCACGCGGCGGCGCTCTCTGATGCGGGCTTCGCGGCCCACCTTGCCTCGCAGGTAGTAGAGCCGGCCCTGGCGCACGTCGCCGTGGCGCAGGACGTCGATCTTGTCGATGCGCGGCGAGTGGATCATGAACGTCCTCTCGACGCCGACTCCGTGCGTCACGCGCCGCACGGTGAAGTTCTGGCGCAGGCCTCCGCCCGTGACTCGGATCACGGTTCCTTCGAACATCTGGATGCGCTCGCGCGTGCCCTCGACGACCTTGGCGTGCACCTTCACCGTGTCGCCTGCACGCAGTGCGGGCACCTTCTTTTTCTGCTGCTCTTTCTCGAGCTGCTGGATGACGTTCATGTCTTCTTCAACTCCTTACGTTGTGGAACGCGTCTCTGCGCTGCCTGCTGTCGGCGCCACTGCTTGATGCGCGCGTGGTCGCCGGACAACAGCACTTCAGGGACGGTCATGCCTCGGTACTCGGCGGGCCGGGTGAACTGCGGCCAGCCTGTCAGCTCGTCGGAGAAGCTGTCTTGCGCCAGCGAGCCGGGATCGCCGACCACGCCTGGGACGAGCCTCGCGACCGCGTCGATGAGGACCATCGCCGGGATCTCACCGCCGCTCAACACGTAATCGCCAATCGAGATCTCGCGGGCGTTCAGCGCCGCCCGCACCCGATCGTCGATGCCTTCATAACGACCGCAAACGATGATCAGTCCAGTCTCGTTGGCCAGCTCTGCCGCGACCCTCTGGTCGAGTAGCTCACCCCACGGCTCCATGAGCACGACCGGTCCGGAGTTCCTGGCGCGGATCGCCTCCACCGCCTCGATCACCGGCTCGGGCTTCATCACCATCCCGGGGCCACCGCCGAATGGCATGTCGTCGACCTGACGGTGCCGGTCGTGTGTGTGCTCGCGCAGGTCGTGCGCTTGCAGCTCCAGCATGCCGCGTTCGACAGCGCGCCCGATGACGCCCTGTTGAAACACGGGCCCGAACATGGCCGGAAAGATGGTGACGACGTCGAATCTCATCTCAGTTGCTTTCTCGGGCGTCCTCGATGTTGAGCAGCCAGTCGGCCACGACGATGCGGCCATGCGCGATGTCCACCTGGACCACAGCGTCCTTCGTGGCGGGGATCAGATGCTCGATCGCGCCGTCCTTGCTGACCCAGACGTCGTTGGCAGGCCGCTCGAGGACCTCCTCCACCACGCCGAGCCGCTCGCCCGAACTGGAGAACACGGCCAGCCCCACCACCTGGCGGTGGTAGAACCGTCCGGGCTCGAGGGATCTCATGTGCTCGTCCGCGATCTCGAGATAGCGGCCTCGGAACAGCTCGGCCATCGTGCGGTTCTCGATGCCTTTGAGCTTGACCACGATGCCCGGCTGGCTCGGCCGGCTCCACTCCACATGGTGCTCGGAGCCGTCCAGCATCAGGCACGCGCCTGGGTCGAAACGCTCGTGGAAGTCTGTCAAGGGGGTGACCTTTACAGCACCCTCGAGACCATATGCCCCCGTAACCTGCCCGACTCGGATCATGCCGTTACCTCGCCTCCTGATGGACGCCGGCCGCGCGGCGCGAAATGCTGGCCAGCGACAGGCGCGTTGGCCAGGTCGACGAACACACGCTTGCGGTCGCGCGACGACGCCACGCGCACCAGCGTGCGTAGGGCTTCGATGTTGCGGCCCGCCTTGCCTATGAAACGCCCGACGTCCTCGTCGGCGAGCTTCACCTTGATGGCGACTGTGCCGCCGCCGCGCTCGAATGACTCGACAGAAACGTCCTCAGGCTTCTCCGCCAGCGACTTCGCCACGTACTCGACCAGGGCTCGGTAGTCGATGCCAGGTCCGCTCGGACCGGAAGGCCTGTCGCCGCGGTAGCCGCCGCGGTTGAAACCTCCTCCGCCGCCCCGCCGAAAGTTGTCACGCCGTGGGGGTCGGTTTCTCTGCACGTCGCTCAAGGATTCCCTCCCGCTTCAACAGGCTGCGCGCCGCCTCGCTTGGCTGGGCGCCCTGCTGCAGCCACTTCTGCACTTTCTCCACGTCGATCTTGACCTGCACCGGGTCTGTCATCGGGTCGTAGTACCCGAGGTGCTCGATAAAGCGTCCGTCACGCGGTGAGCGCGCGTCCGCCACCACCAGGCGGTAGAAGGGGTGTTTCTTCGCCCCCATCCGCCTCAGCCTGATCTTTACCAACCTGCGCCTCCTTGTCCATAGATTCGTGGAAGTCCGATTCGTTTGCCGCCTTGCCGACCGAGCTGCCTGGCCATCTTCTGCATGGCGTCGCGCGCCTTGATCAGCCGGTTGATGTCGGCCGGCTGGACGCCGCTGCCCTGGGCGATCCGGCGCTTCCGTGCGCCGTCGATGAGCTCCGGGTGCGCCCGCTCTCTGGGCGTCATCGAAAGGATGATGGCCTCCATGCGCCTCATCTCTTTTTCCGTGTCCGCGCCCGCGAGCTGGCCCTTCAGGCCGCCCGCGCCAGGGATCATGTCGAGCATCCCTTCGAGCGAGCCCATGCCGCGCAGCTGGCGGATCTGGGCGAGGAAGTCGTCAAAGCTCAGCTGCCCGGCGCGCAGGTGGCGCTCGACCTCCGCCGCCTTTTCAGTGTCGAGGTTTCGCTCCGCCTTCTCGATCAGAGAGAGCACGTCGCCCATCCCCAGGATGCGCGACGCCATGCGATCGGCCAGGAAGACCTCGAGGTCCTGGGGCTTCTCGCCCGTACCCGCAAACCTGATCCGCTGGCCGGTCGCCGCTCTCAGGGATAGCGCCGCGCCGCCTCTTGCGTCGCCGTCGAGCTTGGTGAGGATCACACCGTCTAGCCCGACCGCCTGGCCGAACGCCTCCCCCACCTTCACCGCCTCCTGGCCGGTCATCGAGTCGGCGACCAGCAGGGTCTCGGTGACCGGGACCGCGGACTTGAGCTGTTTCAGCTCGTCCATGAGGTCTGCGTCGACGTGGAGGCGGCCGGCCGTGTCGAGGATGACCACGTCGCTGTTGAGGCGGTTTGCTTCGGCGATTGCATTTCTGGCGATGCTCTCGACGGCGCCCGGGCTCGTGTGGAACGCGACCTTCTCGCGCTCGGCCAGCGTCCTGAGCTGCTCGACCGCGGCGGGTCTGCGGTAGTCGAGCGCGGCCACGAGCGGCCGGTGGCCATCGCGCCTGGCGATCAGCGCCAGCTTCACCGCGGTTGTCGTCTTGCCGGAACCCTGCAGGCCGACGAGCATCACGACCGTCGGGGGCTGGGGCGCGTAGCGAAGGCCTTCGGCGTTGCCGCCCAGGAGATCGACCAGCTCATCGTTGACGGCCTTGACCACGGTCTGGGGCGCGGTGAGGCCGGGAGAGATCTCCGCTCCGACAAGCCTGGCCCGGACGCGCTCGACGAAATCCTTGACGACCTTGAAGTTGACATCGGCCTCGAGCAGCGCCAGGCGGACCTCGCGCAGCGCGGCGTCCACGTCCTCCGACCGGAGCACGCCCTTGCCGGTGATCTTCTTCAGCGCCGCGGCGAGGCGCTCGCCCAGAGACTCAAACACTTTCGAGCCTCTCCAGGCGGCGCTTCAGGCCGTTCAGCTCGCGCTCGACCGCTGCGAGCGCCCGCTTGCGTCGTGTCGACTCCGCCAGGAGGCCCAGCCTCCGCTCGTACTCCTGGAGGGCGCGGGTCGAGCGTCTGAGCAGATCGTGCACCGCGGCCCGCGATGTGCCCTGGTGGGCGGCCACCTCGGCGAGGGACCAATCGCTGCGCAGGTAGAGGTCCAGCACCTCGCGCTGGTGCTCTGTCAGCAGCGTCCCATAACGCTCGTAGAGGGCCAGCGTCCGGCCACGGGCCTGGAGGGTGTCAAGTGCCATGCCTTGACAGGTTACCAAGTTTTAGAATCAGGGCGTCGTGGGGCCGCTGCTGATCGAAGCGTTTCGCTATCACAAGTGGGCCAACCTGCACCTGCTCGACGTTTGCGCCAGGTTGAGCAACGAGCAGCTGCAGCTCACCACGCCGGGGACGTACGGCACCATCGCCGCGACGCTGCAGCACCTGCTGGGCGGAGAGCAGCGGTATTTGCGACGCATGGTCGGGCACGAGCCCCAGATCCATGAGAAGGATAAGTTCCCGGGCGTCGGCGCCCTCAGGCTGATCGCCGAACGCGGCGGGAACCAGCTCATCGAAGCCGCCGGACGGATCACCCCCGATGACGTGATCGATACGCAGTACGGCGACCGACAGTTCCAATTGCACCTTGGCGTGGTGCTCCTCCAGGCGCTGCACCACGGCAACGACCACCGGACCCATATCTGCACGATCCTCGGCGCCCACGGTCTCGAATACGGCGACATGGACGTGTGGGCTTACGGCGAGGCAACCGGCGGGATGGTTCCGGTGCTCGCGACGTGACTCCATGCTGACCGCGTTCATCCTCGTCAAGGCCGAGCGCGAGGGTCTCACCCACCTCGGCCCGGAGCTCGCCGACGTGGACGGCGTGGCGGAGGTGTACACGGTCACCGGGGACTGGGATTTCATCGCGATCGTCCGGGTGCGCGAGCATGATGACCTCGCCAAAGTGGTGACCCAGCACCTGGCCAAGCTCAACCACATCGCGCGGACGCAGACCATGGTCGCGTTTCAGCAGTTCTCGGCCCACGACCTCGAGGCGATGTTCGGCCTCGGCCTCGAGGACAAGCAGGCCTGAGCTCGCTCCTTCCTGTGGCGCTGCGCGCCGCACGCGCGGGGGCCGCTGTGATTCTCGAGACAGGGCTGCCCAGGCCGGGGAGCGCGTTCGAGCTGAAGGGCGTCGGCGACTACGTCACCGCGACGGACTGGCGATCCGAGGCGGCGATCCTCGAAGTCCTCGCCCGGGAGGCGCCTGGAATCGCCGTGCTGGCCGAAGAGGGCGGCGGCCTGCGCGCCCAGACGATGTGGGCGGTCGACCCGTTGGACGGGACGACGAACTTCACGCGCGGGTTTCCCATCGTGGCGGTGTCGGTGGCGCTGCTCGACAGCGGCCGGCCGGCCGTTGGCATTGTTCTGGCACCCTTTCTGAGCCTCGAGTTCACCTTCGCTCGCGGCGAGGGCGCTTTCTTGAATGGCGACCGCCTGCCGCAGCATAGGGTTGTCGACCCGTCGAGCGCGGTGGTCGCCACCGGCTTTCCGTTTCGCAACAAGAAGCTGTTGTCGCGCTACCTGCCGGTGATGAGACAGGCGCTGCTGCGCTTCGAGGACCTCCGCCGCGCGGGCGCGGCTGCCCTGGACCTGGCCTGGACCTCGTCGAACACGTTCGACGGGTTCTTCGAGCTCGGCCTCCACACCTGGGACCTCGCCGCGGGGGCAGGGATGGTGATGGAGGTGGGCGGCCGCGTCACCGATTGGTCGGGCGGTGACAGCTGGATCGAAACGGGCAACGTCCTGGCGGCCTCGCCGGCGGTGCACGAGGTGCTGCTAGACCTGGCCGCGCAGTCTCCTGAAAGGTAGGTCGACGAGGGCCCGCCACTGCTGGCGGGCGGCGATCCCGAGCGGCACGTCGCGCTTGTCCTTCAGACGTCGCGGCCTGGTGGCGGCGTTCTTGACCGCCGTCTTGAAGTCTCCGTCGTATTCGGTGACCGCGATACCTATATCGTGCTCGCCGAAGTGGCAGTCGCTGCCTCCTATCGCAGCGCCAAGTCGCTCCTTGTTTGCCGCGTAGAACGCGTCGAGCTGTTTGCGGCGCCTCGCGCCGATGGGGACCGTGAAGACCATCTCGATCCCGTCGATCGGATGGTCCTCGATAAGCCTGCGCAGCATGTCGGGCTGCACCGAAGCGACGTAGACAGGCATGAACGGGTGCGGGATTATCGCGAGCCCGCCTTGATCGTGGATCGCCTTCACGCTGTCCGCGAGCGACATTCTGCGCTTGACGGGCTGATCCAGGAACCAGGCCAGGAGGTGGGTCTGGGCGGGCCACCTGGTCGTGATCTCCTGCCCGGCCACCACCTGGATGCCGGCGTCCTCGCCACGCTGTTGCGTCTCCTTGACCGAGGCCATCGTGTCATGGTCGGTGACCGCGATCAGGTCGAGCTTGGCTGCAACGGCGGCCGCGACCAGCTGGGCCGGGGTGACCATGCCGTCGGAGGAGATGGTGTGGCAGTGGGGGTCGGCTCGCACTGCCTTCGACTGTCGCAGATTCGGGTTGCGTTTTTTGGCTGTAAAGGGCGTTGATCTGACGAACAGTTGTTCGTACGCTGCCAGGCGTGCTTCAGATGGTGTCCCGGGGCGCTGAGATCGCCCGAGAGTTGATCAAGATCCAGCGTCAGATCGACGCACTCCAGCTGGAGCAGTCGAAGCTCGCCGCGGAGTTTGCCCAGACCGATCACTGGTCCGATGAGGGCTCGAACACCCCGATCGACTGGATCCGATTCAACTGCAACCTGACCGAGAAGGTGGCCGGCGATCGGATCGCGGTCGGCCAGCGGCATGCCCAGATCGCGGCCAGCGTCCAGGCGATGGAGGCCGGCGAGATCGGCTTCAGCAACCTGGCCGTGATGGCGCGGACAGCGATGGCGACCGGGGCGCGGTTCGATGAGACGCAGCTGCTCGATGTGGCGCGCAAGGTCTCGCCGGGCAAGTTCTATTACGAGAGCCTCCACTACCGGCACGCGGTGGACGCCGAAGGCTATGCGGCTGAGCAGGTGGAGCTTGTCGAGAATCGGCGCCTGTGGTTGAGCAAGGGCGAGGACGGCGGACTGCTGATCAGTGGCGCACTCGATTCCATCGGCGGCGCCGCGGTGCGCACGGCGCTCGAGCCGCTCGCCCGTCGGACGAGCTGGGACGACGGACGGAACCTGGAAAGACGCTACGCCGATGCTCTCGTGGAGCTGGCCAGCCACGGCGGCGGGCTGAGAGTCCAGATGCAGGTCACGAGCTCGATCGAGACCCTTCTCGGTGTCATCGGGGCGCCGGGCGCGGAGAACGAGTTCTCCCTCCCCATCGCGTCGAAGACAGTCGAGCGCTGGGCCTGTGACTGCAGCCTGACCCGCGTCCTCATGCGGGACTCGGTCGTGATCGATGTCGGGCGGAGCGAGCGGACCATCAAGGGTCCGCGACGCCGAGCGCTCATCGCGCGCGATCAGCACTGCCAGTGGGGCGGGTGCGAGCGGCCGGCGTTGTGGTGCGACGGGCATCACCTGGTGCACTGGCTGCACGGCGGCGGCGGAGAGATCGAGAACCAGGTCCTGCTCTGCCACCGGCATCACTGGCTGGTGCATGAGGGCGGTTGGCAGATCGTCAAGACGGATGACGGACGCTTGATGACCGTTGCGCCGAGGATTGAGTTTGGAACTCCCCATCCGGGCGGGGCTGCTTGGCAGCCACGCCCACCTTCCCCGGCGAGCGGGGAAGGGAAGCAGCCCCTCCGGCCCTCCGGGCCACCTCCCGATGAGACGGGGAGGAGCCACCTCCCCATGAATGGGGAGGACAACATCTAGTCGAAGATGGCGCGCACGAAGGCCGCCGGGTCGAAGGGCACGAGATCGTCGATGCCCTCCCCCACTCCGGCCAGTTTCACCGGCACGTCGAGCTCGGCTTCGATGGCGATCGCGGCGCCGCCTTTGGCGCTGCTGTCGAGCTTTGCGAGCACGAGGCCCGTCATTGGGATTGCTTTGTTGAACGCGCGCGCGTGGACGACGCTGGTGAGACCGATCACGGCGTCGAGGACAAGCAGCGATTCGTATGGCGCGCCGTCCAGGGCCTTGCTTACGACGCGCCCCACCTTGCCCAGCTCTTCGATGAGGTTGCGCTGGGTCTGGAGGCGGCCCGCCGTGTCGGCGATGACCACGTCGTGGCCTCGCTTGTGCGCGGTCTGTACTCCATCGAACACGACCGACGCAGGGTCGGCTCCGCTGGAGCCGTCGAAATGAGGCACGCCGGCGCGCTCTGCCCAGAGCACCATCTGCTCGATCCCCGCGGCGCGGTAGGTGTCGGCCGCGACGATGAGAGGCTTGCGACCCTCAGCGCGGAGTCGATGGGCGAGCTTGCCGGCGGTCGTCGTCTTGCCCGCGCCATTCACTCCGTAGAGCAAGATGCAGGCGGGGTTACCGGCGAGGTTCAGCTCGCGAGGCTGCTTCGACATCACTGCGGAGGCCGCCGCGACAAGTGCCTCGGCGGCCTCCTCGCGTGTGCGAGGGGCGCGAGAGCGGACGCCCGCCGTAAGGCGAGCTGCCATCGCGGGGCCGAGGTCGGCTGCGACCAGCACCTCCTCGAGCCCTTCGTAGAAACCGGATGCAAGGGGCGGGCTGAGCGAGCGAAGACCTGCCGCCAGCACGCCGCGCGTGCGGCTGCCGACTCGACTCCAGAGGCTGGGCTTCGGCTCGCTCAGCCTGCTTGGGCTGTGGTCGCCGCTCGGCTCGCGGGCTTGCGGATGTCCTCGAGACGGACCGAGACGAGGTGCGACGAACCGCTCTCGTCCAGATGAATGCCGTAAAGCGTCGATGCGTAGGACATGGTCACGTGGTTGTGCGTGATCACGAGGAACTGGCGCTGGGCGCCGAGGCGCGCGACCATCTGTCCGAACCTGTCCACGTTTGCGTCGTCGAGCGCCGCATCGACCTCGTCCAGGATCGTGAAGGGGCTCGGGTTGACCTCGTCCAGCGCGAGCACCAGGGCGAGCGCGGCGAGCGAGCGCTCACCGGAGGAAAGGAGCGTGACGTTCTGCAGTCTCTTGCGCGGAGGCTGGACGAGGATCTCCACGCCGGTGCGCGGGCCCTCGTCACCCTCCGCGTGACGCAGGGTGGCGCGCCCGCCGGGGATCAGCTCGGCGAAGTACTCGTGGAAGTTTGCCGCGACGGCGCCGAAGACCGCCTCGTAGCGCGACTCTTCCTCCTCGCGCAGCTTGGAGATGAGGTTTTCCAGGTCGGCACGCGCCCTGGTGATGTCTTCGAGCTGCTCGGCCAGGTTCACGTAGCGCTCCTCGAGCTCGCGGCATTCGGATTCGGCCAGGGCGTTCGTCGGGCCGATCTCCTCGAGGCGCCGCTCCAGGGCGCGCATCTCGCGCTCGCGGGCCTTGCCACCCGGCACCTCTTCGGGCGCGACGCCGTCCGGCATGCGGGCGCGGATCTCATCCATCTTCGCCTGCAGCAGCTCGGTCTCGCGGGCGATCAGCTCCATGTTGCCTTCCAGGTTGCCTGCCCGAAGGCGGGCGTCGATCCGGGCCTCTTCGAGGGCGACAAGGCGCTTGGCGCTCTCCGCCATCTCGGCCTCGTCCTCAGGGGCGTCGTGCTCGGCGCTCGTCAGCACCTGGCGCGCACCCTCGGCGGCGCGGTGCAGCTCGGGAATCGATTCGGACGCGGTCGTCACCGCCTGCTCGGCCTGGACTACGCGCGTCCGGCGGTCCTCGGATACGGCCGTCAGTCGGGCGAGGTCCTCCTCCACCATTGCCGCCTGCCGGCGAATCGAATCCAGGCGGTTGCGCATCTGGCCGCGTTCCATCGCCTCCCGCAGGCGCCGCAGCTCGCTGGCTGTGTCATGGGCGAGCGACGCGTCTGCCTCGAGCTTCGGCATCCGCCGCTGGAGCTCGGCCCGGCGCGCCTCCAGGGCCACGCGCGGGTCCGCGCCCGATCGGATCATGCCCGGCTCGCTGTAGACGCCTTCGACTGTCACGTCGCGGCCGACCACCACCCCGCCCAGCAGCCGGCGGGCGATGGTTTCGTAACCATCGCGGATCTCGACGTGGTGGTAGAGCGAACCGTCGACCGGCTCAACTCCGTCCACCGGGAAGAGGGCTGTGACCTGCCTGTCGGTCGCGCGTGTCGACTCCATCGCTGCGCTTTCGTCGGCCACGACCATCGCGTCGAGCAGCGGGCCCAGCACCGCCGCCAGCGCTGCCTCGTAGCCGGGCCGCGCCGTGATGACCTCGCCGAGACGGACGCCAGAGGACGAGTCCGGTCGGAGGGATTCGATGCCCTCGAGCTCAGAGCGAAGTCTGGCCAGCGCTACCGCCGCCTCCTCCGCGACCTTGGCCCGCCTCTCGGCTTCGGCGAGCTCGGTCTCGGCAACCTCCTCGACAGGAAGGGCCTCGAGGGCGAGCTCTTTGGTCAGCTGTTTGTGCAGGTCGGCCGCCGCTTCGAGGACAGCTTTGTTCTCGGCCTCGGCGCGGCGGGCGGTCTCGGCCACGGACTTGCGGTTCTCGAGCCTCTCCTCGGCCAGCTGCAGCCGGTGCTCGGCGTCGGACAGCTCGAGCCGAAGCTGGCCCAGCGTTCGCTGTCGGGCAAGGCGCCGGTCCTGGGCTTCCTGCATGGCGGCCCGGCCCGATTGAAATTCCTCTTCCGTGACTCGGGACTGCTCGCGCGCCTCGATGAGGCGGCGCTCCAGCGACTGGACCTGGGCCGACGCGCGGCGGTGGGCGTCCCGCGCCTCTCGCCACTCTTCCCACACGATGCTGCCGCGAAGGAGCTCCAGCCTGCCGTTTGCCTCGGCGGCCTCCCGGGCGGCGGCGGCCTGGGCACGCAGTGTTTCGAGACGCGGCCCGAGCTCAGTCTTCAGGTCTTCGAGCCGGAGCAGATTTGCCGCGAGGTCCTGCAGCTTCTGCACCGCCTCCTGGCGGCGGGCTTTGACGCCGCGCACCTGCGCGGCTTCCTCCAGCAGCTGCCGGCGCTCAGCCGGGGTGCACACGACGATGTGCTCTATGTCGTGCTGGTCGATGATCGCGTACGAGTCGACGGTCAGGCCCGTCGAGGCGAGCAGGTGGATGAGGTCGCGGCGTCGCACCCGGGTGCCGTTGAGGAAGTAGTCGCTCTCACCGTCGCGCTCCACCCGCCTCTTGATCGCGACCTCGTGGTAGTCGACGGGCAGGCGGCCGGCCGTGTTGTCGAAAACCATGGTGACCTCGGCGTAGGAGGCGCGCGAACGCCGCTCGCCGCCGGCGTAGATGACCTCCTCCATCTTCTTGCCGCGAATGTCGCGAGCCTGGCCCGAGCCAAGCACCCATTTGATGGAGTCGACAATGTTCGTCTTCCCCGAACCGTTGGGGCCAACGATGGCGGTCACTCCGCCGTCGAACTGGATCTCGGTCTGCCGGGCAAAGGTTTTGAAGCCCAGCAATTGCAGGGACCTGAGGAACAAACTGGCGCGGAGTTTACTCGATCGGTTCCCCGAACTGCCTGCTGCGCGGGGCGGGGGCCACCGGTTCTTCGGCCATCGCGTGGAGGGGCACCACCTCGGCAGGGACCGTCTCCAGCGCCGAGGGCTCCGCCGGCGACGGCTCGGACGGCGGCGTCTCGCGCTTTTTGCGCGGGGCGCGGCGAGAGCGGGTCTTGGCAGTCTTGGCCGCGGGCGCCTCGGTCGTCGAGCCGAGGAGGCTCTCGAGGGCGGCGCGTGCTGCGTCCTGCTCCGCTTCTTGCTTGCTGACTCCGTGGCCCGTGCCGAGCGGCTGCGCGCCGGCGAACACGACCGAGGTGTACTCGCGGTGCTGGCCCACTCGCGCGCCTTCGCTGTCGTAGACAGGCGTCTCGCCGAAGCGCTCCTGCGCGACCTGCTGCAGGCGGCCCTTGAAGTTCTCGTCGCGGATGGGTGACGGGAGGGCGCGGTATCGGTTGAGGTAGTAGTGATAGGCGGCGTCGTAGCCGGCGTCGAGAAACACCGCGCCGAGGACTGCCTCGAAGGCGTTGGCCAGGAGCGACTTGAGGTTGCGGCCGCCTCCCTTCGCGATGCCCTTCCCGAGATAGAGATAGTCGCCCAGGCCGAGCTGCTCGGCGAGCTGGGCGAGCGTGTTGGTGTTGACCATCGCGGAGCGCGTCTGCGTCAGCTCGCCTTCGGTGGCACCTGGGTGGTGCTTGTAGAGATACTCGGCCGCGATCAGCTGGAGGACGGCGTCGCCGAGGTATTCGAGGCGCTCGTTGTCACGGGGAGAGATGGAGGGGCTCTCGTTCGCAAATGAGCTGTGGGTGACGGCTTCGAGCAGGAGTCCGGGGTCGCGAAAGTGGATGCCGATCTTTTGCTGGAGCTGCTGCAGTGACTGGGCGAGCGGGACTGCAGACTGAGGCTGTGCTATGAGCCGGCCTTCTCCTGGATGTACTCCCAGGCCTGCCCCACGGTCGTGATCTTCTCTGCGTCCTCGTCGGGGATCTCGAGGCCTGTGTTTTCCTCGAAGGCGTAGATAAGCTCGACGAGGTCGAGCGAGTCGGCGTTAAGGTCCTCCTGGAACGACGCGTCCATCGTCACCTGCTCGGGCTCGCATCCAAGTCGCTCGACGATAATGTTCTTGAAGTCCTCGAAGCTCAGCTTTTGAGTTTCCATACGCGGTCTACTGTACACCGAGCAGGGAGCTCGACAGGCGGGGCCGCCCCAGGGGCGGGGGCTCCGCGCGGCCCCCGGCCCTTACGCCCTTAACTTCTCTACCGGTTGGTCTTGACCGCCTGCTGCGGCGGCGCCGGGGCCATGCCGAGCTGGGTCATCAGCTGGACCTGGTCGTACAACAGGTTGAGTTTCTTAACGAGACCCCGATCGACCTCGAAGATCTGGATGAACTCGCCCTTGACCTTGCGTCCCGTGGCGGGTACATCACCCATCGGCGTTTTCAAGGTTCCGTTGTGCGTCCCGGTGAACACACCTTCCACGATGACGTGGTTGCCCTGCGCGAACGTGTTCTTCGCCTCCACGCGAGCGTCCGGAAACGCCGTGATGAAGTTCTGGTTGTACTCCTTGATCGCCTGCGGTCCTTTGAGCTTGACGTCGCCGGGTGCCGTCATCTCGCTGTCCGGCGTCGCGTCGCGCGCGATTGCTTCCAGGTTGTGCGCGTTGAAGTTCTTGTTGCCACGCTCGACAACGGACTTTGCCTCGATCTGCGTCGACACTGCCAGCTCGTAAAGCTCTCGCTTCGGTTCGGCCGTGCCCGCTCGATACTTCTTCAACGATTCGATGAGCTTCTCGGCTTTGGGTGCAAACGACTTTGCGGCCGTCTCGTCTTCGTACATCGCAATCGATATGGCGTCGCCCGTCTCGCGGTTGAGCAGCAAGAATGCTGACCGGGCGCCCTGGTGGGTCGCGATCGCCGGAAGCGCCTGCTTCTTGTACTCCTCGATCGCTTGGTCGAGGTCGGTCTTCTTGAAGGTCGTCTTGACTACGCCTGTATGCATCTCTCACCTCCGTGAGAACCCGACTAGGCGGTTGGCGCGTGGGGACACGCCGAGGGGTGGACCGCAGTCCACCGCGCGAGATTCTGCGCCCGGCCTTCCGCGACGAGTCAAGGGGCAGAACCTCGCCAGGCAACGCTTTGTCGCCTGCTTCCTTACGTGACTTCGAGCTCCTCGACCGCGGCTGGAGCTGCGACGGCATGTGCGGCCCGGCCGGGGGCCAATTCGCGCATCATCCCGGTCAGCGCGCGCTTCGGCCCGACCTCGATGAACGTGTCGCACCCAAGCTCGAGCAGAGACGCGATGCAGGCCGACCAGCGCACGGGGGAACGAAGCTGCATCTCGAGGACATGCGGGATCCGATCCCCATCCTGGTGGCGTCTGCCGGTGAGGTTTGCCATCACCGGAATCCGCGGCGTGCGCCACTCCACGCGGTCGAGCGCGGCGCGCAGACGTTCTGCCGCAGGTGCCATGAGCGGCGTGTGGAATGCCGCGCTGA
The DNA here is from genome assembly GCA_005880915.1 of Chloroflexota bacterium. Lineage (GTDB taxonomy): Bacteria > Chloroflexota > Dormibacteria > Dormibacterales > Dormibacteraceae > 40CM-4-65-16. The sequence goes on along the minus strand of VBIW01000047.1, from coordinate 21,297 downwards.
CGTTGAGGGGGATGACACGTTTCGCACCGGCGAGCTGGAGACGCTGCGTCGCGACCTCGAGGCCAGTCATCGTGCCTGCGATCACCGTCTGCGTCGGCGTGTTGTAGTTGGCGGGCCAAGCATCGTTCATCCCCGCAAATGCGACCTCGATCGCCTGCGCGTCGAGGCCGAGGACGGCGGCCATCGAGCTGGTGCCGGCGGGCGCGGCGTCGGCCATGGCTTTGCCGCGCTCGACCACCGCTTTGATCACCTGCGGTGCGCCGATCGACCCGGCCGTGGCCAGCGCTGCGTACTCGCCGACCGAATGACCCGCTGTCGCGGCCGGCTCAATGCCTCGGCGGCGAAGCAGGAGGGTAAGCGCGATGCCAGCAAAGCAGAGTGCCGGCTGCGCGTTCTGGGTCAGGCGCAGCTCGTCGTCGGAGGCGGTGGTGAGGAGGGTGCGCAGGTCGATGTTCGCGGTCGACGCACACTGGTCGCACAGCGCCGAGACCTCGTCATCTTGAAGAAGCTCGACTCCCATGCCGGGCTGCTGCGAACCCTGGCCGGGAAAGAGAAACGCCACGCTATGTGCCACTATCTCAAGCCCCTCCGGCGCTTCGCGCCACCTCCCCATGAATGGGGAGGAGCCAATCTCCCCATGAATGGGGAGGAGCCATCAGCCCCTCCGGCCTTTCAGGCCACCTCCCCATGAATGGGGAGGACACGTTCTGGCTATTCCTTAGCTTTGATGACTTCGCGGCCGGCGCCCGGGCCGTAGTGGCCGCAGTTCGGGCAGATCGAGTGTGGTCGCCTCATGTGCTTGCAGTTCGGGCAGGCCTGGATCTGGACCAGCGCCAGCGCGAGGTGCGAGCGGCGGCGGCCCTTCTTCGACTTGGATAGCTTGACCTTCGGTAGAGCCATGGCCCGGGAATTCTACGGGAAGCTAGCTGCCGGCCGCCCGGTCGGCGGTCTCTTCGGCCTGCGGCTGGTTGGCCTGCAGCGCCTCCACCCCACGCCGCACGGTCTGCAGCGTGCGCCCGAGGTGGGCCTCGAGCTGCTTCAGCTGTTCCAGCGCGTACGCCTCTGCCTCACGGATGATCTGATCACCCTTCGCCTGCGAGTCCTTCACGACCTGCGCGGCGTGACGCTCGGCGCGGCGCAGGATCTCGTGCTCTGAGGCCGCCTCCTCCGCGCGCTCGTTGGCGCGCGACATCGTCCGCGCGGCCTCGGCGTGGGCCTCGGCGACGATGCGCTGCTGCTCGGAAACGGTCCAGTTGGCCTGCTTGATCTCGTCTGGCAGGTTGAACCGGATCTGGTCGATCAGCTCCATGAGCTCATCTTCGTTCAGCATGATCTGAGTCGAGAGCGGGACATGGCGCGCGTTCTGGATCAGATACTCGAAACGGTCAAGCAGCTCGTCGACCTTTATCTGAACTTCTCCTTCAACGCTCTCGCAACCGGTGGCGGGACCAGGTCCGAGACCTTCCCGCCGTAGCTGGCGATGTCCTTCAAGATACTTGACGAGACAAAGATGTGCGCGAAGCCAGACATCAGGAAGACGGTGTGGATGTCCGGCGCGAGCTTGCGGTTCATCAGCGCCTGCTGCAGCTCAGCGTCGAAGTCGGAGTAGGCCCGCAAGCCCTTGACCAGCGTGCTCGCGCCGCGCGAGCGCGCGAACTCGACGGTCAGACCTGTGAAGCTCGCCACCTCTACGCGATCGCGGCCGTTGACAGAAGCCCTGATCAGCTGGAGGCGCTCGTCGACGGTGAACAACGGCTGACGCTTCTCCGGGTTTGCGGCCACCGCGACGATGAGCTTGTCGAAGATGCCCAGCGCGCGGTCGACTACGTCGAGGTGTCCGTTGGTGAACGGGTCGAAGCTGCCGGGATACACGGCCAACTTCGAGTTCGGCACGCGGTTCAGGTTGTTGCGCGCCATCAAGTCGTGAGCACCGTGACCAGGGTGTCGCCGTAGCGGCGCTCGCGGTCGACTCGCAGGCGGCTCAGGGTTGGCAGGGTCTGGCGGCGCGAATGCTCCGCGAGCACCGTGGCGCCGGTGACCTCGCGGTCGAGCACGTCAAGGGCGCGGTCGAGCACCACGTCTTCGTAAGGCGGGTCGAGAAAAACGAAGGTGGCGGACTTGATCGCATCGGGGGACGCCTCGAGCCACCGCACGACGTCACCGCGGACGACCTGCGCGCGTGCCTTGAAGCCGAGGGCGTCCAAGTTCTGCCGCAGGATAGCAAGACCGCGCGGCTGCTGGTCCACGAACGTGACGCGGGCCGCGCCTCGGGAGAGCGCCTCGATGCCCAGCGCTCCGGAACCCGCGAACAGGTCGAGCACCTCGGCGCCTTCGATCCGTGGACCCACCATGTTGAAGATCGCCTGCTTCACCATGCCCTGCGTCGGCCGGATGTTCTTCGGCGCCTTGAGCCGGCGGCCGCGCGCCTCTCCCCCGCTCACTCGCAGCTTGCCCATCAAACGATCCGGATCTTGCCGTCGCTGCGCATGACGCCGATCCGCGTCCAGCGGTCGAATCGAGATGCGTTTTCGGACGGGATGGCGACGAGGAGGCCACCGCTCGTCTGAGCGTCGCACAGCATCATCTGGTCGAGCTCGGCGGTGGCGCCCCAGTCGACGAGGTCGCGGTAGGCGGCGTGGTTGCGGCGGCTGCCATCTGGAAAAAGGTCGCGCTCCGCGAGCTGGCGCACACCATCCAGGTAGGGCACGGCGCCAATGTGGAGGTCGGCTCCGCCCTTGAGGTTCGCGAGGTGGCCGATCAACCCGTAGCCGGTCACATCGGTGGCGGCGGTCGCGCCGGCCGCGACCATGGCCTCGGACGCCTCGCGATTGAGCGTGGCCATCACGGCGACCGCGGCGCTTTCCAGCGCGGGTGGGCACAGGCCGCGCTTGATGGCGGTCGTGACCAGGCCTGTCCCGAGCGGCTTGGTCAGAAATAGAACGTCACCTGCGTGCGCGGACTCGTGGCCGATGGCGCGGTCCGGATGCACCTCGCCGATGACCGCGTAGCCGAACTTCGGCTCGGCGTCGTCGACCGAATGGCCGCCGACCACCGGGACGCCCGCCTCCGCAAGCTTGGCCGCGCCCCCGCTGACGATCTTCTCGAGCAGGCCCGTGCCGAGCTTGTCGCGCGGGAACGCTGTGATGCCCAACGCGAAAAGCGGCCGCGCGCCTACCGCGTAGACGTCGCTCAGTGCGTTGGCCGCCGCGATGGCTCCGAAGTCGGCGGGGCCGTCCACGATCGGCGTAAAGAAATCGACCGTCGCGACGAGCGCGCGGTCGGGCGCGATGCGGTAGACCGCCGCGTCATCACGGGCGGCCGCGCCATGCAGCACGTTGGGATCGACGATCGGGGGCAGCGCCCCGAGTACCTGCCCTAGCTCCACCGGGCTGAGCTTGCAGGCTCAACCGGCCCCGTGGCTGTACTCCGTCAATCGCAGCGGTGAAACGTCCATTGGTGCTTAGTATCGTCTGTGGTGATTCCACCTCCCCTCCGGCGCTGCGCGCCACCTCCCCATGAATGGGGAGGCGACTTTTTTAATTAATCAATGCCAGCCCCTCCGGCCGTTCCGGCCACCTCTCCATAAATGGAGAGGACACTCTTCTAGTGACTCTTGTGTTCGCTGCTATTGCGCCTCATGGCGGTATTGCGATCGCAGAGGCTTGTTCGCCTGGCGAGCGTGAGGTCGCGGCTGCGACTCGCGCCGGGATGGAGGAGCTCGGACGCCGCTTTCTCGCCGCGAAGCCGGAGGTCGTGGTGGTGGCCACGCCGCACAACGTGCACATCGCCAACGCGCTCGGCGTCATCGTCGCCGGCCGGCTCAAAGGCAAGCTGAACGGCGTGACGCCGCCGGTCGAGCTGGACGCGCCTTCGGAGACGGAGCTCGCGTGGCGCGTCCTCGAGTCGTTCGCGGCGGCCGGCGTGCCCTCCGCCGCGGTGAGCTTTGGGTCCAACGATCCCTCGACGGCGGTCGCCCCCATGGACTGGGGCGTGCTGATCCCGCTGTGGTTCATGGGTGGAAGGAGCCAGACGCCGGCGCCGGTCGTCGTTGTGACGCCGGCGCGCGAGCTGGCCGCGTCGGATCACATCACCGCGGGCGCGGCGATCGCCGGCGCGGCTGCGGCATCGGGCCGGCGCGTCGCGTTCATCGCCAGCGCCGACCACGGACATGCCCATCGCCAGGACGGGCCGTACGGGTTTCACCCCGCAGCCGCCGAATATGACGCGCTCGTCTGCGACATCGTGAGGAGCAACCGCCTCGAGCGACTGGTCGAGATCAAGCGTGAATTCGTCGAGCTGGCGAAAGCGGACAGCTGGTGGCAGATGCTGATGCTCCACGGCGCGACCGGCGGCTGGCGAGGCACCTTGATCTCGTACGAGGCGCCGACCTACTTCGGGATGCTGACGGCCGCGTACGTACCTAGCTGATCGAGGTCAGCTCCAGGCGGCGCGCGATCGTCGCCTTGAGCACAGGGTGGCCGTCCAGGCCGGGATCGGACTCGATGATCCGCTCCGCCTCCTGACGCACCTCGCTCAGCAGCTCGGGCTGCTGCAGCGACGCCATCGCAACGTCCGACATGCCGTGCTGGCGCGGCCCCATCAGCTCGCCCATGCCGCGAATGCGCATGTCCTCTTCGGCCAACTTGAAGCCGTCCCGGATGCTTGTCAGCAGGGCGAGGCGGCTCATGTTGTAGTCGTTCGGGTCGTCGGTGAGGAGGAGACACCAGCTCTTCGCCGCGCCGCGGCCGACGCGGCCGCGGAACTGATGCAGCTGAGCGAGGCCGAAGCGCTCCGCGCCCTCGATCATCATCACGCTCGCGTTCGGCACGTCGACACCTACCTCGACCACGGCGGTCGCGACCAGGACCTGGATCTGGCCGGCGACGAAACGCTGCATGACCTCCTCCTTCTCTTTGAGGCGTCCATGGATGAGACCGAGCTCGAGGTCCGGAAACACGTCGCGCTTCAGGCGCTCGTATTCGGCAGTCGCGGACCTCGCGGCCAGCACCTCCGACTCCTCGATCAGAGGGCAGATGACGAACGCCTGATGACCGGCCAGGACCTCCGCCCGCACGAGCTCGTTGGCCCGGGCGCGCTGCTCAGGGCCGATGACCTCGGTCTCGATCGGGGTTCGGCCCGGCGGCAGCTCGTCGATCACCGACAGCGTCATCTCGCCGTACAGGGCGAGCGCCAGCGAGCGCGGGATCGGCGTCGCGGTCATGGCCATGAAGTGCGGCCGGCCGAGTCCCTTGGCGCGGAGCATCTCCCGTTGCCGCGTGCCGAAGCGGTGCTGCTCGTCAACGACCGCCAGTCCAAGGTTGGAAAACGTGACGTCCTCCTCGATCAGCGCCTGCGTGCCGACGACCAGAGCACAGTGGCCCGATGCAGCCGCGGTTTTCACACGCCGCCGCTCAGCGGCGGTCTGGCTGCTCACGAGGAGCTCCACCGTGAGGCCGGGCACGCTGTCCTCCAGGTAGGCGCGAAATCGACGCAGGTGCTGGCGGGCGAGGATCTCAGTTGGCGCCATCACCACGGTCTGCAGCCCCGAGGCGTGGGCCATCGCGGCGCACGCTGCCGCCACCGCCGTCTTGCCGGAACCGACGTCTCCGTTGAGAAGGCGGTTCATGGGGATCGTTCGCTCCATATCCTGAAATGCTTCCCATGTCGCTTTGCGCTGCGCGTTCGTGAGCTCGAAGCCCAGTCCCTTTTTGAAAGCCTCGATGACCTCCTGCCGGTACTTGATCAGCGACGCGGGCTCGGCGGCGATGTTTGCGCGCATGAGCGCGAATGCCGCCTGCAGCTCGAACAGCTCGGCGAACGCCATGCGCCGGCGCGCCTCGCCGAAGTCGGCATCGCCGTCCGGCTTGTGGCCGCGGCGAACGGCGTCAGCGACGTCGATCAGATGGTGGCGCCGCCGCACATCCTCAGGTAGCAGGTCCTCGAGCTGGCCGGCGAGGGGCAATGCCGATTCAACCCACCGTGCGATCTTGCGCGAGCTCAGGCCTTCGACGAGATGGTATTTCGGCATCATGCCGCCCACACGCGCGGGCTGCGTGTCCGCGTTCTGGTCGAGCCGCTCGTAGTGCGGATTCTGCATCTCGAGCATTCCGACGTAACCGCGTTTCACGGTCCCTGCGATCGCAACGCGGTCGCCCCTGTGCAGCTGTTTCGCGACGAACGGCTGGTTGAACCACGCGACGCGGATTGGCGCACCACCGTCATCCTCGATGACGGCCTCGGTGAGCTTCATCCGCCGATGGCGCGTGATCTTCGGCGCAATCGATTTGACCCAGCCGACGACTGTCGCCTGCGTCCCGGGTTCGAGCGAAGAGATCGTCGCCGGTCCGCCGTAAGACTCCCAGCCGAACGGCAGGGTGAGCAGGAGATCGCGGATCGTCCTGACCCCGAGCTTTTCGAGACGTTTTGCATTCGTGGGACCGACGTCGGCCAGGTTCGAGACCGGCGCGTCGAGAGTGCGTGGAAGAACCAGGATCGCCATCTACGGTATGTTCCAAAAAGTCATGAGCTGGAAGCGAATCGAGATCGCAGTCATCCTCATCCTGATCATTGGGCTCATCGGTTACGCCGGAGCCGGGCTTGTGTATTCGGGATCGCGGGTCACGAACGCAGAGCACACGCTCAACACCGTCGTGTCACACCAGAATGCGCTGAACGCCACGTTCAACGACCTCAACTCGCAGCTCAGCGCGCTGAACGGCACGTCGGCCTTCAATTCGCAGCAGGCGCTCGCGCTGGTCGACAAGTCGGTGGCCAACTCGGAGCTTGCGACACAAACGATCAATCAGGATGACGCATCGCTGAGCACGGCGGCGCGCGACCTCGGCCACAACCCGTGGCTCACGCTGGTCGGACGAAGCAGCCTCAATCGCGAATCGACGCGCATAGCACATGCCCGCAAGGCGCTCGACGCGGCGCGGACGGTCTCGGCCGATGAAGTCCTCGACGGCCACTTCTGGCATGCCCTGTATACGGGACTGGCCGACCTCGCCAACCTCAACAGTCAGAGCGGCGCAGGCGATCTCAACGGAGCGAAGACGACCCTTTCGACAATGAAGAGCGACGTGGAACAGGCGGCGCAGCTGTCCACGTCCCCAGGACTTCCGCCAGCGCTGCACGACCTGATGGTCGACTTCCAGTCATTCGTCACGGATTACGGCAAGCAGCTCGACGCGCAGCTCGCGGGAGACGACAGTGCCGTCGCGACATACCAGGCCAGCGTGCAGGCGGACCTGACCAGGATCGGCACGTACAACATCGACCAGATCGGGACGCAGATCGACGCGTTCTACAAGCCGCTGATCGACCGCTTCAACTCAGAGATCGTCGCCGCGACGACTTAGAGCGCTATGCGGGCTTTCGCGCTCGACGCGCTTCGGCGCGCGCGAACCAGATCATCTGGCCGGCTATAAGGAGGACGAGCAGGACCACCGCGGGTGCGCCCACCCTCGATACCGCAAGCCAGCCTGCGGCCAGGATGACGACGATAACCACGCTCTGCAGCCAGTCGCCGACGAAGAGGCCGACCACCTCCCGGACCGCCGCGCGCAGAAACTTCACGCGAGGGTGGGCCGCCGGATCAACGTGACGGCCAGCCGCGACGCGCCGAAGTAGATGATCGCGAGGCCGCCGATCGAGACGAAGTCGAGGGGCCACGACGCGCCCATCCCCTCGGCGGCCCAGAACGTGCCGAGGCTGGTGAGGATTACCCCGACCGCGTACTTCAGCGTGTTCTCGGGCACTCGCGCGAGCGGCTTCCGTACGACCACGCCGGTGATCGCGACCACGACCATCGCAAGGAGCCCGCCGGCGACCGCGACTGGAAGACCTTTGCCGGTGCCGCCGACCGCGATCACGATGAAGACGACCTCGAGTCCCTCGAGAAACACTCCCTTCAGCGCGAGGATGAAGCCAACCCAATCGGTGGCGTTTTCCAGCTGGTCGACGGTGCTCTGGTACGCGCGCTCCTCGTCGTGCAGTCCCACCACTCCCGCTGAACGCAGCACTGCTTTGTGCAGCCAGCGCAGGCCGAACAGGAGCAGCAGCGTCCCGACGAGAAGCTTCAGCGCCGAGTCCGGGATACGCGTCACGATGAGCTGGCCGAAGAAGATCACCAGCACGGCAAGCGCGGCGAGCGCGGCCACCGTGCCCAGGAGCGGCGCGCGCCAGCCTCTCGTCAGGCCGACCGCAAGCACGATCGTGAGGGCCTCGGTCGATTCGACCGCCGAGCCTAGAAACGCGGCTCCGAAGCTGAAAAACTGTTGGCCCATTCGCTAGAGATTAACCGGCGGCTGTTTTAATGGATTTCATGCGGGCCGGCCTCTTCCCCGACGACGCGATCATCAGGCGCGTGAACCGGGAGAACGTGCTGCTGCTGGGCGGCGGGCGAGCTCTGTTGATGCAGCTGGCTCACCCGAAGGTGGCCGCGGGAGTGGACGAACACTCGGATTTTCGGGCTCGGCCGATGTACCGGTTGCGCCGCACGATCCGCATGGTGATGGCAATCGTTTTTGGCGAACGGGAGACGGCGCTGGCCGCGGCGCGGTCGGTCAACCGGGTGCACGGACGCGTCGTTGGAGACGGCTATCGCGCGCTCGACCCTGATCTGCTGATGTGGGTCCACGCGACGCTGGTCGACACGGCTCTTGTGACATATGAGATATTCGTGCGCCGCCTGGACGGCGATGACCGTGAGGTCTTCTACCAGGAGATGAAGGTTTTGGGCGAGCTGCTGGGAATCCCGCGCGATCGCTTTCCGGACCGGCACACAGATTTCCAGAGCTACCTTCAGAGGATGATCGACGGCGGGCCGGTCACGGTCGGCCCGCAGGCCCGAGACCTTGCGAAGCTTGTGGTGCGGCCGAGGTTGCTGAGGTTGCCCGGTGCGGTGTTCATCCCGTGGGAGGTGATCACCGCCGGGCTGCTGCCGGCGACTCTGCGCGCCCAGTATGGCCTGGCTTGGGGAGCCCACCACGACCGGGTTTTCCGCTTCGTGACAATCGCGCTGCCAAGGCTGGTCGCCGTCACACCGCCGGTGCTTCGGGTATGGCCGCTACCAGGTCACAATGTGAAGCTCGCTTCGGATTTCTCACTCTCGGCCTGAATCGGATCCACGAGCCCCTCCGGCCCTCCGGGCCACCTCCCCATGAATGGGGAGGAGCGAATAGGATCCACGAGCCCCTCCGGCCCTCCGGGCCACCTCCCCATGAATGGGGAGGAGCGAATAGTGTCCACGAGCCCCTCCGGCCCTCCGGACCACCTCCCCACACGGTGGGGAGGACACTACTCTTTGATGTAGACGATCCCCAGCGCTCGAGGGCCGGTATGGGTGCCCAGGACGCAGCCGATCTGGCCGATCGTGATCTCCTGCCCGGGCAGGTCGGCCCGGAGGTCGGCAGCGATTCGCTCGGCATCTTCCTGCGCCTGGGCGTGCATCACGGCGACGTACTCGACCGGTTGCTCCGAGCGGAAGAACTCGATCATGCGCTGGATCGCCCGCGAGCGCGTGCGCACGCGGTCGACGGGTTTGATCTCGGCGTTCTCGGACACCAGGAGGAGCGGCTTCAGATCGAGCATCGTGCCGATCATCGCCTGGGCGCGGCTGAGGCGCCCTCCCATCTCGAGGTAGCGAAGCGTGTCGAGAAGGGCAAGCACGCGGCATTTCGCCGCGCGTTCCTCGACAGCGTGCGTCGCTTCTTCCAGCGTCGCGCTCTCCGCCGCGACGCGGCAGAGGAACGCGATCGGCATCGAGACCGACTGGCTGTCGATGACGTTGACCTTGAATCCCTCCACCGACTCGGCGCCCACGCGCGCTGCCTCCGCGGTCGCGGAAAGCCGCGACCCGATGTGGATCGAGATGCAGCCGTCGTGGTCTTCCGCGAGGCGCCGGTAGACCTCCGCGAACTCGCCGGGTGATGGGGCCGAGGTCGTAGGCAGGGAGCTCGAGGCGGCAAGGCGCGTGAAGAACTCATCGCTCGTCATGTCGACCTGGTCGCGAAAGGTTTCCTTGCCGAAGAGGACCTTGAGAGGCACGACCTCGATCTCGTAGCGGTCGCGCCATTCGCCGGGCAGGTCGGAAGTCGAGTCGGTGACGACCGCGAAGCTGCGGCTCAAAAGCTATTCGACGGAGAGGATGAAGGGGTAGTGCTGCTGGCCGCCTTGCTGGACCTCGACCTCGAGGCCTGGATAGCTGGATCGGATCTCCGACTCGAGCCGCTTCATCTCGTCATCGCTCGCCTGCTCGCCGCGGTAGACCGTGACGAGCTCGTAGGAGTCCGGGCCAAGCTTGCCCAGGGCCTTGTTGACGACCTCCGCGTAATCGCTGCCCGCGAACTCGAGGCGGTCGTTGATAAGACCGATGACGTCGCCCTTCTTGACCTTGAGGCCGTTGGACCTTGTGTCGCGCACGGCGTGCGTGACCTCGATCGTCTGCACGCGCTCCGCCTCAGCCTTCATCGCGCGCAGGTTCTCCTCCGCGGGCCGCTCCGACCGGAACGCGACAACCGCGGACACGCCCTGCGGGACGCTATGGGTATCGATGACGTGCACCTTCTTTTTGGTCAGGCCCACGACCTGCTTTGCGGCCGGGATCACGTTGCTGTTGTTGGGCAGCAGGACGACCTCCTCGTAGGGCACGGATTCGATCGCGGTCAGCATGTCCTGCGTGCTGGGGTTCATCGTCTGGCCGCCTTCGATGATCGCGTCCACGCCGAGGCCGCGGAAGATGTGGACCAGGCCGCGCCCGGCAACGACGACCGCGAGGCCGACTCCGTTGGGACGCGGCGGCCCGCCCGCCGTGACGCCGCCTTCGGTCTCGAGGATGCGGCGGTGCTGCGTCGACATGTCGCCGACATTGAGCTTCATCAGCTTGCCGTAGCCGCCCGCGAGGTTGATGACCCGGGTCGGGTCATCCGTGTGCACATGAACCTTGACCAGCTCCGGCTCGCCCACCACCATGACCGAGTTCCCGAGCGCCTCGATCTGGTTGCGGATGAGCTCGATGTCCAGGTTGTTGCCCTCGATCAAGAACTCTGTGCAGTAGCCCCAGCCGCCCTCGGGCAACGCGAGCGAGACTTGCGACGCCGGTGTCGCGTGCGGCTTCGCCTCGGCGAGGGTCGCCGGCAGCGGTTCCGTCTCCTCGACCGACTTCAGCATGCCCTCGAGGATGAGCTGCAGGCCGAAGCCTCCCGCGTCGACGACTCCTGCGTCGCGCAGGATCTGGAGCTGGCCCGGCGTCTTGAGGACCGCTGCGCGGGCGCCGGCCGCAGCCGCCGCGATGACTCGAGGCACGTTGGCGTCGGGACTGCTCGCCGCCGCCGAGGCGGCCCGACCCGCCTCGCGAGCGACCGTCAGGATCGTGCCTTCGGTGGGTTTGTTCACCGCGCGGTAGGCGGCGTTCGCGGCCTCTTCGAACGCCGCGGCCAGCTCCGCCGGAGTGAGAGAGCTCTTGCCTTCGACCGCTCGGGCGAAACCGCGGAAGATCTGGGAGAGGATCACGCCCGAGTTGCCGCGCGCGCCCATCAGGCTGCCGTGCGACGCGAGCTTTGCGATCTTGCTCACCTCGGCGGCATTCGACTCTTTTACGTCTTCGACCGCCGACTGCAGGGTCAGGAGCATGTTGGTGCCTGTGTCGCCGTCCGGCACGGGAAAGACGTTGAGCCGGTTCACCTCCTCATGGTTGGCGGCAAGCCAGCTCAGGCTGCCCAGCAGCGCCCGCTTGAAAAGCTGCCCGTCCACTCCTGTCGCCTTGGTTGCGGCCACCACTCAGGGACGCTCTTCGCGAACGCCCTGCACGTTGACGTTGACCTTGGCGACGGGCACGTTGACCGAGCGTTCGACCTCGAACTTCACCGTCTCCTGGAGGTTGTGCGCGACCTCGGAGATCCGGATGCCGTACTGGACGATCACGTAGACGTCGATGACCAGGCCGGCTTCGTCCTGGACGACGTCGACGCCTTTGTCCACGTTCTCGCGGCGGAGCAGCTCGGCGAAGCCGTCGCGCAGGCCCCGCCCGGCCATTCCGCTGATGCCGTAGCAGCGCATGGCCGCGTGGCCCGCGATAGCCGCGACCGCGGACGGAAACACCTCGATGCGGCCCCACTGGCGGGACTGGATCAGCGTGGTGGTGGTCGTCTTCGAGGCCATCGGAAAGCTCATGGTACAATTCACGTCCGCGCGCGAGCGTTCGTTTGATGGCGCGCGCCTCTCAACTCCAAGCAGAAGGTGGTCCATGGCCAGGCAGTGCGAGATTTGCGGCAAGACGCCGCAGTTCGGGCATCACGTGAGTCACGCCAAGAACCGGGTCAACCGGAGGTTCAATCCCAACCTCCAGATGGGACGCGTGACCGTGGCCGGGCGCACTTTTCGGGCCAAGGTGTGCACCCGGTGCCTGAGGACTTACTCGGGCTGAGTTTTGGGGTGCTTTCACGCCCCTCTCCCCGACCCTCTCCCCTAGGGGGAGAGGGAGAAGTTCAGTCCGTGGACTTCGCCCAGCTGGATGAGGTCCCTTCGTAGAGCGGTCCACACACGCTCCTGCGCCTCCTCCTGGGGCTCGGCTGACACCGGGTCGTCGACTTCCGCCGCCAGGTCCGGGCGCTCGACCATCTCGGCGAAGAGCAGCGTCCAGGCGCGCGGCACGACCTCGTAGATCGCGTAGCCGCCGCCACCCAGCGCGAGCCAGCGTCCATCGCAGAGCTCGTGCGCGAGATCGTGGAACGTCCTGCCGACATGCGGCCAGATGCGCGTCGTGGCGGCGAGGTGCGCGAGCGGGTCGAGGTGATGCGTGTCGCATCCGTCCTGCGTCACCAGCACGGTGGGCTTGAAGCGGCGGAGCAGTGCAGGCACGACCCGGTCGAAGGCCATCAGCCACGGTTCGTCCCACGTGAAGGGATAGAAGGGCAGGTTCGCTGCAGAACCTTTGCCTGCTCCTCTTCCCGCATCCTGGGGAAACCCGGTGCCCGGGAACAGCCAACGGCCGCTCTCGTGAAGGCTGATGGTCAGCACATCTGGGTCGCTGTCAAAAATCTCCTCCACCCCATCGCCGTGATGCACGTCGACGTCGACGTATGCCACGCGATGGCCGCGTTCTTTCAGCCACTGGCACGCGATCGCGGCGTCGTTGTAGGTGCAGAACCCTGACGCACGGCCGCGGTGCGCGTGATGCAGTCCGCCCGACGGGCTGAAGGCGTGCAGCGCGGCACCGCTCTCGATCGCCTCGGCCGCGACGAGCGAGGCGCCCGCGACAAGCGCGGTGCCTTCGTGCAGCTCGTCGGAGATCGGATTGTCCGCTGAGGCGAAACCGGCGGCATCGATTGCGGCTGGTGAGACGTGGCGGCGCTGCGCGGGGTCGCTGAGCTTTCTTACGAGGTCGACGTACTCCGGCGAATGGACGAGGTGCAGCTCATCGACCGTTGCGCTGCGCGGCGGGAGAAGGTGAGCGTGCTCGATCAGACCCGTCGACTTGATGAGATCGACCGCCAGCTTGACGCGGATGGGCTGCAGCGGGTGCTCGTCCGAAAGGTGGTGCTTCATGAGCGCGTCGCCATACACAAGCGCTACCGACCCGGACACGGCAACTTACGCTAACGGTTCGCATGATGGAGGGAGATCTGTTCGAGTCGGTGCCGAACTTCTCCGACGGGCGGCGCGCGGAGGTGATTGGTTCTCTTGCGGCTGCCGCCGGTCGGGCATTCGTGCTCGACGTGGATCCCGACCCGGACCACAACCGGGTCGTGGTTTCGCTGGCCGGCCGCTCGCGCAGGATCATCGATGGGTTGATGGGCGCGGTAGGTGCCGCGGTGGAGCTCATCGATCTGCCCTCGCACCGTGGCGTCCACCCGCGCGTGGGGGTCGCGGACGTTGTGCCGATCGTCCCCCTTGGCTCGACGTCGCTCGACTCGTGCCGCGAGCTCGCGCACGACGTGGGTGAGCGTGTGTGGACGGAGCTTCGCGTGCCGGTGTTCTTTTACGGACATGGCGAGGGCCGGACGCTGGCGGACATCCGTGCGGGCAGGGCTTTACCTGACCTCGGCGGCCCGGGGCTCCATCCCACGGCGGGCGCGGTGTGCGTCGGCGCGCGTCCTTTGCTTGTCGCGTTCAACGTGATCCTGTACGGGTACGACCTGGTCGGGGCGCGCGCGCTGGCGCGCGCAATGCGGGAGTCTGGAACCGGGCTCCGCGGGGTGCAGGCGCTGGCCTTCGAGCTGCCGGGAAAGCGGGTGCAGCTGTCGATGAACCTGTTCCGGATCGACGAGACCACGCCCGCCGCCGTCGTCGCTGAGCTCGCCCGGCGCGGCGTCGCGATCGGCGCGGAGCAGGTGGTCGGCCTGTGCCCGGCGCGGGCGGCCAGCCCAGCCGCGGACGGGCGGCTGTTGGAAGGGAGGGTCGCCGCTGCGGCTTCGTTGGCCGGTGCCGAGCTATGCGCCGAACGCGGCGACGAGGAGCACGTCGCGCTCGCGGCACGGCTGAGACGCGAGGCGGATGAGCTGGCGCGATTGGCGGCCGACCAGGATGCGGTGCTAGGTGGCGCGGAGCGGGCGGCGGCGTTGGTCCGCGTGCTCTCGGCGGCCGGGGTCGCTGATGACGAGCTTGGGGCGGTGCTGGACGTGGCGGCGCGGGGCTTTCGCGCGGCGGTCACGCCGGCGACCGAGGCGATCTACCGCGACAGGATCGCGGCCCTGGATGCGCGCCTAGCCTGAGGGCGCAGTCGTGTCGAGCGAGACGTTTGAGGCGCCGCCGTTGACCTCGATTCGGTATGCGTCGGCCGCGCCGGAGAAGCCCGGCGTCTCGTAGCTGATGTCGCCGATCGCATGGGTGTTCTTGCCGTCAGCGAAGAGACTCGAGGCCCCACCTGACACGGTGATCGCAGTCGCTGTGCCGCTGGGTCGGTGCAGGTGGACGGTGAGGGCCCCGCCGTTGATCTGAATCGGAACAGGGCCCGAGGGCGGACCCAGCGTGATTTCGTCCCGGCTTGCGCCGGTGTTCAGCTTGATCGACCGCACGTGGAGGGAACCGAGCTGGAAAGTGTCGTTGGTTGCGCCTGAGCTCTCGTTGATGATCCACTCCACGTCGCGGTTGAGCTGCAGCGTGAGCGTGAACTGGCGCCCGGGAAGGCCGAAGATTTGGTTGCTCGGCTGATCGATCTTGAGGACCGCGCTCTCGCGGTTGAACGCGACTTCGGGCGAGGGCCCCGAGTAGGTGATGTGCCCGCTGTAGAGGCGGGAGCCCAGGTCGGCGCTGCCCAAGATCGCGACGGTTGCCCCACCGGCGTCGACTTCGAGCGTGGCCTGACTTAGGCCTCCAACCTCGCCCGAAAAATCACTGGAGCTGCTCGCAGCAGGGTTGGGCGCGAGAGTTACATACCCGGCTGCGGCGGCGATCGCAACGACGATGATCAGCACCGATGCGACCTCGCCTGACGTGCCGTGAACCGAGCGGCGGACGATCAGCTCCAGGCCGATCACGATGAGGATCAGCGGCCACAGGTTGACCAGCTCGTAAAGGCGGTCGACCGACAGGAGGCCGATGTTGACGAGCAGTGCGACGACTCCGGCGAAGATGAGGACGGCCGGCCAGAGGAGACTTCGGTAGCGCATCCGACCGGTCAGGTGCGCGCTCGGCGGAGGATGAGCCAGACGCCAAGCCCGATCAGAACGAGCGGCCAGAAGATGTCCTCACGGATCAGGCCCAGGTTGTGCAGCAGCAGGTACACGCCCACGACGATGAGCACGACGGGCCAGAAGAGCTCGTGACGCCAGAAGTTGTTCACCGGCGCCAGTTTAGTTCCGACCGATTAAACGGGCGCGACCACCTTGAACAGCTCCGGCTTCTCCTTGCGCGCGGCGGCGATGAGGTCCGCTCCCGCCACCGTCGTCTGCACTGCGGGCGTGGCCGTGAGATACGCGCGCGTCACCTTCCGCAGGTCTTCCGCAGTGACCTGGAGCAATCGCTGCTTGAAGCGTTCGCGCGCTTCGCGCGTGAAGCCCGTGGCCTTGTTGGTCGCATCGCGCCGTCCCTTGATGTCAGGCGACTCCAGCGGGTCGACGTCGCCGCACGCGCCGAGGATCGCCTCTTTCAGCGGTTCCGCGTCGATCTCCTGGTCGGTCACCCATCGAACCGCCTGGTCGAAGACGTCGTAGGTGCGGATGATGTTTGGGTCTCGATACGAGCCGAAATAAAACGTCGCGCTGGCCACCCCTGCCTGCGCGTAACCGCCGTACGCGCCGCCCTTTTCTCTCAGCTCGCGGTGAAGAAACGTGTCGCGAATGTAGTTGGCGAGCACCAGGAGAGCGGGCGAGTCCGGGTGCGTGTAACGCACCGTTTTGAAGACGCGGACGTTGAATGCGACCGGTACGGGGGCGGTGCGGGCTTCGGGCGCCGGCTCGAGCGGCGGCGGCTTGACGGGCTCAGCGTTGCCGCCGTCTTCGTTCAGTGACGCCACGAGACCTGTCAGGAGCTCTTCGAGCTGGGGGATCATCGTCTCTTCGCACGTGACGATGATCTTGAGCAGGTCGCTCTTGAACAGGCGGTTTCTTATCTCGTTCAGGTCCGCTACCACGTCGCTCAGCTCAGCATCTTCCAAGCGCGCCAGGCGGCGCATGGTGTGCAGCATGCCGATACCCTGTAGGCGGTCGTTGAGCGCGCCTTCCGAGCTGAGCTTCGAATGCGCTCTCAACAGCGCGAACTGGAAGCCGAGACCGGCAAGCGAGCTTTCGAGTCGCGTGCTGATCTCCGCGATGATCTCCTTCAGGCGTTTCGGGTCAATGTCCAGACGCGCGACGAGGTCGGTCAGAAGATCGATGAATGGCTGCGCGTTGCGGTCGAGCGCGCGACCCGACAGCACGAATGACTGCAGGTAGTCCGCGCTCGCGGCCAGGGACTGGACCTGCGGCGCGGCGCCGAGTCCGCCTGTGTTCGAGGCGATGCGCGCGGCAATTCGCACATAGTCCTGACCGGCCGCGCCGCTCTGGGTCAGGACGCGGCTGAATAGCGGCAAGAGGTCTTGCTGCTCCGCGGTCAGTACCGAAAAATCGCTGCGGAGGTCGAGGTAGGTGATCCCGTTCGTGGGCTGCGGATAGAACTCGACCCTTGCCGTGCGAACCTTTTCGTCGCGGCTCGGCACGTCCTCGAACTTCATCGGGATGTCGCTCAAGTCGAGTGTGGGAAGCACCGACAGGTCAGGCTTGGCTTCCTGATCCGCCTTCAGGCGGAGGGCTTGGCGGACGATGCGATCACGCTCTTCCCCGGTGAGTCCGGCTTCGATTTCTGCGAGTCGCTTCAGCTCAGTCTGGCGCTGCCGCTCCTCGAGCTCTGGGTCTGGCACCACCGTGAGGAGCGCGCGGTGCGGGTTGTCGAGAAGCTCGGCCTGGATCAGGTTTTCGAAGAATCGGCCCTCCTGACGCGCCTGCTGGAGGTGCTCGAGGTCTTTGTCGAAATTGAGAGCGCTGAAGGGATCGCCGCCGTAGAGGTAGCCGGGCATGCTCGTGAAGAGCAATCTCAGCGCGTAGGGGAAGCCGGCGTTGGAGCGCTCGCGCTTTTCGAACTCGAGGTGGTGAATCGCCGCGTCGACCTGCGAGGCGTCGACGCCCGCGTCCGCCAGACGCTGCAGCGTGTCGAGGACGACTTGCTGGACTTTCTCAGCGTCGTCGTTCTTGATGCCCTTGAGCCCGGCGCCGAACACCGACTCCTTGTAGTCGTCTCTCAGCCCACTGCCGTCGGCGAGCGCGCTGCCCAAACCTGAGTCGATCAGCGCTTTGCGCAGAGGCGAGCCGGCGTTGCCGAGCAGGACCTCGGAGAGGATGTTCATCGCGAGCAAGCGAAACGAGTCGGCGGTGGGGATGGTCACCCACGCGGTGAGCGCCTGCGCCATTTTCGTGTTGTCGTCGCCGGACGTGGCCGGGTAGGGCTCAACCGCTTGAGTCGGTCTGGTCATGCGCTTCACGCTGGAGATCGAGGAATCGATTGCGATGCGCTGGAAGCGCTCGAGGGCGTTGGTCTCAATTGCTTGCAGTGTTCGTTCCAGGTTTTGGTCGCCGTATGTGTAGAAGCGCGCGTTGCTCGGGTGGTAGTAGCGGGCGTGGAAATTGCGGAGCTTCTCCCATGTGAGGTTGGGGATGTCCTGCGGATCGCCACCGGAAACATGCGCGTAGGGCAAGCCTGGAAACAGCGTCTTGCCTATGGCGCGGTCGATCGCGGTGCTCGGCGTGGCGAGAGCGCCCTTCATCTCGTTGAAGACGACGCCCTTGTAGCGGAGGCCGCTCGTTGGATCGGCGGGATTCTCGAACTCGTAGCGGATTCCCTCCTGCTGGAACGCGTCTTCGCTCAAGAGCGGGAAGAAGACAGCGTCGAGGTAGACCTCGAGGAGGTTGGTGAAATCCTTTGCGTTGCGCGTGCTGAAGAGGTACATGGTCCAGTCGAGACCGGTCAGCGCGTTCATAAAGGTGGCGAGCGAGCGGCGGGTCATGCTGAAGAACGGGTCGCGGACCGGGAAGCGCTGGGAGCCGGCGAGGACGACGTGCTCGAGGATGTGCGCGACGCCGGTCGAATCACTCGGCGGAGTGGGAAAGAAGACCGCAAAACCGTTGTTGTCGTCGGAAGTCTCGATGTGGATGTGGCGCGCGCCCGTGCGATGGTGCTCGAGCTCGAGGTAATTGCCTTCGAGCCGGTCCAGCGGTTCGCGCCTTGTGATCGCGTAGCCCGCGACCTCGCTCGAAGTTGACTTTGCCATGTGAATCGTTGAGTCTAGGATGTGATTCGTGTTCACCGCGGCCGAGCTCGAATTCCTGCGCTCACAGAGGCTCGGGCGCTTCGCTACGGCCGGGCCGTCGGGGTGGCCACATGTGGTGCCGGTCATGTACGCGATGAACGACGATGGTTCGCTCGATTTTGACGTCGACGGAGTGAAGCTGCGCAACCTGACCGCTGAGCCGCGCGCAGCGATGGTGGTCGACGCGATGGGCCCTCGGCGCGGAGTCTCGATCCAGGGGCGCGTAGAGCTCATCGCGCCCGAGCGCGCTCGATTGAAGCCCGTGCGGCACTTCTCCTGGGGACTTTGATTCGGGGCATTTGCCTCGGCGTCTTGGTCTGCGTGGTCTTCACCGCGTGCGGGCCCGGCTCGCCGGGCGTGACGTCCGGCTCTCGTCGGTCAACCCCCACGCCCTCGCCTGCCATCTCAGCCGAGTGGACCGAGTACCACCGGGACGCGGGGCGATCCGGCGTTGGTCCGGCTGAACCTGCGCTGACCTCGCCCGTCGTCGCGTGGCGAGCCGATGTCGACGGGGATGTTTACGCGTCGCCACTGATCGTCAACGGTCATGTGTTAGTCGCGACTGAAAACAACACCGTGTATTCGCTCGACCTTTTCACCGGCGAGGTCGTGTGGCAGAAGCACCTCGGCGATCCGGTGGACGCATCGTCGCTGCCATGCGGAGACATCGGGCCGGTTACCGGGATCACCGGCACGCCGGCCGTCGATGAGGCGTCGGGTCGCTTGTATGTGGTGGCGTTCTTGCGCTCGCACCATCACATGCTTTTTGCCCTGAGCCTGGTGAATGGATCGGTGTTGACGCAACAGGACATCGACCCGGTTGGTTCGACCCCGAGCGTTCAGCAGGAGCGTGGCGCACTGGCGATCGGATCGGGGTTCGTTTACGTACCGTTCGGCGGCTTGTATGGCGATTGCGGTCCGTATCACGGATACGTCGTCGCTGTTCCACTGGCGGGTGGGCAAACCCTTGCCTATCGCGTGCCGAGTGCTCGTGGCGCCGGGATCTGGACGGCGGCGGGACCGGCGATCGACGCCAGTGGAAACCTCTATGTCGTGACGGGAAACGGCCTGTCGCGGTCATCGTTCGACCACAGCAACGCGGTCATTGAGCTTTCGCCGGACCTTCAGACCGTCAAGTCATACTTTGCGCCTGCGAACTGGGCAGCGCTGAATGCGAGCGATGCTGACCTGGGCGCGTTGGGCCCGTCATTGCTGCCTGGCGCGGTGCTGGCGGTGGGCAAAGATGGCGTCGCTTACATGCTTCGCGCGGATCAGCTGGGCGGTATTGGAGGACAGCTCTCGAGCCGTGCGTTATGCGCGGGCGCATTCGGCGGAACGGCTCGAGACGCATCTAGCATTTTCATTCCATGCACTGATGGGCTGTATGCGTTGTCGATCGGTCCCAACGGAATGAATCCTGTTTGGCATGATGCGCGTCCGGCTCTTGCTTCGCCAATCGTGTCCGCGGGCGCTGTGTGGGCCATCGAGCCCGGAGCGGGAATGCTTTACGCGCTCAGCGAACAGACCGGCGGCGTGCTCTATTCGGTTGGCCTGGGCGCAGCGATGCATTTCAGCACGCCGGCGGCGACAGATGGTTTCGTCGTCGCGCCAGCGGGTCGAAAGGTTGTCGCAATTTCCGTCGTCGGCTAACCCTGGATCGAGCGCAGCAAATTGGCCGTCTCGATGGCCGCCTCCGCGGCGTCTGCGCCTTTATTGCTCTTCGGACCCGAGTGCGCGAGCGCCTGATCCTTGTCCTCCGACGCGAGGACTCCGAACGCGATTGGCACTCCGGTGTCGAGTTGGACCTGCATCAGTCCGGCCGCGGCCTGCATTGCGACGACCTCAAAATGGAACGTTTCGTCGCGGATCACAGCTCCGAGGCAAACGATCGCATCGTGCTCGCCCTTTTCTGCTAGAGCGAGTGCGGTCACCGGCAGCTCGAGCGCTCCCGGCACCCAGAAGACGTCCGAATCCTCGACCCCGCGGTGCCGGAGGGCCTCCTGCGCGCCACGGAGCAAGCGCCTGGTCACATCCTCATTGAGCCGCGCTACCACGATCGCGATGTTGAGCTCGCTTCCGTCGAGGTCTGGCTCAGCGCCCCTCTCGCCCACCCTCTGATTATCAGCGGATGGCTCCAGGGGATGCGACTCAGCTGTCATTGAAACAACCGAATTAGGTCTATGAGATTCTCCAGTTTGCTTTATTGCGCTGGATCCAATGTTCTGTTCGTCATAACGCTCCTCAGTGACCTGAAGAGTGAGTTATAGGTGAACAAGCCCTCGGGCTATTAGTACCGGTCAGCTCAAAGAATTGCTTCTCTTACACCTCCGGCCTATCAACCTGGTTGTCTACCAGGGCCCTTACCCGGTTAACCCGGTGGGAGACCTTATCTTGGAGTTGGCTTCGCACTTAGATGCTTTCAGCGCTTATCCAAACCGGCCATGGCTACCCGGCGCTGCCACTGGCGTGACAACCGGTACACTAGCGGGCCGTTCAACCCGGTCCTCTCGTACTAG
>VBIW01000200.1 GCA_005880915.1 Chloroflexota bacterium | reverse complement strand
GATGGCGTCGATCATGGCCGGTCACGGCCATGGCGAGCTGCGCGCGTACATCGAGGCCATCCCGCCCGCCACCTACCTGGCGAGCCGGTACTACGAGCGCTGGGCGCGCGCCCTGGAGGCGAGCGTCGTCGACGGGGGCCTGGTCAGCCAAGAGGATGTCTCGGATCGCGCCCGGGCGATCGCGGCCGGCGAGGTGGAGGCTCCGCGCCGCGGCGCGGTCGCGCCGGAGATCCATGCCGCCGTGGCCTCGACGCTGGGCACCTGGGTCGCCAGGCCCGCTGAGGCGGCGGCACGCTTCCGAGCCGGTGACCGGGTGCGGGTGAGGCGGATGTCCCCGGACGGGCACACGCGATGTCCACGCTACGTGCGGGGCGTCGAGGGCGTGGTGGAGAGCGTCACCGGTGGATTCCGCCGGCCCGACCCCGGTGACCACCCCCTGGAGCAGACATACACGGTGCGGTTCGCGCTGCGTGACCTCTGGGGCGACGACGCAGACGACGGCTGCCTCTGCCTCGACATCTGGGAGGGCTACCTGGAGTGACCGACACAGACCGGCTGCCTCCACCTCGACATCTGGGAGGGCTACCTGGAGTGACCGACACAGACCGTCATCCCCACCCGCACAGCGAGCTCGACGTCCGCACCGCCGCCGTCGAGTCGCTGCTGGTCGAGAAGGGAGCGATCACCTCGGAGCAGGTCGACGCCGTCGTCGAGGTGTTCGAGCAGGACCTGGGGCCGATGAACGGCGCCCGGGTCGTCGCCCGCGCCTGGGTGGACGACGCCTACCGGCAGCGCCTCCTGACCGATGGCACCGCAGCCATCCGCGAGCTGGGCTTCGGCGGCGCCGAGGGCAACATCCGCGTCGTCGAGAACACCGACGCAATCCACAACGTGATCGTGTGCACCCTCTGCTCCTGCTACCCGTGGCCGGTCCTCGGCCTGCCGCCCAACTGGTACAAGGACTTCGCCTACCGCTCTCGCGTGGTCCGCGAGCCGCGACGCGTGCTCGCCGAGATGGGCCTGCAGCTCGACGACGGTGTCGAGCTGCGAGTGTGGGACAGCTCCGCGGAGATCCGCTACATGGTCCTGCCCCGGCGACCGCCGGGGACCGAGGAGCTGTCCGAGGAGCAGCTGGCCACCGTGGTGACCCGCGATGGGATGATCGGCGTGGCCCGGGTCTGAATCAGGCGGCCCGGCCGCCCTGCCGACCGTCGACAGGGCCGCGGTGGTCATCGGTGTTGCGAGGACGCTCGCAGCGCGTGGACGCCGGCCATCCCGAAGAGCAGCGCGCCGACGATCTCGAGCACCGCGGCGAACCAGGAGAACGCGGTGACGCCGGTGCCGCGGGCGCCGGGGAAGGCGTCGCTGAAGGCGCTCCAGCGGGGCAGCAGGTGGGCCGCGGCGATCGCCACCGCGTCGGGGAAGCCGATCGCCACCGCCGCCAGCGCCGCCCAGCGACGGCGGGCCAGCACCGCGGCGACGACCACCAGCTGGACGACCCCGATGATGCCCCCGAGGGTCGACACCTGCACCGTCGGACGGCCGGTCGCCGAGCCACGCCGCCTGAGGGGAAGCCGGCGGTGCGGAGAGGGTCTCGGTCATGGTGTCCCTTCCTTGGAAGACCCGAACAAACTTTCCGAACGTTCTGAGATTTCAGAATATTAGCATATCAAGCGGACAGCCCGGGCGTCGCTTCCGCCTCCTCTCCGCGGTCGCCGGGAGATGCGCACCGCCGGCGGACGAGCCGCGCAGTTGCCGATCCGCCTACCGCTTCGCCGGCAGGGACCGCGCGTACGCGGTGCCGCGCTCGACCCAGGCCGAGAGCTGGCGCCTGGTGCGCAGGTGCTCGGTGTCGACACGCAGCCATCCCGGCATCGGCCGGCCCTGCATCACCGCGACCTCGGCGTTCGCGCCGGCGACCAGCCGGTCGGAGTCCGACGGGTCGACGCGGACCAGGATGCCACCCTGGCCGCTGGCCGCGACCGCCATGTTGCCGCCGAGGAGAAAGGCCAGCCCACCGAACATCTTCTTCTCGGTCACGGTGCGCTCGCCGGCGATCAGCTCGCGGATGCGATCGGCGAGATCCTCGTCGTAGGCCATGCGCCGATCGTACGGCACGCAGGGACTGTGATCAATCCAGGCCGTAGAGGGCTCGCGCGTTGGCGCCGGCGACCTTGGCGACCAGCCGCTCGGGCAGGCCGCTCTCCTCGATGAGCGCCTGCGCGCTGTCGGGGAACTTGCAGTCGAAGTGCGGATAGTCGGACGCGTAGAAGACCTGGTCCTCGCCGAGCGAGTCGATCATGACGCGCAGGTTGGGCTCGTCGGGCTCGCACGAGAACCAGCAGTTGCCCGACAGCAGGTACTCGTGCGGCTCCCGGGGCAGCACGTAGCGGTCATCGACCCAGTCCTCGCGCACCGACTCGTAGGCCTCGTCGAGGCGGTCGATGTAGTACGGGATCCAGCCCACGCCGGACTCGAGGAAGGCCACCTTGAGCCGGGGATGGCGCTCGAGGACGCCGCCGAGGACGAGGTCGCCCATGGCCACCTGCTGCTGAAAGGGATGGCACATGGCGTAGAAGCGGGCGAAGTTGCGGTATGTCGAGGGGCCGATCTTGGGCGGGCAGGTGTGCCGGCTGCCGTGCACGGCCACCGGCCGGCCGAGCTCCTCGAGCGTTGTCCACAGCGGGTCGAACTGCGGGTCGCTCAGATGCACGTCGTCACCGACGTAGGGCTGCACCATGACCCCGACCGCACCGAGCTCGGTGATGGTGCGCCGCGCCTCGGCCGCCGCCGCGGGCGCGTCGCGGAGCGGCACCAGCGCGACCGCTGCGAGGCGGTTGGGATCGGCAGCCCGGTAGGTCGCCGCGAACCAGTCGTTGTAGGCGCGGCAGGCGGACGCCGACGACGCCGGGTCGGCGAAGTCGGACACGCCCAGCAGCGGCGAGGGGTAGTTGACGGCGCGGTCGATCCCCTCCCGGTCCATGTCCGCCAGGCGCGTGACGGGGTCGAATGCCCCGTCGTCGACCGCCGGGGTGATCCCGTGCGTCCACTCCTGCCTGCTCTCCCAGCCGAGGAGGAGCGTCACGATGTCGTTCGCGTCACCCTCCCAGCCGAACCGGCGCAGGTCCGACCCCCGCTCCACGACGTGCCCGTCGCCGTCCACGACCTCCAGCCCGAAGCGGCTCATCGATCTCCTCCCTGCGCGCTGCGCCACTGTACAGGTCGCCTGAGGGCGGGCCCCGTGGATCCCGATCGAGGGGCCGGAGCTGCCCGCAGGCCGCCACGGCACCTCGCAGCATGTGCTAAGATTCTGAAATCTCAGAATATTCAGCAAGTATGGAAGGGCGATGGACGGGATCACGGCTCTCTTCGTCGAAGGCATGGGGGCTGCCGCAGCCACCTCGCGGATCCTCACCCAGCTCCAGGGACGGATCTTCGGGCTCCTCTACCTGAGCTCCGGCCCGGTCACGCTCGACGAGCTGACCGACGAGCTCCAGCAGAGCAAGAGCAACGTCTCGGTGAGCGTGCGCGGGCTGATCGACTGGCAGCTGGTGCGGCGGGTTCGACTCCCCGGCTCGCGCAAGGACCACTACGAGGCCGCCACCGACTTCTGGCGGGT
>VBIW01000187.1 GCA_005880915.1 Chloroflexota bacterium | reverse complement strand
CCCATCTTCCTAGTCCCCGCGCTGGTCGCCCTGGAGGGGGACGCACCCCACTTCCTCCGTCTCCTCGGCGTGGCCCCGTACGTCGGGGCGCTGGTCGGGCTCGGGGTCGTCGAGGTCGCCGCCCTGGCCGGCCGCCTGGGGCGGGGACGGCGCCCGGCGACCCCGCTGGGGGCCGCGGCCGCACTGGTGGCTCTGGTCGCCGCCTCGGCCCAGGGGGCCCACGCATACTTCTCCCGGCCGCGCAGCGAGCTCTACGCCGCGTACTCGAACAACCTGGTGGCCATGGCCGGCCTGGCCACCCCGGACAGCACTGTGATCCTCGATTCCTACCGCCAGCTGGTGGTCCTCTTCCTCGACCACGACCGGCTCCCCCGGATCGTCGACCCGGGCACCCGGCTCGAGCCCGGCGCCGGGCCGGTCCTGGCGAGCAGTCGCGACGACCTGGCCGCCGCGCTGGGACCGCAGGCGGCCGCCGCCGCCCGGGTGGTGGCCCGCGACCCCCAGGGTGCCCCGGCGGTGTACGAGGCGGGCGGATGACCGGCACCCTGGTCGCCCGCCGGCCCGGGGCCGCGGGCGCCCCCCCGGCAACCCCGGCCCTACCCGATGCTCCCGGCCGCGACCGCGGCTACGCGGCGGGGGTGGCCGGGATCACCGCCGCCGGGCTGGTCTTCCGCGTCGCCCTGGTCGGCCACCTCCCCTACTGGCGCGACGAGGCCTTCACCGCGGTGACGACCCGCAGCTCCTGGACAGGGATGCTCGACACCGTCCGCAACGACAGCGCCCCGCCGCTGGGCTACATCCTCGGCCACCTCGCCTCCTCGGTGTCGACGGTGCCGGTGTCGCTGCGGATGGTCTCGGCGCTGGCCGGGACCGCGTCCATCCCGATCGCCGCGGCGCTGGCCCGGCGCGCCGGCGGCGACCGGGCGGGCCTGTGCGGCGCCGCCGTCACCGCGGTGATGCCGACCCTGGTGGTGATCTCGCGCGACGTCCGCATGTACGCGCTGGCGACCACCCTGGTGCTGCTCGCCGCGCTGACCCTGATCCGCGCCCTGGAGCGGCCCGGCGCGGGCCGGCTAGCGCTCCACGGCGCGGTGGTCGCCCTGGCGGTGCACACCCACTACCTGGCCGCTCTCGGCGTCGTCGCCCTGCTCGCCGCCGCGGCGCTGCTCCGCCCGACCCGGGGCGCCTGGCTGCGCGCCGCCGCCGCCACCGGCGCCGGGTGCCTGACCCTGGTGCCCTGGCTGATCGCCGCCCGGGCCCAGTTCGAGCACAGCGGCTTCTGGATCCCGCCGCTCTCCCCGGGCGTGGTCCAGGACGTCACCACCGAGTTCTTCCGCGGCTCGCGGGTCGGCTTCGGCGTCCTGCTGGGATGGGAGGTCCAGGGGGCCGCGGTGGCGGCCGGGGCGGCGGCCTTCCTCGGCCTCATCGCCGCCAGGCGCCGGCTGCCCATCCCGGCGCGTCGCCAGGCGGCCTTCCTTGCCGCCGCCGGGCTGGGCGGCACCCTGGTGCTGCTCCTCATCAGCACCCGCCGGCCACTCTTCGACAGCCGCTATGCCGGCGTGCTCTGGGCACCGCTCATCCCCCTGCTCGGCGCCGGCGCCGCCCGGCTGCGGCCGCGCCTCGGCGGGGCCGCGGTCGTCGCCGTCCTGGGGCTGTGCAGCGCGACCGTGCTCGCCACAACCCAGCGCACCGACTGGCCCACCATCGCCGGCTGGCTGGACACCCGGGTCGGCCCCGGCCACGGTCGCCCGCACCCGGGTGCTCAACCCCTCCGGGCCGCCCTGGTTCTGGGGCACCGCCGCCTACCCGCCCGGCGCGGTGGTGGGCGGCCTCAGCCCGGGGCCGGCGACCTTCTGGGTGGCCGGAGATTGGCTGCCTCCGGTCCCGGTCCCCGCCGGGTACCGGCAGGCGGGACCGGCCCAGTGCGTCGCCGGGTACTGCGTCACCCCCTTCACCCGGTGACCCTGACCGCGACCCGGGGGCGCCCGGCGGCAGCCGCCGCCGGCCGGGGGCGCCGTCCCGGCTATGCGGGCGCCGTCCTCGCCATCACCGCCGCGGCGCTGGCCGGCCGGCTGGTGCTGCTCGGCCGCACCGCGCTGTGGCGGGACGAGGCGTTCACCGGGGTGGTGGCCCGGCGGTCCTGGAGCGGGATGCTCGACGCCGTCCGCGCCGACACCAATCCGCCCCTCTCCTACCTGCTCACCCACCTGGTCACCGGAATCTCCTCGGCACCGGCGGCCCTGCGGTTCATGCCGGTACTGGCAGGAACAGCGGCGGTACCGCTGGCGGCGGCGATGGCGCGCCGCATCGACGGCGACCGCGCCGGGGTGATCGCCGCGGCGACGGTCGCGCTGATGCCGGCCTTCGTGGTCAGCTCGCGCGATGCGCGCATGTACGCGCTGGCCACCACCCTGACCATGGCCATGGTGCTCTGCGTCTGGCGGGCCGCCGAGCGTCCCGACCGGGGCCGGCTGATCGCCGTCGCCGGGTGTGCCGCGGCCCTGGTCTACACCCACTACCTCGGGCTGCTCGCGGTGGCCACCGCCGGTGTGGCGATGGCGGTCTGCCTGCGCCCGCCGCGAGCGACCCGGGTCAGGGTGGGGCTGGCGCTGGGGGCCGGGGTGCTCACCCTGGCGCCGTGGGTCGCGGTGGCGTCGCACCAGGCGGCCAACGCACCGACCTGGATCAGGTCGCTCAACCACGACCAGCTTCTCGGCGTGCTCACCGAGTTCTTCTGCGGCCCCGGCGTCGATCCCGGCACACCCGGTCGCGACGCCCTCCAGGTGCTCCAGGCGGGGGCCATCTGCGGCGGCGGGCTGGCCGGGTT
>VBIW01000186.1 GCA_005880915.1 Chloroflexota bacterium | reverse complement strand
GTCCCCGCGTGCCTGCTCGGTGCCGGCCGCCTCGATCACGACGTCGGCGTCGCGCGGGTCGGCGGGCCGGGCGCCGAACGCTGCCGCGAGCGAGTGCCGCGAGGTGCGGCCGCCGACCGCCGCGACGTAGCCGCCCGCGTCGGTGACGCAGGCGCAGAGCATCAGCCCGATCGGCCCCGCGCCGAGGACGGCGACGAGGCTGCCCGGGGTCACGCCGGCGCGCTCGACCGCGTGCAGGCAACAGGCGAGCGAGTCGGCGAGCGCCGCGACGGCCGGATCGAGCCCGCGCGGCACCGGGTGGAGGTTGACCTCGGCGATCCGGCCGGGGACGGCGACGTGCTCCGCGAACGCGCCCTCGAGCAGCGCCGGACGGCGGCAGAGCGCCTCCCGGTCGGCGAGACAGGGAGCGCAGTGGCCGCAGGGCGCGCTCGCCGCCGCGACGACGCGCTGTCCGTTCCGGATGTCGATCCCGGCCAGCTCGCGGCCGAACGGGGCCGGCCCGGCGTCCAGCGCGTCGCTTCCGGCGGCGAACGCCCGCAGCTCGGCGCTGCCCGTAAGCGCCACTTCGACCTCGACGAGCACGTCGCCCTCCCGCGGCTCCGGCGGCGGCATCTCGTCGACGCGGAGATCGCCCGGTCCGTGCAGTCGCAAGGCCCTCACGAGCGGTCTATCGTAGGCGGTGGACGGCACGAAACCAGGAGGACGGACATGGCAGTCAAGCTCCATCGCTGCTCGAACATCTGGGTGAAGGTGCAGGGCCACCCGTGCTGGAAGGTGCAGAGCGCGCTCGACGAGGCGGGGATCGAGTACGAGGTCGTGAAGGGCCCGCTGTTCAAGGGCAAGCGCACCGAGCTGGAGGAGAAGTCCGGCCAGCGGCTCTACCCGGTGATCGAGTTCGAGGACGGGAGCGTCTACCGCGAGCAGTCGAAGGACATGGCGGCGACGATCAAGGCCGGCAAACTGGACGAGAAGCGCGGCGGAGGCGTCTAGGCGGGGTAGCTACACTGAACCGCGCGGGGCTATAGCTCAGCTGGGAGAGCGCCTGGATCGCACCCAGGAGGTCAGCGGTTCGAATCCGCTTAGCTCCATGATCAAAAGCCCTGGAAACGGGGCTTTTGTGTTTTGGACGAGTCTCCCTGTCGCAAGAGGCATGACACGGATCTGACACGTTCGGCGTGGACGTTGACCTGAACGCCGCCTTGACGGAGTTAGTCGCCGCTGCTTAGCGGGTAGAGGCACGTCTCCTTCCTTTCGTGCTTCCCCGGCCGTGGCGGAAGCCGTGTCGTTGGGGGAGTGTGGTCGCCCCGGCTCGGCCCGGGGCGATCCGTTCTTTTGGCTGTCGATGCTCGTTTCCGCAGACGCCGTGGGTGACTGACTCCTAGTCGCGTTTGGGCGGTTTCGCCCTGTGGTGGTGGGGGTAGGAAAACATGACGGCTGCATCGAGCGAGTGGCGCGGACGGCCCTAGTCCCTGCTCTCCGGCGAGACGCTCGTTCTTCTTACTCGGTGGAACCGCCGCCAGCGGATCGAAAGGAGGCGGCGTTGCATCCACACCCCACCACGGCTGGAAGATCGCTGCGGCTACGGTTGCAGGCCCGACCCCGCTCGGCTCGGCTGCTTCGCGAACGGCTGTTTCTGTGGCTGGACGAACTCGGCGCCAACGA
Organism: Chloroflexota bacterium; assembly: GCA_005880915.1. Taxonomy (GTDB): domain Bacteria; phylum Chloroflexota; class Dormibacteria; order Dormibacterales; family Dormibacteraceae; genus 40CM-4-65-16. The sequence goes on along the minus strand of VBIW01000186.1, from coordinate 2,949 downwards.
CGACGAGATCTTCGACCTGTCACTGGCCAGCACGGAGGCGTTCACGAACGCGGTCGAGCATCCACACGAGCCCAGCTCACGCATCATCGACTGAACACAGTCGAGGTTCGAAGGCAGCCAGCCGGAACCTCGATCACGCTGCAACGACAACTCAGCGAGTAACCGCGACGCCAGGCCGCCTGGAGCCGGTGCCTCTTCGAAGCCTCCACAAGTGTGGTGGGTCTGGCGGCCTTACAGAGGCACGCTGGAGGAAGAGCCGAGCAGGCTGCCAGGTTAGGTTGCGGGCTCGGGTTTGTCGCGTTAGCCGCAGCGGTCGCAGACCCACTGGTCGTAGGACGCCCCGCGTCCCCAACTTCTTGGCCCCGGCTGGACAACCCGTGTCGGCTCGATCCTGACTTCCAATCGGCGCATCTGATGGCCGGACGGGCAGGTGCGCCCAGTGCGACTTAAACGAGGATCTTGAGGGCGAGGCTGTGTTGGCATCCGGCGCTGATCAGCGAGCGGTCGCAACCGTTAAGGATTGGCGGCTCCGCAACCGGAGGCGCTGGCCAGCCAGGCGGCAGCTACCCTCCACGACCAACCAATCGACCTAGGAAGGAGCTGGACGTGGCTGGCAAGAAGCGTGAGAAGTCGCTTCCGCAGACCGACAAGAAGACCGCAGGGAAGCCGAAGCGGCCGAAGAAGACCTCGCGCGGCAAGTAGAGACCTTCGATGAGTCGTCGTACACCCGTTTCGGATCTGGGCGACAACGAACCGAGAGTTCGCAAGGACGGTCGCTGTCTTGTCTGCGGGACGGATCGGCCGCCCGTCGCGGTGAAGAACCGGGATCCGTTCTGTAGTGCTGTCTGTTCGCGCAAGCACCACCGTGTGCGGGACGTGTGGGTTCTGGGCCGAGGGACCATCTGAGTCTCGTCAGGCGGTACGCCTTCTGATCAGCCAGGCGGCAACTACACCGACGCTCACGACGAGGGCGGCCAGCACGATCCCGAGTGGATCGAGGTTGTGGTGGAGGATGTGCAGGTGAACTGTCGCGAGCACGGCTGCCATGGCGGAGAGTAGGCGGCAAGGTTAAGAGCTGCCTGATGGCGCCGGTATCGGGGTCGATTTCGTTGAAGATGGTCTCGCGCGAGGAAAGGCTTCGGATTCAGCTGTACGGCTTCCATTTGCCGAGGCGTTCGCGCGTAGCGCCGCCGCTCCCCTGGTTGCGGTGCGGTCAAGTGCTCGACTGGCTGCTTGATCTTCTCTCTTGCGCCACAAAGGCGAACCTGCGGGGCAGTCCGGTTCTAGTGGCCAGGCTGGCGACGAAACGACCGAGACGCGTAGGCTTCGGATCGACCCGGTGGAGAGGGGTCCCTGATGGGCAAGGTGGCCTGGGCGCAGCTCAGTAGAGATCGCGCGAGTTCGCTGGCCCCTGTCGTGCAGGCTCGTTTGAGGGCTTGGATGGGACGCAGACGCTTCTCGATTGCCCTTCTTGTAGCGGTGACGATCGGCGTGTCTGCTGCAGCGGTGTCGTGGGCGCACGGGAGCCGTCGCTCTTCCGAGAGAAGGCAGAATGACCAGACGAGCTTCACTCTGGTGGCTGCGGCCGACATTGCCTGTATGCCTGGCGAGGTTGGTGTGCCGCCCAACGGCAGGCCCAATGGCCCTGATAACTGTCAGCAGGCTGCTACGGCCGCCCTGATCGAGGGCCTGAAGCCGGACGCTGTGGCCGTTCCGGGAGACATCCAGTATGAGCGCGGTCGGCTGGCGGAGTTCCTGGGCTCGTTCGGGTCGACCTGGGGCGCCTTCAAACCCTCCATCTACCCGGCAGCTGGCAACCACGAGTGGTACGACAGTCCCAACGGTCGGGGCTACTTCGACTATTTCGACGGGGTCGGGAGGCGGAGCGGTCGCGCCGGCGCTCGTGGCCACGGCTATTACTCCGTCGATCTCAACAGGTACTGGCATCTGATCACGCTCAACTCAAACTGCACCACAGACAATGCGTTGATCGTCACCCCGGTCTCGTGCCGGTACGGATCGGCGCAGGAACGTTGGCTGCGATCCGACCTTGCCGCTCACCGCGGCCAGTGCATCATCGCGCAGTGGCATCACCCGCTCTTCACCTCCGGGCCAAACCAGGGTGGGCCGAACGACATCTCGGCACGGGCGGCAAGAGCCTGTTTGGGCCGGGGGTGAAGAAGGCCGCCCACAGCGACATGTACAACAACACCACCTTTGGTGTCACGGTGTTCACGTTGCACCCGCACAGCTACCAGTGGCGCTTCTCCCGCGAACCGGTAGCCGGCAACGGCAGCCTCGCTGATCGAGGCTCGGCCCCCTGCAACACCCCCAAGCGAGGATGACCGACCACGAACGCCCAAGCTCAGGCGGGAGCCCCGATCACTATGTCTCGGCCCAAACGCAAGCACTTTTGCAGGTGCGGCAGCGGCCGTCCGGGCGCACGGCTGGCTCTTCCACGGGTACGTGGGGGCGACGGATCCGCTGTGCAACCGCGAACAGCGATCACTATGCAGCGACAGCTCGCTAGGCCACCCCGTCTGCACTGACGCGAGCCCGGAGCCCTCCGAAGTCAGATCGCGCACGAACGACACGTTTTGGGCGGGCCGCCTTGACCTAGGGCCTGGGGTGGGTCGAGCGTTCTCGAAGATCTCGAACAAGCTCGGTCTTGCGTTTAGGATCGGGCCGTGCGGGGCCGCTCGTATCGGGCGCTGATCTCAGTGCCGGTTTCGGCGGACTCTGATGCGGAAGCGTGGCGGAAGGCGACCGAGTACGCGCATTCGCTCAAGCACGACGGGTCGGCGGTTCCGGCCGGCCATCTCGAACTGCTGGGTGCGGTGGTCGAGGACGAGCTTGAGATCATCCGCGTCGTCGAGGCGGATCCGGCTCTGTTGCGGCAGCTGCCTCCGGACTGGCGCCCATAAGTGAGTCGCCCCGAAGGCATTCCTG
>VBIW01000185.1 GCA_005880915.1 Chloroflexota bacterium | reverse complement strand
GGGTTCGTCAGCGAATCGGACGGCGTCGGCGACGTGTAGCTGTTACCAGCGCCGAGCGGATTGGTGAGCGAGTCCGAGGACGTCGGGGCAGGCGGCGGCGCCGTGGGGTCGCCGAGCTGACTGGCGAACTGGTTGAAGTCTGTCGAAGCGTCTTGTGCGAGCGCGTCGTTGGGAACCAGGTAGCTCGGCAACCTGCTACGCCACCATGCCTGTGGGCGCCTCGAACTTCGGCATGGTCGATTGGATGATTGCCTTGTTGGTGTCCATGCTCAGTCCGTTCTTGGCGCTCTCTCCACTCAGCGTGAACTGCTGAGTGGCGGGGTCTTCTTTCAGGAAGTTGCGGCCGACGATTTTGTTCACGTTCGGTAGTGCAGCCAAAGAAGCCTGCATCTGGGCGTTGTCGTTTCCTGCTGAGCCCGCGATCGCGCCCGAGACCGGGTCGCCGCCGTCGGCGGTCGAGCCAGGGTTGAACAGGCCCGCGCCCGCGATGCGGTTCCGCATGGCCCCGATGCCGACCGAGTCGGCTGCGCTGCCGGTCGGCGCCTGAAACGACGGCTGATTGCCGTTGCCGTTCAGCGCATCGATCGCTTTCGTGTAGCCGCCCGCGCTCAGGCCGTTGATGACCTGCTGCTGGCGGAACGGGTCGGCCTGCGCAGACTCGACCACCTTGAGCGCATCGAGTCCTGTCTGGCGCTCCTGGTTCAGGATGTCGGCGCCCTGCTTCTGGTGGGCGAGCGTCTCCTGGCCGTTGAAAAAGCCCGTCAGGCCCGCGGCCTGGGCCGCGAGATCGGCGTCCTGCTTCTGCTTGGCGAGGGTCGCCTGGCCGTTGTAGGAGCCGGTGACGGCGGCCTGCTGCAGCCCGAAGTTCTGGTTGTACTGGCGGACTGCTTCCTGAAATTTGTTCTGGTCCAGGCCGAAGGTGGCGTTGAACTGGCGAGCTGCTTCCGCGGCGGCCGCCTGGTTCCCAGATGCGAGCGCGGCCAGCAGCTTGTCGATGCTGTCGCCGAGGTTGCCCTGGGCTGTCTGCCCAGCAGGCGCCACTGGTTGGGTCTGCGCCGCGGCGCCGTAGCTCTGGCCGGCCATCTCGGTCACCGACCCGCCCGCGGTCTGGGCGTAGGCGTCGGCGATGCTGCCCGCGCCGAGTGTGCCGTTTGCTGGCCCAGGCCAGCCGGCGGCCTGGAGCTCGGCGTACATCTGGTTGACGGTCTTCGGGCCGTTGACCGTCTGGTAGGTTGGGGCCCCGCCACTCGCTGGCTGAGCGCTGCTGGCCACATCGGCCGTGTTGGTGGCCGAACTGGCAGGCCGGCTCGGGGCTGCGCTCGGGGCGCTGGCGCCGGCGCCGGCGTTGTTGATGGCCGCGGACAGGGTCGTGCCCTGAACTGAGCGGACCGAGCCGTCAGGGAACTGCACGTTGAACGTTGCCATCAGGCGGTCCCTCCGGTCGGGGCGTAGAAGTGGAGATGAACGTTCGGGCCGCGCGAGGGATCGTTGATCGACTCCGTGGCGAAGTCGGGTTGCTGCGGATCGCCCGTCTGCGGATCACCCGTCTGGGCATCGCCTGGCTGCACGTCACCGCCGGGCTGGTACTGGTCGGGCGTGGTCTGGCCGCTGAACTTCGCGGCCGCGGCCGCATCCGTCTGTTGCTTGGCGCCCATCATCTGGGAGAGCACCGCCGACCACGCGGCGCCCGCAGGCGTGCCTGCCAGCGTCGGGTTGGCGTTGTGGATCAGGTCCTGGGCCTGCTTCAGCACGTCCGCACCGCCCGCCATCTGGGTGGTCCACTGGTCGATACCGCCGAGCAGCTGCGAGCCAAACCCGGCGGGGAGTGCGCCGCCGAGGCCGAAGTTCTTTTCGCCTTTGACCAGGCCGAGTGTCTGGTTGAGCGTGTCGCGCGCGTTGGTGGCGCGGTCGCCCAGGATCTTGGCGCCCGTGTCCCCGCCGCGCTGGGCGGCGGTCAGGATGTCATTGCCAGCGGTGAGCGCCTGCTGGTCAAGGTGCTGCTGCTGGTTCAGGTCCTGGCCGCGGCGGTTGGTGGAGTCGGTCTGGGCCGCCTGCGCTGTGCGGTCCTGCTCGGTCGACTGGTCGAACAGCAGGCGCGCGTTGTCGGCTTTGGCCTTGACCGCGTTCCACTCCTGCTCGTACTGGAGCTTGGCCCAGTCGCGCTTGGATGAGTCGTCCTGGACGATCTTGTCGAGATCGAGGCGCTTCTGGGCGAGATCGTTGGCGGCGTGCTGCGCATCGATCTGGGCCTGCTGCGCCTTCTCGCGGATGCCGAGATCGGCCGACTGGTTGTTGATCTCTTGCTGGCGAAGGCCGGCGCTGACCTCGGCGTCGTGGGCGGCCTGCGCGAGGCGAGACTTTTCGCTCTGGGAATTTTGCGCCGCGGCGGCGCTGGTCTTGCCTTCCTGCTCGATCTTGGCGACCTGGTCGTTGGTCAGGTAGCCCTTGCCGGCCGCCTCGTTCGCCTGGCGCTCGTTGCGCTGGCCCTCGAGGATCTGGCGCCGGATGGCCTTGATCTGGTTCTCGTCAGGGTTGCTGACGGTCCCGCCGACGGCTACCCAGGTCAGGCCACTCGGGTCGGACGGGTCCTTGACCTCGATCTGGTCCTGGCCGTTGGCGCCGCGCACGGTGCGCACGCTCGAGCTCGAGCCGCTGCTGGTGGCGCCGTTCTTGGGGCCTTCGGTCAGTGGCTGGACGACATCGAACTCGCCCGCTTGAGGATGCCGTTGGTGTCGGGGTCTGGCTCCTGGCTGGGACCAGTCTGCGTCTGACCAACAATGCCGCCGTGCTGAGCGGCTATTTGGTCGAGCTCGTCTTGCGTCATTGCGGAAGCTGGCCTCCTGTCGGCGGCTGGAATGGCGACACTGGGGGTCCCGCCCCAGACCCTGGGTTACCTGGGGGGTTCGGGGGGGCTCCCCCCGATGTCGGAGCGGAGCGGAGGGCGATCTGTTGGGTAACGGGGTCGGGCTGATGCACGCCCGCGGGTGCGAGCGCCTCAGCCGGTGGCTGGGGCGCGCTCAGTGGGGCGGCGGCACTGTCGCCCATGGCCATCGGTTGCGAGACCTGCTTCTGGTACTGCGCGACCGACATAGGCGTGCCGTCCGGGTTGGTGACGTTGGCCGCTTTCAGGTACAGGGCGGTGAACTTGTCGGGGGCCATGCGCTGTTCCAGGTCCTGGCGGTACTGCGGGTTGCTCCAATTGCGCCGCACCTGGTCGACCATCTCGGCCTCGCTGGCAGTGCCGGCGTCGGCGCTCAGGTCGAGGTTTTTGGCGATGCGCGGGGCGTCGCGCTGGATCTCGTTCTTGGCGATCGCCAGCATCGTGTCGAACTCGTGGGGCTGCGGCATGGGTCTCCTGGAAAACAAAGGGAGCCCCCATCAGCGGAAGGGGATCGCGCTGGTAGGGGCTCCTGGGGGTGTTAGTGAGTGCGCCGTGTACGGCTACTTGCCGTACTTGGTCGCGCCGCCGCGAGCGGGCTTGCCGCCGGGCTGCTTGGTGGTGCTGTCGTTGGACTTGGCCATTGCCGTTTGCCTCCTTTCCTCGATACTTCGGTGCGAGAAGGCGGGAGGCCCGCCGTCCATGCGAAGGGCCACAGGCTGGGAAGTAACCACGCTGGCGCCGCCGTGTCCCAGTTCCGCGCTCAGAGATGACGGTTCTGAGCCGCCCGCGCTCTCTGCTCAGGCCGCGAGGCGCTGGAGGCCAGCCGCGGCCGACTGAGCGGGTGGTGCGCCGCCCATCGACTGGAGTGGCGCGGGTGCAGGTCCTGGGCTGGACCCGGCCTGGGTGATGCCCTGCGCGCTCGGCGCGTTGGCGAGTTGCTGCATGTTGGCGAGGCCCTGCGAGCCTGGTGTTGCGCTGGCGACCGCTTGCGCGGCAGCAGGGTTGCCCTGCACGCCGGGTAGCTGGCCGGTCGCTGCTGCCATCTCGGCGGCCTTGACCAGGATGTCGCCGCGGTCGATCTGCTTGAGCAGGTAGTTCTGGCGGTACTGGATGTACCAGGGCTCTTGACGCATGGCCTCCAGGTCGCGCTGGAAGCGGACCTCTTCGGGGTCGTCGCCCATGGCGCGAATGGCCTGCTCGATCGAGGCGGTGCCGTGGGCAATACGCTCGTGCCAATACCGTTCTTCGACCAGCTGAGTGCTGGGTCGCTCGGGGTCGAGCTCCCACTTGATGCCCACGCCTGGGGTCAGGTCATCCGGTCCTGCGCCGAGCCAGCCGGCGGAATCGCCTGACTTTTCGACCCAGACCTTCTCTCGCACGCGGGTGCGGATCAGGTGCCACATGAACCGCGTGATTTCCTCCAGCATCGACTGGATGGCCTGGGCGATCGGGTCGAGCATGATGCGCGACTCGGAGATCACCTGGTTCATGGCGAACCCGGCGCCTTCCAACCCGCTGCCGATCTCGCTGTTCACGCGCGGGGTGAGCAGGCGGTCGATCATCTCGCGGACGTAGGCGATCTGCTCTTTGAGCGCCGCGCTCGATTCCTGGAACGGGAACGGCTGGAGGGTCGAACCTGGTGGGCCGTTGACGATCTGGCCGAGCTGGTACTTCTCGGACGCGAGCGGCTGGCCGTTCTTGCCCATGATCGGGATCGGCCCCTTCGTGGCATCGAGCGTCCGGTAGAAGGGCGCGAAGGTGTCGCGGGCTGCTGCCTGCGCGTGCAGGGTCAGCAGGAAGCTCATGTACTCGACGAGCCAGCGCTTGGTCTGCGCGACGCCCCAGCCGACCTTGATGCCGGTCTGCCAGTTGAACGTGAAGCCGAACGCGGGGAAGTACGGCACGCGGCCGTAGCGGTGTTTGAACTGCTTGACGACCTG
>VBIW01000009.1 GCA_005880915.1 Chloroflexota bacterium | reverse complement strand
TCGACGCATCGTATGCGATCGACGACGTGGACGCTTGGGACATGTCCTCAGTGCGACGCACGATCTCGAAGATCCGCCCTGACTGGGTGTTGAACTGTATCGGCATCATCAAGCAGTTGGATGAAGCGAAGAACGCGAAGGCAACCATCTATATCAACGCACTCTTTCCGCATTTGGTGTGCGAAAGCGCTGCGGAGGCCGGCGCACGCGTAATCCAGGTCAGCACTGACTGCGTTTTCTCCGGGAATAGGGGGGACTACGTGGAGGAGGACCTACCCGATGCTGAGGACCTCTACGGCAGGACGAAATATCTGGGTGAAGTGACGTACGATCACGCCCTGACCTTACGCACGTCGATCGTGGGCCGTGATCTGTTCAGTAACGTGTCACTGATCGACTGGTTCCTCAGCCAATCGCAGAAGCGGGTGAGAGGCTACACCCAGGCGATCTATACTGGGCTCACGACGCGCGCGCTGAGCGAGGAGATTTGGCGCCTCATGAGCCAGTACGACCATTTGCATGGGTTGTACCACGTCTCCTCAAGCAAGATCAGCAAGTTCGATCTCCTGAGCCTCGTCAACAGGCTGTTCAAGGCCGGCGTTGCGCTCGAGCCGCTCGACTCTGTTTGGTGCGATCGAAGTTTGTGCTCGAAGCGGTATCAACACGACACGCACTTCGTTCCCCCGTCGTGGGAACAAATGGTCGTGGCGATGGCGAACGACACCACCCCATATCAGCGGTTTCGTGACGGCCACGATTGAGGGGCACGTCTTGGGTCTTCAGCTGAGCAGTTCCCTTCTCGACGCACCTGGACCGCTCGCATTACCTTGTCTGGCAGCTCGGCGGTAAGGGCCCATCGCGAACACATCTAAGGAATGATATCGTGGCCGATCGTGCAACAGTGCTTGAAGGCAAGTCGGTGGTGATAACGGGCGGCACTGGGTCTCTCGGCAAGACACTCGTCCGACGCCTCCTGACGAACGAGATGGGGAAACTCAGGAAGCTCATCGTGTTTTCACGCGATGAAGCAAAGCAACATGAGATGCGACTTTCGTACAAGCACAAGGCAGTCGCCACAGATGAGATTATCTATCACAACTTCGATCAACTAGTCGAGTTCCGCATCGGTGATGTCCGCGACTACCACAGCGTCGCATCAGTTGTGAAAGATGCTGATGTGATCTTCAATGCCGCCGCGCTCAAGCAGGTGCCATCGTGCGAGTACTTTCCGTGGGAGGCGGTGCAAACTAATATTGGCGGCCCTGAAAATATCGTCCGCGTGATCCGAGAGCATCGGGTGCCGGTGGACACGGTCATCGGAGTATCAACGGACAAAGCGTGCAAGCCGGTCAATGTTATGGGAATGACGAAGGCGCTCCAGGAGCGTGTCTTCCTCAGCGCCAATGTTGGTTGCCCAAAGACGCGGTTTATCTGCGTGCGCTATGGCAACGTGCTCGCTTCCCGCGGATCCGTCATTCCGTTGTTCCACGAGCAGATTCGCGTGGGAGGCCCGGTGACGATCACCACTGACGACATGACTCGCTTTCTCTTGAGTCTTGACGATGCCGTCAATGTCATCTTCGCCGCGGTTCGAGAGGCGAAGCGAGGAGAGACGTATATTCCCAGGGTTCCGTCCGCTCGCGTCTTGGATCTGGCGCGGGTGCTGATCGGAGACCGGGGAATACGGATTGAAGTAGTCGGTATCCGCCCCGGGGAGAAAGTGCACGAGATTCTCGTTTCGGAAGAGGAGTGCCACCGAACGGTCCAGCGGGGTAAACACTTCGTCATCCAGTCCATTCTTCCCGAGCTGCGAGGAGATCAGACCGAAGCTGCTGCGCTCAAGGGCGAATACAGCTCTGCTGATGGGATCATGCCGTTTGAGGAACTGATCCGATTCCTGGGGACCCATCGTCTGTCCGTCGACGAGACCGAGCCGGCGCGTGAGCTCCTCCGGTGAAGATCATGACGGTGCTGGGGACGAGGCCAGAGATCATCCGTCTGAGCTTGGTCATCAAGAAACTTGACGAGTACGGCAACCATGTTCTGGTTCACACGGGCCAGAACCACGTCGAGGTTCTCAACGAGATCTTCTTCAAGGATCTGTCGTTGAGGAAGCCAGACCACTTCCTCGACGTACGTGGAGACACGTTTGGCGAGCAGTTGGGCCACATCGTGACGAAAGCGGAGAAGGTTCTTCTCAAAGAGCGCCCAGACCGCCTCGTTGTGTTGGGCGACACGAACAGTGGGCTGGTTGCTATAGTCGCCAAACGCATGGGCATCCCTGTTTTCCATCTGGAGGCGGGAAACCGGTGTTACGATGACCGGGTCCCAGAGGAAATCAACCGGCGGGTCATCGACCATTCGAGTTCGGTGTTGCTCCCGTACACGCATAGGAGCAAGGAGAACCTGATCCGTGAGGGTATCGAACGCTCGCGGATCTACGTGATTGGTAATCCGATCTACGAAGTGCTTGAGACATATGCTGGCGCCATCAGGGGGACCGACGTGCATGCGAGGCTTCACCTAGAGGAGAACAAGTACTTCCTCGTGACGATACATCGGGCAGAGAACGTGGATCATAAGGAGCGTTTAGAGAGTTTGCTCTCGGCGCTTGAGGTCCTTGCCCGCAAATACGGTCTTCCAGTAGTGTGCAGCCTGCACCCTCGGACGAAGAGCAAGATGAAGGCATTTGGCTTCGCGGACAGCGGCGGACCGGTCAGCTTCATTGAGCCGCTAGGATTTACGGACTTCGTGGCTCTGGAGAAGAGCGCCCTGTGTGTGCTTACTGACAGCGGAACGGTGCAAGAGGAGTGCTGCATCCTTCGGGTTCCGAACGTCACCGTTCGTGACGTGACGGAACGTCCCGAGACCATTGAGACCGGCAGTAACGTTCTGACCGGTATGGCGGCGGAGCGGATAGTTTTGTGCGTGGATGTGGCGCTGAGGGAGGACCGACAGTGGGACCGGCCGGCGGAGTACATGGATCGACACGTGTCGGCCAAAGTCGTGAAGATCCTGATGGGGTACGAGCGGCTTGAGGAACCCGAGAGCCGCTCGTCGTGAATGCGGATCCTTATCGTTAGCATCTATTACAAACCCGAACCGGTCCCAAAGCCCCACGAACTTGCCGAAGGTTTAGCCGCGCGCGGGCATGAAGTCACTGTATTGACAGGCTTCCCGAACTATCCGTCAGGACGCTTGTACCCTGGTTTTGCGGTTCGCCCATGGCGAACCAACGTAGTCAACGGTGTGCGGGTGGTTCGCTTACCGCTCTACCCAGATCACTCAGCTAGCGCCCTGCTCCGGTCGGCTCACTACGTCACATTTTTCCTCAGCGCCCTGGCGTTGGGGCCCGTCCTAAGCGGGCTCATTGACGTCGTGTACGTCTGGGGCAATCCACCTACATCCGGTCTCGCGGGCTGGATCATCAGCCGTCTCCGCCGAGCCCGATTTGTGTACGGCGTCCACGACCTGTGGCCAGACCTCGCGTTGGCGGCGGGGATGATCCAGAGCTCTCTGGTAGCCCGCATGATTGATGCTCTTGAACGGTTCGTGCTCCGCAAAGCGGACTTGGTCCTGCCGATATCGGACGGCTTCCGGCGAAGGATCTTGGAGAAAGGTGTACCAGCGGAGCGCCTGTATGTGATTCCGCACTGGGCGGATGGGGCGCTCTACAGACCGGTGCCTCGAGACCCGGCTCTGGCAGAGCGGCTCGGTTTATCCAGCTGCTTTGTGGTGCTGTATGCGGGCAACGTGGGCCGCTTGCAGGGGCTTCAGAACCTGATCGAAGCTGCCGACTTGTTGCGGAGAACGCACGCATCACTGCGCGTAGTGGTGATGGGTGATGGTGTGGAGAGACCACGGCTGAAGGGTATTGTGACCGAGCGTCAGATCAACAACGTCATGTTCATTGATCCTGAGCCGCCCGCAAGAGTAGCCGTCTACTCCGCCCTGGCGGATGTCTTGTACGTCGGGTTGGTGAGCAGCACGCTGTCACCGTTGTCAGTGCCTTCCAAGGTGCAGACATACCTCGCGTGTGGGCGGCCTATCCTGTCCAATGTCCCAGGGGAGACAGCGGAGTTAGTCAGCCGGGGTTGCTTTGGCCTGAACTGCGAGTCGGACACACCTCAAGGGATTGCCGAAGGCATCCGGCGGATGGCCGCGCTTTCGGAAAATGAAAGGGCGGTCATGGGGAAGAAAGCCCGGCAGGTCTTCATTGAGGAGTTTGAGATGAGCTCTCTGCTGGGACGGCATGAGAAGTTGATGGAGGCGTTGCTCGTCTAGCGTCCGACTTCGGCCCTTCTCCGCGAGCCGAGCGCAGGCGTCGCATGGTCGTGCGAACTGCGCCGATGCTGTAATCCTCTGGCGCGAGGCACTCGCTTAGGCTCGTCTCGTCCACATGGATCCAGGTTCTGCTTTGGGGTGTTCGGCAAAGGATGAGACACTTCGCCGCGAGTGCCGGTCTGTGGTGGTGCCAGAGGTAGTTCAGTGCCGCTATCATCCGGAATTCGGCAGGGGCGATGGTCGTCGCAGCTTGTCATCCGGATAGCGAAACGGCTAGAGTTCTCTCGACTAGTGGTGGAGGGTTGGTCATCCCGGCAGGAGACGATGAAGCGTTGGCGAGCGCGATCTTGGCGATTCGCCGCGGGGAGGTCGACGTGGACACATGCCGGCGCCGTGGGCGTGCCTATGCCTTGAACCACCATGATCGTCGGGTCGTGTACGGGCGCTTGACTGAAGAGATTAATGGCGCGAAGAGCGTTCAAGGGGGTCTAGGTCGGCCTGTCGTCAAGGTGCCGGCGGGGTTGCGCCGCTGCGGCGAATGGAACGTATTGCAAGAAATCCGGTGGTGATTGATGTCGGGTTTCTGGGTCAATAGACGGGTCGTGTTGACCGGGGGGCACGGGTTCCTCGGCTCATACGTCGTCGAGAACCTGCAGCGGCGTGCCGCGGGAGGCGTGTCAGTGCCGCGCAAAGCGGACTATGACTTACGTCGGCTCGAAGCTGTGAAGCGAATGTACGCGGAGCTCCGTCCTGACGTCCTGATTCACCTAGCCGCAGTGGTGGGCGGCATTGGAGCGAACCAGGAACGGCCGGGTGAGTTCTTCTACGACACCTGATGATGGGCACGCAACTGATGGAGGTCGGCCTACAAAACCGCATGGAGAAGTTCGTGCCCATAGGCACGGTTTGCGCCTGTCCAAAACACACGGCGGTTCCGTTTCGAGAAGCAGAGCTGTGGAATGGCTATCCTGAGGAAACGAACGCTCCATACGGACTCGCGAAAAAGATGCTTCTGGTTCAGGGGCAAGCCTATCGGCAACAGTACGGCTGTCGCATCCGGCTGATTAGGCCGTTGCTTGGAGAGGCCAATGGAACTTACAAAATGGCCGCCGCAGTCGCGGTTCCGTCGGTATCCGAAGTCATGGGGATGGTCAACTTGGAAGCGGCGGCTTGCTGCACTCCCACGATAACCGCATATGAGACGGGTTTAGAGGACTGGGAAGACGGTTGGAGGTATCCTGATCCGTCCGAATGTCGTTGAGCTGGCCCGTGCCTTGGAAAGGATCTCGCGTTTGACTGTCGATGAGCATCATGCGAGGTCCATCGCAGCCCGGCGCCTGACGGAGAACCGCTATTCATGGACCATAGTGAGGCGACAATGGGCAGAAGCTTTACATGTCATTGGTCTAATCACCCTCAGCAGGGGAACGCGAGCTGTGCCAGCGACGTGCCATGGGCGCCCGCGGAATCCGTTACGCTGACCGACATCCGTGGTGAGTCTTGAATGACCACGCTCCACGTCGGAGTTGTAGTTCCTACTTGGAATAGCGCACGCACTTTGCATGCCGCTCTCCTGTCGCTAAAGGAGCAGAGAGGCTGTTCTACTGATATCGTTGTAGCCGATAGTGGCTCGCGAGACGGTACTCTGGACATCTGCGCCGCCATGGGTGTGACGACCATCTACGTGCCCCCAGGGAACATGTACCGCGCGATCAATGCGGGTCTTCGTCCGATGGAAGCTGATTGGCTGGCTTACCTGAATTCGGACGACTTCGTTTACGCGGACACTTATGAAAGGCTTCTTTCGAAAGCCGTAGCCTCGAAAGCTGACGTCGTATACGGGAGCGGGGACTTCGTGGACGCTCACGCCCGGTTTCTTTACTCGCTCGGAGCGGCACCTCCGGGCGCCTTGCCGTCGCTCTTTGACAACATGTGCTTTGGTTTCATGCCGCACGCCGCGATCTTTACGAAGGCTGTATTTGAAGAGCTCGGCGGGTTTGACGAAAGCTTCAGACATATCGCTGACATGGAGTTTTTTGCACGCGCCTGCTTCGCGGGACGCAGCTTTGCCAGCGTGCCGTATCCATCCGTGGCTGTTTTCCGAATCCATGGCGATCAGATAAGTAGTCGAGAACGGAATGTTGCCCGCGAGGAAGTAGTGCAGTTACGGGGTCGGTGGGGAAGGAAAAACTCGGTCGTCTCCCACTTGGCCGTCCTGCGCTGGAAGGCTCGGAACGCCCGCCAGTATCTCGTGCGCTGGCTCCGCACCGGATCATTCAAGCGTGCTCGTTAGCACGTGGGGACGGGGTTCGTGACCTCTGCGCCTCCGGTTTCAAACCGGGCAGCAGGTAGCGGCTCGGCGCCCCCAGGCGGGACGATCCCGGCGGAACTGTTCCTGCTGTTTTGGTCACGCCGCAGGGGAATCCTTTCGACTTGGTTGGGTGCTCTCGTCGTCGGCCTTGCCGCGGCACTGCTATGGCCGCCCAAGTACGCTGCCGTGGCCAGCTTCATTCCGGAGGGGACTTCGTCTTCGCGACTGCCGTCTGGCCTTGGAAACCTAGCAACTCAATTTGGTGTGTCGCTCGGCTCTGATCCGCTGCAGTCCGGCCGATTCTATGCGGACCTCCTGCTCAGTCGGCGCGTCGTGGAACGAGTACTCCAGGCCTCCTACGCTTCAACGCGTCCTGTTACGGCGTCCGACTCGGCAACCTTGCTGGACCTTATGTCGATCACGGGGCGGGACTCACTGGAGAGGCTGCAGAAGGGGGTGAAGAAGCTCCGCGCGGCGATGTCGGTGGACCCGGACATTCGCACCAATGTCGTGACCCTCACCGTGACGGCGCCAGATCGTTACCTTGCTGCGGCAGTGACGAACCGGTTCGTTGAGGCGGTAAACGAGTTCAACACACGGATCAGGCAGTCTCAGGCAGGCCGCCGACGGCGCTTCGTAGAGCAGCAGACGGACTCGGCTGGGCGGGAGCTTCGCGATGCGGAGGACAGGCTCAAGAGTTTCTACGAGCAGAACCGCTCGTGGTCCCAGAGTCCCGCGCTGCAATATCGCTTAGGTCAGCTGCAGCGTCAGGTCGATATCGAGAAGGAGGTGTACCTCACGCTCCGGCGGAATCTCGAGAATTGACGTCGCCGTTCCGTCACGCGAGCGGAAGCCGGCGCGCGCGCTAATTGTCGTTGGAACCCTGCTGATCGGGATCGTGCTGAGCCTCTCGTACGCCTACGCTGCATGGTATTGGGAAGCAACGCGCGGGAGTGGCGCGACCATGACCCCTGTGTGATGGGATCCGTTCAGCCCTCACAACGCTTGACCGCCGTCTCACACCTTGAAGTGGGACGGGTGTCCCTCGCGGGAGCCGATGTCCTCGCTTTTCTCATCGGTGTCGCAGCGTGGGTCGAGGTACAAGTCGTGGGTCGCCTCTACCTGGGAGAATTGCTTCTACTCGGTTGCAGCCTGGGACTGCCCTTACTGTTCTCCTATCTAGACACGAGGCGAGAGCGGCGGATCCTTCTATGGTTCTTCGGGCTAGCGACACTATATCTCTTCGGGCTGATAGCCACGGACATATATCGGGGCACCCCGTTCACGGATTATACCCGGGGCTGGGCGCGAGCCGTGGTTTATGTCGGTGACTTCGCCGGACTCTTAGTCCTTGGGTATCGTCGTCCGGTGCGCTTGGTGTTGTTCGTTCTCGGCACGGCGTTCTCGCAACTCGCCCTAACACTCCTTGGTGTCTGGCCAGCTGATTGGAAGTTTGGTTACGCCTATCCTGTCACCGTTGCTGTTTTGGTGCTCCTCGACTCCAGAAAGCGAATCCTGGGGTTCACCACACTGCTGTGCCTCGGACTTGTCCACCTGCTTATGGATTACCGGATTTTCGGTGCTATCTGCGTGGTGGCGGCCGTTGCCGTGTGGCTGAAGGGTTCTGAGGTCAAACGCCGAGTCGTGACGGTTGCGCTTGCCATAGGAGCGATCGGTACGTTCGTGCTTCTTTACGTTTCTGGAGTCGGTATGGTCGGCAAAGATTACGACGTGTCTATTCGCAGACAGGGCTCTAACTTCGAACGGTTGGCAGGACTCCTCGTTGCCGCCGACGCGATTCGGAAGTCACCGATCATCGGACTCGGATCTTGGGCCAAGAGCGACGAGGCAATCGAAACGTGGGCGCTTCTTCAGGAGGAATGGGGGAGGCAGGCCACAGCGCAGGATTTGCAAGAGCAAGTCCTCCTTTCGCCCGAGGGTGCTGCGATTCGAGCTCATTCAATGATTCTGCAGGCGTGGGTAGAAGCGGGGCTAGTGGGATTCGTATTTTTTGGCTATTCGCTGGCCCTCCCGCTCGTGATGATGTTCAAACTCGCACGGGCTACGCAACCAGGTCGCTATGACAGCCTAATGTGGTTCTTCGGGCTCTGGGTCGTCTGGGCGATGGTCATGTCTCCGTTCGCTGGTGTTTCGCGCCTGTACACCGCCATGTCGCTCTCCTTGTTGTTCGTGTTCCAGCGGGAGAAGATCTAGTGTCGTGGTGGCTCCCGGCGATGACGGGGGCTCATTGGCCTCAAGCGAGGCCACGCGTGCAAGATCTGATGAACGAGTCTTCCCTTGTTGCGGATCAGACCCTTTGCGTGTGCTTGGTATTCGACGCCGGAGGTCATCAGCAGTTGACGGAGTCGTCGTTCATCGGTCGCGTTGTGGTAGGCTGCTAGACTCAGGTTCGGCTGGTGGCGCACCAGCGTCATTCGAGCTCCCGAGAGGGCGCTTACCTCTGATCCCTCAATATCCATCTTGATGAAGTCCACGGTCGGCACTACCGAGTTGTCGAGCAGCGTATCGATCGTTGTCGCCCGCACCGGCTCGCCCTGATCTGCAGATGAATGGGCGCTGACAGGCGAACTGACTACGTTGATGCGCCCCTGGGCGACGGTTGATCCAAGCAAAGCGTTGATCACGGTGACGTTCCCCTTCTTGACCTCAGACTCGAAGGTCTTTTCTAGACAATAGGCGAGCCGTGGGACCGGCTCAACGGCCAGAACTCTAGCTCCCCTTCGCAGGGCGTAGGACACGAAGAACCCTTCGCAGGCGCCCGCATCAATGACCCAAGTGCCTTGCTCGATCCGACATGGTCCGAGCTCGTACGCGTGCCCGTTGGGCGGGTAGGGGAGAAAAACCTCGGCCCACACCGTCACGAGCACGGTCCCGTCGGTCTTGTCATTGCTCTGAACCTCGCTCCGGGGAATTCGTCTACGCGCCCTCTTCCACGACCACCAGAGAACGAGGTCTGCTAGCGTGAGATCTCGTCTTAGCAAGGCGCCCAGCGTGGAGGCTAACAGCTGGGACCCGCGCGTTAGTTTCGTGGCGATCGTTGACATGCTCGCGAGAAAGTTGGTCGAGACGAGCCGAAGCGTGCTTATGATCCCATCAGCGTGCTGCCGTTGTTGAACTCCATCTCAATCTCTGACGATCCAGGCTGCGATCCGCCTTCGCAAGGACGGGTTCTCTTCTCGCGCGGCGACGGTTCGGGGAAGAAGAGATACCACGATTCGGAAAAATCGGGCGCGCATTGGATGACGCCACACTGGCCATGCCATGATCATTGCCCACACCGTCATGCTTAAGAGCAGGCCTAATGCAGCGTTGACAGATTGGTGCAGAGCGGAGTATGAAAGAAGTCCCAACGCGACACCTGCAACGGAAGCAGTGAACAGGAATACGGTGCCGGGCGGAAGCAGTGCACCAAGTTGTTCGCCCTGGTCACGATGATTGCCAATGGTGACTATTGCACTTCCCACAATCAGGGATGCCATCGCGCCCACGACGACCCCGGTTCCGTCAAACAGCCTCCCGAGAGGATAGCTGGTCGGAACATTCAAGACGGCAATCATCACATGGCCAAGTAGGTTCCATCGCATTCGGCCTGCTCCGATGGCCGCGAAATACGATGGTCCGGTCAGAGCATTAAAGAACCACCCCACAGCGAGCAGGGTGCTGAAGGTGACGAAGCGCTCCTCGTAGTGACCGATCCATAGATCCGAGATCGCCGGGAGGGATACGACTAAGCCACCGACCAATGGAAGAACCAGGAAGAGCACGACTTTGTAGGACTCGGTGTAGAGGAAGGTCGCACGAAATGGATCGTGTTCCCGCGCATGCGCCACGGCTGGCACAAGGACCTGATTCGCGTTCACGAGGGTCGCCCGGAGTTGCTGTACCATCCGGGTTGCCATCTCGTAATAGCCGGCGGATGTGAGGCCACCGAATCGAGCAAGTAGTCCTTTGGTCACCGGTTCGAAGAGGAGGACTGTCATGGAGGTGAGCTGTATTTTCCAGCCGAAGCCCAACAGCTCCCGCAGGATCCTGGAATTCCACCTTACAGGTATCAATGAGAGGCTCCGCAGTGTGCGCCTAAGGACCGCGAGCGTTAGACCAAGGACGATGAGCGCCTGAACTACTTGCGCATACGCGAGCCCCATCACGCCGTGTGAGCGAACGAACAGAATACCGAGGCCGACCTGAAGCGCCGACGAGGCAATCATTATCCAGTTTCGCAGGTCAACTCGAAGGACGCCATCTAGGCCGCCTTGATAGACGCTGGCGATGCTGGTTGTCCAAAAAGAGAAAAGAGCGTAGGGCAGCATTGCCATCGCTACGCGACGACTGTCCTCAGGAACGACGGCTGATACGTATAGGTTCAGGAGCGGCAGGGCGAGCACCACCAGCAGTCCAGTCGCGACACTGGTCGATAGCGCTGCTGTCTCCACGTAGGTTGCTGCCTCGACTAAGCTGCCCCGAGCACCCGCTCCCGCCACGAATCGCGACACACCGCCACTAAGCCCGAAGTCAGCGATTCGACCAACGGACGTGCTTGCGAGGACGACCGACCAAACACCGACGGCGGCCACGCTTATTGTATCGATCAAATAGCGGTAGAAGAACAGAAGTGCCGCGCCGGCGAAGCAGACTTGGGCGACGGACAGAGCCGCACTGCGGCGCAGTCGCTGGTTGTCTACTGTCAGAAGGCACGCTCCTCGGGCGAGGATTGGAGATCAGGTTTTGCGAAGACTACGTCGATGAACACGACATGCCCTTCGGCTGCAAAGCTCTGTTTGGGATTGCCTTTGCAAGCTCTCGAACGGTCATCGTAGAATACGGTGAGGTGAGGGGGATGATCTTGACCATTCTCGATTAGTCCCTTGTCGATCTTGCGGGCAGTGCCCGTTCGGCGCGACACCGGTGCACCAGAAACTGGTCACTGGCGCGCGAACGGACAAGGATCAGCGGCGATCTATCAAGGTGTCGCCACCGGCCGATTTCACGGTGCCTATCCGACTCGCTGTAGCTGGAAGCGCCAATGCTGTCGGGGTCGTCGTTCGGCCCGCCCCATCTTCTGACCGCAGGGCGCCCGCTAGGTCCACCCCGTTCAACTTCGGCGTCCACGGCGAACGCGCTCGCAAATATCGGCCGATTCGCAAGCCGTAGTCAAACGGAGAGGCCTTGGGGAGAGGGTTGATCCGAATCACAGCTCTTCTGATGGACTAGCGCAGGCCGATGAACGACGTACATTGGGCCCTGCGGCTCTTAAAACAGCCTCGCAACACAGCCGCTTAGGGTCATCGGTGGCTGGAGTTAGCGTCGCATCCTAATAGTTGCCCCGGAGCGATGCTTCTTTCACAGGACGGCCCCTATGCTGTGTGCGGATGGTGAATTGGGTGCCCGGGATGCCCGTTTGGTTGGGGTGCACTTCGTTTGAAGCGAACGCAAGGTTCCTCGGGATCCCGACTACGGGTGTGGCGTGTCGCGCAAGCCGCGATGCCGCTAGTCAGTGTCATTTCCTGCCTGGACACGAGTGGGACAGCTCCCTCCGTAAACGCGCGCTCTTACCCAAGCTATATCGCACTTCAAGTAGGTCGTTCGTACACCCTGCCGAGCCGGAGCGGCATGGCGAATTCACTACTCGTTCCAGCAGGAGTCGCTCAAGTTCGGGCAGGAGAGGGCGATTCGATCGTTACGATCAACGCGCTGCATCGCGGATTTGCTGAATGGGATCCGAACGTCAAAGGCCAGCACCCTGTATGGCTCGCGGTGCTAGACCAAGGCCGGGCAGCGCCGCTTCTCGTGGGGCATCACGGCGTGCCCTCCCTTGCGCCGGAAAACACATTGGCGGGAATCCGTGTGGCTTGTGAGCTCGGAATCCCAGGCATCGAGGTTGATGTGCGATTCACGGCGGACAGCGTTCCCGTGCTCATGCACGACCGCGACGTTCGCCGAACGTCAAACGACACCGGCTACGTTGACCAAAAGACCCTTGCGCAACTGAAACTGCTGGACGTTGGCTCGTGGTTCAGCCCGACCTTTGTGGGCGAGCGGATTCCGACGCTAGTGGACTTCCTGGCGGTCAGCGCTCAGTGCGGGTTCGACCACATCGAGCTCGATGTGAAGAGCTTCGATCCGCTCGGTCGCGACAGTGCTTGGGTGAGGATTGGTCGGGCGGTGGACCAGGCGGGCCTGCTGTCTAGGGTCTTGCTTGCGTCGGACCTTTATGGCGCGAGGCGCGCGCTCGCTCTCATTCCCGGTGCGCGCACCATGACCTATGGGGGTGTTGTAACATTCGACTTTGCCGATACCCTGATCAAGAGCCGGCTAAGTGCGATAGGAGTCCGCTTCGATCAGTACGAGACGTCCGCGGGCCCGCTGGCCCGGCTCGACTCGGCGGGCGTGTTGGTGGGCGTGTGGGCTCCCCCGGGTGTGCTGGATTTGAACACGCTTTCGCCCGTCCCTCGATTCGTGACGACGGATTGGGGTTGGAGCTTCGTCCGTTGAGGCCGGCGACCCACGGCTCCACCACACTCGCTATCGTGGCATGGGTGAAGATCGCAGGCTCCGCAACATCGCCTGTGACTTGATCTTACGGCCTGTTCGCAATACCGCTAGCAGGGCGCTTCTTGCTGCGTATATTGGCCGCTCAGTCATTGCCGCGCGCCCTTGAGCGTGCAACGACCCGCTGTTAGGCAGCAGGAATTCGCTGAGACGCAACACGACGGCGTCCGCCTTCGCGGTCCCTCGAGTCGTCCGCAGCTCAATCCGATCAGCACAAGGCGCATTAGGGGCCGAGGCCCCTGAGGCCTCGTGGAGTGAAGGGGGCCTGTTGCTGCTGGCCGCACGCTCCTGACGCGCGACCGCAACACTCGTGGGCAAGGCACCGATGCCCCCGTGTGAGACGCCCGGCTGGCCCATGGGATGGGATCGACATCAGGTGTCGCAGGCACGCAACGTGCGGTCCTCTTTGGATATGTCCGAGACAGTCATCGGAAGCAGTCACTCTTTGCGGGCCGCTCCCGTGCTGGTCGTGAGTCGTGGGTGGTGGACCGGCGCGTGGCTGCGTGCCTTAGCAGCGTACCTGCTCCTGCCGAACCTCGTATTCGGGATTCTCGGGCAGTTCGTGTACGTCACGCGCGCGCTAATCAACGTTGACTACCTCCTGCTCGGGTGCGTAGCGGGCCTGTTGCCCTGGCGCATGGTAACCGTCGCGTACGTACTACTCATCGCGAATGACGCATTCGTCAGTCTCTCCCCAGTATTCCACTTCGGCTTGGAGACCGCCGTTTTCTCGTTGGCCTTCGGGTTGAGTCGCCGGTTGGCCCTCAGCTCTACGGCTGTCCTATTTGCAACCAGTGCCTCGGCTATCGCGATTGTGGGCGAGAGGCTGTCGGGCATTCGCGGAACGCGTGTGTTTCGCCCAAGCTTGCT
>VBIW01000008.1 GCA_005880915.1 Chloroflexota bacterium | reverse complement strand
GAAGCTCACGCCCGAGCAGGAAGCGGCGCTGCGGGAGTTTGCCGAGAAGAGCGGGATGAAGCACTAGGTTACAGCTGCTTCACCATCACCAACGCGGATTTCGGGCAGGCCGTGGTGAACTCCGGCGACTCCAGCACGACCGGGTCCACCTGTGCACGCGTAATCTCCGCGAACCCGAACTTCGGGAAGAAGCGGCCGGCCGTCTCGGTGAGCAGGTACACGGTGCTCACGCCGCGGCGGCGAGCGAGATCGAGCGCGGCGCCGGTGAGCGCCGCCCCGAGCCCCAGGCCACGGAGCCGTGTCGCCACGGCGACGGAGCGGAGCAGCGCGGCCGTGCCGTACAGCTCGAGGGCCGCGGTGCCGACGACGCCCGAATCGGCGCGCGCGACCAGCGTGCTGGCGACGTGACGCTCGATGCCCGCAGGGGGCAGCTTGCTCGCGGCGAGCAGCTCGAGGATGGCGGGCAGGTCGGCCGGGGCAGCGGGCGTGATGTCGGGCGTCATGTGCGTGGGCGCTACCCCTTCGCGATATTGGCTGCAGTCATCGCGGTACGCTGCCAGAAGTGCCAGAACGCGCGGTTCAAGCGCGCGATCACAGTCCGATCGCCGCCAATGCGGATGCGGCGACGAGCCAGGGCCCAGGCGAGACTCGCCGCTCCCGTAACGGCGGCGACCGTGTCTTCCGCGCGCGCGCGCCCGCGGATCCAGTCCACGGTTCGCGCCAGGCGACCGACCCATGGCGCGGCGCGCGCCTGGGCGGCCGCGACCAGCGACTCGGCATCGGCCACGAGGGTCACGTCCACCCGCCGATCCGCGCCACGCTCCACGCGACACGCGCCGTCGGCCACCGTCAACGTCCAGTCGCCGCCCGTCGGGCCGTGTAGCCGGTAGCGCATGGCAGCCCGCAGTCCCACCGCCCGCTCCGGCCGAAACGTCGCCGGTCGTAACTCCCGCAGAAACCAGTCAACCAGTGGGGCGGTGTACTCCGGGTCGAACCCAGGCCATCTCCGGTTTGCCATCA
The DNA here is from genome assembly GCA_005880915.1 of Chloroflexota bacterium. Taxonomy (GTDB): domain Bacteria; phylum Chloroflexota; class Dormibacteria; order Dormibacterales; family Dormibacteraceae; genus 40CM-4-65-16. The sequence goes on along the minus strand of VBIW01000008.1, from coordinate 15,329 downwards.
GCAGGTCCCGCTCGTGAAACACGTTGTCCGCGAATTGCGCCAGGAAGAGCGTGCGCACGCGGACCCGTCCGACGAAGAACCAAGCGGGTCGATCCCAATCGGAGTCGCTGAGCTCGCGGTATGTTCGGAGGATCGCCTCGAGCTCGGTGCGGAATTCTCGCACGAGGCTGGCGACCGGTACCGTCCGGCGGCGCTCGACCTCCCGGGCGTTGCGGGAGAAGGTGTCGAACTCCGGTGGAGGGCCCGGATTCCCGTCAAGCGCGCGGCCGAGGACCTCGCGAAAGTTGACCGGCATGGCGCTCGTCATATGGGCGAGGACGTCGCGCGCGCTCCAACCGAGATACGCCGTCGGGCGCTGCCACTCGTCGGACGTCAGGCCGGCGAGGGTACGATCGAGCCGGCCGTAGAACCGATCGGCCAGCGTCAACCAATCGCGCCGCGACAGGCTCGTGAAATCGCTCACGGGGCGTTCGCCCCTTGCTCGGAGGAGTGGGTCGTGGTAGTGTGTAGGCCCTATGCGGACGTTCGCCGGTCTAGGCGCAAATCGCAACCGTAATCCCAATCTCCCGAAGCCGGGGGCCCGGGCGGCGTAGCGTTTGAGAGTTGTGTGAACGACGCGCCCCCGGCACCGAACGGATCCGGGGGCGTTTGATTATCGGCACATTGGGGTGTAGGTCAACTGGCAGACCGCCCGGCTGTTAACCGGGAAGTTGGAGGTTCGAGTCCTCCCGCCCCAGTTCTGCAAGTGCAAGCTCGCCTGATGCTTCCGCTTTGGTGTCCCACGACTCAGGGGAGTCCGTGACGGTTGCGTGACGGTTTCGGTCGCCGATCTCGCCTAAGAGTCGATCCACGGCGGTGGCGGCTTCTTCCAACCGCGGGTCGCGCGGGCGCAAGTAGCGACGGCCATCCCGAGATCCACGTCCCCGATCCAATCGAGCGCGAGCTTCAGATCCCGCGTGAGCTCGAGTACATCCCCGGCGATCGCGCGACGGAAACCGTGCATCGCGCGATAGGGAAGGTGCCGGACGCCGCCGCGGCGCTCCGCCTTCGTTAGCGCGAGCCAGAGCGCCTGCGCAGTCCAAGCGCCCGCTCGTCATCCGCGCCGTTCCATCGGTGACGGTCTAGCGCGTGCACCGATATCTCCCCGCTGGCTCGCACAACCGGCAGCACCACGAAAGTCAGTGCACGTATGGAATCACACTCATAAGGAAGGCGTCGGAACGAGCGGGTTCGGGTCTGCGCTTCGCGTAGCTCGCCATCGGCGTACCTTTTAGGGATCGTCGTGATCAGGCCCTCCGTGCGCCCGGGGTTGAGCCCAGCAACCTACGCCGGCCCGAGCGGGTCGCGATAGACGGTACGCTTCCAGCGGTACGGAAGGTCCAGAATCTCTCCCGGGGTGCTCAGGCGGAGCAGCGCCCCGAGTGCGTCGATGAGGACCGCGCGTTGTTGCGCAACGGCTCCCGGCTCGCCAAACACCTGCCCTAGACGAAACGGTACGAACACGTTCCGAGGCGCAGGCGTCCGGACTGAGGCTTCCCTCACGACCGAAATTGTGACGGTCGGGATGCCGGCCCGCTCGATCTCCCGCGCGATCAGTCCCACGGACCGATGGCACGTCGTTCACCCCGGGGCGGCGATGACGTAGTCCACGCCATCGGCCACGAGCAGTCGGGCGATCCCCGGCGCCGTTTCCGTCACCAGACGTCGCTCTTGGGCTCCGAGGATGTGGCCCATCGTACCGATGAAGCGCGCCGCCACCCGTCCGATCATTCTCGCTCCGGCCAGCTCGCGCAAGCGCTCGAGCGGGAAGACGCAGTTCACGTCGCGGTCGGCCGCCCGATGGTCGTAGTAGTCGTGCGTGATCATGAGGTCGCGCAGCGCCGTGTCGCCCGGGATCGCACGGAAGCTGGCGTCGCCTTCAGGATTCTCCATGTCGAACCGTTGGTCGTGCTTCAGGTGCACGCCCGCACTTGTGACCAGGGCGACGCTCGCCTCCCGCAGCTGGATTCGCGCCGGAGACCAGGGGATTTCTGTCGACTCTTCGCTAGTCCAGGCCCTGGCGGCGCGCGCCGAGAGGAGCGGCAGCCGCCCGTAGAGGACCGCGAGCACGCGATGCCACGAGCGCTCTAGGCCCCCCACGGGTGCCATGCCTCAGGACTTCCGCTCGATCGAGGTGATCTGAATGGCGTTCGCCCCGCCGGCCGGGAACACTGTTCCGGTGACGGTGACTTGCTGCTCCGCGAACGCCTTCAGCCGGTCGTTCTGGCCGTCGCCGGGCATGGCGGTCGACGTCGGGATGTAGAGCTTGCCATCTTTGCCGAGGATCGCCAGCGGAATCCCCTTGTCGGCGCAGATCTGCGCACACTGACGATGGCTGTCACCGCTCAGCCCTTGACCAAACTTGCACGACACGTCCACCACGGTCCCGCTGATGGTCCGCTGACTCCCCTTCGGGTGCTGCATCGGCATGGCCTGCGCGCGGGCGATGCCAGCGCCTGCCAGACTGAGCCCGCCGGCGATGGCGGCGACGGAAAGCATGCGACTTAACATACGAACCTCCCTCTGGTGATTATGTGGAGATGAGCAGGCGCAACTGGTCTAGCAGCGCCTGCGGGGGTCCCGGCAGTCGTGCGCGCTGCCGCGCGAGGGCTTCCAGGAAGGCAAACTCCAACTGGTATTTCGGATAGCACGTGGCGCATTCCGCGAGGTGCGCGGCGAGCTCTTGCATCCGTTCGGGCGGGAGCTCCGCGTCCAGGTAGTCCCACAGCTGTTCGATTACCTCACGGCACGAGACCATTGCTGCGCGTCCTTTCAGCTCTCCGCGAATCCGCAACGGTGGCGATTGGTTCCAAGCCGACGCTGGGGCGTGACCGGGGAACTTCCGAGCGGTGCTGCGGATTCGCTGGTGACGCCATCTAGGGGTTCGACTGGCCACGCAGGATCCTGTCGTCACCGAGCGGTGGGCCTTGGCCGCGCTACGTGTGTCGCTTGGCGTGTTTCTGCTGCTGTGGGGGCTCGAGAAGTTCGTGATTCCCACGACGACGGTGCGCATCTGGGACACGTTCTACGGCGTGGGGCTCGCTGCTTCGCTGGTGCCGCTAGTCGGTGCGGTCGAGAGCGCGCTCGCCGTCGCCATCACGGTGGGGTTGTGGCGGCGAGTGACATACGGGTTAGGGCTGGTGTTACACGCCGCGTCAGTGCTATCGAGCTGGCGGCAGCTGATTGATCCCTGGGGCCTCCGCTCTGGCGGATCTCCGAATCACCTCTTTTTGGCCGGGATCCCCGTGCTCGCGGGGTTCGTCGCGCTCTACCTCCTGCGCGCACGGGACACCTGGACGCTCGATGCGTGGCTATTGCAGCAGAGGAATCCATGAAGCGCGAAGACTGTCCACACGTGGCGGCGGTGGACCACGTCCAGCCGCGGGGTGATCGCTGTGAGACGTGCGGCATCTCGGGATCGCTGCGCGTGTGCTCGACCTGCGGCTACGTGGGTTGCTGCGAGTCCAGCCGCGCCCACGACACACAGCATTGGCGGGAAACCGGACATCCCATCATCCGGTCGCTGCCTATCACGGATCGCTCGTTCACCTGGTGCTACGCGTGTAACGACTACCTCTACTGAACCCGTGCAGATATTCGACGCCATCGTCATCGGCTCAGGACAAGCGGGAAACCCCCTGGTGCATCGGCTCGCGGACAAAGGCTGGACCGTCGCGCTGATCGAGCGCGAGCACCTGGGTGGGAATTGCGTCACCTTCGGCTGTACGCCGACCAAGACCATGCTCGCGAGCGCTCAGGTCGCGCACGACGCGCGCCGCGGGGCCGAGCTCGGCATCCGGGTGGGTGGTGTCACAGTCGATCTGCCCGCCGTCGTCGCGCGGAAGAACGGCATCGTGCTCGAGTGGCGACAAGGACAGGAGAAGCACACGGCGTCGCGGCCCAACATCACATTGTACCGCGGCGCAGCGCGCTTCACCGCTGCGCACACGATCGCGGTTGGCAACGAGCAGCTCACCGCCGAGCACATCTTCATCAACACGGGCACGAGCCCGCTGGTCCTCCCCATCCCTGGCATCGACCGCGTTCCCTATCTCACGAATCGCACGATCATGGATCTGACGGAGGTGCCGGAGCGTCTGTTGGTCGTCGGAGCCAGCTATGTGGGCTTGGAGTTCGGGCAGATGTTCCGGCGGTTCGGGAGCCGTGTGACGATCGTGGAGTTCGCCGACCAGATCGTGCCGCGCGAAGACCCGGACGTCGCGGCGGTGCTGCAGCAGGCGCTCGAGGCCGAGGGGATCGCCTTCGAGCTCGGGGCGGAGGTCACCCGGGTCGAGCGACGAGACGAGATGCTGCATGTCACGGTACGGCGCCACCACGGAGTGGGTGAGGAGCATGTGAAGGCCACGCAGATTCTCCTCGCGACGGGCCGCCGGCCCAACACAGAGGATCTAGGCCTCGGCGCGGCCGGCATCGCCCACGAGCGGGGCTGGATCAAGGCGAACGAGCGGCTCGAGACGAACGTCTCCGGCGTGTACGCTCTCGGCGACGTGACCGGCGGCCCGGCCTTCACCCACATCAGCTACAGCGACTTCCAAATCGTCTTCCATAACCTGTTCAACGAGCAGAAGCGCTCGACGTCGGGCCGGATCGTACCGTACGCCCTATTCACGGACCCGGAGCTCGGCCGGGTGGGGATGACCGAGCGCGAGGCCCGTGCGAGCGGCCGCCACGTGCTCGTGGGCGCGATTCCGCTCTCGTACGTCGCGCGCGCCATTGAGCGGGGCACGACGGCCGGTCTCATGAAGGTCGTGATCGACGCCGACACCGAGCGGATTCTCGGAGCCGCCATCTTGAGCCCCGGGGGCGGAGAGCTCGTCCAGAGCCTCATGGCACTCATGATGGCGAACGCGTCGTGGAGGCTCTTCTATCAGGCGGTCTACATCCACCCCACGATGACTGAGGGCTTCTTCGCCCTCATGAACAGCGTGAAGTAGGTCAGTGGTGGTGAGGCTGTAGCGGACCGGCCATACTCGGGATGCGGAGGCCGCCGCCGTCCAGCCAACGCGCGGTGGACTCCGCGGCGCGGTCGATCAGCTCGCCGCCGCGCGAGAAATCGTACGACGACACCGCGAGAGGGCAGAGCGGTGGGACGACCACCATCTCCGCCCGATCGCGGAGCCGTTCCACGTCCGACACGAGTTGCCGGGCGATCAGGAGCGTCAGCGCGTGCAACGCGACGGCGACCATGCCACGGGGTGGCGCGTCGAGCGCACACGCGACGCCCGTCGGCAGCACGATCACCCGGGACGCCCCGAGCTCGATGGCGGTTGCAATCGGGGTGTTGCTCGTGACGCCGCCGTCCACCAGGTGGCGTCCGGCACGCCACACCGGCTGGAAGATGCCGGGAATCGCGGTTGATGCGAGCAGGGCGTCCACGGCCGGCCCCGCGCTCAAGCGGACTTCTGTCCCGCCCAGGAGATCCGTCGTGATCACGTGACAGGGCAGCACCGTGTCCTCCAGTTGCCGGACCGTGAGGTGCCGCTTCAGCAGGCGGCAGAGCGCGGCCTGTGCGACTAAGTGCCCGCGCCGGGTGAGGAGACGGAGCATCGCGCCGAGCGGAGAGACTGGAAACACGTCCTCCCGGCGCACCGTCCGCCAGATGCGCTTAAGTCGCTCGATCCCCGCCGGCGTCGGGTCGGCTGCGAACTGGACGGCGTTGATGGCCCCCACCGACGATCCGACCACGAAGTCGGCCTGGACGCCACTCTGGACCAGCGCGCGCAGCATGCCGACCTCTACCGAGCCCAGACTGCCACCACCTGCGAAAACGAATGCTGTCTTGCCCATGTAGGCCGCCCGTGCCTGCGAAGCCGGGAGCCATCCAACTGGTTCCAGGCGGACCGCCGGGACTTCAGCGCATGACGCCCCAGGGCCGGCGCCACGCGAGCCACGCGTCGAGTGTCCAGAGATCGCGATCGCGCAGCAGATACAGCGCGACGAGTGCACCGCAGACGGGAAGCCCCGCCAGGGCAACTCCCCAAGGATCCTCGAGCGTGCGCCACAGGAGCAGGAGCGAGCCGACATGCACGGCGAACGCGGCCGCGTAGCTCCAGCGCCGCCAGAGACCTAGCAGGATGAAGGCCGCGAGGACGGCCTCGAGCATCGCCACTCCGTTAGCGAGCTGCGGCGAGCTCGACGCTGCTCCGGCTGGGACGACGAGCTTCCCGATTCCCCAGAGCAGCAGGAACACGCCGAGGGAGCCGCGGAGGATGGCCAACGCCCAGCCCTCGGCGCGCGCCCGCATTCCCATCGATGAACCGCGGGGTCGGAGGGGCGCGGCTGCCCGCGGCGCGGACCGGCGCGGCTCGACGGCGACCCGGGGCCGCTTGGCAGCGGTGAGTGGAGTCCCGGGCCGGTGCGCCAGGACCGCACCGGCGACTCTCTCGACCAACGCAGGCGAGGGGCCAGGACCTTGGGCGCGTTGACGGGCCACCGCGGCGAGGAAGGCGTACTCGAAACGGTACTGGGGATAACAGCGGGCGCACTCCGCCAGGTGGTCCGCGATGAGCGCCGCCCGCTCGACCGGTAGCTCGCCGTCGAGGTAATCCCACAGCTCGATGATGACTTCCTGGCAGGAGATCATCATGGCTTGGGTTCCATTCGCGCCGGGATCAGCCCCGCGTCCATCGCGTGCGCCAGGAGATCCTGCTGCAGCAAGCGCCGCCCGCGGAACAGCCGCGATCGGACCGTGCCGACCGGAATCCCGAGAATTCCCGCTACGGCCGCGTACGATTGGTCCTCGATGTCCACCAGGGCGACAACGGTGCGGTAGTCCTCTGGGAGCTTGTCGAGGGCCTTGCGAACGGCATCGTCCACGTCCGTCCGCTCGAACAGCACGCCAGTCGGATCGGAAGCGGCGACAGCTCCGTGGACAGCGGCCGCGCCCATGGCTTCCAGCTCCGCATTCTCGGTGGCGACCTCGCGCGCGTCCAGCATGACTCCCTTCAGGAACACGTTACGGCAGATGGTGAAGAGCCACGCGCGGCAGTTCGTGCCGGGCGTGTATTGCTCCCGATGGGCGAGGGCTCGCAGGTACGTCTCCTGGACGAGATCCTCGGCCGTAGCAACATCTCGGGCCAGCTGCAGCGCGAAGCGGTGCACGGCCTCGATGGAGGCGAGCAGCTCCTCGTCGAACGCGGGAGCGTTCGTCTCCGGCAGCGGCTTCATGGGCCCGCTGAACGAATCCTCGGGTGTCGTGGTGGGTTCCCTTCGCAAGGCGATTGCGTGCATGAAGGAAGGCCGCCGAGCCCCCATCTGGATTTCCACCGGGAACTTAATCCCCTGGTGCAGGATTGGCCCGATGGCACGGATCCCCTGAAACGGCATTGCGGTCGGAGGTCGGCATGACGGTACTTGCAGCGCGCACCCCTCTCCACGTTCCCGAACTCCACCTATTCGAGGACGACGGACTCACGTACGCCGTGGACGATGCGGCACCCAACTGGATCGTCGTCGAGCCGCCCGGGCGGCACCTGCTCGAGACCATCGACCACAGCCGGGGATCGGTCACGTTCGGCGGCCTCGTGGCGCAGTATGCGGGCGAACGACAGATCGAAGCCGGGAAAGCCTGGGTGCACGTCCACGACTTCCTGCGGGCACTGGATCGCGCAGGGATGCTTTCCGACAAGCCCGCCAGCCGCGAGCCCCATCCCGGCCGTGGCGCTCTGGTCAGGCCTCAGGGATTGCGAGAGCTGTGGCTGCAGATCAACAACGCGTGCAACCTGTCGTGCGCCCACTGCCTCGTCTCGTCGGGACCCGGCAAGGAGCCTGGGCTGCCGCTCGAGAGCCTCCTGAGCATCGTGGATCGGGCAGTGCAGCTCGGCCTCGAGCGCCTTTACATCACGGGCGGCGAGCCGTTCGTCCGCCGGGACCTCTTTGCCCTCCTGCATCATGCGACCGAGACACAGGGGCTCGAGGTCATCGTCCTGACCAACGCCACCGTGTTTCAGGGGCACATTCGCGCCGAGATCGGGGCGCTCGATCGGTCTCGGGTACGCTTCCAGGTGTCGGTGGATGGCGCGAGCCCCGAGACGAACGATCCCGTCCGGGGCGCGGGCACGTTTGCGGAGGCGCTGGACGGCGCGCGCCTCTTAGCCGACCTGGGGTACGACGTGGCCTTTACGACCGTCACGACCAAGCGCAATCTCCCCGAGCTCCCCGCCCTGCCGGGCATCGCGAAGACGGCTGGAGCCAAGAGCCAGCACCTGATGTGGACCCACAAGCGAGGCCGGGCGGCGGCCAGCCTGAACGGCTTCTTCCCCGGAGTCCCGGAGCTCATCGCAGCCGTCCACCGTACGGCGGACGCCGCCGACGCCGCGGGCGTGGCGCTCGACAACGTCGAGGCGGTCAAGCGGCGCGTGAATGGCGTACCGGGCGTGAAGTACGACTTCGGCAACGGCGGCTGGGACTCGCTGTGCGTGAACTTCGACGGCAAGGTCTATCCGACCGCGGCGCTCGCGAACGAGCCGGCGTTGTACTGCGGCGACGCCACGGGACAGGATCTAGCCGAGATCCTCGAGGGCTCGCCCGTCGTCCGTCGGCTACGCTCGGCGAGCGTGGCCGAAAAGCCGGCCATGGCCGGCGATCCGTTCCGCTTTCTCACGGGCGGCGGTGACTGGGAGCACGCGTGGTCCTTCTCCGAGGGCGACCCCCTGGCCCCCGATCCCTATTACCCGATCCAGCTCGCCCTCGTGCGGCGGGTGATGACCACCCTCGGCAAAGAGAAGCGGGCCCGCGCGAACGGCCGCTCGGGTTACGACGCACCGCTCGTGCTGCACGCTATGGGCGAGGGCGCGATCGCCTGCGGTACGGCAGATGGCGCGCTTGCGGAGCAGCCCGTGCTCACGCTGCACTCGAACTGCGTCCTGTCGTTCGACGTGGACAAGCCGCGCACCAAGGTGCGCGAGTATTACGCCGCGGCCGCCGCGCAGCCGAAGGCAGATCTCTGCTGCCCGACCAAGTACGATGCTGGGGCGGTCGCCCACATCCCGCAGGACGTGCTCGACCGGTTCTACGGATGCGGCTCGCCGATGCTGAGCGCAAACATCACGCTCGGCGAGACGGTCGTGGACTTGGGCTCCGGGGCGGGGATTGATGTGTTCATCGCCGCGAAGCTCGTCGGGCCGACCGGCAAAGCGATCGGCGTGGATATGACCGAGGCGATGCTCACCGTGGCGAACGAGAACCGGCCGAAGGTCGCGGTGGCCCTGGGCTACGACGTCGTCGAGTTTCGCAAGGGCTACCTCGAGCAGATCCCTGTCGAGTCGAAGACCGTGGACCTTATCACGTCGAACTGTGTCGTGAACCTCTCGCCCGACAAGCCGCGGGTGTTCGAAGAGATGTGGCGGATCCTCAAGGATCACGGCCGGATCGTCGTCTCCGACATCGTCGGTGAGACCGATGTGCCGCCGCACCTCAAGGTGAACCCCGAGCTCTGGGGCGAGTGCTTGGTCGGCGCGCTCACGGAGGAGCAGTTCCTCGCCCAACTCGAGCGGGCCGGGTTCTACGGCTTGACCGTCCTCAAGAAGAGCTACTGGAAGGACGTCGAGGGCTACCCGTTCTTCTCGATCACGGTGCAGGGGTTCAAGTACGAGAAGACCGCCGGGTGCGTCTACAAGGGGCATCGGGCCGTGTACTTCGGCCCCGGGAAGGCGTTCATCGACGAGGAAGGCCACCTGTTCCCGCGCAACGAGCCGTACGAGGTGTGCACGGACACGGTGGCGAAGCTCTCGCGGGAGCCCTACCGGGACATGTTCGCGATTCTCGAGCCGGGCGAGGAGCGCGCGGGTTATGCCTGCTGCAGCGCGGATACGGGATGCTGCTGATGGTCGCGCTTCTCGTCACCCTGACGCTCGTCGTGGCGTTCGCGAACGGCGCGAACGACGTGTCAAAGGGAGTGGCAACGCTCGTGGGGTCCGGCGTGACCGACCTCCGGCGGGCGCTCTTTTGGGGCACGGCGTGGACCGTGGCGGGCGGCGTGATCGCGGCCTTCGCCTCGCAGGGCCTCGTGGCCGTGTTCTCGGGTAAAGGCCTGCTCGATGCAACGCCGGGAACCCATTTCCTGGTGTCCGTCGCCGTCGGCGCCATCGGGTGGCTGATCATCGCGACCCGAACGGGTCTCCCGGTGTCGACGACGCACTCGCTGGTGGGTCGCAGCGCTGGCGCTCATGATGGCGAGCTACCCACTGATCGGCTTCGCGTTCCGGCGCTTCAACCGGTACTGCGTTTGCGTCGAACGCGGGGAACCAGTGGTCGTTGGCGCCGGCTCCGCCGCACTCACGGGCGGGTCGGCGATGCGAGTGATGGCAGGAGCGGACTGCCCGAACGCCGTCGTGGCGCGGGTGAACGCGATGGACTCGCTGCACTGGCTGACGTCCGGCGCGACCAGCCTGTTCCGCGGGATGAACGACACGCCGAAGATCTTGGCCCTGGGCGTGCTGGCGGCCGCAGCCACCGGGATCACGACCGAGTGGTTCTTCCTTATGGTCGCGCTCGCGATGGGGCTCGGGAGCTACGTCGCAGGCCGCCGCGTGACCGAGACGTTGGCAGGGAAGGTGACGACGATCCGACACGATGACGGCTTCGCGGCGAATCTCGTGACGTCGACGCTCGTCGCCATCGCCACCTTCCACGCTCTCCCGGTCTCTACGACGCACCTCTCGACCGGCGCGATTACTGGTGTCGGCGCGCGCAAGGCAGACGTGCGGTGGAAGATAGTGCGCCACATGACGGTGGCGTGGATGGTAACGCTACCCGTCGCGGGGATCATCGCGGCTGTCGCCTACCTCGCGATCGGCCGGCTGGGCTAGCCCGGTGCCGAGTCACGACATCGTCGTCATCGGCGGCGGGACGGCGGGTCTCGTCACAGCGGCAGGTGCGGCTGCGCTGGGCGCGCGCGTCGCGCTCGTCGAGCGCGAGCGGCTCGGCGGTGACTGTCTGTGGACTGGATGTGTGCCCTCCAAGGCGCTGATCGCATCCGCGCGGCGACGACATCTCACCGGGCACGGCGATTGGGCCGAGGCCGCTGCCTGGATGCGTGACGCGCGCAGTCGGATCGCGCCCCACGACGATCCGGAACGGTTCCGCGCCATGGGAGTGGACGTCGTCTTTTCGCCCGCGCGGCTCGCCGGTCCGGGGCGGGTGGAGGTCAGAGACCGCACACTCGTGTCGAAGCGCGTCGTCATCGCCACGGGCTCGTCGCCCACCGCGCCGCCGATCCCGGGGCTCGAGGAAACGGGGTACCTCACACATCTCACGGCGTTCGAGCAGGCAACGCTTCCAGCAAGCATCACGATGCTCGGCGGCGGTCCGATCGGCCTGGAGCTCGCCCAGACCTACGCCCGCCTGGGCGCGAAGGTCACCGTCCTCGAGCTACTGCCCGAGGTGCTCCCCAACGAGGACCCGGAGGTTGGGCGTTTCATTCGCCAGCAGCTTGAGGCGGAGGGCGTATCGGTGCGGACCGGGTTTAGGGCTGCCCACGTAGCCCGCGACGGTGCCGCGAAAGTAGTGTGCGGGGCCCATGGGGAGCGCATCGCCGCTGACGAGGTCTTCGTGGCGACCGGCCGGGGACCCAACACCGCGGACCTCGAGGCAGAGCGGGCGGGAGTTGCGCTCGAGCGGGGCGCCGTGCGCGTGAATGCGCGTCTCGAAACCACGCAGCGGGGCATCTGGGGGGCCGGCGACGTGATCGGTGGCCTTCAGTTCACGCACGTCGCCGACTACATGGCGCGAATCGTCGTGCAGAATGCCCTCACTCCCTTGAAGGCAAAAGCGAGTTATCGGGTCGTGCCCTGGGTGACCTATACGGATCCCGAGGTCGCCCGGGTGGGCCTGACGGAGGCGGAAGCCACCGCCCGGGGCGAGCGGGTGGAAGTGTTTCGGTCCGACTTCGCCGACCTCGATCGGGCGATCGTGGACGGCGCCACCGCAGGTTTCGCGAAGGTGGTCACCCGCCGCGACGGGCGCATTCTCGGCGCGACGATCGTGGCGCGTGGCGCGGGAGAGCTGATTATGGAGATCGTCCTCGCGATGCGGTTCCACGTCCCGCTCCAGAAACTCGCTGGCGTGATCCACCCTTATCCGACGATGAGCGAGATCGTCCGGCACGCAGCGGGCAACTGGTATCGGGAGCGCTACGGCGACACGCGGCGCGGTCGACTGCTCCGGCGCTTCCTCCGGTGGTGGCGATGACGTCGCGGGCGCGGGGACTCCTCAAGCTCCTCGCGTTGCTGGCCGTGCTCGCATTCGCATGGCTCGTGTTCCGGCACGTGCCGATTAGGGAGCTGGTGACTGGGGAGGGGCTTGGCCGGCTGGGCGCGATCCTGCGGGATGCGTGGTGGGGGTCGGTGGCGTTCGTGGTGCTCTACGCCCTGCTCGCGGCCCTTGACTTCTCGGGGCTCGTTCTCACCCTCGCTGGCGGAGCGCTCTTCGGGTTCTGGTGGGGGGCGCTCCTCAACACCATCGGGGCGAACGTTGGCGCTAACGCGGCGTTCTGGCTCGCCCGGGCATGGGGGCGCGAAGGACTGCGCGGACTCCTTGGGGACCGCTTGTCGGGACTCGATCGACTGGCGGAGGCGCACGGCCCGATATGGCTACTCCGCCTCCGGCTCATCCCGGTCGTGCCGTTCAACCTGCTGAACCTCGCGGCGGGCCTGACGGCGATGCCGTGGCGTGGCTACGCCGCGGCGACCGTGCTCGGCATCCTCCCGGGAACACTCGTGTACACCTATTTCGCCGACGCGCTGGTCGCCGGGGTCACCGGCGGCTCGCGCGGCGCCCTGGTCCGCGTGCTCGTGGCTGGCGCACTCCTCATGATCCTGTCATTCGCGCCCAGCGTGGCACGCCGCCTCCGGTGGGTGGAGGAGCGGCGGTGATCGGCGTTGTGATCCCGACGTTGAACGAGGGGCGATCACTCGGCCCTCTCCTGGACGACCTGCGTCAGCTGCGCACGTCTGTCTCGCTCGACGTCGTGGTGGTCGACGGCGGGTCCACTGACGGGACATGGGCGACTGCGATGGTCCCCGGGGTGCGGATCCTCGCCGCACCGCGTGGGCGCGCCCGCCAGCTGAATGCTGGCGCCCGGGCCGCCCGCGGTGAGTGGCTGCTGTTCCTGCACGCCGATGTCCGGCTGGCGACCGAGGCGCAGCGGGCGTTGGTAGCCGCGGTCCAGCCCACGAGCGGGGTCGGCGCCGCGGTGTTCCGGTTCGCGATCGACCTGCCGTGGTTCTGGAAGCAGTTCATCGAGGTGGGCCAGCGGGTGCGGGAGGTGTTGTGGGGCCTGCCCTACGGCGATCAGGGCCTCCTCGTGCGGCGGGAGCTGTTCGAATCGGTCGGGGGGTTCCCCGAGCTTCCCCTCATGGAGGACGTGGCGATCATTCGCTTGCTACGGCAGCGAACCGCCATCCGTCGGCTCCCGGCACCGCTCCTCACCTCGGGGCGGCGGTACCTGGACGGGATCGTGCGCACGTGGCTGCGCCACACGGCGCTCATCACCCTCTACTATATGGGCGTGTCCGCGGATCGCCTGGCGCGCTGGCGCCATGCGTAGGGCGGACGTCGTTGCGGTCTTCGTGAAGGCGCCCGTCGCCGGCCGCGTGAAAACGCGACTGGCCACCGAGGTGGGCGTCCACCGCGCGGCCGAGATCTACCGCCGCCTCGGCCGCCAGGTCGTGGCGGCGTGCGTCGGTCGACGGTATGACACGGTGGTGTGGTTTGCGCCCGCAAGTGCGCGCCAAGCAGTGCGGCAGTGGTTAGACGGCCTGGACGTCGCCAGCTTTCGGGCCCAGGTCTCCGGGGCACTGGGCGTCCGCCTCACCGCAGCACTCGGGCAGCACTTTCGGGAAGGGGCGCGCCGAGTGATCGCGATCGGATCGGATTGTCCGGACGTTGGGCCCGGCATCGTGTCGCAGGCGCTAGCAGCACTGGACGAGCACGACGTGGTCATCGGACCCACGCACGATGGAGGGTACTACCTGATCGGGCTCCGCGTGCCGGTCCCGCAGCTCTTTCGAGGGATAGCCTGGTCGACGGACGCGGTGCTGGAGCAAACGTTGGCCCGGGCTCGGCAGGTCGGACTCGGCGCGGCGCTCCTTCCGATGCTGCGAGACCTCGATACGGCGACCGATGCCCGTGCCCTCGGCGTCCTGCCGGATGGGATCGCTGTTCATTCCCAACACGAGGTGGATCCGTGATCGACGAAACCGAACCAGGCGCGGTGATCGTACGCGGGAGCGTGGAGGGATTTGCGCAGGAGATCACCGCCGGGCGCCATCGGCTGATCGCCGACGAGCCCGTTGCAGGCGGTGGGACTGACCGCGGGCCCAAGCCTTAGGATTTGCTGCTGGTGGCGCTCGGCCCCTGAACCTCCATGACCATCGCGCTGTATGCGCGACGGAAAGGGTGGCCGCTGACCGGCGTGACGGTTCGCCTCCGCCACTCTCGGATCCACGCCAACGACTGCGCCGAATGTGAGACCAAGCAGGGCATGCTCGATCGGATCGAGCGGGAGATCGCGGTCGCCGGCGAGCTCAGGGAAGAGCAGCGCACCAAGGTACTCGAGATCGCTAACAAGTGTCCGGTCCATCGGACGCTCACATCGGAGATCAACATTCGGACGACGCTTCTTTGAGGACGTCGTTCCGGGAGGTGAGGACCATGCCCGAAGTCGTCTACCGCTCCCAAGTCCGGATCGAGCGCGTGAAAGGCCCGGTCCGTCGCGCCTATCTCCCCGGTGAGTCGCAGCCGGTCGTCTTCGGCGTCCACGGGGCGGTAGCCGAGCACTACAAGGTTGCCGCTGGGGCCCTCGAACCGCACGCAACCACGCTTGATTACGTCGTCGCGGCCGCCGCCGGCTGACTGACTGGGACCTTCGGGGGCGCGCTGGAGGCGCGCGACATCAGGGCCGACGGCGAGCGCCTCACCGGCGAGGCGGTCGGTGAAATCGAAGAGACGGACGACAAGGTCCTCGTCATCCGGCGCATTCACGTCCAACTGCACCTCAAGGCGGCCGAGGGCGAGCGGGCGACCGCCCAGCGAGTGCACGGCGTGTTCGCGAAGTTCTGCCCGGTGTACCGATCGTTACACGAGGCAATCGAGATCACGACGGAGTTGGTCTTCACGCCGTCGTAGCGAAACTACCGTGGGAGGCAGAACAGGCCCTTACGCCGTCGTTTGGCGTGGGGGACACCGAACGTCGTCGTACGAGCAGAATACGCAGCAATCGCCTGGCTTGGGCCGGAGTACCTGATGACAAGACAGGCGTGCTCGATTCC
>VBIW01000199.1 GCA_005880915.1 Chloroflexota bacterium | reverse complement strand
ACAAAGTGGGGATCGTCGACCCGGAGCATGTGGAGGATCGTTCCCCGTTCGTCGGGGATGCGCCGCAGGGGTACGACCTTCATCCCGTCGATCGCGCCGCCGCCCGTCATTTCTCAGATGACCAGCTTTCGGCAGTAGAACGCCTCCGCCCGCCCGGTGGGCGAGTTCGACTCCATGCCTCGAAGGCGCATCGACGCCATGAAGAGGTCGTCCGTGAACCAACGCTTGTCATGTTGCGTCACGAAATGGGACAGGATCACGTCGACTTTCCGCCTCGCGATCGAGTCGCTCAGGTAGACGAAGAGGTTGGGCGTGCCGAAGTCGCCGTCGAACTTCGGGATCTCGTATTCGAAGATCAGATGGTTCCGGAACGTGTTCCAGGTCAGCTCGGAGACGACACGATGATCCTGGTGCAGATCCGCGCGTTGGTGTGCGAACACGACATCCGGAGACACCCGCCCCTTGAGGGCCTCGAACCACTCCTTGATCGCGCCGCCGTCGTACGGAAAGAATCCGTCACGAAAGCCCTGCACCTCGAAGGACGACCGGGCATAGCCGGCCGCGAACTCGGCAGCGCTCAGTCGAGCCTCCTCGACGCGCGGGCCGTCGGCGCTGAGCACGACCCAGTGGATCTCCGCGCCCGGGTTCTCCTCCGCGAGGCGAAGCAGTGTCCCACCACAGCCGATCTCGATGTCGTCGGCATGTGCACCGATCGCGAGCACGCTGGCGATCGGCTTGTCGGCATGCAGCGACAGCTGGTGCATCGCTAGGTGACGGTCGGCGTAGGAGAGAGCGGGCCCGCGCCGCGCGGCGCCCGCCATGGCGCCTGACCGCTCTCGAGCAAGGTCTCGAGCACATGCTTGTCCTTCAACGTGTCCATCGGGGCCCAGAAGCCATCGTACGGGTAGGCGATCAGTGTAGTCGAAGATCTCGTTCCGGAAGACGAAGTAGCCGCCGTTGATCCAGAGATCGGCGGCGGTCACATCGCGCATCGTCTCGACGCGATTGCCGGTGTCGAAGGTGACGATGTGGAAGTTGTAGGTCGGGTGTGATGCGAGGAAGATCCCGACCGCGTCGCTCTGCTGCAGGGTCGCGATCATCTCCGTCAACGGCGCGTCGGTGAGGCAGTCTCCGTAGGTCGCCAGGAACATCTCGTCGTCTGCGAGGTGAGGCTGCACGGCCCTCAGCCGCTCACCGATCAGCGCGTTGAGGCCCGTGTTGACGAAGGTCATCGACCATGTGTGGATGTCACGCTGGAGCAACTCGATGCGCTTCCCGCCCTCGCTGAGGACGAAGTCGTTCGCGAGCGCCTCGTTGTAGCTGAGGAAGTACTCCTTGATCGCTTCGGCCTTGTAGCCGAGGCAGAGCACGAAGTTCGTGACGTCGAACCGCGAGTAGTAGTTCATGATGTGCCAGAGGATCGGTTTGTCGCCGATCGGGATCATCGGCTTGGGGATCCGCGCCGAGGCCTCGCCCATGCGAAGACCCAAGCCGCCGCAGAAGAGGACGACCTTCACCTCGAGCTCCGGCGGCTCACGGCGCCCATCCGACGACCCTCGGCGCCGGGATCGGCACGATCAGCTTGGCCCCCCACGACCGCGTGTACGCGAGCTGGGCGGCGATCTCCTTCTGCAGGTTCCACGGCAGGATGAGAATGTAGTCCGGCCGCGACCGCTCGATTCTCTCCGGCGCGTAAATGGGAATGTGCGTCCCGGGCAGGAACTTGCCCTGCTTGTGCGGGTTCCGGTCGACGGTGTATTCGACGAGGTCGGTCCGGATTCCGCAGTAGTTGAGCAGCGTGTTGCCCTTGCCGGGAGCTCCGTAGGCCGCGATCGACTTTCCCCGACGGCGCAGACCGATCAAGAGCTCGAGCAGCTTCCACTTCACGTCGACCACGCGGGACGAGAACCCGCGGTACCCGTCGATCCGGTCGTAACCACCGAGCCGTTCCTGCTCGAGAACATCGTCGACACGCCTGCTTCGCTCATGCGCCGAGTCCCCAGCGCGCTTGGCATAGACCCTCAACGACCCGCCGTGCGACGGCAACTCCTCGACGTCGAAGACCTCCAGTCCCTGCTGCGCGAACAGGCGAGTGAGCGTTGTGAGCGAGAAATACGAGAAGTGCTCGTGGTAGATCGTGTCGAACTGGACCTCTTCGATCAGCCGGACGACGTGAGGGACCTCGATCGTGGCGACTCCCTGAGGCGCGAGGACGATCGCGATGCCGCGCACGAAGTCGTTCAGCGCCGGTATCTGGGCGAGCACGTTGTTGCCTACGACGAGATTCGCACTGCGGCCCTCGGACACGAGCCGTTCCGCCAGCTGGGCGTCGAAGTACTCGACCATCGTCTCGACTCCGCGCTCGCGCGCCGCCCGAGCGACATTCGCAGCCGGATCGACCCCCAACACCGGGATGCCGCGCTCCACGAAATGCTGGAGGAGATAGCCGTCGTTCGACGCGAGCTCGAGCACGAAGCTCTCAGGACCGAGCGAGAACCGCTCCATGACCGCCTCCGCGTAGCGGCGCGCATGCTCGACCCAGGAGTCAGAAAAGGACGAGAAGTACGCATACTCGGAGAAGATGTCGCTTGCAGAAACGTACGCCTGGAGCTGGACGAGCAGGCACTCGCCGCAAATCCGGACGTGGAGCGGATAGAAATGCTCGACGCGGCCGAGTTGGTCGGCTGTGAGGAAGCTCTCGCACAGCGGAGACTTCCCGAGGTCCACGACCGTCTCGCGCAACTCGGCGCCGCAGAGTCGGCACGGAGGCGCGAAGCTCGCTGTGTCCTCGGTCCCCACCTCGGGCACCGTCGTCATCGTCACTATCCCCCACGTTAGGTCGCCCCGGCGTCCAGTTCAATACCGCGGGGCTGCCGACTAGTGTAGGACTGGAATGGAGCAGTGCTGAGCGGCAAACCGGTCACAGGCACCTCTTAGCGGGACGAGGTGGCGATCGTGACAGGAGCCGGTCGTGGCATCGGTCGGGCCGTCGCGGAGGCCATCGCAGCGGAAGGTGCGGCCGTCGTCCTCACTGCCCGGTCGTCCGACGAGGTCACCGCGGCTGCGGAC
>VBIW01000198.1:4509-6046 GCA_005880915.1 Chloroflexota bacterium | reverse complement strand
GGCGCCGCAGAGACCGTCGATCACACCGCCGGTGACGTCGCCACCGCGGTGAGGGCGATGCATCCCGGCGGCGTCGACGCGGTGCTCGACCTGGTCGGCGGCCGCGCCGCCGTCAACCAGCTCCGACCCGTTGTGCGCGATGGTGGCAACATCGTCTCCATCGCCGGCGGGGTCGACCGTCACCTCCCAGCGGAGCGAGGCATCGACGCCGCCAACGTGCGGATGCGGGTGACCACGGCGCGGCTCGAGGAGGTCGCGGCGCTGGTCGCGAGCGGCGGGCTGCGCCTGCACCTCAGCGGTGTCGTCCCACTGGAGCGGGCAGGCGACGCGGTGGCCCAGAGCCGTGCCGGGCACGTCCGCGGCAAGCTGGTGATCACCGTCAGCTGAGCGCACGGCCGGGCGCCGCCGGGATCAGTCCTCCAGGGGGTCGCGGCGGCGCCGGGCCACCACCGCCGCCGCGGCCAGCACCAGCGCCGCCGTGGTCCCCGCCGCCGGCGCGCCGGCGGCCGCGGTGTTGGGCTCGGCGGTCAGCGCGGCGCTGCCGTTGGCGCCGGCGGCGCCGCCCTGGGCGGACGACCCGGCCAGGGCGGCGTCGATCGAGAACGGCGCGGGGAGCAGCAGCTCGACGTTGCGATCCTCAGCACCCCCTGCCGCCACCGGGTAGGCGCGCGCGCCCTTCTGGTTGTCGTTGGCGGCCAGCGCCCGCGCGGTCGCCGCCAGGTCGAGCACGCCGGCGGCGCCGGCGACCGGGGCCAGCCCGCCGGCGTGGTCGACCAGGGTGCCGAAGATCGACAGCGTGCCGTCGCGGTTGTCGACCAGCTCGACCAGCCGGCACTGCGCCGGCCAGTCGATGTGCGCCGCGGTGTTGATCTCCCAGAAGCCGGCGGTCATCCCGGCCAGCCCCGGTCGCGGCGTGACACTGTTGACGTGGGTGTGACCGTTGACCCAGGCCACCACGTTGGGGAAGCGCTGCAGCAGCGCCAGCACCTGGTCGCCCATGATCCGCGGCCCCGGGTTGGCGGGGTCGACGGTGGGATTCTCCATGGTGTTGATGGTGTGATGGGAGAGCACCATCACCAGGCGGTCGGGGTTGTGCGTCGCGGCCCAACCGCCGCCCGCGTCGACGAACCGGCTCGAGCACTCGGTGAGCCGCGCGGTGAGCCAATCGAGCTGCGCCTGGTCGATGGAGCCGTCGTTGTAGCCACCGCGGTTGAGGGTGTCCAGCGCGATCAGCCGGACTGCCGGCGCCGGGTCGACGACGTAGTAGCCGATGTCGGCGGAGCGGTTGGCCGAGGTGAAGCCGTGCCCCACCGGGGTCCCGGTGGTGGTGAAGTGCTCGGAGATGTAGCGGTTGTGGTCGAGCAGGGTGCGCCGCGGGTCGGCGCCGACGACACGCGGGGTGGCGATGGCCACCGCGGTCGCGGGATCGCTCGCGAAGAGCGCGATGTAGGTCTGCGGGCTGTAGCCGGCGGGCAGGCCGGACGGCTTCAGCGGGCCGGTGGCGATGGCGTCGATGCCCGCGTTGGCGGGCATGTTG
>VBIW01000198.1:2295-4449 GCA_005880915.1 Chloroflexota bacterium | reverse complement strand
AGTAGGCGGGGTCGGTGTTGACCGCGTCCTGCACCCCCTGGTAGCCGGGGGTGCCGGTGTCGGGGTCGATGGCGGCGCCGTCGAGCAGGTCGATGGCCCAGCGCAGCTCACAGAGGTGCTGGTTGTCGATGGCGTCACCGGTGTTGACGGCGAGCTGGATGGGCGCGCCGGTGACCGGGCTCAGCGCGATGTCGCGCAGCGCGCTGAGCATCGCGGCGTTGACCTGCGTCGACATGAACTCGTGGGGACGCCACGCTGCCGAGAAGGGCACCGACGAGGAGGCGGGCGGATCGTTGAAGCGGTCGAGGAACTCCACCCGCGCCGGCGACTGGGAGTCGACGAGGTGGACGTCGGTGAGATGGACGAGGTGGAACAGGCTGCGGCGCCGCGCGGCGCGCCCGGCCTGCGCTCCGGCGCCGCCCGGGCTGCGGACGGCGTGCGCCTCGCCGGGCGCGGCCACCAGCGGCCGAAAACCGGCGCCGGCGCCGCCGAGCACGATGCGACGCTCCAGGGTGGTGCCGGTCGCCGCGGCGGCGGCGTCGAGGACGTCGAGCCACTCGCGGGCGCGCACTCCCACCGGCCACCACGGAGCCGAGGTCAGGGCGGCGGCAGCGGCGAGCAGCTCGCGGCGCGTCAGCGAGAGCACCTACTCCTCCCACGTCCCGGCGGCGCCCATCTCGAGGGCGGTGCCGTCGGCGGACGCCGAGCAGCGTAGCCCGAACCCGGGTGGGCGACAAGCGCGGTGGAGCGTCCGCCCCGGCTCAGGCGGCGATGCCGACGATCGCCGAGTTGAGGTGGATGGCGCCGGTGGAGCCGAGTCCCTCGGCGTCACCGAAGGGGAAGATGCCGCCGTCGCCGGCGACCAGCCAGTAGTCGCGGCCATCAGCAGTGGCGGCGATGCCGACGATGGGGGAGTTGAGGTGGACGGCGCCGGTGCTGCCGTATCCGGCGGCGTCGCCAAAGGGGAAGACACCGCCGTCGGCGGCGACCAGCCAGTAGCCGCGGTCATCGGCGGTGGCGGCGATGCCGACGATGGGGGAGTTGAGGTGGACGCCGCCGGTGCTGCCGTATCCGCGGGCATCACCGAAGGGGAAGACCCCGCCGTCGGCCGCGACCAGCCAGTAGCCACGACCGTCGGCGGTGGCGGCGGCGGCGACGATGGGCCTGTTGAGGTGGATGCCGCCGCTGCTGCCGTAGCCGGCGGCGTCGCCGAAGGGGAAGACCCCGCCGTCGCCGGCGACCAGCCAGTAGCCTCGGCCGTCGCCGGTGGCCGCGACACCGACGATCCGTGAGTTGAGGCGGATGGCGCCGGTGCTGCCGAAGCCGCCGGCGTCGCCGAAGGGGAAGATGCCCCCGTCGCCGCCGACCAGCCAGTAGCCCTGGTGCAGCGGGTTCGCCGGCGGCGACGTGGTGGCGCTCGCCTCGAACGCTGCCACCGCACCCCGCAGGTATCCGCCATCGTCGTCGGAAACCGTTGACTCGCGGGTGTTGCAGGAGCTGCAGCCCCCGCCGGGGTCGCTGGTGGTCCGGCCGCCGTTGTTGGTGACGCCGTCGTGCTGTGCGTCGGCGTAGCCGGTCTGGCAGGCGTTCCCGGCGCCGAAGAGCACCGCCACGATGCCCGTCTGCTCCAGCTCACCGGGGTGGCCGAGCATGTACTCGGCGACGTTGTCCTGGTAGTGACCGCAGGTGTTGTTCATGGTCAGGTACTGCTGGTTGCCGACCGGGACCTGCCAGGCGACCTGCGGTCGCCCGGTGCGGGCGTGCAGGGTGGCCACCCACTCCAGCCAGCGGGCGAAATCGGGGAGCCGGTGGTTGGCCGGGTCCCACCAGTGGGTGAACCCGGCGTTGTCGGCGCCCTGCGCCTCCCACCAGCCTGCGTCGTGGTCGTCGACGTCGTGGAAGACCAGGTCCCAGGTGCTGCCGTAGGCGTTGGAGGTGATGCCTGCGGAGTCGAGGAACGCGGCGGTGCTGCCGGCGGCAGCGGTGGCGTCGAGCGACGGGTCGGTGCTGGTGGCGACGTCCTCGCCGCTGCCCCACATCGAGGCGTGGATCGCCATGGTCACGTTGGGCGCGTAGCGGTCGCGGAGATGGAGCAGCGCGTCGGCGAAGCCGGCAACGGTGTCGGGGATGCCGGCCACGTCGGCGACCCCGCTG
>VBIW01000198.1:0-2150 GCA_005880915.1 Chloroflexota bacterium | reverse complement strand
TAGTAGGTGAACACGGGGACGTAGCCGTGCGCGGCGCTGGCCCGGCTGTAATCGACCACGAACTGCCCGGGGGGTTGCGCGGGGTCCTGCCACGTCTGCCACGGGTTGGCGGTGTTCACCCCGCCGGCGAGGTACTGGTAGCGATAGCGCCAGCCGCCGGTGGCGGTCATCCAGCCGAGGTCGCCGGGGCCGTTGGCGAGCCCGAAGTGGAGCCGGTCGACGGGCAGCGGGGCCGCCGCCGCCGCGGGCAGGCCGCCGCCGCCGACGACACCGGCCAGGCCCGCGGCCAGGCAGAGGACGAGCGCGACGGAGCCGGGGCGGGAGCGTTCCATGGGGGGACGTCCATGGTGGCCGCCACGCCCGCGGAGCGGAGGCGGCGTGACCGGGCCTTCACCCACCTTCACCTCCGCTGACAATCCTCGCCCGTGCCGCGGTGGCGACCGCTCCGGCCCCGGGACAGACTGGCGGCGTGCCCGAGCCGATGGTCGTGGTCGCCGAGGACGACGACTCGCTGCGGCGTGTGCTGGCCCGGCGCCTGGTTGCCGCCGGGTTTCGCGTCGACGCGGTGAGCGACGGTGTGGCCGCGCTCGACGCGGTGCGCAGCGCGCGGCCCGACGCGCTCCTCACCGACCTCGACATGCCCGCCATGGACGGCGGCGCCCTCTGCCGCCAGGTGCGGGCCGACGCCGAGCTCCACGACCTGCCCATCGTGATGTTCAGCGGCTCGCAGGACGGACCGCGTCTCACCCGGCTGCTCGCCCTGGGACGGATCGCGCTGGTCCGCAAGAGCGAGGGTTGGGACAACCTGGTCGGGGCGCTGCGCCGGCTCCTCGCCGACGCGGCGTCGGCCTGAGAGTCAGGCCCCGGCGGCGCCGCTGAACAGGGTCTGGCGCGGAGCCTTGAACAGGTCGTCGAGCAGGGGCTCGAAGTCGGCCAGGGTGAGGCTCGCATAGTCGGGGTCGAAGGCGGCCTGGTCGAACTCCTGGCAGAACTCGACGGTACGCTCGTAGCAGGGATGGTCGCGGAACTGCTCGCGCATGTCCCGGTCCATGCCGATGAGGTGGAAGTAGTTGTAGCCCTGGAAAAGGTTGTGCTTCTCGACCATCCAGAGGTTCTCGGCGCTGACGAAGGGCCGCAGGATGGCCACCGCGGCGTCGGGGTGGTTCCAGGAGCACAGGGTGTCGCCGATGTCGTGGAGCAGGGCGCAGGCAACGTACTCGTCGTCCTTGCCGGCGCGGCTGGCCCGGGTGGCGGTCTGCAGGGAGTGCTGGAGGCGGTCGACGGCGAAGCCGCCGCTGTCGCCGTCGAGCAGGCGGAGGTGGTCGGTGACCCGGCGGGCGAGGCCCTGGGTCAGCTTGGCGAAGTGCGCCCCGAGGATCGCCCAGTCCTCCGCGGTTCCCTCGGTCATCGCCCGAAAACCGGCCCGCTGCTGGAGCCGGTCGACGGTGGCGGAGTCGGTCATCGGGAGCCCTCCGGAGGTGCAGGCGGCGCTGGCGGCCGTGGCTATTGTGGCCCTGGTGGCGCCGAGAGCGCTCCGAGGTGGCCTTCAGGCGAGAATGCGCCGGTGCCCGATCCCGGCCCTGCCCGCCTGCGCCTGCGGCTGGTGCGCCACGGCGAGACCGACTGGAACGCCGAGGGACGCATCCAGGGCCACCTCGACGTCCCCCTCAACGCCCGCGGTGCCGAGCAGGCCCGCCGGGTCGCCGAGGAACTGGCCGGCAGCGGTGCCCAGCTGGTGCTGAGCAGCGACCTCAGCCGGGCCACCCAGACCGCGGCGATCATCGCCGAGCACCTCGGCGTGCCCCTGGTTCTCGACGCCGGCCTGCGCGAGCGCAACCTCGGCGCCCTCCAGGGCAAGACCGCCGCCGACCTCGGCGGCGCCGACGGCGGCCAGGCCTTCGTCTCGCGGATGGTCAACGACCCCGGCGCCCGGCCCGAGGGCGGCGAGAGCCTGGCGGAGTTCCGCGCCCGCCTCGGTGGGCGGATCGGCGAGCTGGTGGCACGGCCCCCGGCCGCCGACGTGGTCCTGGTCAGCCACGGCGGTGCGATCCGGGCGGCGCTCCTCGCCCTGCTCGGCACCGACCGCCGCGACGTGGTGCCCCGGATCGGCAACTGCAGCGTCATCGACGTGGAGGTCGCCGGCGGGCGCG
>VBIW01000062.1 GCA_005880915.1 Chloroflexota bacterium | reverse complement strand
TGGTCGGTGCGACCGATTATTCAGGCCTTCCAGTCCGTCGCCTTCGTAGCGAGCCAGCCAACGGTGCATCGTCCGCCGAGAGATGCCCCAATCCCTGGCCACTTCGCCTACCGTCCGACCGTCGCCGATTACCGCCAGCACCGCCTTGTACCTCTGCTCAGTCACGCTCATCTCCCTCATGCGCGGGAGCGTGACAAATCAGCCGAAGTAGTTGTGACGCATCAACCGACAGTGTGTGACACATCAGCCGAAGGCCTTTTGAGACCTGTCAGCCGAACTTCTACATTGACACTGGTGCCCCCGGAGGGAATCGAACCCCCGACCTTGACGTTAGGACCGTCCTGCTCTATCCCCTGAGCTACGGGGGCGTTGCGTAGCAGAAAGAGTCTACCCAGGGGTCTTTAGCCGCCTCGACGTTCCCAGCGAGTTCTAAGGGCCTTCCCAGGGACGGTTTAGAGCCGGTGGGCAAGCTGTCTCCATGGACACCACCAATGTGACTCGAGTCAGGGCGGCTGCGCGGGATGCCGCGTTGAGCTTGCTCAACCGAATAACCGTCAGCGTCTCGGTTCTCGCCCTTGCCGGCGTCGGTGTGTTCGGCGCGGTCAGCGCAGCTACCAACCCTGGTACGTCTTCTTCCACCGCGCAGACTTCGGGCTCCTCGACCACATCGTCATCGTCGTCTTCAACGTCATCTTCATCTTCATCGTCACCCAGCTCGTCAAGCAGCAGCCTGCAGCCATCCAGTGGCGTCAGCTCCTCGACCGGCACCGGCTCAGCCGTCTCGGGCGCGTCGCACTGAGCGATGACGAACAGTGTTCTCTGGTACACGACCCGCGGGGCCGGCGCAGTCACGCTGATCCTGCTGAGCTCCGTCGTCGTGCTGGGGATCCTTTCGACAATGCGAGTCCAGAGTCGAAGGTGGCCGCGATTCCTGACCACCGGACTGCATCGCAACCTGGCGTTGATGACCCTCGTCTTCCTCGCCCTTCATATCGTTACCGCGGTCGTTGACCCCTACACCAACCTCGGGTGGGCCGCCGCGCTGATTCCGTTCTCGTCTTCCTACCGGACGCTGTGGCTCGGCCTGGGCGTCATCGCCTTCGAGCTCCTCGCTGCGATCGTCCTGACCAGCCTCGTGCGCGGCCTGATCGGCCACCGCACGTGGCGCGCGATTCACTGGCTGACCTACGCGGCGTGGCCCGTCGGAGTCTTGCACGGCATCGGCACCGGCACCGACACGCTGTCGGTGTGGATGCTGGCGATCACGGCGGGGTGCGTCGCCGCGGTTGGCGTGGCGGTCTTCCTGAGGCTGACGTCGGGCTCAGCGGATCCGCTCGCTGGAGCAAGAACCACGTTCCGCGTGGCCGTCGACCGCAGAGAGGCGAGATGACGCGACTTCTTGACGCGCCGGATGCTCTGACTGCTCTGCCAAACGCCGGGAAGGGCCTGATCGACGCGATCGAGCGGTCCGGACTGGTCGGACGCGGCGGCGCCTGGTTTCCCGTGGCGACGAAGTGGCGTGCGGTCGCGGAGCGGTCGCATGGACAGGCGGTGGTCGTCGTCAACGGAGCGGAGGGCGAGCCCCAGAGCAAGAAGGACAGGCTGTTGATGACCACGCGGCCCCACCTCGTCCTCGACGGCGCGTTTCTCGCCGCGCGTGTTCTGCGGGCCGCTCGCATCGTCCTCTACATCGGCGAGCGCCACGACGTCGCACGCAATGCGATGCTGCGCGCTCTCGCACAGCGCACGGAACCTGAGCGCCGCATCGTGACCGTGTCCGCCGCGCCGTCCCGTTACGTCGCGGGCGCGGAGACGGCCGCCATCCATCTCATCAACGAAGGCATCGCGACGCCGACGACCGCCCCACCGTATCCCTTCGAGCGTGGGGTCGGCGGCGCGCCGACGCTGGTGCAGAACGTCGAAACGCTCGCCCACGTCGCCCTGATCGCTCGAACCGGGCAAGCCCCACACACTGTGCTGGTCACTCTCGCGGGAGCACTCAAACAGCCTGGCGTGCTGGAGGTCGAGAAAGGTACGACTGTCGCGGAAGCAGTGCGACGCAGCGGTGGTTTCACGGAGCCGCCGAGAGCGGTCCTGGTCGGCGGCTACTTCGGGACGTGGGTCGAAACGCAGAGGGCACTGGATCTCGAGCTCGATCACGGATCGATGCGGCGGCACGATCTCGGCCTGGGGTGCGGCGTCATCGGAGTGCTCCCGACCAGCCGCTCCCCGGTCCGAGAGACAGCCGGCATCATGCGATACCTCGCCCAGGAGAGCTCGGCGCAGTGTGGGCCGTGCTTCTTTGGCCTGCGCGCGCTCGCCGACACATGCACCCGGATCGCGGAGGGCACATCCAAGCCTGAGGATCTGAAGCGCCTGCAGCGGTGGGCGGCGGAGGTGCGCGGGCGCGGCGCGTGCCGGCATCCTGACGGCGCGGTCATTTTCCTGTCGTCCGCACTGGACCTGTTCGCAAGCGAGTTCGCGAACGACTCCGCGTATGCACTGAGGCGAACGGCATGAGCAAAGACATGACCCTGGCCATCGATCGCATCAAATGCGACGGGCGAGGACTTTGCGCCGAGCTCCTGCCGGAGCTAATCCGGCTCGACGACTGGGGCTATCCGATCCTCGCGCCCGGTCCGATCCCCGCCCACCTCATGCCGCTGGCGCAGCGTGCGATCGAGGATTGCCCCGTGCTGGCCCTGGCGCTGCGGCGGACGGAACGTACGAAATGACAACCGCTGTGCTCGGGATCGCGGACGACCGCGCGCTTGGCGGCTCCATGCGCGTGATCGTGACGCGCCCCCAATCGCTCGTGGCCGCCAAAGCCGCGGTCGACGAAGTCATCCGAGAGATAGACATCGCTGCCAGTCGATTCCGCGAGGACAGCGAGCTCAGCCGTCTCAACGCCATGCCTGACAAGGTCATGAAGGTCAGCCCCCTGCTGGCCAATGCCATCGAGACCGGCCTGCGGGGAGCTGCGCTGACCGACGGGGCGGTCGACCCGACGATCGGCCATGCGCTCGAGGTGACCGGCTACGACACGGACTTCTCCTCCGTCGCGCCCCAGGGCGCCGCGCTTCGGCTGGTCGCCAAACGCGTCCCCGGCTGGCAGGCGATTCATTTCAACGCGGCGGCCCGGACGGTACTCATCCCACGCGGGGTGGTGATCGACCTTGGCGCCACAGGCAAGGCGCTCGCCGCGGACCTCGCAGCTGCCGCAGCGGCAAGAGCCACGGGCGGCGGAGTCCTGGTCAGCCTAGGCGGCGACATATCTGTCGCCGGAGAAGCTCCGACCGGCGGGTGGCTTATCCAGGTCAGCGAGGACAGCGCAACCGCGATCGAGGACGGTGAGGAGACGGTGAGCATCTCGGCCGGGGGTATCGCAACATCCGGCACCACGGTCCGCCGCTGGACGCGCGGCGGGGTCGTCCTGCACCACATCATCGACCCGGCCACCGGGCTACCGGTCGAGAGCCCCTGGCGAACCGCCACAGTGGCCGCGGCCACCTGCGTCGACGCCAACATTGCCTCCACGGCGGCCATCGTCATGGGTGACGAGGCCTTCGCCTGGCTCAAGATCCGAGGCCTGGCCGCGCGCCTGGTCGATCGCGAGGGCCGGGTCTGGCTGGTCGGCGACTGGCCCGAATCAGCCAATTCGAAGCTGGCTGCCACCCTTTTCTGAGCAATTTCCCAGGAAACTCGATCAGCATGAACCTCGTGAACAAGGACGGAGCCCGGGTGCTGGTGGTCGACGACGAGCCGAACATCACCGAGCTCGTGGCCATGGCGCTTCGCTATGAGGGGTTCACGGTCAAGACGGCGGCAACTGGCCGCGGCGCCCTGAGCGCCGTGTCCCAGTTCGCGCCGGCGCTCGTCATCCTGGACGTGATGCTGCCGGACATCGACGGGATGGAGGTCTTGAAGCGCCTCAACAGCGGGGGCGCCAAGGTGCCGATCATCTTCCTCACCGCCAAAGATGCGACCGAGGACAAGGTCCACGGCCTGACGATCGGCGGCGACGACTACGTCACCAAGCCGTTCAGCATCGAGGAGCTCATGGCCCGAGTCCGCGTCGTGCTTCGCCGCCACGGCAGCGACACCGACACGGGCAAGCTGTCCCTTGCTGACCTCGAGCTCGACGACGAAGCGCACGAAGTGCGGCGACATGGCCACGTCGTCGAGCTGACCAACACGGAGTACCGCCTGCTGCGTTATCTGCTGATCAACGCCGGGCGCGTCCTGACCCGCAGCCAGATCCTCGACCACGTTTGGCACTACGACTTCGGCGGGGACGCCAGCGTGCTCGAGACCTACGTCAGCTACCTACGGCGCAAGGTCGACCGTTACGATCCTCCCCTGATCCAGACTGTGCGCGGCGTAGGGTACGTCCTCCGAACGCCAAGAAAATGACGCTGTCGCTCCGAGGGCGGCTTCTCATCGGAGTCATCTCGCTCGTGATCGTCGGCCTCCTGGTGGCTAACCTGGCCACCTACCTGGCATTACAGAATTTCCTCGTAGGTCGCGTCGACGCGCAGCTGCGGGCCGGCGTGGACGAAGTAGCCAACACGCTCGGCGCGCCGAGCCGGGGGCCGATCCAGCACACATCCTTTCCGGTTGGAACGGTGGCCGAGCTGCTGAACCCTGACGGCTCCGTGGCAGCAGTCAAAGTCGTGGGGCAGGGATTTGGCACGTCAGCATCGGCGGTGACGCCGAACCTGCCCAAGTCCTTACCCAACAACGGGGTAGACACTCCGGCGAATCCCTTTACCGTCGAGGGCTCTGACCACGCCACTGAGTTTCGGATGACCGATTGGTCCGAGGGACGCTTTGGAGGTCAGTACATCGTTCTCGCGGTTCCCCTGACCGACGTCCAGTCAACTCTCCGAGGACTGCTGCTTCTGGAGACGCTGATTAGTCTTGCTGTTGTCGCCGGCACGGCCGTGCTGGCGCTATTGATCATCAACATCGGGCTGAGGCCGCTGCGCCGCATGGGGACCGCGGCCGGTGTGATCGCCGCTGGTGACCTGAGCCGTCGCGTCGAGCCGGCGACGCCGAAAACGGAGATCGGACGGCTCGGCCTTGCCCTCAACGCGATGCTCAGCCAGATCGAGGCCGCGTTCGCCCAACGCACCGCGTCGGAGCAGCGGCTCCGCCGCTTCATTGCCGACGCGTCGCACGAGCTGCGCACCCCACTCACATCGATTCGCGGCTATTCCGAGATGCTGCGGCGTGGCGCCTCTGAATCGCCTGCCGATTCCGACCTCGCGCGCCGCCGCATCGAAGAAGAATCGGTCCGCATGTCGACCCTCGTCGACGACATGCTGCTGATCGCGCGACTCGATCAGGGTCGGCCGCTCGAAATGAAGGCGATCGACCTGCAGTTGATCGCGAGCGACGCCGCGGCCGATGCGCGAGCGGTCGCGCCGAACCGCGAGATTGCTTTGAACGCACCCGGCCCGGTCGTCATCGCCGGTGATGACACGCGGCTGCGTCAGGTCCTGGGCAACCTCGTGCGTAATGCGATCGTGCACACGCCCGCGAGGACGCCCATCGAAATCGGAGTCACCACGGTGAACGGGACGGCTCGGTTGTCCGTGGTGGATCACGGGCCGGGACTCAACGCGAGTGACCTGGATCGCATCTTTGAGCCGTTCTTTCGCGCCGACCCCAGCCGCAGCCGCGATAGCGGCGGCGCCGGACTCGGGCTGTCGATCGTCAGCGCCGTCGTCACGGCCCATGGCGGCCGCGTCCAGGTCAAGGAAACCAGCGGCGGCGGAGCCACCTTCGAGGTGGAGCTGCCGCTGGTCCCTAAACAGAGCTGAGTTCCTGCAGAGCACGCGGAAGCACTTCCCGCGGGCGCGCTAGTTCCCTGGCCGAAACGCAAGAACGTCCCCCGCGTAGACTCCGACCACAACCAGGTCGCCGGCCACAGCAGGCCCGCTCCGCACCGCGGAATGCGTGTCGTAGCTCCAAAGGACGTGCCCGTCGGCGCTGGACAGAGCGGCGACTGAGCCGGCTCCAAGGTCGCCGAATACAGCCCCGGTCCCGACGACCACCACACCGCGGGTAACGGCAGGCGCGGAGTAAATCGGCTCCACAGTCTGGTGACGCCACGTGACATTTCCATTCGAAGGGTCGAGCGCGAATACCCCCGTGGGTGGACTGGCCGAACCGACGTAGAAGCTGGTCCCGTCATAAGCGGGCGAGGCGATCAAGCCGTGCACCGCGCTTCCGCTGACCAGCTCCTTGGACCAGACGACGGCCCCATTCGACGCGTCGAGGACCGCGAACAACCCCTCGTCCGATGCCTGGGCGACAACCTCACGCCCGTACAGGTTGAAAAGCACAGGTGTTGCCCCGACGTCGACATCGCGGCCGCCGTCGCTGTAAAGATTGGCGACCCACTTGCGATGACCGGTCGCCGTGTCGAACGCCAGAATCCCGTCACCAGGGTTCCCCACGCCCACGAAACCTGTGCCCTGGTCGTCGATCGCCGGGGTCGACCACACTCCATCCCCCGATTCGCATCCGGGAAGGACGCACATGTTCCATCGCTCTGAACCGGTCTCTTCGTCGAGGGCGACCAATCGGCCCGGCACGAACGGGTTGTCGCCGTAGGTCGAGGCGAGGGCGACGATCACCTCGCCTCCATACACGACAGGCGAAGCCCATGCCGCAGAGCCAGCGGCACCCGACCACGTCCAAACCATCTCGCCGTGCGCCAGCCCAAACGCGTATACCCGTCCGGCCAGAGTCGCAACGTGGACAAGACCGTCCGCGACGGTTGGTGAACCCGAGATGGCTCCAAGCCCGTGCCTGACCCAGACTGCGTGCCCGGTCGATGCATCGACGGCGGCGAGAGTCCCGCCAGCGCTGGCGGCGATCACGACGCCCAGCGCCACGGCCGGGGTTCCATCGACCGCACCGTCCAGATGGATCCGCCAAGCGAGCTTGAGGCGGGCCGCGGCGGCAGGATTGAGCGTGGCCGAGCTCGGATGGCCGTCGCGCGCGAGGTCGCCGCGGTACATGTTCCAGGCATCTCCCACGGGCTGTCGGTTCAATGGCCCGCTGCTGTTGGGAGCTTGGCAAGCGGCCAGCAGGATCGCGGCCAGGACTACGGCGCCACCTCTATGAGCAATCTCCAAGCTTCGTCTCAGGCCGTCTTGAGGACTCCTCATCATCGTAGAGATTGCCCGAAGCCACCTCGGGCCTTTCCCCCAAGACGTAGGGGCCGGCTCTAGCGGCCCCTACACCCCCTCCCCTCAGCGCTCTAAGACAGCTTCCAGTGCACGCTCTGCAGGAGTGGCTTGGTTTCGGTGAGGTAGTTGGCCAGGTTGTCCTGCCGGGTCAGCACCATGACGAGGTAGTAGACGTTCCCGCTGCTGTTGGCGCCGGCGAACAGCGACGCCGCGGCCGGGACGGAGTTTGCACCGCTCGTGAGAGTGAAGCAGAGCGTCGAGGAGATTCCAGCCGCCCCGTTGAACGTGCCGTTGGCCGGGCTCGACCCGGAGCAATTCCGCGTGTCGGGGTACTTGCTCTTGAAGTAGGCCTCGATCGTGTCCTTGTTCTGCTGCGCGGTTTGCGTCGGGCTCGAAGGTCCACTGGCTATCGTCACCGAGCCCTCGCTGTTGGGATCGGTCAACACGATCGCCTCGTTGTCTTTGCTGGCGACCGTCCAGCCCGCTGGAACCTTGACGTTCAGTCCGTCGTTGGAGTCGGTCGTGGCGCCGAGCGGGGTCGCAGTCGGTGACCCGATCGGGCTTGGCGTGCCACCGGCAGGCGTCGGGCTCGGCAGGTCGGCGATTCCTCCGCCCGAAGTGTTCGATGGATTGCGACTGCCGATGATCGCCAGGGCCGTGCCACACCCCGCCATCAAGACGGTCAGCGCGACCACCCCAGCGATGATCAGCGTCCACGGCGTGCGGTGGACCGGCACGACCGGACCCGTCGGCGCGTAGTAGGGGCTCTGGTAACCGGTCGGACCGCCGGCCGGCGGGGCAAGCCCTGGGGGAGGTCCAGGGGGCGGCGCACCGGGAGGTGGTCCCGGCGGCGCGGAGGGAACCGCAGCCGCCGGGGGCAGCGGCATCCCGCAGGTCTGGCAGTACAGGTTTCCATCTGGGTTCTGCGCTCCGCAGCGGGCGCATGTGAGAGCCACTATGTCTTCGCCCTGGTCGGGGCTTCCGCGCGCGGCTTGCGTGCGCGCTTGAGCGAGGCCGGCGCCGCCGTGAGCGCCCCGCCGCAGTTCGGGCAGAACCCCGACGCGACGATGTGCATATGGCAGTTCGGGCACACGGTCTCCGCAAAGCCCATGTGCGCCGCCTCTTCGAGAAGCGCGTGATGGAGGAGGTAGCGGACGTAGATGAGCACGGCGCCCACGACGACCGCTTGCCAGACGAGCACGACTAGTGGAGCGACCTGAGCGTCTTTGAGGAGTTGTGTGCCTAGTGCAAATGCGATGTGCGCGATGACGGCCACCGCGACTCCGCCGATCTCGCGCGAAGCCAGGCGTCCGCGCCGGTACCTCCAGACAGCGGCCACGATCATGCCGGTGGCGCTGCCCTGAAGCAGAGGTTGAAACACCGCCAATGTCGTCAGGTCGTATATCCAGTTGCCCGGCGTCAGGTGCGGTGGAAGGCTCGTCAACGCGCTCGAGAAAGCCACCAGCGACTCGGCGACGCTGAAGCCCAGGCCAGCCGCGATGCCGAAGACGAGCCCGTCGACAGTCTCCGGAAAGTCGGCGCGGTTCGGCAAGAACAACGCTGGGAGCGGTTTCAGGACCTCCTGGGCGACTGGTACCAGGAGTCCCAGAAACAGCAGCGCGCCCACCCCGATGCCCGCGTTGTGCAGGGGATTGCCGATTGCTTGATAAGGGTTGTAGACGATGCGCTCGAGGACGGTGAGAACGATGCCGACGACGGCTCCCCCGCCGATGGTGAAACCAAGGACGATCGCGGGCTCGTCCCGGTACACCTGGGCCTCGTACAGGTAGATCAGGTAGAGCATGGGGACCAGGAAGATCGCGACCAGCAGGGCCGCGGTGATCAAGCCTGCGATATAGAGAACGAGGATGCCGGCGAGGCCAACCGCGAAGCCCCACCGAAACTCGTGGATCTTGGTGTGACCCAGGTGAGGAAAGATCGTGGTGAAGATCGAGGGCTGGATGACGTGCTCGGAGGGGTGGGCCGCGTAGCGGTTGACCCGTGCCTTCGCTTCCGCGGGAGCCGCGGTCTTCCCCTGGTGCGCGCCGCAGCGGGTGCAAAAAACGCCGTCCGGGACGTCGTTGGCGCAGTGGTCGCAGCGCACGGCGGCTAAGGATATCGACCGGCGCTGGCGTTAGGCGGGCTTAGCTCCCTCCGTCTCGGTCGGTACCCAGCCCCTGATGTAGTGGCACGAGTAGTGGCCCTGGTGCTTGTCGAAGTAGCGCTGGTGGTACTCCTCGGCGCGCCAGAAATCGGTATGCGGGACGATCTCGGTCACGATCTTATGGTCGAAGTACTTCTGCGCCTCTTCCTTTGACTTCAGCGCCGCCTTTTCCTGCTCTGGGTTGTGGAAGAAGATCGCAGAGCGGTACTGGTGGCCCATGTCCGGACCCTGGCGGTTGAGCGTCGTCGGATCGTGCATGTTCCAGAACGAGTTGAGGAGCTGTTCGTAGGAAACCTTCGCCGGGTCGTACGTCACCTCGACGGCCTCGGCGTGGCCGGTCCGTCCCATGCAGACCTGCTCATAGCTCGGGTGGTCGACGTGCCCGCCTTCATAGCCCGAGACCGCGTCGACGACACCGGGGATCTCGTTGAAAAGATGCTCGACCCCCCAAAAGCAGCCGCCGGCGAACGTGGCTTTCTCCATTTCACCCTCCAAGATACTTCGGACACATCATGTTTCCCCAAGATGACGATCCGTTAACGGCGCCGCGCCGGCGCTGGTGGCACCTCGCCACCGTCGACGTCACGCCGCTGCGGCGCCACCGCGACTTCCGCCTCGTGTTCATCGGGCGATTCGTGTCGTTCTTCGGCTCGATGATCACCGTGGTCGTCTTTCCCTACCAGGTCTACGTGTTGACGCATAGCGTGCTTCTGGTCGGCCTTCTGGGGGTGATCGAGTTCGGTGCAATCCTGGGATTCGCTTTCGTAGGCGGCGCGCTGGCCGATGCGCGCGATCGGCGGACCATGGTCCTGCTCAGTGAGGCCGGTCTTATGGCATGCAGCTTGCTCCTCGCCGGCAACTCCGCGCTGTCCCACCCGCAGGTATGGGTGTTGTTCGTCGTCGCGACGGCGTGGGGCGTGCTCGACGCGGTCCAGCGGCCTTCGCTCGACGCGATGATTCCCCGCCTTGTCGACAAGAAGGAGTTCGCAGCAGCAGCGAATCTCGGCAGCATCCGCGGCACTCTGGGCCAGATCCTCGGGCCCGCCCTCGGCGGCGTTCTGATCGCCCTGCTCGGCCTCCCGCTCACATATATGGTCGACGTGGCGACGTTCGTCGTCGGTCTGGCGTGCCTGTGGCTGATGCACGCGGTGCCGCCGCCCGTCGACGCCGAGCGCCCGAGCTTGCGCCGAGTCATGGAAGGCTTGCGCTACGCCCGCAGCCGCCAGGAGCTGCTCGGCACCTACTTTGTCGACATGGTCGCGATGTTCTTCGGCATGCCGATGGCGCTGTTTCCCGCGATCGCGCAAGGGCTCGGCGGTCCTAAGGTGCTTGGCCTTCTGTACGCCGCGCCGGCAATCGGTTCTTTTGTCTTTTCCGCGACCAGCGGCTGGACTGGACGGGTGCATCGTCATGGGCTGGCGGTTATCGTCGCGGCGACCGTCTGGGGGCTTGCCATCATCGGCTTCGGCCTTGCGCCTGGGCTGGTGCTCGCGCTTTTCTTCCTTGTCGTGGCGGGCGCCGCAGACATGATGAGCGGCGTGTTTCGCTCGGTGATCTGGAACCAGACGATTCCGGACTCACTACGCGGGCGCCTCGCGTCGATCGAGATGCTGAGCTACACATCGGGCCCGGCCCTCGGCAACTTCGAGGCCGGCGCCGTGGCATCGCTGTTCAGCGTCCGGATCTCCGTCATCTCGGGCGGCGTCCTGTGCGTGATCGGCTGCCTGATCTGCGCGGTCGCGCTGCCCGCCTTTCGCGCCTACGACGCTCGGCGGTACCATCTCCCGCCAGATCCGACTGCCGGCAGCGTCAAGCGGGAGAAGCATTGAGCTCATCTCAGATCGTCGTCGTGCTCGCGGCCGTCACCGCTTTGCTCGCGTTGTGGGCGGCGATTTTCGCCACCCGGGCGGACCTTGCCACGCGTCGATCGATCAGAGTCGGCAACAGCCGGTGGGAAGCGAGCACGAAACCAGTGCCCCACCTGAGCTTCACGGACTTCACCGCGCCTGGCCAGTCGATCCAGATCCAGGTCGAAAACCTCGGTGGGACGCTTGCGGGATGCGGCCTCATCGTCCAGAGTGGCGATGAGCTCTACGCCGGCGAGCTGACCCTGCCCGAGAAGGCACCGGCCCGCCCGATCTCGCTCCCTTTTATCGTCAAGGCCTGGCAGCGGGTCGCGCAGCCGAGACCACTGCTGATGGTCGCCCGCGACGTCGGCGGTCGATGTTGGGACTGCCTTGACGGTGGCAAGCAAATCAAGGACCCGCGCAAATGGCTAGCGGGTCAGTTACGCGGTCTTCGCATGCAGGGCATGGTCGACTTTCCGTCCATCACCGGCGGGGTCAAACGCTAATGGGTGTGGTCTAGCTCAGCCTTCAGGTTCAGCTGGACGTTTCCCTTCAGCGCCTGGGATACGGGGCACCCATCCTTCGCCTCTTCGGCGAACTTCTGAAATTCGTTCAGGTCGAGACCGTGAATGTGACCTCGGACGGTGATGGTGCTCGAGACGATGCCCTTCCCTGGAACAAACTCGACCTCGGCGGACGTGTTCAGCCTTTCCGGATGATGGCCGGCCTTGGACAGACCGTTGGAGAGGGCCATCGAGTAGCAAGCCGCGTGCGCAGCGGCGATGAGCTCTTCCGGGCTGGTGCCGCCATGCGTCCGCTCGGCACGGCTCGCCCACGTGACCGGAAACTCGCTGAAGGCTCCGCTCGCAACCTTCACCCGGCCCTTGCCGCTCGTCAGGTCGCCTTCCCACACCGCATCCGCCCGACTGATCGCAGCCATTGGTCTACCTCCAGTGCCCTGGTTGCCGCCGTCCCAACGTTGAACTATGACGTGGCGATGTTTATGCCGGAGGAGGGCATCCACCCGCGCGCTCCCGCCGGTTGGCCGCGCTGTCAGACTGAATGACTCGTGGAAGCGCACGAGATCCCGGAGCTTGATCCTCAGCCGCGCGACGCAGACGGTCACGGCTACATCGATTTCTTTGCCTCGGACAAGCTGAGCGTAGGACTCGCGGTGTGGCCCACCGGGTCGACCGACCGCCAGCAGCCTCACCGCGAGGATGAGGTCTATTACGTCATCAGCGGACGCGGGATGATCCGTGTCGCCGGCAAAGTCCGAGAAGTGAAACCCGGAAGCCTTGTCTTCGTCGCAGCGGGCGTCGAGCATCGCTTCCACGACATCGAAGAAGACCTGCGGGTGCTGGTCTTCTGGGCGCCGCCTCACGGCGCGGCGCTGCATCATTAGCCGATGGCGCAGCAACCTTCGGCCGTCCTTGTAACAACCACCGAGCGTCCCGCCGGCTACGAGGTCAAGCAGGCGCTCGGTCAGGTTTTCGGAGTGGTAGTGCGCAGCCGCGGCCTCGGCGGCAACATCATGGCGGGCCTGCGGTCACTCGGCGGCGGCGAGATCGTCGAGTACACGAGGCTGGTCGAAGACACCCGGCGCCACGCCATCGATCGCATGGTCGAGAACGCGAGGGCGATGGGAGGCAACGCGGTCGTGATGATGCGCTTCGACTCGTCGGAGATCGGCCAGACGATGACCGAGGTGGTCGCCTACGGAACCGCAGCGATCATCGAAAGGATCTCGACGTGAACATCGCCGTCCAGCTGGTCGTGATCGCGGTCGTCCTCGTGTTCGCGGTCGTCGGCTACTTCGTCTGGGATCGCCGCTACCGGGGCGGCGAACACGGCTCGTTCAAACCGACCGGCGAAGTCTTCAAGGACCCGACGTCCGGCAAGATGACGCGCGTCTATGAGGATCCGGCCACCGGGCAGCGCCAGTACCGCGACGAACCCTGAGCCTCAGGTCCTGAGGCGTCGTGGATTGCCCGCGGCGTCGAGCACCAACGTAGGAAGGTACTCTCCGGCGAGAGTCCGGACCCACCAGGCACGGTCCTGGCGCAGCTCTCTCGGAGTCGAGAAGCGATAACGGTAGAGAGTCGCGCGAATTGCGGCGGGCGGGTGGTTGGGAAACGGATTGGACCGCAGCAGCTTCAGCGTTGCGCGGTCGCCCTCGAGCAGCTTGACGATGAACGCGATGAGCCACTGATGGCGAAATGGCGAGTCCATCGCGGCAAACCACATGAGCCAGTCGAGCCGTAGATGGTACGGCGCGAACTGCCGCGGCACGCGTTGCGGGTCGCCGGGCTTGCCCTTGAACTCATAGGCCCTCCATCCCGCTTCGCCTTGCGCCACGTCGGCCGCGCCCTCGACGATGATCTCGTAGCGCTCCTTGGTGACCGACCCGAACGCGCCGTAAGTGTTCACCAGGTGGAACGGGTCGAAGCTGAAGTTCATGAGCTGTTGCGGTGAGATGAGGTTGCGCGCGGGTCGGTAGCTCAGGACCACCACGACCAGGGTCACGGCGACCACTAGCGCCTGCCACCAGACAGGGAGCGGCGAGAGGTGCGGGACAGGAACCTGAACGAACAGCGACAGCGTCCGGTCATCGAACGCCGAGATCGCGAGCGTCATCGTCAGAAAGTTCAGCCACGAGAAATTGCCGCTCAGGACGAGCCACGCCTGGGTGAGGACGATCAGGGCGCCCGCGATCGATGCCACAGGCTGCGGGGTGAACAAGAAGACCGGCACCACCAGCTGGGCGAAGAAATTGCCCAGCACCTCCATGCGGTGCAGTGGCTTGGGAAGATGATGAAAGAACCAGCTGAGCGGGTTCGGCATCGGCTGGGTCTCGTGGTGGTAGTAGAGGCAGGTCAAGCTCCGCCAGCAGCGGTCGCCGCGCAGCTTGATCAGGCCCGCGCCGAATTCGACGCGGAAGACCAGCCAGCGGAAAAGCAGGACCAGCGGCCAGGCCGGCACGGTCGGGCCGGCACCAAGGAAGATGGCGAGAAATCCAGCCTCGAGGAGGAGCGTCTCCCAACCGAACGCGTAAAAGACCTGGCCCACGTTGACGATCGATTGGTACAGCACCCACAGCGCGAACCAGACCAGGATCGAGATCCACGGCGGCGCGAGGTCGAGCAGCCCGACCACCACGCCAACGCTCAGCACCACGCCGGTCCAGGCGACCCCCAGCAGCAGACGATCGGAATAGCGGACGTGGAACAGGCTGGGCGCCTGCAAAAACCTGACCCGGCCCAAGAACAGCGGGACAGGCAGCAGACCTCTTTCACCGAGCAGCGGCCTGAACTGGTTGGCGGCGACGAGGAAAGCGACGCAGTAAATGACGCCCAGCGCGCGCTCGATGACCAGCCTCGTGAGCCAGTAGTCCGGCGCCTGCACCCAGTCCATCTACATCCGAGATTTCAACGCGGCATTCGCCGCATTCACCCCACACATCCCATGCACGCCGCCGCCCGGTGGCGTCGCAGCTGAACAGATGAACACCCGCGGATTGGGCGTCTTGTAAGGATTCAGCCTCAGGACAGGCCGGGCGACCAGGCCTCGGAGGTCCATCCGGCCTCCCATCACGTCGCCACCGACGCAATTCGGCTCTTCTGACTCGAGGCGTCGCGGAGTCCACGCACTCCGTTTCCGAATCAGGTCGCGAAAGCCCGGTGCGAATCGCTCGACCTGCTCCTCGACCACCTGCGTCATGTCGACGTCCGAGCCGTTCGGCACATGACAGTAGGCCCACGCGACGTGCTTGTCCTCGGGTGCGCGCGTCCGGTCGAACAGAGTCGGTTGCGTGAGCAGGACGAACGGCCGCTCCGGATGCTTGCCCGCGGCGACCTGCGACTCGGATTCGCTGATCTCCTCCAGCGTGCCGCCGAGGTGGACGGTCGCCGCCCGCAGGCAGTCAGCAGATCGCCAGGGGATCGGTCCGTCGAGCGTCCAGTCCATCTTGAACGCGCCTGGGCCGTGTCGATATTTGCCCAGCTTTTCGCGGTATTTGGTCGGTAGATCGAGATGTTCCAGCTCGAGGACGCCCTTCGGAACCAGGTCGAGCAGCGCCACCCGGTGCTCCGGAACTTCGGTCATCGAAGCCACGCGCTGTCCCGATAAGACCGTGCCGCCCAGCTCCTCCAGTCGGTGGACCATCGCCGCCGCGACGGATTCCGATCCTCCTCTTGCAACCGGCCAGCCACCCGCGTGAGCGGACGCAAGCATCAACAAGCCCATCGCACCGGTGCCGGCCTCGTCGAGGGCCAGCAGACTGTGGGCGGCTGCGCCCCCGAGCAGGGCGCGTGCCTCCCGACCTCGAAATGACAGGCCGGCGAGGGTTCGCGCCGAAAGGAGGCCGGGGAGTCCAAACCGGGCCAGCAGCCAGGGATGACGCGGCGGTCGAGGCGGCCCCATCGCCATCGAGAGCAGCTCTGGCGTGTGCTTCGCGAACGGCTCCATGAGCCGCCGGTAGGCGCGTCCATCGCCGCCCAGCCGCGCCGCCGTCTGCGCCACGGATCGCGCGAGGAGGAGTGCGGTGCCGTCATCGAACGGATGCGCGAGCGGCGCAGGCGGCGTGACGAGGTCGAGCTCGAGGCGCGCGAAGAAGGGCGTCAGCGGGGGAAGCGCCATGATCGTCGAGCAGACGTCGTGTCGAAAGCCGGGCTCGAGGAGCTCCTCGGTCCGGAGCCCTCCACCCGGCCTGCCCGCGCCCTCCAGGACAAGGACCGACTTTTTCGCCTCTGCCAGCGTGATCGCGGCGGCGAGGCCATTCGGCCCCGAGCCGACAACCACGGCGTCATACCGCTCCCCCACTTCCTTAGGTCTACGACCCTTTCCCGATTGGAACTTCAGGTCGGGATAGGACGCGCCTGACCTCTCGCGCGACCTCGATGTCCTCGTGCGCCTTGACCACCAAGGTCGGCACGCTGGCGCCCGGTGCGCTGATCTCGGCATCCCCCTTTACGCTCGCGTTGAGCGTCGGGCCGATGTCGAGGCCGAGGAAGCGCAGCCCCTGTACTGCCGCAGCCCGCACGGGCGGGGCATTCTCGCCCACGCCGCCGGTGAACACCAGCGCGTCGAGGCCGTTCATGGCCGCGGCCATCGCAGCGATGAGGCCCCGGAGCCGGTGCACGTAGACGTCGAACGCGAGCTCGGCGGCGTCGTCGCCGGCGGCGATCCGTTTCAGAATTTCCCGCATGTCGCCTGTGCCGGCCAGGGCGACGAGCCCGCCTTTTCGGTCGAGGGCCTCAGTGAGGTCGGGCTCGGTAAGTCCGGCGTGGCGTTCGAGATAGAGAAGGGCGCCAGGGTCGACAGTGCCCGAACGCGTCGCCATCACGAGGCCCTCGAGCGGGGTGAAGCCCATCGTGGTGTCCATCGATCGCCCCCCTCGCACCGCTGCCAGCGATGCTCCAGCCCCGAGGTGACACGTCACGACCCTGAGCTCGTGCGGCGAGCGCTTGAGCATCTCCGCCGCGCGGCGCGCCGCGTAGGCGTGTGAGAAACCATGAAAGCCATACCGCTTGATTCCGAATCGCACGCGCCACTCGTCGGGGATCGCATAAGTCGATGCGGCCGCCGGCATGCGGGAATGGAACGCCGTGTCGAAACACGCGACCGCGGGCAGGCGTGGCAGTAGCTCCCGCGCCGCGGCGATTCCCGCCAGCGCGGCCGGCAGATGGAGGGGAGCGAGGTCCGTGATCGTGACCAGGTAGCGGATGACCTCGCCGTCGATCCGCAGCGACGTCGGGTATCGAGGCCCTCCGTGGACGACGCGATGCCCGATGGCCTCGATGCCCTCCATCGCGCGGACAGCGCCCGCCATCTGATTCTCGTCGAGCCTTCCCTCTGCGACCTCGAACTCGCGGTCGACGAGGACGCGGTCATCCTCATCGACGAGGCTCAGCTTGAGGGAGCTCGACCCGGCGTTTAAGACGAGGACGCGCAACCTTCTACTGCGGCCAGGTCCAGTTGACTATCTCTGGCGCATCCTGGCCGTGGTCCCTCGTGTACTGCCGGGCGCGCAGCCGGAGATCGACCATCTCCTGGCGCACGTGGGCGGCCCTCGAGCCAAGCGACGGCACGCGGTCGATCGCGTCCATCACCAGGTGGTAGCGGTCGATATCGTTGAGCATGGCCATGTCGAACGGCGTGGTGGTCGTGCCTTCTTCCTTGTAGCCGCGGACGTGGATGTTGGCGTGATTCGCGCGCCTGTACGTCAGACGGTGAATCAGCCACGGATAGCCGTGGTAGGCGA
This sequence comes from Chloroflexota bacterium, assembly GCA_005880915.1. Lineage (GTDB taxonomy): Bacteria > Chloroflexota > Dormibacteria > Dormibacterales > Dormibacteraceae > 40CM-4-65-16. The sequence continues at coordinate 5,980 of VBIW01000062.1, read as the reverse complement.
AGATCACCGGCTTGTCGCGCGTGAATACCTCGTCGAACTCGGCATCCTTCAAGCCATGCGGGTGCTCGGTGGGTGGCTGCACCCGCATCAGGTCGACCACGTTGACCACTCGGACAGCGAGCTGCGGAAGGTGCTGGCGGATCAGGTCCGCGGCTGCCAGCGTTTCCAGGGTGGGCACGTCGCCGGCGCAAGCAAGCACGACATCGGGGTCGCGGTCTGCGTCGGTGCTCGCCCAATCCCAGATGCCTAGACCGCGGGTGCAGTGCGCGATCGCATCTTCCATCGACAGATAGTTCAGGGCCGGCTGCTTACCCGCGACGATGACGTTGACGTAGTTGCGGCTGCGCAGGCAGTGGTCCGCGACGGACAGCAGGCAGTTGGCGTCGGGCGCGAGATAGACGCGGATGACCTCCGCCTTCTTGTTGACAACGTGGTCGATAAAGCCCGGGTCCTGGTGCGAGAAGCCGTTATGGTCCTGCCGCCACACATGTGACGAAAGCAGGTAGTTGAGCGATGCGATCGGGCGGCGCCAGGGAATGGTCCGGGTGACCTTCAACCACTTGGCGTGTTGATTGAACATCGAGTCGATGATGTGGATGAACGCCTCGTAGCAGTCGAAAAACCCGTGGCGGCCAGTAAGGAGGTATCCCTCGAGCCAGCCCTCGCAGAGATGCTCGCTCAAGACCTCCATCACGCGGCCGTCGGCCGCGAGGTGGTCGTCGCCGGGCAGGAGCTCGGCATCCCACGCACGGTTGGTGGCTTCGAACACGGAGCCGAGCCGGTTAGAGACGGTCTCGTCCGGGCCCATGATGCGGAAGTTGTCCGGGTTCATCTTCACCACGTCGCGCAGGTAGTCGCCCATGACTCGCGTGGCCTCGCTCAACGTCGTACCGGGCTTGGGCACCTGCACCGCATAGTCGCGGAAGTCCGGCAGGCGGAGGTCTCTCAGCAGCTCCCCGCCGTTCGCATGCGGGTTGTCGCTCAGCCGACGTTCCCCCTTCGGGGGCAGGTTGTGGAGCTCGTCGATCAGCTTGCCCGAGCGGTCGAACAGCTCTTCGGGCTTGTAGCCGCGCATCCAGTCTTCGAGGATCTTCAGGTGATCCGGCTTCGATGCGAAGTCGGTCACCGGGACCTGGTGGGCGCGGAACGTCCCCTCGACCTGTAGGCCGTCGACGACCTTTGGCCCGGTCCAACCCTTTGGTGTCTGAAGCACGATCATCGGCCACGAGGGGCGGCCGGCCCGGTGATTCGAGCCCTTGATGCGCGCTATTTCGTCCAGGGCCCAATCAAGCGCGGCGGCCATCTGCTGGTGCACCTTCATCGGATCGTCGCCGCTCACGAACACCGGCGTGTGCCCGTAGCCCTCCATCAGCTGGCGCAGCTCGCTCTCGGGGATACGTGCGAGCACGGTCGGGTTGGCGATCTTGTATCCGTTGAGATGGAGGATCGGCAGCACGGCGCCGTCGCGCGTGGGGTTGAGGAACTTGTTCGAGTGCCAGCTTGCTGCGAGCGGACCTGTCTCCGCTTCGCCGTCTCCGACGATGCAAAAGACGGTGAGGTTGGGGTTGTCGAAGGCAGCGCCGTAGGCATGGACGAGCGCGTACCCGAGCTCGCCTCCTTCGTGGATCGAGCCCGGCGTCTCCGGCGCGTTATGGCTCGGGATGCCGCCAGGAAACGAGAACTGCCGGAACAGCTTGCGCAGGCCGGTCTCGTCCTGCGAGACATCCGGGTAGCGCTCGCTGTACGTGCCTTCGAGGTACGCGTTCGCCACGCCGGCAGGTCCACCGTGCCCCGGGCCCATGATGTAGATCGCGTCCAGGTTGCGGTGCTTGATCGCGCGGCTCGCATGCGCGTAGATCAGGTTCAGGCCAGGCGTCGTGCCCCAATGGCCGAGCAGACGGGGCTTGATGTCCTCCAGGCGCAGCGGCCTGGCGAGCAAGGGATTGTCCAGGAGGTAGATCTGCCCGACCGATAGATAGTTGGCCGCGCGCCAGTACGCGTGGATCAAACGGAGCTCCTCGGAGCCAAGCGGCTTGGCTCGCGAGACGTCAGGGGCGACCGCCCGACTGGTCTGGCTCGACGTCATTTGGCCTACCCCTCATCATGCATGCTGGCGATCTCGCTTGGGCCGGCCGGCGAAGACACCGGCCCCTCAAGGTCGGCAGGCGAAAGCTGGCCGTCGGTGTCTCGGCCGGCATCGCCCTCTATCCCGAAGACGGAGGCGATGCCGACGCGCTGATGCGTCACGCGGACGCGGCCATGTACTCCATCAAGCGGGAGCCCGCCAGGCCTCGGAGGCGGTAGAGGCGCCCGGCCGAAACTGAAGCTAGCCTTTCAGGCGTGCCTGACAGGCGGCCGGTCGCCGTTTTCGCGGCTCTCGAGCTAGAGGCTCGGGGGCTGGCCCACCACCTTCCGAGGTCGGAGACGATCGGACCCAAGATCGGAATCTGGGAAGGGGACGGAATGGTTGTGGTCGTCTCCGGGGTCGGCAAGGTCGCCGCGGCCCTCGCCGCCCAGTTCGTCCAGGACGTGTTCAAGCCGCGATGCGCGGTCTCGATCGGACTCGCCGGCGGCCTTCGCGATGATGGGCCGCGCGGCCAGGTCATCGTCGCCACCGGCGCCGTGCAGCACGACATGGACGGCCGGCCGCTGACCGCTGAGCGGGGGGTGATTCCTGGGCTCAACCTGTCGGTCCTCAGCGTCGATCCCCCGCTGGCCGAAAAGCTCATCGTCTCCGCCAAGCGATCCGTCGAAAATCCACGGATCGTGCGCCCGGGTCTGGTTGTGACTGGCGATCAGATCATCACCTCGCGGACGGTGCGAGATGCGCTGGTGCACGATTTCCCGGACGCCGCCTGCGTCGACATGGAGACTGCGGCGATCGCCCAGGTGGCGCACCAGAACGGCTTACCCTGGGGCGCTGTGCGCGTTACCTCCGACTCAGCCGACGAGACGTTCGACCTCGACGATGTCATCGGCTTTGGCGCGAACTCCGCCGGTGAGCTCTTCGCGCGCATCATCCGGGACGTCGTGGCCGACCTTTGAGCGATGAATCGGTGCGCTGGGTCTCCGCCGAGGAGATCGCCAACCTGGTTCGCCTCGGCAAGCTCGATCCACAGTCGGTGGTCGGGTCGCACCTCGACGCGATCGATCGATATGACTCGCGGATCCACGCGTTCATCCACGTTGATCGGCAGGCGAAGTCGACTCCCGGTCCGTACGCGGGCGTGACTCTGGCCGTGAAGGACAGCCAGCCTGTTGCCGGCATGCCGTACACCTACGCGACTCCGTCCTGGCGTGACCGGGTCGCGGACGAGGACGCGGTTCCCGTCGCGCGCGCCCGGTCGGCGGGTATGGCGGTCCTCGGCAAGACCAACCTGCCCGAGCTCGCGGCCGCAATCGGCACCACCAACACCCTGTTTCCTCCGACCCAGAACCCGTGGCGCGAGGGCATCACGCCTGGCGGGTCGAGCGGCGGCAGCGCGGCAGCGGTGGCGGCGGGCATGACCGCTGTCGCCCTGGGCGGAGACACCGGGGGGTCGATTCGCATCCCCGCGTCATGTTGCGGCGTCGTCGGCCTGCGGCCCACGCCCGATCGAATTCCGAATGAAGAGGTCGACGCCACGGTCATGCAGTCGCGCGGCCCGATGGCGCGATCCGTGGCCGACGCGAGGCTCCTCTTTGGCGTGATGACGTCAACCACTCCGCGATGGATCGAGTTCGGGCGCAAATCGAGGGTGATCGGGATGGCGGATTCGAGCGCGCTCGGCGCCGATCCCGCCGTGCGGGAGAGTTGCCGGCGGGCGGCGAAGGCGCTGGAAGACGCCGGGCACAAGGTCGAGGAGATCAAGTGGGATCCGGAGCCGGTCGCGCAAGGTTATGGAGTGGTGAGGCGCGCCAGCATGGCGAGCTTCCCCGCCGACCTATCGACGTTCGGCCCCGGTATTCAGAAGCTTGCTGCTGAGGGGCGTGGCCTGACCGCGATGGATTATTTCCACGCCTTCGAGTCGGCGACCAACGCGGCGAATCGGGCTGTGAGCGTGCCGCTGCAGACCCGCTACGACTTCCTGCTCACGCCCACGCTCGGTCTGCTCCCCATGCCGATCGAGAAGGTTCCGCCGTTCCTTGGCGACGAGTGGGCTCGCTATGTGCAGTTCGTCTTGCCGGTCAGCTTCGCGCGTGTGCCGGCGATCTCGATCCCCGCCGGCCAGCACGACGGGCTTCCGGTTGGCGTGCAGCTCGTGGGCCAGTTCGGCCAGGAGTACGGCCTGCTCGACTTCGCCGAGGAGCTGGAGAGGATGCCCGGGTTTGGCTTCGAACGACCACCTGGTCTTGACTGAGGAGATGCGATGAAGGTGCAGCGTGTCGAGATGTTCGTCTGTCCTTCGGCGACGCCCGCCGACACGTCGGGGCTGCAGAAGCTCGCCGATTCCGGAAAGATCCGGCCCGAGACGCTGGTGGCGCTGGTCGGCAAGACAGAGGGCACCGGCGCGCATGACGACTGGGGCCGCGTATGGGCGGACGTCGCGCTGCGCGAGTGGACCGCGAAGTTTCTCGGCATCCCGGTGGACGAGGTGGCGAAGCACGTCATCTTCGTGCTGTCAGGCGGGTGTCCGGGCGTGATCACGCCGCACATCGCGGCGGTGACACGCCAGTGGGTCGAGATGCCCGAAGGGCGCCCGAGCAACGACAAACGGCTGGTCGTCGGCCGTTCCGGCTCCGACGCGATGGCGCCAGAGGAGGTCGGCCGCATGGGTCAGATCCGCAAGGTCGCGGAAGCAACCCGGCAGGCGATGTCAGACGCGGGCCTGACCGACTCGAAGGACGTGCACCTCGTGATGGTCAAGGTGCCGGGCCTGACGACGGCGAGCATCAAAGACGCCGAATCGCGCGGCAAGACTGTCGTCTCGCACGACCTCACGTTCGGTCCGGAGGGAGCGGGCGTGTACGCGAACGACGCGGCCGCGCTCGGCGTTGCGATGGCGCTGGGTGAGGTTCCCGAGTCGAAGTTGTCTGACGAAGTGGTGCGGCGCGACTGGGACCTCTTCTCCGAAGTGGCGATGACCTCTTCCGGAGGCGAGAAGCGGCATGGCGAGGTGGTCGTCTTCGGCAACTCGACCGCGTCGCAAAGTCCACTTCGGATCGGTCACGCCGTGACGAAGGACTTCATAGATGCGGAGGGCGTGCGGACGGCGCTTCGTTCGGCCGGCGTGCAATTCAAGGATGGGCTGCCCGACGAGGCCGACCTCGGGCGCCTCGTCCATGTCTTCGCCAAGTCGGTCATCCCGGGCAGTGACCAGATCCGCGGCCAGAGGATCACCCTCCTGGACGACGCCGACGCGTATCAGATCGGCAAGGCGTTGGGAGGCATGCTGGTCGCATCAGTCACGGGCCGCACGACCAACTACGTGAGTGGCGGGGAGCGGAACTCCCACCAGGGGCCGCCGGGAGGCAACATCGTGGCGGCCGTGGTCAGAACGGACTGACAACACTGCCCCGGCCGCCGCGGAGCCCGCGAAAAAGCCTAGCCCCTAGTCCGGTCCGCGTCCGAAGGTGATCGTCGGTGCGATCGGCACGATGTCGCGATCGTCGGTCTTGACCAATTGCCAGCCGCCCTCATGAACTTTCCAGTGATGCCGGTGACAGAGCAGGACCAGGTTGTCCAGGTCGGTCGAGCCACCGCGAATCCAATGCACCAGGTGATGGCCGTCGCACCACGATGCGGGCCGTTCGCAGCCGGGCCACACGCAGTGTCCGTCGCGCGCCTTTAGAGCTCGCTTCGCCGGTCCGGCGATGACTCGCCTCGAGCGGCCCATGTCGATGACCACCGACTCCTCGCTCAGGAGCACCCGACTCACGCTGCAGTCGCACGCCATGCGCTCGATGGTCGACGACGAGAGTGGAAGCGAGAACTCCATCTCCCCTCCCGCGGCGCCGACCATCCCCTTCAACGTTTCGACTGTGGCCGTGACGTGAAGAT
>VBIW01000188.1 GCA_005880915.1 Chloroflexota bacterium | reverse complement strand
CCGATGGCGAAACCGAGGAAGACGAAAGCAGCCATAGCAATGAATTTGGTCCAGGTGGAAACATTCTGCAGCAACGCACCCCAACGCAGTCCAACCACATTCACGTAGGTCAGGATAACGATCAGCAACAGGCCTACCGCGTGGGCGCGGGTGAACGTGATGCCGGCTGCAGCGAAGATGACATGCTCCTGCGAAATGGGTGGAATGATTTCTCCCAAGTAAGCTGCCGACGCTACCGCAAGGGCTGCGATCGTACCGCCGTTGGCCACGCTGAACAGCATCCATCCGTACAGGAATGCCACCAGGTCGCCATAGGCCTCGCGCAGATAAACATATTGCCCGCCGGATTCCGGAAACATCGATCCCAGTTCGGCGAAGGCGACGCAGCCGAACAGCGAAACCACTCCGCCGATGACCCATACCAAAAGGAACAGCGCGGGCTGCGGCAAGGGCCCGGCAATGTCCTTCGCCGTCAGAAAAATCGACGACCCGATGATGCCGCTTACCAGCAGCAGCACCGAATCGAGCAAACCAAGGCCGCGAATCAGCGACGGCTGGTTAGTATTTTTCTGAGGCTCCGTGGGCACCGAAACCGTGGGGGAATCCATTATCCGATTCCGAGTTCGTCGGGATTTTCCAGCGGTGTTCCACAGCGGCGGCAGATTACAGACGAACAGTCGCCGCAGGTCAGAGGATCGCTGACTCCTTTGGCGCAAGTCGGGCAGTAGAGTGGGCCGGGGTCCGGCTCCGGAGGCGGATTCTGAGGGCGTGTCACCATGAGGAAGAAAACTGTAGCATAGAGGTCGCGCTCTGGTCGCTGTATTTCGAGCTTTCTGTCCGAGCTGGTGGAAAAAGACGCAAAGGATCACGAAGGAAACATCGATGCCCGAGAAACCTCAAACTCCCGACGAAAAGCTGCAACAGGAATTCAACCGTTGGGCCGCCGAAGGTGAAGGCGAGAAGATGGAACGCCATCATCTCGACATCACCGAGAAGACGATTCGGCTGATGAATCTTCGTCCTGGCGAACGCGTGCTCGACTTGGGCTGCGGCTCGGGCTGGGCGACCCGGCTGCTGGCGCGGCTGGTGGGCGAAGGTCCGGAAGGTTTCGGCCAGGTCGTTGGCCTGGATGTCTCCGACGAGATGGTTCGGCAGGCGCGCGAAGCCTCGAAAGATTTCGAGAACATTCTTTATGTCTGGGGATCGGCCCAGCAGATTCCGTGGGAGGAGAACTTCTTCGATAAGGTCCTGTCGGTGGAGTCGTTCTACTACTATCCCGATCAGGATCGCGCGCTGATGGAGCTATTCCGCGTGATGGCGCCACGGGGAAAATTGTTCATCCTGATTAATCTCTACAATGACAACCAGTATTCGCTGCAGTGGGTAGACAAGTTGAAAGTCAAGGTGCACGTGCGGTCGGCTGCCGAGTATGTCGAACTCCTACAGAAGCACGCGTTCGAGAACGTGGAAGCGCGCCGCATCCCTGACGACACGCCAAACGCGAGGGCGCGCTGCTGCTGATGGCATCGAAACCCGACTTGCGGACGCCGGCGCCCGGGTACACGATTTACTGAGAATTCGCGGGCATAGCCTGCCCTGAACTTGCCGAAGGGAGTGCCCGCGCGACACGGTCAGATCTCGCTGTCGTCATCGTCATCGTCGCGGTCACGATGACTCAGGTCTTTCGCGGGACTCAGGGCGCGACCATCCTGCGCGTGGTGAACTTCGATTCTGCCGTTCACATTTCTCAGTTCAATGCGGGTGCCGCCGCCCGCCAACTCCCCGCGCAGATCGTGCCCCACGAAGCGGTGATTGTTCACATGCAATCCGAAATCGTTATCAATCCCGCCAGAGACCGTGCTGGCCTCAATCTCCGCCTTCGCGTCAGAAGGAATGGTGAGGTCAACCGAGCCGTTCACCGAGTTCAACTCGACAAAGGATCCGGCGAGTTGGTCAAAGCGTGCGTCCAGGCGGCCGTTTATCGTCGACAGCCGGGCTCGTCCGGAAACATTGTGCGCTTCCAGCCGCCCGTTGATGCAGGAGGCACGCACTTCGCCGCTCACCCCGGTGACATCGAGCGAACCATTGATCAGCTTGATTTCGTCCAGCCGCGCCGTACGAGGAACCGTCAGCGTGTACTCGACGCTGGCAGGGTTGCGGTGCGAGCCCGAATTGAACGTGAGATCGTGGTCGCGGTATTGG
>VBIW01000201.1:795-2979 GCA_005880915.1 Chloroflexota bacterium | reverse complement strand
ACCCCGGCCGAGGACACCCAGTCGATGGGTGAGCGGCTGGCCGCGGGCATGATCACCGCTCTGGCCGCAGCCGAGCCGGTCAGGTCTGGTGAGCTCCATGCGCGCGAGACGCGCGTCGATCTGGAGCTGGATCCGTTTCCGCCTCTGGAGGAGATGGAGCAGCGGTTCAAAAGCGCGGCGGAGGGCGGCGTCTCGAGCGACGTGGTCGCCGCCGGCGATGCGCTCGTCGTCGCGCGGCGGGCAAACGAGATCCGGCACGCAAGCGTAGGCGCAGTCAGCATGGGCGATCTCGCGATCTCGTTTCTGCCGGGCGAGGTGTTCCTGGGGTTCGGACTGCAGATCCAGCGCTCTTCGCCGTTCACGCACACGCTCGTCAGCGCGTACAACAATCTTTCGCTGCAGTACATCCCGACGGCCGATCAATTCGCCGGCGGGGAGTTCGAGGTCGTTGGTGGCTGTCGCTACATCGCGCCTGGTGCGGGCGAGACCCTGGCGGCCGGCGCGACACAACTTCTCTCGAGCCTGAAATAGAGGCTCCAGTGGATTCAAGGCCGGCGCTGCTCGGCGGCAAACCGATCATCGAAGGGGAGCTGCCGCCCGAAAACACCATCGACGACGCTGAGATCGCCGCGGTCACGCGCGTCCTGCAGAGCGGTGAGCTCTCGGGATTCCTCGCCAGCGCGGGCGATGAGTTCTTCGGCGGCAAAGAGGTGCGTAAGCTGGAAGAGGACTTCCGCAAGCGCTTCGACGTGAAGCACGCGATCGGCCTCAACTCGGCAACCACCGGACTTCACGCGGCACTCGTCGCATGCGGTGTGGGCGCGGGTGACCAGGTCATACTCCCACCGACGACGATGAGCGCGACCGCGGCGTCCGTGCTCCTCGCCGGCGCGGTCCCCGTGTTCGCCGACATCGATCCGCTGACCTTCAACATCGACCCCGCCTCAGTCGAGGCGCGGATCACCGATCGCACGGCAGCGATCATCGCCGTGAACCTCTTCGGACAGCCGGCCGAGCTCGATGAGCTGCGACGGATCGCGGACGCTCACCGGCTGCGGCTGATCGAGGACAATGCGCAGTCGCCGGCCGCACTTTTCGACGGCCGCTGGGCCGGAACGATTGGCGACGCCGGCGTGTTCAGCCTGAATCGCAACAAGATCGTCCAGTCAGGCCAAGGCGGCGTGGTGGTCACCAACGACGACAACATCGCCTTCCGTGCCCAGCTCGTGCGCAACCACGGCGAGGTCGTCCTGGATCAGATGCCAGACAAACCCTACGAGCCGCTGGTCGGGAGCAACTACCGCCTCACCGAGCCCATCGCGGCCATCGCCAACATCCAGATGGGCCGGCTGGAAAAACTGACTGCGGACCGAGTCGCCCTGGCGGAGCAGCTGACCGAGGGCCTCTCGGGTATCGACTGCCTGCATCCGCCCACCATCCATCCCAAGGCGACGCACGTGTACTTCGTCTACCCGATGCGTTTCGACTCCGAGGCAGCCGGCATGCCCCGCGATCTCTTCGTCAAGGCGATGACGGCCGAGAACCTGCCCATCTACGCGGGTTACACGCGGCCCATCTACCTTTATCCCGTGTTCCAGCACAAGCCAGACAAGCGCGTTCCCGCTCTTTTTGGTCAGCCTCTGCCCGACTATTCGGCCGGCATCTGCCCCAACGCGGAGCGCGCGCACAGCCACGACCTGGTTCTGACAGACATCTGTCGGTACCCACTGCGGTCTGAGCACGTCGAGCTGTTCGTCCAGGGGGTGGAGAAGGTTCTGGGCGCGGCGAAGGAGCTGGTGCGGTCAGCCGCTGACCGTTGACGGCTGAGCCCGTCGGCTGCGCAGTCGTCGGGCTGGGACACATGGGCAGGACTCATGTCGCGATGCTCGGCTCCATCCCGGATGCGCACCTGGTCGCCTGCGTCGACATCGATCCACAGAGATCGGCGGATTGCCCGGCGGGCGTGCTGTTCACGACGAGTCTTGACGACGCGCTCGACGCGAAAGGCGTGAAGGCGGTTATCGTGGCCACTCCTCCGGAAACACACCGCCACATCGTCGAGTCCTCCGCCGCTCGAGACCTGGCCATCCTCTGCGAGAAACCGCTCGCGGGGAACCTGGCTGACGCAGACGCCATCTTGACCGCGACCAGGATTGCCACGGTCTTCGTCGACGGCCATACTTA
>VBIW01000201.1:0-773 GCA_005880915.1 Chloroflexota bacterium | reverse complement strand
TGGCGCGGGAAATGGCCGTGCACCACCTGGACGTCTTTCGCTGGATGGGCGGTGAGGTGACGCGGATCTCGGGTGAGGTGGCCAGATGGCGCGGCCTCGAGGCCGGCATGGTGGCCAACGCAAGCTTCAAGAGCGGAGCGGTCGCAAACCTTCAGGTGTCGTGGGCCCACCCTGCAGGCAGTCCCTTCGACCACGGGCTCTCGGTGATCGGCAGCTCGGGCCTGGCCCAGGTGGCCCACGACGGAGGCGCTTCGATCCCGGGCGCGCTTCGCGACGAGTTGACGACGTTCCTGGAATGCGCTCGAGGGCGGAGCGACTGGCCGCTGGCGCCGTCAGACGCGCGGGCCGCGCTCGCCCTTTCGCTGGCCCTCGAGGAAGCCCTGGCCAGTGGGAATGTGGTCGAGCTGCCGCAGTCCATCGTTGGAGGCGCCGCGTGACCTGCCGCGGTGCGAAGCGCTCTGTATTGGTGCCACGTTCCGCAACAGCTGCCGGCGGATGCGCTTGAACGACGGTTGGTCCTTATACGCGTAGTGGGCCCGGACCGCTTTGCGCAGGCCGTTCTCGTCGCCTTCCTGTGCCGCCGCGAGGATCGGTGGATGGTCGGGATAGCCCTTGGACCATTCCGAGGGCGAGCTCGGCGACCAGGGTGACGGGGCGGTGACGACGAGGATCTCCTGCATGGGTGCGATGAGCAGGTCGATCACCGGGTTGCGAAGCGCCGTCATCATGCTCAGGTGAAAGCTGTTGTGAGCATCGAGGACTCCTTCCCAGCG
>VBIW01000193.1 GCA_005880915.1 Chloroflexota bacterium | reverse complement strand
GTCACGTACCGCGCGATTCGATCATCGGCGGGTGCCAGCCCCCCTCGCGCTCGCGGCTGACCGCGGAACCCGGTCAGCCAAGGGCCTCGGGCGACCTAGGCCTGGCCCGCGACCTCTTCCAGGTCCAGCAGGATGAGAAATCGCACGTGCTCCAAGACAGCCCGTCCGAGGACCTGCGGAGCAAGGTCGAGGAGGCCGCCCGGTCCTGTCCAACCGGGGCGATCAGCCTTCACGAGGACTGATAGGGGCGGTCGGTCACGCGGTCGTGGTCGGCGCGTCCGCCGGATCCGACACGTCCCCGCGACCGGCATGGGGGATGCCGGGAAGCTCCGCGTGACGCTCGCAGATGGGCTCGAGCGCGGTCACCGTTGCGAACCCGGCAGCGAGCATGGTGGCGTCGGTGCCCGGCTCGCGCTCGGCATCGAGATCGGCAACGGCGACCCTGACGTAGCCGTGCGCCACCTCGGTGATCGTCGTCTGCACCGCACCGAAGCTCGACAGCCGCGCACGTCGGAGACCACGCAGGGCGCGCACGGGCAGGTCGGGCACGTTGACGTTGAGCACCAGCGGGGCGTCGCTGGCGAGCAGGTGCCCGAGCGCATCGCGTGCGACCTCTGCCGCCGTCTCCCAATTGTTCGGCGCGGACGCGTCGAGCGACACCGCCAGTGCTCGGCATCCCTGCAGGCGCGCGGTGAGACTTGCCCCGACCGTTCCCGAATGCAGGATGGCATGACCGGTGTTGGCACCTCGGTTGATGCCCGACAGCACCACGTCAGGGCATCGGCCGAAGGCGCCGCGACTGGCGATCAAGGCGATGAAGCCCGGGGTGGCGGCCACCGCGTAGGCGGGCACCCCCGCGAGTTCGTGCCCGAGCATACGCTCCTCGACGAGGACCCGGCCATCCGCCTGCACCGCAGTCAGCGACGCGCTGCTGCCGCTCGACTCGTCTCGGGGTGCGGCGACCACAACCTCGAGCCCGGCATCGCGCACCATTCGCGCCAGCTGACGGAGACCCTCCGACTCGATGCCGTCGTCGTTGGTGATCAGCGCGCGGAGGGTCACGACGGTCGGGCCCGAGCGGCAAGCTCGTCCGGCGTCGCCGTCGCCACCTGGCCCGCTGTCACCGGCTCCGCCAGGGGCCGCAGCTCCACGCACGCCGCCAGTCGTTCGATCTGGTCACGGTTTCCCGTCGCCAGGCCACGCCGGGTCACATTGAGGGTGCCGGCGGCGGCACCGAGGCGCAGGGCCTCCTCCCACGTCTCGCCGCGAGCCAGCGCGACCGCCATGCCCGCGGTCATCGCGTCCCCGGTGCCGCGGACGTCGACCGGTTCGAGTCGGGGTCCGGCGACCTCGAGCAGCTCGGTGGCGAGGGCGAGCGCCGGCCGGTCACCACGCGAGACCACCACACGCTCTACCCCCGACCGCTGCAGTGCGCGCATCGTGGCCACCAGCTCCTCGAGTGTTCCGGCACGCGCGCCGTCGGCGAGCAGGTCCTCGAGACTCACCTTGAGAACCGCGACACCGCCCTCCAGCGCGGCGGCCATGGGCTCGCCAGACAAGTCGGCGACCACCTTCGTGCCGCTACGGGTCAGATCGGCGGCGAGCCGGCAGTAGGTGTCGACGGGCAGCACGTCGGCAGCTGCCGGACCGCCGAGGACACAGACGTCGGCCGCGATCCCCTCGACCAGAGTGAGCGTGTAGAGGTCGTCGACCTCGTGGCGGGAGAGTGGAGCCGGTGCCATCTCTGCGATGGCAACGCGATCGCCGCTGCGCCGGTCGTGGATGTACGCGGCGTTGCCGGCGTCGGCGTTGCTGCCCAGCACGGCGACCCCCTCCTGCTCGATCAGCGTCCGCACCACCACGCCGGTCTCGCCGCCGAACGATCCGCAGAGGGTGACCGGCATCCCGAGTGCGGCGATCATCCGCGCCAGCCAGAACCCCTGCCCGCCGGCGTGCAGGTGGATGTCCGGCGCGTCGGCCTTACGCTCGATGGTCACCGTCAGCAGCGGCGAGGGCCGCCCGCCGCCGCGCCGCGCACCAGGTCGTCGAACACCCCCGGATCGCTGCCCCGGATCCGCGGGATGTGGCCCTCGAGCATCTCGACCTCGACCCCCGGGTTGAACACATCGGAACCGTCGGGGAGAACCAGGTGTGGGCTTCCCTGCACACCCTGCGGTGCCGGAGCGACGTCCGATCGGGCTCGCCCGCGTGCCAGGTCCGCCTCGAGCGCTGCCGCATCGACGCGGTCACATTCGGAGGCAACGTCGAGCACGACCGCGGTGATGGAGATGCAGCGACAGTCGCGGAAGAACGCCGTGCGGAGAGCCTTGTCGAGCTGCTCGCTGGCCGACAGGCCCTGCGCCTTGGCGGCCTGGACCGCCTCCATGGCCGGCAGCATCGTGACCGGGTAGAGGCGCTCCGGCGGTCGCCACGTCGACCATCCCGCCTCGGGCGCGAGACCGGCGACCACCGGGATCTCGGCGTCGAGGATCTCCTTGGGTGTGGGCCGGCGGTTGACGAGTTCGAGCGGGAAGGTGCGGTGGTCGAGGTGGACGATGTCCTCGAGCCCGAGGCGCGCGCGCGCAGCGCCGAGACGATGCACCGCCAGTCGTGCCCACGGGCAGCCGATGTCGGCGTAGACGGCGATGGTCCCCGGCGCCGGGGCCGGGATGTGTGGCTCAGACACGGCCAGCGGGACTCCCTGCGGTGCGCCGGACCCTGGGGAGCACCTCCCTCTCGTAGAAGCGGAAGAATCCGTCCTGGTCGGGGCCGACCTGGTGGATGTAGACGTGGTCGAACCCTGCTGCGACGTACTCCTCGAGCGCCGCGACATGGCGATCGGGGTCGGGTCCGCACACAACGCTGTGGGCGACGTCGTCTTCGCTGAGCATGAGCGCGACCTCGGCGAACTCGCTGGGCAGGCGCAGCTCGGACCCGAGGCTGCCGGGCAGGGCGCTGTTCGGCCACCACTCGTAGGCGGTTCGCCGCGCCTCCGATTCGGTGGCCGCCCAACAGGCATGCAGCTGACCGTAGCGCGGCTTGTCGGCGCCGCCCTCGGCGGCGAAGGCCTCGAGGAGGTCAGCCTTCGGCGCGACGGCGATGATGCCATCGCCGAGGCGGCCCGCCACCCGGGCGGCGCGCTCACCGGCTGCGGCGATCATCAGCGCCGGCGCCTGGTCGGGGAGCGAGTAGAGGCGGGCGTCCTCGACGGTGTAGTGGGGCCCGTGGTGGCTGACCCGCACGCCGGACCACAGCCGGCGGATGACGTCGACGGCCTCCTCGAGCATCTCCCGACGGATCGCGATCGGCGGCCAACGCTCTCCCAGGATGTGCTCGTTGAGGTTCTCGCCGGTGCCCATGCCGAGGAAGAAGCGACCGGGCATCAGCGCGGCGACGGTGGCCGCGGCCTGGGCAACGAGAGCCGGGTGGATGCGCATGGCGCAGGTGACCCCCGTGCCCAGGCGCAGTCGCGTGGTCGCCTGGCTGATGCCGCCGAGCACCGCCCACACGAACGGGCTGTTCCCCTGGGTGTCCGTCCAGGGGTGGAAATGATCCGAGATCACGGCGAAGTCGAAGCCGGCCTCCTCGGCCCGGCGCGCCTGCGCCACCAGCGCCGCAGCGGTGTGCTCCTCGCTGGACAGCGAGAAGCCGACCTCCAGATCGCGCTCAGTCACAGCACCGAGCGCAGGCGCTTCGAGCGCATGTACTCGGCCAGCTCCCGGACGGGCAGGCTGGGGCGGAACGTCGACGGCGCCAAGCGCATGGCCAGCTCCGCGGGCAGCCGCCCGTCGGCTCCGAGGCGCTCGGCGTCGAGCAGGCCGATCACCACGCGCTGTGGGTTGACGACGACACACTCCTCCCAGTCGCCACCGTCGAGGCGGGCCCGGACGTCGCCGACGGCGTCACCGGCGGCGCAGGTGGGCACGTCGGTGCGCATCACGTCGGCGAGGAATGGTGCGTCACCGCCATCACCCTCACGTGGCCACCCTGCAGCGAACCAGTCCATCTTTCCCGCGACGTAGCGGAATACCTGGGTGAACCCAAGGTCCTCGAGCCGGCACGCGGCTCGTGCGCTGAGGTCTCATTGCTGGTCGAAGCAGTAGACGATGATGGGCTCGCCGCGGCCCAGGTGCGCCAGCGCCGGCGCGGCCAGCTCGCCCAGGGGCAGGCTGGTCGCGCCGGGAAGATGGCCCCGTTCGTAGTCGGACCGCGGCAGGACCTCGAGCAGGCGGGCACCGCTCCCGGCCAGCTCACGCGTGCGGTGGCGGTCGACGTCGGTGGGCATCGCTCAGCGTCCCAGCCGGTGCACGAGCTCCGCCGTGCGCATCCGCGAGCGGCCACGCAGGATCTCGGTGACGTGCTCGTACAGCCTCTCGCGCT
>VBIW01000192.1 GCA_005880915.1 Chloroflexota bacterium | reverse complement strand
GCCCAGCCCTCGCCGAATCCCGAGCACCAGAAGGCCTTGCGCAGCAGGCTGGGCTGGCGCAGTGCGCACACCGCGTGGACGAAGTGGCCGGGGTAGACCTCGTGCACGGAGATGTTCTCCAGCGATGCCAGGTTGAGGTGGCGCAGCCACTGCTCCGCCTGGTCGCTGGACCAGTCGGGGCGTACCGTGGTCACGTATTAGTGGTGCTGCAGGCCGGGCGGTTCCAGGGGGCCGGGGTTGTCGTAGGCCGCGGTGACCCAGCTCATGAACGCCGGCGAGGCGCGTACCACGCAGTGCTCCTCGGCGGCGATGCGCACCGCGCCGTCGGCGAGCCAGAAGTCACGCAGCCGGTCGAGCATCGCGGCCGCGGTGTCGATCAGGCCGGCGGCGGTGGGATGGTCGGTCTCCATCAGGGTGAAGGCGGCGGCGGGACCACCGGCGGTGATGCCCGAGGCGACCTCAACGGCGTGCTTCTCGAGCCGGCTCATCTCGGTGTCGACGCGGCGGCGCAGCGCGGCGGCCGACTCCTCGACCCCCTCCTGGGCGGCGAGCATGGCGCTGAAGCGGGCGGCGCCGAGGACGTCGACATCGCTGGCGGTGCGCGCCTCCACTGCCTCGGCGTACCGCTCGCAGGCTGCGGCCCCGGTTTCGACGGCGGCGTCGAGGCGGCGCTGCAGGGTCGCGTCGCCGAGGTCACCGAGGTCGGTGCGCACCTCGTCGCGATAGAACGATGCGTGGCCGCGGGCCTCGTCGGCGGCGATCTGGCGCGGGCCGCTGGGCAGCTCGGCGTCGAGCATCGCCGACCACCCCTGGAGCGCCTCGGGCATCTGCTCGAGGTGCCGGCACAGCGCCGCCGCGCGCTGCGGCGCGGGCGCGTAGGCGCGGAGCACGTACGCGGAGACGTCGGCGACGGCCAGCGCCTGGCGGGGGTCGTGCCACGGACCACGCAGGTCGACGAGCTGGAAGCGCTCGCGGCGGCAGAGGCCGAGGGCGGCGCCGAGGTCGGCGCGGCCGGCGGCGTCGAGCCGCCCGCCGGCGCTCGCCGCGGCAGTCAGGTCGGCTTCGAGGGCGTCGATCTCGCCGACGCGACGCCGGACGAAGTCGGCGCCGGCGTCACCGACCACGCCGTCGAACTCGTGGGCGCCGGCATGGCGGGCCATGTCGGGGTTGGCCTGGAAGGCCTCGCGGACGGTGCGCTCGGTGAGCTCGGCGACGCGGGCGGTGGTATCGGCCATGCCGGTCGGCGAGTGTACGCCGCCACCGCGACCGCGCTCGGCGTCGGGCTACACTCCGCCGCCGTGGACCCCGTCTTTCGCACCCGGCTCACCGAGGTGGTCGGCGCCCGCGCGGTCAAGGCCGACCGCTCCGCGGCGACCCCGGAGTCGGCGGCGCAGGTCGCCCTGGTCTGCCGGCTCTGCGCCGAGACCGCGACCCCGCTGGCGGTGACCAGCGGACCGGCCGGCGAGGGCGCCGCCCCGCCGGGCGGCCTGCTCCTGTCGCTGAGCCGGCTGGTCGAGGTGCGTGTCGAGCCCGGCCGGCTGGTCGCCCGCGCCGAGGCCGGGGCCGGGGTCAGTGCCCTGGCCGAGGCGGCCGGCGCCGCGGGCCTGGCGGTGGTGGGGCTCCCCGGGGGGCGCGCCCCCGGCCGGGTCGGGACCCTGGTCGCCCGCGGCGCGGTCCCCCGCCGGTCGCTCTGCGGCATCGAGGCGGTGCTCGCCACCGGGGAGGCCGTCCACGCCGGCGGCCCGGTGCTCAAGGACGTCACCGGGTACGACCTCGCCGGGGTGCTGCTCGGCAGCGGCGGGCGGCTCGCGCTGATCACCGCGGTCACCTTCCGGCTGGTCGCCAACCCGGCCCGGGTGCCCCGGCAGCAGCCCGGCGGTGCCACCGCGGACGGACCCGGAGCCGAGCTGGTCCGGCTCGCCTTCGACCCCGCCGGGCTGCTCCACCCCGCCGGCTGAGCCCGGCTCGGCCATCCCGCGGCGGCGGGGCCCGGCCGGGGTCGGCGACAATGCCAGCGCCCATGGCCTCCCTCCACCTGCGTGCCCGGGCCGCGGCGTTCTGGCGCGAGTACACCCGGATGCGCACCGCCATCCTCTTCCTCATCGGGGTGGCGCTCATCGTCCTGGTCGGCTGCCTGCCGCTCACCCAGGTGTTCGTCTCACCGCTGTTCCTCGGCTTGCTGGCCAGCCTGTACCTGGCCCTGGGGGCGTGCGTCATCCGCCGCGCCCGCGCCCTGGCGCTGCGCACCGCGCGCGGCTACCCACGCACTCCGCAGTTCTGGGGCGAGTGGGGCTCGTGGCTGTTCCACGCGTCGTTCTTCCTGCTCCTGGTCGCCGTGCTCTACGGCAAGTCGACGGGATTCGAGGGACTGATGACCGTTACCGAGGGGCAGCGTGTCACCGAGGCACGCGGCAGCTTCGACCAGCTCAAGCAGGGACTGCTCTTCGACGGCCATCACAGCGGCTTCGACGTGCAGCTCAACCGTTTCAGCGCCACCTACGCCGCCAGCGGCGCGCCCACCGACTTCGTCAGCGACGTCACCGTCTACGACCACGGACAGCCGGTGCTGCGCAAGAACATCCGGGTCAACGACTTCCTCGAGTACAACGGCGTCGACTACTACCAGCAGGACTACGGGTGGGCACCGCACCTGGTGGTGCGCAACCCTGCCGGGCAGGTCGTGTTCGACAGCCCGGTGCAGGTCTTTGGCGAGGACAAGAGCCAGGAGACCGGCGCGCTGAAGGTGCCCGACTTCGGCTACACGCTGCCGGCCACCACGGTTCCGGTCCAGATCGGCGCAAACCTGACGGTCTACCCCGACGCCCGCACGATCGCCCGGCTCGGCAGTGACGGCTCCATCGCCGGCTCCACCGCGGGTCCGGGCGGCCAGGAGGCGCGCAACCCGGTGGTGATGCTCGGCCTCTTCGTCGGCGACCTGGGCTTGAGCGCGGGCGCGCCGCAGAACGTCAACGACCTCGACACCGCGCGCATGCAGCCGTACTTCGCCGACGGCCACGCCGTGGCGCTCTCCCTGGGCCAGTCCCTGCAGCTGCCCCTGCACGGCGGCGACTGCACCGACCCGCAGGCGTCGGGCTGTTTCACAGTCAGCTTCAGCGAGCTGCGCCAGTACTCGCTGTTCCAGGTCAAGAAGGACTCCGGGGTGCCCTTCGTCTACGTCACCTTCGGCCTGATCATGCTGGGGCTGCTGACCAAGCTGTACGCCCGGCCGCTGCTCGAGGCCCGGCAGCGCCGCCTCCGGGTGGCGCCCCCCGGTGGCGCCCAGGCCGCCGCGACCGACCACGCGATGGCGGAGCCGGTCGGCGCCGGTACCGGGCGCGACCCGGACTCAGGCGTGGCTGGCGTCGGCCGCCGCTGACCCGGCCGCGGGAGCGCCGGCCTCCTCGGGGGGCACGTAGCGCTTGGTGGTGTACCGGTCGCCGAGGTAGTCGACCTCGAGGCGGCCGCCCTTGGCGCACTGGAGGCGGTGCAGCCCCATCGCGCTGCGGCCGTCGGCCTCGACCCAGAACGCCTGGATGGGGTCGCCATGGCTCACGCAGATCCCCCCCTGGCCGGGGTGATCGCGCACCAGCCGCTCCATCGGCGCCCTGATCCGCGCCGCCATCTCGGCCACGCCCTCGTCGTTGGGCAGCAGCCCGGGCCGGACCATGTGCACCAGC
>VBIW01000191.1 GCA_005880915.1 Chloroflexota bacterium | reverse complement strand
CATCCCCATTCTGACGATCACCAATTTGGCCCCAATCGCCGCTCAGCGGGTCCAGGGGTGGCTGCACGTGTAGCGAAATGGGGTGACCCTGGCCAAAGGTGCCACAAGAGAAGCCTTTGGTCGTATGAACAGAAGGCGAAGCATCCGACGTGACCGTTGAGCAAATACTGCATGGGACGATTCTTAGCGGAACTGATTTCAACGGTCTTGAACCTGAGTTCTCCTCCAGCGGTCAGCCCGCGCCACCGAAGAGATCAAGAACGACTTCGCCATGCAACTGGCTGTCTTTCAGTCCCCTCGTACCTGGCGCGCGCAAGCCTGAGCGAAGTCCTGGGTCGTGTATACATGCAACTTGATAGGTGAAGGACGGCAAAAGTCGGTCTGGATCGCGGAGCCCCGGCCGGCGGGAGGCTCGAACACCAGATTGGCCAGGTCCAGGCGGCGTGCCCGGTATTTCCTTAAGGTGTACGGACTCCGCCGCGAGGTTCAAGCCCCGCATCCTCGACATATGGCCGAAATTTGACGCGGAATCCACGCTGCGGGCCACCGGCTCGCTCCCCAATCTCTCTCGACACTGCCGTGCTGGCGCGATACTTCGGCCCGGTGCCCGTATCCCGGGCGGCGGAGTAGGGAGGCTGACAGTGTCTGCTCAGGTGGGCGCCCGCTGCGATGGACCCGAACGTTGTGCGGGCACTCCGCCTCGGCTGGAGCGTCGCTGAGCTACGGGGCCGCTATCGGGAGCAGCTGGAGCAAAGTTGCGGGGTCAGCATCACTCGCATGCTCGGCCATGTTGAAGGGTAGATGTGCCCAGCCTCCGACCACCTTGGCTCAATGCCCCGCTTCGGGATGACGGAGTTCCGGGATCCCTCGATCGATCAGTACTCCGCCAAACACCATCGAAAGAGACTTGGTGACAAGCTCGGGATTGAATACCACGTCGAGGGTGACAAGTGCGCAGCCACCCGCTACCAGCCCGATGCGGTGGATGGCCTCCCGTCGGTTCGTCTCCAGCAGGCGTCGCAGCGATTCGATGTGGGTGCGGAGTGGTAGTCGTGGCCTGCGAGGTTCCTTTTCTGCCGCGACGGCCGCACGCTCTTTCTCAATTTGAGCAGTCAGTCGATCGATGGCGGCCTCGGACAGACCTCCCTCGGCAAGAAGACTGCGTTCTTGGGCTATGAACTGTCCAAAGGCCCGATCGTCGCGGACAGCATCGGCAGCCACTCTAACGTCGAGCTCTTCGATTGCGCCAGCGGCAGCCGCCTGCAGATACGGGTTATCAGCCTCCAAGGCATCGAGTGCCCTGCCGGCCACGGCGGCTGCCTCAGCCTCATTGCGCAAATCCTGAATCTCACTGAGCACCAAGAGGTTGTAGTGCTCACCCAGGTCCTCCAAGTTCACGGTTGGAGTATGAAACCAATCACTCGGGAAAGGTCGTGTCAACTCTTGGTGGTCTCGCCGAAGGGCACCGGTCAGGCAGCCTTACCGTACGCGTGATGAATCCCGTCGAGAATCGCTCGACTAACAACGACGCCATGCGACTTGGTCGGGCTGGCCGCAGCAATGGGCCGCATGGAGGCATGAGGCTTGCGGCCTGTCGTTCGTTCCTTGCGACCATGGTTTCAGCAAGTCGTGAATTCGAGGCTGCGACTCGGCGCATCAACGGAAGTTTCGGCCAGCCCACAGCTGTCGCCGCCGATGAGCAGAGGCCTATCCCGGAGCATCCCGATCTGCGTACCCGATTGCAACATACAAGGAAGCAATTTTGAGTCGGGTGCAGATAGAGCTATCTCTTATCGATAGCAACGTGGCGAACTGGTTTGGAGCGTATCTACTCCTTTGCGCGGTCGTTGCCCAGTTCGACGGACACCTACTAGCTGAACAGCCGTCGATGCCGTCAGCGCCATGAGGCGGGCCCAAGGTCGTCAAGCCTGCTGAATCACGGATGGTTTTGAAGGAACACGATGTAGAGAACCACCAGGCCGGATAACGCAATCAGAAGGTTCAGTGCGATCCAGACCCAGTTGAGATGGATCTTGTAGAGGAAGCCGTACTCGCCGCGATGTTTGGCGGCCGCGTCGCGCCGCAGTTGTTCGACCGTGGCGTCGGGGACTAACGCATCGATTCTCCGGCGAATCGCTGACGCTCTCTCCTGATGGAGCTGAAACCGCTCGTACAATTTCAGAGATCCGAAGCAACCATAAAGGCCGATGATGACAATGAACATCGCTGGGAGCGCGGCCGCCAGCTGAAACTTGAGATTGGCGACGAAAGCGAAGAGCGCTCCTGAGATGATGAGTACGAGGTTCGTCAAACCAGCCCTTTGGTCCTCGGACTGCCGCCCCTGGTCGCGTTCCTCCCTGTAAAGGCCCAGCAACACTTCGAGGGTTGATTCCATTTCGACCTCCTGTGTCTATTGACTTCGGGAAGCGTCATTAACTGAAACGGCGCGCCAACATAGGGCCCAGCGTCGCGCGATAGGGTCTGCCAGTACGCAGCGCTTGTCATGGTGGCTGTGGCACTTGCCCTAGCCACAGTACGGATCGCCTCCGGACCGGCTTCCATTATCACTATTGCGATTGCAATCCAAGCCTTCCTCGTTGTCCGCGTCGTCGTGCTCAGCCAGGAGGAGGAAATCTCTCAGAAGAGATTTGAAATGCTTGTCAAGGAGATTCTGCGCCGCGCGTGGGGCCTGAACTCCTTGCTTGGGAAGCAAGGAACGACAGGCAGTCAGTAAGAGCAGCGGTCCCAGGCGCATGCGATTGATACGAGGTAGTCATCACGAGACCGTCGACCTCCTCCCCACAGACTCAGCACAGCTGCACTTAACGATGGGGTATCGACAGGTTGCGGCGAGTCTGGGCTGGATGTGGGAATGCCACCAGAGATTAAAGGGCCCGACCGGGGTCAAGCCGCAAGTATGCTGAAGGTCTACGAAGCGAGGACTAGGGCTCCTCCGCCAGGCGCCTGAGAGTCGCGATGTGCTCTCGGACCCCTTCGAGGACGCTGTCCAGTTCAACTCGCTTTGGGGCGCTTTCGTCGGAAGCCGAGTGAGCCTCTTTGGTTGAGGTCTCCTTCAGCTCTCGGACCTCCTTGAGTAACTGTTCCTTGGTCGCCATGCCTAAATCTTACCCCCGACGTTGCCCCCCAAACTATCTATTTAGGGAGCTGATTGATGATCCTCTCCACGAGAGACAGCAACCGATCCAACAGCTTCTGCTGGCCGGCAAAGTTCTCCTTCAATTCAGCCACCTGTTTGCCGGCTTGGTCTTGCTCTGTTTTCAACTCGAGAAGTCCCTTGTCCATCTTCGTCGCAAGCTCCTCAAGCGCCGCCGCCGATGCTTGGGAGATGTCCCTTAGTCTCTGATCAGCGTGGCTGAAGGCTGGCCCAAGGTGCAAACGGGTGCCGAGAAAACCAATCAAAAACCCAGCGACGGAGAAGTAGACCAGCAGCGCCATCCCGAACGCGGGAGCGGACTTGTCTCCGCCAAGAGCCGGAGCGATGAACGCCACCAAGGCGGCGCCTTTGTTTGAGAGCTGCCCAAGCTCGATTAGGCCGACCCCGACAAGAATCTTCGTGAGCCAATCTGAGATTTGCTCTAGGTTGGTGTTGACACCAAGCGCGGCAGAGACGGTCGCCCTCTTGCTTGCCGCGCCGGATGGCTCGGAGTCAGAGAC
>VBIW01000181.1 GCA_005880915.1 Chloroflexota bacterium | reverse complement strand
ATCGGCTTCAACGTCAACTACCTCCTCGATGCGCTGAGCGCGATCGAGGGCGACAAGGTGCAGATCGGGCTCACGGACTCAAACAGCAGCTGCCTCATCCACGCACCCGGCACGATGCACACGCGGTACGTCGTGATGCCGATGCGGCTCTAGGAATCGAGAGCCCTACTTTCACTGAGGCTCGAGCCTTGGCCGCTAAGCGAGCTTGATCCGCGCGCCTGCGGGACAATCTGGCCGCTGTCGGCAAGGTATGGAGTCACTGGAGAGTCGTGAGGGCCGCGTGTCACTGCAGTCGCCCGTCGCCAGCCGTCCGCAGGTTTGGCGTCGGTGTGCGGGCTTGGGCAGCCGAAAAAGCTGTCCCAGCACGGGCCGTGTTCCACGTGGAACAGCCCGATGACGGACCTCGAGGACGGACCGACGCGACCGCTTGTCCGTGGAAGATCCCCCCGGGCCTGTTCTCCCCGGTGGCGTGGGGCTCGCGCCCGCCCGCGGATATCTCCGGAAGCGCTCGCCTGTGAGCTCAGCGGCAACCGGCAGCCCGGCTACGGGTCACTGCTCCCGGCCCGTCGATGTGGCCCGCGGGGCTACGCCTGAGGCCACGTTTGAGGGATGGAGCGTCAGGGGCTCCCCCTGCATTGCAAGGGCTTCTTCGCTTTACGGATTCAGGAACGGACTGCGGACGATATATCCGGCCGCTGGTGTGCTCCCTCGAGGCGGGATCTGATGCCGATTCGCTCCCATGAGCGTCATGACTTGCGGAGTGTCTGAGGCACCCCTACGGCTTATCCGGGTTCATTCCGTGCGTGTTCCTGACGCGCTTCCAGCAGCTTGCTCTGGTCGTTGGGGGCCGTTCCTGCCTCGCTCGCGGTAGGCCCGCCACGTACTGCGTCGCCATCAGCTCCCCTGTAGGCCCGACCTTGGCGAGATCACGCGCCCAGTGAGTGGGCGGTGCCACACGCCTCGATCCTGACCAGGTATGGCGGGCAGCTGCGCTAAGAACCCCGACACCGTCGCGCACTGCAGGCGTCTTGCGCGCCTTCACAGCGCCGTGCTTATTCACCCCATGCACCTGAAAGACCTGCTTCGCAATGTCGAGCCCGCAGTGGCTTCGCACGAAAGCCGACCTGGATAAGCTCTCCCGCGCGACAATAACCGCGTGTAGTGAATGATACAGGCTCACTGGAGAGTTAAAATCAGAAATTCTGATGATCCGGCGGCTTTCCTTCACACATAGAATCTGCCGTGGGGCCCTGGAGGCGACTCGCCTCCCTTGTTCGGGGGGAAAAGATCGCCCCGTCGCCCACGTGTTCCACGTGGAACAGCCCAGTGACGGGCCCGGGGCACCGTAGCGAAGCGACCTATGAAGTCCACCGCCGCCCGTGAAGAGCTGCCTGCGCCTCTCGAGAGTGTGATCGGTGTAGTCGAGCGTCGGCAAACGATGCCGGTGTTCGCGAACGTGCTGCTGGCGACACGGGACAACAAACTAAACGTGACGGGGACCAATCCCGAGGTGGAGCTGGTCGCAACCTGCGCGGTGAGCCTGTGGCAGCCGGGCGATGTCACGGCGCCCGGCCGCGGATATCTCCGAAAGGGCTCGCCTGCGAGCTGGGCGGCAACCGACTGCCTTAGGTTCAGGTGAACGCTCCGCCCGTCGACGTGTTCTGGCGAGCTTCCGCCTGAAACGGAGTTTGAGGGATCGAGCTGCCGTTCCAGACACCAAGCGCGATGCTGACGCCGTGCGGCGGGATGCCCCCGGCTCTCCAGAGCTGGAGTCGAGCATCCTGTTTCCTCGGGAGGTGAAGTCGCGGGCACTCAACCGAGGGGAGATTCACTCGCCTGCGCAACAATCACATTGCTCCAGAATGTTACAGGCTCACCGGAGAGTCAAAATCGACAAATCCCGGTTATCCACGCTTTGCTTTCACCCATAGAGCCAGGACCCTGGTTCTGCAATGGGGTCTTGGAGGCGAGTCGCCTAATGCTTCTGGGGAAGAGGTTGCCCCATCGCCCACGTGTTCCACGTGGAACACGTCAGCGACGGGGCCTGAAGGCGAAGCGACGCGCTTACCGCTTATCGCTAGAGGATCCCTTGGGGCCCGCCGGTTAGCAGCATCCTGCTCGCGGCCCACGCGAGTCTCACCGCACGGACCGGCCAGCGAGCGCGGCCAGCCATCGGGTTCCCTGGTCGAGGTGAACGCTCTTGCCCGTCGACGTCACCACCGATGCCGAAGCTGCCTCCGAGGGGGTGCTCGAGAGACTCACGTTGCGCAACCCAAAGACCCCGACGCTCCCTGCGGTCAGGAGCGTCGAGGCGTCCGCTCTACCCATGGCGCCAGGGCTCGCCCGCAGGATGTCTCGGAGAGCTTGGAAGCCCTCGCCCGGGAGCTCAGCAGCAATCGGGTACTGAGTCGAGGTGAGCGCTCTTACCCGTCGATGTCTCTCGCGGAGCTACGCGGGAGGTCGCGTTTGAGAGACTCAGCTGCCTTGTCGATGCACCCGGCGCGGTGCAGAAACGATACGGTGTAATGCCCTCGGCTGTAGAGCCAGGACCCATAAGTCCTGCTCTCCCAGCGGCTCGAGTGGCGGGAGAACGGGCCCAGATCCACTCGCCCGCGAGACAATCACATCGTTCCAAAGGGAAACGGGCTCACTGGAGAGTCAAAAGCCCACAATCACGCTGATGCGCTCGCTTTTCAGCCATTCAAGCCAGTGCCTGGATCTGTCAGTGGAGTCCTGGGGTTCGCTCGCGTAGTGCTTTGGCGGGGAAAGGCTGCCCCATCGCCCACGTGTTCCACGTGGAACACGTCAGCGACGGGGCCTGAAGGCGGAGTGACGCGGTTACCGCTTATCAGTAGAGGATCCCTTGGGACCCGTCGGTTTCGCGCCATCCGGCTCGCGGCCGCCGCGAGTCTCACCGGACGCACCACCCTGCAAGCCGAGCAGCAATCGGGTTCCCTGGTCGAGATGAACGCTCTTGCCCGTCGACCTCACTACCGATCCCTGAGCCGCACCCGAGGCTGCGCTCGAGAGACTCAGGTCGCGCAA
>VBIW01000180.1 GCA_005880915.1 Chloroflexota bacterium | reverse complement strand
GAGACGAGCGCGTGAACCTGCTGGCAATCCGCGACCTCAGTAAACGATTCGGCGGCCTCAACGCGTTAGCCGGCGTCAGCTTCGGTGTCGACGAGGGCGACGTCCTCGGCATCATTGGGCCGAACGGCGCCGGCAAGACCACGCTGCTCAACTGCATCAGTGGGCTGTACCGGCCGGACGCCGGCGATATCCGCTGGGGGGCGGCGTCCATCAGCGGCATGGCGCCGTACCGCATTGCGCGGCTGGGAATCGGGCGGACGTTTCAGATCGTCCGGCCCTTTCCTTCGATGACGGTCCGCGAGAACACGGCGATGGGCGCACTTTTCGGACAGCCCGACAGACGCTTGCAGCCGGGCGTGGCGCTGCACGAGGCTGACGACGTGCTCGAGCTGGTCGGCCTCGGCGAGAAACGGCACTATCCGGTTCTACGGTTGACGGTGCCGGACCGCAAGCGCCTCGAAGTGGCCCGGGCACTGGCGATGCGGCCGCGGCTGCTCCTGCTGGACGAGGTGATGGCCGGGCTCAACGGCGTCGAGGTGGAACAGGCGCTGCAGATGGTCCGCCAGGTGCGGGAACGCGGGATCACGATCGTCCTCATCGAACACGTCATGAAGGTGATCGTCGGGATTTGCAACCGCGCGCTCGTCCTCAACTTTGGCCGAACACTCGTCGAGGGCCCGCCCGCCGAGGTCCTGAAAGACCGGCGGGTTATCGAGGCGTACCTCGGGCAGCGTTACGCCCGGGACCACGGATGAGCGGGCTCCTGCAGGTCGAGAAACTATCCGCCGGCTACGGGATGACGCCGGTGCTGTTTGAGGTCGACCTCGAGCTATCGCCCGGCGAGCTGGTGGCCTTGATTGGTGCCAACGGCGCGGGAAAATCGACGCTGCTCGGTGCGCTCTCGGGGCTTGTGAAGATTTCCCGCGGCAACGTCCGCTTCGCGGATCGGCCAGTCACAGGCCTTCGTCCGGAGGCGATCGTGGCCAACGGACTTCTCCACGTCCCGCAGGGCCGGCGCCTCTTCGGGAGCATGACCGTTGAGCGCAACCTGTTGCTGGGTGCCTACCGCCGGCATGACCGGCAGGTGCGCCAGGATCTGCAACGCATCCTTGGGTACTTCCCGGCGCTCGGCGACAAGTTGGACCGTGAGGCCGCAACGCTCTCCGGCGGTGAGCAGCAGATGGTCGCTATCGGTCGAGGCCTGATGGGCCGGCCAAAACTGTTGATGATCGACGAGCCCTCCCTGGGCCTGGCGCCCAACGTCGTGGACCGCGTGATGGAGGTGGTTAAGACCATCAACCAGGACGGAACCGCCGTCCTCCTCGTCGAGCAGGACGTCGTCCTCGCCCTCGAGATCGCCGACCGAGGTTATGTGCTCGAAAACGGTCGAATTGTGATGAGCGGTCCGGCTTCGGAGCTGCGCCGCGACCCGGCGATTCGCAAGGCCTACCTGGGCGTGTAGCGGCGCGCATGCCAGAGGAGCTCACCGACGCTCCAGGCCTGCGCGATCGCGCCCGCCGGTCGGTATGGTGGCTCGGCTTCGAAGATTTCGCTGATCGAGCCGACGCCGGCGTCTCGAAAATGCGCCTCGAATGGCGCGAGCACCCGGGCGACCACGGTCGGGTCGCCGTGAATTCGTTGGTGGGCATCAAGGTACGGTCCCAGTAGCCACGGCCAGACGATGCCCATCTGGTAGGCGGCATCGCGACTGCGATGATCCCCGCCAAAGCGATGCAGATAGCGCGGATCGTCCGGGCTCAGCGTCCGCAGGCCGAAGGGTGTCAAAAGTTTTTCCGTGACGCGATCGAGCGATCGCCGCGCCCGCTCACCATCGACCAGGGAGTACGTAAGACCCAGTGCCATCAGCTGGTTGGGCCGCAAGCTCGCATCGTCGCCCTCCGGACCATCGATCACGTCGTATAGGTAGCCGCCAGAGTCGAACCAGTAACGCGCATTGGCGCTGCGCCGCGCCCGCTCCGCCATCATGGCGAACCGAGCGACCGGTCCGTTGGTGCGGCTGGTCCAATCGCTCATCAGCCGCAGCGCGTTGTACCAGAGCGCCGCGATCTCGACGGGTTTGCCGTGACGCGGCGTCACGACCCAGTCCTGATCGCGAGCGTCCATCCAGGTCAGCCCATAGCCGGGTGCGGTGGCGGTTAACAATCCGTCCTCGAGATCCATGTGGATGTCAAATCGAGTGCCGTTGACGTGCCAGCGAACGACCTCCTCGAGAGCAGAGAGCTCGTCTTTGACGAAGTCCCAGTCGCCGGTTACCTCGAGGTAGTGGTGCAGCGCCTGGAAGAGCCAGAGCGTCGCGTCGATGGTGTTGTACTCGGTGGCCTCGCCGGGATCGTGAAACGCGTTCGGCAGCATGCCCTGATCGAGGTCGTCGATAAACGTCTGCAGAATTTGGCGCGCCTGGTCCGGATAGCCCGCCGCGAGCGTCAACCCGCGTAGCGCGATCATGGTGTCCCGTCCCCAGTCGGCGAACCACGGGTATCCGGCAATAATCGTCCGCTGCTCGATCTGCTCCCCTCCCTCGCGAATGACGCGAAACTGCGATGCCGCCAGGGCCAGCTGTCGAGTCATGGCATCGTGATCTCGATCGCCGAGGGCGGTGATCGTATCGTGCTCGAAGCGACGTGCGGCCAGAAGGGAATCAGCGGTCGACCACTGATCCGGCAGTGGGTCAGTTCCCGCGATGATCGTGACAGGCGAACCGGGCTGGATCGCAAGTTCCAGCACTCCTGGAGAGAAAAGCTCTTCTTCATCGTCGAGCACTCGCTCGCGTTCTGCCTCGTGTTCGACGTGAATCCAGGCGACCACATCGCTGACGGCCCCAGCCGGCCGTGCCTCCAGTTGCGTCGTCGTTCCATCAAGCGACACCTGCCAGCCGTGAGCTAGGCGATGCACGTCTGGTGCTCCACGTTCGGTTCGATGAAGCTCGGCCGGCCGATGCGCGAAGAACGGCTTCACCCGGAGTGTCGCTGGTGTGCCGGTGAGCATGCGATAGCTGATTACCGTGCGATTGCGGCCCTGCTCCATCCAGATCCGCCGCTCCAGCACGCGGCCCTCCATCGCCCACCGAAACGCCGGTAGCGTGCCATCGAGCCGCATTTCTGATGGGACCGTCAGCGGATGGCCAGCTGCATCTGCTCCGACGATCGACGCATGCAGTTCCGCAAGCAGGAGCACGCGCCGCACGGGCGGACGTAGGGCGGCCATCAGAAGACCGTGATACCGGCGCGTATTCGGGCCGGTAACGGTCCCGCTGGCGTATCCTCCGAGACCATTCGTGACGAGCCACTCGCGCGACAGATCCCGGCATTCTTCCGCGTCGAGCCGGATCATGGGCTCATGGTAGGGTGCTCCGGTGGCCGAACCGCCATACAAGTTGGAGCGCCTCGGCGTCGTGATGGAGCCGTTGGATGGCG
>VBIW01000190.1 GCA_005880915.1 Chloroflexota bacterium | reverse complement strand
TTGCCACCACTGCTCTTGGTGGTCGGACACCGGGGCGGACACTGTCCGGGGTGTCCGGTCGCTCATGCCAGCTCCTCGAGCTCAGCGCGTTCGCTTTGCTCGCGGGCCTCGTCGTCCATTTCTGAGCCAACCGCATCGAGGTAGGTCTCGTCGAAGAGCGCACCGTCCTCGCGTGCGCGCGCGCGTGCGTAGTCATGAGCATGAGCATCTGGCTCCTGGCTGATGCTCGTCTCTAAGATCAGATGCTCAAAAGGTGTGATAGGAGAATGAGCACCTGACAGGTCCGAAAGCAGCCCGCCGATGAGCATCTGAGCATCTGAACGTGGCGGGTGAGCGCCTGAACTTAGATCGCCATTCCACTCGGCGACCACTTCGGCCTGCGTCCGCAGCTGCTCCCAGGCCTGCTCATGGCCGGGGAGGAAGGCGTACCAGCGGCCCTTGTGCTGGCCGGCCTTGCACCTGAGAACGTCCTCCTTCACGCGCCGATAGGTTGCGAAGCTGATCCCCGCCTCCTTGGCCAGGTCGAGGAGGCGATCCGACAGGACGGGACCCTTTTCAAGCCAGTGCCGGAGCAGCTGCTCGGCTTCGACAGTTTTGGACTGCTCGCCGCCAAATGCCGTAACGAGCTCGTCGGCCGTGCGCTGGCTTTCACCCTGCCATTCGATGCGTGAGGTGTGGAAGCCATCGCCGAGGTCGACGTCGACGATGCGGTACTTCAGTGCGGGCGGAAAGCGCGCGAGGTTGTTCTTGGTCGGAGCAAATACGAAGCCTCCGGGCGAGTCGGGGTCCTTCGCCACTGCGAATCCCGTCCTGGCCAGCGCTCCGAATGCAACGGATGCCATGCCGCGGTAGAGCGCCTGGCTCGTCTTGTCGTTCTTGTTGAAGTGGCGGCGGAAAGCGCCGAAACAGCGATTGCGAATGAGGACTTCATTCAGCGGCGTGAGCGCCTGGCGCACGTCCTTGTCGCTGTTCGGGTTCGTCAGCCCGGTGAGCACGGTCATGATCGGGTCGAAGACGAGAGCCCGCGCATCCACCTCGAGAACGAGCTGCTCGAGGTAAGGCACGTCCTCCGGTAGGCGAATCGGCGTGCCGTCCTGCTTGGTCGACGTGATGATGATTCGGTCGAGGTCCGCACCCTGAGCCTCGAACCGCGGAATGCAGACTTCCTCGATTGCATCCTCGCCGGCGATGTAGACGAAGCCGCCTTTCGGACATGGGGCGCCATCTGGCCACGCGCGGCCAGTCGTGATGTGGCCCGCCCATCCCGCAAACAGCTGCGACGTACCGCGGCTTGGGTCGGAGTCGATGATGGTGGCCATGCCGAGGGCGAGCCGCCCTGGCCAGCACCATTCGATCTGCTTCTTTCGATAGGAACTGGCTCGCCGAAAGCCTTTCGTCGCGATGCCGAGATGCGCAGTGCGAGCAAGCCGACCATCAAGCTCTGCACGCGATGGAGCTGCGCTCATGCGGTCGCCCTCTGCTTGATCACACGCCGGATCCGCGCGCAGGCCCGCTCGAGCTGGCCAGGCTGCGTGATGGGCTCGGGGTGGATGCGACGTTGAAACATGAGATTCCTCTGAGCTCGTCGCGCCAATCGTTCGAGATCGGTGCTAGGCTCTGTTGCGTCGGGACGATGGGAAAGCATCGGCCTTGACCTCCTGGGAGATCGCCGCGGAAGTCGAGGCCGCGGCGATTTTCTTTTCTGCGATGCGTGCTTGAGCTGTTGCAACGACGCGGGCAAGATCAGTCCAAATGGGTGTCACGCGACCGACTCCCTGAGCGTCCGAAGCAAACGGCCATAACGCTCGGCAACGAGGCCGCGAGGTCGCCTGTGGCCACGTTCATAGCGGTTAAGGCTCGCCCGCGCGATGCCGAGTTCGTCTGCGAGCTCCTGCTGCGTCAGCCCGGCGCGGATCCGGATCTCTCTCAGCTGGCCGGCTTCTGGAACCTGTCGCAGCTGAAGCCGCTCGCGCAGTCGACTCAAGGCGGTGGCCATTTGCGGGAAAGCTTCGGCCACGGGCTCGACGAACGGCGCATGAAGGCTGCTAGACCTCGCAGGGGCGGGTGCTAGATGCACTTGCTATCTAGTCACCGCCCGGTTACACTGCGGCTACATGAAACGGACCAAGAGTTATTGGAGTGCTCGCAAAGTGGAGGAACCCCGCACTAAAGCGCCGCTCACCTGGATCGAGATCGAGCACGCGCCAGGCGAGGACACCGGGGGTCCCAGTGCCGCCCTCAGCGAGGTGGCCCTTGGGGACTGGCGAGACATGCGGCTCGGAACGCTAATTGAACAGGGCCTTGATGCGGTCGAGCTGCTCGTGCCGTCGAAGGTGGCAAAAGTGATTGCGCGCCCACGCCTCGGCTCCCCATTCGCCGACCGCTCGTTTTACCGAGACATCGCCGCGCAGTACAGGATCGCCAAGCGAGAGCATCGCCAGGACCCAATTAAATGGCTCGCGAAGCAGCTCGACGAACTCGACCGCGAGAAGGTCCGGCGATGGGTTCGGAAGGCGCGTTCACTTGGACTTGTCGCGCCATGACGGCTGTGATCTACGTCCGCCAGTCGCGCCACAAGGAAGGCGAGCGCACCGTTTCACCCGAGGTGCAGGAGGCGTCGTGCCGCGCGCTGCCGGCAGTGAAGCGCTGCGACCAGGTCGAGGTCTTCACGGACCTGGACGTTTCTGGCGGAAAGCGAGCTCGCCGCGGCTATGACGCGATGCTCGCGCGGATCCGCGCCGGCGGCGTGGCTGTCGTGGCGGCATTCGACCAATCGCGGGCTTTCCGATCGACGCTGATCGCTGCAGAGTTCAAGGCACTCCTCGAGGAGGCGTCGCATTCATCAGTCGACGTCGTTTTCGTGCACGGCACCTTCGATCGCTCCCCGGTCGGAGGTTTCAGCTACGCGGTCCTCGCGGCCGCGCACGAGATGGAGCGCCGGATGACGGGCGAGAAGATCCGGGCCGCGTACAAGTACGCAGCTGCGCGCGGGCAGATGGTCGGCCAGGTCCCCGGCGGCTATCGCCGAGAGGCTGACGGCA
>VBIW01000189.1 GCA_005880915.1 Chloroflexota bacterium | reverse complement strand
TGTTGAGGTTGTTCCTGAACTCGTCGGTCAGGTCGACGCCGGTCTCGACGAAGGCGTTCGCCGGCAGGGTGGCATTGGGCGCCCAGGGCTCGAGCATGGGCGCGGAGTTGGCGATACCGCAGATGTCGGGGCTGCCCGGTCCAGCGGCGCCGCAGGTGAAGCCGTCATCGAGGAGCACGAGGTTGTTGACGGCAGCCGCGTTGGTCGGGTCCCACTCGTAGAGCTGGACCGTGGCACTGCCACCGCCATTGGTGTAGCTGCTGACCAGCAGCAGGTCGCCCTTGTCGTGGCCGCCGCCGCTGAAGGCGCCCGTCCCCGAGCAGTTGTGCGGGTGCTGAAACACCCAGAAGCCGGCGAAGGAGTCGCCGTTCGAGGAGGCCCGCTCCTCACCGAAGTAAGCGAGCACATGGCCCGCCTTCGGGCCGCTGCTCGGCACGAAGGCGGCCGCGTAGGCGTTCTGGATGTCGTCTTTCGCCAGCGGCGTGTTCTGGGTGGTGCAGCTCCAGGAGCTGGTGTCGACGATGTCCTTGGTCGGTGAGAAGTAGGTGGTGTCCGGTGTCGGCGAGTCGTTGCTGAATGCGGACGAGATCAGCGTCGAGCTCGACGGCTGAGTGCAGCCGCCGTTGAAGAGGCAACTCCAGTCGTACGGAGGCTGCGTGGCCGAGTCCTGGGCGACGTTGCCGTCCAGCTCGAAGATCCCGGCGTTGCCGACGTCTGCGCCCGCGGCCGAGACCCGGAGTACGCCCGGAACCAGCGCGGTGACGACCAGGGACGCGCCCATCGCCATACTGGCCAGCCCGCCGACCTGGAGGCCACGGCCTCTTGCGGAGGTGGTCCGTCGAGTCCGAAACATCGTGGTGGTATCTCCTCAATCAGCTGATCTGGGCCGCCCGCTGAGGCGGCGGCTGGGGCGGCGCCCCACCGGGTTACCCCGGGGGGCGCCGCCCGCCCCCTCTACCGCTGCTGCCGGCGGGTACGACGGCTCGAGGCCACGGCCCCGAGCATCATGAACAGGCCGCCGCTGATCAGTCCGAGCCCCGCCCCGAACGGCAGGTCAGCGCCGGTCTTCGGGGTCGCGGTGATGCCCAGGACCCCGACGTCGTCGGGCTGGTGATGTGGACCGACGCGCTCGACCCTGCCGCCAGGTCGCCGAAGCTGCAGGCGAGCACCTGGCTCCCCGCGCTCCCGCTGATCGCGCAGGGGTTCCCGGTCGGCTGGGTGTCGATCGACCAGCTCACTCCGGACGCGCCCGGGAGCGGATCGTTCAGTGTCACCGACGTGGCCGTGGCGACATCGGCCCCGCTGGCGTTGCCCGTCGTGATGGTGAAGCCGATCGCGCTCCCCGAGCCCACCGTCGCGGAATCCGCCGTCTTGGTGATGCTCAGGTTCGGATCGAGGACCTTGGTGGCTGCGCTGGCGCTGACTGCCGGCGCGTTTGTCGGCGTCGCCGTCGCGGTGTTCGGGTAGCTACCGGCGCTGGCGAACGTGGTCGCACTGACAATGTGCACGCTGGCCGAGGCGCCGATCGCGAGGTCGCCGAGAGCGCAGCTCAGGACCTGCGTCGGTACGCTGCCTGTCACGTCGCATGTTCCCGGTCCGCTGTAGGCCGGACTGATCGACCAGGACACGTCCTGACCGCTGGGCAGCGGATCGGCGACCGCCACCGCCTTGCCGGTCCCGGTGCCGCCGCTGCCGTTGCTCACCGTGACCGTGAACCCGATCGGCGCTCCCCCGGTCACCGACGGAGCATCGGCGGTCTTGGTGATGTGCAACCCGGGAGCCACGATGGTCGCCTTCTCGCTGGCGACGTCGCACGACCCGGAGGCCGGTTCCGACGCGGCGTTGTTCAGTGCGTCACCGGCATAGCTCGCCGTCCAGACATAGGTCCCGATGGCGGTTGGCGTGAAGCTCGCCGCCGTTACCGCCGTCCAGGTCCCGCCGCTGCCGGAGAGCGGTCCGGTGGTGGTGAAGACGGGCTGGCCGGCACCGACCGCACAGGTCGGTGTGGTTCCCGTTGCATAGGGGCCGAACAGGGAGAAGGCGACCGTCTCCCCGGGGCCGGGGCTGCCCACAGTGGGGCTGAGCGTCGCTGTGTCTCCGTAGCTCGTCGAGCCGAGATCCCCGTTCCCGGTCACACCGATGCTCGTGGTCAGCGCCGGGCTTCCCTTGACCACACTGAAGCACTCGCCACCGGCGCCGCCGACGGTGGCGTTGGTCTCGGTGGTCGGGCCGTAGTGGTGGTTCGAGGCGGCGGTGTCCGGCGCGTAGTCGGCACGCCAGCAGTACTTCCCCAGGTCGAGGTCATTGGGCGTGGTCGCCCCGGTGACGTCAGCGGACGTCGCGTGGCCGCTGCTGATGGTCACCGGCGAACCGACCTGCGTGCCGGCCCCCGCGGGGCACCCGGCGACGGTGATCTGATTGGGTCGGCAGAGGGAGAAGGTGATCGTGCCGGTCGGGGTGGGCAGGCCGCCCCCCGGCGAGGAGACCGTGGCCACGTCGTGCTGCGACGATCCGGGGAGGGCCGAGCTGCCCCCGGTCGCGGTCGTGCTCAGCGGCGGGGCGATGCAGGTGTTGAAGGTTCCGGTGGTGAAGTCCTTGAGCGTCGCCGTCGTCTGCTGCGAGCTGCGCGTCTCGGCGATGAAGTTGCCGAAGCAGGGAGCGGCCTGCCCGTTCGGGACCGGGAACAGGTCGGTGATGTCGACGCCGACCTCGATGAACTGATTGCCGGTCAGGCTCAGCTTCGGCGCCCATGGCTCGGTGACCGCGTTGGCGTTGGCGATGCCACAGATGTCGTTGCTGGCGAGGGCATTGACCACACCACAGGTGAACCCGCTGCCCAGCAGGTTGAGGGGACTGCCGCCACCGACCCACTCGTAGAGCTGAACGGTCGCGGCGCGGCCGCCGTTGGTGTAGTTGCTGACGACGAGCAGGTCGCCCACGTCGTGGTTGCCGTTGCTGAACGAGCCGGAGCCGGAGCAGGTGTGGGCTGTCTTGGTCAGCCAGAAGCCGGCGAACGAGTCACCGTTGGAGGAAGCGCGCTCCTCGCCGAAGAAGGCCAGG
>VBIW01000179.1 GCA_005880915.1 Chloroflexota bacterium | reverse complement strand
GGTCTTCCTGCTCACCTCGCACCCCATCGCTCCGCCGTGGAACAGCGGCGACAAGAACCTCGCCCGGACCCTCCTGCTCGGTTCCAGTGGCGTCGACTATGTCTTCATCGGGGACCGCAGCGACTACACCCCGTGGCCGGAGCAGCATCGCCGCGTCGCCCTCGGCTTCACCAGCGACGCGCCGACCGTGCGCCAGAAGCTGCGCTTACTCTGGTGGCTGGTCCGTTCCCGCCCCGCCGCCGAGATGGTCCACGCGGTGGTCACCTTCCGTAGTGTGATGGCGCAGCGCGCGGTGATGCACGCGACGGCGATCGAGCGGATGCCGCTTGT
This sequence comes from Chloroflexota bacterium, assembly GCA_005880915.1. Classification (GTDB taxonomy): domain Bacteria; phylum Chloroflexota; class Dormibacteria; order Dormibacterales; family Dormibacteraceae; genus 40CM-4-65-16. The sequence goes on along the minus strand of VBIW01000179.1, from coordinate 3,894 downwards.
GCTCACCTGCCCGAGCGGTGCCGCCCTCCCGGTGCCGCTGATCCGCCGCGCGCGCGCCGTCGTCGCGCTGTCGGAGCGCACCGCCAGCGCCCTGTGCCGTGCCGGTGCGCCCCTGGTCCGGGTGATCCCGCCTGGCGTCGACCTGGTCCGTTTCCGGCCGGAGTCGACGGTGGCGGCGCGTGGTGTGCTCGGCGTCGCCCACCGTCCAACCATCCTCTTCGCCGGCCATCATGATCCGGGTGGCGGCCTGGAGGCGGCGTTGACCACGGCTGCGCGACTGCGCCGTGGCATCCCCGAGCTGCAGGTCCTCCTCGCCATGCGACTGCGACCCGGTGAGGTGCTCGCCCGCCAGCAGGCGGCGGTGGACCGCTGGAGCGCACAGCTCGGCCTGGCCGGGACTGTGGTGCAGCTCGGCCCCTACGCCAACATGCGCGCAGCGCTGCACGCCAGCGACGTCGTGATCTTCCAGCCTGCGACCATGGGCGCAAAGATGGAGCTGCCGATGACCCTGCTCGAGGCGCTCGCCTGCGGGCGCCCCGTGGTCACCTCGAAGGCTGCGCCGCTGCCGGAGATCGCGGACGGCTCCGCCGCTGTGTTCGTCGGCGATTCCGGCGCCGCAGCGACCGACGACCACGTCAGCGCCCTGCTCACCGACCGCGCCGCTCACACTGAGGCCGCCGCTGCAGCGCGTGCGCTTGCCGAGCGCCGCTTCGCCGCCGGCGAGATGGTCACGGCCTATGCCGACCTGTACGCCGACCTCGCCGCATAGTCCGACGATCGCGCCCGGTGTCCGGCCTCAGGCCACCGCGCTGACCGGTGCGGCCCATCGACCCTGCGCCGAGCCGAAACCCAGCGCGTTGCCGAAGGGAAAGACGCCGCCGTCGGAGGCGACCAGCCAGTAGCCACCGCCGTCTGGGGTTGCTGCCACGCCGACGATCGGCCGGTTCAGCCGTACCGCCCCGGTCGAGCCGAGGCCGGCGGCGTCACCGAAGGGGAAGATTCCCCCGTCGGAGGCGACCAGCCAGTAGCCACCGCCGTCGGGCGTGGCCGCCATGCCGACGATCGGCCGGTTCAGCCGTACCGCCCCGGTCGAGCCGTGGCCTGTGGCGTCGCCGAAGGGAAAGATCCCGCCGTCTCCGCCGACCAGCCAGTAGCCCCGGTGGTCAGGGGTCAGCGCGATGCCGACGATTGGTCGCGAGAGCGCGCGACCGCCCCAGTCGCCGGCGCTGGCCACCGCGCCCAAGCTGTCCACCGCACCGGATGCGTTGGCGATCGCGTACCCCTGCGCCGCGAGCGGTCCGGAGGTCGACGTCGCTGTCGACGGGAACGATGCGATGTACTGCGCATAGGCCGACATCGACACGGTGGTCCCGCTGACCAGCGCCGCCTCGTTGACCCACATCATCCCCGCCATCCCGAGGCTGCGAACCAGGTCGACACAGTGCGACATGTCGGTGAGCGTGTCGGCCGCTCCGGCGTTCTCCCCCGCAACGACCATGCCTCGCGGCTGCGCCAGCATCGTCAGGTACCGGGCCGGGCTCGCGTGCACGGCGTCGAGGCCGTCGTCCTGCCGCTCCAGCCAGGTCGTGTAGGCCATGGTGGGCGCAGCCCCCATGACGGGTAGAGCACCTGGAGCCACGCTGAGAAATGGCTCCGGTATGCGCCGATCAGCCAGTTCTGATAGCCGGTCAGCCCCTGCAGATAGTAGTCGAGAAATGACGACGCCTGGGTGGTGCCCGCCTGTCCCGGCCTCCAGCCGGGCACCGGCGAGGCGGCCTGCGCATCGGCATCGAAGCTCCAGTAGCTGTTGGAGTGGCCGTTGTACGACGGTCCCGGGTAGCGCAACTCGTCGTCCTCGAGGCCACCGACACGGATGGTGTCGAAGACGTCGCCGAAGTCATGCGCCAGCTGCGCGATGTACCCGGCCTGCGCGGAGCGCACGGAGGAGTCGAAGACCCCGTTGGCCGGATCACCGGCGCTCAGGCCGTGGTACACGTCGCCGTACTGGTTGACGAACCGGGTGTTGCCATCAAGAGCGAACACCCAGGTTGGGGTGCTCGCCAACCCTGCCTCGAGCACCACCCGAAAGCCGGCTTGCCGCATCGCAGCCAGCCGCGACCGCGCCGCGCTGAGGTATGCCTGATCGACAATGCCCTGCTGGGGCTCGTAGTCCGACCAGCGGATCTCGAAGAGCAGCGTGCTCACCCCCGCGGCGCGCTCTGCGGCAAGGTGGGTCCCATCGACCCCGACGATGCCGAACGCGGGTGGCGAGACGGTCGCCGACGCTGCCTTTGGATCGCGCAGCGTACCGATGGCGAGCATGCCCGCCGACACGATCATGACGATGGCGACGAGGCGACGGGGCATGGGGGATCTCCGTCGGTTCGGCACATCACACCGCTGCGGTAGCCCGGCTGCCACCGCGGAGAGCCGTGGCTTGGGATCCCCGGGCGCCGCTTCGAGAACCGACGCGGCAACCGTACCATCGCCTCCAGGCACCACGGCCGGCGGGGCAGCGCCTGCAAGGCGGCGTCACCGGTGCGTCACCGAACGTCAGGTCGGCGTCACAGGGGCCCGTGGCCCGCCGGCGGGTCAGCTGCAGCCGCTGGTGGCTCCACAGTTCAGGCACTTGTAACAGGCGCCGCTGCGCACCATCAGCGAGCCGCAGTCGCTGCAGGACGGGGCATCCTCCTGGTTGAGGAACGCGGTGGGCGCGGTGCGCGACACGGTGGGGATGTCCTGCTTGATCTGCGGTGCTGCGGCGGCCCGGACCGCACCGGCGGTGGGGACCACCCGGGTATCGACGGCGGGCTGCTCGCCGGGCTCGGTGCCGTCGCGGCGGACGATGCCCAGCGCGTCGCGGTCCTCCCAGGGCAGGAAGCGCGAGGCGAGCCAGCGGAAGATGTAGTCCATGATCGACTTGGCGATCGGGATCTCGGGGTTGCCGGTGAAGCCGCTGGGCTCGAAGCGCGCGTGGGAGAACTTGTCGGTGAGCGCCTTGAGCGGGACCCCGTACTGCAGCGCCATGGAGATCGCGGTGGCGAAGGAGTCCATCAGACCGCTGATGGTCGACCCCTCCTTGGCCATCTTCAGGAAGATCTCGCCGGGGGAGCCGTCCTCGTAGAGGCCAACGGTGATGTAGCCCTCGTGGCCGGCGATCTCGAACTTGTGGGTCACCGCCTGGCGCTCGGCGGGCAGACGCCGGCGCAGTGGCCGCTCGACGATCTGCACCTGCTGCATCCGGGCGCCGGTGGTCTTCTCGATGGTGGTTGCCATCGGCTGCGACCGCTTGGAGCCGTCGCGGTAGATCGCCAGCGCCTTGAGGCCCATCTTCCAGCCATCGAGGTAGGCCTGCTCGACGTCGTCGACGGTGGAGTCGGCGGGCATGTTGACGGTCTTGCTGATCGCGCCGCTGAGGAACGGCTGCACCGCGCTCATCATCCGCACGTGGCCCTGCCAGGCGATCGAGCGTGAGCCGTTGGCCGGCTTGAAGGCGCAGTCGAAGACGGCGAGGTCCTCCTCGCGCAGGTGCGGCGCGGCCTCGATGGTGTCGTTGGCGTCGATGTGGGCGACGATGTCGTTGACCGCGGACTCGCCGTAGCCCATCCGGCGCAGTGCCAGCGGCACGGTCTGGTTGACGATCTTCAGCATGCCGCCGCCGACCAGCTTCTTGTACTTCACCAGGGCGATGTCGGGCTCGACACCGGTGGTGTCGCAGTCCATCAGGAAGCCGATGGTGCCGGTGGGGGCGAGCACGGTGGCCTGGCCGTTGCGGTAGCCGTGCATGGCGCCGAGCTCGTGGGCCTCGTCCCAGGCCCGCCGCGCCGCGGTGATCAGCTGCGCCTCGACGTGATCGTCGGGGATCCGGTAGGCTGCCTCGCGGTGCTTGCCGAT
>VBIW01000177.1 GCA_005880915.1 Chloroflexota bacterium | reverse complement strand
GTCCTCGATCCTCTCTTCAAGAGCGGTGACGCGCTCAAGCCCGACGCCAACGGCGACGGCAAGGTCGACATCGACGACTTCAATTTCCAGGGGATCCAGAGCCTGCTCGACCGCCTCGCCGTCCAGGTCGGGCTCAACCCCGGCCAACTGAAAGCAATCTACAACCAGGACACTGGCGACCTCACCTTCAACTTCAGCCTGGATCCCTGGTTCGGCCTCGGCACCAGCGTCAGCGTCATCACCAAGCCGAAGGCGCAGGTGACCACCGCCCAGAACGGCACCGCCGCCAAGAGCGAGATCCAGGAGCTGGTCGTCAACGCCAGCGGGAACGGGCTCGGCAACATCACGGGCGGTGTCTTCAAGGTCTCCTTCAAGGGCAAGTCGACCGGCTTCTTGAGCGCGGAGATCAGCGCGGCGAGTCTTCAGAGCGAGCTCGGCAAGCTCAGCACCATCGGCACCGACAACGCCAACCCGGCCACGCCCAACGTGGACGTGGCGCTCACGAGCGGCGTCTACGAGATCACCTTCGCGCGTGGCGGTCTCCAGAACACCGATCAGCCGGAGATCAGCGTCGACCTCGGGATCCCGATCCTCGACGTCACGCTCGGCCTGGTCAACGACGGAAGCAAGCAGACGATCATCGTGCCGGGCGACTCCGGTCCCTTCTGGCTGGCCTATCCCGACGCCGCCGCGCCACGGCTGAACCTGACGGCTCAGCTGGACAAGTCTTCGACCGCCGCCGACGTCCTCGACGAGCTTCGCAAGATGAACGCGATCGGCTCGGACAGCAACGGCAATTCCAACATCACCGTGGTCGGGCACCGGAACGCGACCATCACCGGCGCGCCGACCACCTTCACCGTCACCTTCGGCCACGACTTCGCCTCCCCCAATCCCAAGAAGAAGCCGCAGCCGATCATCGCGACCGGTGGCTTCGACCTGAAGTTCGACAGCGACCTGGGCGGCCTCGCCGGGGTCAAGACCACCGGCAGCGTCATCCCGCTGGTCGGCCTCTTCGCCTCGGCCGCCTTCGGCATCAATCTCAAGAATCCGACCCAGGGCGTCCAGGTCGTCCCCGGCACCTTCCAACCCGGACCGCGGGTCGACGTGCGGACGATCGCCGAGGGCGGTAAGTCGATCACCGTGCAACGCCTGCGCGAGGGCGTCGCCGCCAACGCGACGACGGGGAGCCCGGGGATCGGCGAGGTCCAGGTCCTGACGGTGCGCGCCGGCTCGGAGAGCACCAGCACCTTCACCCTCTCCTTCGGGGGCAAGACCACCGCCGGGCTCTGGTCGCAGATCACCGCCGCCAACTTGAAGGACGCGTTGACCTTGGGTGGAACCGGCCAGCTCTCGATGTCGCTCGCCGCCAATGATCCGGTGCTCGTGTCGGATCAGCCGCAGGGCCGGGTGTACTTCATCGCGCTGGCGCCGGCAAGCAGCGGCGCGCTGATCAGCACCGACGGCACCATGCTCACGGCGCGCAACGAAACGCAGCAGATCGCGGTCTGGAACTCGAACGGCGGCAAGTTCTCGCTGCAGTGGAACGGGGCCGACCCCACCAAGGACTTCGCCAAGGACATCAACTTCGACCTCAGCGGACTGGCCACGGCCTTTGCGCCGCTGACCACCAAGGGCCTCGTCATCGATACGACGAACTGCCCCGACGCCGTGTCGGGCGCGTGTCCCACCGGATCCTTCCTCGTGAACTTCAGTGGGACCGACGTTAAAGGCAAGGACGTCGATCCCATCATCGCGAACATCGGCAAGCCGGACGCGGGCGGCCTGATGGGCGCCCTCTTCAACGGGCACCTGGTGGGCGACGCGACGTTCGGCGCCACCCTCTACAACCAGCCGTCGATCGTGGTCAAGACCACCAGGGACGGGACGGCCGACGTCACCTTCACGCTTACCTTCAACGACAACGGAACGCTCGACACGACGCCGGCCATTGCCTTCAACGCGACGGCGCTTACCGTGCAGCAAGCCCTGGTCACGGCCACCGGCAAGATCAGCAACGACATCGCGGTGAGCTCGACCACGACGGCCGCCGGGACGGTCTACACCATCACCTTCCAGGGCAGCCTTGGCAATAAGGACATCGTGGCCCTCGATTCCGCCGGCACCTTGCAGAGTGGCAACGAGATCCAGCTGATCCAGATCACCGGTGCGGCAGGCGGCAGCTACCGGCTCCGCTTCCAGTACGACGCCAACCACGACAACACCATCGATGCGGGTGAAGATGTGACCACCGGCGCCATCTCGGCATCCGCCAACGCGGCGGATGTGGAGGCGGCCCTGGCGGCGCTGCCCAATATCGGCAAGACGGGAACCATCGACAACGTCGCCGTGGCCCAGTTCGGCACCAGCTACCTGGTGGGCTTCGTCGGCGCCCCCTTCGCGGCTCCCAACGCCAACGTCCCGGCGCTGATGGTGGCCGATAAGTCCCACCTGCTGGCCCAGGACCAGGAGCAAACCTTCCAGGTCCTCAATGCCACCGGTGGATCCTTCACGTTGAGCTTCGCCCTCGACGTCAACGGCAACGGCACGATCGAGGACAGCGAGAAGCAGGCCACCGGGCCGATCCTCTACCCGGCCTCCGCCGATGACGTCAAGACGGCCCTGCAGAGCATCAAGGTCAAGTCGGGCACGACCGAGATCTCCCTCATGAACAACATCAGCGTCTCCCAGGTGGGGACCAGCTACACGGTGGCCTTCCACCTGCGCGGACCAATCGATGCCAATGGTCATGACACCACCTATGACGACACCGCGCCCCGGCTCTCGGGACCAACCGCCAGCGGAGCGACGGACCCGGTCTCGAGCCTGATCGCCGACCCGACCGCGACCGAGGTGGGCAAAGGGAGCGAGTATCACGTTGGCTATCCAGGTGGCACGAGCGAGGAGGGC
>VBIW01000178.1:2017-3831 GCA_005880915.1 Chloroflexota bacterium | reverse complement strand
CGCTCGACCAGGCCAGCCTGACCGCGCCGGTCGCCGGGGTGGTGGGCGAGGTCAACATCAGCGTCGGCCAGTCGGCGGCGGGCAGTGGCTCGAACGGCAGCGGCTCCTCGGGCACGGCCTCGGCTTCGTCCACCGCCGCCAGCTCGACCAGCACCACCCACGCCATCACCCTGCTGACCCCGGGCGCGTTCCAGGTCACCGGGACGGTCAGCGACTCGCAGATCAACGAGATCGCCATCGGCCAGCGGGCGCGCGTCCTGGTGGCGGGCGCCACCGAGGCGGCCACCGGCAAGGTCACCGGGGTCTCGCCGGTGGCGACGGTGACCTCCGGGGTGGCCAGCTTCGCGGTGACCATCGTCCTCGACGGCAGCAACCCGTCACTGCACGCGGGCACGTCGGCGTCGATCGCGGTGGTGGTCAACCAGGCGGTGGAGGTGCTCACCGTTCCCACCAGCGCGGTGTCGACCGCCGGTGGGATCAGCACCGTCCAGGTGCTGGTCAACGGCTCGCCGCAGACCCGCACGGTCCAGCTCGGCGCCTCCGACGCGCTGCGCACCGAGGTCGATTCCGGGCTCAACCCCGGCGACCAGGTGGTCATCGCCACGGTGAGCGGCACGGTGCCGACCAACACCGGCGGCGGCATCTTCGGCGGCGGCCGCGGCGCCGGAGGCGGTGGCGTCGTCCGCGGTGGCGGTGGCGCCGCCCGGCCCGGAGGCTGACGCGCCGCGTGAACGACGAGGTCATCCGGCTGGAGGGGATCTCCAAGACCTACGGCCAGGGCGATGCCGCCGTCCACGCCGTGGTCGACGTCTCCTTCGGCGTCAACCGCGGTGACCTCGTCGCGGTGATGGGTCCGTCGGGGTCGGGCAAGTCGACGCTGATGAACATCCTCGGCTGCCTGGACGTCCCCACCAGCGGGCGCTACCGGTTCGCCGGCGAGGACGTGAGCCGGATGAGCGAGAGCGAGCTGGCCAGGATCCGCAACCGGCGCATCGGCTTCGTCTTCCAGCAGTTCCAGCCGCTGCCGCGGATGTCGGCGTGGCGCAACGTCGAGCTGCCCCTCCTCTATCGCAGCGCCCACGACCGCCGCGGCAGCGCGCTGCACGCGCTGGAGCAGGTGGGCCTGGCCCACCGCGTCGACCACCGTCCCACCGAGCTGTCCGGCGGCCAGCAGCAGCGCGTCGCCATCGCCCGAGCCCTGGTCACCGACCCCGATCTGATCCTCGCCGACGAGCCCACCGGCAACCTCGACTCGGCGTCCAGCCGCGAGGTGCTCGCCATCCTCGAGGAGCTCAACCGCGACGGCCGCACCGTGATCGTCATCACCCACGAGGCCGAGGTCGCGGCCATGGCTCGCCGCACCCTGACGATGAGCGACGGCAGGCTGCGCGAGGAGGCCGCGGCGTGAACCTGCTGCGCACCTTCGAGACCGGGCTGCGGGGCATCCTCGGCCACCGCCTGCGCTCCATCCTCACCACGCTGGGGATCCTCTTCGGCGTCGCCGCGGTCATCTGCACGGTCGGCATCGGACGCGCCTCGTCGGACTCGGTGAACGCCCAGATCGCCGCGCTGGGGACCAACCTGCTCACCGTCACCCCGGGGAGCACCAGCAGCGGCGGCGTCTTGGGTGGCGGGGGCACCGCCGACACTCTCACCATGACCGACGCCGAGGGCCTGTCCGACCACCAGAACGCGCCCGACATCCAGGCGGTCGCGCCGGTGGTGCAGAGCCGTCAGGCGATGGTCAGCACCTCGTCGAACTGGACCAGCACCGTGCAGGGCAGCACCCCGGGCTGGCTGCAGGCCAACGCCCG
>VBIW01000178.1:0-1870 GCA_005880915.1 Chloroflexota bacterium | reverse complement strand
TGCTCAGCGCCACCAGCGCCGACACGGTGGGGTCGGCCTACCAGGAGGCCAACCAGGAGCTGCTGGGCACCCACCGCATCAGCGATCCCACGGCCGCCGACTTCGTGATCCAGAACAACGCCTCGTTCCTGAGCACCGCGCAGTCGGTGACCACCACCCTGACCATCCTGCTGGCCAGCGTCGCCGCCATCTCCCTGCTGGTCGGCGGCATCGGGGTGATGAACATCATGCTGGTCTCGGTGACCGAGCGGACCAGCGAGATCGGCCTGCGCAAGGCGCTCGGCGCGACCCCGGGTGACCTGCTCCGCCAATTCCTGGTCGAGGCGGCGACGCTGAGCGTTGTCGGTGGGGTGCTCGGCGTCGGCGCCGGCCTCCTCGCCGGCGTGCTCATCCCCCATTTCACCAACATCGCGGTGACCATCACCTCCACCCCGGTGCTGATCGCCGTGGCCGTCGCCGCCGGCGTCGGCCTCATCTTCGGTGTCTATCCCGCCGCACACGCCGCGCGCCTCGCCCCCATCGACGCGCTGCGCGCCCAGTGATCCGCCCGGCCACCAATCCCATGTCCCGTCGAGGAGACCGTCCATGAACCGAGTTCTCACCGCCACCGCCGCGGCGTCGGCCCTGCTCACCCTGGCGGCGTGCGGCAGCAGCACCGCGGCCGGCCCGGGAGGCTCGAGCAGCTCCTCGTCGGGCAGCAGCACCAGCGGTGGCCGCTTCGGCCGCAACGCGGCCGCCGGCGAGCTGGTGCGGATCAACGGCACCACCCTGATCGTCAATACCCAGTCCGGTGATGTGACCGTGGATGTCAGCAACTCGACGTTCTCGAAGACGAGCACCGGGACGGTCGCCGACATCGTCACCGGCAGCTGCGCGGTGATCACCGGCCGCAAGGACAGCACCGGGGCGCTGACCGCGACCATGGTGCTCGTCAGCCAGCCGGTCAACGGCTCCTGCGCGCGGCCAGGTGACCGCGGTCAACGGCACCTCGGTGACCCTGCAGCCCACCACCGGCGTCGCCCAGACGGTGATCGTGCCCACCACCGTCCGGGTGACCCACGCCGAATCCGCCAGCCTCGGCGACCTCCAGCTCAACGACTGCGTCCTCGCCACCGGCCCCAAGGACGCTTCCGGGACGGTCGCCGCGCGCACGGTGACGGTCGTTCCGGCCGGCCCGTCGGGGTGCTTCACCGGCGGTGGCTTCGGCCGCGGCGGCGGCGGCTTCGGCGGCGGTGGAGGCGGTGGCGCGGGTGGCGGCACCGGCGGTGGCACGCCGCCGACCGACTGACGAAGGTGCCGCGATGAGGGAGACGGCGCGATGGTGAACGCCACCTTGCAGCTCGCGGGCGCCGCGGAGATCATGGCCGGCATGGCAGCAACGAAGCGGCGCTGACGATGCGCATCCTGGTCGCCGAGGACGATCCCGGGCTGCGCGAGGTGCTCGTCCAGGGCCTCGAGGACAGCGGCCTGGTCGTCGACGCCGTGGCCAACGGCGAGGAGGCGATCGACCGGTTGCGCTGGTGCGAGTACGACGTCGCCGTGGTCGACTGGCGGATGCCCCGGGCCACCGGCCTCGAGGTGGTCGCCTGGGCTCGCAGGAACCAGCGCCCCACCGCGATCCTGATGCTGACCGCGCGCGACACCCCCTCGGACCGCGTCGAGGGCCTCGACACCGGCGCCGACGACTACCTGGTCAAGCCCTTCGACTTCGGCGAGCTGCTGGCCCGGATCCGCGCCCTGCAGCGCCGGCCCCGGGGCGTCGACGGCGCCATCGTCCAGCGCGGCACCCTGCAGCTCGACCCGATCCGGCGCGAGGTCACTGCCGGCGGCCGGCTGCTCAGCCTCACCTCCACCGAGTACCGCATCCTCG
>VBIW01000018.1 GCA_005880915.1 Chloroflexota bacterium | reverse complement strand
CACGCGCTGCAAGCGGGCACGATTCCGCGGCGCAATCGGGTCCGGCCGCACATCACCGTCCACACCACGGTGGAAGGCTTGAAGGGCGAGCTTGGTGCAGCGGCCTCGGAGCTGCAGCCCGGGATGCCGATCTCGAGCAAGACCGTGCAGAGATTGGCGTGCGACGGGATGCTCTCCCGGGTCCTCAAAGCCGACTCCCAGGTGGTCGATGTGGGCCGAGCCACTCCGAATGTCTCGCCGGCGCAGTGGCGAGCCCTCAAGGCCCGGCACCGGACCTGCGGGTTTCCCGGTTGCGACCGGCCGGTCAGCTGGACCAGCCCGCATCACATCGAATTTCGAGCCAGAGGTGGGCCCAGCACGCTGCGCAACCTGCTCCCCCTCTGCCACCACCACCACCGACTCGTGCACGAGGGTGAGTGGCAGGTGGTCCAGGCCGGCGAAGGGGTGAAGTTCATCCCTCCCGATCACGAGGTTCCACGGCGAGTTCGCGGCCCAGGAGTCCGCTGGGCGGCTTAGCGGGCCAGCCACTCCTTCGCTTCTTCGACTGAGGCGAAGTAGGCGATCTGCATCGCGCTCTTCGGCACCTTGCCGAGCCGCTCGTGAAGATGACTCGCCGCTATGTCGCTTAGCGGCAGCACGACTGCGAATCGTCTCAGGCCGGCCTCGAGGACCTGGGGGGTCCATTCCTGGTCGGCCCGCTCCTGGTCTGCGGGGTTCAGCACGCGTTGGCGGCGGCAGTCGGCCAGGAGCCTGGAACCGCCGTGGTCCTTCAGTGCTTTGACTTCCGCCGCCAGCAACGCCGCGAACTCGGCTGTGTTCGCCCACCCGTCCCACTCCACGACCACGGTCGCGGTTGGTTCGTCCCACCTCACGGTGGCGACACCGGGGACCGAGAAATAAGGCGCCTCACTCATGCCGCCTTAGCATCGCACGGCCTTGCCGCTGTGCTAGTGACTTATGGCTCTCGGTTCGTAGGTCAGGAGTACGTTGCCGTTGCGGAACTGACGTGTCCCCAGCAGCTTCAGCGGGATCCGGCCCTTCGCCGTGCTCGACAGCGAGTTGCCCGCGCCCAGGATCACCGGGTTGACCATGATCCCCAGCTCGTCGACCAGGCCGAGCTCCATCAGCGCGGTCGTGAGGACGGAGCTTCCCAGCACGAGGAGGTCCTTGCCTGACTCGGCTTTAAGCGCGGCAAGCTCGTCCGCGTCCCTCACCAGCCGTGAGTTCGACCACGTCACGTCTGTGCTCTCGAGCGTGCGCGAGACCACGATCTTCGGCATTCCGTTCATCCGCGACGCGACCTCGGGGTCGTCCTTTACGGCGTCTGCGGTCGGCCAGTAGCCGGCCATTCCCTGATACGTCGCGCGACCGAAGACCAGATAAGCGGCCGCATCGAGCTGTTTCATGGCCAGCTCGTTGAACTCGTCATCCACGTTGTGCCAGTCGATCTCCCACGCCTTCTCTCCCTCGTAATAGCCGTCGAGGCTTGTCAGCAGGAACGCTTTGATCTTCCGCATCTCTATGCCGCCGCCTCGCACTCGTCGAATCCCATCTGAATGGTGGCGACCCGCTCAGGGCGCAGCAGCACCGCCGCCGTGGCAATCGTTACGACCACAAGGCCCGCGCACACCAGCCACGCAAAGTGGTAGCCGCCCGCCAGCGCCGTGACGCCGTCGGAGCCGGCCCCGACCAGGTCGACCGTTCGCGACCCCGCCACCGTCGCGAGGACCGCAAGGCCAAACGCACCGCCCACCTGGCCGGTGGTGTTCAAGAGGCCAGAGGCCAGGCCCGCGTCGCTCGGCAGCACGTCTGCCATTGCGATCATCGTCAGGGCGGGGAACGAGAGCCCGCCGCCCAGGCCCAGCAGCGCCATCGGCAGCATCAGGTGGATGAAGTAGTTGGGGTGGTTTGGGCCGAAGGCCACCATCAAAAGCGCGACAAGCGCCACGGCCTGGCCCGCACCCAGCATCGCGCCCGGACCGAAGCGGCCGATCAGCTGCGCGGAGAACCGGATCGAGAACAGCGCCATCACGATCGCGACGGGCAGGAACGCCAGGCCGAGCGCCATCGGCGAATATCCCAGCACGCGTTCGAGGTCAAGCGAGCCGAGGAAGAAGAATCCGAGGAACGCCATCGACATCAGAGCCTGGACGAGGTTGGAGCCCGCCACCCTGCGCGACCGGAACAGGCGGAGAGGAAGAATCGGGTTGCGCCCTCGCGCCTGGCGGACGATGAACGCCGCCAGCAGGGCGATGGCGGCCGTACCGAGGATCGCGGTCCGGACTGAGACGAGGCCATAGTCCGAGGTCTGGACGATCGTGTAGACGCCGAGCATCAACCCGGCGGTGACCATCAGCGCGCCCAGGACGTCTGCGCCCTGCCCCAGGCCCAAGCCCTTGTCCGATTCGAGCAGCCGGGCCGCCGCTACGGCCGTCGCGATACCGATCGGCAAGTTGACGAAGAAGATCCAGTGCCAGCTGACCGCCTGGGTGATCAGGCCTCCGGCGATCAGGCCGATGGCCGCACCCGCCGAGGCGACGAAGCTGAAGACGCCAAATGCCTTCGCGCGGTCGAGAGGCTCGGGAAAGAGCGTCACGATCATCGCCAGGATCACGGCCGAGCTGACCGCGCCGCCGATGCCCTGGGCGAAACGCGCGGCAATCAAGACGGGTTGGTTGAAGGACAGGCCGCAGAGCAACGATGCTCCGACGAAAATTCCGAGACCTGCCAGGTAGACCCGCTTGCGCCCGACCAGGTCACCGATCCGGCCGGCGAGAAGAAGCAGGCCGCCGAATGCGATCAGGTACGCGTTGATTACCCACGCCAGGCCCGACTGCGAGAAACCCAGGTCCTTCTGGATGGACGGCAGCGCGACGTTGACGATCGTCATGTCGACGACGATCAGGAGGAATCCGGTGCACAGAACGATCAACGACAGCCAGCGTGAGTTCTTCATGCCTGGTTAGACGATCCCGGCCCGCATCATTCATCGGTTCCCAACCGATGAGTTTTCGACTGCTATTCCGTCATAGATTCAATGTCGACCCGAAAGGTCACGCTGAACTGTGCGCACATCAAGGAATCTGATCTCTCAGTGGTCGATGACCTCGCCCGGATGCAGGTCGAGGCCCGGCGTTGCGGTTGCGAAGTGCACCTGGAGGACGTGAGCGGAGAGCTGCTCGACCTGATCTGCTTCGCCGGCCTGGACGGCGCCCTAGGCGTCGAGGTGGAGCGGCAGCCCGAAGAGTGGGAACAGCTTCGCGGTGTCGAGGAAGAACGTGAACTCGACGATCCGCCCCTCTGACAGCTCCAGGACCTGGAGCGCCCAGGGGTCGTAACCGCCAGCCGGCGACGGCTTGTACTGGCCGAAGGTCGGCATGCCGTTTGCGCTCTCCGGGCGAAGGATGCGCGAGCCTTTGCAGCCGATGCCCGGGCCGAACCACCATGCGAGGACGTCGTCTCTGCCGCTGAGCCACATGTCGAAAGGCGGCATGGACTGCTTGGCGTCTTCCCGGATCAGCAAGGTGAGGGCCTTGACGTCGTAGCGCTCAAAGGCCGCGACGTAGCGATCGAGCATCGCGCGGTCGGCTTCGCTCAGCGGCTGGTCTCCGGCACTTGAGCCCGAGTTGGCTTTGGCGATCGTGGCGCGCGCCCTTTGCAGCGCGCTGTTGACCGAAGCGACAGACGTGTCGAGGAGCTCCCCCACCTCCGAGGCCTGCCAGTCGAGTACCTCGCGCAGAATGAGCACCGCGCGCTGCTTGGCCGGCAGGTGCTGCAGCGCCGCGACGAAGGCGAGGCGAATCGACTCGTTGGCCACGGCCACGTCCGCCGGGTCGCGCTCCGGAGCGATCAATCGCATCGGGATCGGCTCGAGCCAGGTCACCTCGGCCGGCACGTTGAGGTTCGACTCGAGAGGTGCAGACGCAGGCCCGAAGTCCATCGGCACGGCGCGGCGATCTTTGCCCTTTAGCATGTCGAGGCACACGTTCGTCGCGATGCGATAGAGCCACGACCGCATCGCAGAGCGTCCTTCGAAGCTGTCGCGGCTGCGCCAAGCCCTGACGAATGCGTCCTGAACCGCGTCCTCGGCGTCGAAGGGCGAGCCGAGCATGCGGTAGCAGTAGGCCGTCAGCTCGCGCCGATACTGCTCGAGCTCGCCAAAGGCGTGAGGAGTTAGCGTTGCCTCCTGCATCAGACCGATTGTAGAGCCCCCCTCAGGACGCTTCGGTCTGCTCGCCTGCCTGCTCGTTGAGCCACGTCATGCCGCAGTGGTAAGCGTGCTCGACGGTCTCGTGATCGTGCGGGCATCCCCACGTCGGCTCGCGGAAATGGTCTGCCTCTTCGTATGCCTCGGCCCGGTAGACGAGGGCAGGCACCAGGCTCCGCTGGCGGGGCCGTGGGGCGGCTGTGATCCTGATCTTGAGCGCCACGGCGGAACCCTAACGGCCTGCCGCTCGGCCTGTCATCGTCCATTTGCGGTATCCAAGCTCAAGTGATGTGGCTGCCAAGTTCGGCCTCACGATCGGGTCGGAGGAGGCACAGCTTGCCGTCAGCCTCGGTAGCCGCCAGCACGAGCACCTCTGAGCTGACGCCCGCCACCCGGCGCGGAGGAAGGTTGAAGACGCAAACCACCTGCCGGCCGACCAGCTCGTCCGCCGCATAGTCGGTCTTGGCAGCGGCCACCGACCTGCGCAAGCCGTGCGGCCCGAAGTCGATGGTCAGGCGAAAAGACGGCTTCCTGGCCTGTGGTACGTCGATCACCTCGATGATCTTGCCGACCCGCATGTCGAGGCGTTGAAAGTCCTCGATCGTGGCGCTCACGACTAGTTCGCTGGGACGTACTCGAGCACCACGATGCCTTTCTTGAATCGTTTGACCTCGGTGGGCTCGAGGTTGCGCTTGATTTCCTCGGTGAACAGCTTCTTGCCGGCGCCCAGCGCCACCGGGTGCACCATGAAGCGATAGAGGTCGATCAGGTTCTCCTTCATCATCGCGTTGAATAGCTGCGCGCTTCCTGAGAGGAGCAGATCCTGGCCAGGCTGCTGCTTCAGCTTGCGGATCTCATCGGCGACGTTGCCCTTGATGTGACGCGACTCGGTCCACTCGAGGTTGTCGAGAGTCGATGTGACCACGTATTTCGGCATGGTGTTCATCTTCTCGCCGAATTCGCCGGTGCCCTGCATGGTCGGCCACGCAGCGGCAAAACCCTCGTAGGTCCTGCGCCCGAGCAGCAGCGCGTCACTCGCGCGGATCTCTGCGAACTTGAACTGCCCCGCCTCCTCGTCGAACCAGGGCCCGGACCAGCGACCGGGCTCTTCGAAAACGCCGTCCAGCGTCAGGTACTCGGTCGCAACCAGTCTCATCTCAGCCTCCCGTGAATGATTCCTTGTGCGCTCAGACTGCGATTCGGCGTGGAACTAATCGCCGCTATCGAGTGAGCCCACGAATCGATGGGATGAAGTAGTACGAACCCGTGAGAGGACGCGCGAAGTACGTCAGCGCGTCGCGGACACCGTCATGGACGCCCGCCATGCTTTCGAGCATCGCGACCAGGCGCGATTGCTCCGCGCTGAAGCCGACGAACATCGTGCCGTGGTCGGTCACGGTGCCGAAAGGCATGTTGCGGCGAAAGATCTTGCCGAGCTCATCCTGGTCGGTGCGCGCGACATGCGAGTCGGCCGGCTTGTCCTCGAGCTCCACGCCGTCCAGCTTGCGTCGTCCGATCACCTGTTCCTGCCGTGCCACGGGCTGCGCCTCCCATTCTGCCGAGTCATGGATCCATTTCTGCAGCAGGAGGATCGAGCCGCCCTCGCCCGGGCTCGCTTCCGGGATGACGGCGATGTCAGGCGCCTCGATCAACGTCGGGTTCTCGCTGCCGTCGATAAAGCCCGTGAGGTCGCGGTCGTGGTGGTATGGCCAGCTCGACGTTTCCTCCGCGATGCGCGCGACCTGGTTCAGCGCCGTGATCGCTTGCCGAGCGACGTCGAACACGACGTCGTACGCGCTGCCGGAAATCCACAGGACGGCATCGTGCTGAGTGGCCGGCATCTTGAAGCCGCCCGCGCCGACGATGTCGCGATCGAAGCCCGCGAGCCCCGGCGGTGCGTCGGCTGGAGCGACCGCCTGCCACAGCTCTGGCCGGAATCCCGCAACCAGGTTGACGCCCCCCATCGTCGTACGCGGTTCGCGGAGACCAGCGACGCCGGCCACCAGCGCCGCTGCCTCGACCCCGCTGTTGATATCGAACTCCAGGTAAGCGTGAGAAGCGGTGCCGAGCGCGAAGATGCCTGCTTGGGATGCGGCCATCGATGCTTGCAACCTGGTCTCGTCTCGACGCGCAACCATGCTTGGCTGGATCGATCATAGCCCGCTCAATACGGGTGCCCGAATCAGCCTAGGATCAAGGCATGGCCCAGGCTCCGCCGCCTGCCAGACCAGGTCAGAAGAGCCCCACTCCGTCACCGAAGCGGCCCAGCACGCTCGCGCCGATGCGCACCACTCGCTTCTGGGTCATGCTCGCGATCCTGTTCGCGCTCAACCTGCTCGTCAGCCAGCTGTTGCTCGGCGCCGGCCAGTCCCCGACCGTGACCATCTCCTACAACACCTTCCTGACACAGGTCAGCGAAGGCAACGTCTCCAGCATCACGAGCACCGGCGAGGCGATCACCGGAGTCGCCAAGAAGCCGGTCGCCGATTCGTCTTCGACCAGCACCACCTCGACCAAGTTCCAGACCCAGCGCCCGGCGTTTGCGACCGATGACCTCGAGACGATGCTCCAGCAGCACAACGTGGTGATCAACGCCAAGGACCCAAACCCGCCCACGCCCCTCTGGCTGTCGCTCCTGTACAGCTTCGGGCCGGCGATCGCGTTCGTCCTTCTATTTCTCTATCTGTCCAGGCGGGCGGCCGCGGCGGGTGCGGGAGGCATCCTGGGCAGCTTCGGCCAGAGCCGGGCTCGTCTCTACGACGCCGAGCATCCGGCGGTCACTTTCGACGACGTGGCCGGGATCGACGAGGTGAAGGCGGACCTGCAGGAGGTGGTCGACTTCCTGCGTGATCCCAAGAAGTATCAACGTCTCGGTGGAACGATGCCGAAGGGAGTGCTTCTCATCGGCGCGCCGGGCACCGGCAAGACGCTGCTCGCCCGCGCCGTGGCTGGCGAAGCCAAAGTCCCGTTCTTCAGCGTCGCGGCCTCGGAGTTTGTCGAAGCCATCGTCGGCGTGGGCGCCTCGCGGGTTCGCGACCTGTTCGCCAAAGCGCGCGCGGCAGCGCCGGCGATCATCTTCATCGACGAGCTCGACGCCATCGGCCGCAGCCGGGCGGCGGCGCTGAGAATCGGCGGCAACGACGAGCAGGAGCAGACTCTCAACCAGATCCTCACCGAGATGGACGGCTTCGACTCGCGGGAGGGCGTCATCGTGCTCGCGGCCACCAACCGCGCCGACGTTCTCGACCCGGCGCTGCTGCGGCCGGGACGCTTCGACCGCCGCGTCCAGGTGCAGCCACCTGACCGCCGCGGACGCGCGGCGATCCTGCGCATCCACACCCGCAACATCCCACTCGCGCCTGACGTCGACCTCGACCAGGTCGCGGGCCAGACGCCGGGCCTTGTCGGCGCCGACCTGCGCAACCTCGCGAACGAGGCCGCTCTCGGGGCCGCGCGAAGTGGCGCTGCGAACGTGACCATGAAGGACTTCCTGGACGCGATCGAGAAGACGCTCCTGGGAGCAGAGCGGAAGCTCATGTTGAGCGACATCGACCGCGAGCGGATCGCCTATCACGAGTCAGGCCACGCGCTGCTCGGTCTGCTTGTGCCAGGTGCTGACCCGGTGAAGAAGGTGACGATCATCCCCCGCGGACAGGCCCTGGGCGTGACATTGCAAAGCCCGATCGACGACCGCTTCAACTTCGGCGAGGACTACATGCGGGCCCGCATGGTAGGCGCGCTCGGGGGCAGGGCCGCCGAGCATCTGGTCTACGGAGTTGTCACCACAGGCGCGGAGAACGACCTGCAGCAAGTGACGCGAATCGCGCACGAGATGGTCGCCCGGTGGGGCATGAGCCCGAAGGTCGGCCCGCTGAACTACACCGCTGACGGCGATGGCTCCGTGTTCCAGCAGCGCCCATACTCGGAGGCCACGGCACAGTTGATCGACGACG
>VBIW01000184.1:398-2761 GCA_005880915.1 Chloroflexota bacterium | reverse complement strand
ACGCTGGTGATGGGGCTCTATGCGAACTATCCCATCGCGTTGGCACCTGGCATGTCGCTCAACGCCTACTTCACTTACTCCGTCTGCATCGCCATGCATGTGCCCTGGCAGACCGCGCTCGCCGTTGTTTTCTTTTCCGGAACTCTCTTCCTCGTGCTCACCCTCACGCGCGTACGCGAGCAGATCGTCAACGGCATTCCCGATTGTCTCAAGCACTCGACCGCTGCCGGAATCGGAATGTTCATCGCATTTGTCGGAATGCGCAACGCAAAGCTGGTAGTGGCCAACCCGGCTACGTTTGTCGGACTCGGCAGTTTCTCGGACAAGGCCGTGCAGACCGCGTGTTTCGGCCTGGTGCTGATGCTGGTCCTTATGGCTCGGCGGCTTCACGGCGCAATCTTGCTGGGCATCGTTGGCACAGCGCTTCTAGGAATTCTCCGCGGCATCACGAAGTGGCCCACGGCAATCTTCGCCATGCCACATCCATCCGCTACCTTTCTGCAGCTTGACTTTCGTGGCGCCACTCATCTGGGCCTGCTCGAAATCCTGTTTGCTTTTCTCTTTGTCGACCTCTTCGATAACGTTGGCACGCTCGTCGGAGTGTGCGAGCAAGGCGGCTTCGTCAAAGACGGCAAGATTCCGCGCGTGGGTCGGGTGTTAGTGGCCGACGCGGTGGGCACTATCGTCGGCGCTTTGACGGGCACGTCCACAGTCACCAGCTACATTGAAAGCTCCGCGGGCGTGGCCGCAGGGGCGCGCACCGGCTTGAGCAATCTTGCCGTCGCCGCATTCTTTCTGTTGGCGACGTTTTGCTCGCCGCTTGCCACCGCGATTCCAGACTACGCCAGCTCCCCCGCCCTGATCCTGGTAGGCGTCTTGATGACGCAATCCATCGCGCAGGTGCGGTGGCAAGATTTCAGCGAAGCCGTACCCGCATTTATCACCATGATCGCTACTCCACTCGCATTCAGCATTGCGACCGGCCTCAGCCTGGGCTTGATTTCCTACACCGTGGTCAAGGTTGCCGCGGGAAAGTTCCGCGAAGTAAATGCCCTCATCTGGATCCTCACTATTCTCTTCATCCTGCGCTACGTCTACCTGGCCGCGGCCTAGGGAATCTCCAATTCAGTCGTCGCGCGGCTCTTCGCTGATCTTCTCCGCGGCCTTTGCGGCTTTTCTCAGCGTTCTCTGCGGTTCAAGCTTTTGACCTAGCGGATGCAATCGACTTAATCAGAGGTTCCTAAGGTGCAGGAGTTCCATGATGGGTGTACAATCATGCCGTTTTTTGCATCAGGAAGGAGCTTCCGGTTAAAACGATTCCACTCCACGTCAACGGACGGACGGCAACTGTAGCGGTCGATGATCCCGACATGCCGCTGCTCTACGCCTTGCGCGATAACCTGGGGCTGCACGGGCCGCGCTTCGGTTGCGGATTGGGGCAATGCGGGGCCTGCACGGTACACATTGACGGCAACGCGGTTCGCTCCTGCGTGACGCCCCTCTCCTCCGTGGGCAAGAAGAAGATCGTAACCCTCGAAGGACTCGGCACAACCGACAACCCCACTCCCCTGCAGAAGGCCTTCATCGCAGAGCAGGCCGCGCAGTGCGGTTATTGCATCAACGGCATGATCATGGAAGCCGCCGCTTTTCTGGCGCACAACAAGACCCCCAGCGAGGATCAGATCAAGCAGGCGCTGGCTCAAAATCTGTGCCGTTGCGGCACCCATCTGCGCATCGTGCGAGCGGTCAAGCGCGCCGCTGAGAATGTTTGAAACAAGGCTGACATTGCTCTCCCACAAGCCAACTCGCCGCGATTTCCTGAAAGGCACCGGCATCCTGGTCGTCAGCTTTTCCCTGCCATGCGCCCTCAGGACAGCCGCCGCTCAAAGCACAGCCGCGCCCAAGACCGTAACTCTCGACGAGGTGGATGCCTTCCTCGCCATCGACACCAGCGGCCATGTGACCCTCTACTCCGGCAAAGTGGAGATGGGCACCGGTGTAAGCACGGCCTTGACCCAAATCGTGGCCGAGGAGTTGGACGTTTCGCTGGCGAGCATCGATGTCATCGAGGGCGACACAGCCCTTACGCCCGCGCAGGGCAAGACGTGGGGAAGTCTCACGATCCAGGCTGGCGGCCCGCAAATTCACCAGGCCGCTGCCACTGCCCGGCAAGCCTTGTTGCAGGAAGCCGCAAAGCAGTTGAGTGCGCCCGCCAGCGATCTCATCGTCGAGCAGGCCACGGTGAAATTGCGCAGCGGCGCAAAGCAAGTGACCTATGCGAAGTTGATCGGCGGAAAGAATTTTTCCCTGAAACTCGACAAGCAAGCGC
Organism: Chloroflexota bacterium; assembly: GCA_005880915.1. Lineage (GTDB taxonomy): Bacteria > Chloroflexota > Dormibacteria > Dormibacterales > Dormibacteraceae > 40CM-4-65-16. The sequence continues at coordinate 432 of VBIW01000184.1, read as the reverse complement.
CGCTCAAAGATCCAGCGAACTACAAAATCATTGG
>VBIW01000184.1:0-287 GCA_005880915.1 Chloroflexota bacterium | reverse complement strand
GTGGTCCGCCAAGGCAATTTCCTGGGCGTGGTCGCCGAGAGGGAATGGGGCGCCATTCGCGCCGCGGAAAATCTCAAGGCAACCTGGTCCACTTGGGAAGGCCTGCCGGATCAGAGCAAGCTCTGGGAGTTTGTCCGCGCCACCAAGGTCAACAAGGACGACGTAACCAGCAACGTTGGCAACGCCGAGCAAGCTCTCGAGCAGGCCGCCAGGCGGATCAGCGCCACCTACAACTTCGCCATCCACACTCATGGCTCGATAGGCCCATCGTGTGCTGTCGCGGAGTT
>VBIW01000183.1 GCA_005880915.1 Chloroflexota bacterium | reverse complement strand
CGGCCTCGATGGCACCGCCGGCGGAAGCAAGGGCTCCGGTCAGCACGATGGCGATCACTGAGGCGACGAGCATCACCGGCGACGCCCCGAGGCGGCGCAGGGCGACGTAGAGCCCGCCGAGGAAGAAGACGACGAAGAAGTCCGCCGCCGCCCCCAGGAAGCCGCTGACGATCAGCGCGCTTCGGTTGTGCATGACATAGGCGAGAAACTTCGCGGGGCCATCCGCGGTGTCGGGCGGCGCGCCCGAGGCGAATCCCGGGACGGCGATCAGGATCACGAAGAGGATGCCGGCGATGCCGGCCAGCCGCGTGGTCATCTTGCCCATCACAACCCTCACTCTGAGGTTGCCGCGACAGCACCGGCCCGCGGCGCGGGCGGGCTCGGTCTTGCACGGTGTGCGGCAGCCACTCGTTGGAAGCAGGCTGAGCGTACCCTGGGCGGACACGCCCGGGTGCTTCAGCTCCTCCGGGCGCTGAAGTCATAGCCGCACCCCGCCGTGTCCAGATCCCGGCGATGACCTGCTCTACGCGCCCTGGCCCCTGCGTCTGCGCCGACGCCGCGTTTCGGCCGCGCCGCCCAGCAGCGCCGCCACGCCGCCGGCGAGAGCCATCCCCGCCGCGCCCACCGGCGCCTCCGGCACCGCCGCCGCGGGCAGACCGGCCACACCGTCCCAGCCCCAGGCGAAGTACGGCGCCCCGCCGGGCTGGGGATTGGTCACCGCCCCGTCCGCACGCAGGAACGCGTCCTTCTGCACCTGCCCCCAGGGCGCTCGACGCGGCGCCTCGTGCGGGTCCTCGCCGGATCGATTCGGCACGTCGGACGTGGGCGGCCAGTCGGTCCCATTGGGCTGCCCGGCCGCGACCTCCCGCACCGGGCCGGTGTCGAAGAGCGTGATCGCCGACCCGTCGAACGGGTAGGCGGGGATTGCCGGGATGTTCCAGAAGGGGTCCTGGTACGGCCCGTAGCGCGCCGGCACCAGCGGCGGGTAGACGCCCGATGCGCCGATGGTGCGCGCCTCGGTCTCGGCGGTGATGTTGGCGACCTGGTGATCACCGTAGGCGACCTGGAGCAGGACCTTGTGGCCCGGGGTGCCGGGCAGACCGCTGGTCATGTGGCTCGCGTATCCGTCGGGGTCGGAGCGGTCCCACAGCGTCTGGATGAGGTCGAGGATCACCATCCGCTGGGACTGGTCGGGGTAGGCGCTGTCGAGCAGCTGCGAGTAGCCGACCGCGCTGGTGGGGTCGCTGGGATCGACATTGGTCTGGCTGAGCGGGTGCTGCGCGACGTAGTCGCTGGAGCGCGGCAGCAGGATCGAGTAGTCCATGCCGGGGACGCCGAGGACGCAGCGCCGGACATCGACCGATACCGCGCACACCGTGCCCCCGAAGATGCCACCCTGGCTGTTGCCGTCGTAGTACGGCGCGGTGGTGTCGATGAACGGCGTCCCGTCCGACCACTGGAAGGCGGCGTTCGTCGAGAAGCCCTGCGCGTGCACCATCAACCGGGCCAGGTAGAGGAAGTCGAGCTCGCCCTGCTGGACGCGGTCGGTCAGCATCGGGAACCGTGACAGGTCGCCGAGCGCGACGACGGCGTTGGGGACGTCGGCGGTGGCCATGCCGAACCAGTCGGTCGCGCAGTACATCATCCCGAAGCGCTCGGCCATGGTCTGCTGCGGATCGGAGTTGACCTCGCCGGCGCCGCCGAAGAGGCCATGCCCGTACTCCACAGGGCGCAGCCTCTGGTGGTTCTCGTACGCGTCGCGGCCGAGGGCGAACTGGCCCGGGGTGGGGCAGTCGTGGACGATGCCCTGGCTGACGCCGTCGCACTTCTGCGGGGGATCACACGTCGGGAAGATGTAGCAGGGGACGGTGAAGTGACCGGTCACCTGGCGGGCGAGCTTGCCGTTCTGCGAAGAGCTGTAGTCGGTGACGTTGTCCACCGTGAAGGCGGGCGCGCTGCCCTGCACGGCGCCGTCGGTGAGGTCGGTGTCGCCCAGCTGCTTGAAGGCGTCGTCGCGGATGGCCAGCAGCCGGCCGGTGACGTTGGCGATGCTCGCGGTGGTGAAGTCCCAGGCCAGGTAGAGGTCGGAGCGGCCGACGCCGGCGAGCTGCAGGGTTGCGAAGAGGTGCTCCATGTGCGCGGTGCGCGTGTCGCCCGCCGAGGCGGTGCCATCCCGGTAGGCCTTGAATGCGGCTGACGGCTCGGCTTGGCTGCCGTCGTCGGTGTGGAGGTGACGCAGGGCGACGATGTAGCGGTGTCCGTCGCTGAGGTTGACGGCGGGGTGGATCATCAGGTCCTGCTGCACGGTGCCCGTGCTGGCGGCACCGGACTCCTGGGTGTACTGGTCGACCTCGACCCAGACCGGGACATGCCCGCCGGTCTGGGTGTCGAGCAGGACCACGCCGGGGTCGGGCTGGTCGTTGAGGCTCAGGTCGGTGACCGGCGGCAGGCCCGACGGGACCAGGTCGTCGTTGCTGGTCATCCCCGGGACCAGGGTGAGGATCTGGGCGCCGGCGCTGAACCCGTCGCTGCGGTTCCACTCCTGGGTCTCGATCGGCTTGCCGGCGACGTTGCGCGGCATCCCGGCGACGACCAGGTCGAGCCGCCGTCCGGTGGCGCTCGTCGAGTCCGGCTTGGTGAACCAGTCGTTGGGGTAGGGGAGCATGCACTGGGCGGGGTCGAGGGGATCGCAGGCCTGCGGGTTGGTCGGGTCGGTGCCGTGTCCCGCCCAGCCGTCCCCTGGCGGCGGCGACCACCCCGGCGTCGCCGCCGATCCGGCTGCCCCGGTCGCCAAGACCCGAGGCACCGAGGCGAAGGCGGCCAGGATCGCCAGCAGGGCGACGAGAGGCGCCACACGCCTGGTCACGTACCCCCCGCTGCCTCTCCGGTGCATGCCTTCCTCTCCGGAACCCGCCGGTCAGGCCTCGCCGATCGCGACGCGAGGCGCCGTACGCAGACAAGACGCATCCGGGACCGCCGGCATTGCGCCCGGCCAGGGTGGGCGGGCCCGCATCACCCTGCGCCGGGCCCGGCCTCCGCAGCCGCCGGTCAGCCGGTGGCGAGGGACGGGCGCCGCGCCAGCACGACGGAGACGACCAGCACCCAGATCAGGACGACGAGGATTGGGAAGAACACGAACTCCGCGACGGCGGCCGCAGCAGCGACGTAGCTGAAGATGCTCAGCTTGTTGCCGAAGTAGCCGCTGCGCTGCGCTGCGCGTGTGATCACGGCGATGGCGACCGCGATGGCGAACCCGCCGCCGACGACTATGAGCGGGAAGCTCATGTCGCTGGTCAGTCGCAGGATGTCGGCGCCGAACGTGTGGTGCGGGCCGAAGATCTCGGCTCCCGGGATGGTGGCCCCGACGATTCCACCGGCGGCGATCAGTGCACCCGCGGTGCCCGCGGCGACCAGGGGGAGCGGATCACGCTGGTCGAGCGTCCGCGCCCCGTAGATGCGGCTGTGCAGGCGGGTCAGGAAGGTCAGGAGCAGCATCGCGGCGATGACGAGGAGGAAGCCGGTCACCAGGAGCTGGATCTGGTGGCCGCGGTCGCCGTAGAAGTCCGTCCACTTCTTGTCGGCCTCGTCGTCGTTGGGTGTCTGCACCATCAGGAAGGCGACCACGAACGTCACCACGTACAGCACACCGGGCAGGGCCGGTAGCCACCGTCGCATGCCCCTCGGAGCACCGACCCCTGCCTGCGCGGTCTGTCCGGCCGTCACGTCTGCCATGGTCGTCCCCCGACGCCCGGGCACCGCGACGGCCCCGGACACCTACCCGGCGCGCCCGTCCGCAAGGGCGCGAGCACCACCTCGGCGCTTGCCCTGCATGATCAGGCAGGCCCGGGGCGCCGGGGCGGGAATTAATCGTCCTTTACCGAGCTCGCAGTCGTCGCGGGCCTCAGCCGCCGTTGGCGGCGACCAGCCGGGCGGCGGCCAGCCGTCCCAACACCAGCGCCTCGCTGAGCGCCTGGTCCTTCTGCGGCCGACCGGTGTAGATCGCCGTCATCTCGTCACGCTCGAACTGGTAGAGCGACACCGACCACGCCGACGCCGACCGGGTACGACGCCGGGCAGTGGGCGATCGCCGCCTTCAGCTCGGTGTATGCGCGACCGGCGCCCCCGGTGGAGTAGAGGACGACCTCCTGGCTGGCCGCGACCTTGTTGATCAACGGGTCGAGGTAGTTGACCTGCGCCCGCGCGGTGCGCATCGCCTCGGACGTGTACGTGGCCCGGCACAGGTCGAGGGTGACCTGTCCGGCGACGCTGTGGCCGCCCGCGATCTGCTGGACGGCGATGCCGGGTCCGACCTCGGCGGGCGTCACCAGGAGCGCGTCCGGGGTCAGCGGCGGCTGCGTCGTCGACGAGCTGCCTGACCCCGGGTCGCATCCGGTCAGCGCGACGCCGAGCAGGACCAGGAGGACACCGCGCCGGGGCACCGTCATCGGCTGGCGCGAGCACTCCAGGTGCGCCGCCTCGCCCAGCCGGCGCAGAGGATCAGCACCGCCGGCACGGCGACCGGCGGCACCGCGCCGGCCGATCCCGCCGCGGTGTCGGGCAGGGTGGTCACCGCGGCGGCGACGCCGGCCGTCGCCCGCGTCGCGGGGGCCGTGGCCGTCGAGGACGAGGTCGTCGCGCCGCCTGCCGCCGTCAACGCGGCGCGATGTGTCGCCCACACCTGCAGGAAGCGGTAGGTCATCGCCCCGGCGTTGTCCGCCGAGATCTGCCGGTAGTAGAAGAACTGGAAGGGGAATCCCGGCAGCATCAGCGGATCGCCGTGGCCGTCGGAGATGGCCCTCACGCCGAGGAAGGGCAGGCCCGCCTTCTCCACCACCGACGCCACCGTCGCGGTCTCCTCGTCGGAGGCGTCGACGTTGGTGGTTGTGGCCGGAGGCGCCTCGAACTCGGAGATGAAGAAGTTGGGGTCGACGAAGGGCACCACCGACTGCACCAGGCGGGGCGCATCGGGGGTCGCGTGGCTGGGGGCGCGGCACGGCTCGCAGCCGAAGATGTCGCCGCCCGACGGCACACAGGGAACCGCCCGTCCGGCGACCGGGTCGGTGGTGACGCCGTCGCCGCCGAGCACGAACTTGGGGGCGTTGGGCATGTGCACCGGGGCGATGGTCGCCGCCGCCTGGCAGTCGCAGCTGGGGTCCCCGACGGGCGCGTCCTGCTCCAGCTTCACCGTGCCGCTGCCGGCCACCTGCCGGGCCACAGCCATCATCTCGGGGTCGACGTGCAACCAGGTCTTGCCGTCGTCCTGGGTCCAGCGGGCGGGGACGGTGACGTCGCCGATGTTGGTGCGTCCCCCGGCCACGCCGGAGAACACCACCGCGCTGATCTCCGACGCCGATCCGCAGCGGAAGTGGTCGACGGCGAGCTGGCTGGTGTGCTTGGCGTTCACCGGGCCGATCCCGGTCAGGGCCATGATCACCTTGTTCCCGCCCAGTGTGCCGACGTAGAAGCTGCGGCCGTCGACGACCACGGTGTCGGCGGCGTTCACCGACGCATGGACGAGCAGGGCGTCGAGCTCGGCGGGGAAGGCGGACAGGACCAGCACCCGCTGGGTGCAGGACCCCGGGCCGGCCGCCGGGGTGGCCGCCTCGGCGCGGCTCTCGACCCCCAGGGCGGCGACCGCCGCGGTGGCGGCGGCGACGGCGAGCGCGACGGCACCCCGCCGCCGAAGTGCTCCGGACCACGCCATGCGCGTCTCGCCTCGCTCCAACCGTGCCCGTATCCCTCACCGGACTAGACGACCGGAGGCGGCCGGACCTTGCAGAACGGGCCGGCGGCGGGCCGCGCTCAGGGCAGGAACAGGGTGGAGTCCCCGAACTCGTGCCAGAGGTAGCCGCGCTCGATCGCCGCCCGGTAGGCGGCCCCCACCAGGCCGGCCCCGGCCACCGCCTCGAGGAGGAGCAGGTGGCTGGCCTCGGGAGCGTGCAGCCCGGTGACCAGCCCGGTGACCACCCGGGCGGGCCGATCGGGGCCGAGGACGAGGTCGGTCCAGCCGCGGGCGGGGCGGACCCGGCCGTCGACGCCGGCCACCGTCTCCAGGGCCCGGACCACGGTCGTGCCGACCGCGACCACCCGCCGCCCTGTCGCGGCGGTGGCCTCGACCAGCCGGGCGGTGCTCGCCGGCACCGCGAAGCGCTCCGGCAGCGGCGGCTCGTGGAGCTCGGGGCTGGAGACCCCGGCGTGGAGGACGATCGGCGCCACCGCCACCCCCCGGGCGACCAGGCGAACCAGCAGCGGCGCGGTGAAGGGGCGGCCCGCCGAGGCCATCTCGGCGCTGCCCGGCTCGGTGGCGTAGACGGTCTGGTGGTCGGAGAGCGGGTAGCGGGCG
>VBIW01000182.1 GCA_005880915.1 Chloroflexota bacterium | reverse complement strand
CGATCCGTGAGTTGAAGCGCGTGCTCAAGCACGGCGCCCCGTTGCTCATCACATTTCCGTTCGGCAGGTTCGAAAACCACAGTTGGTTCCAGCAGTTCGACGCCGAGCTTGCCGATCGGCTGGTCCAGGAGTTCGCACCAAGCCGCGCCGCCGAGTTCGTCTATGAGTATGTTGCAACGGGATGGCAGCTTAGCGACCGGGGGCGGTGTGCTTCGTGCGAGTTCTTCGATGTCACAGAGAGCAAGTATTTCAAGGCCGGCAGCCGAATCGACTTCCCCGCTCATTTTCCCGCTGGAGAGAGCGCCGTGATGTGCTTGGAGCTCACCAAATAGGATCACCATGTCAATCGAGATTGTGGAGTTCAACGGCACCAAGTATGCCGAAGTCATATGGTCAAGTACCACGGTGGAGAAAACAAAGTTCTTTTCGCCACCCGAGTCGTCGTTTCAGTTCGGTCTGCTGGCGCACAAAGCTGGGTACGAGGAAGCCCCGCATCTACACAAGGCCGTTCCACGCGTCATTCATGACCTGCAGCAAATGTTCGTCGTGCAGCGAGGCCGCGTCGCCGTGCAGCTGTACACGGATGAAGGTGATCTGCTGCGTGTGCTCGAGCTCGGGCCGGGCGACGCGATCGTGCTGATCCACGGCGTGCACGCGATTCGGGTTTTAGAAGACATGCAGTGCATTAGTGTCAAGCAGGGCCCCTTTCTTGGCGATGAGATGGACAAAGTCAACGTCAAGGGGAAGCGATGATCCCCGTCTTTGAGCCCGACATCGGTGAGCATGAGATCAACGCCGTCGTTGAGGCGCTGAAGCGAGGGGAGATCTCCGGCACGTTTGGTGAGGCACTCGCGAGTTTCGAGCGCGAGTTTGCTGCGTACGTGGGGTGTAAGCATGCAATCGCGTGCAGCAGCGGAACTACCGCCCTGCATTTAGCGGTGCGCGCAGCGCGGATTGGCGTGGGCAACGAGATACTGACGAGCGCTAGCACGAACATCGCTTCGGCGCTTGCTGCTTATCACAACGGCGCCGTACCGGTGCCTGTCGATTCGGAAAGCCAAACCTGGAATCTGAACCTGGACCTGCTCGAAGAGCTCATCACGCCCCGGACTAGGGCGGTCATGCCGGTCCATCTCTTCGGCCATCCGGTCGACATGGATCGACTTTGCGCGATTGCAGTCCGACACGATCTTTTGGTCATTGAGGACTGTGCCGAATCGCATGGCGCAACCTGCCGCGGCCGCATGACCGGCAGCTTCGGAGACATGGGCTGCTTCAGCTTCTATGCGAACAAAATTATCACGACCGGCGAGGGCGGGATGGTAACGACCGATGACGAGCAACTCGCTGGGCGCTTGCGTCTATTGCGCAATCTCGCTTTCACCAAGCCACGTTTCTGGCACGAAGAGGCCGGATATAATTTCCGCATGACCGGTTTCCAAGCTGCGATGGGATTGGCTCAGCTGCGCCGTATCGATGACATCATTGCGAACAAGCGGCGTATGGCTCGCATTTATAACGAGCGGCTTGCTGACATTCCAGGTCTGAGACTTCCACCGGAGGAACCGTGGGCTAAGAACGTCTTCTGGATGTACGCGCTTACGGTTGATCCACCGTTCGCCATAAGTCGGGACGAACTTGCGAGCGGCTTGAGTGCGGTTGGCATCGAGACGCGAACATTTTTTTGTCCGATGAACCAGCAGCCGTTCCTACAGCGACAGCCGGGATATCGCAAGATTGCCTGCCCGGTCGCGGACCGGCTGTGGCAAACGGGACTCTATCTGCCTTCGGCCCACACTCTAAGCGAAGAACAGATCACGTTCATCGGCGAGAGCGTACGTCGAGCTGCCGGTCTGGTCGGGAGATGATGACCTCGTATTTAGGCAGGCACGCGGAACTCTATGACATCATCTACGCTGACAAGGACTACTCGGCGGAGGCGAGATTCGTTCACGAACAGCTGCAGCGACACCGCCGCGGTGCAGTCGTCCGAATCCTAGAACTGGCCTGCGGTACGGGGCGTCACGCAATGGCGCTGGAAGCGCTAGGCTATTCCATCGTCGCGACCGACCACTCCGAGGACATGCTGACGGTGGCCCGCGCCCGGGCGGCCGTGACGAAGTCGCAGGTTCAGTTCCGTCACGCGGATATGCGGCAGCTCGGCACGGACTTCGCGGGATTCGATGGTGCAATCTGCCTGTTCGATTCCATCGGGTATGTGCGGACGAATGAAGCCATCGAGGCGACCTTGTCCGGCGTGGTGCGTGCATTACGGCCGGGCGGCGTCTTTCTGTGCGAATTTTGGAAACACAGATCGATTGCGAGCGGCAGCTTGCCACCGTGAATTATGAGCTCCTGGAACTCTGCGCCGATGGAATGTACTCCCGTACGCGCGAAACGCAGGTGAATCGCTTCTTTCTCGTCCGGGAAATGCGCTTGTTCTTAGAAAACAGTGGTCTCGAGCCGGTTCGATTCCTTGCAGGTTTTACAGACAGCGAGAATATCGACGAGCACACCTGGCATGTCATAGCTGTCGCTTGCAGGCTCTAGACTATATTGCAAACGCGTCATTTCGAGTTGGCACCTCGCCTTACGATAAGGACGCGCTCTGCCTGACTGGTTCGAGTCTTCAGAAATGTCATGTCCATCACCGGGCGCCGAACAAACTCGGCGTTGCGTCTGTACACAGGCCGCATAGGCCGGAAGATGCCAGAGCGCCCGATGACGTCCCCGACGAAGCTCTGTAGTGATCCAAGCAGAGCGCCGTTTCAGACAAAGCATCGAGCCTATGCAAGCACTCGCTGTCTCACCGGCGCAACGCTGTACCAGATCACGCCTAAGTAGATGCAATTAGCGGCCAACCCGAGAAGTGCATACACGAGCGTCGACTGCACGAACGGCAGTCCCGACTGGGCGACGAGATAGAGGCCGCCGCATGGAATTATCAAGCGGCAGGCATCCGAGATCAGTTTCAATTGAGGCGTTCTCGAGAGGAGAATCGCGCGCGACAGCGGATTTGTAATGACTCCGGAAATTGCAAAGGGCGCGAGCGCTGCGGCCGCTTGACCGGCTTGACTCCACTGGACACCGAAAACCCAGCGGAACGAAATCAGAGCCAGCACGGCTGTCGGAAGGTATACCACCGTCGCCAGCGCTCCGAGGCGGATCGCACTGGACTTCAGGAGTGCTTGTAAAGACTTAGGATCCGCGCGTGCGGCATCGACGAATCTTCCTTGGTACACATCGGCTACCGTTCTGCAGATCAAGGCGCTGGGCATCAGC
>VBIW01000176.1:2590-3939 GCA_005880915.1 Chloroflexota bacterium | reverse complement strand
TGGGCGAAGTCGTCGCCCGTTCCCGCCGAGAGCGGCAGCGGATGGAGAGAGAGGAAGGTCGCGATTACGGTGCTAACCGTCAGCATTCTTGCGATTTGCAGGCGCTTTCGCATCACCGGGTTTCTGCCTTTCACCGAACCTTCGACGGAGGACAGACTTCGCCCCCGTGCATCTTTACCCGGAACCTGACGGAGAATTGCCTACACCAGAGTAGGTCAATTATAGGCGGGCCGAAGCAGGTGGGCAATCACTCCGAAGGGAGTAGAACCACCGTAGTAATTCAACGTAACCCGTTGTGGAATATGTTTCTTAGAACCAATTAGGACTTACCGCAGTAACCTCTGCCGAGGTTACTTCCTGAGCAGTGAGGTACTGGGTCAGTTTCGAAACTGACCCAGTACCAGCAGTGATCAGAGGTATAAGTGGGGATTGTCATTCCGACCGGAGCCGGAGCGCCAAGCGACGGCGCAGTGGAGGAACCTGCTGTTCTGTCTCCGGCAAATAAACCCCGCGCAGTCCCTACCGCTCCAGCGCTGCCGCGAACGCATCCAGCGAAAGCGATCGCAGCAGGTTGCGCCTCATGCCGCGTTCGACTTCGCCCAGCCGGTCGGACGCCGCAACAATCCAGTCGAAATCGGCAGAGTCAGCCAGCCTTTTGAGCTCGGTCAGGATGTCGGTGTTGCGGACGAGTTCCGGCGTGCCCGAGGCAACAAACATCAGGTCGCGCAGCAAGCCGTAGAGAGTGCGGACAAGTTGCTCGGTCTTTTCCCGCCCTTCCGCGCCCGAACGGTAGGATTCCGTCGCCTTGAAAAGGTCGCTGTGATCGCCTCCCTGCAATGCGGATTTCAGGATAGTGAGCGCATTGCTGCGCGCGGCCACATAGGAGGCGAGATCGAAGCCGCGGGCGCGGCCCACGGCTCCGTCACACAGACGCGCAACCAATGCACGCTGCGCCGCCTTCCACTCCGGGCGGTGTTTAGCCAGATACTGGTCGATCTCTTCCACCGGTAACGCCCTCAGGGGAAAGATCATCGAGCGCGAGCGGATCGTGGGCAGCAGTTCCCCAGGATTTTCCGTGAGCAAAAAGATCGTCGCGAACTCCGGCGGCTCTTCGAGAACTTTCAGCAGCGAATTCGCCGCCTCCTTCATAAAGGCCGAGTCGGTGAAGATGTAGACCCGCTCCTTGCCTTCCGCGGGGCGGTAATAGATGGTCTCGATCACGCGCCGCACCTGGTCCACTTTGATCATCATCTGCGGAGGGTCAGGCGGGATGATGAGAACGTCCGGATGGGTCTGCACGAAGAGGCGGGTCTCCTTCTTATCGGCCTCGCGAAGATTGTCGCGGGCTT
>VBIW01000176.1:0-2395 GCA_005880915.1 Chloroflexota bacterium | reverse complement strand
CGGGATCGAGCTACGCTGTACTGGCTGAATGCTGAGTGCTGAATGCTGAGGGCTACAGCGTCAGCTTCAGTTTGCGTCCGACAATCTCCAGAATGTGCCGATGCGTCTGCCCCGGAGTGCCCCGCGCGTCCACGACCGCCACGCGTCCAGGCTCTCGCTTGGCAATCGCCAGATATCCCTCGCGCACGCGGCTAAAGAACGCTCGCGTCTCTTGTTCAAAGCGATTCTCGTCGCTATGGCTCGCCGCTGCCTGTCGCGATGCCCGCTTATTCCGACGTCGCGCCCGCCCCAGGCTGCTGGCGGCGTCGGAGTCCAGCAGCAGCGTTAGATCCGGCTGCAGCCCCCCGCACAGCACGCGGTGTAACTCGAGCACGGCGGCGCTGCCCAACCTGCGCCCGCTGCCCTGGTAGGCCTCGGTCGAGTCGGTGAAACGGTCGCAGAGCACGATGCTGCCACGCGCGAGCGCGGGTTCGATCACTTCCGCGATATGCTGCGCGCGCGATGCAAACATCAGCGCCATCTCGGCCAGCGGAGAAAGTCCGGCCGTCCCCGAATCGAGCAGCACCTTGCGGATTTTCTCGCCCGTAGCCGTCCCGCCCGGCTCGCGCGTCTCAACCACCTTATGCCCGCCCTCACGCAGCACCGCAGCGAGTCTCCGCAGTTGCGTGCTCTTGCCGGTTCCGTCGAGCCCTTCAAGCGTAATGAATTTTCCGCGCCGCGACATCTGCGGAATGATACCAGTGCGCCCGGTAGTTGAATACTTCTGAACATCCAATTTATCCGAATGTCATCCTGAGTGGCGTTCTTTGCCGCGGAGAGCCTGCCCTGAGCGAAGCCGAAGGGACCTGTGCAACTGGCTGGGAGTGCATAGGTCCTACCCTTCGCTTCGCTCAGGATCAGAATGACAGTTTTGATTTTTTCTCGGCTGATGTTCATCCGTCACGAACCCCTGTACCGCTCCGCCCCACTGGCTGTATAGTCTTAAGTTCTGCCGTGAAGTTGCAGTTCTGCTGATCACAACATGGGAGCCCAAAAAATGAAACTCTCAAGCATCTTGGGAGTAGTTTGCGTTCTTGCTGCGTCGATTTGTAGCTGGTCTGCAACTCCACCCAATGTCACTCTCTCCGTCGATGCCACAAGCACCGCGCGCAAAATCTTCCATGCCACGCTGAGGATCCCTGCCAGCGCCGGCGATCTCACGCTCTACTACCCGAAGTGGATTCCCGGCGAACACGCTCCGGACGGCCCTGTCAACGATCTCTCTGGCTTGAAGTTCACCGCCGGTGGAAACATCCTGAAGTGGCGCCGCGACCTGCTCGACGGCTTCACCCTTCACGTCGAAGTGCCACCGGGCGCGAGCGAAGTCGAGGTGCAACTCGACTTCCTGTCTCCCGCAACGTTTGAGGGCGGCTTTTCTGCCGGCTCTTCGGCCACAGACAAGATGGCCGTCATCAGCTGGAACCAGGTTCTCCTCTACCCCAAAGGCTGGAAGTCGGATGACATTAACTACACAGCCAGCCTGAAACTTCCCTCCGGATGGAAGTTCGGAACTCCTCTTCCCGTCACCAGCCAGAGCGGCAACGAGATTCATTTTGCCACCGTCTCTCTGACCACACTGGTCGATTCACCCGTCATTACCGGTGAATTCCTGAAGGTTGTGCCGCTCGCCGAGGACCCGCTCACCGAGATGGATATTGCGGCCGACAGCGCGGCCGCGCTCGAAGCGCCGCCGGAAGTCTGGGATCATTACAAGAGTCTGGTCGAGCAGGCGAACAAACTCTTCGGCGCGCATCACTACCGCGACTATCATTTTCTCTACAGCCTGAGCGATCACGTGGCGCACTTCGGATTGGAGCATCATGAATCCGACGACAGCCGCGTCGGCGAACGCGGATTGGTCGACGAAAATGACCGCAAGCAGGAGGCCGGCCTGCTTCCGCACGAGTACGTTCATTCTTGGAATGGAAAATATCGCCGGCCCGCCGATCTTTCCACGCCCGATTATCAGCAACCCATGCAGGATGACCTGCTCTGGGTTTACGAAGGGCTGACTTCCTACCTGGGTGACGTCCTTACCGCCCGCAGCGGCCTGCTCAACCCGGACCAGGAGCGGGACGACATAGCGCTGACTGCGGCCGGCCTCGACCATACTCCCGGCCGCGGGTGGCGAAATCTTCAGGACACGGCCGACGCTGCCCCCCAACTTTATTTCTCTTCGCGGGCTTGGCACTCCTGGCGCCGCGGAGTCGATTTCTACGATGAAGACGTGTTGAACTGGTTGTGGGCCGACGTCATCATCCGTCAGCACAGCAAGGGTAAGAAGACTCTGGACGATTTCTGCAAGCTTTTCCACGGAGCGCCCAGCACCGGACCCATGCTCAAGACTTACACCTTC
>VBIW01000197.1 GCA_005880915.1 Chloroflexota bacterium | reverse complement strand
GAGTGTGGGTGGAGAAAAACCCGCACGTCCCGACCCTGTACATGACGTTTGCACCATTCCGACGACGTTCCTCGCAGGAGTCAGACTCGTTTGCGTTTGCCAACGCCTCGTTCTTCACGGATCGCAAAGCGGAGAGCGCCTACTTCCACGCCGCCTACCACAACGCTCAGGAAGACACGCACTTCCTGAACGACGGCTTGCTCGTCCAGCAGCGCCGCAACGTCGTCATAGAGTGGAACTCCCCCTTCAATCACGATTACTTGCGTGTCGTGCTCGGCTGTCTTACGCCCTAGCACCGCCGACAGTGCTCAGCGATGTCGCCTTTCCAGCAAACCGCGACGGCGAGGCTTCGCGGAACCCACGGGGCTACTCTTGGCGCGTGCAGAACGGTCAGTGGAACCAGTGGGGCCGCTGGGTGATGACCGCGTTACTGTGTCTTGCTTTCGTGCTTGTGAACGGCGGGATCGGGTTCGGCGCGACGAAAAAAGATCGCGATCTGGCTGCCGCCTTGGCGTTCTGGCGCTCCAGAGGATGTGAACCGTGGGCGAAGCCGGACACGTCGATGTGGATGCATGGCTGGCGCTTCAACGCCGTGTTTGGCAACTGCCGTGCCGAAGATGGACACGACCAGCATCTCTACTTCTTCGACCGTGCTCGTTTCGTGGGGACGGACGGGCTTGGCACGTCGAGTGAGATTCTTGGCCTTTGGCGTAATGACACGACACTCGCGTTCATGTACGTCCTCTACCGTCCTCAAGACGCGCTTTGCTGTCCGACCGGGGGCGGTAAAGTCGTGCGCTTTCGCTGGAATGGAAGGCGATTCCGCGCGCTGGATCGGCCTCCGCCTCGCCAAGATGGCAAGGTGCCGCTCGGTCGGTAGCGGTTGCGGCGACCGACCCTACGGCGCGGGGCGAGCGTCCGCCCCGCCGTCACGGGAGGGCAAGGCTGGCCTGGGCTGCTGAGAGCCGCATCTCCTCGATGTCTAACCGGCTGTGCTCCTCGTGTCTGTCGCACTCCCACCAGAAGGCGACACCGCCGCCAGCGGCTAGCCGACTTGATTTATCCGAAGGGCGGGGTGAAGCGGCCCCCGAGTGAGAATGATCCGCGTTGCCGCTTGCGCGATCACCTGCGTCCCCTTCGCGCCGCCCGCGCTGTAGTCGAGCGTGATGCTGCGGTTTACCGTTACCGGCTCGGCCGAGCGAAGAAGGGGACAGTTCCGCATTAGGAAGTTCGACTGCACCCAGCCGTCGTGCCCTGGCGGTATCAGAACCGGGGATGAGTTGTGCGGATTCCAGGATCGAAGCCCGCTGACGGCGATATCGCCTTTCGGAGGCGGGGGTGCGAGGCGAACTTGCACCGCGATTCGCTCGATAACGTCGGGGAGGGCCTGAGCCCCAGAGCCGCCGAGGAGCGAAATCGCCTGCCGCGTGTGGTTGTGGACGGTGATGAGGACGGCATAACGCCGTCCGCTGATACAGCCGATGTGCATTCCTTTCGGCCCCGAGAACGTGTCGCCCCACAAGCGACTTCCAGGGCCGTCCTCGACGCCGAGGCCAGCGGAGAACGGACTCTTGACGGGCTGGGCAGTTACTCCGCAGGCGCTGAGCACCGTGACGAGCATCGCCGACGCCAAGACGACTACTGCACAACCCGGCGCGTTCAGGCCGCGTCTCATGTCGCCACGCTAGCCCTTCTTCATTAGCGGATTGTTACCCGCTAACGATTCGGGGCCTACGCGAGTGAATGGGGTCATCAGACCGCAAAGCCCTCGCTCCTATCATTGTCCCGCCGGGCGTCGCCTTGTACGTGAAGTGCGACACGCGCCTAGACACGCGCCCCCTTGCTCCGGTTGCATCGCTCGCAACGAAGCTCGATGTTCCGCTCGGTATTCGAGCCGCCCTTGCTCACGGGGATGATGTGGTCGTACTCCAGCTTCTCCTTTGAGCCGCAGTCCACACACCGACCCTGGTCGCGCTGCCACACGTACTGACGGACGCTTTTCGGGATTGGCTCCCGCCGTAGGGGCGAGTCGATGACGACAGCGATGCCCCTGTCAGCCATCCACCGCTTCATGTGCTGGACGGCTTCCGGTCGCTGGTTCTCGAAAGCGATGCTCTTACCCTGCCGAAGCCTGACGACCATTCTCTGCCTCTCCGCCACCGAGATGTCTGAATACTCGTTGAAGTAGGCCAGCACAACATCAACCTTGTGCGGCTCGACCGGCCCGAGAAGAACATGCACTTGCAAAGGCGTCGTTCGAGCGGCAGCGGGATTGCGGGGCACGGCGGAAGTCACCCTAGCCTTAGGCATGAGAGTGACCGACGATATTCAGGGGCCACGAATACCAACTCGCCTCCAATGCGGGCCAGCCCACGTCTCGTAGTCAAACTGACACCCCGCGTTCGTCGCAAGTGACGCCTTAGCGAACTTGACGCTCGGCCTGTGCAGACGATGATGAGCCGAAGGCTGTCTAGGTCGCGTCAAGGAAGTCGCGCGAGCGGCCTTCGGCGTCTAGGTGTCCTGCCTCGGGACGTTGTGGACACGGCTGAGCGGTGATCTGCCGCCGAGCGAGCTGTGTGGTCTGCGCTCGTTGTAGTAGCGCAGCCAGTGTGACAGTGCTTGGGCGCGGTGGTCTGAGGAGCGGTAGATCTCGCCCAGCGCCCACTCGCGTTTGAGCGTCTGCTGGTAGCGCTCGACCTTGCCGTTGACCTGCGGGGCGGCGGATCGGGATCAGCAAATGGCGGATCCGTTTGTCGGCGAGCAGTTCGGCCAGGGAGCGGTTGCGACGGTAGACGAAGGCGTTGTCGCTGAGTAGCCGCTTCGGCTCGATCCCGTACGCGGCGTAGAAAGCGAGGCCGCGCTCGACGAAGGCGGTGACTGTTGCAGCTCGCTCGTCTAAGTGGAGCTCGCTGTAGGCGAGCCGTGAGTGGTCATCGACGAGTGAGTTCACCCATTCGTAGCCGACCCGTGCCCGCTTCTCGGCGCCGGTGCGATGGCGGTCGCCGGTGACGGCGTGGCCGGGGCGTGTGAAGCGCATGAAGCGCTTGCTGTCGATGTGCAGCAGATCACCGGGACAGGGCCACTCGTAGCGGCGCGGCTGCTCGCGCGGCTGCCTGGGCGGTCGCGAGATCCCCGCCCGTCTGAGCGTCCGCCAGACGGTCGCATGCGCGTGTCCGGTTTCACCAGCGATTAACCTCGGCCCCCAGCCAGAGCGTCGCCTCGCCGCGCAAATCTGCTGCTGCTCAACCGCCGGCAAAAGCCGCGGGCAGCGAAGCGGCCGCGACGAGCGATCCTCGAGACAGGCAAGCGAGCCACGCTGCTCAACCGCCGCTTCCGACCAGCGACGCCACCACTTACAGGCAGTCGTCGGCGAGACGCCGCGGCGTCTCGCCGCCTCTCTGCACGAGCAGCCCGACTCGACATCAGCAACAAGAGCACGGCGGCCGGCAAGTCCGAGCCGAGCGTTACGGTGAAGCCCCATCCGGGTCCCTCCTTCGAGCGTGAGCCTTCGCAGACCCACAGCCTCGAAGGAGGCCCGGATGACCTACTCAGCCGTCCACAACCTGTCGAGGCACGTCACCTAGGGCCTGCGGCGCGTCGCGGGCTGGCGTTCGACCGGCCTACGATAGGGAGGACGTGACGATTCCTACTTCGCGTGTGTTCGTTTGCAGCGTGGTCGCCGCATTCCTGCTCGCTGGCTGCGGCAGCGCGAGCCACCACAGCGCCCCCAAGACTCCTCCTCCGGTCACGACAAGCGCCGCTCCGCCGCCGCCACCGTCTGCCCCAGTCCTGCCGGGCTTCCTCTCCGTCTACCCGTCAGCGGCACAGCCACTCGCCGCCTACTTCATCCAGTGGCAGCGCACCGGCAGCACGGTCACCGGGACGCTCTCGGTGTCGTACCGCGATACACAGAGCGGGGCCACGGGAACGAGTACGAGCTTCACGGGCACGATCAGCGGGCAGTCCGTGGGACTCGACTTCGGCGATAAACGCGACAACGGGACGCTGCGCGACAACCAACTCACCCTCGCGTTCGCCGCGTCTGATGGCTCGCTCCAAACGCTCGTTTTCACTCCGGCGACTGTCGCCGACTACAACGCTGCGGTAGCCAATGTGAAGGCGGGTGGCTTCGTGCAGGGGAGGCAACAGGCGCAGGCGCAGGCTGATGCGAAAGCGAGGCAAACCACCAACGCCGACGTGTCCACAGTCGCCTCCGACATTCAGAACCTCGGTGGCTCCCCGACCTCGGCGCAGTCAGACCTTGCTTCGATGGTGAGCGACTTGAAGCACGAACGGGGCGACCTCGCCAAGACCCTCTCCGACAAGCAGAGCGTTCTGGCGGAGGCCGCGAAGTACCCCCGTGGAAACAACGGGCAGGTGTGTTACGACGCGAGCGGAGTGGACTATGACGCGAGCGGCGTCAGCTACGACGAGAACGGAGTCAGCGGCTACGACACCGATAGCATCACGAACGACCTCAACTCCCTCGCATCGGACAGCGCCACTCTCAACAGCGACTTTCAGAAGTTCCGAGCAGACCAAGCCGCATTGCCTTCGTACCGCGCGCCGGGGACGCCGACGGCTGCAATCGTCAACCAAGCTCTCTCATTGGCGTCTAGCGCCGCGAGCCAGAGTCGGCGGACGATGGCCTCGTATATCGCGCAGGCGAAGCAATTGCTCCGAACAGCCAACGCCTACGACGCCGAGGCGCAGGCTGCCTGTAAGAAGGTGG
>VBIW01000046.1 GCA_005880915.1 Chloroflexota bacterium | reverse complement strand
GCCGCGGCCCAGCTGCCTCGCGATGGCAGACATCGAGTGGCCCCTCAGCCGACAGTCGAAGATTTCGGCCTTCTCGACCTCCGTGACCGCTGGTCCTCCCATCGAACACCTCCTTGGGTCGCGTTAGCGTCCTCTAAGCCAAGGCGGTGGTGCATTGATCCCTTGAGACCAACGGATGGTTTCCTCTCATCGCGCCGCTAAGGCGGCGCTGCTCTCCTTCCGGTATGACGTTCGGATTGATTGAATGGCCACTCCTTGGCCACGATTGGGTGGCGTTCAGGAGACGCGGGATGCGGCCGGGTCAAACCCGGCCGCCCAGGCATCCTCAGTAATGTTTTAGCCGCCCCAGTCGGGGAGCAGGCGCAGCTGCTCTACGCGGCGGGCGCCCGGCGCGTATGCCGTGTTGAAGTAGTCGATCACCATGCGGCGCGCGGCGAACTGCGTCGCCACATTGCGGATCGACGCCTTCATCATCTCGACCCAGCGCAGTGGAATGCCCGAGTCATCGCGCTCAAAGAAGGCGGGCACGACCTCGCGCTCCAGGAGCCGGTACAGACCCTCCGCCTCAGCTACGTCATCCACGTCCTGCCGGTCGAGGGTCGTGCCCGATGGGATCGCCCAGCCCAGCTCAGGCCGGTAGGCCTCGTCCCACCAGCCGTCGAGGATGCTCACGTTGAGCGCGCCGTTGGCGCCCGCCTTCATGCCACTGGTGCCGCTCGCCTCGAGGAATCGGCGCGGATTGTTGAGCCACACGTCGGCGCCGTGCACGAGGTGCCGAGCGAGGGTTATGTCGTAGTCCTTGAGGAATACGACGCGTGGTTCCTCGCGCGCCAGGCCGACGATCCCGGCGACGATCTCCTTGCCCGGCTGGTCGGCGGGGTGCGACTTGCCCGCAAACAGGATCTGCACCGGGCGCCGCGTGTTGCGCAGGAGGCGCGCCAGGCGGGGCCTGTCGCGGAGCAAGAGGTTCGCGCGCTTGTAGGGCGCGAAGCGCCGCCCGAACCCGATCGTCAGCGCGTTGGGGTCGAGCTCGTGCGGATGCTCGGCGCGTTCCAGCGTCAGCTCGAGGAGCTTGCCCTTGAGCTCGCCATGGATCGCCCACAGCTCGGCTGTAGGAATCTCGTACACGGCGTGCCAGCGACCGTCGGCAGGATCGAGGTCCCACCAGTCGGGCCCGACAAAGCGGGTCAGCAGGTCGGCGATCTCGGGCGCGACCCACGTCGGCATGTGCACGCCGTTGGTCACCGAGCCGATCGGGACCTGGTTCTCGGGTAGCCCCTTCCAGGCGTCTTTCCACAGGCGCCTTGACACCGCACCGTGCAGACGGCTCACACCCACCGACTGGTCGGCCAGGCGCAGTGCCGCATAGGTCGTGCACAGCCGCTCGCGTGGGTCACCTGGGCGCTGGCGGCCCAGGTCCATGAAGCGGTCGAAAGAGATTCCGACCTGTGTCAGATACGGTCCCAGCAAATCCCACACCAGCCCGGCGTCGAAGTAGTCGCTGCCGGCCGCGATCGGAGTGTGGGTGGTGAACACGATGCCTGCCCGCGCCACCAGGCGCGCCTCCTCGAGCGTCATCTGGCGAGAGGCACGCAGCTCGCGGATGCGCTCGATCGCGCACAGGAAGCTGTGGCCCTCGTTGAGGTGGAAGACACCCGAATCGATGCCGAGTGCGCGAAGTGCCCGCACGCCGCCTATGCCGAGCACGATCTCCTGCCTGAGACGGCGGTCTGGCTCGGGGACGTAGAGGCGGTCGGTGATGTTGCGGAGGTCAAGCGGGTTCGCCTCGAGATCGGTGTCGAGCAGGAACAGCGGGACCCTTCCGACCTGCGCCCGCCAGACGGCGATCTTCACGTCGCGGGCTCCGATTGGGGCCTCGACCTCCACGCCCTCGACCTTGCGCACCGGCAGCTCATCGCCGCGATTCTCGGAGTACACCTCGAACTGACGGCCGCCGGCGTCGATGTCCTGCCGGCCGAAGCCCTGCTTGTAGAGCAGCCCGACCGCGACCAGGGGCAGGCCGAGGTCGCTGGTCGCCTTGAGGTGGTCGCCGGCCAGCACGCCTAGGCCGCCCGAGTAGATGGGGAGGCACTCGGTCAGCCCGAACTCGAGCGAGAAGTAGGCCACCGCAAGCGGGGCGTGGGCGTCCATAAAGCGCGGATTGCGGTCGTAATACTCGCGACGAGCGGTCTTCGCACGGTCGAACGCCTTCCGCACCTCTTCGCGTTCACACGCTTTCTGCAGACCTTCCTCGCCGAGCTGGTTGAGGAGAAGCACCGGGTTTTCGCGCGTCGACTTCCAGAGCTCGGGGTCGATCGTGCGGAACAAAGCCTCGATGCGGGGTTGCCATGTCCAGAGCAGGTCGTAAGCGAACTCGCTTAGTTCTTCGAGCACGGAACTACGATGTTATGGGGATTGGGGAATTGAAGGCGGTCGTGATGGCCGGCGGCGAGGGGTCGCGCTTGCGCCCGCTCACCAGCAACATGCCCAAGCCGCTGGTCCCGGTCGCGGGCCGCCCGATCATGGAGCACATCCTTCTCCATCTCCGGCGCCACCAGCTGCGCGACGTGGTGGCCACGGTGCAGTACCTTGGCGCCTCGATCCGCAACTACTTCGGCGACGGGTCGGAGCAGGGGGTCGCGCTGACGTACTCGGTGGAGGACTCGCCACTCGGCACGGCGGGCTCGGTGATGCTTGCGCGCCAGCAGCTTAACGAAACATTCGTTGTGATCTCCGGCGACTCGCTGACCGACATCGACCTCGGTGCCGCGGCGCGCTTTCATCGTGAGCGGAAGGCGATCGCCACCATCGTGTTGAAGCCGGTGCCGAACCCGCTCGAGTATGGCGTGGTCGTCGTCGACGAGGGCGGTGCGGTGCAGCGCTTCATCGAAAAGCCAAGCTGGGGCGAGGTCATATCGGACCTGGCCAACACGGGGATCTACATCCTCGACCCGGCGGTCTTCGACTTCTTCCGGCCGGGTGAGGTGACCGACTGGTCGGGCGATGTGTTTCCCAAGCTGTTGAAGGAAGGCGAGCACGTCTTCGGCTGGATCGCCGACGGCTACTGGGAGGACGTCGGGAGCCACGCTGCGTACGTCAAGGCGAACTTCGACTGCCTCGAGGGCAAGGTCAAGGTGCAGATCCCCGGCGACCGCGTGGGCGACACCACGTGGATCCACCCAGACGCGGAGGTGGACCCGGGCGCCCGCGTCGACGGGCCTGCTTTCGTCGGCGCGGGGGCGAAGGTGCGAGGGGGCGCCTGGGTCAATGGGCCGGCGGTCGTCGGCGCGTACACGACGGTCGATACCGGTGTAAAGCTCTCGAACTCCATCGTTTGGGACCACAGCTACATCGGGCTCAACTCGCGCCTGCGCGGATCGGTCGTGTGCCGGTCCGTAACGATCAAGAACGGATGCCTGCTCGAAGAAGGCAGCGTGGTAGGCAGCGACGTGACGATTGGTGCCGGGTCGACCATCAATGCCAACGTTCGAATCTGGCCCAACAAGGAGGTCGAGCCGGGGGCCGTCGTGCATGAATCGATCATCTGGGCCGGGTCGTGGAAGCGCGGCCTCTTCAGCTCGTACGGCCTCAACGGCCTGATCAACATCGAGATCACTCCCGAGTTCGCGTCCCGGCTGGGCGCTGCGATTGGCGCTTTGACACCGAAAGCGACTGAGATCGCCATCTCGCGTGACTACACCCGCTCGGCGCGGATGATCGGCCGCGCGCTGATGTCGGGAATGATCTCATCGGGCGCGCACGTCATCGACCTGTCCGTCCTGCCGGCACCTGTATGCCGCTACTGGGCGCGCCACAACCACGTGTCCGCCATCCACGTCCAGACTTCGCCGGTCGACCCGAGGTCGGCGGACGTCCGCATCTTCGACGACCTTGGCCTCGACGTCGACAAGCGAAGCGAGCGGCGGCTCGAGGGCCTGTTCTTCCGCGAGGACATCCGCCGCGTGTCGCATTACGAGATGGGACGTATCACGCGACGCGACGGCCAGACCGACCGATACATGGAGGACATGCTCGCCAAGCTCGACCTGGAGGTCGTGCGCGGCGCTGCGTTCAAGGTCGTGATCGACTACAACAACGGCGCGGCGGCGATGGTACTGCCACAGATACTTCGCGAGCTCAACTGCTCGGTCATCCCCTTGAATGCGGCGCCGGCAGAGATCGTCCTGGAACAGGACGACCCGACTTTTCGAGGCCATCTCCAGGAGATGGGGGTGATCACCGCGGCGGTCAAGGCGAAGCTTGGCGTGTTCATCGACACGCCGGGTGAGAGGTGCTTCATAGTCGATGAGACGGGCACACTGCTCGACCACGACACGGCGTTTGCGGTCTTGACGCAGCTCGCGCTGACCGGGAAGCCAGGCATGGTCCTTGGACCGGCATCGTCGTCGCTCGCCTTTTCGATGATTGGCGAGCAGATGAGCAGCAGATTCGTGCCGACCAAGATCACCCCCGGGGCTGTGCTGCGTGCCGCCCAACATGCGGAGGCGGTGCTCGCCTCAGACGGGAACGGCGGTTACTGCTGGCCCGACTTCGCGATTTCGTTCGACGCCATCTTCACCATCGCGCGCGTGCTCGAGCTGCTGGCCAAGGGCGGTACGTCTCTCGGCGCGCTCCGGTCGCGCATTCCAAAGGTAAGTCACCGCACAGCGGTCGAATTCTGTCCGTGGGAGGTCAAGGGGCGGGTGATGCGGACCATGATGGAAAAGCACCTGAAGGACCGCGTCGACCTCACCGATGGTGTCAAGGTTTTCGTCGACGACGGGTGGGTGCTGGTGGCGCCCGACGCCGACCGCCCCGAGTACTACATCATCGCCTCGACACTCGATCCGGGCCACGCGCAGCGGCTGGTCGATGAGTATTCGGAGCTGGTACGGTCGGTCGTTGCCGAGGCGGCGCCTCAGGCCGAGGCTGTCGTCGAGACCTAGAATCGTTTACTCGGTCGAGCGGGCGTAGCTCACCTGGTAGAGCGCAACCTTCCCAAGGTTGAGGTAGCCGGTTCGAGGCCGGTCGCCCGCTCCATCGTTACCTCGACAGGGCGAAAGTGTTCGAATCGGGCCTCGTCGACCCATCCGCATAGGAGCCTCCTTACAAGACGAACCCTATTTTTCGCGTCAGAGGATCGTCTTGCGCAAAAAGCTCGTAATCGTATTCGGGCCTTGCCGCGCGGCGAAATTTCAATTAACGCCGTCAACTCAAAACTTGGCTCCCCTAGAATTCGGGGTCCCCGTCTTCTTGTGCAAGGGAGTGTGTGTACATGGCGCGGAGCCCACTGCTGACACGTCTGCAGGCCCTTTTCGACGACTTCGAGGAGGCCGAGCGGACCGGCCGGTCGCTGGAAGCTGTGCAAGAAGAACGCCACCACATGCGGCTTACCCGGCGAGACTTCCTGAAGGCGACCGGGGCCACCGTAGGCGCCGCCGCGCTGAGCGGGCCCGCGGCCGCGCTCGCCGCGACAGCCGGTCGATCTGGCACCCAGGGCCGCATCGCGATCATCGGCGGCGGCATCGCGGGCTTGAACGCGGCGCTGACCCTGCAAGACGCCGGCATCACCTCGACCGTCTACGAAGCGTCCAGCCGAGTTGGCGGCCGAGTGCACTCAGACACCACCTCGTGGCTCAACGGACAGACAAGCGAGCACTGTGGCGAGTTGATCGACACGAAGCACAAGACGATCCTCGGCCTCGCGAGCCGATTCCACCTGTCGACAGTCGACTTGCTGGCCGCCGAGCCGGTCCATTCCACCGAAACCGACTACTTCGCCGGCCGGTATTACACGGCCTCGCAGGCGAATGTCGACTTTGGCCCGGTGTGGAATGCGATCAAGAAAGACCTCAACTCGGCGCCCTTCCCGACCCTCTACAACAGCTTCACGCAGGCTGGCTTCGACCTCGACCACCTGAGCCTGTACGACTGGATCGAGACCCGCGTTCCGGGTGGACACACGAGCCGGATGGGTCAGCTGCTAGACGTCGCGTACAACATCGAATACGGCAACGTCACGACCGAGCAGAGCTCGCTCAACCTCGTTTACCTCCTCGGCTTCCAGCCGGTGCCGGGCAACTTCCGCATCTTCGGTGCGTCGGACGAGCGCTATCACATCGCGGGCGGCAACGAGCGACTGCCCCAAGCCATCGCCGCTGCGCTGGCCCCCGGCGCCGTCCAGCTCAATACCGCGCTGGCGAGCATCGCGCGCAACACCGACAACACCTATACCCTGAGCCTCAAAACTGGCAGCGTTGTGATCCAGAAGACATTCGACCGGGTCATCATGGCAATCCCTTTCTCAGTCCTCAGGACGATGTTCAGCTCGGACGCGGACTATCGAGCCGCGGGCTTTGACCCGCTTAAGCAGACCGCGATCACCGAGCTCGGGTACGGCAAAAATGCCAAGCTGCAGCTCCAGTTCGACAACCGCCTGTGGAACCAGCCCGGACCATGGGGAATCGGCACCGGGACCTCCTACAGCGACACCGGCTACCAGAACACCTGGGACGTCACCCGGGCCCAGGACGGTTCGACTGGAATCATGGTCGACTACACCGGCGGCGGCGTGCCACTGGCCTCTTTCAAGGGCGACCCCACCAACCAGGCCACGGTGAACCAGTTCGCGAAGACCTTTCTCAGCCAGATCGAGCCCGTCTTCCCCGGCATCACAGCTCAATGGAACGGCAAGGCGACGCTCGATGTGCCGCTGGCGAACCCGTTCCTGCTCGGCTCGTACTCCTACTGGAAGGTAGGCCAGTACACGCTGTTCAGCGGCTACGAGAAAGCGCGTCAACCGAACCCGACCACAGGCAAGTGCCACTTCGCGGGCGAGCACTGCTCGAATAGCTTCCAGGGATTCATGGAAGGCGGAGCCGAAGAGGGCGCGCGCGCGGCCAACGAAATCCTGAGCGACTACAAAGCCGGCATCTTTCCCTAAGGGGCGTTCTGCACCCGGTCCGGGATTCGCAGCGACATCGCACCCCAGGCCATTGCCACAGCCGCGGCGATACCAGGAAGGAACGCGAGCAGCGCCTTCCCGGTGGCGTCCCACAGCGCGCCGGCGATGAGCGGGATGACGAACGCGGTCGCGTACTGGAGCGTGAAGATCGCGGCGCTCATGCGTGCGACACCGCCTGGCGGTGCCACACGCGGCGGAAGGCTCAACACCACGACGAAGGCGAGTGCGGTCGAAAAGCCAAGCACCGGAGCCCAAACGACAGCACCGAAACCGGGCGTCAGGACAAGGCCCAGCTGAGCCGCGGCCATGATGGCGGCCGATCCGATGAAACCCGCCCGGCCGGTCAACAATCGTGGCCAGAGCGCCACCGCCGGTGCGGTCAGGAGCTGCGCGCCGTTGAGGAGGCCGAGTGTGGGGGAGATGAGATTGTGGCGCCCGGTCTGGTCGAGGAAGTCGGGGATGAAGGCGTTGGCCCCGAAATAGGCTGCTGAGGCCATGCCCATCACGATGCCGATGCGGATCGCCTGGCCATGCCGCCAGTCCGGCCACCATCGCGACGTCACCTTGCTACCGGCGAAACGCGCCGGCGCTGCGACCCCGATCGCGACTGCGCTCGCCAGCACGAGGACCGACCAGCTGGCCAGGGCCCATCGCCAGTCGCCGTGGGCGAGAGGAAGCACTCCGACCGGTGTGGTCAGCGCCGTCGGCAGCGTCTCGCCGATCAGAATGCCGTTGCTGTAGACAGCGGTTGCGATCGCGATGCGGCGTGGAAACCACTCCCGGACCAAGGAGGGAAACGCCGGCTGGGTCACAGCGACGCCAACTCCCATCAGAAACGTGGCGCTGAACAGGACCGGCTGGCTCGGTCCGAATCCGCGGAGGGCACCGAACACAGCAACCGATCCCAGACCAACGACAAGCGCGCCGCGGACGCCGAGCTTGGCGATGAGTAGTGACCCCGGAACGGCGGCGATCGCCAGCAAAAGCACCGGGCCCGACACAAGCGCGCCAACGGCCTTCTCATCCAGATGCAGCTCGCGGTGGATCAAGGGGATGAGCGGCGGGACCGCAAGCATCGTCAGCCGAAGGTCGATCCCACCCAGCCAGAGCAGAAGCAGCCGCACCCAATCGGTGCGCGTCAGCCTCACCGACTGCCCATACTGATCGCCGTGGCTGGACTACTCATCGTCACCGCCGCGGGACCCGAGGACCCAACGCGCGCGAGCATTCCATTCCACATCGCGGTCAACGGGGCCAAGCCCGCGGGGACCGAGGTCGCAATAGCGTTGGCAGGCGACGCCGCGGAGCTCGTCAAGCCCGACGTGATCGCCAACGTGCTCGGACTTGGGATCCCACCGTTGCGGGAGCTGCTCGACAAGTGCCTCGACAAAGAGATCCCTATCTACGTTTGAAAAGGCTGTGCCGAGGCCCGTGGGGTCTTGCCGGAGATGCTCACACCGAACGCGAAATACATCACGCCGCCTGACCTGGTCCGGCTGACGATGGAGGCGGATAAGGTCCTCAGCTTCTAGTGGCGCCGATCGCCGCCAGAGCGCTTGGGTTCTCGAGCGAGGACAGGTCGCCGGGGTCCTTCCCGATGTAGACTGACTTGACGACGCGGCGCAGGATCTTCGCGTTGCGCGTGCGTGGAAGGTCGCCGACGAAGTGGACCGCCTTGGGCCGTAGAGGCTTGCCCAGCGCGGCGGCGACAAGGTCCTGGAGCTCGGTGGCGAGCTCCTCGCTCGGTTTCTGGTTGGGTCGGAGAATTACGAAGCACACAAGCACCTCACCCTTCAGCTCGTCAGGCACGCCGATCGCCGCCGCCTCCGCAACCGAGGCATGGCCCACCAAAACGGACTCCACCTCGGCCGGACCGAGTCGCTTGCCCGCGATCTTGATCGTGTCGTCAGACCGGCCCAGCACGTACCAGAGGCCATCCGCTGGATCGACATACGCCCAGTCGCCATGCACCCAGACGTTCTCGAACCGGCTCCAGTACGTGTCGAGATAGCGCTGGCGGTCACCCCAGAAGCCGCGCGTCATACCGGGCCACGGATTGCGGATGACGAGCTCACCTACTTCGCCGCGCACCGATCGGCCTTCTGCGTCGAGCACGTCGGCGGCGATGCCCGGCAAGGGCCCCGCGAACGAACAGGCGCGCAGATGGGTGATCACGTTGCCGCAGAGAATGCCGCCGGAGATCTCGGTTCCGCCTGTGTAGTTGATGACCGGGATCCGGCCGCCTCCGATGTGCTGGAAGAACCAGTTGAACGGCTCGGGGTTCCACGGCTCGCCGGTGCCGCCGAGAATGCGGAGGCTGGAGAGGTCGTGGTGCGCCGGCACCTCGTCGCCATGGGTCATGAGGCTGCGCACCAGCGTCGGGGAAACGCCGAGCACGGTGACCTTGTGATGCTCAACCATGCGCCACAGCCGGTCTGCCGCCGGGAAATCGGGCGTGCCCTCGTACAGCACCATTGTCGCGCCGAGCAACAGGGTCCCGAAGATGAGCCAGGGGCCCATCATCCAGCCGATGTCCGTGTACCAGAACACGACGTCATCGGGTCCTACATCGAAGCCGTGCGCCATGTCCTGCGCGGCCTTGACAGGGAAACCCCCATGCACGTGAAGCGTGCCTTTGGGTTTGCCCGTGGTGCCCGACGTGTAGATGATCATCATCGGGTCCTCTGGGTCGAGCTCTTCGGTGGGGAGGCGGTCCGGATAGTCCTCCAGGAGCACCTCCCAGACCTCGTCGCGTCCGTGTGACCACGGGATCTCGCGGACGACGCGCCGGTGCACGATCACCTTTTTGACCGATGGGCAGCTGACCAGGGCGCGATCGGCTGTCTCCTTCATCGCGACAACCTGGCCTCGGCGGTAAAAGCCGTCGGCGCAGATCAGGACCTTCGCCTCGCCGTCGCGCAACCGCGTGGCGATCGCTTCCGGACCGTAGCCCGAAAAGAGGGGGATGATGACCGCGCCGATCTTGGCCGCGGCGAGGACCGAGACGGCGACCTCGGGGCACATCGGCATGAATATCCCGATCCGGTCGCCCTGCCCGATGCCCATCCTGCGGAGTCCGCCCGCCAGGCGCGACACCTGCTTGTCCAGCTCTCTGTAGCTCAGCGTGCGCGTGTCTCCCGGCTCGCCCTCCCAGATGATCGCCGTCTTGTCGTGGAGCTCACCGTCGCGGTGCCGGTCGAGGCAGCTCTGGATGATGTTCATCCGCGCCCCGACCCACCACGTCGCCCACTGCTTGCCACGGGAGAGGTCGACGACCTTGTGGTATTGCCGGTAGAACGCCACGTCGATGTCCTTGATCGCCGCATCCCAGAACCACTCGATGTCGTCGTCGGCGCGTTTGAGCAGCTCATCGAGGGTCTCGATCCCGTGGCGGTCCATAAACCGCTTGAGCCGGCTTCTTTCGATGACGTCGGGAGTTGGCTCCCAGATCACGTCCCCGATGACGACAGGCTGCACCGCCTTATTGTCACCAGAACACCATGCGTGAGCTGCCCGACGACTTCGCGCAAAGCCTGGCCAGGGTCCTCGATCCGGGGCACCGGGACGCGGCGGCGGAGATCATCGAGGCGGCGACGATGCTGGACGACGTTGGCCTGCGCCGCTTCCTGCAGCTGTTCGCGGCGCGTGTCCGTGCGTCGGACGCGCCGATCAAGGCCGACGAGCTCAGGAAGTACCTCCAGCAAGCCGCCCGCGCGAGGCGATGAGTCGCTCCTTGATCCGGTCCGCGTCCTGGAGCAGCAGCCAGTAGTTGTTCCAGGCGGCGCGGGCGACCGCGAGCGCGACTTGTGGCCGTGCGTGGAGGCGCGCGGCGCGACTCGCCTGGTGCTGGGCGTAGCACCATCGGTCCCAGGCTCGCTCGACGGTCGACTCGACGAGCTCGAGCCACTCGGCATCGTCGGCGCCCGGACCAGGGAGACTGAGCACCTTCCACTTGCGGTCTTCGCGGACGACGGTGAAAAGCGCCTGCCCGCTCGGCCGGCTCGCGTGGCGGGCGGGCCGCGGATTCTTCGAGTTGGCCGCCATCAGCCTCTGCTGCACCGCGAACACGAGGTCGTGCGCGGCATCGAGGGTCGCAGGTGGGAGAGGGGGGTTGCGCCGGCCGAGGCGGATCTGCATGGCCCGGATCGCCTCCCGCAAACTGAGGGGAGCCTCAGACTCGTCGCTCAGTCTGAGCGTCTCAACGTCGTCCAGGAGAAGGTCCGACTCGGCGAGCAAAATCCGGCGGTGGATCTCCGCGGCCATCTGCGCAGCAAGATAGCCAGGCGGCGCTGGGTGTCAAGCGTTAGTTTACAAGCTAGGCGATCCCCAGTAGCCGCTTGCCGTTGCCCGTGAGCACCTTCTGCAGCACCGGTTGCGGGATGTCAAGGGTCTCGAGCTCGTCGAGGCAGCGCTGCGGCTGGATGAACGGGTAGTCGCTGCCGAACACAAACTGGTCCTGGAGGCGGCCTTTCATGTCGCGCATGACCTCGGTCGGGATGTAGCGCGGCGCCCATCCTGAGATGTCGATGTAGATGTTGGTCTTGTGCAGTGCCATCGCCAGAAGCTCGAGGTGCCACGGGTAGCCGAAATGCGCGGCGATGATCTTCAGGTCGGGGAACGCCGCCGCCGGAGCGTCGAGCCAGATCGGGCGCGCGAAGTCGATGCGGATGCCCTGGCCGCCGGGCTGGCCGGCACCGATCCCGCTTGTCCCGGTGTGGAACAGCACGATCAGGCCCAGCTCCTGGCATTTCTCGTACAGCGGCCAGTGGCGCTCTTCGTTGGGTGCGAACGCCTGGAGCGAAGGATGCAGCTTGACCCCTTTCAAGCCCAGCTCGGCGATCCGGTCGAGCTCGGCGACTGCACGATCGCCCTTCAGCGGGTCGACGCTGCCGAAGCCGATGAAGGACTCTGGATAGTCGTGCACGGCCTGCGCGACCAGGTCGTTGGGCACGCGGGGCCGCCCGGTCGCGGTTTCGGCGTCCCAGGCGAGCAGCACGGCGACGATGTCCATCGCGCCGTAATCGCGGGCCAATTCCTCGATCGTTTTCCGGGCGACCTTGGAACGGAAATATGACTCCGCAGCCTCGACGTAACCCTGCATCGAAACGTCGAGCCAGTCAGGCGTCGGAAGGTGAACGTGAAAATCGATCGCCTTCACAACCACACTTATCTTCATGGAAGCGACTCTGTTGGTGCTCGCCGGCGGCGGCAGCCGGCGCATGGGCAGGTCCAAGCCGTGGATCGAGGTCGGGAATACCGTCCTGCTTCGGTACGTGGTGGAAAGGCTCGCTCCTGCGTTCTCGGAGGTGATGGTCTCCTTCAGCGAGCCAGAGCAGATGGAGCAGCACATTCCCTACCGGGTTGTATTCGACCGGAAGCGAAACGCCGGTCCGCTCGCAGGATTGGAGGCGGGCCTGATCGGGTCTCATCGCGACGTTCTGTTCGCGGTCGCATGCGACATGCCGTACGTCACCCAGTCCGCGGCCGAGCTTGCCGTCGCGGCGGCGCGGAGCTGTGACGCCGCCATACCGCGCCACGACGGTCTGTTCGAGCCCGTGTGCGGCGCCTACAGCAAGACGGCTCTGCCGGCGATCGTTGGCGCGCTGGACGCGGGACACTACACCGCGCACGACGTGGCGGAGCAGCTCGACGTCACGTGGCTGGAGGATCTCGATCCTGCGCAGTTCGAAAGCCTCAACACGCCGGCCGACCTCGAGCGCTTCCATGCCGCGCTTTCGGCGCAGCGATAATGGCTGCAGCGCCTTGAAGATCGTCGTCACCGTCAAACAAGTCCCAGACCCCAATTCAAGCCTCACCCTCGAGGCGGACAACACCATCTCCCGCGAGAAAGAGGTTGTGCTCGACCCCGGCGATGAGTGCGGCGTGGAGGAAGGCCTCCAGCTGAAAGAGGCGCACGGCGGCGAGGTCGTGATTGTTTCGATGGGCCCGGAGCGTGCCAAAGACGGTCTTCGCAAGGCCCTGTCGATGGGCGCGGACCGCGGCGTCCTGATTACGGATCCGGGTCTCGCCGGCGCCGATGCCCTTCTCACAGCGCGCGCCCTCGCGGCCGCGATCAAGGCTGAGGAACCCGACCTCGTGATCTGCGCGACCGAGTCCTACGACGGCAGCACCGGCATGGTGCCGCCGATGCTTGCCGAGCTCCTCGGGTTCCCACAGCTGACTTTCGCTAAGAAAGTCGAGATCGACGGTTCGACGGTGAAGGTGCATCGCCAGACCGCCGACGGCTACCAGGTCGTCGAGGCTTCGACTCCCGCGCTCGTCACCGTCACGGCTGGGATCGCCGAGCCGCGATATGCGTCACTCAAGGGCATCATGGCGGCGCGCTCAAAGGAGATCAAGCAGGTCTCGCTGAGCGACCTCGGAGTGGAGAAGAGCGAGCCGGCCGAGACCATCGAAGGCGTCGTCGACGCCGAGACGCGAAAGGCAGGCGAGGTCATCGAGGACGACGGCAGCGCGGTCGAACGCATCGTCAAGGTCCTCGCCGAGGCGAAGGTCCTCTAGCAATGCCGAGCATCCTGGTTTATGCGGAGCTCAGCGCCGGCAAGGTCGCGACCACCTCGCTCGAGCTGATGGCCAAGGCGCGCGAGCTGGGCGATGTCTACGCCGTCGCGCTGGGCTCTGGCGCAAAAGAGGCGGCTGCATCGCTGGGCAAGCACGGCGCCAAGGTCGTGCACATCAATGAAGACAAGGCGTTCGACGACTACATCGCCGAACCCGCCACCGACGCCATCGCCTCGCTGTACGAGAAGGAAAAGCCGGACCTGATCCTCTTTGGCTTCTCACCGGATTCGCGCGAAGTGGCGGGCCGCCTGGCTGCTCGATTGGGCACAGGACTCATCTCGAATGCAAGCGACGTGGTCTCAAATGGCGGCAGCTTTGTTGCCAAAGTGCCTTACTTCGGTGGGGCGAAGGTCGCCTCGATGAAGGCCAACGGCAAGCCGGCGATTGTTCTCGTGCGCCCCAAATCGTTCGAAGCTTCCGAATCAGGCGGCGCCGCCGAGGTCAAGCAGCTCGATATCTCGGTGGCGGACTCGTCGAAACGCGCGCACATCACCGAGCGGGTGGTGGAGGCGTCGGAGAAGGTAAAGCTCGAAGAGGCCCGGGTCGTGATCAGCGGCGGCCGCGGCATGGGCGGACCTCAGAACTTTCCACTGCTCGAAGACCTGGCCAGCGCCCTGGGTGGCGCTGTCGGGGCGAGCCGCGCGGTAGTCGATGCGGGATGGGTGCCGTACTCGATGCAGGTCGGACAGACCGGCAAGTCTGTGCGTCCTGGTGTCTACATCGCGGTGGGCATTTCGGGCGCGATGCAACACACGGTTGGCATGAAGACGTCCAAGATCATCATCGCAATCAACAAGGACGCCGAGGCGCCGATCATGAAGATGGCGGACCTAGGGGTGGTGGGTGACGCACTTAAGATCGTGCCCGCCCTGACCGCTGCAGTCAAAGCCAAAAAGAACGGATAGCAGCCTTTCCCCTTCCCGCTCGCCGGGGAGGGCTAGGGTGGGGACCGTCCGAACTTGAACAGACAAGAAGCCGAATCGCTTCTCGCTGAGCGCGTTGAGCGCCGACAGGCTCGAGACTTCGAAGCCGCGGACGCGATCCGCGATCAACTTCGCGCCGCAGGGTGGGACGTCGTCGACAGCGCGACCGGGAGCGAGCTGCAGGCCATCAGCGCTCCGCCTACAGACCGACCAAAACCCTCGCCTCGCGCCGTCACCCTGCTCGCCGTGGTTCACGGCTGGCGCGCCGACGCCGAACGTTGGCTGTTCTCCGTCTTCACCTACTGCAAGGCGGACTTCGAGACCGTGGTCGTCGACAACTCCGGCGACCCGCAAATCGCGGGCTGGCTCGCTGGGCGCGCGGCCGAGCGGCTGCGGGTAATCGCGCTTGATCCACCGCTCGGTTTCGCGGCCGCAGTCAACGCCGGAATCGAGGCGGCCGCAGGGGAGGTCGTGGTCCTCTTCGACCCGGGCGTGGAGCTGAAGGGAGATGCGATCGCGCCATTGCTCGAGGTGCTCGCCGACCCGACGGTGGTTGTTGCCGGTCCGTTCGGCCTCCGCGGCCAGAGCACGATGAAAGAGTTCGAGGAGAGTGCCGGCCCCGAAGTGGACGCGATCGAAGGCTACTGCATGGCCTTTCGCCGCGACGATGCGTTGGCCGTGGGCGGGTTCGATCCCCGGTTCCGCTTCTACCGCATCGCTGACGTGGAATTGAGCTTCCGATTACGCGACAGGGGAGGACGGGCGGTCGCCGTGTCCGGTCTGCCGCTCGAGAAGCACGAGCACCGGCTGTGGGATTCGACGGAGCCACGTGAGCGCGAACGCCTCTCCAGACGCAACATGTATCGGTTCCTCGACCGCTGGCGCGGCCGCGAGGACCTTCTGGTGGGTCAATAGATTTCACCGCCCCGGTTGGCGGAAGGTCGGCATCGGAGCCGCCGGGTGGGGACGAAAGCTCTGCCAGAATTCGCCCGGTGGACGATTACGAAGCACGAGTCGGTGAGCTTCACACGAAGCGCAAGAAGAACCTGGCCATGGGCGGCTTGGAGAAGATCGCCAAGCAGCACGAGCGCGGCAAGCTCACGGCCCGCGAGCGCATCGACCTCCTGTTCGACCCGGGCACCTTCGTTGAGCTTGGCCTCCTCGCACAGAACAGGGACGGTTCCGACACGGCACCGGCCGATGGCGTGGTCACCGGCCACGGCGACGTCGATGGCCGACAGGTCTGGGTGATCGCCTACGACTTCACGGTCATGGCTGGATCGATGGGCGCGGTGGGGGAGCAGTTCAAGGCCGCCCGAGTCCGCGAGCTGGCCGTCCGCTACCGCAAACCGCTGGTGTGGCTGCTCGATTCGGCGGGCGCGCGGATCCAAGAGGCGTCGGGGTCGACATTCGCCGGCACTGGGTGGCTGTTCGCTGACCAGGTCCACATGTCGGGGGTCATCCCGCAGGTCGCCGCGATGCTCGGTCCCTGCGCCGCGGGCACCGCGTACATCCCCGGCCTCGCCGACTTCGTCCCGATGGTCAAGGGCACGTCTTCGATGGCGCTCGGCGGCGCGCGCCTGGTGAAGGCGGCGACTGGAGAAGACGTAACCGACCACGACATGGGCGGATCGCAGGTCCACTGCTACGAGTCGGGCGTGGGAGACAACGAGGTGGAGAACGACGCGGAGTGCATCGCCACGGTGCGCCGCTTCCTGTCTTACCTGCCCTCGAGCAACGCCGAGGCCCCGCCGTTTGCCGACACCGGCGATCCCGCCGACCGCGCGGTCGAGGGCCTCGAGAAGATTGTGCCTGTCAGCCCGCGTGCGGCTTACGACGTGCGCAAGGTCATCAAGGCGATCTTCGACCACGACTCGTGGTTCGAGGTCAAGCCGACCTGGGCGAAGAACATCGTCATCGGGTTTGCACGCGTTGGAGGTCACGCGACCGGCGTCGTCGCAAATCAGCCGATGCAAAAGGGCGGGGCTCTCGATTCCGACTCGGCGGACAAGGCCGCCCGCTTCATCCGCATGTGCGACGCGTTCAACGTCCCTCTCGTCTACCTGATGGACGTGCCGGGATTCATGGTCGGGTCGCAGGTCGAAAAGGAAGGCATCATCAGGCACGGCGCCAAGATGCTGTACGCGACCTCAGAGGCAACGGTGCCCAAGGTCACCGTGATCATGCGCAAGGCTTACGGGGCGGGCTACTACGTGATGTGCGGCAAGGGCTACGAGCCGGACACCATAGTGGCGTGGCCTCTCGCCGAGATCTCGGTGATGGGACCGGAAGGCGCGGTCAACATCATCTTCAACAAGCAGGTCGAGGCTTCGGAAGACCCTGAGGCCACGCGCGCGCAGCTGATCGAGACGATCCGGGCGCAGATCAATCCATACCTCGCCGCGGGCTGGGCGATGATCGATGACGTGATCGACCCGGCAGAGACGAGGCGCGTGATCATCAAGGGAATCGACCAGGCGCGAAGCAAGAAGATCGACCGGCCCTGGCGCAAGCACGGGAACATTCCCGTATGAACGACTATTTGGAGACGAGATGACCGAAGTGAAAGCCGAGCTGGTCGGGAGCGTCTGGAAGATCAAGACGCAGCCGGGCGCCGAGGTGGGGGAGGAGGACGAGCTCCTTATCCTCGAGTCGATGAAGATGGAGATCCCAGTGACCGCACCACGCGCGGGGACCGTCAAGGAGGTCCGCGTGAAGGAGGGTGAGGTCGTCAAGGAGGGCCAGGTCCTGGTCATCCTCGAATGAAGTCGGCGCAGCTCCTGCTGGCCTATCAACGGCTGGTCGAGAAAGAGCGAGAGCTGCGCGACGAGATCGAACGCGTTGAATCTCTGCTGAACGTGAACCCGGACGTGGTCGCGGCGGAGGAAGCTCTTGCCGCGGCGCGTGCGGGCGAACAGGCCATCCAGCTCCGCCTCATGGACTCCGATCGCGAGCGAGAAACGCACCGGACGAGAATGCGATCGCGCGAGAAGGAGCTCATGAGCGGCCGCATCCGCAACCCCACGGAACTCATGCAACTGAGCGACGAGGTGAAGCACATGAAGGCTAGCTTCGCCGAGGAGGAGGACGCCCAGCTGCGCCTTATGGACGAGGCCGAAGCAGCGGACGTTGCCGTGCGCGAAGCTTCCGAGAGGCTCGACGACGCACGCACGCGCGCGACCTCGGACGAACCGACGCTGCGTCAAAACCTCGAGTCGTGGCAGGCCGAGCTCGCAATTGTCCAGGCCGACAGCCAGGCGATCTGGGCCCAGGTGCCGTCACCGGATCAAAACGCTTACCTGCGGGTGCGTGTTCATCCGCCGGTGGCGGAGGTCGATCGCAACCAGTGCCTCGCCTGCCACGTCACGGTCACCTCGTCGGGCATGCAGATGCTGCGCAAGGGCGATGCGATCGTGCAGTGCGAGAACTGCGGCCGGATCCTGGTGATGGCCTGAAGACGCTCCGCGTGCGCGCGGACGGCGGAGCTCGCGGCAATCCGGGACCGGCAGCCCTCGGCGTGCTGATCGAAGACGATCAGGGAAACAGACTGCGAGCGCTGCATCGGTGGCTTGGCGTGGCGACCAACAACCAGGCCGAGTATCGCGCCCTGATCGAAGGGCTCAAAGCGGTCGAAGGTTGGAAACCGGACAAGCTCGAGGTTTATCTGGATTCCAAGCTCGTGGTGGAGCAGGTAAACGGGCGGTGGAAGGTCAAGGAGCCTGAGCTGGTCGACCTGCACAGGCAGGCGACCGACCTGCTCAACCAGTTCGGTGACAAGGTGACTGTCAAGCACATCCCGCGGGAGGAAAATCGGGGCGCAGACAAGCTCGTGAACATGGCGATCGACGAGCACGTTAAGAAGACCAAGTTCGGCGGGTAAACTAGCTGCGGGCCGAGGCGGACGGGTGACCGCCGGCGAAGTAAATAGCGTTGGAGGAAAGTCCGGGCTCCATAGAGCAGGGCGCTGGGTAACACCCAGTCGGGGCGACCCGAAGGAAAGTGCCACAGAAAATTACCGCCCGGCAGCGGCTATCTCCGGAGAGACGCTGTCAGGTAAGGGTGAAAAGGTGGGGTAAGAGCCCACCGGCGGCCGGGTGACCGGCCGGCCAGGTAAACCCCGCCCGGAGCAAGACCAAATAGGAGGACGTTTTAAGGGCGGCTCGCCCAGTCCTCGGGTATCGGTCGCTAGAGACGCCGGGCAACCGGCGCCCCAGACAGATGGTCACCGTCCCGCGAGGGACACAGAACCCGGCTTACAGTCCGCCCTCGGCCCACCTCTTCCCGCCCTGTTTGGTTGAAGGGCGGCGACGCGTGTAATAAGGGGTTAGGCGCGACCGGGCAGAACCGTCGAGATCGCTCCAAACGCAAACGTCCGCACGTTCAGGTCAACGCACACCATCCATCCGCACTTGATGTGCCCGGGGACGGGGCGCCCGTCGGCCGTTTCTCCTCATGTGGGGGAAGACGATGGTGACAAGCTGCTGCCAGGCGAAGCCTCCTCAGCCCATTCCGGCGACGTCAACGACGCCCGACGCTGGCTCGAGACCTACGACGAGCTCTGCCGCTTGAAGCAGAAGATCCTGACCGACCTCGAGTCGCAGAAGGTCCACGTGCCTCCAGAAGGAGATGCCGAGGTGAAAGACGACGAGGCGATGCTCCGCGCCGAGTACGAACGCCTGCTCGGGCGCCGCGAGTTCTGGCACGCTGAATTCGAAGCGCGACAAGACAGGTAGCCGCGCCCGAATTCAGTCTCGGTATGCCCTTTCGCCAGGGCGTTTCTGTAATACGGGGCCGCACGCTAGTACACGGCCACACGTTGGTGGATCATGCGGGCAAGGGACTCATCGAACAGTCACGCACACAGGCGGAGCATGGCCGCCGTAAGGCATCGAAAGTCGAGCCGCGGGCGGTCCCTCTTGGCGTCGAGCGGCATGAGGATCGCGGAATCGCACGCGCTGCTGTTCCAATCGAAGCTGCTGCTCTTGAATTCGGCGAATCACTCTTACCGGCGCACGCGCGCCAGGAAGGACTTGAAACGTGTCGAACACTTTCGTTCCGAGCTCAACCGCACAGAAGCCGCCCTGCGCAGGACCGGGCTGGACGAGCTGGCGTTGGAGAACGGCGATTTCTGGCTTCAGGTCTACGCGGACCTAATCGATTGTGCGACCGCCTCGCTGGACCGAATGAGGTCTGGGATGTCTTGGCGTGAAGCCGACGATCGGTTCGAGACGGCGACCGACGTGCAGATGCTCGAGGAGCTGCTCGCTCAGTGGACGTCCCGGATGCATTTGATCCGGCAGAGCACCGCTGACGGCGGGCACCGCAAGGTCTGAGGCCTGGGCCACAGGCCTCTCTCGGTCGAAGCTGACGTACTCACGGCTCGCGCCAAGCGCAAGTCCCACTCTCTCGCTCGGCTTATTGCGGGAAAACTGCTACGTGATTCAGGGCGCGGCGGCGGTTGCATACTGCGGGTGCCCGGCAAGCCGGTAGACCTGGATCGTTATCCCCTTCGGGGTGGCTCGCGAGTCGACCAGATCAAGCGCTAGATCCGGCCCGGTGTCGGGGAACAGCCGCGTGCCCTGGCCGACGACCACCGGGAAGGTGAACAGGGTGATCTCGTCGACGAGCTGGTTGTCGAGCAGCCAGCGGATGAGGGCGCCGCTGCCTTGGACCTGCAGCTCGCGTCCCGGCTTGGCCTTCAGCTCGCGGACGGCAGCCGCGACATCACCGGAGAGGACGGTCGTGTTCGTCCACTGCGGGTCGGTGAGTGTGGTCGATGCGACGTACTTGGGCTTGGTGTGCAAGGCCGTCCAGATCGGGCTGTCGCCCGGATCCTTCCACGTTCCCCAGGAGCCGGCGAAGATCTCGTAGGTCCGGCGGCCGAACAAGAACGCGTCGGCGCGTCGAAAGATCTCGTCCATGACCTTCCCGGCTTCCTGGTCGAAATGGGCCCATCCGCCGCGCTCGAATACGCCCCGCTCGTCCTCGCCCGGACCGCCAGGCCCTTGCATCACTCCGTCAACGGAGACCTGCGTGGTGGTCATCAGCTTCATGGTCGCCGCTCCCTTCTCACTGAGTTTGTCGTTGGTTGGCAGGTTGACGAGGTCAATGTGGTCACCACGGCTCTCCTCTGGATCTAGCGCTGGATAGTTTCTTCGGCGAGGATGGCATCGATCTGGCTGACGGCCTGAACCAGTCCCTCTTCGGTGCCCATGGCGAGGACCTGCTCCATGGCCTCGGTGTTGGGGAACGCGATCTCGATCGACATGCGCGTGCGTCCCTGGGCGACCTCCTCGATGTCGACCCGGATCGTGTTTACCGGCATGTCCGAGTTGGGCGTGCCGTCCGCGTTGGCAAAGCCGGCGCGGAAGAGAACGCGATGCGGCGGCTCGACCTCGAGGACGTCCCAGTAGCCGTGCGGCTTGTCGCCCGCGGGCCCGGTCATGTAGGACTCGACGCGACCGCCGGGAGTCAGATCGTGTTTGGTGAAGGTGGCAGGGTAGGTCGGCGGTCCCCACCAGCGCTCGAGCTTGCGCGGATCCGCCCAAAGCTGCCAGATGCGCTCGACCGATGCCCCGAATTCGGCCTCAACGGTCAGGGTGAGCCTCTGGGGATCCTTGCGGACAGCGGTGACGGTCATCCTTTGTTCTCCTTTGTCTCCACGGTGTCGATGGCGCCGGCCGTCTCGGCGATGAGCTCATGCATGCGGTCGATCCGAGCCCGCCAAAGCTCCTCGTACTGGTCGAGCAGCCGGCGTGCGACAAGAAGGGCCTCGAGGCTGGTGCGGACGACCTTGCGTCGGCCGATGCGCTGCTTCGTGATCAAGCCAGCGCTCTCGAGAACCGCGACATGCTTCTGGACCGCCGCGAAGCTCATCGGGTAATGGCTGGCCAGCTCGACGACCCCCTCCTCGCCGCGGATGGCACGTCGGACGATATCGCGTCGTGTGTGATCCGCGAGGGCTGCGAAGACGCGGTCGAAGTCCAGCGGCGCGATCTGGATTGATACAACCATATGGTTGTATCATATCGGCTCAAGCTCGCCCCACAAGTGGGGAACGGTTCTTCGGTGCGAGCCGCGGTACCCGCGGCAGCTTCCCCCGGAGGACGGTTGCGATTAGTTTCCGGGTGGTGGGGGGTCTCATTTCGTGACCCCGTGAGCGTCGGATCGGATACGGGTACGGCTCGTGGCGGGAGCGCCGGAGTCGGACCGAGGGAGATGAGATGTCGGAACACAGGACTGGAACCCGCGAGGAGTGGCAGGTGGCCCGGGACGAGCTCGCGAAGCTCGAGGCAGAGCATGCGAAGCGAAACGAGGAGATCACGAAGACGCGTCGCGATCTGCCCTGGGTCCGGGTCGAGAAGGAGTACGAGTTCGACACCGAGGACGGCAAGAAGACCCTGGCCGAGCTCTTCGACGGGCGATCACAGCTGCTCGCCTACAACATCATGTTCGGCCCCGACTACACGGTGGGCGCCTGCCCCGGCTGCACCAGCCTGGGCGACGGGCTCGACGGCTCGATAGTTCACCTGAGCCACCGCGACGTGACGCTGATCTGTTTTTCGCGGGCCCCGATCGAGCGACTGACGGCCTACAAGCAGCGGATGGGCTGGCAGTTCCCCTATGTCTCCACCTACAACAGCGAGTTCGCGTTCGACTTCGGCCTCGCGCTGACCGAGGAACAGGCGGAGCAGATTTCCGAGGTCAAAGAGATGATCGACAACCCTCCCGACTGGCTCGAGGAATGGTCGCGCCAGACCGGGGCTGCGCTGAAGGACGGTTTGCGCGAGAACCCGAGCTGGATCGCCTTCGCACGCGAGAACGGGACTGTCTACCACACCTACACCGTGTCCGCGCCCGACCCGTTCGTGGCGCCGTACTACAGCTTCTTGCTCGAGCGAACGCCGAAGGCCCAACCCGCCGAACCTCGCAGCTGGCGGAAGGACGAATACCCGGACTGATTCGCGAGCAGTACTTCGTGACGCACGAGCCGGGACTGGGACGGGGTCAGCGGGCCCCCCATTGGAACCAGCGAATCCCGATCACTGCGAACACCGCGGTGTAGCCGAAGCTGGCGAAGAGCGCACCCCAGCTTTGACCGGTCCACGCAGTCGCACCCATGGCGGCCGAAAGCAACGTCTCGAGACAGCCGCCAGGAGACCAGCGGGACACCAGCTCGACCGTCGTTCCGAGGCGATCTGTATTTCCGAAGAGGCTGAGACCGATCAGGGGTACGTAAAGGAGGCGGCCAGCCGCGTTGAGCGTGTCTGCCGATGCAATCAGTCCCACAATCGCTTGGCCAATGCTTAGGAAGACGGCAGATCCGAGCAACGCGACCAGAATTGTGAACAGGTAGTCCTGCGGTGGCAGGGTGACCCCCACGAAGAGGGCGGCAACCACCAGAACCACGATCGCCATGACCAGAACTGCGCCGAGTTGCACGATCCAGCGACTGACCATGATGGTCCAGGTCGGTGCCGGTGTCACCCGAAGCCGTTGAAAGACGCCGGTATCGCGGTCGCGCGCGATCGCCAGCGAGTAGCCGACGGTCCCGATCGAGACCAGCCCCACGGTCAGCGCGAGGCTGATACGGAACGCGGGACCGCCCAGTACCGCCGAGTTCTTGCCGAGTCCAGTGGCGACCAACAAGATCAGAGGAAGGGCAAAGGTGAGCACCAAAGACAGAGAAGTACGCACCTGAGCCGTGGTATCTGCACGCAGGAGAACCTTGAGCGATGACGACCAGGTGGGGACCGCCACCGATCGACCCTCGCGAACTCTCACTTCATCAGTCACGCAATTCCCGTCCGGTTAGCGCGATGAAGACGTCCTCCAGAGTGACCTCGCCGTGGGCCGCCTGGCGGACTTGAGGATCAT
The DNA here is from genome assembly GCA_005880915.1 of Chloroflexota bacterium. Classification (GTDB taxonomy): domain Bacteria; phylum Chloroflexota; class Dormibacteria; order Dormibacterales; family Dormibacteraceae; genus 40CM-4-65-16. Next base: position 48,808 of record VBIW01000046.1, on the reverse strand, counting down.
CGCGATGGGCTGCGATGAGAGCGGCCGGCGTGCCTACCGTCAGGATCTTGCCGTGATCCATGATGGCGACGCGATCACAAACTGCCTGCGCCTCCTCCATCGAATGTGTGGTGAGAAGGATGCTGCGCCCCTCTTTGCGGAACCGCTCGATTCGGTCCCAGAGCTGACGCCTCGCCTGCGGGTCGAGGCCTGACGTCGGCTCGTCAAGCAGGACGAGCGGAGGGTCGTGGACTGTCGCGATTAGCAGCGCCAGGCGCTTCTGCTGCCCGCCTGAGAGCTGGCTGAAGCGCCTGGACGCTTCGTCGCCCAGGTGGATTTCGGTCAGGCTGTTGGAGATCGCAGGCTTGGTGAGCGGCACCCCGTACAGACCGGCGTACAGCTTGACGATCTCGCTGATCTTGAGCTCGGACTGAAAGCTCGTGGACTGGAGCTGAACCCCGATCAGCGATTTGGCCTGCCCGGGGTGGGCTCGAACGTCGACCTGGTGGATCAGGATCGAGCCGGAGGTCGGCTTGAGCAGTCCCTCGATCGCGCTCAGAGTGCTTGTCTTGCCGGCCCCGTTCGGACCCAGAAGACCGAAGATCTCGCCTTGGTTGATATCGAGCGAGACCCCGTCCACCGCTCGCTTGGGGCCGTAGCTCACGTGCAGGTCATTGACCTGGAGAGCAAGACCAGTCACCGGCGGCGCTTCAGAGGTCACTCCGTGTACACGCAAGGTATACCCCTATCGGGCGCGTGCGGTCGCTACAGCGAAGGACGACACCGGCAACGTAATGCAGGACTTCGTGCTTCGCCTGTTGGCCTCGCAGGCTGGCTCAGGCGGCGGCTCGGCACGTGCTGGTCGTGAAACGGAGGCGCCACCTGAGGACGCCTCCGCCCGCCGCTGGTCGGGTCAGCTCCCGAGCACAGCGCAGAGGTCAGTCACCGTGCCGACGACGACCAGGTTCTGGATCTGGCCGGAGGGACTGATCGTAAAGGTCTCTCGCCCGCGGATCTGGAGCAAAGCTGGACCGCCGGAGTCGGTGGGGAACAGCGCGAAGAGGCCCGGTCCGCCGCCGCTGCCGAGGAAAGATCCGTCACCCTGCGGGTAAAGCGCGCCCGTACCGCTGGCGTTGACGACGATGGTCTTTTTTGTCGTGTCGTTTGTTAAGGAGATGTACGACACGCCAGTGAACCCGATCTTTATGACATTGCCGCTTCGGTCGAAGTACAGCGTTTCCGTCTGGGTCGCGCCGACAGGCGCTGTGTCGACCGCGAACGAGCAGACCTGGCCGGCGGCGAACGTTCCGACGAAGGCTCCCGACGGGAACCGCAACGGTTGGGTCGCTCCCGCCGTCTGCGGCAGAAAAACTAGCAAGGCTGCCCCAAAAGCCAAGCCGATGCGTCGCAGCTGTCTCATCGCCAACCCTCCAAAGCACGCGAAGCGATCCAGAACGCGAATTGACCCAAAGCTTCGTGTTCGCGCGCCGAGGCGTCATCCGTGAGCAGTACGGGTTTTTGTACCGATTCGACCCATCAGTACCGGATTTCCTGCACCGCCAGGGCCTGGGGTATGATGCGCCGCACATCGACCGAAGCCAGTTGGAGGCGATGCCCTGCGAATGCCCAAGGCACACCGGAATCTCGGCGCTCGATCCGCCACCCTCCTGATCCGGCCGTGCGCGCTGGCCACTGGCAGATGGGACGTCGCGACGGCCTCGATCTGCGGCTTTGCTCTGGTTGTCGTTCTTGTGATCGAAATGCTTACCCCGAACGACGTGGTCGCTTCACTCGCCCTCCTGCCGCTGATCGCGGCGATGTGGACGCTCTCAACGCGAATGGCATCCGCGGTCAGCCTTACCGCGGCCGTTGTCTTCGGGGTGATCCTGGCCGGCGAAGCGGGAAGCCGGCCCACAGTTTTGCTCGTCGGTGGCGTCGGGCTCGTGATCGCGGTCGCCGTGAGGTCATACGCGATCGCGCTGGCCAAGGTGCTCCGTATCTCGCAGCGTGATGGTCTAACGGGCGCGCGGCGAAGAGAGTGGCCAGGCCTGGCTTTCGCAGTCCCTGAGGGCATCGACGCGTTGACTCGGCGCGAGCTCGAGGTGGCGACATTCGCCTCTCGCGGCTACACCGCGGTCGAGATCGGAAATCAACTTCATATCAGTGAGCGGACCGTGGAGAGCCACCTGGCAAACACATACGCAAAGCTGGCGATCCACTCGAGATCGGCTCTCCGAACGCTTAGTGGCAGGTTCACGAACTAGCCGGACGGCAGCCCGCCTCAACTACAAACGGGGGCATCGTTTGTTCAGGAGAAGTTGCGGAGCTGTTCCCCAGATCCGGATGTAGGCCGCAGGTGAGGTAGTAGAGCTCATCGGTGTGGAAGCCCAAAGTCTGTTGGTTGCTAGATGAAGCGCAACGACTGCGAGTGCGGCGACTCCAAACAAGAGCGCCGCCGTCGAGCGGTGAAGTGACGCTGGGCGGCTCAGTGTCTGCCGCTTCCGGTCAGCGCCACCACGGTTTCCGCGCGGCCGCGGCCGCGCTGTCCACAGCGTCCTCGAGGTCAGCTTCGAGGCGCGCGAGGTTCTGTACCCCGATCGCAACGTTAAGCATCACGCGCCGATGGCGGCGGATGAGGAAACCGAGAGCCCCGACCGCAAGTGCCAGCGGCGGGATCAACATTCAGGAAATCAGGGCGCCCGTCGCTTGCCGGTCGTGGCTGGGATCGCGGCGTCGAGCAATGCCACGGCCGCGGCACGGACTGCCTTGGCCGCGGCTCGCCGATCGTCATCCATTCGCGCTGCCACGGCGCCGCCGTCGTACAGCAAGAACAGCTGCCGGCCGAATAGCTTGGGATCCTTCGCTCCGGCCGCACGGGCGAGATCTGTGAAGACGGACCAGAGCCAGGCGCGATACGCCGCTGCGACGGCTTCGCCTGCGTCGCCGGGTCGCGCTTCGGCGGCGGCGCTGATGAAACGGCAGCCTCGAAACTCGGAGCCGTCGAGGAGGTGTTCGACCTCGGCAAACATCGCGACGATCTGCTCCCGTGGCGACGTGTGTGCGGCCAGGATGCTCGCCACACGCTTTTGCCGCCGGCGCAGGTGGTTTTCCAGATAGGCGCGGACCAGCTCGTCCTTGCTGCCAAAGGTGTTGTAGAGCGAGGCCTTTGTGACGCCGGCCTCTTCAACGATCCGGTCGACGCCGACGACGTGTACGCCTTCGGCGTAGAAGAGCTTGTCGGCGGCCGCCAGCAAGCGCTCGCGGGCAGGCGCTCGGCGGGAAGCAGTCGCCCCCACCTCTTTGGTTTTCACAGCCATGGCATAAGTCTACAGACCGGTCTGTCTAAATCAGTTCGGGCGTGTTACTATACAGACCGTTCTGTCGATGGGGCGGGCAGAGTGGCAGCATCGGTGCGACGACTATCGCAATTTCAAGGGAGACAAACTCGTGCCAATGATCGACGTTTACGCCGCCGAGGGCACCTTCAGCAACAAGCACGACCTGGCCAGGGACCTGGCCGCGGCCGTTATGCGGTGGGAGAAGGTGCCGGACATCTCGATGTTCAGGAACAACACCGCTGCATTCATTCACGACCTACCCGCCGACGCGGTATCCAATGTCGCGGGTGACAGCAACTACGTCCGCGTCCAGGTCCTGACGCCGATCGGCGTTCTCGATCGCGACAAGCAGCTTGGCGTGGTGCGAGAGCTGACCGACATCGTCGCGGCGGCCGCGGGGGATCCGGAGCTAACCGAGCGCACATGGGTTCTGATCACGGAATCACCTGAAGGCGGGTGGGGTATCAACGGACATGCGAACACCGGCGCCGACATCGTCGCGGCGGCCCGCCGCGAGCTAGCGGGAAAGTAGCCACCATCAACGCAACCAGCGTCGCGGTGCAGACGCGGTACGGGGAGGTTGGCCCGTCGGGCCGCCCTTCCTCCGCGAATGCTTTCGCGGCCGCCAGCGCGATCTTCGTCCTCTTCGCGGCGGCGGCGAGCGCACCCACGCCGCTGTACGTCGTCTACCAGAAGGCATGGGGCTTTTCGCCTACGACACTTACGGTCATCTTCGCGGTGTATGTCTTCGGCTTGATCGGCTCGCTCCTCACGGTGGGCGCTCTCTCCGACCACATCGGTCGTCGCCCGGTGCTCGGCGCAGCGATCGCACTGGAAGCCCTTGCCTTCGTTGCGTTTCTCGTCGCCGGCAATGTCGTCGGCCTTCTCGTCGCACGGGTCGCGCAGGGCATCGCCACCGGCACTGCCTTCTCGACCCTTGGCGCAACGCTGGTCGACCTGAACCCATCCCACGCTCCCGGCCGCGCCGGCCTCGTCAACGGAATCGCGCCCATCAGCGGCCTGGCGATCGGCTCGCTCGGCTGTGGGGCCCTGGTCCAGTTCGCACCGGGCCCAACACATCTCGTCTTCGCACTTCTGCTGGTCGGAGCAGGCCTCGCCGCAGTGGCCGTCTTCCTCATGCCCGAGACATCGGCCGGACGCCCCGGCGCCCTGGCCTCGCTGGTTCCTGCGGTCGGCATTCCGAACCGCCTTCGCCCCGACGTCTACACCCTGGTCCCGATCATCGTTGCCAGTTGGGCGCTCGGCGGGCTCTATCTGTCGCTGGGTCCATCGGTCGCGGTGGGCATTTTCGGCCTAACCAACCACCTGATCGGCGGCCTCGTCGTCACTTTGTTGTGCGGCACGGGAGCCATATCGGCTTTCGCACTCCGCCACTCGCCCACCAGGAGGGTGCTGGGAATCAGCGCCATTACCCTCGCCGGCGGGATTGCCCTGTCGCTTGCGGGCGTGGAAGCCCACGCCGTTGCTTTGGCTGCTGTTGGAACAGTTGTCGCGGGCGTAGGTTTCGGAGCGTCCGCCCTCGGCTCGTTCGGGACGCTGGCACGGATCGCGGGGCCCGGCGAGCGAAGCGAGCTGTTGGCCTCAGCTCTCGTCATCGCCTACCTGGCCTTCAGCCTCCCGGCTCTGGCCGCCGGCGTGGCCACGACATCATTCGGTCTTCACGCCACAACCGTGGCCTACGGACTCGGCGTCGTTGGGCTCGGTCTTATAGCTCTCGTCGCGCAGGGCGTACGCGTCAGGCGCTGACCTAGGCGAAGAACTCGACCAAAACCGGGGCGATCGCGTCCGGCTCAACGTTGTGGGTCTGTCCACCGAGCGTGCGCAGCTCAGCGCCTCGAATGACCTTGCTCAAGGTCTTTGCCGTCTCGAGCATGAACGGTGCCCCGCTGCCGCCGACGATCAGCAGCGTCGGCACGCGGACTCGGGCCGCCAGATCCCTGGGAATCGTGCCGTCCTTGCCCATGATCCCCGTGTGGTCGTAGGCCAGGGTTGGGGCGATCGCCTCCATCCCGGCCCAGAACGGGGCGTGCCTCATTCCCTGGATCTGCTCGGCGGGCGTTCCGACGAGTGCCATGAACAGGGCAACAGCGTCGCCTCGGCGATTGGATCCGAGGGCGTCGGTGAGGTTGTGGATGTACTCCCGATAGATCTCCTGAGCCGCTGGGTCGTCGTTGTACGGAGCCTCATACATCGCCAGCTTCGGGATCCGCTTGTCACCAAGGGCCACGGCTGCGTCCATGGCCAGGCACCCACCGGACGAGTGGCCGTACAAGAAAGCCGATCCACCCGCCTCGTGGATCAGGGCGTCGATGTCTTCGATCTCTCGCTCGACCGCATAGGGCTGGGTGTCTGCACTGTCACCGCGGCCGCGACGGTCATAGGTGTAGACCGTCAGGTGCTCGGCGAGAAGCCGGGCGAGCTCAGGCTTCGACCCTCCGGAGCGCGTGCTCATCGCCCCGTCGACCACGATCAGGGGCGGGCCGCCGCCCTGCTTGTCGAACGCGATGGTGGTTCCGTCCTTCGATCTCAAGGTGTTCATTCGCCCCTCCTGCAGACCTGACTTCGCGACTCGACAGAAATCATCGATCAGGAGCCTTGACAAGCGTATGAGGGCGATGCATACTCGGCATACATACTGAGTATGGTTAGACGAGAGATTGTCGCTTAAGTACGGCGTGCTGGGACTCCTGAAGGGGGAGCCGCTCCACGGATATGAGGTGAAGAACCGCTTTGAAGCGATGCTGGGGGGGACCTGGGAAGTCAATATCGGGCAGATCTACACCACCCTCCAGCGCCTCGAGCGCGATGGGCTCGTCCGGCCAGTCGGCCCGCGAGGCGGCCGCGGGAAGTTGCAGTACGAGCTCTCGCCCGACGGCCAGAAGGCGCTCGAGCAGTGGCTCGGCGAGCCTGACTCCGGACCTCAGCAGCTCCACGAGGAGATCTACGTGAAGCTCCTTCTCGCGACCCGGATCGCGAACGGCAATCTGCACGGACTTCTCGCGCGCCAGAAGCGCGCCTACCTGCAGCGCCTTCGGGACCTCAACCGGCTGGAAGAACAGGCGCGTCGTGACGGCCGCATCGACCTGGCGCGGCTCGTGCGCGGCGCATTACTTCACACGGAGGCAGACCTCAAATGGATGGACGAACTTTCTTCAGAGCGTTTCGGGGAGGAGGGCGTAGCAACGGAATGACCGAGCTAGTGCGGCTCGCCGACGTAACGAAGGTCTACCAGGGCGGGATCACCGGCGCCCTCAACGGCGTATCGGTCACCGTCGAAAAGGGCGAGTTCACCGCGATCATGGGCCCTTCAGGAAGCGGCAAGTCCACGATGCTCAACCTCGTCGCGGGTCTGGACCGTCCGACGTCGGGCAGCGTGTCCGTCAGCGGGACTGACCTGGGAAAGTTGGGTGAGGCGGGCCTGGCCAGGTTCCGGCGCGACCAGATCGGCTTCGTCTTCCAGTTCTTCTACCTGCTCCCCAACCTGACCGCCCTCGAGAACGTCCTCATCCCGGCTCAGCTCAAAGGCAATGCGTCGACCGAGCGCGGACGCGAGCTGCTGGCGACGCTCGGCATCGAGGAGGTCGCAGACCGCTATCCGGCCCGGCTCAGCGGGGGCCAGCAGCAGCGTGTCGCGGTCGCACGCGCCCTTATCAACAACCCGACGCTGCTGCTCGCCGATGAGCCCACTGGCGCGCTGGACACACACAGTGGCGAGCAGGTGATGGAGCTCCTTGGCGGGCTGCATCGCGAGGGCCAGACGATCCTGCTCGTCACTCACGACGCCAAGCTGGCGACGCGACACGCGGCGCGGGTGATCAGCGTGATGGACGGAAAGATCGTCGACGACGCACATCTCGAGAGCCCGGAGCGCGCGCCTTCGGAGGTGATCCGGGTGCATGGCGAGGAGGCGTCCCGATGAAGGCCGTCGTCGTCAAGGCCGTGGCGGACCTGCGCCGCCGGCGGCTTCAAGCCGCCGTGATCTTCCTGACCGTTCTCTTTGCCATGGCTGCGGGAACCACGGCGATGACGCTCATGTCGCAGACGCGTGACCCGTACCAGATCGCTTTCGAAAAGCAGAGGGGCGCACATCTGCAGGTGGCGTTCAACCCGACCACCGACCGGCACCTGCTTGGCAATACGCCGGCGCTCATCGGCGCTGCGGCTTCAGGCGGTCCGTACCCTGCGAGCAACATTCAGTTCCGGTTTGGCGACCGAAAGTTCTACGTCGACGCGGTTGGTCGTGACAACCCCGGCGGAGCGGTCGAAGTCCTCAGCGTTACGTCGGGTCGGTGGCCACTTGCCAACGACGAGATCGTGCTGACCAGGTCTTTCTCCGAGCTGAACAAGATCTCCGTGGGGGACCGCATCAAGGTCACCAGCGTCGCGCACACCCCGACGCTCACCGTGGTCGGCGAGGCTGTCGATATCGATGAGGGGAGCGCCGATCTGAGCAGCCAACGCGCGTGGATGCTGCCTGCTGCGGTGCCAGCCCTTGCGACCGCAGACTCGTCCTTCTTGTTGATGGACTACCGCTTCAGCAGCGACCCGACGAGCAGCCAGCTACGGGCCTCTCTCGACCGCTTGAAAGCGAGCCTCCCACCGGGAAGCGTCTCCGGATCTTTGAACTACATCCTGATTCGAAGCATCTTCAACATCACCAACCAGATCCTCACCGGCGTGTTGGTTGCGTTCAGCGTCTTTGCTCTCGCGGCGACGGTCGCGATCGTCGCCACGCTGGTGACCGGAATCGTGATCTCGGCCTATCGCGAGATCGGGATCATGAGGGCAGTCGGGTTCACGCCATACCAGGTGGTCGAAGTCTTCGCCCTCCAGATCGTCATCCCTGCGCTGGCTGCATGCCTGGTCGGCGTGGTCGCGGGGACGCTCGCCAGCCAACCGCTGCTGGCGAACAGCTCTCATGCGCTTGGGCTCGCGTATACGCCCACGTTCTCGATCGGGCTGGACTTTCTCATCCTTGCCGGTGGACTTCTGGTCGTGGCGGTCGCCGCCACAGTGCCCGCCATGCGGGCCGGGCTGCTCAAGCCGATAGTCGCTATCACGAAGGCGTCCGGACCTCGCGGCGCCGGTGGGCGCACGCTCCGGCGCGCTGCGGCACGTGTCCGGCTTCCACGGCCAGTCGTCCTGGGCATCGGCGATGCGTTCGCCCGGCCGCTTCGAGCCATCCTGACGCTGGTCACAGTCCTGCTGGGGGTTGCAACGGTCGTGGTCGCGGTAGGGTTGCCGCGAAGCTTCGAGCTCATAAACAACAGTGAGACCGGCGCCGGCAACTACCAGGTGATGGTCACTCGCAGCAGCGCATACCCCGATTCCGACGTGATGCGATTGTTGAACGCCCAGCCGGAAACGGCACGTGTGGTCGCATTTGGCGGCCAGAACGTAATCGTCCCGGGTGTTGGCGACCCCGTGAACACGCACTTGTTCCGCGGCGACTCGTCGCGGTTGGGCTACATGGTCGTCGCCGGCCGCTGGTACTCAGCGCCAGGTGAGGTGGTAGCCCCGGCGGCCTTGATGCACGACGCGCACCTGAAGATCGGTGACACCTTCACGGGTACAGCCAATGGGCAGCCCCTGCAGCTCCGCCTGGTCGGCGAGACCTACGACATTAACAACCTGGGTCATTCGCTCTTCATGGACATTGCGACGATGGGATTGGTGACCCCGGCGGTCGAACCCTTCGTCTACGACGTGACGCTTACGAGCGGTTCCGACGTCTCCACTTACGTGCGGCGCGTCGCAGCCGCAGAGCCGGATCTTATCGACGTGCACGCGAGCGATACGTCCACCATCGCCCCGGTCAAGATCATCGACCTGGTGCTGCTGATCCTCGCGGGGGTGCTTGCGCTCATCGGCGTCGGCGGAGTGTTCAACACCTTGCTTCTGAACACACGAGAGCGCATCCGCGATACGGCAACGCTGAAGGCTCTGGGCATGAGTCCTCGACAGGTGATGGTCATGGTGAGCGCGTCGGCCGCGCTCCTCGCGTTGGTCGGTGGTTTGGTGGCCATGCCTGCCGGCCTGGTACTGCATCACATTCTGAACGACGTGATCAGCAGCTCGGCCGGCAACGACACACCGCCTGCCGCATACCGGGTATTCAGCGCGCTTGAGCTCGTTCTGATACCGCTCCTCGGGGTCGTCGTAGCAATAGCGGCGGCCTTGATACCGGGCCGGTGGGCAGCGCGCACCAATGTGGTCGAGGTTCTGCACGCGGAATGACCGACTCTGCGTGGGCCCGCACTGGACGGTTTGTGACCTGGTCCTATGGCGCCCTCGCGATCGCTGCGGGGGTGCTCGTCACCGTCGTGAGCGTCGGCATTCCGCCCACGGATCCCGACCTGGCCAAGCATTACGCCTACATTCGGCAGGTCTGGCCGGAGCTCTATGTCTCTTTCCTGCTGTTCATGGCCGCCTTCGTTTGCCTGATCGCGATCGCAGTCGTTTTGCGGGAATTTTTCGGACGTGGCGTCCGCACCGAGCTCCTGTACACGTGGTTTCTGGCGGCGGGCATCGTGGGCATGCTGTGGATGCTGGCCCAGGTCGGCTCGGCGCAGGCTGTGGTGCGCGACAGCACCGGCCTGAACGCGCCGGACCTGAATGTGCTTGGGACCTCTTCGGGCATCTGGTCGGGCGTCATCAACTGGCTGGAGCGCGGATATCTCATCTTCGCGAGCCTAGGCACGTACCTCACAGGACGCCTCGTCCTGCGCCAGCCATCGCTTCCGCGAGGGTTGGGTTGGCTCAGCATCGCGCTCGCTGTCCTCTACTGGTTGGGCCTGGCCAACCTCGTGCTGTTCGATCTAGGCGTCTTTTTTTCGAGCGAGCTCGGGTCAGGTCTGGTCGCGTTGGGAGCAGTCCTGGCGCTGGTCTGGGCGGCGTGGCTTGGCTGGGTCATCGGCAGGTCAGGCCAGCTGATCAAGGCTCTTCAGCCAAACTGACTCAGCCGACCCCGATTACGCGCCGTTGACCCCAACGGTGTGAAATTCCGCCACGTCGAGCGCCAATGGCAGGCGACCGATGAGAATCGGCCCGCGGCATGGTCTTAACTGACGATCATGACCAAGCTCACGGAGCAGCTGAGACAGGTGGCGCCTGCCGTCCGCGCCAACGTCCAGGCGGCGATCAAGGTGGTCACGGAGGTCGCGCCAGGTGCTGAAGAGGTGGCCTATGCAATGGCGCCCCCGCGCTCGCGGAGCATGATGTGGAAGCTCGTCCGCTACAAGGCCGGCGATGAGGACGTGGTCGGAATCGGGACCTTCACGAACCACTCGACGCTCTACTTCTACCGGGGCGTCGAGCTGGACGACGGCAGCGGCCTGCTCGAAGGGGGCGGCAAGGCGATGAGATCCATCACGCTGCGCTCGCCCGCCGACGCTGAGCGGCCGGCGGTTAAACAGATGGTGCGCAAGGCGTTCAAGCTCGCGAGGTCCCGCTAGCTCACCCTAGAGTTGGGTGGGTGAAGGTCACCCCGGCCCGGCCTCCGGTTGCCCCCCAGCGCCCACAAGTCCTGGAGGCGGTCGGCGACCGTCGCGTCGACACCTACTACTGGCTTCGGGACAAAGAAAATCCCGAGGTGATCGCCTACCTGGAAGCCGAAAACGCGTATGCCGACGCGGTCATGGCAGACACCGCCGAGCTCCGGGACAGGTTGTACCGCGAGATCGTCGGCCGGGTCCAGGAAACCGACTACTCGGCGCCCACCTTCTACAAGGGCTGGTGGAGCTACACCCGGACAGTCGAAGGCCTGGACTACGAGATCTACTGCCGCAGACGCGATTCGATGGAGGCTCCCGAGGAGATCATCCTCGACGCCAACGAGCTCGCAAAAGGGCATGAGTATTTCGAGCTCGGCTACGTCGAGCGAAGCCCCGACGAGAACCTGCTTGCATACGCCGTCGACACCGACGGCTCGGAGCTGCACGAGCTCCGGTTCCGCGACCTGGCGTCCGGCCGCGATCTCGATGATGTGCTGCCCGGCGTCTATTACGGCGCGGCATGGTCGGCGGACAGCAGGACCTTCTTCTATGCGCGGCCCGACGCGGCGATGCGTCCCTACCAGATCTTGCGGCACCGTCTCGGCACCGCGGCGAAGGAGGACGTGCTCGTTCTGCAGGAGGACGACGAGCGCTTCGAGCTGAGCGTCGAGTCCTCGAAGAGCGAGCGCTACATATTCATCACGAGCTCCAGCCAGGTGACGAGCGAATGCCTCTTCCTGAGCGCTGATGCGCCGGAAGGAGAGCTCGTCATGATCGAGCCGCGCCGGACGGACATCGAGTATTCGGTCGACCACCAGGAAGACCGTTTCCTGATCCTGACCAACGACGGCGCGACCAACTTCAGGTTGATGGCCGCGCCCGTCTCGAGTCCCGGCCGGTCATCCTGGACGGAGCTCGTGCCCGAGCGCCCCGGCGTACGGCTCAACTTCATCGACGTCCACCGCGGTCACGTCGTATTGGGCCAGCGGTCGGACGGGCTGCAGCGACTCGAGGTGCTCCATTCATTGACGGGCGACCTGCACGTGCTGGACCAGCCGGACGCCGCATATACGGCTTTCCCCGGCTCGAGCCCCGACTACGAGAGCCGCGTCATGCGCTTCTTTTACACGTCGCTCAACGCACCGTGGTCCGCGGTCGACTACGACATGGACACCCGTGAGCGGACGATCGTCAAGGAGCAGCCGGTGCGGGGAGGCTATGACCGCAAGGACTACGACACGGAACGTGTGTGGGCGAGGTCACAAGACGGAGTCGAGGTTCCGATCTCGCTGGTCTATCGCCGGGACTTGCATCGGAAGGATTCTCCTCTGCTGCTCTACGGCTACGGCGCGTACGAGCAGTCGAGTGATCCCATGTTCGATTCCAACCGCCTAAGCCTGCTGGACCGCGGTTTCATCTTCGCGATCGCGCACGTGCGGGGTGGAGGCGAGATGGGGAGGGAGTGGTACGAAAACGGGCGGCTGCTCCACAAGCGCAACACTTTCGACGATTTCATCGCATGCGCACAGCACCTCGTCGCGCAGGGCTACACGGTGCCCGACCGTCTCGCGATCCGCGGCCGCAGCGCGGGCGGTCTCTTGATCGGCGCGGTGCTGAACCAGAGGCCCGACCTCTTTGGCTGCGCGGTGGCGCAGGTGCCGTTCGTCGACGCCCTTACAACCATGCTCGACGACAAGCTTCCGCTGACTGTTAACGAGTACGACGAGTGGGGCGATCCGCGGCAGCCCGATTACTACCACTACATCAAGAGCTACTCGCCCTACGACAACGTTCGCAACGCCGATTACCCGGCGCTGCTCGTGATGGCGGGACTCAACGACCCGCGGGTGTCGTACTGGGAGCCCGCGAAGTGGGTGGCCAAGCTCCGCGCGATGAACCGTGGAGCGGGCGCGATCCTGCTTCAGACGCAGATGGGCTCAGGACACATGGGTCCTTCGGGGCGCTATGACTCGTGGCGCGAGGAGGCCTTCGTCACGTCGTTCGTGCTGAGGCAGCTAAGCCTTGACTTGGGGTTTATTGGCGATTAGTCTAGGTCAGTCTCCACACCCATCCGGGTGTGTCCATAGGAGTGTGTTAATGGGCGACACCGAAAAGACCCGCTTCACCGTCAAGGGTGAAGCGCGCCCAGCCGCACACTATTGAGTCTGGTCCGATAACAGACAGCTAGAAGCCAGAACCTCAAACAAGGACCGTGCGGTCGTTGGGCACCGCCACGGTCCTTTTCTTTTTTCACCTTCCCGCTCGCCGGGGAGGTCGCCGGCAAAGCCGGCGGATGGGGGCGAGCAGACCAGAAATTCGTGGAGATGTGATGACGAGCCCAGCAATTGAGATCAAAGGCGTCAGGAAAGCGTTCCAGCGGCGCGAACGCGAAGTCGGCGCGCCCTGGTGGCGGCGTGAGGTCAAAGACAAGGTCGCGCTCCATGAGCTCGATCTGACCGTCGAGGCGGGCGGCATCACGGGCATCCTCGGCCCCAACGGCAGCGGCAAATCGACACTGATCCGGATCCTGGGCACGCTGCTGACCCCGGACGCCGGCGCGGCGCTGGTGTTCGGCTGGGACGTGGTCTCCCAGCCGCTCCAGGTCCGCCGGCACGTCAACCGTGTCTCGGTCGAGGCCGCCTTCTTCAAGGAGCTGAGCCCCTGGGAGAACATGCTCTACGCCGCGCGCCTGTACGGCAGCGGCGCCAAGGGCACGCGCAGGCGCGTGGTCGACGTCCTCGAAAGCCTCGGCCTCCCTATCGACGTCATCGACCAGCCGATGAAGCAGCTGTCCCGAGGCCAGCAGCAGAAGGTCGCCATCGCGCGCAGCTTCCTGACGGCCCCTTCGCTGCTGCTGATGGACGAGCCCACGACCGGTCTCGACCCGCGTTCCAAGAAGGAAGTTCAGACCGTGCTCGAGACGCTGCGCGCCGGTCGCGAGATCACGGTCCTGCTCTGCACACACGATATGGACGAGGCGGCCGCGCTGTGTGATCGCGTCCTGATGATGGACGGGGGCCGCGTGCTGGCCGATGGAACACCGGACGAGCTCTGTCGGCAGTTCGAGGGCGACACGCTCGAGGACGTCTTCATGCACCTCACGGGCAAGACCCTCGAGGCCGAGGAAGAGGAAAAGGAGGCAGTTGCCACATGAGCGTTGGGATAAGGCACACGGAGCTCAACGCGCTGTTCGGTTTTGCCGAGCGGCAGCTCCATGTCGTCAAGCGTTACTGGGTGTGGGAGATCGTCTGGCTGTTCTACAGCCTTGTCAGCGTGCTCTCCATCGGGTTCCTCGCATCGGGCCTCGGCGCGCTCGGAGTGGGGAGTGGGGCGTTCGATCTGCGCCGCGCCCAGCTCTACCTGTTGATCGGCGCTTTGCTTTGGGGATATCTGTCCCTCGTCTTTATGGAGGCGGCCTACGCCATCTCGTGGGAAAGGTGGGAAGGAACGATCGAGTACACGTTCATGGCGCCTGTGCGCCGGATGACCCACCTGATGGGCATCTGCCTCTTTGCCATCGGCTACGGCCTGGCGCGCACCCTCGTCGTATTCATCGTCGCCGCATTCATGTTCAATCTCGACTTCTCCCACGCCAACGTGGCGGGCGCTCTGGGAGTGCTTGTCGCGTCGACGCTGCCGCTGATCGGCTTGAGCATTCTCACCGCCGTGCTGCCCCTGCTGTCGCCTCAGAAGGGCGAGCAGATGTCGATCGCGCTGCAGGGCTTTCTGCTGCTGGTCTCGGGCGTCTACTACCCCCTGACGGTGCTGCCGGTCCCCATGCAGCTCGCCGGCGCCGCTAGCCCGCTGACCTACGCCCTGGCGGGCATCCGGTCCAGCCTGCTGGAGGGAGCGGGGCTGCGGGAGGAGCTGCCTACGATCGCCATCCTCGTTGGCATGGGCGCGTTGATGATCCCGGCGAGTGTCCTTGTCTTCGGGTGGGCTGAAAGGCGGGCCAAACGACTCGGTCTGCTCAAGCGGAGTGGGTAAACACAAGTAAGCGACGATTCACCGCCGGAATATCTTCGGACCAAACTAATGTTCGTGACTATCACATTCCAGCCCTATATATAGAAGCGGGTAAAGACCTAACCCCTAGATGGTGGGCTTGGTGGTGACTAGTGCCAGCTTGACCCGCCTAGATCTTGTGGTAAAGGTATTGACAGGCTTACCTGGCGTTGTTACTGTCTGCGGCGAATCGCGGTGATCAGTGGGGAGAAGTGGTGAATCCGGCAAACATGGAACCATACGTCGCACCCTACGTCCAAGTAAGGCACGCCATACACCTTCTCTACGCCACTTCTCCCCGCAGCCGCGATGGCGGCGCCGCAAGCGCTGCGAATGACGACCTCGGCGTCAACCACCGTTTCGACAAGAACGGGAACCGCCTGCCGCTCGAGCTCCATGGATGCGGCTGCAGCCTTTGTGCCCGCAGGCAGCGCCGCCAGCTCCAGTACTGGGAGGCCCGATGACACGTGTTCACGGGAGCGCATCGGGTGAAGGTGGACGACAAAGGGCGGCTGGCGATTCCCGCGCAGTTTCGCAAGCAGCTTCCCGAGGGAAGCTATGTCTCAGTGAGCCAGGACAACGTGCTCGCGATCTATCCGCCGGACCTGTGGGCAGCGCTCGGCGCGCAGCTCCAGAACCCGCTGCCGGGCCCGGATCAGCGCGCGGTGGCGCGAACGCTCTATTCGCTCTCGGACCCGTTCGAGCCGGACGGCCAGGGCCGGATCGGCCTGGCGCCCGAACAGCGCCGGCTGGCGGGGATCGAGACGTCGTCGACGGCGATGGTGATCGGCGCCGGCCCGCGAGTGGAAATCTGGCCCGCGGACCGATGGGACAGCTACAGCGCCGACGCGCAAGGACGCTTTACCGAATTCGCTGACAGGGTGATCCAAGGGCATTAGTCCGCACGTTCCAGCACTTTCACAAGAGGTAATAGAGCTGCTCCAGCCCCGAGCGGGGGCGGTCGCGATCGACTGCACCCTCGGGCAGGCGGGCCATGCCCGCCAGATCCTGGAGAGGATCACACCTGGCGGCCGGCTGCTTGGGATCGACCGCGACCCCGCCGCAGTCGAGGCCGGCCGGGAGTCGCTGGCTGCGTTTGGTCCCGCGGCCGTTGTAACCCGCGGGCCTTTTTCCGAGCTTGGCGAGATGGCATCCCAGCACGGATTTGTGCCGGCCGACCTGATCCTCTTCGACTTCGGTCTCTCCAGCACGCAGATCGACGACCCCGAGCGCGGTTTCAGCTTCCGCGCGGACGGGCCGCTTGACATGCGGATGGACCCTTCGACTGAGCTCACCGCGGCGAAGATCGTGAATGAGTACGACATCGCCGAGATCGAGCGAATCCTGCGCCAGTACGGCGAAGAACGTTGGGCTCGCCGGATTGCGCAATTCATCGTGGCGCGGCGCCCGCTTCGCACCACACGCGACCTGGCCCAATCAGTGGAGGCCGCGATCCCACGCAGAGCGTGGCCCCGCGACATCAACGTCGCGACAAGGACGTTTCAGGGCCTCCGCATCGCCGTCAACGACGAGCTCGGCGAGATCGACTCAGGACTCAGAGCAGCTCTTTCGACACTCCAACCCGGTGGTCGTATGGCGACGATCAGCTTCCATTCCCTGGAAGACCGCTTGGTCAAGTCATTCTTCAACGTCGAGTCCAAAGACTGTATCTGCCCACCCCAGCAGCCAGTCTGCACCTGCGGCCACCGGGCAACCCTTCGCATCGTGACCCGTCATCCAGTGCGCCCCTCCGAAGAGGAGGTGGCCGCCAACCCCCGCGCCCGTTCCGCCCGCCTGCGGGTCGCGGAAAAGATCTGAATCCACAAGTCCTGGTGGCCGGCTAACCCCTCCGGCCACCAGGCGCCAGACCGGTCGAGTTTGAAAGTCACCCTCTCCCCCCAGGGGAGAGGGCTCAGGGGAGAGGGGCCTACGTAGCACACGTCGAAGCAATCAATGAGGAAAACGTTTTGATATCGACCCGCATATTGGCCCGACGGCGCCTGGGCACGACCGGCGCTGCGCCCCATGTCACCGCCCCTCCAAGGCGGCGACGGCGCACGCGCGGTTTCGTTCAGGTCGCCGGAACGGTCGCAGCCGAGCGGCTGCGGCTGAACCTGTTCGGCCACGCCTACCTCGGCGTCGGCGCGGTGTTGATCGGCCTGCTCTTCTACCTCGCGATCGCGGCCCAGATCACCGCGGCGTCCTATGACATCACGCGCCTGCAGGACCAGCAGCGTCAACTGATCGCGGAGCAAGACCAGCTGCGCTACCAGGAGGTCACCCTTCACGCGCCAGCGCAGGTCCAGCAGCAAGCGGCACAAAGCGGAATGGCGCGCGTCGTCCCATCGAGCTTCGTTGCCGGCCAGGAGGTGGCGGTCGACCTGGCCACACCCGTCGGCGCCTCACCCGTAGACAGCACACCGCTGTGGATGCGCGCGGTGGCGGCCATCGTCAACACCGTCGGCGGCACGCGCGACGTGATGGCGGCAACCAAGAAGTAGTGAGCACAAGGGCGCTCACGTCGAAGCGCCCTGGACGGGTTGAGCGTGTTGGCTCGGCTCGTCTTCGCGTCGTCTCCATGCTCTTGGTCGCGATCGTGCTGGCCGGAATGGTCTGGTCTCGCCTCGCCTACTGGCAGGTGGCACAGCACGGCATCCTGACCACCGCGGCCCAGGCCCAGTACCACGACTACGCGTCGCTGCCGGCATTACGGGGGGCGATCTTCGACCGCAACATGACCCAGCTGGTGGTCAACACCACGGTCTACTCGGCCTTCGTATCGCCCGACCAGATCACGGCAGGCGAGCGCGACCGTGTGGCAAGCGGGCTCTCCTCCGTACTCGGCGTGGACAAGACGGCGGTGATGACGACTCTCCAATCGAGCGCCAAGTTCGCTTACATCCAGCGCCGGTTTCCGAAAGCGAAGGCCGACCAGCTGCGCCTGCTGAAACTACCCGGTGTCGGCTTGCAGGAAGAGACCCAGCGCTCCTATCTGCCCGGTGTCGGGCAGGGCACCACGCTGGCCGCGAACCTCCTCGGCTTTGTCGACTGGAACGGCAACGGGAACTACGGCCTCGAGCAGGAGTACCAGAAGTTGCTGGCGGGGACCCCGGGCTACATCTCGAGCTATCGCGATCTTGCCAACCGGGAGATCGTGCTCGGCACCCACACCCACCAGAACCCAGTCAACGGCTCGGACCTGGTGCTTTCGGTCGACGCCAACATCCAGTACGCGGCCGAGCAGCTCCTCGCCGACGGCGTCAAGAAGGACAACGCTGAGAGCGGAAGCGTCCTGATCATGGATCCCGCGACGGGCGGGATCGTCGCGTGGGCCGATTACCCGAGCTACAGCGCGAACGATTTCAACCACACCGACCCTGCCACGTTCAAGGACAACGTCCTCAGCTATGTGTACGAGCCTGGCTCTGTGATGAAGGTGGTGACGCTGTCGGGCGCCATCAACGCAGGTGCGATCGCTCCGAACACGGTGATCAACGATCCCGGCGTGATCACAGTCGGAGGCTACCGGATCTACGACTGGGACCGGCGCAACCACGGGAACATCGATTACACGCGCGTCCTCGAGAGCTCATACAACGTGGGCGCGATCAAGGCCATGCAGGCGGAAGGTCACGACGCTTTCTACAAGAACCTGCAGGCATTCGGGCTGACCCAGCCGAGCGGCATCGACGTCGCAGGCGAGAGCTTCATCCCGCCGCCGTCCGCGTCGGCGATGGGGGACTCGCAATACGCCACCACCTCGTTCGGCCAGGGAATCGACGTGAACATGGTCCAGATGTTGTCGGCGATCAACGTGGTCGCCAACGGAGGGAGGTATGCGCCGCCGCATGTGGTGGAGCGAGTGGGAACGCAGGTCAACCCGGTGCTGTTGCAGCCCCAGCGCCAGGTGATCACGCCGGAGACGGCGGCGAAGATGACGACGATGATGCAGCAGGTCGTGCAGCACGGCTCGGGATGGACCTCGCGCGTACCAGGCTTTCAGCTCGACCAGTGCGGCAAGACCGGAACCTCGCAGATCCCCGTCGATGGCCAGTACACGGGCGACGTGTGGACTTCGTTCGTCGGCTACCTCCCCGCCCTGCACCCGCGCTTCACGATGCTGGTGGTGGTACGCAAGCCGCACTACCCGGGCGCCGACCGGGACTGGACCCTGAACGACGGCTATATGACCGCGGAACCGATCTGGCAGAAGATTGCGCAGACCATGGTCGTTGACTGGCACATAACACCGGACGGCCACTAAGAGCGCGGGTGAGATCTGCGGATCTCCCCCGCGGAACCGCCTCTGGGCTTCCACAGGTCGCGTCTTGGTTGCAACGTGGCGGCGCTTGGGGACGCCCGGAGTGAATCCGGGCTGCAACTGCACTTAGTGTTGATAGCCGTCATGACCACTAATGGTTCGCAGGGGACATACACATGAGGCTGAGCCTCCTCGAGATCCTAGAGGCGACGGGCGGCGGTGAAGTTGGCGGCACCCAGGTCGGCGAGACGTTCTCTACGTTCCACACCGACTCGCGCGAGGTGAAGTCAGGCGGGATCTTCTTTGCCCTCCGCGGGGCGGACAAGGACGGCCACGACTACGTCGCCGACGCGATCTCCCGCGGCGCGGCCGCAGTGGTCGTACAGCGCAAAGCCGAGCTTCCCCCTGGCATCGTCGAGGTGCTGGTCCCGGACACGTGGGCGGCCCTCTACTCGCTCGCGGCGCATGCGCTGCGCCGCGTTCAGCCCCTCGTCGTCGCGGTGACCGGCAGCAACGGCAAGACGTCGACCAAAGAGATGGTGGCCGCGATACTCGCCACCCACTTCAACGTCTTGCGCACAGAGGGCAACCTCAACACTGAGACGGGTGTGCCGCTCACGATCCTGAGCCTCGAACCGCATCACTCCGCACTCGTGCTCGAGATGGGCATGCAGCGTGCCGGTGATATCGCGCGTCTGGCCGCGCTCGCGAAGCCGGTAATCGGCGTAGTGACAAACGTCGGCGTGGTCCACATCGAGTTCTTCCAGTCGCGCGAGGAGCTGGCGCGCGCCAAGGGCGAGCTGGCCGCGGCTCTGCCCGAGCAGGGACTCGCCGTCCTCAATGCAGACAACGAGTTCTATCCGCTGCTGGCGCAGATGACCTCGGCGCGCATAGCGACCTTCGGCGAGCAAGAAGGCGACTACAGGGTCGAGCAGTATCGAGCGTTGAGTGGCGGTGGCTCCGATTTCTCGGTGCGAGGAGTTGAGGTAAGGCTTTCCCTGCACGGACGCCACCAGGCTCTCAACGCTGCAGCCGCGCTCGCCGCGTGCGAGTTCGCCGGCGTGCCGCTCGCGGTTGGCGCTGCCGCGCTCGGCGAGGTCCAGGTCGAGCACCGCCTGCAGGAGGTGGCCACTCCCGGGGGCTACACGATCATCGACGACGCGTACAACGCCAGCCCTGAATCGATGCTCGCGGCGTTCGATACCGTCGCCGAGGGTCCTCGACAAGGCCGCCTGCTCGCGGTGTTGGGCGAGATGCGCGAGCTGGGACCGATGACCGCGGAGGCGCACCGTCGAATCGGGGTCAAGGCCGCCGACGTTTTCGACGCCTTCTGCGTCGTCGACGGCGACAACGCGCGGATCATGGCCGAGGTCGGCGGCGGTGAGGTCGTGCCCGATCGCGCTGCCGCGGCCGATTGGGTGCGCCGCAACGCCTCGCCCGGCGACCGAGTTCTGATCAAAGGGTCGCACGGTGTGCGTCTGGATGAGCTGGTCAACGAGCTGACCGCAGCTTGATTCTCGACCTCGTCACCCTCGTTGTCGGCTTCGTCCTCGCGCTGATCCTCTACCCGACGATCATTCGCACACTTCGCGCGCTGCGCGCGGGCCAGGTGATCCAGGAAGAGCTGCCGGACTCCCATCAGAAGAAGGCCGGCACCCCTACAGGGGGAGGCATCCTGTTCGTCTCGCTCGCGATCCTCGGCGGGATCCTCGCGACGATCGCAGGACACCCCGGCGCGCTGTCCTCAGTAGCGGCGCTTGTCGCTGGCGGCGTGATTGGTTTCGCCGACGACCGAAGCAAGCTGCGTGTCGGAACGCGCGGAATCCCAGCACGTCTGAAGCTTCCGATCCAGCTCCTCCTGGCGATTCCGGTGGCGTGGCTCGCCACCGTCCAGGGCACCCATCAGCTCTTTCTGCCGGCTACGCCGTGGGTCATCTTTCCGCTCGCAGTCGTGGCCGTGGTCGCCACAGCCAACGCCGTGAACATCACTGACGGGATGGATGGCCTTGCCGCCGGCCTGTCGGTCATCGGGGTCGGGGCCATGGCGATCTTCATGCCGAACGCGCCGGCCGGCGAAAAGGCGGTGGCGATGGTCCTGTGTGGCGCGTTGATCGCCTTCCTTGTTTTCAATCGCCATCCCGCCCGCGTGTTCATGGGCGACACCGGGTCGCTCGCCATCGGCTATGCGCTCGCTGCGATGGCGATCCAGCAGGGCATGCTTCTGCTGCTGCCGATCGTCGCTCTTGTGTTTGTACTCGAGACCCTCTCTGTCATCATTCAGGTGGCTTACTTCAAAGCCAGCGGCGGACGCCGCGTTTTCACCATGACCCCGATCCACTACACGTTCCAGCACGAGGGTTGGTCTGAGAACCGCATCGCGCTCTCCTTCTGGGGGGCGGGGTTGGTCTCGGCGATCGCTGCAGTAGCTCTCGTGCGGCTATTGGTTTGACGGCACTGGTGGTGGGCGCGGCGCGCAGCGGCGTCGCGCTCGCGCTGCACCTCACAGCTGAAGGCCAGAAAGTTCGCGTCGTGGACCGCAAGCCGGCCGCCGACCTGCAGTCGACCCTCAGCCAGATGCCGTCCGGCGTAGACCTCCAGCTCGGCGGTTATGACGCCCGCGCGCTCGAGGGCGTCGACATCGTCTATGCCAGCCCCGGCGTGCCCTGGGACTCCGACTTGCTGAACGATGCCCGGGCCAAAGGCATCAAGGTCTCGAGCGAGATCGACCTCTTCCTCAAGCTGTGCAAGGGCACCGTCGTCGGCATTACCGGGACGAACGGAAAAACCACCACCACCGCATTGACGGGCGCTGTGCTCTCGGCGGGACCGCGTCCTGTCGTCGTCGGCGGCAACATCGGCGACACCGTGCTCGATCGCGTGGACGAGATCAGGCTCGAGCACTTCGTTGTGCTCGAGCTGTCGAGCTTTCAGCTCGAGTCGGTCGACAAGCCTCACCTGCACGCCGGCGTGGTTCTCAACATCACTCCCGACCACCTCGATCGGCACCGAACCATGGAGCGCTACGTCGACCTCAAGGCGCGCGCGATCGAGGGCGCGGACTACGCAGTCCTCAACGGCCGGGACGAGATCGTGCGCGGTCTCGCGTCAAGGGCGAGTGGGCAGGTGGTGTGGTTCGACCAGCACCAGCCGCTGCCGCCGATGCCGCTGCCAGGGCGGCACAACATGGAGAACGCGCTCGCCGCCGCGGCGGTGGGACGCATCGCGGGCCTGCCAGACGACGCCATCAACGAAGCCATCCGCTCGTTCCGAGGCGTCGAGCACAGGCTCGAGCTCGTCGGGGAATGGGCCGGCGTGCGCTGGTACAACGACTCGAAGGCGACCAACCCGGACGCTGGCCGCGTGGCCCTCAACGCCTTCCCCGGGGCGCCGGTCATCCTCATCGCGGGCGGCTACGGCAGCGACTTCGACCTGCACGATTGGACCGCCGACGTCCTCGCGAACACCGAGGCCGTGATCCTCATCGGCGCCTCGGCGGACAAGCTGGCGGAGGAGCTGCGCTCCCATCCGAAGGTCGTGCGCGCGCAGAACCTGGAGGAGGCGGTGTCGACCGCGGCAGGCCTCGCGAGGCTGGGCAGCGTCGTCCTCCTGAGCCCGGCCTACAAGAGCTTTGACATGTTCAAGGACTTCGAGGACCGCGGCAACCAGTTCAAAGAGCTGGTCCGAAAGCGGTTTGCCGCGTGAGTTCAAGAGGCGCGGGTAGCGCGTCCTGGACGGGGTCTGCCCGCAGCTCGACCGCCCGCGAGCGTCCGCAGCCGGACCGGCTGCTCCTGTTCACGACCGTGCTTCTATGCGCAGGGGGCCTCGTCATGGTGACCAGCGCCAGCGTCGCCTTCGCCTACAACCAGCATCAGTCGACCTTCTATTACGCGGAACGGCAGGCCGCATGGCTCGCGATCGGGTTCGTCGCGCTGTTCGTGCTCGGCCGAATCGATTACCGCCGGATCCGGCCGCTGGCTCCAGCGGGCGCAGTCGCGGCCGGGATCCTGATGCTCCTCGTGCTCGTGCCGCATCTCGGCGTGAGCGTCAACGGCGCCCGCCGCTGGTTCGACGCCGGGCCGCTCGGCACGTTTCAGCCTTCGGAGCTGGGCAAGCTTGCCTTCGCCGTCTTCGTCGCGCACTGGGTCGACCGCAACTCGCAGCGAATGGGGGACTTTCAGCACGTCTTCGTTCCGTTCGCGGCAATGCTCGCGGGCGTGCTCGTCCTTTTAATGCTGGAACGAGACCTGGGCACGGCCGTGGTCACCGTCGCGATCTTCCTTTCCGCGTACTGGGCCGGCGGCGGTCGGCTCCGCCACATCATCCTGCTCGTGGGTGCGCTCGGCCTTGGCCTTGTCGCTGTCACCCTGCTCGAGCCGTACCGATTCGCCCGTCTGACCGCGTTCAAGAACCCGTGGGCAGATCCTCTCGGCGCAGGCTTCCAGGCCACGCAGTCGCTCTACGGGCTGGCTTCGGGCGGCATCTTCGGCGTCGGCATTGGTCATTCGATCGAGAAGTACGGTTGGCTCCCGGAGGCTCACACCGACTTCATCTTCGCCATCATCGGCGAGGAGACGGGGATTATCGGCACGACGCTGGTGATGCTCGGATTCCTCGTCTTCGGGCTGCGCGGGTACCGAGCATCGCTGCGCGCCCCCGACAGGTTCGGCATGGCGCTCGCCGCCTCGATCACGACCTGGGTCACCTTCGAGGCGCTCCTGAACATGGCGACCGTGACCAACACCCTGCCGATCACGGGCGTTCCCCTGCCTTTTTTCAGCTACGGAGGAACCGCCCTGGCTACGTCGCTGGCGGCGGTCGGGGTCCTGCTGAGCATCGCCCGCCACGGCTCAGGTTCGGCATTAGGGAACAATCGGAGGTCAGATGAGACTTTTGATCGCGGGCGGCGGGACCGGCGGGCACCTGTTTCCGGCTCTCGCGGTCGCCCGAGCGTTTCGCGCTGAGGAGCCGGGAGGTGCTGTGCTCATGGTCGGCCGCTCCGGCGGTCCCGAGGAGCGGCTCGTCCCCGCTGCCGGCTTCGAGCTGGAGACCGTCCGCATTCGGGGCCTCGACCGCGACGCGCCCTGGAAGAACCTGGCCCTGCCGGCTCTCATACCGCTCGCACTGCGTTCAGCGCTCGGGATCGCGGACCGGTTCCGGCCCGACGTGGTGCTGGGCATGGGCGGCTACGTGATGGCGCCCGCCGTCGCAGCGGCGCGAATGCGCCGTATTCCTTATGTATTGCACGAGAAAGACGTCCGCCCCGGCCTGGCCACGAGATATTTCGCCGCGGGCGCCGCAGCGGTATGTACGACGCTGCCCGGGACTGAACAACGTCTGAAGCATGGGCACATAGTGGTCACGGGCGTGCCTCTGCGCGATGGCTTCGCCCCGCGCACGCCGAACGTGCCGCCGCGCGTCCTGCTCGTGACCGGAGGCAGCCAGGGTGCGCGCCACCTCAACCAGGCGGTGTGGTCTGCGCTCGATGGGCTTGGCGCGCGTTTTGAAGAGGTGATCCACGTCGCCGGCGCTCAGGGCGCGACGGGCATCGCCGAGGTCCGCGACTCACACGACCGCTACTCCGGGCTCACATTCAGCGATGACATGCCTGCGCTCATGGCCCGCGCCGACCTGCTGGTGAGCCGAGCAGGTGTGGGCACGATTGCCGAGGCGACTGCCGTCGGGCTGCCGATGATCCTCGTCCCTGGAACGTTCGGCGGAGGCCACCAGGAAGAAAACGCAACGGCGATGGTCGAGGCGGGCGCCGCGATCCAGATCCCCGACGTTGAGCTCTCCGGCGAAACGCTGTTGCGCGCGATCGAAAGCCTCGATGCCGATCGGCTGCGGGCGATGGCTAAAGCATCGGCGGCGGCCGGCCGGCGGGACGCGGCGCAGCGCGTGCTGGCCGTCCTGCATGAGGTGGCGAACGGATGAAGGTCCACTTGATGGGCGCCGGAGGCGCGGGCGTGTCCGCCCTCGCGCGCGTCTTTCTCGCGAGGGGCGACGAGGTGAGCGGTTGCGACGTCAAGGAATCGCAGACCACTGACGAGCTTGAGGAGGCCGGGGTCAAGATCTTCCTCGGTCACGATCCGGAGCACGTGCTCGGTCAGGATCTGCTGGTCTACAGCGGCGCGATCAAGAAGTCACCCGAGCTGGACGCTGCGCGCGCGATGGGAGTCACAGTCGTCAGCCGTGCTGAGATGCTCGCCCGCCTGATCAACTCTTCGGATTCGATTGCCATCGCCGGCACCGCAGGCAAGACGACAGTCACGCACATGCTCGGCCACATCCTCGTCACGGCCGGCTACGACCCGACGGTCCTGGTCGGCGACGGGTCGAGCGCCCGCGCGGGGCAATCGGAGTGGTTGGTCGCCGAGACCGACGAGTCGGACGGCACTCTTACGCTTCATCACCCGCAGCGGGCGATCGTCACCAATATCGAGCTCGACCATCCGGACCACTTCCGCGACCTGAGCGCCGTGCGCGATCTTTTCCAGTGGTTCATCGAAGGCCTGCCCAAGGAGGGCCTGGCCGTCCTGTGCGCGGACGACGACCTCGCGCGCGAGCTGAAACCGAAGGCGCGCAAGGTCACCTATGGTTTTCGCCACGACGCAACGTACCGCTCCGAGCCGGTTCGTCCTTTTCCGATCTATCGAGGCCTTGACCTTCTCGGGCACGTCAACCTTCGGCAGCCCGGTCGCCACAACATCCAGAATGCGACCGGCGCCGCCGCGATGGCCCTTGAGATTGGCATCGAATTCGCCGACGTCGCGGCCGCGCTGAAGACCTTTCCTGGTGCCCACCGGCGCCTCGAGTTTCTGGGGGTGTTCCAGGGAGGGACGGTCTATGACGACTACGCTCATCATCCGACCAAGGTTCGCGCGACCATCGAAGCCGCGCGCGAGCTCCGCCACCGACGCCTGATCGTGGTCTTCCAGCCGCACCGCTACTCACGGCTGCACGCGCTGATGCGGGACTTCACGCACGCCTTCGTAGGGGCAGACAGGGTCTTCGTGCTCGACGTGTACAGCGCGGGCGAGGACAACGTGTCGGGCGTCCGTGCCTCCGAGCTGGCGGATCAGCTTCCCAACGGAATTTACGTGGGTGACTTCGTCAAAGCGAAAGAGGCGCTCGAGGAGATCGTCGGACCGGACGACCTCGTCCTGCTGATGGGCGCCGGCGACATCAAGAAGTTGGGCGATGACCTGGCGCACAAGGTCTAACCTCGCCTGGCTGCGCGGCCTGCCCGCCGTGCGGGAGGACGAACCGCTTGCGTCGCGCACGTCCTTCGGCATCGGAGGCCCGGCGGAGTTCTTTCTCGAGATGTCGCGGGCCGAAGCCATCGAGAAGGTGCTCGAAGGAGCGAAGGAGCGGGACGTCCCGTACCTGCTCCTTGGCGCGGGAACCAACCTGCTGGTCGCGGACCGGGGCGTCGAAGGCCTTGTCCTGCGCGTGGTGAGTCGGGAGCACGAGGTCGACGGCACGCGAGTAAAGGCCGCGGCCGGTCTCAAGATGATGCGCCTCGCCCGGATCGCCGCCGACGCGAACCTGCGCGGGTTCGAGTGGGCGATCGGCGTCCCCGGGACGGTGGGCGGCGCCGTGTACCAGGACGCAGGGTGCTGGGGCAAGGAGATCCGCGAAGTGCTGGTCGAGGTCGAAGGCTACCTGCCGGGTGGCGGCAAGAAGACATGGAAGCCCTCCGAGCTGCAGCTCGGCTATCGCACGTCTGCGCTGCGCGAAGGGCCTCTGCGCGGCGCGCTCGTGGTGTCGGCCACGATCCGCCTGGAGCGGGGCGATGGGGAGCTGGCGAAAGAGGTCATGGCACGGCTGACCAGCGAGCGCAACGAGACACAGCCGATCAAGACCAAGAACTGCGGTAGCGTCTTCAAGAACCCGCCGGGCGACTCGGCCGGTCGTCTCGTCCAGGCCGCGGGATTGAAAGGCGCGCGCGAAGGCAAGGCGGTGATCTCGCCTCTGCATGGCAATTTCATCGTCAACGAAGGCGGAGCGACCGCGGTTGATGTCCGCCACCTCATCGACCGCGTCATCGCGGAGGTGAAGAGGCGATCGGGCATCGTGCTCGAGCCAGAAGTCGAGATGGTCGGCCGCTGGAAATGAGGCTGGCGGTACTTCGAGGAGGTAAATCGGCCGAGCGCGAGGTGTCGCTCAGGTCTGGCGAGCAGGTCGCCAAGGCTTTGCGCGGGCGCGGCCACGACGTCACGCCTGTCGACCTCGACGGGGGCACGTGGGACGTCTTACGCGACGGCGGTTTCGAGTGCGTGTTCAACGCGCTCCACGGCCGCCTCGGGGAAGACGGCACGGTGCAGGGCATGCTCGAGCTCCTCGGAATTCCGTACACCGGCTCCGGCGTGCTTGCCTCGGCACTGTGCATGGACAAGTCGCGCGCCGGCAAGGTGATGGCGGCGATCGGCCTCCATGTGCCTGAGTTCGAGGAGCTGGAGATGAAGCAAGGGTTGGCCGCGGACGTCGTGGAGCGCGTAGTCGCTCGGTTCGGGCTGCCACTGGTCGTCAAGCCGGTGCGCGAGGGGTCGACCATCGGGCTGACCATTGCGAAGGACGCAGACGATGTGGCCAGCGGTCTCGTGCTCGCAGGTCGCTATGACCGCCGCGTGCTGGTGCAGCGATTCGCGAAAGGAACCGAGGTCACAATCGGGGTCCTGGCCACACCGGAGCTTCAGGTCCTGCCGACGCTCGAGATCGTGAGCGACAACCCTGTTTACGACTACGACGCGAAGTACACGGCCGGGAAGTCGCACCACATCATCCCGGCCCGCATCCCCGAAACGGCACGGGCGTCGGCCTCAGACGCCGCCGAGCGCGCATTCACTGAGCTGGGTTGTTCGGGCATGGCGCGCGTCGACATCATCGTCGACGCGGCCGGCACGCCGTGGGTGCTCGAGATCAACACCGTGCCGGGCCTGACCGAGCTGTCGCTTTTGCCGGACGCCGCACGCGCGGCCGGGATTGGGTTTGATGAGCTGTGCCAGCGACTGGTCGATCACGCAGTCGGCCGGCACCAGCACCACAGCGGGCCCCCGCCTAAATGATGTTTCGGCGCCGCAGCTCGGCCCGCCCTCGCCCGAACTGGCCCGCGGAGCTCGAGCGAACTGAACCGCTGCGCGGCCAGCCGGGGACGCGCTCCGAGCGGGCAATCCGCGCCTCCGCCGCCGAGCCGGACGTCCATCCGGGATGGCGTGCGCTTGCCGCGCTTGTGGCCGTTGTCGAGGCGGGGCTGCTGGCGTGGCTGTGGTTCGGCCCGGTCATGGCGGTTCGCGCGGTCGAGGTGGTTGGTGCGCGTCATATGACCACGAGCCAGGTCGCCCACGCGGCGGGCCTGCAGGGCAGCGCATCCATCATCTCGATCGACGGTCTGTCGGCTCAGCAGCGCCTGCTCAACCAGGTGTGGGTGCGCACAGCGACCGTTCAGCCGCAGTTCCCAGGCACCGTCGTCGTGCAGGTGAGCGAGTGGCAGCCCGTGGCCGCATACCACGCGGGCGCGTCAACACACGTCTTTCTTTTGTCCAGCCAGGCCGTGGTCTTGGGCCCGACCAGCACGTCGGCCGGCCTGGTCGTGATCCAGGGACCCGCAGGTAAAGACCCGAAGGTGGGGGACAGGGCGCTCGACCCGCAGCTGTTGACCGCGCTGGTGAACATGCAGCGGGCGATGCCCACCTTGATCGGCCAGGATGTCGCAACGTTCATCTTCGATTCCTGCGGCGACCTGACGTTGGTGGCCAAGCGAGGGTGGAAGGTTTACTTTGGCCGCGTGCTGACGCCCGAGGAGTTCGCCGCTCTGCGGGACAAGTTGACCGCCCTCAAAGCCATCGCGGGCAATGGCAACGTCGACTACAGCTCGACCGACCTCGAGTACGTCAACGTCATGAACCCCTCCGAGCCTGCGGTCGGCTACAAGTCTCGCGAACCGGCGCCGGCATCGCCGTCGCCCGGTGCGACTCCGTCCCCGAACGCATGCAAGTAATCATCGTCGCGATCCTGTTCGCGATCCTTGGCGTGATCCTCGGCCTGCTGTCGCCTGTCACGATCCCGATCACCTACGCGCGCTACACCGCGGTGGCGCTGCTGGCGGCTCTCGACTCGATCTTCGGCGCGTTCAAGGCCTACATCGCCGGCACCTTCGAGCCGCGAGTGTTCTTCAGTGGCTTGATCACGAACATGACCCTGGCCGGAGGCCTGACCTATTTTGGGGACAAGCTGGGCGTGGACCTCTCGATCGCGGCGATCGTGGCGTTCGGCGTTCGGATCTTCAACAACCTGGGAGCGATCCGCCGGCACTATCTCTAACTCAGTCCGGCCCGCGCGGCAGTCCGAAGGTGACTGTCGGTGCGATGGTCACGATCCGGCCATCATCGGTCTTGACCAGCTGCCAGCAGCCCTCATGCACCATCCAGTGATGCCGGTGACAGAGCAGGATCTGATTTTCGATCTCTCCGCCGCCGCCGTGCAGCCAATGCACGACGTGATGTCCATCGCACTTTGACGCCGTCCGCTCGCAACCCGGCCACTGGCAGTGCTTGTCCCGCGAGATCAGCGCCCGGCGCCGTGGTCCTTTGATCGTCCGCTCGCTCCGGCCGACGTCGATCACCACCGAGTCCTGCATCAGGATTCGGCTCAGGCTCGAGTCGCAGGCCCAGCGCTCGACTGTCTTGGAGGAGATGGGGAGGGAGAACTCGGTCTCCGCGCCCGGTGCTCCGACCAGGTCGAGCAGAGTCTCGACCGAGCTCGTGACCTGCATCTGGATCCTGGTCTTGCTCGAGGCCAGCTCGACCAGGGCGTCGGCCCAGCGCTTGGGCGCATCGCGATAGTCGTCAGCGCCTGAGCTGCGCGCCAGCGGCTCCAGCGCGTTGCGCACCAGCGCGCCGCCGACGGGGTCGAGCAGCCCGGTGATGAAAAGGCCGCCGTCATCCTGCGTGTTCAGGTGGAGGAAGCGCGTCTCGGCCAGCTCGGCCTGTTCTTCGGCGACTGCCTTGGCGTCGACCGAGTGGCGGTAGTGCATGCACTTGTAGTGGAACTTGCCGGGTGAGTTCTCGCGCGCCAGCTCCAGGAGCTTGGTTTCGTCAAAGGCCTTACCCACCGCATCAGCCGTCCGCGCCAGCTCGACCAGGTGGGCGAAGCCGATCTCACCTGCCTGCATGGCCTGCGCACTCTCCGCCATGCGTCCCAGGTTCTCGCCGACTGCGATCCGTGCCCCGGCCGCGTTGGAGGTGAGGTGGCAGTTGAAGCGAATCCAGTCGATCGGGCTGTTGGAGCCCTCCTGCTCCCAGTAGGCACCTTTGTCGAAGGTGGCGGCGAGGCGGGAGAACTGGAGCTCGAGCTCGTCGATGGCCTGCCGGATGCCGACCATCTCGTAGGCGACGTCGACCTCCTGAGGAACCAGCTCGAGCATGTCAATATTGTACCAAACATACGTACGATGTCAAGTAAATTAACATGCAGAAAGGTTCACCCGACCTCACCAAGCGCTGACCCGGCCACCCAGACACACCCACCACACCCTCTTCACAGTCCGTAGCCAAGTCCTCCAGGCGCCCGACCCCGGCCACCCAGACGCACCCACCACACCCTCTTCACAGCCCGTAGCCAACTTCTCCATGCGCTGCTCCCCGGCCACCCAGATGCACCCACCACACCCTTTTCACAGCCCGTAGCCAACTTCTCCAAGGCGCCCGACCTCCGGCCACCCAGACGCACCCATCACACCCTCTTCACAGCCCGTCACCAAGTTCTCCAAGGCCCTGACCCCGGCCACCCAAACGCACCAACCCCTCTTCACCGCCCGTAGCCAACTTCTCCAAGGCGCCCGACCTCCGGCCACCCAGACGCACCCATCACACCCTCTTCACAGCCCGTCACCAAGTTCTCCAGGCGCCTGACCCCGGCCACCCAGACGCACCCACCACACCCTCCTCAGAGCCAGTAGCCAAGTTCTCCAGGCGCGGTGCACGGCCTTAAGACGGAAACAATTAACAACCTCGTTAATACAATCCACGCCGATGGCCCAAGCCCCGCCCATCTCACCCGATGGAAACTACTGGTGGAACGGCCAGAGCTGGCAACCGATGCCCTCCCGGCCAGCCGCCCCACCGGCCCCACCGGCCGCTCCGGCCGCCCCCGCCAAGCCCGAATGGCTCGACCAGGCCCCGGCCTGGTTGGCCTCACCTCCTGGATCGGCCGCCCCCGAACCCCCACCTCCAGCCGTCGCGGAACCGGCGCCCGCCCCCGCATGGAACACGGCGCCGTCCACCGCTTCGCGGAAGTGGATCTACCTCACTGGCGCGCTGCTTCTTGTGGTCATAGCGATCACCGCGATCTACGTCCGTGGACAGCTCGCCTACTTCCAGACCAGCAGCGCCCAGGTGGTGGCCACCACACCCACGCCCCTCATCTCCGACTACGAGCAGGCAGACCGCTTTATCAATGTCGACCTGGCGCCGTCCCTGACTGCTGCGATCGGCCCTCTGCAGTGGGTCGGGAACAGCTGCACCATGACCGGCATGCCCCCAAGCTGCAAGGACGCCCTCGTCGCGACGAACAAGGCGATGCTCGCCACCGAGGACGTCCTTGACCAGTCGCACGTCCCAGCCTGCATCGCCCGCCAGGTCCAGCAGTTCAAGTACGACTGGCAAGGCATGGAGCAGGGCGTCTCTCAGGCGATCAGCGGCTTCGTCAACGGAAACAACATGGACCTCTACCGCCAGGGAATGGTGAAGTTCGCCGAGATCGCGCAGTACGTGCAGCCCGACATGGACCGCATCACCGCCGCGGAGAAGACCTGCTCCAAGACGATTCCTTAGCACCGGAGACACAAGTCCTAGAACTCGGTGGGGCCCAACCCACAAAATGTGGCCCCGCAACGGACCTGGAGCCGATATAATCCCGGCAACCCGCCAGTAGATCTCGTCGTTCCAGGAGGCGTTCCAGCACAAGTTTTGTCACGGCGGAAGAAAACCGTCGGTCTAGACCTGGGCACAAGCCGGGTCGCGGTGGTCATCTCAGAGTCTGATGAGCCGGGAGCTCCGGTGAGCATCCTCGGCGTGGGCGAAAGCCCTTCCGACGGCCTGCGCAAAGGCGTCGTGGTGAACCTCGACAAAACCATCGCATCGATCCAGGCCGCAACCGTGGCGGCGGAGCGGATGGCCGGCCACCGCATCGAGTCGGTGGTCGTCTCACTGGGCGGAACCCACACCTGGAGCCAGAACTCGACAGGCGTCGTCGCGGTCGCGCATCCCGACCACGAGATCGGCGATGACGACGTGCAACGCGTCGTCGAGGCGAGCCGCGCGATAAGCATTGCAAGCGACCGCCAGGTCATCCACGTCATCCCGCGCGCGTACACCGTGGACGGGCAGGACGGCGTGCGCGACGCAGTCGGCATGACCGGCCGCAGGCTCGAGGTCGAGACCAACATCATCACCGGCGCCCAGACTGCAGTCCAGAATGTGATCAAGTGCGTTCACGGCGCCGGCTTCGACGTTGAAGATGTGGTCTGCGCCGGGCTCGCCGCCGGCGAGGGCGTGTTGACCCAGCAGGAGATCGAGCTGGGCGTGTGCCTGGTCGAGATCGGCGCGGGAACCACCAACGTAGTGGTCTTCAACGAAGGCACGGCGCGACACCTGGCGGTTCTCCCCGTCGGCGGCAACCACGTAACCAGCGACATCGCCATCGGGCTGCGTACGACGCTCGACGAAGCAGAGAGCCTGAAGCTCAACTACGGCCACGCGCTCCCCGACGTGATCGACCACGCAGAGAAGGTCGAGGTCCGTCAGGTTGGCGGCGACCGCATCCAGGCGCTGCCGCGCCGCTTCCTCGCCGAGATCATCGGCCCGCGCATGGTGGAGATCTTCCAGATGGCGCGCGAGGAGGTTCGCAAGTCGGGCTTCGACCAGCTGCTGCCGGCGGGCGTCGTCGTCGCCGGAGGCGGCTCGAGGCTGATGGGCACGATGGACTCCGCGCAGGCTGTGTTCAACACATCAGCGCGGCTCGGTCAACCGATCGGTCTGACCGGGCTCGCCGACAAAGCACACGGACCGTCGTTCGCGGTCGCTGCCGGGTTGGTGAAATGGGGGGCTCGTGCACACGCGGGTTACAGCAACACGCGGCAGCCGGCCACGTTCGGCAACACGTATCAAAAAACAGTGAGGTGGCTGCGAGATTTTTTCTAGAGAGAACACCAAAAACCAGCTTGAGCTCGCCATGGCAAGAGCACATAGGAAGGAGGACCACCTGATCGATATGAGCAAAGAAAGCGAGTTGCACGAGGGGCGAGCAAGGATCAAGGTCGTCGGCTGCGGTGGCGGCGGAGGTAACGCCGTCAATCGCATGATCTCGAAAGCCTTGAAGGTTCAGTTCATCGCCGTGAACACTGACAAGCAAGCGCTCGAGCGCTGTCAGGCCGATATCAAGGTCCAGATCGGCAACAAGGTCACGCGCGGATTGGGCGCGGGCGGTGACTGGACGCGCGGCCGCGACGCGGCCGACGAGAGCCGGACAGAGCTGACGGCCGTCGTCCAGGAGTCGGACATGGTGTTCATCACCGCCGGCATGGGCGGTGGCACGGGCACCGGTTCTGCGGCCATCGTGGCCGAGCTGGCCAAGGAGGCAGGGGCCCTGACCATCGGGGTGGTCACGCGGCCGTTCGCTTTCGAGGGCCGGATCCGCAACGACACCGCTGAGGAAGGCATCAAGGCGCTGCGCGCCCAGGTCGACGCGCTCATCGTCATCCCCAACGACCGGCTGGCCCAGGTGGCCAGCTCGAAGACGACGCTCGAGGAGGCCTTCCGGATGGCGGACGATGTCCTGCGCCAGGGCGTCCAGGGCATCTCGGACCTGGTGACTCAGCCAGGCGTCATCAACCTCGACTTCGCCGACGTGAAGGCGATCATGGAGAACGCCGGCGAGGCGCTGATGGGAATCGGGCACGGAGCCGGCGACAGCCGCGCCGAGGACGCCGCCAAGCAAGCGGTCTCGAGCCCACTGCTCGAGACGTCCATCGACGGCGCCAAAGGCATCCTATTCAACATCACCGCCGGCAAAGACATCACCCTGCAGGAAGTCCAGAGGGCGGCCGAGATCGTGCGCGCAGCGGCGGATCCAGGCGCCAACATCATCTTTGGTGTCGTCCGCGACGACACCATGGCCGGCGAGATCAAGATCACGGTCATCGCCACCGGCTTCGGCGGCAAGACCCAGCAGGACGCGCGACAGGACGCGAGGCAGGAGACGCAGCGTCGTACGATCGAGCGGCCCGAGTTCGGTCTCGAGGAGCTCGGCGACATCAACATTCCGGCGTTTCTGCGCAACCGGATGTAGCAATACAGAGGAGTTCATTTGCGTTGCCCGTACTGCGGTCATCACGACCTGAAGGTGGTCGACTCCCGCGACTCGGAGGTCGGGGAGGCGATTCGCCGGAGGCGCGAATGCCTGCAGTGCGGGCAGCGTTTCACCACCTACGAGCGGATCGAGACGGTGCCGTTCTTCGTGACGAAGAAGGATGGGCGGCGCGAGGATTTCGACCCGCAGAAGCTTTTCACCGGGCTGAAGAAGGCGACCGAGAAGCGCGACATCTCGCCTGAGCGGCTGCGCGCCATCGTCGACGACATCGAGGCGGAGCTGCGCCGTTCCGGCCGGGTCGAGATTCCCAGCGGGGAGATCGGCGAGATGGTGATGGACCGGCTGCGCGACCTGGACGAGGTCGCCTACATCCGCTTCGCTTCCGTCTACCGCGAGTTCATGGACCTGCAGCAGGTCAAGAGGGAGATCGAACAGGTCCTGAGCTCCCGACGCTCCTGACCCGTTCGAGGTAGACGCGTTTGGCGCCTAACGCGCCCATCACCGGCCTGAAGTAGCCGTCTTTGCCGCCTAACGCGTGAATCTAGGTCCCGGAGAGCATGGGCCGCAGGGCTCGCCTGATCTGAAAAGCACCAAGGCAAGGCCTTTCATGGATCAAGTAGACCGTCGAACGGCGAGCCGTTCCCGAGGTCTTGGGGTTCGTAATCTTCAGGCGTGACCACAACCCCGGCGGCGCTGCAGATTCCGGAGCTGGCTGATGAACCGGGTTTCGTCCACGGCTTCTCGACGGTCGCCGTTGGTTCGGTCGGCCTGAAACACGCCCCGGATCCCGGCCCGGTTTTGGACTCCCGCCGCGTGTTCGCCAGCGCCCTTGGCCTCGATGGGGTGGAGCTCACGACCATTGGCTCGGTGCATGGCGCCGCGGTGGCTCGTGTCGACGAGCCCGGGGGGTCGGTCGACGACGTCGACGCGCTGCTCACCGACCGCCGAGGAGTGGCCTTGTTCGCCACGTACGCCGACTGCTACCCGATCGTCCTGTGGGATCCGGAAAAGCGTGTCGCGGGACTGGTCCACGCGGGTTGGCGCGGCACCCTGGCGGGCGTTGCGGCAGCGGCTGTCGGCTACATGGCGGACGAGTACGGCTGCCGCCACGTTCGAGGAGGCATCGGGCCAGGGATCTGCGGCCGCTGTTATGAGGTCGGCGAGGAGGTCGCGACCAGATTCGACGCCCGATTCATCAGCCCCGGAGGGGCAGGCAAATGGCTTCTCGACCTGGCGGCGGCCAATGCCGCCCAGCTCGAGGGTGCCGGCGCCAAGGCGATCTACGACATCGGCATGTGCACCAAGGAGAGCTACCTCTTTCCATCGCACCGTCGCCATCCGGACGGCAAACGTTTCGGCGCCATCGTCGCCTTGCCGTGAACATTGCCGATAACCTCGCGATGGTCCGCGACCGAATCGCGCGGGCCGGCGGCGACCCGGACGAGATCACCATCGTCGCGGTCACAAAAGGATTCGGGCCGGAAGTCTGCAGGCAATCGCTCGACGCCGGCCTGGGCGAGCTCGGCGAGAATCGCGTCCATGAGGCACTGGAGAAGATGGGCCAGGTGCAGGGCGGCGATTGGCACCTGATCGGCCATCTGCAGAGCAACAAGGTCCGCCTCGCCGCGCACCGGTTCGCCCTCATCCAGTCGGTCGACTCGCCGCACCTCGTCCAGGCGCTGGCTCGCCTCGACCCGGCGCAGCGCGTGCTCATCGAGGTCAACGTGGCGCGGGAGTCGCAGAAGAGCGGGGTCGATCCGGACAGGTCCGCCGCCTTGATCGACGAGGCGGCGAGCGCGCTCCAGCTGCAAGGCTTGATGGCCATGGGTCCGACGAGCGGAGATCCACAGCCGGCGTTCACGGAACTGAAAGCGATGCGCGATGCAGCTCAGGAACGGCTTGGAATTGCGCTCCCTATCCTTTCCATGGGTATGAGCGGCGACTTCGAAGACGCGGTGAGGGCGGGCAGCACGATGCTGCGTCTCGGCCGCGTTCTGTTCGGACCGCGGCCATGAATCTCATCCTGACCGTGGTCATCTACGCGATCCAGGCCTTCATCGTCGTCGTGTTCATCCGCGTCATCTTTTCGTGGCTAAGCCCGTATCCGACCAACGCCGTTTCGCGCCTCGCGTGGCGGGTAACCGAGCCCGTGCTCGGTCCGATCCGTCGCCGCCTCCCGCTCGTGTCCGGGATCGACTTCTCGCCGCTTGTGGTCTGGCTCGCGGCCGCGATCCTGATCGGGCTGCTGCGCAACTTCCTGACGTAAAATCAGAGTTCGCTCGGCGTTGACGGAGACAGGTAGACGCGTCTGAGCGGCCCACAGAGAGCCCGGAAAGGTGAAAGCCGGGCGGCCGATGACGAAGTCGAGATCACTCCCGAGCCGGAACCCAACGAGGGTCCGAGGTGGTTGCCTCGGGAATCTGGGTGGTACCGCGGGTCTCTTCGAGGACTCGTCCCAGGAATCGTCAATACGTATTCCTGTGGAGTGAGAGTGTTCGAAAAAGTCGATCAACGCGTCAGCTTCCCCGCGCTCGAAGTCGAGCTGATGGAGCGCTGGAAAGCTGAGGGAACCTTCCAGAAGTCGCTCGAGCTGCGCGAAGGCCGGCCACGCTTTGTCTTCTACGAAGGTCCGCCCACCGCCAACGGCAAGCCCGCCACGCACCACATCCTTGCCCGGGCGTTCAAGGACCTTTTCGGCCGGTACAAAACGATGAAGGGGTTCTATGTCGAACGCAAGGCAGGCTGGGACACGCACGGCCTGCCGGTCGAGATCGAGGTCGAGAAGAAGCTCCAGATCTCGGGCAAGTTCGCGATCGAAAACGAGATCGGCGTCGAGAGGTTCAACGAGCTCTCCCGGCAGAGCGTTTACGAGTACGTCGAGGACTGGGTCGCCTTCAGCGAGCGGATGGCGTTCTGGCAGGACTACGAGAATGCTTACTGGACGCTCAATTCCGACTACATCCAGTCGGTGTGGTGGGCGCTCAGCGAGATGTGGAAGCAAAACCTGGTTTACAAGGGCTTCCGCGTCGCGCCTTACTGCTCGCGCTGCGCCACGCCGCTCTCCAGCCACGAGCTTGCCCAGGGCTATCGCGACAACGTGCCGGACCCGAGCGTGTTCGTCCGCTTCCGGCTCAAGAAAGACCCCAAGACCTCGGTCCTCGCCTGGACCACCACTCCCTGGACGCTGCCCGGCAACGTGGCCCTCGCCGTCGGGCCCGACCTCGACTACATCAAGGTGAAAGAAGGCGACGAATACCTCATCCTCGCCGAGGCGCGGCTCACTGTGCTCAAAGAAGCCCCGCAGGTGGTCGAGCGGATGAAGGGCCGCGACCTCCTTGGGCTCGAGTACGAGCCGCTGTATCCCTACTCGGTGCCAGAGGAGGGCCGCGCCCAATACGTGGTCGACGCGGATTTCGTTTCCATCGACGAGGGCACCGGGGTGGTGCACACCTCGGCGCTCTACGGTATCGACGACCTGCGGCTCTGCCAGGAGAAGGGCATCCCGTTCAAGCACACCGTCGGGCTCGACGGCAAGTTTTTGCCCTACGTCGATAAGTTCGCCGGCCTGCACGTCAAGGAGGCGGATCCACGGATCATCGACGACCTGCGCGAGCGCGGACTGCTCTACCGAGCGGAGACGATCCTCCACACATACCCGGAGTGCTGGCGCTGCAAGACGCCACTGATCTATTACGCGCTCGACGCCTGGTACATCCGCACGACCGAGCGCAAGGCAGAGCTCATCGCCAACAACAATGCGACCAACTGGGTGCCGGCCCACATCAAGACAGGCCGCATGGGCGACTGGCTCGAGAACAACGTCGATTGGCAGTTCTCACGGAGCCGCTACTGGGGCACGCCGGTGCCCATCTGGGTCTGCGACGGTTGCGACGAGCAGCGCTGCATCAGCTCGGCCGCGGAGATCGGCTTGAAGGACGACGCCGACCTTCACCGGCCCTACATCGACGAGGTGACCCTGCCGTGTGAGAAGTGCGGAGCCGTTATGCACCGCGTGCCGGAGGTGATGGACACCTGGTTCGACTCTGGCGCGATGCCCTTTGCGCAGCGAGCCTATCCCCGCAAGGGCAAAGACATCTTCGAGCAGACCTTCCCGGCCGACTTCATATCCGAAGCGGTCGACCAGACCCGTGGATGGTTCTACACGCTGCTGGCCGAATCCACTCTCCTCTTCAAGCAGAATTCGTACAGGAACGTGATCTGCCTCGGCCATGTGGTCGACCCGACGGGCAAAAAGGCGTCGAAGTCACGCGGCAACATCCTCGACCCGAACTACCTGTTCGACACGTTTGGGTCCGACGCGGTGCGCTGGTATTTCTACACATCGACGCAGGTCGGCGAGAACTACCGCACAAGCGACTCCGTGCTCAAGGAGACGGTCCAGCAGTTTTTCATCCCGCTGTGGAACTGCTACTCGTTCTTCGTCACCTACGCCCGCCTGGACAAGTTCGACCCTGCACAGGCGCAGATCCCCGTCGCCGAGCGCCACGTGCTGGATCGCTGGCTGCTGTCGAAGTTGAGCGGCCTGGTCAGCGTAGTGACCGGCGGCCTGGACACGTACGATGCGGTCGAGCCGGCGCGGCGCATCCAGCGCTTCGTCGACGATCTCTCCAACTGGTACATCCGGCGCTCGCGCCGGCGTTTCTGGAAGTCGCAATCGGACCGCGACAAGCTGGCCGCCTACCAGACTCTCTACGAGGCGCTGACCACGGTTTCGCGGCTGATGGCCCCGTTCGCGCCCTTTGTGGCCGACGCCATCTACCGCAACCTGACCGAGGGACTTTCGGCGCACCTCGCCGACTTCCCGGAGCCGGCGCCCGTCCAGGATCCGCAGGTCGAGACCGACATGGCCCGCGCGAGACAGGCGGTCGAGGCAGGGCTTGCTGCACGCGACGCCGCTCGGCTCAAGGTGCGCCAGCCGCTCGCAGGCATCGCGCTGCCCGGCGCCCCGCTGCCGGATGACATCGCGGCCATCGTGCGCGAAGAGCTGAACGTGAAGACGCTGACCTTCGGCGCCCCGGAGGTGCAGCTCGACACGGTGATCACGGAGGAGCTGAAGCTCGAAGGCCTCGCGCGCGAGGTGGTCCGGGCGATCCAGGACCGGCGCAAGAAGATCGGGCTCAACGTCGAGGACCGGATTGACACGCGATACGAATCGGACGGCATGCTCTCACGCGCGCTGGAGCGTCACGACGACTACATCAAGACGGAGACCCTTTCCGTTACGCTCGCGCCCGGACGCGACGATGGTTTCGACGGCGAGCAGATGATGCTCGAGGGAGAACAGATCTGGATCGGCATCAAGCGACATTGACGGTAACCACCGGCCGGGTCGTGTTCGTCATCGTCGCGCTGACGGTCTTCGTGCTCGACCGGATCACGAAGAGCATCGTGGCGGCCCAGATCGCATACGGCACGGAGGTGCCCGTGCTCGGTCACGTCGTGGGATTGACGAACGTTCGCAACTCGGGCGCGGCGTTCGGCATCGCGCAGGCCGGGACGGCCATCTTCACGCTCGCGTCGATCGTGGTCGCGATTGGACTCGTCGTTTACGTCGCTCGCAACCCCGGGACACTCTGGAACGACGCGGTTCTCGGCCTGATCCTCGGTGGCACGCTGGGGAACGGCTTCGACCGGATCGTCTACGGCACTGTCACCGACTTCATCAACTTTCACTTCTGGCCGGTGTTCAACGTCGCGGACTCGGCGATCTCGATCGGCGTCGTGCTGATGATCGCCGGCTACCTGTTACGAAAAACTCCCGCCGCCTGATCGCGGAGGCCGCGGCGCCCAGGCTCGATCGATTCCTGGCCGAGCACGCGCCGGACCTGAGCCGCTCGGCCGCCGCGAGGCTGATCAAAGGCCACCTCGCCCTCCTCAACGGGCGTCCCGCCGACCCCGCGGACCGGGTGGCGGCCGGGGACGTCGTCGACTTCGAGATCCCCGAGGCGTACGTCGTCGAGGCCGGAGCGGAGCAGATCCCGCTCGACGTCATTTATGAGGACGAGGACCTCGCGGTCATCAACAAGCCTGCGGGTATGGTCGTTCACCCCGCGCCTGGCCACTACACCGGCACCTTGGTCCACGCGCTCCTCGGCCGCGGCGGCGATTGGTCGGCGATCGGCGGTGTGTCGCGGCCAGGAGTCGTGCACCGTCTCGACAAAGGGACCTCGGGGCTGATCGTGGTCGCCCGCAACGACGTGAGCCACCGATCCCTTTCGGCGCAGCTCAAGGATCGCTCGCTCAGCCGGACGTACCTTGCCATCGTGCGTGGCCGCGTGAAGGCCGATTCGGGGGAGCTCGAGGGCCCGATCGGCCGCCATCCCCAGGAGCGCAAGCGGATGGCCGTGGTCGCGAGCGGGCGCTTCGCGCGCACGCGCTACGCGGTCGTGGAGAGGAGGCGAACCCATACGCTTTTGCGCTGTGACCTCGACACCGGCCGGACGCACCAGATCCGGGTCCACCTCGCGGCGCTCGGCCATCCGGTGGCCGGTGACTCCGAGTACGGAGGACGTGAGGAGGGTCTCGATCGTCCGATGCTTCACGCCTGGCGGCTGCGCCTGCGCCACCCCCGCACGGCTGCCGAGATGAGTTTCGAGGTCGGGCCGCCCGAGGACTTCGGGGCGTACTGGAGCTCCGTCGAGTGAGGCGCGGCCTCCTGATCGTCATCTCCGGGCCCTCGGGCGTCGGCAAAGACACGCTCATCCGCCGCCTGCTCGAGCTCGACCCGAACCTCGTCTATTCCGTCTCAGGCACCACGCGCAAGCCACGGCCGGGCGAGAAGCCGGATGAGAACTACAGCTTCCTGACCCGGGATCGGTTCGAGGAGCTGGTCCGAGACGGCGCCTTTCTCGAGCATGCGACCTACAACGGCCACCTGTACGGCACCTTCCGGGACCGGGTCGAGCGAGCACGCGCCGAGGGGCGCGACGTGGTGCTCAAGATCGACGTCCAGGGAGCCGAGCAGGTTCGGCGCCTGGTGCCCGACGCGATCTCGATCTTCGTCATCGCGCCGTCGCAGCACGAGCTCGAGGAGCGCCAGGAGCGCCGCGGCAGCGAGTCAGCCGAGGACCTTGCGTCGCGGCGCGAGATCGCCAAGCGGGAGATGGAGTACGCGCCGGAGTACGAGCACGTCGTGACCAACGACGACATCGAGCGGGCGGTGGGAGAGATCCTCCGGATCATCGACGGCGCACGCCAGCGCGTAACTTAGCGCCCAGTGACGAGCAAGCTCGACCAGGATGGGACTGACTGAATGGCGAGCAAGCTCGATAAGGATGTGACTTACTGAATGCCACTCGACCCGACGCCGGTACCCGACGAGCTGCGCGGCCTGCGCATTGCGCTGCTGGTATCCGGGGGAATTGCGGCGTACAAGGTCGTCGACCTCGCTTCGGCGCTGACGCAGGCCGGGTGCGACGTGCGCGTCGCGATGACGCCCTCGGCGATGCGCTTTGTCGGCCCGCCGTCTTTTCAGGGCGTCACCGGCAACCCCGTGCTGACCGGCATGTGGTCCGCCACCGGCAGCCCCGAGCCGCATGTCTTCCTCGGCGATTGGGCTCAGCTGATCCTCGTCGCGCCGGCGACGGCCAACGTAATGGGACGAATCGCAAGCGGCCGCTCGGACGACGTAGTGACCGCGACGCTGCTGGCCGCGCGGTGCCCGGTGGTGATCGCGCCCGCGATGAACGACGCGATGTGGGCGAAGCCGGCGGTACAGGAGAACGTCGCCACGCTGCGCCACCGCCAGTTCACCGTCGTCGAGCCCGAGACGGGGCACCTCGCGAGCGGCCACATGGGCGCCGGCCGTCTCGCTACCTCGTCGACGATCCTCAACGCGATGGTTCACGCCATCCGCTCGCGCTACGACTTCTCGGGTCGCAAGGTGGTGGTCACCGCCGGTGGCACGCGCGAGCCCATCGACCCGGTGCGCTTCATCAGCAACTACTCCAGCGGCAAGATGGGCTTTGCCCTCGCAGCGGCGGCCGCAGATCG
The DNA here is from genome assembly GCA_005880915.1 of Chloroflexota bacterium. Taxonomy (GTDB): domain Bacteria; phylum Chloroflexota; class Dormibacteria; order Dormibacterales; family Dormibacteraceae; genus 40CM-4-65-16. The sequence goes on along the minus strand of VBIW01000046.1, from coordinate 6,332 downwards.
CGGCGCCAGCGTGATCTTGATCACGGCCGCCAACCATCCCGAGCATCACGGCATCGAGGTGCAGCGCGTGGATACATCCTCTGAGCTGCTCGCCGAGATGCGCTCCCAGCTGCCTGGTGCCGACCTCCTTCTGATGGCGGCGGCGGTCGGCGACTTCCGTCCGGCCAAGACTGCGGCGCGAAAGATCCGCCGCGAGGAGACCCCGAGCTTGACACTCGACCTCGAGCCGATTCCGGACCTCATCGCTTCCTTGGCGGCAGATGAATCGATCGCCAGGGTGTTTCGAATCGCCTTCGCGGCGGAAGACTCCGACCTCGACACCAAGGGAATGGAGAAGATGAACCGCAAAGGCGTGCAGGCGATCGTCGCGAACGACATCTCGCGTCGTGACATCGGTTTCGGCAGCGACTACAACGCGGGGGTGCTGCTTTTCGCCGACGGTTCCCGCCACGACCTGGAGAAAGCGACCAAGCGCGAGATGTCCGACCGCATCCTGGACCTGGTCCTGCCCCGCCTGAAGAAGCGCTAATTGGCCTTATACGCCGAGGTGGCTGTGGAAGCCGCCCGCGGGATCGCCCGCGAGAGCTACACCTACGCGGTCCCCGACGGAATGGACCTCGTGCCGGGCTCTCGCGTGACGGTGCCGTTCGGGCGGCGGAGCACGTACGGCTTTGTCGTCTCGCTCGGCACCGAAGAGCCGGGCGTGGACACCAAACCCATCGCGACTGCGGGCGCCGAGCCGCTTCTGCTGCCCAATCAGATCGCTCTCGCCAGGCTCGTCGCCGACCACTACTGGGTGCCGCTGATCGAGGTGCTGCGGGCAATGCTGCCGCCGCGCGTCCGGAGCAGCGGTTCGGCCGGGTCTGCACCGTCGGGCCGGCAGACTCGCCACACGAGGCTGCTCGAGATGGCAACTGGCCCGGCTCCTGAGGTCGAGCAAATCGAGCTGACCGATGAACAGAAAGCCGCCGTCGACATGATCGCGGCCAGCTCCACGACTCTGCTGCACGGGGTGATCGGCAGCGGCAAGACCGAGGTCTACCTCGCGGCGGCCGAGCGCGCGCTGGCAGCGGGCCTGCGCGTGCTGCTTCTCGTGCCCGACATCTCGCTCACACCGCAGCTTGTGCAGCGTGTCCGCGCGCGGCTGAATGCTCCCCTCGCAGTGCTGCACACGCAGCTCACCGAGCTGGAGAGGGCGCAGCAGTGGTGGCGCACGCGCCGCGGCCAGGCGCAGGTGATCCTCGGCAGCAGGTCCGCTGTGTTCGCGCCGATTCCGCGCCTTGGGCTGATATGCCTGGATGAAGAAGGGTCTGCGAGCTACAAGCAGGACCGGACGCCACGCTACGAGACGGGCTGGGTCGCGCGGCGCCTCGCAGCGGTCAGTGGTGCACGGCTGGTGGCGGGCTCGGCCACACCCAGCGTCGTGACTTACCACCAGGCTTCGAATGGCGAGATGGCTTTGGCCAGGCTGACCCACCGCGTGCGCGGCCACGATGCCGAGGTGGAGCTCGTCGACATGCGCGATGAAGCGGCCGAGGGCAACCGCCAACCCCTGTCGCGGCGGCTGGTCGAGGTGGTGACCCAGACGCTCGAGAGAGAAGAGCAGACCATCCTCTACCTCAACCGGCGCGGCCTGTCGACCTTCGTGATGTGCCGCGATTGCGGCAAGTCGGTGCAGTGCCTCGGCTGCTCGGTCGCGCTCGTTCACCACGCCGAGATTGATGGATTGATCTGCCACTACTGCGGCTACTCGCGAGCGATGCCCTCGGTCTGCGATCACTGTGGCTCGCGGAACATCCACGGGCTGGGCATGGGCACGCAGCGCCTGGAAACCATGGTGAAACGCCTGTGGCCTTCTGCCCGCGTACTGCGCCTCGACAGCGACGTCGCGAAAGGACCAGACGCCTATTTCCGCGTCTGGGAGGACTTCAGCGAACGGCGCGCCGACATCCTGGTCGGTACTCAGCTGGTGGCTCGTGGCCTGGACCTGCCGGCGGTCACATGCGTCGGTGTCGTCGACGCGGACCTGCCGCTGCATTTCCCCGACTACCGCTCCGCGGAGAACACCTTCTCCATGGTCGCGCAGGTCGCCGGTCGCGCCGGCCGCACTGGGCTGGCATCGCGTGTCGTCGTGCAGACGAGCAACCCCGAGCACTACAGCCTGCGCTGCGCTGCGGCGGGCGACTACGAGGGTTTCTACTCAGCAGAGCTCCCGGCCCGCAAGGCTTTCGTCTTCCCGCCGTACGCGGAGCTGGCCGTCTTGACCCGGACCGACCGAGAAGACGCCCGTGCGGCCGATTCCGCACGCGAAGCGGCGGAGGCGCTCGCCGCGGGCCTGCTGAAAGACGGGATCGAAGGTATTCGCGTGATGGGTCCTTCTCCCGCCTTCATTCATCGTCTCCGCGGCGAGTACCGTTGGCAGGTCACGCTGAAGGGGGATGGTCTCGAGCGTGCTCGACACCTCGCGCCCCGAGGCAAAGGCTGGAGTTACGACATCGACCCAGTCACATGAAGGGGGCATGGAATTGAGAGACACAGCGACGAGAAAAGCCGACACGCTGGCGGCGCTCGAGAAGCATCACGACGTCTGGCTGGCCACGGCCGACGTCGCGGGGCGCCCGCATCTCGTCGCCGTATCGGGCTGGTGGGACGGTACGGATCTGGTGGTTGCGACGCGAGCGTCGACCAAGACGGCGCGCAACCTGGCCATGAACCCGAGCGCCAAGGTCGCCCACGGCGCGCCCTCGGACGCCATCCTCCTCGACGTCGAGATGCTCGACAACATCGCCGTCGAGGATTCGGCCGACCTCTGCCAGGGTTTCGCTGCAGCGGTGGGCTGGGACCCCCGCGACGAAGGTCCCGGGTGGATGTTCTTCCGCCTCAGGCCGAGCCGGATCCAGGCCTACCAGGGCTACGGCGAGATCGAGGGGCGGGACGTGATGGTTCGCTCCCGGTGGGTCGTCTAAAAAGATTGGGTCCTGGCAGGCCGCGGGTAAAATCGAGCTCAATGGTCCGTCCGATCCTCACCTTCGAACATCCCGTCCTGCGCGAAAAGGCGAAGAAGGTCACGCGTATCGACGCGTCGATCCAGCGCCTGCTCGACGACCTGGTCGAGACGATGCTCGACGCCCCGGGCGCCGGCCTCGCCGCCAACCAGATCGGCGTCGCGCTGCGCGTTTGCGTGGTCAAGGGCGACGACAAGCAGATCTGGGGCCTGGTCAACCCGGAGCTGGTCAAGAAGGACGGTGTCCAGATCGGACCGGAAGGGTGCCTCAGCTACCCAGGATGGATCGGCGAGGTGGAGCGCGCCGAAACCGTGGTCGTCAAGGGCCGCAACCGGCACGGCAAGGAGATCCGCGTCAAGTCGTCCGGCTTCACTGCTCGCGCCTTCCAGCACGAGCTCGACCACCTCGACGGCGTCCTTTTCACCGACAAGCTGACCAGCCTCGACACGCTTCGTCGGGTTGAGGACCTGGTCGGCGAGGAAAAGGAAGAGGCCGTCGCGGCGGCCTCCGGGTAAGCGGCCTTTCTCTACAGGATCGTTTTCGCCGGAACCTCCGCTTTCGCCGTGCCGTCCTTGCTCGCGCTCCACGCGGCCGGCCACGAGATCGCGCTCGTGGTCACGCAGCCCGACCGGCCGGCCCATCGCATGAAGGTCACACCGCCCCCCGTCAAGGTAGCGGCGGAAGAGCTCGGGTTGCCCGTCTTTCAGCCCGAGCGGATTCGCGATCCCGAAGCGGTGGAGCGGCTGCGCACGATTTCGCCGGATCTGCTCGTGGTGGTCGCGTACGGGCAGATCCTGCCGCAATCGGTGCTGTCGATTCCGCGGCTTGGCGCGGTCAACGTTCATGCGTCGCTGCTGCCGCGACATCGCGGCGCAGCGCCAATCGCGCGTGCGATCCTGGCCGGAGACGACAAGACGGGCGTCACGATCATGAAGATGGATGAGCACATGGACCACGGCCCGGTGCTCGCCATGCGCGCGACCTCGATCGGTGACCGTGAAGGCGCGGTCCAGCTGACGGAGCGTCTCGCGGAGATGGGAGCAGAGCTCCTGGTCGAGACGCTGGAAAACTTCGACGATGCTCGGTCGGTGGACCAGGATCACGCGCAGGCAACGCTGGCGCCCAAGCTGACCAGGGAAGAGGGAGAGCTCGATTGGAGTCTCGACGCGCAGGAGATCGACAGGCGGGTGCGGGCTCTGCAGCCGTGGCCGGGGGTGACACTGCCCACGCCCCGAGGCCGGGCCAAGGTGCTGACCGGACACGTCGACGGCGATCGATACGTACCGGAGGTGATGCAGCTGCCTGGTAAGAGACCCGCCGCAGCGAAGCAGGTGCTCGGCGATGCCTGACCGTGAGCGTGAGCGCGACCTCGCCGTCAACCGGCGCGCCTTTCACGACTACTTCATCGACGAGAAGCTGGAGGCCGGGGTGATGCTGACCGGAACAGAGGTGAAGTCGATTCGCAACGGTCGGGCCAACCTGCGCGATGGATTCGTGCGCATCGACGGCAGTGAGGCATGGCTCGAGAACGTGCATATCTCGCCATATGCGCAGGGGAACGTGATGAATCAAGAGCCGGTTCGGCCGCGCAAGCTCCTGCTGCACAAGAAGCAGATCTCCAGCCTCATCGGCAAGCTGAGGCAGAAGGGGTACACGATGATCCCTCTTCGCCTCTACATCACGCGCAATCACATCAAGGTGGAGGTCGGCCTGGCGCGCGGCAAGCGCGAGTACGACAAGCGGGAGTCGATCGCCGAGCGGGAGGCGAAGCGGGAGATCGCGCGAGCGGTGCGGCGGGGCTAGTCAACAACTTGGGACTGCAGCCCGAGGACTAGTCGCGTAGCTCTTCCGCCAGCATGTCCATCAGCAGCCCGTCGTGCCACTCGCCGTCCGGTCCGCGCTCGTATCTGCGCATCACGCCCACTGCCTTGAATCCGACCTCTTCATACGCCTTGATTGCATTGGTGTTGTGAACGGCGGGGTCGATCGTCAGCCGGTGATGCCCGAGCTCGTCGATCAGGTAACGCGCTAGCGTCCTGATCGCGTCGGGCCCGAGCCCCTGGCCCTGCCATTCCGAGCGCACCGATATGTCGATCCCGGCGTGGCGATACATGGAGTCGCTCTCCTCGTAGGCCTGGACCATGCCGATGATCTGGCCGTCGTGCTCGATCAGGAAATGCGACTCACCCTCATCCGCGCTCATGGTGTCGAGGACGGCTTTGTCTGGGTCGCCCCACCATTTCGCGACGGTGGGGTCGCTGAAGATCTCGAGGAGCTTGGCTTCGTCGCCGGCGCGGACAGGGCGCAGGACGACCTTCTTGCCGCGGAGCTCAGGCGGCGAGGTTGATCCCAATCGCGCGGAGACGCTTGTTCAAGGATTCGAAGGCAAAGGTCAGGATCTCGCTCTCCGTATGACCAAACTCCGTGATGTAGCGAGGGTCGGGCGGGTCAAGGGTGCCTGAGATCAGGGGCAGACACTCGACGAGCGTGCGCTGGATGATCGGCGCGAACCGTTGCGGGTCTTCGCGTACGGCATCCTGCAGGATCTTGATCCCGAAATTGACATGGCGCGACTCATCCCGCGCGACGGCGGTGAAGCCTCGGTAGAAACCCCGGTCGGTGAGACCCTGTTCGCGCATCGCCTCCAGCTCGAAGCGCTGTCCGGTCAGGGCGATCGTCGCCTCGATGACGATGTGGTAAAGCGTGACGCCTTCGACGAAGGCGTCGAAGTCTTTGGGATTGCTGGCCAGTCTCTGAGCTGTCGAGGGGAGGCGGTCGTAGAAGAGGGCGTTGTAGCCCTCGTTGGCTTCGGGCCTGATCTCCACCAGGAGCTCCGTCATGTTCCGGGCCTCGGTGCCCACGACGTCGTGCCACCACTTCTCGAAGAAGACAGTGTGGCGAGCCTCGTCCACCATCTGGGTCGACAGGAAGATCTCGATCTCCGGCGTGGGAGCCGCCCAGACGAAAGGCGCAAGGGTGGCGGTGACGCGCTCCTCGCCGTTGAAGAACAAGCGGTGCGACCACAGGGTCGCCTTCCGGTCGAGCTCGTCCGACTCCAGCCAGTCCTTGCGGTCGAGGCTGAAGTCGAGGTCGGCGACCGCCCACTGCTGGGCCTCCCAGCGCCGGTACAGGTCCATGTAGCTGGGCATGTTCTCGATCCCGCGGTCGATGAACGAGAGCACGTCATCGATCCGGATGTCGCCGAGCTCGTTGAGGCTCGCGCGTCCGATGCGCTCGAGGTCGACGGCCATGTCCGGTTCAGTGTAGGGGCAGGTCCTGGTGGGTAGAATCAACGGGCAACCAGGTTCAGCTTCGTGGGGGCGTCCG
>VBIW01000174.1 GCA_005880915.1 Chloroflexota bacterium | reverse complement strand
TAGGACGGCGGGAGCAGGATCGTCCCGCCGGCGAACCCGGTCGCGGGCAGCGAGCTCCATTGAGCGCCGCCATCTGTGGTCCGGTAGAGCACGGGGCAGCTCGGCCGGTAGCAGCCCGTGACGAGAGATCCCGACGCATACACGGTGTTGTCCTGCTGGTACTGGGGCGACGGGGTCAGCGAGTTGAAGGTGGCGTCCTGCTGGGGCGAGTTGGACCCCGGGCTGACCACGTTGTCGGCCATCTGGTGCGGCGGCGGCGGGCTCCCGTAGGTGCTCAGCGGCGGCGGGGTCGCCGGCGTGTCGATCGCCGGGCCGGTCGCCGGTGCCGGTGCCGAATGGGACGGGGCGCTGGACGGCGCCTTTGCCGACGGGGCTGTGGCCGTGACCGACCCACCCGCTCATGCCGCTCGGCGGCGGCCGGTGCAGGCCCGCCTGTCGCCAGGGCGGCGGCGACGAAGGTGGCGGCGGCCGGGGTGACCAGGGCGCCGACGTGCTGCAGGTCGGTCAGCAGCGACACCGAATGCATTCCCGGCGTCGACCTCGCCGCCCGGCGGCTCAGGTCGCGCACGGCGCGCCAGGCCGCCGCGGGGATGCCCAGGATCGAGGCCGCCCCGGCGAGGACGCGCGCCCGCTTGCGGGCTCGGACGATCCCGACGTTGATCGACTTGGTCGACTTGCCCGTGCGCTCGGCGATCTCTGCCTGCGAGTACCCGGCGAAGGCGTGCGCGAGGAGAGACCGGTCGGTGTCCTTGAGGCCCTCCCACACCTGGCGGAGCTCGCTGCACTCGAGTGCCCTCTCCTCGATCGACCCCGTCACCGTCTCGGGAACCTCGGCCTCGCTGCGGAACCGCCGGCGGCGGAGCTCGTCGCGGCAGAGGTTGCGGGCCACGACCCGGAGGAAGGTCCCGCGGTCGCCGTTGAGGCGAGGCAGCAGCGGCGCCACCCGCATGAAGGCGTCCTGGACGACGTCCTCGGCATCGGCCGGGTTGCCCAGCGAGCTCAGGCAGAGGGCGTAGAGCCGACGCTGGTGCTCGTTGTAGAAGGCCACCAGGTCGTGGAGGCTCTCGGCCTCGGTCTCGTGGCCACTGTCGTCCGCAGCGCAAGCTCCGGCGCGGCCGGCTGGACCCTTGATCCGCATCCCTCACACCCCCAGCTGGCGACCCACTGCAGAACAAGACGGCTGTCGCCCAGGCTTTCTTGCACTCCTCGGCGAAACTTGTCAGGCGTGCCTCGGCGAGATCGGCCGCCCGACCTCAGAACAAGACACGGTTACCAGGCAGCCCTGGTTCGAGGGCCGCCGTGGGGTGCCCCACGGCGGCCCTGTCTCGGAGGGAGTTGCAGCCGAAGTCGGGTCCAGCCGGTCGGCTTGGATCCGGCGTGGGATGGCATCTACGGCACGAACGACAGCTCGGATTGCTACCGGTCGCGCACAGGACGCCCAGGTTGGCTCACGGTCGCGGTCAGGTCGGCGACCGGGTCCCTCGGCGTCGGCGCCACGCCGCGCCACCGGCGAGCACCGCGAGCGCGACCACCGCCGCCGCGATCAGAGCGGTGCGCCCTCCGCTGCCACTACCCGAGGGCGGGTTCGCCGCTCCGGCACCCACCGGGGACAGGGTGCTGGAGCTGCTCGAGTGATCCGAGGGCGCCGCGGAGGAGGCCCCAGACCGGCCCCCCGCCGCTCCGGACGTGCTCTGCCCGCTGCGCTGGGCCGAGGCCGAGGCGCAGGTCGACCCCGAGCAGGAGGAGGTGGCGCTCGTCTGGCCGCCACCGGGCTGCGGGCTGGACCCCGGAGCCGTGGCCTGGTGGGATCCCACCGGCGAGCATGCCGCGTGCCAGGTCTGCCCGTCGCTGCTGCAGAGAAGGCCGCCGCCGGAGGTGGTGCCCTGGCTGGACAGGTACGCCCCGAAGATGCGGCCGTCAGGCGCGACCGCGACCGCGGTGGCACCGCCGTCGAGCGGGCTCGGCGAGCCGACCGCATGCCAGGTGGCGCCGCCATCGACCGAGCGGAGGACCCCGCCCGAGGAGTGCGAGGACGCCCCGCTGGAGAAGATGTTCAGGACCGCGACGAACGCGGGCCGCACCGATGCCGACTCCCGGTACCCGGGGCCGAGGGCCATCATCGCCGTCGCTGTGGCCGTCGCCCCCGGGGCGGCGACCGGGAGCGGGGCGAACGACCCCCCGCCGTCGACCGACTTGTAGATCCCCCGCCCTGCCTGGGCAAAGACGACGCCGTCCTCGGCGAACCCACTGGAGGGCAGCAGTGTGACCGGCTCCGCAAACGTGCCCGCACCCGGCAGCTTGGCTGACCCGGAGCAGCTCAGGGCTCGGGTGCACTTCTGGATGACCGGGTTGCCCGAGCTGGGATCGGCGGCACTGAGCAGCGCTGCCGGGTGCGAGCCGGAGGCCGGAAAGGACGGTGGCAGCGCAAAGGAGATGTCGGCGAGGGCGCCGCCGGACCCCGAGATCGCCTTGCTGCCGGCACTGCTGAGGAGGTAGTCCTGCTTGCCGTTGGCCACGGCGACGGTGCCGTCCTGGGCGTAGGTCGGAGAGACGGCCGGCGTCCCACCCCTGCTGTCGAGATCGGTCCAGCTGACGCCCGCATCGGTGCTCCGCTGCAGCACCGACGAGCCGGTCCCAGCGTAGAGGACCTCGCGCCCGCCCCCGTCCACGGCGATGACGGGGCGCCCGCCGCGCCACCCGCTGGCCGCCGCCTGCCCCCAGGTGGCACCTCCGTCATGGGTCACCCAGAGCTGGTTGCAGTTCGTCTTGCACCCGCTGGCAGGGGCCGCGGTGGCGACGACCAGGCCGCTCTGCTGGTAGGCGGGCGAGACCGCCAGCCAGAAGACGGCCTCGTCG
>VBIW01000173.1 GCA_005880915.1 Chloroflexota bacterium | reverse complement strand
GTGCACCCCGATGCGCTGCCAGTCGGCGGCACCGAGCCCGCCGACCAGGCTGACGAAGCGCGCCACCGCGGCCTCGATGCGGGGCATCGTCCGCTCCATCGGGACGCGGTCGAACCCGCCGTCGTCGGCGGCCGCGTCCTGGTCGTAGCCGGCCAGCTGCGGGCGGTCCTCGGTGGCGATGCGGCGGACGCGGAGCTCGATGAGCTCGGTGGCCTCGGCGAGGTGGGCGCAGTAGGCGTTGGGCGACCACACCGCCGGCGCGGGTCGCCGCTCGCGAAGCGGAGTGTGGATTGCCCGGGCGGTGTCGCCCACGTCGACGACGGCGGCGGTGCAGGTGGCGGCGATCTGTGCACCACTGAGCGCGTAGCGGAAGCCGCACTCGCGGCAACGGAAGGTGCCGTCGGGCTCGCGAAGCACCTGGTCCCTGTCCATCCCACCTCCTCGGCCATCGGCGCAGCGCGCCGAGCCTACCAGCCGGGGCGGGCGCGCGCCAAAGCCCGCGGCCAGGACGGCCAGGAGACCCTGCAGGCGATCTTCGTGGTCGCACTGGTGCTGATCCCGGTGCTGGTCTCGATCCTCACCCTGGGGCAGGCGGTTCACGTCTACATCGGGGCCCAGGCGGCCGCCGCCGCGGGCGCGCGCGCCGCGGGGAGCGCGGGCGAGTTCGGGCCCGAGCAGCGGCATCGGGTCGAGGACGAGCTGCGCGCCAACGGCATCGACCCCGCCGGCTGCAAGGTCGGTCCGCCCGACACCGTGGTGGTCGGGCTCGACCAGCCGATCCCGGTGACGGTCAGCTGCCCGCAGCGCATCGACATCCCCTTCCTACCGCTGCCCAACGCCAGCGTCGACCTCGCTTCGACGTTCGTCGCCCGCGGCGAGGTCAACCGATGACGCGAGCGCGGCGCAGGCAGCATGGCTCCTCCGTGCTCTACGTGGTGGTGTTGAGCCCGGTGCTCTTCCTCGCCCTTGCCCTGGCGGTCGACCTGGGCGCCCTCCAGCTGCAGCGGCAGCGCCTGCACAGCGCGGTCGACCAGGCTGCCGTCGTCGCCGCCTCGGCCGCGGCGCGCGCCGGCACATCCGCGAACATCGACCACGGTCTCGCCGACGGGCGCCTGCGCCAGGCGCTGCTCGACAACTGGTTCCCGGGGCCACCCTCACCCGTCCCACCATCGAGACCCAGGTGAGCGTCCCGGTGCGCACCGGCCTGCTCCACGTCGCCGGCGTGCCCGACACGGTGACGCTGACCCTGCTCGCCGCGGCAGACCTGCGGGTCGCCGCATCCGGATCGCCATGACCGACCGTCGCCCGCCGCGCTCCGCGCGTCACCAGGAGCAACCGTGAGACGCACCGTCTACCTCGCCGCCTTTGCCATCCTCGCCGTGGTCGCGGCGCTGCTCAGCCTCCGCGCCCAGCACACTGTCGCTGTCGTCGTCGCCGCACACGACGTCCGGGCCGGTACCATGGTCGGCACCGACGACCTCTCGGTGGTGCGTATGCACGACGACAGCGTTCCCGCCGGGTCGCTCAGCGCGCCGAGCGACGCGGTGGGACGGTATGCAGCGTGGCCTCTGACCGCGGGCGAACCGGTGCTGGCCAGGGTCCTCGCCACCGACCGCTCCGGCGGTGCCGTCCTCGCCGGACTCGAGGTCCCCGCCGGGTATCGCGCGGTCGCGGTGCCGGTGCAGCCCGCCGGCGCGGTCGGTGGCATGCTCGCCCGCGGCGACCATGTCGACGTCTACGCGACACCGCTGCCTGGGCACAGCACCCCGTCCTCGGTGGCGCCATCCTCCCCGTCACCCTCGGGCGCGACAACCACGGTGGCGAGCGGCGGCGCCGCGTCCGCCGACCCACCCGCGGCGCCGGCCGCCGTGCTCATCGGCAGCGACGTGCTCGTCCTGCAACTGCGCTCCGACGACGGCCAAGCCCTCGACACCGGCGCCGGCGACACCGTCCATGGCCTCAACTTCGGCAACGGCAAGCTCGGCTCGGTGGTGCTCGCCGTCCCCGCCGGCGATGTCGATCGCTACGCGTCGGCGGTCGCGGAGGACTCCGTGTACCTCGCCTTGAGCGTGGGCTGAGCGTGGTGCGGCGAGCGCTCCCCGGATGGGAGCGGGACGCCGCAGGCGAGGGACTGCGGATCGACGGCGACCGGCTGCTGCGCGCCGACGGTGTCGCCTGCGCGGTGGTCGAGACCGGCAGCGTCGACGTCACCGCCCTCGAAACGCCGCGCCGCGCGGCCCTCGTCGGCGCGTTCGGCCAGCTCTGCCGGACCCTCGAGCATCCCCTGCAGGTGGTGGTGCAGGTACGGCGCATCGGGGCGGCGACGACGGCGGGCACCGTCGCCGGCGCCGGCGACGTGGACGCCCGCCTCGCCGTCGCGGGGACCCGGCTCGCCCGGGCCAGCGCCGCGCACCACGCCACCCGGCTGCGCGAGTCGCCCGCATACCGGCGCAGCGTCCTCCTCGTTCCCACCGCTCCGGCCGGACCGGCGCTGGAGCGCGCCCTGCGCGGAGTGCTGGCCACCCTCGACGCCTGCGAGCTCGGCGGCCGCACCCTGGCCGGCGATGAGCTGGCCGCGCGCGCGGCCGAGGCCTGGGGCCAGGACACCGAGGTGAACCCGACGCCGCAGCGCCCGCCGTGGTCGGCGCGGCCCACCGCAGCCCGCACCGGCCACCTGCTGGTGCGCGGCCTGGCGCTGCGACGGCTGCCGGGCACGATGGTCGAGGCGGGCTGGCTCGCCCCACTGCTGCTCAGCGCATGCGAATGCGACATAGCCCTCCACCTGCGCCCGGTCCCGGTGGCGGCGGCGATGACCGCGCTGGGGCGCCGGCTGCGCGACCTGCGCGCCGACCAGCTCATCGAGATCGACCGCGAGTCGGTCGGCGACCCACGGATCAGCGCCGGCGTCGAGTCGGTGCTCGACCTGCGCGACCGCCTCGCCCGCAACCAGGCGCGGCCGCTGCGACTGTCGCTGACGGCCATCGCCCGGGCGACGTCCATCGACGACCTCGACCACGCCGCCGAGGCGCTGCGTGTCGGTTTCTTGACGATGCTGACCACATCGGAGACGCTCCACCTGCGCCACCTCGAGGCGGCCGAGACCTGCTGGCCACTCGGCGATGACCGGCTGGGTATGAGCAAGCTGGTCGACAGCGTGGCGGCGAGCACTTGCGTTCCCTGGGTCGAGGCGGTCTGCGACGACCCCGGCGGTGACGCCCTGGGACGGGCGCTGCAGGGCGACGGGCCGGTCCGGGTTGCCCCGTTCGACACCGAGCACCACGCCAACGCCAACATCGCGGTCTTCGCCGCATCGGGACAGGGGAAGAGCTACGCGCTGGGCACCGTGGTGCTCGAGGCCGCGGCGCACGGGGTCGGCAGCGTCATCGTCGATCCCGAGGGCGAGCACGGCCGGCTGGTGCGCTCGCTCGGTGGCGACGTGCTCGAGCTGAGTCCGGGATGCGGCGCCGCGCTCAACGTCTTCGACGCCGGGGACATCGCTGACCGACGGGGCGGCGACCGCGGCCATGCGCGCCGCCTCGGCGGACCGCCGGGCGCCGGTCCTCGGCGACTGCGTGGCCGCGCTCCAGGCCGCCGCGCCCCGTGTCGCCGTGGTGCTGCGGCGCTTCACCGCCGGCCCACTCGGCGACCTCTTCAACCGGCCGACCAGCGCCCGCCTCGACGCGGCGGTGGTCGGGGTCAGCCTCGCCGGGCTCAAGGACGAGTTCGTCCCGCCCGCAACGCTGATCGTCGCCTCCTGGCTGTGGTCACTGGTGCGCCGTGACCGGCGCCGGCGGCACCTCGTGTTCGACGAGGTCGGCATGCTCTGCGCCCATCCGCCGCTGCGCGCCCTGCTGGTGCAGCTGGCCAGGCGCTGCCGCAAATACCAGGCGTCACTGGTGGTCGCCACCCAGAACGCCGGCGACCTGCTCGCCACCGAGGAGGGCACGGTGGTGGCCACCAACCCGGCAATCGTGCTCTGCGGCGGTCACCGCGGCGCCGAGACGGCGCGGATGCAGGCGGCGTTCAGCCTCACCGACGATCAGCGGCGGTTCCTCGAGCGCGCCGGGCGCGGTGAGTTCCTGCTCCTGGCCGGGTCGCGGCGCCTGGCGATGCGCGTCGCGGTCGCGCCGCTGCACCACGACCTGCTGACCGTCCGATGAGCGCTGGCCCGCCTCGGCGACCGCACGCACCGCCGGCCCCTCGCGGTAGCGGCGGATGAGCTCAGCGCGGTTGTCCCTGGCCACGCCGGCAGTCTACCGTTGCCCGCAGCATGGCCTCCTCCGTCGACAACCTCGCCGAGCTCTGGGCGTCGCTCGACGCGCTCCTCGCGTCGCTCGACGACGCCGCGTGGCGCACCCCCACCGGCTGCCCGGGGTGGACCGTCCAGGACCAGGTCTCACACCTCGTCGACTACGAGAGCCGCCCCGTGGGTGACACCCGGCCGGAGCACACCGTGCCCGACCTCCCCCACCTCCGCAATGAGATGGGCAGGCACAACGAGGTCGGCGTCGACCTGCGGCGTCCCCGCCGCCCCGCGGAGGTGCTCGCCGAGTACCGCGACGTCATGGCCCGGCGCCTTGCGCAGCTGCGCGGGCTCAGCGACGCCGACCTGGAGCGCCCGATGACCACGCCGGCCGGGCCGGGCACGCTGCAGACCATGCTCACCCTGCGGGTGATGGACACCTGGAGCCACGAGCAGGACATCCGCCGCGCCACCGGCAGGCCGGGTCACCTCGACGGTCCCGCCGTGGACGAGTCGCTCGCCTACTTCTCCACCCTGCTGCCCTACGTGGTCGGCAAGCGCGCCGCGGCGCCGGAGGGCAGCACCGCCGTCTTCCGCGTCGGCGAGCGCGCGCCGCTGATCATCGAGGTCAGCGGCGGCAGGGCCCGGCGCACCGACGCCGTCCCCGACGCTCCCACGGTCGAGCTCGCCATGCCGGTGGCGACCTTCGGCGCC
>VBIW01000170.1 GCA_005880915.1 Chloroflexota bacterium | reverse complement strand
CTCGGGTTCGCCCAGCGTGAGGAGGCGCGGCACCGCGCCGCCGCCCGCGAGGCGCTCGCCTTCTGCGGCATCGAGCGCATCGCCGACGTCCCCGTCGCCGCGCTGCCCTACGGCGTGCGCAAGAGCGTCGAGCTCGCGCGCGCACTGGCCATGGAGCCGCGCCTGATCCTGCTCGACGAGCCGGTCGCGGGGATGAGCGCGCCAGAGCGCGCCGCGGTCACCGAGCTGGTGCGCCGGATGCACCGCGAGCGCGGCCTCACCGTGATGCTCGTCGAGCACGACATGGGCATGGTCATGCAGATCGCCGAGCGCGTGCTGGTGCTCGACTTCGGCCGGATCATCGGCCTGGGCACGCCGGCGGAGGTGCAGCGGGACCCGCTGGTGATCAAGGCCTACCTCGGCGAGGCGCTCGAGGAGACCGCGTGACGTGAGCGACTTCGTCCAGCACCTCCTCGAGGGCCTCGCCCAGGGCTTCATCTACGCGCTGATCGCGCTCGGCTTCACGGTCATCTACCGGAGCAGCCAGGTGATCAACTTCGCCCAGGGGAGCCTACTGCTGCTCGGCGCCTACCTGGTGGCCTGGTTCCACGTCGTGCGCAACATGCCGTTCGGCATCGCCGTGCTGCTCGCCATCCTCAGCTGCGCGCTGGTCGGCATCGTCTTCCAGGTCGGCGTGCTGCGCCGGGTCACCGGGCAGCCGGTGTTCACCGTGGTGATGATCACCATCGGGCTGAACATCGTGCTCACCGCGTACGTCCCCGCGGCGGTGGCCGCTCAGGGGCTGGACACCCAGGACCCCTGGGGCCTGTCGGCCTGGTCGCACGGCGGGATCACCCTCACCTACGTGAAGATCTGGGGCTCGGTCACCTGCCTGGCGGTGCTCGGCGGCTTCTTCCTGTTCGACCGCTACAGCCGCTATGGGCTGGCGATGCGCGCGACGGCGTCCGACGAGGAGGCCGCGCTCGCCGCCGGAGTGCCCACCCGCCGCGCCAACGCGGTGGCGTGGGCGCTTGCCGGCGCCGTCGCCGCGGTCGGCGGCCTGTTCCTCGCCGGCTCTCCGAACCGGGCCGACCCGAGCGTGGGCCTGTCGGCGCTGAGCGCCTTTCCGGCGATCATCCTCGGCGGCCTGGAGTCGCCGAGCGGCGCGGTCGTGGGGGGGATCACCATCGGCGTCGTCCAGGTGCTCACCGCCAACTACCAGCCCGGCCACGCCTCGTGGCTGGGGGCGAACTTCTACGTCATCGCCCCGTACATCGTGATGATCCTGGTCCTGCTGGTGCGCCCCTACGGGCTGTTCGGCAAGCGGCCGGTGGAGCGGGTGTGATGGCCGCAGCACTGGCCCGGTTGCGACTCCCCGCCGGTCACCGGCGCACCAGGGCGGTCCGCGCCGCGCTGTTCACCGGCGTGGCCGCCTTCGTGCTCACCTTCCCCTTCTCCGGGCTGGCCAGCCCGCCCTGGCTGTTCATCTCCGCGATCATCCTGGTCTTCGCCATCGGCGCTCTCGGCCTCAACGTGCTCACCGGGTACACCGGCCAGGTATCGCTCGGGCACGCGTTCTTCATCGCCGTCGGCGTCTACACGGGCGCGGTGCTCGGCGGCGCCAACACCCTGGGCGGGGCGCGCGGCTACGGGCTCAGCGCCTTCATCTGGATCCCCGCCGCGGGGGTCATCGCGGCGCTGTGCGGGCTGATCATCGGGCCCACCGCGCTGCGGTTGCGCGGCCTCTACCTGGCCATCGTCACCATCGGGGTGGTGTTCATCGGCCAGCACGTCTGGCTGAACTTCCCCGCGGTGACGGGTGGGGCGCCGGGACGCGCGCTTCCGTCGGTGAGCTTCGGCGGCTTCGACTTCGGCAAGCAGCAGGACGTCGCCGGCTTCACCCCCAGCGGCGGCCCCTCCAACGCCCCCTACGCGCTGATGTACTACCTCGCCCTGGGGATCCTCGTGGTCGCCATGGTCTTCGTCTGGAACCTGTCGCGCACCCGGCTGGGGCGGGCGATGGCGGCGGTGCGCGAGCGCGAGCTGGTGGCCTCGCTGGTGGGCATCAACCTGGCCCGCACCAAGATCGCCGCGTTCATCATCTCGTCGTTCCTCGCCGGGGTCGCGGGCGCGCTCTACGCGCCGCTGATCCAGTACGCACAGCCCAATCCGCAGACCTGGGACCTCATCCTCTCCATCCAGTTCGTCGCCATCATCATCGTCGGCGGCATCGGCACGGTCTGGGGAGCGATCCTGGGGTCGATCTTCGTCGGGGCGCTCCCGGTGGCGTTGAGCGACTATGCCGACCAGGTTCCCGGCGGGTTCATCAGCACCGGCACCGGCAGTGGCGTGATCAGCGCCGGCGATGCCGCGGCGGTCGCCTACGGAGTGCTGCACAGCGGCTGGCCAGACGGCACATCGCGGTCACGTCGAGCACGACACCATGAACCGAGTGAGAGGAGGCAGAGCATCGTGAGACCACAGATGTCGAGGGCGCGCTGGCAGATGGCGTTGCTGGCCGCGGCGGTGACCGCGGTGGCAGCCTGCGGCAGCTCGTCGAGCAGCAGCGGTGGTGCATCCGGCGGGGGGATTCAGACCGGGCCGGGCATCGACGCCGCGAGCAAGACCATCAACCTCGGTGTGCTGACGCCTCTGAGCGGGCCCGTTGCGGCACCCATCGGCGTCCCCCTCACCAAGGGACAGGAGACCTACTTCAAGGCGGCGGCCGACCGCGGCCTGCTCGAGGGCTGGAAGGTCAACCTCATCGAGAAGGACACCGCCTACACCCCGCAGCAGGAGGTGCAGCAGTACAACGCGACGGTCAACCAGGTGGCGTTCTACGCCCAGTCGCTGGGCAGCCCGACCACCCTGGCGATCCAGCAGCTCGCCGACTCGGCGGGGATCCTGATCGGCGCCGCCACCCAGTCGGGCAGCTGGGTGACCGACAAGGTGATGATCACCATCGGTGATCCCTACTCCATCGACATGGCCAACGGGATCGACTGGATCGTCAACAAGCTCGGCAAGAAAACAGCCAAGATTGGCATCATCTACCAGAACGACGAGTACGGGCAGGACGGCCTGCGCGGCTACAAGGCGGCGCTGGCGGCCTACCAGTTCAACGACGTCGGCGAGCTACCCTTCGCGGCCACCGACACCGACTTCAGCAGCCAGATCGCGGCGATGAAGGGCGCCGGGGCGGAGTACGTGGCCCTCGTCGCCACGCCCAGCTCGGCCGGCAAGATCGTCGGCACCGGCGCCGCCGGCGGGTACGTGCCCAACTGGCTGTTCCAGGGGCCCGCATGGTCGTCGCTGCTGATGGCGACCCCGCTCAAGGCGGTGCTCCCCGGTCACGTCTACGTGCTCGGATACCAGCCGCAGTGGGGCGACACCAGCGTTCCGGGCATGCAGCAGTTCCTCGCCGACCACGCCAAGTACGCCGCCGACCAGGCGCCGGACTACTACTACATGTACGGCTACACCGAGGCGGAGTTCTCCTTCGGCGGTCTGCTCCCCGACCTCACCTACACGCCGCAGCTGGGGCCGGCCTCGACCCAGACCGGCGTCACCGTCGTCGACGCCAGCGTGCCGGCGTTCCTCAAGCAGGTGCAGCCCTTCTTCGAGGGCGACGCGGCCAAGAGCATCAAGTTCCCGTACTCCTGATCCACTGACCCATGCGGGGAGGGGCGCCACCCGGCGTCCCTCCCCTGCCAGGGCGGCCTCAGCGGGCGGGCTGGGTCCCGCCCAGGGCCTGGAGCCGCTCCAGCAGCCGCCCGGCGGCGGCGCGGAGCTCGGTGACCAGGCGATCCACCTCGGGGTCGCCGATGTCGACCAGGCTGGCGGCCACCGCCTCGGCGCGCTCGGTGAGCTCCACGGCGCGGACCCGGGCGACGTCGAGGGCCCGCCTCTGGCCGGTGCTCAGCTGCAGCCGCATCGCCTCGACCACCTCGTGGGGGAGCGACCCCAGCACGCGGGGGTGGAGGTCGAGGCGGGAGGCGACCGCGTCCCGGGTGGCCCGTGAGGCCGGGTCGCGGCGCTCCACCCAGGGATGCTCCGGCAGCCGGGTGTTCATGCCGGACAGCCTATCGCCCCCGGGGGCGCCGTCACGGTGACAGGTCTGTCACCGCGTCGCGGGGCGGAGCCCGGCCAGCTGCTCGCCGAGCACGGCCGGGTCGGTGGTCGGCGCCTCGCAGGCAAAGGC
>VBIW01000169.1 GCA_005880915.1 Chloroflexota bacterium | reverse complement strand
CGCCGGTAGTTGGGCCCGACGTACTCGTGGAGGTCCTGGGCGCCGATCTCGGGCACCTCGTCGAGCCAGCGGCGGAAGAACTCGGTGTGCTTGGCCTCCTCCCAGAGGAAGCTGGTCAGGTAGATCTCCTCCTCCAGGCGCCCGTGCTTGGCGACCCACATCACCAGCGGCAGGAGGTCGAGGGTGACGGCCTCCTCACCGGCCTGGAAGAGGGTCGTGGTGCCGATCAGGTCGTCCCTCCGCACCTGGGGGAGCAGCGCCCAGTCCTTCTTGTCCTGGGCGAGGTCGAAGGCCATCGGGTCCCAGATGCCGAGCTTCTTCGACTTCTGGAAGAGGCGCATCGGCACCGAGTCGAAGTCGATTCCACGCTTGGAGATGGACAGGTACTCGGTGCGGGTGGCCATCGCGGCGCTGATGATAGGCCGCGGGCATAGATTTGCTTTCGGCGCGCCTGATATGAACGTGATCCTGCCGCTCGCGTCGTCCCTGCTCAGCTTCCTCTTCGCGGCGCTGGTCCTCGACCAGTGGCGGCTGCGGAGGCGGCCCTTCCAGCTGGTCTGGGCGTTCGGCCTCTTCTGCTACGGGGTCGGGGCCGGCAGCGAGTTCCTGGGCTCGGCCTTCGGCTGGAGCGCCGGGCTCTACCGGGCCTGGTACCTGTTCGGGGCGATCCTGGTCGCGGCCTGGCTCGGCCTGGGCACGATCTACCTGCTCTCGAAGTCGCGCTTCGGCTACTTCGCCGGCGTGACCGTGGTGCTGGGCGGGCTTCTCTCGCTGGCCTTCACCCGCGTCTACAGCGGCTCGTTCGGGGTCGGGCTGGGCGCGTTCATCGTCGCTCTGGCCGGCGGGCTGGCGATCATCGTCGCGACCGCTGTGCGGCCGGCTCTGGCTGCGCACATCGCTCTGGGCGTGCTCGGGGTCGGCTCGGTCTTCGCCGCCGTCCTGGTGTCCTCCGCTCCGCTGGCCGGGCCCGGCTTCGCCCTCGACCCCGTCACCCACGTACCGGTGGGGATGGCCTTCCCGGGCTACGTACGGGTGCTGACCGGGCCCTTCAACATCGCCGGAGCGCTGTGCCTGGTGTTCGGGGCCGGCTTCTCGGCCTACGTCTACATGCCAAAGCGGAAGGTCCTGGCCGCCGGCGCGGTGCGGACGCCGGTGCTGGCGCAGCTGTGGTACTTCGCGGCGGTGGTCGTGAACCTGGTGGCGTCACTGCCGGGGGCCTTCGCCGCCCTGGTGGGCGGGCGCCTGAACTCCCGCGTGCCGGCCACGATCCTGATCGCCCTCGGCGGCTTCGTCCCCAGCGTGACCTCCGGGCTGAACCGTTTCGGGATCACCTGGGCCTTCTTTCTGGGCGAGTTCGTGGGCGTGCTGCTGATCTTCTGCGGCTTCCTGGTCAGCGAGGAGGTCTTCCGGAGCGCCGGCGTCCTGGACGGGGTGCTGCGCCGGCGCGCGCAGCCGGCGGGCTGACGCAGTGATCACCGCGGACCAGGCGCGCGCGGCGCGAGGCCGGAGGGTGGAGCTGGTGCTGACCGACGCCGGAGGCGGCGGGCGCCTGGTGGGGCGGGTCTCGGCCTACCTGGAGTCGGCCGACGGGCTGGTTCTCTACCTGGCCGATGACGCGGGCGTCTCCCACACCGTGCACTACCAGCACGTGGCGCAGCTGCACGCGCTGGACTGAAGGTCCGCCGCCGCCGCATAATCGCTCGGACGAAGTCCGTTCCGTGGTTTGGCTGGAGGGGAAAGTGCCATGCGACGACTGCGACTGGCGGCGATCCCGGCGTTGGTGCTGCTCACCGTCGGACTGACCCCTGTTGGGGCCCTCGCCGATCCCGGCCCACGCGGCTACGACAGCATCCCGCAGCCCTTGCCTGGCAACCTGCCCAGCTGGGGGTTCGAGGCGACCAGCACCAACGAGTTCGGCAACCAGATCAACTTCGGCGGCCCTGCGGAGGTCGACCACTTCAGCTCGGTCGTGGTGACGATGAGCTCCTGGGGCTGCGAGACCGGGCGCTGGTACACCTTCAACTGTTCCACGACGCCGGGCTCGAGCTTCACCGAGCCGATCACCCTCAACCTCTACAACCCGCCTGCCCCGGGGACCTTCGTGCCGGGCTCGCTGATCGCCTCGGTCACGCAGACCTTCTCGATCCCCTTCCGCCCCTCGGCTGACCCCGTCAACTGCACCCTCGGCAGGTGGTTCGACCAGGGCTCGAAGACCTGCTTCAACGGCCTCGCCAACAACATCACCTTCGACCTCGGCGGGAAGGTGAAGCTGCCCGAGAGCATCGTCTTCGGGATCGCCTACAACACGAGCAGCTGGGGCTACCAGCCCTACGGGTACCAGACCCCCTGCTTCACGAGCTCAGGCGGGTGCGGCTACGACTCGCTGAACGTGGCGTTGTCGACGGACCCGACCGACCTGCGGGCGGGGAGCGACCCGAACACCGGGACCGTCTTCCAGTTCAACCACAACCCGGGGTTCTACTGCGACCTGGGCGCCCATGGGGTGGACGTCTTCCGCCTCGACTCTCCGGGCCCCGGGGGCGGATGCTGGTCGCAGGGCGCGCCCAACACGCTTCCGGCCTACATACCCTCGGTGCGCTTCAAAGGCTGACGTTGCCGCGGCTCCCCGTCCCGGCGGGCGGGGAGCTTGCCTTCGGGCACGGCGTCGATCAGCTGCAGAAGCCGCGGGCCGACCTGGGGAGCCGGGCTCCTGAAGGCCGCCCAGCGATCGTCCGCCTGCGGGCGGGCGTAGAAGTTCAGCTGCAGGGCGCCCGCCGTCGTCGAGTGCTCTGACAGGCGGTTGAAGTCGGGGCTGGGGACGATCCAGGCGGTCTCGATGGTGTCCGGGTCGATCAAGAGGACGGCGTAGATGAAGCCCGGGTGGTCGATGGGCTTGCCGGTTGGGAACTCGACGTGGACTCTGAGGTAGCCGTCGGCCCCGACGGCGGTCCGGCTCTTGACCTGGACGTAGGCGCCGCCCATGAGGCCTTTGCGGCCGACCTCGAGGTCCTTGTGGTCGTCGTCGGTCTCCGGGCGGTAGAACTCGAGCTCGCCGTCGCTGGTGAGTGTTGCGATGGCGGCGAAGAGCTGCTCGCCGGCGCGGCCGACCTGGGTGTCGGAGAGGGGCATTTGGCCCCGCATGCTATGACGTTGCAGCGAGCCCTGGGTGGTGGCCGTGCGCGTGGAGGTACTCGCAGCCGTCGGCGATGATCGAGGTCGCCCAGGCCAGGTCCAAGTTGCTGCCGTCTCGTGCCGCCGGCGTGTAGGGCGTGATCGGGATGCCTCGGGAGTGAGCTGTCGCCCGCAAGCGATTGCCGCCGCCGGTGTCGGGGTCCACGCGCGTGTGGCGGGGGACGATCTCGCGGCCGTCCCGGGTTGTAAACCGGAACTCATTGGGTCCGACCTTGGTGACCGCGAAGTCGCCTTTGTGGTGGCGCCCGTGGTGGAAGCGGCAGAAGGAGAGGAGGTTGTCGAGGGTCGTCGCGCCGCCGCGTGCCCAGTGTTCTAGATGGTGGCCCTCGGTGCGTCGCGACGGGATGCCGCAGCCGGGGTAGCGGCAGCCGCGGTCGCGGGTGGCGAGTGCCGTTCGGAGCCGGTGCGGGATCAGGCGGGTGGTGCGGCCGACGTCGATGGGAAGGCCGTTCCGAGTGGTGACCGCGATCACGTCCGCGTCGCAGCCCAGGCGCAGCGCGGCGTCTCTGGAGAGCGGATGGCCGCCTTCGAGCTCGCAGCGGCCGTCGGGCTGCTCGCCGCTGAGGACGCCGACGTCGACGTTGACGACCAGGCGCCGGGAGGCCGGCGAGGAGGCGACGTCTTCGGGAGCCGTCGCGAGGGCGTGCTCGCAGATGGTGACCAGGGCTTCGGCGCGGTTGGC
>VBIW01000168.1 GCA_005880915.1 Chloroflexota bacterium | reverse complement strand
CTTGACCACGGCGGCGACTCGGCGGGAGTCGAGGGCACGCGCCTCGGCTCTGGCGAGATGAACGGCTCGCTCACCGAGCGTAGCCTTGCGATCGCCGAGGTCGTCAAGACAGTCGGGACTGAGCTCGACCGAACCCCCGCACAGGTGGCACTCACCTGGACGCTCCTCAACGATTCGGTCACGGCTCCGCTCATCGGCGCACGAACCGTGTCCCAGCTCGAAGACAACCTTGGCGCCCTCGAGGTCGAGCTCCCGGACGATGCCTACGCCCGACTCGAGCAGGCGAGCACAGTCGCGCTTGGCTTCCCGCACGAGGTACTTGCCCGGCCGAGCACAATGGCCGCGGTCTTCGGAGACACCAAGGTCTCTCCGCGTCGGCCACGAGCCGAGGCCGCGCAATGACGGCCAACCCCAGCAATGGCGAGACCCAGACTCGAACCGGGGGACACCACGACGGAGCGGGCAGCCTGGCCGCGCCCGGCGTCGTTACGCAAAGCTTGACCGTACCCGGAGCATAATCAAGGTTATCTGCTAACCTTGAGGACATGCCGGAGCTGATCAAGCTTACGTGGACCCCCGAGGCGGTCGAGGGGCTGCCTCGGAGAGACCGCCAAGGGTGCAAGTACGAGGCGTATGTGCCCGACCTTCTCGTCGGCCGCACGATCAAGCTCGACGGCGCGACGGCCGCGGACATCGCAGACGCAGAACGGGCAGTGAGCCGACTCGACGATGGCGCACAAGGCCTCGCCGACTCCGAGGGGGTCGCGCGCCTGCTCCTGCGAGCCGAGGCCGTAGCGTCCTCCAAGATCGAGGGCCTCCAGATCGGCGGCCGCCGGCTTTTGAAGGCACAGCTCGCCGAGGCCCTTGGCCACCAGGCGACTGACGTCACCGCCCGGGAGATTCTCAACAACATCGAGGCGATGGCAGCCGCGCTCAAGGACCAGGAGCCCGGGCAGCCAATCACGCTCGAGCGACTGCTCGACACCCACGCTCGGCTTCTCCAAGGAACGGAACTAGAGCATCAGGCGGGGCAGCTCCGCGAAGAGCAAAACTGGATCGGCGGCAGGTCATACAACCCTTGTAGCGCAGAGTTCGTTCCCCCGCCCGAGGGACGCGTTCCCGACCTCATCGCGGATCTGTGCGAGTTCTGCAACCAGGACGGACTCCCCGCAGTCGCACAGGCCGCGCTCGCCCACGCCCAGTTCGAGACGATCCACCCGTTCATCGATGGGAATGGGCGAACCGGCCGAACGCTGATCCACCTGATCCTGCGCCGCCGCGGCCTCACGGTCAACGCCACCCCCCCAATCTCGCTCGTGCTCGCCACCTGGTCGCGCGACTACGTCAGCGGCCTGACCGCGACACGCCACCACGGAGCCGCGGGCTCGGCCTCGGCACAAGAGGGCATCGACAGGTGGATCGCCCTGTTCGCTGCAGCGACAAGTCGCGCCGTCGATGACGCGCAGACCTACGAGCAGACCGTCGCCGACATCCAATCGGGATGGCGCAAGCGCATCGGTCGCCTCCGCCGCGACTCAGCGGCCGCGTTGCTGCTGGATGCCCTTCCGGGCGCGCCGATCGTGACCGTGCAGAGCGCCGCGGTTCTAACCGGCCGAAGCGAGCAGGCCGTCAACGCCGCGATCCCGCGGCTGCTGGAAGCGAAGATCCTGCGCCAGACGACGCTCGGCAGACGCAACCGGGCATTTGAAGCATCCGAGATGATCGACGCGTTCACGGATCTCGAGCGCC
This sequence comes from Chloroflexota bacterium, assembly GCA_005880915.1. GTDB lineage: Bacteria > Chloroflexota > Dormibacteria > Dormibacterales > Dormibacteraceae > 40CM-4-65-16. Next base: position 1,353 of record VBIW01000168.1, on the reverse strand, counting down.
GACTCGCAAGCCCGGAGGGCGACACGCGTCACTCGCCGCCCGCGCGGCCCGCCCCTAACGTGGGCGGCCTCCAAGATGTGCCGACAGGTGCGGCTCACTTGGCCTCCATCTTTCGGGCACGGTAGACGATGTCTGCGGGGATGCGTCCTTGGGTGAGCCGTCCGTGGTGGACGCGGTCGTTGTTGTAGTAGTGCAGGTAGGTGTCGAGCTCTCTCTTCAGCCCGGTGTAGCGTGGGTGGATGTAGCGTGCGAATGCGGGTCGCCAGCACTCGTCGAGGATCGTCTTGTGGAGTGCCTCGACGTTCCCGTTGGTTTGCGGGCGTCCGGCGTGGATGCGGCTGTGGCGGGCCTTGAGCTTCTCGAGGGTGCGTGTGAAATCCAGGCCGCGGAACTCGCTGCCATTGTCTGAGAGCATCCGCTCGAGTTGCCAGCCGGCGTCCTTTAGCTCTCGGGCGACGCGCTCGGCGAGCTTGCTGGTTTGGCGGGCGGCGGGATTGCCTTGCTTGCAGATGACGAGCTCGGCCCAGGCGTAGGAGGAGGCGACGTCGATCGCCGTGAGCTGCCAGATCGCGCCGTCGGTGTCCTTCAACCGTCCGACGTAGAAGCAGTCGATCCCGACCAGCTCGTCGGGCCTCTGCACGTCAGTTCGGGGAGACGACGATCGCGCCCCACTTCTCCCTGGCCAGCTCAGAGGCGACCCGTCTGGGCCCGAGCCCTGGGTGAGCGATCGAGAATGACACGATCCGCTCCTCGATCATCTTCGGCAGCGCGTTGGGCATCTGCGGCCGTCGGCGCTCACGGGGTCTGAGCATCTCCAGGCCATGCCGGTCGACCTGGCGCTTCCAGGCGTAGTAGGTGGAGCGGTGCACCCCGAACGTCCGGCACGCCGCCGAGACACTCGTCCTCGCTGCCTCCGCAAACAGCTGTTGGCGGTAGCCGAACAGCACGTCATCCTTGGTCATATGGCTCTGCTCCTCTTCACTTTGGCGGTGAAGGAGGCAGCCTGAGCCACGGCGCAGACGGGTCCCGCCGACCGGCGGGACCCGTCTGACCTCAAAGACCTATCGAACCCCCAACTGTCGGGAGCACCCGGAGACAGCCCAGGTTAGTCGGCGCGGCCGACGCCAGTGGATGGGCGCCGGAGCGAACCCGCCACGCGTGAGGGCGGGCGCCGGAGAGGCGCCTGACTGCCCTGTTCCTGTGTGCGTTTGGCTTCTCGGGGGGTGACACCGTCGGGCCGACCCGAGCGCGTACAAGGCTGCTGGCGCCCTCAGCGCGTTAGCGAGCCTGCTCAGATCTCCGCCCCGGCGTCACGGTGCCGGCGAATGCGTGAAGGGAGAGGTATTCGCTCTC
>VBIW01000167.1 GCA_005880915.1 Chloroflexota bacterium | reverse complement strand
AAGTACCGCGAACATGACAAGGACTCGCTTACGCATCCTGTCCACCCTCCGAGCGATTTGCCGACCCGTCGGAGCACCGCTCGTTCCGATGGACGTTTTTTCATGAATCGAATCGGTAAAGGGTTGAATGCGCTTTGGTGGCCGAGGCTTACTTCGGTAAATGCTTGGACAAGAGATACGGAGCGAACGCAAGTAACGGCGAGCTAGACGCGGATAACCGCAATCGTCGTCGGCGTTCCTTTTGTGTAGGTGATCGCGACGCCCTCGCAGTAGCCGAAGGAAGGGCCGTCGAGTGGAGTGCGCAGCCGTAGAGCCAGCGTGATCGCGGGCAGCTCGATGATCCCGCCATGTGAGATCGCGAGCACACGATCCTTTTCTCCGACCCGCAATGCGATTCGCGCCCACGTCGCAAGCTGATCGCTCGCGAACTTTCGCGCGTCCTCGCGCTCGCGCAAGACGTCGGCCCAGTCCGCGAGCGTGCGCATCTCGCCGAAGATGCGGTCGCCGATCACGCCGCCCATTTCCGGTAGAAGCCCCGCCTCGACAGCGTCGAGACGACCGGCGATGAGCTGAGCCGTTTCTCTCGCGCGCGGCAGCGGGCTCGAGAGCACGAGGGCGAACTTCGGCGCGCGCTTCGCCAGCGACTCCGCCATTGCTCGGCCGGCTGGGGTAAGCGCGCTCTGCTCGTTGCCGCGATCGGTGCGCTCGGCGTGACGGCGGATCTCCAGGTGAGGCAGATGCCAAGCGTATCGGGCTGGGATCGGGAGGGCGGCCTCGCGACCGCCCTCCCGATCCGCTACTCGACTGAAAGAATCCCGTTCACGAGCGCGCCCGTGAAAGACCGCCCGTTTGTCAAAGTCAGTGTGAACACGCTCGGCGTGAGGCCACCGTAGTCCACCGCGATCATCGTGAAGCCGACCGGAAGTCCGTCGTCTAGTCCCATGCCAACCATCGTCAGTGTGTTGCCGTCCAGGTCGGACGTGAATGTCGCCGAGCTGACGGAGGTCGACTGGAAGTGCTTCCCTGAATCGCGATCGTCGTCTTCGACGTCTCCGCTTCCGTTGTCGCACGAATTCTTGTCGAAGTGGGCGTGGTGCTTGTGACCATCCTTGTCCTCGAAGTCACCGTCGCCGCCACCTCTCTGGCAGGCTCCCGCAGGCTCGAAGTTGTAGGTGACGGTGCGCCTGCCGGCGATTCCGATCGTAAAGGCGTCTGTATTTCCGTCGAACTGGCCCCAGTCGGTGGGGCCGCCGAATCCCGCAGTTAGTCGAACGCCGCCTTTCGTCGGACCCACTCCGTTTCGTATGACCGCCATCGGGTATTGCGCTGCGTAAGCCGATAGCGTCGTGAGGGGCGGTCCCCCGGCGCTGTCGTCAGCGGACCACCAGCCCCCGATCTTCGCGTTCCAGAACTGCCATGTGTTGAAGGAGACGCACGCAGGGTTCGAGCCGCACTGGTTCGGTACGGGGCCGCTGTACGAAAGGGTCGAGTACGTTCCGTTCTGATAGCAAGGTTCGAAGAAGAGGAAGTCGTCGACAGTGCCCGTGTTGTAGCGATCGACGTTGAGAAGGATGTACACGGCCTGACAGCTGTTGTTCAGACCGCCGCCGTTCTTCGTGACCCACGTCCAGTAATTGACCGAACTGATCGCTCCGAGGCTGATCCCGTTGTAGAGGCCGTTGCGGAGCTCGGCGTCGGTGGCGCCGGTCACATCGACTTGGAACCTGGCGCTTCCCACTCCCAACGGTGGTGTGCCCGGACCGTTCACAAACGTCACGTTGGCCGGAGGAGTCGAGTCTTCAGCCCATCCGTCCATGTGCGTCGGGCTTACGACCACCGTGGAGGCCGCCGCTGCTGGAGAAGTCAGTGCTGCGAGTAGGAGGGGGATAACCAACGCGTGCACTCGTCGCTTCATGATTCAGCTCCCGCGTCGATAGCCGACGCCCTCCGTCACGGACAAGGCTCCTGCTTCGCACAGGTGGCCTTGCTCGTGCGCCGAGCGAGCGGGCCCGCACGGCTCGTGCCTGAGTCCGCCGCGAGTGCAGCAACGTTTGGTAAATCTGATAACGGGAGAGGGGCCGGCGGGAAGGAAGGGCGGCCTCGCGGCCGCCCTTCAATTGCTACTGAAGCTGGACGATGCCGTTCAAGAGTGTGCCCGTGAAAGTCCGCCCGTTGGTGAGGGTCAGCGTGTAAATCGCGGGAGCGAGGCCGTGATAGTCGACGGCCACCATCGTGAATCCGACCGGGACGCCGTCGTCGAGGCCGGTGCCGACCATGGTCATGGTCTCGCTGTCAGCGCTCGAGTTGTAGGTTGCCGAGTCGGTTGACGTCGACTGGAAATGCTTTCCCGAATCGTCGTCGTCCGCGACTTCTCCGCCGCCGTTCCCGCAGGAGTCCTGGTGGAACTTGGCGTGATGCTTGTGACCGTCCTTGTCCCCGAAGTCGCCGTCTCCGTCGCCCTTGTGGCATTGCAGGGCGATGAACTCTGTCGCCGGCTTAAAGCCGGTCCAGCAGCCCGCATCAAGTCCGAACGGATGGATCGCACCGTTGCTGCACGAGCTGTAGTCCGTGTCCTGGTAGGCGTCGTTCGGAGCCGGTTGCGTCCCGGCGGATAGCGTCGTCGCCGGGTCGGCGAGGGCGACATTGAGCGAGTCGTACGGGCACCCGCCCGAGGGGGGCGGTGCTATGAAGCACGCGGTGGTCTCGCCCATTGGCGTGTAGCCGTGATGCGTCGTGTTGTACGCGACGCCGAAGATCACCTGATTGGGCAGCGTCAGGTTTTGACTGGAGAAGTCGAACGTGATCGTGAACGCCTTGCCATTGAAGCAGTCGGTTCCGTCGTACCACCTGCCGCCGGTGCAATGGATCGGGTCGGTGGACGGCCGGTAAGGCATGACGAACGTCTGCGTCTTCGTGCCGATCAGAGTCCCCGGCGCGGTGCCGGCAACGTTGTAGAGATTCATCGTGACCGAATGCGTGAATGTGGCACCAGGCGTGGTCGCGCAGTCGGCGTCATACCAATGCCCGAGCTGACAGGCCCAGCTGCTCATCGTCTGCGTGACCGAGACCAGGCGGCGCGCGGTGGTCGTGAAACCGACTCGGTCGCCGAACTCCTGGGTACCGGTCGCCTCGAAGCCCCAGCTCGGCAGGTTGCCCGGAAGCGGAGTCGGGATGTTGTTGTAGATGGGTGTGACGGGAGCCGCGCTCACCGCGGCGGAAGCAACTACCGCGAAGCTCGCGATGAACGCGCAGATGAGAAGCGTGCGTCTCATGACGTCCCTCCGGATCCGACTTGCGCTGCCGGGGAGGCGCTCCTTCATCTGGAGATCGTCCGAACATCCCCCTGGCTGTGCGCCAGATCGGGGGGCCGCAGACTGTGTGCCGTCTTCGCGACGAACGGGTCAAGGTTTGGTAATTCCGCCGAACGGTCGGAGTGGGGATCGCTCGCTTGGCGTTGTCGACCTCAAGAGGGCGCCTCCGTCCGAGGCGCCCTCTCATCGATGCGCGAGTTTCCTACGACTTATGGATCTGGATGTTTCCGCCGACGAGCGGGCCACCAGCCATGTACCCGCCCGTCGTTTCTCGTTTGATTCGCGTCGCCCCTGAACTGAGCGTGCTTACCGGTCGGGCACACCGGGCTGGGGTCGGTGATGGTGAAATTGGTTACGGATGTCGCCTTGATCCGGACGTTGGAGCCGTGGTCGTTGTACTCGAGATTGCCCCTAGGCGCACAGCACGTCGCAACGAAGCCGAAATTTGCCTTGCTGTTGACGCTCTGTGGGTTCGAGCTCTGGAGGATGAGCATCTCTGCCAGCTCCACAACGACATCGAGGGGTTGTATTCCGCCTATGCCTCCACCGCTCGTGCCGTCGGCCGGCTGGATGTAGCCACCCCCGGTGGCCTTGCCGGGCGTGTTCGGTGGCGGCGGCGGTATGGGGCACTGCCGAGCCGGCGGCCCCGGGGGAGCCTTCAACCACGGGTCGAACGCAACGTTCTGATCAACATCGATGATCTTGTCGCCCATGCCGAACATATTTCGGGCCGCCTCAAACGGACCCGACGCATCGCCCCACCAGTTGAATGTCGCGTCGAGCACTCCGGTGTGGTCGCCGGGCGCGACCTCCAGACCTGCAATTGCGTTCCCCTTGATGCAGTTCTGGTGGGCCGTGATGTTGGAGTTCCCAGCGGGCGTTAGGGGATCCAGATCGTCGACGCGGATTCCGCGCATGCCATTGAGCAACGTGTTGCCGTCGATCCTGATGTTCGCGTTCCCGCTGAATAGACGAATGGTGCCGGAGCTCGTCGATCCGGTGCTGAGATTCCCTGTGATCGAGGAGTCCGTCGTAACGGCCAGGAAGATCCGTTCTGGTGTCCCTGCGACCAGGTCGTTATTCGTGATCCTGAGTCCGCTCGATGGGGCTTCGACAAGGATCGAGGTGCTCGTGTCGCCGCTGAACGTGTTCGCGTCGATCGTGGCATTGCAGAGCCCGAAGTTGGTCTGAATGCCGTTCCCTTCGCCGGCTCCGGGGTTGCTGTTGTTCTGGATCAGATTGAATTGGGCCAGCGTCGCATTCAGGCATGTCGAATCGAGCTCGATGCCGGTGATGTTGTTTTGGATGATGTTGTTTAGGATTTGATGGCCGCCCTGGGTCCCGGAGAATCCCGGATTCGTCCAGATCCCGGCGCCAAAGCAGCCGAAGAAGACGGTCGGATTGAGAGTCGATCCCTGTACGGTGAAGCCGTCGATCACGTCTCGATCGGCTTCGATCTGCATGGGCCCACATGGGTCCTGCACGATCGCCTCAGCGGCCGGATTGAAGCCGCGGGTGGTCGCATTGATGCCCGCTTGTGCTCCCCGTAGCTTCAGGTCGTTCTTGTTGATGTTGACCTGTTCGTTGTAGGTGCCGGGACAGACTTGGATCGTGTCTCCGGGACTGGCCGCGGCAATTGCGGCATTGATCGAGGTGAAGGTCGCTGTTGGGCACTGAAGGTGGTCGTCATCAACCACGAGGGTTGCTGCGCGGACTTGATGGCCGAACGGAAGAACGGCGAGTACCAGCGTCAGCACTGCGGCGCCTGCCAACTTGCGCAAACTGGACCTCTTTCGCGTCAGACCGACGCAGGATGTGCGTGGTGAACGTCTGAACCGGCCCCCGACGACGCCCGAATCCGCGCCAGGGGTCCGAGGCCGCAGGGCGTGTGCCGATTCCGTCACGAACGCGTCAACGTTTCGTAACACCGCCTAGCGACCGGAGATGGGCTAACTCATACGATCGTCGTGGTCCCCGCAGACCAGCCAACCGACCGAAGGCACGGCCCTTGCTAATGTTCTCGGCCAGTGCGCGTTCTCATCACCGGTATCACCGGGTTCGCTGGTAGCCACCTCGCGGAGCACATCCTCGCCGAGCACCCCGAAGTTGCCGTCTTCGGCACGTATCGGTGGCGCTCGCGGATGGAGAACCTCGACACACTCATGGCGAAGGGCGTCCTCGACGTTATCGAGGGCCGCTACTCGTCCGGCGCGGGTCAGGCCGACCAGGCGCACAAGGGTCGCGTCACGCTCCTGCATTGCGAGCTCACCGACGCGGGCGCCGTCGAGAAGCTGATCTCGGCGACACGGCCGGATCGGATCTTCCATCTCGCAGCGCAGTCGTTCGTGCAGTCGTCGTTCGACGAGCCCGCAGCGACGATGCGCATCAACATCGAAGCGCAGCTCAACATCCTCGAGGCCATCCGCCGGCACGACAC
>VBIW01000166.1:2561-3325 GCA_005880915.1 Chloroflexota bacterium | reverse complement strand
GCACCAACTTCCTCGGCCACTTCGCGCTCACCGGGCTGCTCCTGCCCGCGCTTCTCGCCGGCACCCGCCCGCGGGTGGTCACCCTGAGCAGCATCGCCGCCCTGCCGGGACGGATCCGCTTCGACAACCTCGAGGGGACGCGGCACTACCAGCGCTGGCTCGCCTACAGCCAGTCGAAGCTGGCCGACCTGCTCTTCGCCCTGGAGCTGGCCGAACGCATCGACACCGCGGGGATCGACCTGCTCAGCGCCGCGGCGCACCCCGGCTACGCCGCCACCAACCTGCAGACCGCGGCCCCACGCATGGAGGGGAATCGCATCGCCGAGCTGGTGATGTCCGCGGCTAACCGGGTGCTCGCCCAGTCGGACAGCCGCGGCGCCCTGCCCAGCCTGTACGCGGCCACCGCCCCCGACGTGGTCAACGGCGGCTTCTACGGACCCGACGGGCCCTTCGGCCTGCGCGGCACCCCGCGGCGTCAGCGCCCCTTCCACGCAGCGCGCGACCGCAGCACGGCGCGGCGGCTGTGGGACGTCGCCGAGTCGCTCACCGGGGTGGCCTTCGACAGCCTGCGCTGAGGTGGCGACGCTCAACCCCGGGCGGTGACCCGACGGCGCCGCGCCCGCCCGGCGACGGCGCCGCCGAGCAGCAGCAGGGCGACCGGCAGCCAGGGCAGAGGGCCGGCCATCGAGCCCCACGGGGCCGCCGTGCGTCCTGCGGGGGGCAGCCATGCCGTGGATCCGGAGACCTGCACACCATCGTCGTGA
>VBIW01000166.1:0-2511 GCA_005880915.1 Chloroflexota bacterium | reverse complement strand
AAGGGTAGGTCGTTGACCCCCGCGCAGTAGCCGACGCCCTGGGCCGACTGGTTGCTCCACAGGCTCTGCACCGGGTACGACCTGCCGTCGTTGCCGGTGATGTTGCCGGCGGCGCCGGGCACCTGCTGGACGCCGTCGCCGACCCAGGCGCACTTGTCGCCGTTCTCGTAGTAGTCGTAGTCGTACCAGGCACCGAGGTTGTTGCCGTTGATGACGTCCTCGGCGCCGGGATCGGTCACCGTCTCCTCGACCTCGTGGCCGAGCACGATGGTGAAGCCGTCGAGCACACCGCCCGGTCCGCTGTTGACGAAGTTCTCACCGCAGCTGCCGCCCTGGTTGAGCACGTAGGGCATGTTGGTGAAGGAGATCCCCTGCTTGACGCCGGGATAGAACTGCTGCTGAGTGTAGTCGTGCCAGGCGCAGTAGCTGCCGCCGCTGTTGAAGCCGGCCTCGTTGTAGTTCTGCGGCTGGGCGATGACGAACTGCGAGTTGGCCAGGTCGGCGACGTGGAAGTGGGCGACGGCGCGCGCCGCCTCCTGGGCCAGGTTGAGGCCACTGATGTTGTTCTTGATCGGGTCGGTGTTGTCGTACCAGACACCACCGAACTGGTTGCGGGGGTTGGTGATGTTCTGCTGGTTGCCCGAGGCGTTCACCTGGTAGTACTGGGTCTGGACACCGGCCCACGGGGTCCCGCCGATCGCCTTGATGAACGCGGTCATCCGGGCGGCGGCACCGTCGGGGTCGGTCTTGGGAAAGCCGGCGGGATGGCCGGTCGGGGTGAAGGCCCCCTTCTGGCCCCATCCCCAGAACACCAGGTAGACCTTCGGGGCGACCTGGACGTGGCCGCCGAAGTAGGCCATGTTGACCGGGGCGGGCTGGCCGGCGGCCACCCCGGGCACTCCCACGGGGAGGGTCAACGGGGGAGGCTGGATCCCCACCGCGCCCATCATGTGAGGGGTGTGGACCGGGGCGGTCCCGGTGGTGTCGGCGGACACCGCGTGGCCGACGGCGAGGATGGTGAGCAGGCCGGCGGCCGCGCAGGCAGAGCTGGATCGAAGCAAACGCTTTGTCAAGCCGAAAGTCTCCGGTGGGGCGGATCTGTCTCGCCTAGGAAGACGCTCCCCGGACACCGCTTCTTGCTCCGGGCGCCCCGTTGAACTCGCCCCCGGGCTCGGCTCAGGCCCGGCCCCGGCCCGCGGCCGGTCGGGTCAGGCGGGCGGGCCTGAGGTCAGGGTCACCGTGGCGGTGTGCTGGTTGCCCGAGCCGTCCCGCCAGGTCACGCCGACGCGGTCGCCAGGGTGGTGCCGCAGGATGGCGCTGCGCAGCGTGGTGGGCGAGTCGACGGTGGTCCCGTCCAGGCCGGTGATCACGTCGCCGGCGGCGAGGCCGGCGTCGTCGGCGGGGCTGCCCTGCTGCACCGAGGTGACTTGAGCGCCGTCGCCATTGCCGTCCTGGGTGCCCACCCCGAGGAAGGCGCGGTCGCCGGTCTGCACCGCGCTGTCGCCGCCGCCGCCCGCCTCGATCTCGTGGGCGATGGTGAGCGCGGCGTTGATGGGGATGGCGAAGGCCACCCGCGAGCCCTGCTGGCGGATGCGGAACCGGCCGCTGGACGCCGCCGCGGTGTCCATGCCGACCACCTGGTTGGCGGCGTTGACCAGCGGGCCGCCGGAGTCGCCGGGCTGGATCAGCGCGTCGATCTGGATCAGCCCGTTGAGGGTCTCCGCGTTGGCCCCGCCCTGGTCGCTGGCGGTGATCTGCTGGTCGAGGGCGGTGACGCTGCCGGTGGTGACGCTCGGCGGCCCGGAGCGGCCCAGCGCATTGCCCACCGCGGTGACCGCGTCGCCCACCGACACCGTCGACGAGTCGCCGAGGTTGACGGTGGTCAGCGAGGGCGCGCCGTCGACCTTGATCAGGGCGACGTCGGCGGTGACGTCGTAGCCGAGCACGTGCGCGCTGTAGGTGGGACCGGTGCCGGCCACCTGCACGCTGATGCTCTGAGCGCCGTCGACGACGTGGTTGTTGGTCAGCACCTCGCCCGAGGAGCTGATCACCATCCCCGTCCCCGCGGCGCTGCCGGCGCCGTCGGCGAGGGTCACGTTGACGTCGACGACACCGGCGATGACCGCGGAGGTGAGCGATGACCCGGCGCCGCTGCCGCCGTTCCCGCCGTTGCTGCCGTTGCCGCCGTTGCCGCCGCTGCCGTTGTCACTGCTGCTGCCGCCGGTGCCGCTCGAGGGACCGCCGCCGGGAGTGCCGCTGCCGGTCGAGGGAACCAGCGACGTCGAGGTGCGCGGGGACGACGACGGCGAGACCACCAGCCTGACTCCGAGCCCGGCGACGGCGGCGACCGCGAAGATGGCGGCGAAGGCGACCGCGGCGAGCAGCCGCCGGCGGGGCCGTGGCGGCGGAGCCGCCTCCCAGCCCCACGACCCCCACTGGCCGCCCGGGGGTGGGCCGTAGCCGACCGTGACCTCGGCACCGGGGTCGGCGGGATACGGCGTGGGCGATGCC
>VBIW01000163.1 GCA_005880915.1 Chloroflexota bacterium | reverse complement strand
GATCCTGCCGGTCGACATCAACAAGAGCTACGTGCGCTGCACCGTCGAGAGCGGTGCACTGCGGCTGGGCTTCAACTACGTGCATGGCGTGGGCGACAAGGCGCTCGAAGTGCTCGAGGAGGCCCAGCTGAAAGGTCCGGTCACCTCACTCGAGGATTTTTGCCGCCGCATCCGGCTGACCACGCAGTCCCGCAACGGGCTCACCAAGGCGCAGGTGCAGAACCTGGTGCTCGCCGGCGCCTTCGATGCGCTCGAGCCCAACCGTCGCGAGGCGGTCTGGCGCTTCAACGAGCACGCCGACGAGTGGCAACGGTCGCCCATGCTGGCCGAGCCGTCAGAGTCCGTGAGCCTGGCACCGATGACGCACCGCGAGCGGGTGGCGACCGACTACCGGCTACTCTCGCTCTCGACCACCGATCATCTGATCCATTTCTACCGACCGCAGTTCAATCAGCTGCGCGTGATCGATTCGAAGACGGTCCGCGAGAGTGTCCGCGATGGCGCCAAGGTGCGGGTCGGCGGACTGGTCATCACCCGTCAATCGCCATCGACCGGCAAGGAGTTCAAGTTCTTCACGCTGGCCGATGAGTTCGGCCATGTCGACGTCATCCTGCGGCCGCCGATCTACCAACGCTACCGGCAGGTCGCTAACCTCGAGCCGATCCTGATCATGGATGGGAGATTGCAGAAGCAGGACGGCGTGCTGAGCGTCCTCGTCGACCACGTCGAGGCTGCTCCGTCACTTCCCGACGAAGACGTCTTCCCGAGCTCCCGCAACTATCGCTGAGTGGCGCTGGCTCTGGTCTTGGCGTGAGCCAATGGATGTTTCGGCTGGTAGAGGCCAATCCGTCCGCCGCCAGGCAGGGTTATCTCGGTCACGCGACCCCAACGGGCCTCGTCGAATGGGCGCTTGAGTCGCACCCCTCTTCGTTCCAGCTCCGCGGCGCTCACTTCGATGTCCTCACACAGCAGGTACAGGTCGTGAGAGTCCGTCTCCTCGGTCGGATGGACCGCAACCTCGGCGGGAGGAAGCGCGAAGATGAGCCAACCGCCCCCCGAATCCACTGAGTCGAGACCGAGGACGTCTCTGAAGAATGCACGGTCGGCCTCGGCATCGCGGCTGTAGATGATTACGTGGGTGCCCGAGATCATGGGCTTCATCCGGTCAGTCTATCGAGCGTGCGCAGGGTCAGGCGATCCTGCAGAAGCAGGACGGTGTCCTGAGCGTGCTCGTTGACCACCCAAACTATCGGTAGCGTTCAACCAGACGATGCGGGAACTTTCCGACGCTTCCTCCGTTGAACGTGATAAGGATGCTGAGATCGGCTCTCGCGGTAGTCGTCCTCGCCGTCATGGTTGCCATCGCGGCATGCACAAGATCACAGCCTCAAGGCCCGAACCCCTTCAGTGTGGGCGTGGCCTTTGACAATCCACCCGCGTACCCCGGTTACCAGTGGACGCAACATGGCCAGGCCGTTCCCGCCGCGGAACTCGAAGCGTCCGCCGGTCCGAGCCATTGTGACTGGCAATCAGCGACCATCCTTACGATCGGTTGGCCCCTCGGCACCTCCGCCCAAAACGCCGGGCACTCGCGGACTTACATTCGGGACCCGAAAGGGGCCATGGGTGGGACCTATCAGAGAAGGCTCGTGAAAGACGCCCAGCTGCCGGCCACAGCAAAAGCGACCGGCTACAAACTTGGCTCGATTGAGGTCTATCTGAGTCCCGCTGACCAGGATGAGGCGGTTTACTTGGTGGCGCCCTCGGGAACCGAGCGCTGGCCGCGAGCGGATCCCATGTTCGGTTGCATGTGACGCTGGCGCGCCCAGGTGCTAGCGTGATCTTGAGTGATGGGTCTGATTGGCCTGCTCGTCATTGGCGCCATCATCATTGGGGTCGCTCTGGTCGTGATTATCCTCGCGCTGCGCGACTGAGCGTCAGGCGATGCGGCGGCGGAGGGTCGTCGCGCCGGCGAGGATCACGAGGCAGGGACTACAGCTAATCTATGGCGCTAATGAGGCTGTGCATTTTCGCGTTCTACGTAACCGAGAAAACGCCGGCAGAGGATGAGTCGATGCCGCTCCTTGAAATGTCAAGGGAAGGCCTTGAGAAAACTCTTGACAGCGTGTGGCCTTGCTTGCACCGAATTGTTAATCGGCCATACAGTCGGGTGCCAGCCGTCGGTGAAAGTATCGCCGTCGACGACCCTCCGGCCTTGTACGTGGAGCGGATCACCGATGTTAACTGGCTTCATGATGGAATGCCTCGGTTATGGGTTACCCGCGAGCCAGACATGCCCGTATCAGAGCAGGACCTGAGGGGTTGGGGATTTCATCGCGAAGGTGAGCAGGTGGCAACGTGTGCACAGTGCCAGCACGCCGAAAGCCTGGAATTGTAGCCGACCAAGTTTGTCAGGTGCGCTGCAGCACTACGCGATGCGGCGGCGGAGGGTCGTCGCTCCGGCCAGGATGACCAGGATGCAAAAGCCGAGCACGACCCCCACGTCCAGTTGCAACGATGACCAGGTCAAGTCCGCGCCCTTGATCATGATGTTTCTCAACCCCTCGACGGCGTAGGTCAGGGGCAGGATGTGGGACAGGGCCTGGAGCGGCCCAGGCTCGGTGCTCACGGGGAAGATGATGCCCGCCAGCAGCATCTGGGGAACGATCACCAGTGGGATGAATTGCACCGCCTGAAACTCGGTGCGCGCAAACATGCTGAGGAAGATACCGAGATTGACGGCGGCAATCGCCATCAGGGCTTCGAGTAGAAAGATCAGCGCCACGTTGCCGACGTTATGAACGTGAAGCACGAGCAGGCTGAAGGCGAGCACCTCGGCGGATTGCACCAGCGCCAGCACGGTGAAGCCCAGCATGTAGCCGAGCACGATCTCGGCGCGCCGCAGCGGGCTCGCCATCAGGCGCTCGAGCGTTCCTTGGCCACGCTCGCGGAGAAAGGCCACCGCAGTGATGACG
>VBIW01000162.1 GCA_005880915.1 Chloroflexota bacterium | reverse complement strand
GGAGTCCCACGGCGAGTCCCGCGACCAGGGAGCCGCCGAAGATCGCGCCGATGCCGGTGACCAGCCCGATCGCCCGCATCAGCTCGGGGTCGCGTCCGCCGGGTGTCACGCGACGACCTGGCCGAGAACGCGGCTGAGGATAGCAAAAGGCCCAAATTCCCCGCCTCGGCGCCGGGCAGGGCCCGAATCTGTCAATCGGCCTCGCCGCCGTGCGGGGCCCGGGTGGGCACCGCCGCCCGGCCGGGCAGGAGCAGGTATTCGTGCCCGGGGGGCTCGACGGCCGGCCCGCGGCGGTGGTTGCGCCAGAGCAGGGCGAGCAGGGCGAGGGAGAGCAGGCCCACCGCCACGAACAGCACCCGGCGATGGCCGAACAGGGCCAGGGCGATGCAGCCGAGGATCGCCGTCGCCAGGTAGAAGGCCATCGCCGTCTCGCGCACGCTCAGCCCCAGGGCCAGCAGCCGGTGGTGGAGGTGGCAGGGGCAGAGCGATGCTCAGCACCGCGACCTCCTTGGCGACACCGAGGATGGTGACCATGGCCAGCGCAGTGCCCAGGAAGTGACTCCCGCTGTCGCCCATGAAGACACGGGCCGGCGCCACGTTCCAGAACAGAAAACCGAAGCAGCAGCCCATCAGCGCGCCGCAGAGGATGATCACCCCGTTCTGCACCGACTCGCTCGAGCCCAGCTTGTTGATCGCGGCGAGCAGCAGGATGCCGGCGACGATCGCCACCACCCCGGCGGCGACACCGTCGGAGCCGTCGAGCAGGTTGATGGAGATCTGCATCCCGGCGACCCAGACGACCGTCACCGGCGCGGCCAGCCAGATCAGATCGACACGGTGCCCGGGCAGGGCGATGAAGCTGATGGTGATCCCCATCGCCGCCACCAGCATGCCGGCGCCGACCTCCAGGGTCAGCTTGGTCCAGGGGGGCAGGTTGAGAATGTCGTCGACGGCCATGGCCACGGTGATCAGCGCGCAGATGCTGACCACCTGCCAGCGCACGTCGAGCGGACCGCCGAAGACGGCGACGGCGACGCCGAAGCCGGCGAACAGGGCCAGCCCGCCCAGCCGCGGCGTCGGCCGCTGATGGAGGTGGCGCTCCCCGTCGGGCCAGGCCACCGCGCCGACCTGCCGGGCCAGCCACATCGTCCCCGGAACCGCCAGGCTGCAGACCACGCTGGCGAGCAGGAACGGCGGGATCGCGGGCAGCCAGGGATTGTCGGCGAGTGGCACCCGGTTACCCGCGGTAGGGCAGTGGGAAGCGGCGGCAGAGGGTCAGGCTGCGCTCACGGACCTGACTGCGGACCACCGCGTCGTCGAAGTTGTGGAGCATCAGCGCCACCAGGTCGGCGATCTCCTTCATCTCCGGCTCGCGCATCCCGCGGCTGGTCACCGCCGGGGTGCCCAGGCGGATCCCGTTGGGGCTGAACGGCGTGCCGCCGTGTCCCGGAAAGGAGTTGGCGTTGACCGTCACCCCGACCTCGTCGAAGGCGCTCTGCACCGCGCGGCCGCGCAGGCCGTGAGGGCGCAGATCGATGAGCATGAGGTGGTTGTCGGTGCCCCCGGTGACCAGGGTGATGTCCCGCTGCCGGAACGCCTCGGCGAGCGCCGCGGCGTTGGCCACCACCTGGCGCGCGTAGGCGGTGAACTCCGGCTGGGCACAGTAGTTGAGCATCACCGCCTTGCCGGCGATGGCGTGGTTGAGCGGTCCGCCCTGCACCCCGGGGCAGACGGCGCGGTCCACCGCGTCGGCGTGCTCGGCCCGACACAGGATCATCCCGCCCCAGGGCCCGCGCATCGTCTTGTGGGTGGTCAGGGTGACGAAGTCGGCGTGGGGCACCGGGCTGGGATGGACGCCGCCGATGACCAGCCCGGCGAAGTGGGCCATGTCGACCATCATCAGGGCGCCGCAGTCGCGGGCGATGTCCTCGAAGGCGGCGAAGTCGAGGGTGCGGGGATAGGCGCTGTGGCCGGCGACGATCAGCTTGGGGCCGACCTCCATGGCCCGGCCGCGCAGCTCGTCGTAGTCGATGCGGCCGTTGGCCTCGGAGACGGTGTACGCCTCGAAGTGATAGAGCTTGCCGCTGAAGTTGACCGGCGAGCCGTGGGTGAGATGGCCGCCGTGGTCGAGGTTCATCCCCAGCACGGTGTCACCGGGGTTGAGCACCGCCTGGTACACGGCCATGTTGGCGCTGCTGCCGCAGTGGGGCTGGACGTTGGCGTGGTCGGCTCCGAAGAGCTTCTTGGCCCGCTCCCGGGCAAGCACCTCGATCTGGTCGACGACCTGGCAGCCGCCGTAATAGCGCTTGCCCGGGGTGCCCTCGGCGTACTTGTTGGTGAGCCAGGAGCCGACCGCCTCCAGGACCGCCGGCGGGGCCAGGTTCTCCGAGGGGATGAGCTCGAGCGTCTCCTCCTGGCGGCGCAGCTCGGCCTCGAGCAGCTCGGCGAGCTCAGGATCGGCGGCGCGCACCAGCGGCTTGAGCGGAGTCTCGATCACGGCGGACCCTCGATCCTGTCTGCCGGCCTGCGGCGTGCGTCGCGGGACGGTGGTGGCGGGCTCAGCCCTCGAGATACGGGTGGAGCTGCTCTGCAGACAGCGGCCCGACCCGCAGCACGCGAGGGGGGTGCTGGGTCAGGTCGATGATAGTGGAGCCCCGGCCTGCGGCGGCACCCCCGTCGAGAACGGCGTCGAGCTCGTCGCCGAGCTCCCGGCGCACGCACCGGGCGTCGCCGCAGGGGGGCCCGCCGTGCCGGTTGGCGCTGGTGCTGGCCAGCGGGCCGATCTCGGCGAGCAGCTCGCCGAGCAGGGCGTGGGCGGGCACCCGGACGCTGAGGCTGTCGCCGCGGCGGGGCACGGCCAGCCGGCGGGGGCGGCGTGCGGGGACGATCAGCGAGAGCGGCCCCGGCCAGAACGCGGCGGCGAGGCGGCGGGCCGGCAGGTCGAGCTCGGCGACCGCCTCGACCTGGGCCAGGTCGGCGGCGAGCAGGCTGAGCTCCATCTCGTCCGGCCGG
>VBIW01000128.1:2517-4948 GCA_005880915.1 Chloroflexota bacterium | reverse complement strand
CGATCAGAGGACGCAGGTGCCCCTCAACCCACTGCCACTCGCCCGAGTCGACACCCAGGCCCTCGAGCGTCTGCCGCAGCTTCGCCGCCGCCTCTTCAGCATCGTCCGAGTCGAGAATCCCGCACTCAGCCTTGACCATCTCAGCCAGTCCCCAGTAGCTGACGCCGTCCCCGTACGGAAGCGAACGCCCCTGCCGCCAGGCGATCAGCTCCGGAACCGCTTCCACGACCCCGAACAGCTCGAACACAAGTCGGCTCTTGCCGATCCCAGGCACACCGACCAGCGTCACCAACTGCGGCGATCGCTCGCGCCGCACCCGGATCAACGCGTCAGCCAGGAAGTCAACCTCTGCTCGACGGCCCACAAGCTCTGTGCGCGGCCGGTGCAGGATGTCCTCGCCGAACCGCGAACGAGCCTCGATCGCCTCCCAGACAGGAACCGGGGCAACCTTGCCTTTCGCCTCGACCGCAGGAACCTCCCGATAGACGATCGCCCGCTCCGTCGCCCGGAACGTCTGCTCACCAACCAGGACGCCGTTGACCGGCGCGGCTGCCTGGAGACGCGCGGCCGTATTGATCACGTCTCCGGTCGCCATCCCCTCCCCCTCAGCCGGCCGTGCCCCTACCGCCACCAACGCCTCGCCTGTATTGACCCCGACCCGCACTTCCAGCGAAGCCTCCTCCAGCACCCAGCTGCGGATCGCCAACGCGGCACGAACCGCCCGCTCAGGATCGTCCTCATGCGACATCGGCGCCCCAAACAGAGCCATCACCGCATCGCCAATGAACTTCTCAACCGTACCCCCATGCCGCTCAAGCTCAGAACGAAGCCGCGCGTGATAGGGAACGAGCAGCGCCGCCACATCCTCCGGATCCATCCGCTCCGCCCGCGACGTGAACCCAACCAAATCAGCGAACAGAGCCGTGACGACCTTACGCTCCTGACGAGGCGAAGCCACACAGCGAGTCTAAAGGCGACCCGGCCGGCCGGGTGATTGCCCGCAACAACTCAACGCCCCGCCCTGTACTCACCATTTCACTGACCATTCGGCCGAAACGGGAGAGCCCGAACAGCCACAAACGGCGTGGTTGAGCGATGGGCGCGGCTGGGATCGAACCAGCGACCTCCCGCGTGTGAACGGTGCGCAGATGGGGCCTGGAGGGGACTAGAGGCGACGGTTGAGCGGTTTACGAGCACGATGTGGGCCTCGGTTTCCCCTCCTGTGCCCAGGCGTACTCACCAAAACTCACCAACCCGGGGCCTATGACGAGTTCCCGCAGAAGACAACCCGCAACGTGAACCTACCGTTCACTCAGGCGTGAAAGAAGAGGATCGCCACCCTCGCCAGCTTTCCCTTCCTAGACCGCCTACGATCTGCACCGTGTCGGAGCCGAGACGAAATCGGCCAGGCTCCTCGACGACCTCGAAGGGCGCTCGGCCCAAGCGCCGGCCGGCGAACACCGATCGCGGAAGCAGCACAGCAGCCAGTGAGGTGGAACGACTGGAGGCGGAGAACGCAGCCCTGCACGCCGAAGTCGAGCGCCTACGCGAGCTGTACAAGCGTCCTATCGAACAGCCGAGCCGAGCAAAGAAAGCGCCGGCGGAACCGGAGCCGGAACGCCTCGCACTGGTCGGTCCAGGCGAGTGTCGGCCTGAGCGCCGGGGGCCTTCCGATGAGGCGCTTGACTCCGTCGGCGAAATGCTGTGCCGTCTTCTCGAAGAACGCCAGCCAGGAACCAGTTGGCGCTACTACCGCAACGAGCGCCTCGTTCCCGATGGCGTTACCTTCTTCTTTGCCCACGAAGCGCTACGGAGGATGTGGGGCAACACGCCCGGAAACGTCGATCCATCGACGCCGCACGCATTCCGCCGCTTGACGGCAACCGAACAGGAAGAGCGCAAGGCAGTACTCGGCGCGGCTCTGGCCCGCGTCGACGATGCGCTCGAGCGATCTCAGAGCCTGCATGGGCAAGGACATGCCGTCGCAGCCTTTGGTCTCCTCAAGTATGTCGACCTCCTGCTCGCCCGATTCAACCTCGCGCTCGCCCAGTCGCGCGCAGGACATACCGAATGGCAGAGCACGCTCAACGACCCAGAACGTGACGCCAAGTTCGAGGCGTGGCTTGCCAAGGACGTGCCCGCGTGAGCAGACCGCGGCGATGAGCTATCAGGTCGGCAGTATCGATTGGCTTAGCGAGACAGCGCGCAAGCTTCTCTCTGCACCCGAACGGGTGGTCCCGTTCGTCGGTTCCGGGACTTCGAAGGCGGCGGGTCTGCTGGATGGTCCGGCTCTCTCAGCATGGATTCGATCGCTTCCGGAGATGCGCCGCGATGTTGAGGTCCCGGACAACGCAGGCCTTTTCGACGTGGCTGGGGCCGCGGTAGACGCAGGCGTGACGGACCTGGGGCACCGCGTTGCCGATCTGCTCGA
>VBIW01000128.1:0-2486 GCA_005880915.1 Chloroflexota bacterium | reverse complement strand
CTACGACCTTCTGATCGAGGAGGCTGCCGAGCAGCAGGGTATTGCTGTCAAGTCGCTGACTCTGGACGAGTTGCCTGAAGCAACTGACGCCGTGAGCGGCGCGGTGGCTGACGACGTGTTGCGCGTGATTCATGTACATGGGAACGTCATCAACCCTGAATCGATCGTTCTCACGCCAGCCTCCTACCGCCAAGCCAGGGAGCGGGTCAAGCTCTTCCTCCCTCACCTCTACAAGAACCGCACAATTTGTTTCTTGGGCACAGCGCTCGATGAGATCTATCTGCTCGAGCTGCTGGCGAGCTTGCGACCGATCAGCGCCGTTGCCAGTCATGTCCTCGCGACCGACCATGAAAACGCGAAGGCGATCGCAACTCGCGCTTCGGTTTCGCAATACACGCATGGCGTGCTAGTCGAAGAATTCGCAGCGGGCGAGTGGCATTCGCTCGATGACCTGGCGGCAGTGTTGGCCCTGCCGGGCGAACCGCCATCGACCGACACAGTGATTGCGCTTACTTCGGCCCGCCGTGACGAGATGTACGTCGACAGCGTCCTCGTTGTCGTCACCGATCAGACGGAGCCTGATCTAGGCGACTTTGCCGATGCGTTGCTTGCCGAGGCCGGCCTACGCAGCCGCCTGACCGAGACGCAAGTTGCAGAATTCGGACGGCGCACCGTCATTGTCGGAGCCCCCGGCTCAGGGAAATCGCTCCTGCTGCGCCGGCTCGGGGAATTAGCTCCAGCAGCAGAATCACCGGTCTTGATCAGACTCCGCACCGTTGAACAAACGGTTGGTGACCCAATCGACCTGCTTGAGCAGTGGGTCAGCCTGGGCGAGAGCCTGCGCGAGGATCCGCAGCCAATCGGCCAGGACGCACTGGACAGCGAACGGTTTCATTTTCTGCTCGACGGGCTGGACGAGTGTTCGCCCGCGGTGCAAGAGCGCGTAGCGCAGGCGATCGTCCGAGTTGCCGATGCGTACCCCCAGCATCGCTTCACGATCGCGTCCCGGCAGGTGAGCGTGCTCGAGCTGTTCCCGACCGAGGACTGGCAGCGACTGAGCCTCCAGCCCGGGCCCGAATGGAGTGAGCGATTCCTCAGCGCCCGCGGAACAAGCTGGCCCGCACTGCTCGAAGCGCATCCCGGGCTCGGCGACCTCCGGGACCTGCTGCGTCTGCCTTTCTTCCTTCGACGGGTGGTCGAGATGGCAGAAGCCGGCGCACTCGCAGAGTTTCAGGGCGTCTGGGACGTCGTGGACAGAATCGTCACCGACGCCATCAGCGCAGCCGCGAACGAGCTGCCGGCTGAGGCGCTGCGTGAATGGCTTCGAACGATCGCCCTTGCGATGCAAGTGGCTGGTCGCACTTCCATCACGCTGCAGGAACTCGAGAGCGTCCCGCTGCCCGAAAGCCTCGCCCGCATTGGCACAGCACCGGAGATCGTCGAGCGGCTGCTGGCAACTCCTCTCCTTGTCAGCCACGCGCGCGACCAGTTCGCCTTCGTCCATCGCCTCCTGGCCGAGGGCTTGGTCGCAGAGGCGCTGCTGCGCCTCGGCCCTTCCGAGCAACTCCTGACCGTCGTGGCGCCAACCGTGAGCGACGCGATCTCTGGGCTTCGACTCGACTGGGCAGTTCCAGTCACTCTGGCCGCAGCCCAAGACGAACGCTGGCGAACCGCCGTCGGCGGCCGCGACTCTCTCGCCGCCGCAAAGGCCACGCCGTCCACGGGGTCCGAAGATGCACGCGCCCAGGCAGCGGCCGAAATCTGGAACACGTATGCCGAGTGGGAACTGTGGCTCTTCAATCCAGAGGGATACGACCTGCTCGAACCGGGAGAGACACTCGTAAGGCTGCTTCGATCCGGTGGCCTCACGGAGTTCGAGCAAAGCGTGGTGGCGGGACTGGACTCGTCTTCCCCCTTTATTCGAGTGAACGCGCTACAGGTCATCGGGAGAGCCGAGCTCAACGATCTGGTGTCGGACGCACGACTTGCGTCCTTCATCGAAAGAGACGACAACACCGTCGTCCGTCGCTACGCCGCGATAACGGCTGCCCGGCTCGGGCGTACCGCCCTCTACGACCTGATCACGCAACGCCTTCTCCAGACAACTGAAGAAGTAGAGCGCCAAGACCTGGCGCATGCCGCACGCGACCTCGGGACAAAACAGCAGCTGTTCGACCTCGCCCTCGACATGAACCCCCGAGACCGCCTTGCTGCACTCATCGTCGAGCAGGGCCTCGCGTCAACTCTCCCACCGAAAGACAGGCTCAGACTATTGCGTTCCCAAGCGGAACACGACACGACGCCACTCACAAGCGACCGCGAACGGTTCAACGCGCTCGTTCGTGAAATCGAAGCGGATGACGAAACCGCTACCGCTGTCGCTTACGTCGCACTCGCCTGGACAATCCGCGATGACAGCCTTGACGCCCTGCTTGCTGCCTATCCCCGTGGAGCAGCCGTCGGGCTCAAGCAAGCGGTCGAAGACA
>VBIW01000151.1 GCA_005880915.1 Chloroflexota bacterium | reverse complement strand
CCAAGATCAACACCGAGGGAGTGCACTTCGCCGGTGACACCTTCCTCACCATCGGCACGCTGGTGCTGATCACCAAGTTCCCGCGCAACCCGTGGCTGTGGATCGCGGTGCCGTTCCAGATCTTCCACCAGGCCGAGCACACCTTCCTGATGTTCAACTACGTCTTCGAGGGCGCACCCCAGGGCGGCCCGGGACTGCTGGCGTCGCCGCACGGCGCCCTGGACGTTCCCTGGTACAGCAGCGGCGGATCGGGGCTCAACCGTCCCGACCTGCATTGGATCTACAACACCCTGTACACGATCCCCTTCAGCCTGGCCCTGGTCTGGCAGCTGAAACGGACCTACGACGAGTCGCTGTCGGTGGCCTTCCCGATGGCCAGGCGCAAGGACCTCGTCGACGTCGCCCGCCGGCTGGAGACCATCAAGTACCCGGCCCACGCCACCATCCTCGCCGAGGGTGATCCGGCCGAGCGCCTGTTCATCGTCGCCGAGGGCGAGGTGTCGGTGCTCCAGCGCAACGACAAGGGCGAGGTCGCCGAGGTGGCGACCCTGCACAAGGGTCAGTACTTCGGTGAGATCGGCCTGCTGGTGCCCGGCGGCAAGCACACGGCCACGGTCCGGGCCAAGGCCAACACCACTGTGATGTGCATGGACGAGGAGACGTTCCGCCACCTGCTGTCGGTGTCGCAGGACACCAAGACCGGGCTGGACGAGGTGGTCAGGACCAGGTTGCAGAGCCTCGGCGGTCAGACCGCGCCGGTGGAGGCATAGCCGTGCAACCGCTGCTCGACGCCGTCTTCTATCACAACCGGACCCCCGGCCTGATCATCACCGCGCTGGTCTGCGTGTTCTTCATCGTCTGGGCTGTTGTCGTCGCCGTCATCAACTTCGGCCCGGGGGCGAAGAAGACCGAGGACTGAGACGGTCCGGCGTCAGGCCACCGGGTCGGCGACCGCGGCGGCCTGACGCGCGGCGGCCTGCTCGTAGCTGCTCGAGCTTGTCGGCCGGGGTGCGGGTGTCCTGGCGGGCGCTGCGGTACGCGGCCAGGTGGTGAGCGGCGAGGACGTCGTCGTGGCCGCCGTCGGGGTCGCGCCGCTCCAGCCACGCCGCCACCTGCTCGTGCGCCGGGCCGCGGTCGTGCTGGGGCAGGGTGCGGTAGGCGACGTCGTGGGCCAGGGTGTGCCGGAAGGCGTACTCGCGCTCGCCGACAAACGCCGACCCGGGGTGGGCGGCGATGAGCCCCTGCCGCTCCAGCCGGTCGAGGACACTGGCGGCGCTGTCCGGCG
This sequence comes from Chloroflexota bacterium, assembly GCA_005880915.1. Taxonomy (GTDB): domain Bacteria; phylum Chloroflexota; class Dormibacteria; order Dormibacterales; family Dormibacteraceae; genus 40CM-4-65-16. The sequence goes on along the minus strand of VBIW01000151.1, from coordinate 2,244 downwards.
TCCCCGGCAGGCCGGCCAGCACCTCGGCGACCGGGCCGTCCCAGAACACCCGGCCGACCACGGCGGCGTACTGGAGCGCTCGGCGCTCCTCGTGGCTGAGCCTGTCGAGGCGCGCCTCGATCGCCTCCTCGATGGAGTCGGGGAGGTCGGCGAGCTCCGAGGCGGCACCTGGGGCAACCGTCCAGCCGCTCTCGTCGTGGCGGATCTGACCGGCAGCGGCGAGGTGGCGGATCAGCTCCTCGAGGAAGAAGGGGTTGCCGTCGCAGTGCTCGACCAGGACGGTCAGGGTGGCTGCGTCGGGGGTCTCCGCGGGGACGAGCAGGCCGAGCAGGCGCGCCGACTCGGCGGCGTCCAGGGGGGTGAGGGTGAGGTGCACCGCGTCGGTCCGGCCCGCCGCCCACGCCGGGCGGCGCTGCAGCAGCTCGTCGCGGGCGGCGACCACGACCACCACAGCTGAGTCGTCAGGGACCAGGGCTCGCTCGAGCACGTCGAGCACCGCGTCGTCGGCCCACTGCGCGTCGTCGAGCACGACGATGGCGGGACGCTGTGCGCCAAGGGTGCGCGCGAACCACGCCCACGCCGCGACGGTCTGGTCGTGGACCCGTTCGGGCGGCTCCGCGGAGAGGTCGGCGGCGTCGGCCAGGCCGGCGGAGCGGGCCAGCAGCGCGGCCTGGCGGTTCGCCCCGGTCGCCTCGTCGTCGCCCGACATTGCGGCGACGCTGACCCGGATGCGTTCGGCGGTCGCCGCCGCGGTGTCGTCGACGATCCCGGCGCGAGCGCGGAGCAGGTCGGCGAGGCCGCGCCGGGACCCGCCGACGCCGTAGGAGAGGAAGTGGCCCTGGAGGATCTGGGGCCCGTCGTGGAGGGCTCGCGCCCACCGCACCAGCTCGGTGACCAGCCGGGTCTTGCCCATGCCCATCTCGCCGAGCACGGTGACCAGGTGGCCGCGGTGGGTCGCCGCGGTGCGCTCGTAGACCGACTGGAGCAGGGCCAGCTCGGTCTCACGACCGACCATTGCGGCGCCGTCCGGCAACCCGCTGACGGTCGCGTCCGGGTCCTCGCGGAGCAGCTCGAACGACGCCACCGGCTCGGCGCGGCCCTTGAGGCTGAGCGGTCCCAGGGGGCGGAACTCGAAGCCGCGCACGGCGGCGACGGTGCGTGCGGAGACGACGATCTGCCCGGGCGCGCTGCTCGCCTCCAGTCGCGCGGCGACGTTGAGCACGTCGCCGGTCACCATGCCCAGCTCCTCGGCGCTGCTCACCTCGGCGACCACCACCTCGCCGGTGTTGATCCCGGTGTGCACCTGCACGGCGACGCCGAACTGCGCGGTGAGCTCGGCGTTGAGCTCGGGCAGCCGCTGCCGGATGGCGACCGCGGCGCGCAGGGCGCGGGCGGCGTCGTCCTCGTGGGCCCGGGGCAGCCCGAAGACGCCGACCACCGCGTCGCCGATGAACTTCTCGACGCGGCCGCCGGCCGCCTCGATCTCCGCCCGCAGCGCGGCGAAGTACGCCGCCATGAGGTCGGTGAGGACCTCGCCGTCGAGGTGCTCGCCGAGCGCGGTGGAGTTGACCAGGTCCAGGAAGATGGCGCTGATCAGCCGGCGCTCCTGGGCCGGCTGTGCCGCGGCGGTGGCGGGCGAGGACGTTGCTGCGCTCTGGGCCACCGGCGTGCCGCAGCCGGGGCAGAAGCGCGTCCCGGGGTCGAGCCCGCGGCCGCAGCCGGTGCAGGTCGCCGCCGGCACCACCTCCCTGCCGCAGGCCGGGCAGAAGCGCGCGTCGCCGGGGACGGCCGCCTGGCAGTGCGGGCAGGCGCTCACCGCGCCGGGAGGGGACGGGCTGCCAGGTCCACGCCCGGCACTCTAGCGTCACCAGCCACCCGGCGAGTCAGCGGCCGGCCGCCGACCCCGCCACGACTCCGTCCGCCAGGAGGCCGTCGACCTCCTCGTCGGCCAGCCCGGCGTCACGCAGCACGGCGACGGTGTGCTGGCCGATGCGGGGCGGTGGGCCCTGGATGCCACCCGGGGTGCGCTCGAACCGGGGTGCGGGGTTGGGCTGGATCCAACCGCCGACCCGGCTGAACACCTGCCGCTCCTGGTTGTGGGGATGGAGCTCGACCTCGTCGAGCTCCAGCACCGGCGCGACGCAGGCGTCGCGGTGCTCGAAGATGTCGCACCACTGGTCGCGCGTCCGGGTGGCGAAGAGCGCCGCGAAGCGTTCGCGGAGCTCCGGCCAGCGGGTGCGGTCG
>VBIW01000150.1 GCA_005880915.1 Chloroflexota bacterium | reverse complement strand
CCAGTTGTTTGCCTCGACGCGACCCTCGCAGGACGCCGCGGAGCAAATCTTCATCATGCAGGGCAATGGCTCCGTACAGCAGCTGACGAGTCCCTGGACCGAGGACTACATGGACGCCCTGCATCCTGAGGACGCCCGCGGCAACACCGACCCTGACGTGTCCCGCGATGGTCGATACGTCGTCTTCACGAATTTCTCCACGCTCACCGCAGAGTCGTTCATCTTGCGACTTGACCTCCAGACCGGTGAGGTCATCAACCTCACCAACGCAACCAGCGGCGCGATGCCGGTTGCCGACTCACACCCTCGCTACTCACCGGACGGGTCACACATCGTATTCGCCTCGGCGACCGGTGCCTCGAGCCAACTCTTCATGATGGACGCCGACGGTCACAACGTCCGCCCGCTCACGGACGCCAATTTCTATGACACGGAACCGGCCTGGTCGCCAAATGGCCAGGAGATCGTCTATACGAGCTACCGGGGCACGACGCCACTCGAGGTTGGAGAAGAGATGGACACGAACGCGGGCAAGCCCCTGACGCTTCCTCTCCACGATTGGTTCCTAATCAAGCTCGATCTACGAACCGGGCAGGAGTGGCAACTGACGCGCGATGCCGGCGCCTTCGCGCACCGGGCCGTCTGGTCTCCCGACGGCACGCACATCGCCTACGTCTCCTTTGATCCTGGTAGCAAGCTGGGCCAGTCCGACATCTATGTCATGGATGCGGACGGGCGCCATGCGCAGCCAATGCAGATCACCGTCCGCACGTCAGAGGAGTTCGTGGATTGGCGATGACGACCGCGCCGCGGGTGAGCATCATCATCGTGTCCTGGAACACCAGCGACCTCCTTAGCGAGTGCCTGATGAGCTTGCCGCGAGACGGCACCACCGAGGTCATTGTGGTTGACAACGGCTCGCGCGACGGCACACTGGCGATGCTTCGGGAGTGGCCGCAGGTGCAGGTCATCGCCAATGCCGAGAACGAAGGTTTCACCCGGGCGAATAACATGGCGATTCGTCGTAGCCGCGGCGAATTTCTTCTTCTCATCAACTCCGATGCCCGGCTCAGCCCCGGGTGCCTGGATCGCATGCTCGCCCAACTGGCAGCCGACCCGCACGCGGGTGCGGTCCCCGGGCGCCGCTGGTCGCGCGGGCTTTTTCTCGGCCAGGACGTGCGCGCTCCCTTCCAGCCCGACTGGGTTTGCAGCGCCTGCATGTTATTGCGCCGATCCGCCCTTGACCAGGTCGGGCTGCTGAACGAACGGTACTTCGTCTACATGGACGACGTCGACCTCTGCCAGCGACTCTGGGACGCCGGCTGGCACGTCTGGTATTACCCGGACGCTGAGGCCGTTCACATCGCAGGCCAGAGCACGAAACGACAGACAGGGCAGGTCTCGAGAGAGGCGCTGCGCAGCTTCAACCGCTATTTCGCTCATCATCGCGGCCGGGGTGCGGAAACGGTGGTCCGTGCCGTGGAAGCCGCCGGGTTTGCGCTGCGGGCGCTCGCCTACCTCGCGGCGAGCCAGGTGCGCCGTCGCGAACGGCGCTTGGGGGAGATGGCACGAGCGCACTGGACCTACTTCGAGACCAGCCTTGAGACACGCAATTCGACCACACGAGGGAGGAATCTGAAATGAAAATCCTGGTAACTGGCGCGGGTGGAATGCTGGGAAGCGCCGTTGTCCCTGCGCTCGTCCACGCAGGCCACAAGGTGGTGGCAACCGACCTGCGGGTGCTAGCCGACGGCGCCGCATGGAACGGGCACGGGCCGCCCCTCACGGCGCTCGACGTACGCTCGCCTGGAGAGGTGGCGCACGAGTTCGATCGGGTGAGCCCCACGTTCGTCGTGCATCTGGCGGCCGAAACCGACCTGGAGGTGTGCGAAGCGGAGCCCGAGCACGCTTTCCTAACCAACGCGCTTGGGACGAAACACGTGGCGCTGGCCTGCCAGGCAGCTGACATACCGCTGATGTACGTAAGCAGTGCCGGCGTCTTCGACGGAACGAAAGAGAGCGCCTACACCGAGCTCGACGACCCCTGTCCGATTAACATGTATGCCCACTCGAAATTCGAAGGCGAGCAGTACGTGCAGATGTACCTTCGGCGCTACTACATCGTTCGAGCCGGCTGGATGGTGGGCGGCGGCCGCAAGGATCACAAGTTCGTCGCGAAGATCCTTAATCAGCTGCGAGCAGGCGCACAGGTGATATACGCTGTCGGCGACAAGCTGGGCACGCCGACCTATGCGCCGGACTTCGCCGAATGCTTCGCGCGCCTGATGGAAACGGACAGCTTCGGTCTCTACCACATGGCGTGTCAGGGGCAGGCCAGCCGCTACGACGTGGCCCGAAAGATACTCGAGGTTCTCGGCCGGACCGACGTGCAACTCGTCAAGGTGGAGTCAGACTTCTTTCACGACGACTACCCGGTGCGGCGACCTGCCTCGGAGATCATGCGCAACCTCATGCTCGAGGTCCATGGAATGAACACCATGCGACCCTGGGAGGAATCGCTTGAAGAGTACCTGCAGATCGCCTTTGCCGACCTCTCGGTCGTGCCAGAACTGAGCGAGCAGTTCGTGGGTGTGATGTGAGCATCGACGCGGCGACCGCCCGCCGACCCGCCCGGATCGAACGCGCGGAGGTGGCGGTCGTGATCCCCATCCCCAATGACCCCGACTGGACCATTTTTGAGGCGCTCGCCGAGGAAGTTCCGATCATCGTGGTCGACGACAGCGACGGGAAGCTTGCTACCCCGCCGCGCAAGAATGTCAGGGTCTTCGACTATGCGGCGCAGCGCCGAGTGATGGGCGAGCATTATCCGGCAATTCCGCACAAGAGCGCGGCCACGCGCAATTTCGGTCACTACCTGGCATTCCGCGAGGGATTGGACGTCATTGTCGCGCTCGATTACGATTGCCAGCTCCATCCCAATTGGTTGGACGAGCACCTCGCCATGCTGGGCCGCCTCGATGACGGGCCGGCCCTCGAGGGCGACTGGATCAACACCGTTGAGGTCCCCGGCTTCTACGCTCGCGGGTTCCCGTACGAATTCCGTGGGCCGGGCATCTCGCCGCCCGCCGAAACCTCCGCCGGCGGTGAGGTTAAGCTCAACATGGGCGTCTGGGACCACGTTGTCGACCTGAACGGGATCGACAAGCTCCAGCGGCAGCCCCCGACGGAGCCGGGGCTCCGAGGAGAGCGAAACTACGTCGCGCTCGGCAGCCTTCCCCTCTGCGGGATGAATACGGCCTTCCGCGCCGAGCTCGTCCCTGCATATTTCTTCCTGCCCGATATCTGGATCGACGGCTGGCAGCTCAGCCGGCACGACGACATCTGGGGTGGCTACATCCTGAAGAAGCTGATGGATCGTCGGGGTGACCTGGTGAGCTTCGGACGCCCGGTCGTGACGCACACGCGTCAGTCGAACCTCCAACGCGTCGTAACCATGGAGCACTACATGCACCTCATGGCGCGCGAGTTCTACGAGATTGTCGACGCAGCAGTCGAGGAGATCCGTCCCGACGCCTACGGGCCGATGTTCGCCCACTTTGTTGGCGAATACCGCCGTGGAGTCGAGTCGAGTCGCGCACCAGCGCCATACCGGGCGGTGTATCGCGAGCTGGGGCTGGCGATGCA
>VBIW01000149.1 GCA_005880915.1 Chloroflexota bacterium | reverse complement strand
CGCCGACGCTGGTGTAACCGGCGGTGAGGATGATCGGGCGGTGCTCGGAGCTCTGCATCCACAGGGTGTTGACGTACCCGGGGTCGGGCCCTGGGACGACCTCGCCGAGGCACTCACCGAGGGTCCGATAGCTCACGCCGGCGGCGGCGACGTCCTGGAACAGCGCGGTGTGGGACATCTGGTTTGCGGCTGCGTTCTGCTGGGCGTGGAGCTGTGCAGCCTGGGCCAGGGCGGCGTTGTACGAGAGCGCGCGCAGACCCTGCGCGGCCCGGTCCTGGTTGACCAGGGCGATGACCTGGGCCACCGCCCCCGACGGGGCTGACTGAGCCGCAGTCGGGGCGGGGGCGGGGGCGGGGGCGGGGGCGGGGGCGGGGGCGGGGGCGGGGGAAGGCGCACCGGGCCGGCTGGTCACGACCCGCACCGGAGCAGACGCCGACCTCGGCGCGAAGGCGGACGCCACCCGTACCGGTGGGGGCGGCCCGGCCGCCGCGGCGGGAGCGGGGGGGGCCGGCGCCGGCGCGGGGGTGGACACGGCCTCGGGGGCAGCCGGGGCGGCGTCGGACAGGAACAGCCCACTGCCGGCGCCGGCGGCATCGGTGAGGTGGCGGATCGCGGCGGCCACCTCCGAGGCAGGCGCGGCTGCGGGGAGCGCGCCGTGGGACGGGATGAGCGTGGGGCTGCCATGGACCAGGGCCACCGCGGCCAGAGCACCCAGCACGCCGCCGACCAGCGCCCCGGCGGTGAGCTGGCGGCGGACCGCCGGGGGGCTGCTCATCGGGTGCAGGGCCGGCGCCGACCAGCCTCGGCTCAGCGCCCGCGGCGCCGATCTGTAGCCGATCATCGGGACGCGCCGGCCGCGAGAGCGCCATCGGTGGTGAAGCAGACCGGCTGGGACACCGCCTTGCCCTCCGGGAGCCACCGGCTCAGGGGTGAGCTGATCACCCTTCGAGCTCCCTGTCAGGCAACCTTATAACAAGCCAATCACTTCAAACGCGACAATTTGTTCAGAAATCAGTCCCTCGACGGTGGAGCACAAGCCAGCGGGATGAGCGGGGTAAGTGTGGGCCGAGGCCTGGGTATCAAGTTTTCCCACGCCGACATCGCGGGCCACCCGAGGACGGGCCGCCTGGCCGACGGGCTCAGCGCTCCTCCGCTGCTCCGACGGCCGCCTCCGGGGGGTCCTGCGCCTTGCGGGCGGCCTCAGCTGCGAGCTGCCGCGGCGTGGCCCGGTGGCCGGTCAGCACCGTGCCGAGAGCGCTGCGGGCGGCCTCGATGATCGCCTCCTCCCGGCTCCCGGCGGTCAGGCAGCCGACCGCGCCCATCCGCCCGGCGAGCCGCGCGGCCGCCTCCTCGCCCTCCCGGGCCAGGACCACGATGGCCAGCCCGGGATGCCTCGCCACCAGGAGTGAGGTGACCGCGTAGCCGGCGAGGTCGGGAAGGTCGAGGCGAAGCAGCACCAGGTGAGGCTGGCACGAAGCCGCGACCTCGATCGCCTCGGTGCCGGTGGCCGCCGCACCGCGAACGTCGAAGCCAGGGGCGCGCTGGAGGACCCGGAGTAGGCGGGCCCGTTCTGCGGCATTGGGCTCCACGATCACCACGCCGAACTCACCGAGCACCGACCGGGACATGTCGCCCACCCAAGGAGGTCTTTTTCTGATATCGTAGTCTACACGTAACCTCGGCCATGAGAGTCGCGCCTCGACCACGGGGTCGACGGCGGGTGGCGGTATCGGCCCATCCGCACCTCACCTCACCTCACGCCGACGCGCCCGCCGGCAGTCCGCCGTGCCCCGGTGGGTCCCTGGCCGGGCCGTCGAGTGTTTGGCGCGTTTGACATTATCATACTGATGAAACATTTTGCTGTCCTTTTCGCCATACTTTCGTGACAGCCATGGTGTCGGAAGGGACACCCGCGAACCGAGGAGGTGGACACTCATGAACCCGAGATGGATGAGATGGGGTGCCGTCTTGGCCGGCGCCGGGGCGAGTGTCGCCCTGGCGGGCACGGTGCCGGCGGCCGCCACGGGCAACAACAACAGCGGTGATGCCTGGGTGGACAACGTCGACCAGCCGCCGGGTCCGGGGCACGAGATGGACCCGCACCTGGCCTGTGCGGACATCAACCTATGGGGCGCCGGCATGGCCGACCCCAGCGGCACCTTCACGATTGACGGGTGGCCGCCCAGCGGCAGCCAGGAGCAGGACTTCCCGGCCAGCGGCACGGCCGCCTGGACGTACAACCAGGCTGCCGGCGGCAGCCAGATCATGGCGGTCATCCCGGTCAAGACCCTGACCGCCAACGCCATCGCCAACGGCGACGCCCCGCAGAACGGCCAGCCGACAACGGCGCCGTCGGGCGCCGTCGAGGGGTTGAGCACCGGCCCCGTGGGTGGTGTCGCCGGCGTGGCGGTCAGCACCCCGCGGACCGGCGTCGAGCTGCCCGTCCTGCCGGCGCTCGCGCTGATCCTCACCGGCAGCATGCTGGCCCTTCTCTCCCGACGGCTGCGTCGCTCCGGCTGAGCCGCGGCCGGGCGGGGCCGGTCCGCTGTCACGGCGGACCGGCGTCGCCGCTTCCCCGCTGACCCGCACCGGCCCACGGGGAAGGTGGTCAGCCGGTCTCGGAGACCGCCGAGCGCTGGTCCAGCGCGGACGGCGTGCCGTCCGCGGGAGCGGTACACGCGGCGCCGAACTCCTCGGTGAGGATGTCGAGCCCACGCACGAAGGCGGCCCGCTCGGCGGCGCTGAGCCGCTCCAGCGCGCGCCGCAGCGGCTCCAGGCGCCGGCTCAGGAAGGCGTCGATGGCCGCGGCCCGGTCGGGCGCGACCCGGACCAGAGTGCGGCGACGGTCGACGTCGTCCTCGACACGCTCGAGCAGCCCGGCCCGGCTCAGCTCGGAGACCATCAGGCTCGCCGTGGGCAGGGCCACCCCGAGCCGCGCGCCGAGGGCGCTGACGCTCATCCGGCCCCCCGCCATCACGTGGCGCAGCGCATTGAAGTGCCGCGGCCCCAGCCCGGTGCCGCCGATCAGCTGCCTGATCTCGTCCGGCGGGGGTCCCCCGTTGGCCTTGGCCGCGTGGAACAGCGCCGGCAGGCGCAGCGCGATCGACTTGAGCTCCTCGTCGTCGACCCGCGCGTCGGCGCCAGGCGTCCTTCCAGGCATCGGTTTCGGAGTGTAGATGATTTGACCGGCAAAACCAACTTCTGGCATACTTCCGCCCCGCAGCCCTGCCGAGATGGGGGTCTCCGGACGGCGGGCTGACCTGCCCTGACCACCGGTGAAGACGAGGTCTGTGCGCGTCCGATGTTGGGTCGATTCTCCCGTTTCGTTATGGCTCACCGCGTCTGGGTGGGCCTCTTCTGGCTGGTGGTCACCGTGGTCGGGTTCGCCACCGTGCAGACCACCACCAACCGGCTCTCCACCGAGTTCTCCGTCCCCGGCCGCGAGGGATTCGAGACCGGAGCGCAGATCGTCGCCATCTACGGCATCAGTAACGAGTCGGACTCCCTGGTTCCGGTGGTGCAGCTGCCCAGGGGCACCACCGTGGACAGCCCGGGGGTGCTCGACCAGCTCCACACCTTCGACCAGCGGATCATCGCCACCGGCGGCACCCTGGCCG
>VBIW01000064.1 GCA_005880915.1 Chloroflexota bacterium | reverse complement strand
ACATGCTCAACGACTCGCGGGCCCGGGTCGTGATCGCCAGCGAGGCGCTGCTGCCGCAGCTGTCGGCGATTCCGCGGAACGAGCTTCCGTACCTCGAACAGGTGATCGTCGACGGCAACGCGAGCGGCGAGATGCGCGGGATCGATCAGCTGCTGTCGGCGTCACCATCGCTCGAGGTGGAGGACACCAGTAAGGATGATGCGGCCTTCTGGCTCTACTCCTCGGGGACCACAGGTTTTCCAAAAGGTGCGGTGCACCTTCATCACGACATCGTCCACACCGTCGCCTGCTATGCGCAGGGGATCCTGGGGATGACCGAGGCCGACCGGACGTTTTCGGTGGCGAAGCTCTTCTTTGCTTACGGCCTTGGCAACGCGCTGACGTTTCCGTTCGCCGTCGGCGCGACGACCATTCTCTGGCCCGGCCCGCCGACGCCGCCGAATGTCTTCGCCCAGATCGAACGGTTCAAGCCCACCCTCTTCTTTTCGGTTCCAACCAACTACGGGCAGCTGCTCGCGCACAAACGGGACGGGGCAGATTTCGACCTATCCAGCGTCCGCCAGGCCGTGTCCGCCGGAGAAGCCCTGCCGAAGGCCCTCTACCAACGCTTCAGGGATCGCTTTGGGGTGGAGATTCTCGACGGCATCGGCAGCACCGAGATCCTGCACATTTTTATCTCGAACCGACCGGGGCGGGTCCGCCCTGGCTCGGCCGGCGAGCTGGTGCCGGGCTACGCGGCTCGCATCGTCGACGACACGAGAGATGACGTCGCGGACGGGACCGTTGGCAACCTGCTGATCAAGGGCGACAGCACCTGCGCCTACTACTGGAACAAGCACGAACGAACCAAGGACACGATTGAGGGTCACTGGATTCGGACGGGCGACAAGTTCTCGCGCGACGCCGATGGCTACTACTGGTACGCCGGGCGGGCCGACGACATGCTTAAGGTCGGGGGCATCTGGGTCAGCCCGGTCGAGATCGAGAACACGATGGTCGAACACCCGGCGGTGCAGGAAGCCGGCGTCATCGGACGGCGCGATGCCGATGACCTGGAGAAACCGATGGCGTACGTGGTCCTGGCGGCTGGACACGTGCCGTCGCCGGAGCTGGCACGGGAGCTCCAGGACTTCGTCCGCTCCAAGATCGCCGAGTACAAGCGCCCCCGCTGGATCGAGTTCGTCGACGCGCTGCCCAAGACGGCGACCGGCAAGACGCAGCGATTCAAGCTGCGCGCGTCCGTTGTGTCAGAGCCGGTCTAGCGCCGCGTAATACCAGCCCACGGCCGGCAGGAACCAGGGCTGCTCCCGGTACAACGGTACGGCCGGGAATGATCGCTCCCAGCAGGCCGGCAGCGCGGCGCCCGCGATCCAGTCCGCCGCCAGGTAGCCGAAATATGTCGACATCGCGACCCCCGTGCCGCAATAGCCGAGCGCGTAGGTGATGCCCTTGACGCGACCGATGTGTGGCATCCGGTCGACGGTGAATCCCACCTGGCCGCCCCAGGCATGCTCAACCCGAACGCCGGCCAGCTGCGGGTGGATTTCGAGCATGGCCGCATAGAGCCAATCGCGAGCATTCGGAATGGTCGTGGGCGCGAAGCTGGCGCGGCCGCCAAAGAGCATCCGGTTATCGGCGCTGAGCCGCCAGTAATGGAGAAAGTTCTTCGAATCGAAGAGCATCCGCCGGTTGGGGATCGCACTGTGCACCTGATCTGCGGTCAGCGGCTCGGTGGCGATGATGTAGCTCCCGATCGGGATCACCCGACGCCGGAGCCACGGAACGAGCCGATCGCTGTAGCCATTCGTGGCCACCAGGACATCGCGGGTATGGATGTCGCCGCGTGGTGTGCTGACCTTGAACCCCCCACGCCGCCGAGCCTCGATGCCGGTCGCCGGCGTATGTTCGTAGAGGTGGGCGCCGCGATCCCGAGCCACTCGCACGAGGCCGGCGAAATATTTGGCTGGGTGCAGGCCGCCGCTCTGCTCGAAGAGCAACGCGCCATGGTAGAGAGAGGTGCCGACCTCGGAGGCAAGCTCAATGCGAGGGATCACGCGGGCGGCGACCCCGAACTGCCGCCGGAGGACGTGTGCCTCTTCTTCGAGATGCTGGAAATGCGACGCCTTGTGAGCCAGTTCGAGATGCCCGGTGCGGGCGTAGTCGCAATCGATCTGGTTGACGCGGATCGTCTCCTCGACCAGGGCGAAGGCATCGAGTGACGCCTGGTAGCGATCACGGCCACGCTCCGAATCTCGTTTGAGCAGGGTGGCGAGGTCCAGCTTGAATCCGGGGTGGACCATGCCGCCGTTGCGGCTGCTGGCACCCCAACCGAGCTCGTTCTTCTCGAGCAAGGCGACCGAGCGGCCGCGCCACGCCAGCCTCGCTGCGGCCATCATCCCGGTGTAACCACCGCCGACGATAACGGCATCGACCTCGGTCGGGAACGCCGTGACCATCCCTTCCAGTTCCCTCCCACGCTCACGCGGAAGCCTCAGGGTGGGGACTTCACGCCACCAAAACGGCTCTTCGAGGTAGCCCGCGGCCAGGGGAGTCAGGTTTCGAAGAATATCTCAGCCGGTCTTCGAACTCACGCCGGCTTAGCAAACGGAGCGCTGCTCAGCGAACCCTTTGGCCCGACGCAGTTGTAACTCGGACCGTAGGCCCCCTCCGGAAAAAAAACGACGGTCGGGGGGCGGGTCGCTACGCCCCGACCTTTACGCCGTGCCAGAAGGCGACGTAATCCTTGATCTCGGCGGCTTCTGGCTTTGGGTCCGAGTAAAACCAGGCCGCATCCGGATTGGTCTTGCCGTCGACGACGACGGTGTAATAACTCGCCTCGCCCTTCCAGTGGCAGGTCGTGTGGGTGTTGCTCGGCTGAAAGAGCTCCCGATTGACTGCATCCGGCGGAAAGTACTGGTTCCCTTCGACAACGATCGTCTTGTCACTCTCGGCCAGGGTGATCCCGTTCCAAACTGCTTTCATTCCTCTTTGGACAACCGCTCCCGCGCCTAGCTTATTCCTCCGGCAGCTGCCGGCTGGGCCTCGCGGCGGCCGTTGAGCGTATAGACGCTGTAGGCATGGCGAATCAGCGGCTGGGCAACGTTGCGCACCGGGATGCCGGCAGGGGTGCGGCCCTTCTCGGTCCCGTGGTGCGCGTGGCCATGCACGACCAGGTCAGCGCCGGCGCTGTCGACCGCCTCGGCCATCAGGTAGCTGCCCAGGAAGGGGTAGATCTCCAGCCGCTCGCCTTCGAGCGTGCCCTCGATCGGCGAGTAGTGCAGCAGGGCGATCCGAAGGTCGACGCCATCCAGCCGGGTGAGCGCCCGCTCCAGGCGGTCGGACAGCATCTTGGTGTGTCCGACGAACGCCTTCATCTCGGGCTCACCGAAATCACTGCCGTGGGCGCCGCGAAAGCCACCGCCGAATCCCTTGGTGCCGGCGATGCCCACCCGAACGCCATTAATGTTGAGCGTCACCCCTTCGCCTTCGAGCACCCGGACTCCGGCGCCCTCGAGGGCCCGCCGCACCTCAGCTTCACGACCGCAGTGATAGTCGTGGTTGCCGAGGACAGCGACGATCGGGACCGGCAGGCCACGCAGCTCGTCGGCGAGGACCTGGATTTCCTCGGGGTTGCCCCGCCGCGTGAGATCTCCGGCCAGTAGCAGGAGATCGGCGCGATCGGGCAGATGCTCGAGGCCCGGCTTGAGGATGCCCTGGGAGCCCGCGCCGTAGTGGAGGTCACCGACTGCCGCGATCCGGATCAAATAACCGGTTCCTCGTCCCCCGGCTCGGTTGCCGGCACGACCGTCGTCTCGTTGACGATCTCGTAGCCTGGAAGCAGTTCCTGCGCGACCTCGGTGATGGTATGCCGCAGCTGAAGACTGGAGACGTTGCCGCCGAGGAGGACGCGACGCTCTTTCACGTCGACCTTCAAGTCCTGCTCGGCCACGCGCGGATCGTGGAAGAGTTTCTCGCGGATGTGTTCGGGGAGGTAGTCGGGCCGCTCGCTCACTGCGCGTAGATCTCGTCGTAAAGGCGACGGATCACCCAATCCGGGACCAGGATATCGCTCGACTGCGCGTAGATCAGCAAGGCCAGGATCCGGCGGGCGCCGACGCGACCGCGACGGAGCAAGTACTCCCAATCAAGCTCGGCGCGGCCGAGGATGGCGAGCGCATCGAACCAGTGGCGCGACGTCTCCTCGCGGTGAACGATGCCCTTGATGACGATCTGATCCTCCGGGCTAGGGATCCGCAGGCGCAGACCCTCGTACTCGCGCTCGATCGACCGAGACTGCATCTGGTCATCGAGATAGATCCCGCCCATCACCATGAAGATCACGTCGACCATGACGTCGTCCTTGAAGGCCTTGTAGATCCACACCGGGTCGGTCTCCTCGGTGGTGAACCCGGCCCGTGCGAAGACCTCGAGGATGTCGCGGGCATCATCCGGGCGGACCAGGACGTCGATGTCATGGGTCCACCGCGGCCGTCCGACCAGCGCCGAGGCCAGCCCGCCCAGCACGAGGAAGGGATAGCCGGCCTGCGAGATGGCCTGGACTGCATCGCGTAGCACATTGGTGAACGCCTGGTCGGCCGCGGCCTCCCGGCGCTTCACGCTCAGGATGTCACGCTTTGCGATAGTGCAATTGTAGTACGCCGTTCCCGAAGCCACGGGTCTCCAGGAGGCGCAGATTGACCCTGGGTCCCGACCGTGGGAACAGGGGCTTCCCGGTGCCAATGACAATCGGGTGGACCTGAATCAGGTACTCATCGATCAGGTCCCGTTCCATGAACGCCCTGGCCAGGTCGGCCCCGCCGAGTACCAGGTCTCCGCCAGGCTGTGCCTTGAGCTGTTCAACGTCCTCGGGAACGACGTCTCGAACGACCGTTGTGTTCCAGTCCGCTCGCTGAAGAGTCTTCGAGTAGACGATCTTTGGCATGTCCAGCCAAATGCGCGCGAACTCGATCATGGGCTTCGTACTCGAGGGATCGGAATCGGCCGTTGGCCAGACTGCGGCCATCAGCTCGTAGGTCACACGCCCGCTCAGGAAGGCGCCCATGCCTTTGAGCTGCTCATTCAAGTGGTGATGCAACTCGTCATCGACCAGGTGCCAATCGATCTCGCGATTCGGCCCCTCGATGTAGCCGTCCAGGGAGATGGACATCATCAGGATGACCTTTCTTATCGTGTAGCCCTCTCAGCCTTGGTCGGCGTCGCTCGACCACAAATAGGCGGCCGATTGCCCCGCGATATAGACGAACGCGATGACGGCCAGCGCGGCCCGGATGTACCAGGCGACGTGGGGCGTCCCCACCACGATCAGGACGGCCGCCAACAGGCCGCCACCAAGCGGGATGATCAGCCGCCGTGGCTTGCTCTGCCTCTGCGGCAGGCTCCGCAAGCTGTCCACGGTCATTCCTTATCCCATTCTCCCAAGGAGCAAACCGCGGACGCCAGGCCCGTTATTCGAAAGTGAGCCGGCTCAGCGACGTCCAGTTCAGCCGTTTCGCCGAGATGGAAGCCGCCAAACTGCTGACCTTCGGCCGTCCACGTGGGGTGCTCGAAGTCATGCTCCCGATGACCGACGACGAACGGCGGGACCTGGAGGCCCACATCAAGGAGCACTTCCGACTCAGCTTCGCGATGCAGGTCAAGGCGAGTTACGTCCTTTACCGGCTCGCCCGCGCGGCCCGCTTCCAGAAGAGTTTCGTCGTCCGGCCGGAGCGATTGATCGAGGACCTCTTCTTCTATTACTTCTTCGGATTCATGGATCTCGACACCATGGCGTATCGGGCCCCGGTTTTCCTCGTCCCCTCGCACGTCGTGCACAGCGAGGCGGTCCATCAACTGCGCGGCGGTCTCCTCCACTACAACTTCGTCGCCAGCATGGACCCAAAGTCGAAAGACCGCTGGCGGCCCTACGCGTGCGAGCCTGCCGAGGTTGCCGGCCGCGTCGTCAAGTTCCTCCGAGCCCACGAAGCGCACCGGCGCGCTTCCCTGCGGCATCCTGTGGGGTCGATCATTGTGCAGCCGGGGACGATCCTCGTGGGCCGCGCCGCCTGAACGTCACCTAACTGATTCGAGCTCTCGCTTGACCCGGCGGCAGGCTGGCCCGTACACTGACGATCTTAGATTGTTGAGTTTGTAGATCGCGCCAGTCAACTTATGAGCACCAACACCGGCGACCTGCCCCTCTACGACCGCACGGCGCGCAAGGCGCACCAGTGGACCATGGTCGTGCCGGTCGTGGCCGGCCTCATCCTCGGCGGAATCTCGGGGACCGTGCTGCTGGCGATCGCCGGCGCGATCATGGTCGCCGGCCGGTTCTGGTGGCCGGCCGACGTGGTTCGGCAGCTGACCTGGCGAGTCCTCGAACCGGCCGGGATCCTCAAGCGCGACGATGTGCACGAGGACCATGAGACGCGACGCATCGCCCGCATCATGGGTGGCGTCCTCTGGCTGCTCGCCGCCCTCCTCATGCCGCTCAACCCGGTGCTGGCCTGGGTGATCACGATCCCGATCGCCGTGATGGTGTCCCTCGACGCCAGCCTCAACTTCTGCGCCCTCTGCTTTTTCCGCGCCCAGCTCGACCAGCGCGGCATCCTTCGGCGGGTCTGAGCCGATGATCGAACGCTCCCTCATCATCCTCGCCCTCGCGCTCGTTGTCGCGGCCGCGGTCCTCGTGGTGCGCGCCTGGTCAGGTCGCCGCGTCGAAGGCCTGAAGGTTGGCGAGTCCCGCGGTCTGTGGAATGCGCTCGGCGAATCGCCCGACGGACGGCCGTCCCTGGTCGTGTTCTCGACGCCGAGCTGCACCGCGTGTCGGACCGCGCAGCATCCGGCGGTCGAAGCCGTCGGAGCCCGCTTCGGCGAAGCGCTGCGCATCCTGAAGGTCGATCTCTCGCGCCGACCCGCGGTCGGCCACGCCTTCCAGGTCCTGACCGCGCCGAGCACGGTCGTCCTCCGCGGCGACGGCCGAGTCGGGAGCTTCAATCACGGGTTT
Source organism: Chloroflexota bacterium (assembly GCA_005880915.1). Lineage (GTDB taxonomy): Bacteria > Chloroflexota > Dormibacteria > Dormibacterales > Dormibacteraceae > 40CM-4-65-16. Next base: position 1,766 of record VBIW01000064.1, on the reverse strand, counting down.
GCCCCGGCCGATCAGCTCGCGGCGCAGGTCAGCGCCGTCGCCGCGCCAGCGTCGTCGCGGTAACGCCGGCCGCGAGTTCGACCAGTTCCCGCGGCGCCGGAGCCGGCCGGCCGTCGCTCAGCCGAATCCAGACCCACTCGGTCAGAACCTCGGCCAGCAGCTCGTGGTCGGCAATCCGGGTGATCGTGGTGCGGCGAACACCGCGGGCGCCCCTGACCAGCTCTACGCGCACCGTCAGCTCGACCTCGTCGCCGTAGACGGCCGGCCGGTGATAGGTGATCTCGGTCCGACGGATGACCCAGCCGCCGCCGCGGCTGACCGACCAGTCGCGGCCGTAGCCGGCGGCTTCGGCGTGCGCCGTGGCGAGCTCCTCCGCCCAGCTGAGATAGACCGCGTTGTTGACGTGCCCGTTGCTGTCGAGCTCGTAGCCCCGCACCGGCCAGCGAAGCGTGAATTCGAGTGGGTCGGCAGCGCGGCCGTCAGCCATGACATTAGTTTCGCTGACCTCAGTGCTAAGGTCAGAACATGCAGGTCAAGGAGCTGGGCCACCTCGTGCTCTACGTGGGCAATCTCGAGCGCTCTCGGCGTTTCTATCGGGACCTGCTGGGCTGGAGGGAGATCACGGTCCCTGGCGAAGAAATTGGGTTTCCCGCCGCCGCCTTCACATCAGGACGGACGCACCACGAGCTGCTCCTGATCGAGGTGGGGGAGGGCGCCACGCCGATCCCGAAGGGTCGGCGGCTCGGGATGTACCACTTCGGGCTGAAGATCGGCGAGACCGACGCCGAGCTGCGTGAGGCGCGCGACCAACTCGTGGCGGCGGGCGCCCGCCTGGTGGGCAGCGCCGACCATGGTGTGACGCACAGCCTTTATATCGAGGACCCGGACGGAAACGAGATCGAGCTGTATATCGACGTCCAGCCGGCGGTGTGGAAAGACGATCCAGCCGCCGTCTTCGCGCAGCCCCGGCCGCTTCGTCTCTAGCCCCGCAAGCTCCTTACGATCGAGCCGTTTCATGGGTGTGAGCCCGTCCAGGCGCGGCGACAAGGTCGAGATCGTGCTCAAGGGTGCCGACGCACAGCTCGAAGAGTGGTTCCGGCGTAGTCAGAAGGCGACGCGGAAGGCGTCGGTTACCTTTGCCACGTTCCTCCACCGCGCGAAGCGCCAGAGCGCGGCAGCACTCCGCCACGAGATCGACGACCTACAGGCGGGGCTGAAGAAGCTCAGTTCCCGACTTGACCACGTGGAGCACGGGGCGTCGGCGGCGCCCAGGAAGGCCATTACGCACGAGGTCACCGTGGCGCCAAAAAAGCGTCGGGCCCGGCCCACAGCGGCGAAATCGAGCAAGGCCGCCTCCACCCGCAAGCGGAAGAAAGCCGCCTGATCGCGCTCCCCTAGAATCCACGCCCGGTGGGCATCCTCTCGCCGGAGCACCTGATCCCCCTGGCGCTCCTGGTCATCGTCGCCACTGCGCTGTGCATGGCGGCGAGGCTCGCGCCCGGTCGTTGGACCGGCGGCGTGGCGACCATTATCGCCTTGGCCATCGTCATCACGACGCTGAGCTGGCAACCGTACGTGCTCGTAAACAACAGCTGGTCGGCGGCGCTGAGCCTCCCGGTCCAGCTCTGCGACGTCGGTGGCTTCGTGGCGGCCGCGGCGCTCCTCTGGCGACAAGCGGTACTGGTCGAGCTCGCGTATTTCTGGGGGCTGGGTGGGACCCTCCAGGCCTTGCTGACGCCCGACCTGCGCGACCATTTCCCGAGCTT
>VBIW01000159.1 GCA_005880915.1 Chloroflexota bacterium | reverse complement strand
CGGGGTACACTCCGGCCGGAGTACAATATGGACACCAGTTGGCCCCGCACGGTTGCAGCCGCCGGGGCCGTGGGCACCCCGAAAGGAGATTCGGAATGCCGGTCACAGTCTACTGCCGTGCTTGCGGTACGATGATGCGCGTCCCTCCAGTGCGCTTGCGAGAAGGACGTAAGAAGTTTTGTAGTCGCGCGTGCATCGTTGCGGCACGCCGAGCACGGTCGCTGGCCGATCATCTCGCAGCGCACTCCGTCCGTAGCGGGGAACATCTGCTGTGGACTGGCCGTCCCAATGCCAGTACCGGCTACGGCGATTTCACATGGCAGGGGAAGCGGTCGTCGGCGCACCGCGCAGCGTGGGAGACGGCGAACGGAAAGGCAGTTCCTTCCGACTTGTGTGGTCTGCACACATGCGATATCCGCCATTGCATTGAACCCACGCACCTTTTTCTCGGAACAAAGGGCGACAACAACCGTGATCGCACTCGCAAAGGACGCTCTGCCAAAGGTGATCGGAGTGGACCGAGAACTCATCCTGAGCGGTTTATGCGGGGGGAGACGCACTGGAAAGCCAGGCCGAAGGTAGCCGACGTGCGGACAATCCGTCGCCGTGTTGCTGAAGGTCCCGTTAGCCTGGCCGCACTTGGCCGCGAATACGGGGTGAACTCTGCCACCATCGGCAAAGTCGTCCAATACAAGATTTGGCGAAGCGTTGAATGAACCCATCAGCGTATGAGCATGGGCCAGTCGGCTCCGAAACCAAGACCTGTTACCGGATGACTGAGACGTTCTTCCACATGGGTCAGCATTTTTAGCTTCTGAAATGCGCTGTACCGCCGCTGGTCGTCCGCTTTCGCCGCCCATTCGCCGTGGTCGGTCCCGCTCGAGGTATCCGCCAGTGCAGCGTACGCGTGGGCCAGCGCGATCTCGACCAGGAACTCCGGCTGAAACAGGCTCTCGTCCGTGTCGTTGACAAACCCGCTCGAGTTGTCGGTCCAGACCCCGCCCGAGCGAATCAACGTGTCGCCCTGGCGGGTAACCTCGACTTCCATGTTCTGCCCGGTCGGCAGACCGATGGCATCGAGGTTCAGCGCGGAGCCCGCACGCCACGCACTGAACCCCGGCCACTGGAAGCGCACCATGGTGTTGCCTGACGGCGGATACCACAGCTCGTGAACCGCCGCCGGTTCGAGCCACGGTCCGAATGAGGTCAGGTCATACACCGCTGTGGTAGACGAGCCGGCTAGCAGCAATCTGTCTGGCACCCAGAGCTCGCGGAGCGCCGCGTTCAGACATTCGCGGAGGCCCGTGCTGCCGTGCTGGTTGTCGAGCGGCGGCAAGTACTTATGCAGTTCGATCTGCACGCCACTGGGCACCTGCGCAGGCCACTTGACAGTGGGGAAGCTGAGCGTGCCGGAAGCCACGGCGAGCGCCTGATTGCCGACCTTACGTACCTGACCGAGCAATGCGGCCGGCGCGTTCGGATCGCTGATGAGCGCCCACCACGAACGGTAGCGGTCGGGGTCAATCACATTCGCCAGCGACAGAGCGACCAGACTCGATCCGTCCGCGGCACCCGCGCTACTTGTGGTTGGCAGCTCATACCCTTGCAACCGTCGCGCGAGAATCCGCCGACAGTTGGCGAACGACCGCCGCGCGGGCTGGATGACCGAGACACTCCACGCGGGTGAATACGGTCCGTAGGTTGGGCCAGGACCATACCGACGAACCTCATACCAGTCGGTAGACAGACCCGCCGTATCTACGTAGGTGTACACCACCTGATGCGCAACATAGGGAATCTGCACGAGCAGCGAGTACGTTCCGCCCTGTGTTGTGGCATGCCAGAGTTCCAGCCCAGTCCAGGTGGGGATCAGGCTGTCAACACTGGCTTCGCTCATTTGGACCGTATTGCTCATCAGGTACTCACCGCCGTGCCAGGAGAAGGTCCACTTTGAGGGACAGACTGCCCGGCAAGAACCGCTGGCGGGGTCGTGGAGATGGCAGCGCCACTAGCCACGAGCGGATCGTTACTGGTTGCCACACCCTGCTGATAGCTGAGGTCCACCGTGACTCTGGCCGACCCCGGCGGATAGCCAAGTCCAGTAAACGCGCTCCCTGCGCCTGGTGGACCCAGCGGCAGAAGCCAGAGAGGGCTACTGACCGTGAGCCCATAATCGAGCGCACGCGCATACGCCCGTGGTCGCGGCCAGTCGTACACCGGAACGCTGACAACCAGCGGCTGGAGCCAGGTCGGCGCCGACTGGACCCACGCGTAATCTCGCAACCGAGCGTATGGCCGCGGCTGAGCCAAGTCATAGAGTTGAGAAGGAACACCAACTGCGAGGCCCGGTTGAACGAACCCGTAATCGCGAGCCTTCGGATAGCCGCGCGGAACAGGCCAGTCGTAGACTGGAGAGGCCCCCTCAACGCCCGTGACGTTATCGTTCTGCCAGAGGGGGCTTCCCTTCGCAAAACCGTAATCACGAGCGCGCGAGTACGCGCGGGGGATCGACAGGTCGTAGAGTTGGAATGGGACACCGATTGATGTACCTGACTGAGCGAAGCCGTAGTCCCGTGTAACGTTGTCAATCTGCCAGACCGGGCTACCTTCGACGAAGCCATAATCCCGAGCACGCGAGTATGCGCGCGGAATCGACAGGTCATAGAGTTGTGACGGAACACCAATCGACCTGCCTGATTGGACGAAACTGTAATCCGACGCTCGCGGATAGCCTCTCGGCTTCGGCAGGTCGTAGTCAGGGACCTGACCCGGTGCAACACCAGGCAAGGTGTCCCGCTGGTACGTCGGCGACGACTGAGTGAAACCGTAGTCCCTGGCGCGCGACGTTCCACGCGGAAGAGCAAGATCGAACGATGCGCTAGGAGCAGCGACGACAACCGCGACCGATGAGCCGGACTGAACAAAACCGTAGTCGCGAGCTCGTACATAAGCACGCGGGTTCGGCCAGTCGTACACCGGCACCGGCGGTGCAATGACCAGGATATTCGAGCCGGACTGAACGAAGCCGTAGTCTCTGGCGCGCGGATAGCCTCTCGGGTTAGGCCAGTCATAGCCAGGAGCCTGCCCGGCCGCGCCGCCAGAAACTGTGTCCCGCAGATAGATCGGAGGTCGCTGGTTGAAACTATAGTCGCGTGCTCGTGGATAGCCTCGCGGACTTGGCCAGTCATAATCGGGTGCCTGACCAGGCAATAGGCCAGGGAGGGTGTCCTGTCCAACGTGAGACGGACCGCTCGACTGAGTGAGCGTCCACTCCATCGCCCGCCGGTACTGGCGATCGTAGGTGCTGCCGGGTACCGGATTCGGCATGTCACTGGCTTACCGTGCCATTGCCCCATCGCCACACATCATGGCGGGACTCATGTGTACCTCTGGTGGGGCTGCACCACCGGCTGGCGCGTTGTAACTCGCGATCAGTGCCGTGTAGGCACCAGTCTGGGCGAAGGTCCACGAGTCCTGTACGCCAGTCTGTGAGGTCGTAGCCGCAGTCCGCTCGTCTGCAGAGCCAGCCTGATAGGTGTTGTTGTCCGGCTCGGTGACATCGTTGATGAAGCTCGTACCGGTGGTGGTAATGGTGTCTGCACCGCCGGAGCCGGCCTGCGCAACGATGGAGAAAATGATACCGGCATTCGCTCCAGTGTTGAGCGTGCCGCTGGTGCCAGACGTGACGCTGGTCGTATCAGTTTTGCTATTGGTAACGTCGAGCACGCTCGTGATCGCGTTGCCGCTCCACTCGTCAAAGACACCGATAAGTGCACCGACCGTGTTGACATTCTTCAGTGGAGTTGTCAGCCCGGAGGGAACGACCAGGCTGTGCATGGCCGTGTCCATGCCGCTATTGTTCGGGCTGCTGACATCCAGCGCGTAAAT
>VBIW01000063.1 GCA_005880915.1 Chloroflexota bacterium | reverse complement strand
AGACCATGTCGGGCAGGCCCGCCACCGGCTCGACCAGGTCGACCTGCTCACCGAGGTCGGTATAGGCGCGGTGGAGCCGTTCCCACTGCTGCACGGCTGCGTCGTGGTCGACGCCGACCTCGACGTGCATCCACGGATTGATCTCGTACTCGATCCCGTAGTGCTCGGGTCGACACATGAGGATGCTCATCGCATTACCCCATCCGCCCGGCAGGCCGATCGCGTCTGCGGGGAGCTCCTGCCCTGGGCCTGAGCCCATCATGCCACAGGCCGCGAGATCGAAAACCGGCCGTCACCGGGACGTCGACCGGCGATCAGGCCCCCGTGTACCCTCGCACGGTGGGGTCGAGGCTGCTCCGGTCGATGCTGTGGCCGGCGGTGGTGTGGGCTGCAGCCGCCGCCGTCTGGCTTCGGTACGCCCTGGGGGCGACCTTCCTCTACGACGACTGGGCGTACGTCGCCAACGCGACCTTCCACCTCGGCGAGACCCAGTCCTACCGCCCGGGCTTCAGCGTCGTCACCGGCGCGATGACATCGCTCTTCGGCACCCATCAGCTCCGCTACTACCTCGCCGTGGACCTCATCGCGGCAACGGTGCCGGCCGCCCTGTACGTCGCCCTGCGCCGGTTGCGGGTGGGGACGGTGACCGCGCTGATCGCGGCCGCGCTGATGGTCGTGATGCCGCGCTCCGACAGCCTCCACCTCTGGTGGACGGCCTCGCCGATCGCCGTCGCGCTGACCCTGGGGCTGCTCGGCGTGGCCGCGGGCGGCCGGTTCGTCGATGGCGGGAGGCGGGCGATGGCGTGGCTGGCGGCGAGCCTGGGGCTGGTCGCGGCGGCGGTGCTCACCTACGAGTCGACCGCGGTGCTGATCCTGCTGGGCCCGGCGCTGATCGCCTTCTCGGTCCGCCGGCGCCGCACCCTGGTGCTGTCGGCGCTGCACGTCGCCGTGGTCATCCCCGCGGCGTGGCTGATGTACACGCGGACCAACCCGGGCAACGTCGCCAACGGCACGCCGGCCGGCCAGTGGCCGTCCCGGCTGGGCTCACTGCTCGTCGACGCGTGGCGGATCTTCTTCACCGATCTGCCGGGGCAGATCGGTGTCGCCGGCCTGGTCAGCGGGCTGCTGGTGGCCGCAGCCGCGGCCGCGGCTGCAGTGCTGCTCGGCCGCCGGGTCGACCAGGGGACCGGCGCGCGCCAACGCATCGTCACCTCGGCGGTCAGCGCCGCGCTGCTGCTCGCCGCGGGGTTCGCGGCCTTCGTTCCCTTCATCCCCGCCAACGGGTACTACGCGCCGTCGGCACCCGGCGTCGGCAATCGGGTCAACGCCGCGGCCGCCATCTTCTTCGCGAGCGCGGCGGCGCTGGTCGCGGGTCGGCTGGTGGAGCTGGGGGCGGAGCGGCGCCGGGGCGCCGCTCCCCTGCTCGCAGCCGCCGGCGCCGGTCTGGCCGCGACCCTGCTCGCGGTGGGAACGCGAGAAAGCCTGGCCGACGCCACCGAGTTCAGCTCGGCCGCGCGGCTGCGCGACCAGACGCTCGCCTCGACGCAGTCCGCGCTGCAGTCGGCGCCGCCTGGCAGCGTCCTGCTGCTCGGCGACTACGCGCGCTACCGCGGCGACCAGCTCGTGCCCATCCTCGCCGAGAGCTGGTACACGCAGGGGGCCATCCAAATCCGCTACCACGATCCGAGCCTGCAGGCCGCCCCGGTGGATCCCACCAACCTGTGCACCGCCACCGGCATCGCGCTGGCACCGGGAGGGACGCCCGTCCCCTATCCGCGGGTGCACGTCATCGACGTCGGCCGGGCCGCCGCGGTTCCCATCGGTGATCAGGCGAGCTGCCGCAGCCTGCTCCCGCAGCAGGTCGCGGTGTTCATCGACGCCCGGCTCTGACCGGGCGCGGGCGCGACCCTATTTCTGGAACACGCCCTCGAACCCGGGTTTGAGGGTGAGCTGGGTGGTGAACACACCCCAGTGCGACCCGACACTGTCGAACTGCCCCAGCCAGGGCTCGTCGAAGGCCTCGACGTAGAAGACGCCGACGTTGTTCTGGCGGGCCCAGGTCTCGACCTGGGTGAAGTACGTCGCGGCGATCTGGGGACCGACGAAGGGCTTGCCGGCGACCAGCGGCCGGTCGCCGCCGCTGGGCCATTCGGTCTCCCCGATGCGCACCTCGTGGCCGCCCGACATCGAGGACAGCTGGGCGTATGTCTTCTGGATGTAGTCGAGCGCCTGGTCCGGCGGTATGCCGTAGGAGATCGGCGGGATGTTGGCAAGAACCACGTCACACGCCCGCATGATCTCAGGGTGGTCGAGGAGCTCCTTGTCGGGCTCGACGGTGGCCACCGGCACCTTCGCGCCGATCGCCGCCTTGGCCTCGTTGATGTAGCCGATCAGCTGCTCTGAGGTCATCGACTTGATGTGCACCTGTTCGTTGCCGATGATCGCCAGGTCGACGACGCCCGAATTGACCATGCTGTAGAAGTCCCGCAGCTGGCTCTCGCTGACACTCTGCTTGGCGTCCAGCGGCGACTGGGCGGCGACCTTGAAGCCCATCCGGTGGGCCAGCATGGGCACGTGGTTGGCGGAGCCGAGGACGTTGTAGACCCGGATCCATTGGGTGCGGCCCTGCAGCACGGTGAGCAGCTTGATGATCTCGGAGTCGGGCACCGGGTCCTCGCCGTCCTTGCCGCTGAGCACGTGGATGCCGAGGTCGAAGCCGTAGACCGGGTTGTAGGGGTTGGCCGTCGGTGTCGGCGTGGTGCCGCCACCGCTCGTGGTGCCGCCACCGCTCGACGTGCTCGACGAGCCGCACGCGGCACAGACCAGGGTCAGGGTGAGCGCGGCGGCGCCGATTCGGGTGCGAGAGAGGATCACGGCAGCTGATCTCCGCGAGGGCGGCCCGGGGGTGGCCGGCCCGCCCATGATCGCATCGGGGCACCGGCGCCCGCGCCCTCAGGCCAGGACGAGCTGCTCGATCGCCCAGGCGGCGCCGTCGGCGTCGACGTCGGGGGCCAGCACGGCACCGTGGCGGCGCAGCCCCGGCTCGGCCTGCCCCATCAGCACCGCGGTCCCGGCGACCGCGAACATGGGCACATCGCTGGGGGCGTCGCCGATGGCGAGCACGGCGCCCGGGGTGAGGTGGAGCGCGACGCAGAGGTCGCGCAGGGCGCTGCCCTTGTCGGCGGCGGCGACGTGGAGCTCCATGGCGCGCTCGCCATGCGGGTCGCGGGGGACGATGCAGTCCTGGACGGTGATCCGCGCGCGCAGGCCGGCGCAGGCGCGCGCCGCCGCCGCGATCCGCGAGGCGCCGCCCATGGCCAGCACCCGGGTCGCCGGCCGGGGCGCCAGCAGGACCGGCCGGGAGACTCGCAGGCGGCGCCCCCGGGCCAGGTAGGTCGCGGCGGCGGGCCCGTCGCGCCGGGGGTCACCGGCGAGGTGGAGCTCCCCGTGCTCGACGGCCACCATCGGCTGCAGGCCGGCGGCGTCGACCGCCGCGGCGGCGGTGGCGACCACGCCGCCGGGGAGGAGTCGGCCGCTGACCACCCGGCCGCTGGCGATGTCGCGGACGGCGCCGCCGCCGACCGCCACCGCCAGGCCGCTCAGCTCCAGGCCGCGGACCACGGGCGCGGCAGCGTGCCAGCGCCGGGCGGTGACCACGACCACGACGATGTCCCGGCGCCGGCACTCCTGGAGCGCGGCGCGGGTCCGCGCCGACACGGTGCGGTCGCGGCGGACCAGGGTCCCGTCGAGGTCGGCCGCCACCAGCCGGACCGGCACCGGCGGGGCTCAGCCGTCGCCGAGGGGCAGGGTGTGCAGCACCGTGGGCCGGAACCCGGGGCCGCTGGGCAGCGGGGTGTCCTCGGGCGGCGCCACCGGGGCGCGGCGGATGCACCAGGCGGGGTCGCGGTCATCGCGCACCGCCACCAGTCCGGGGAGGCGGAGGCGTCCGGCCTCGTCGCGGCCGTGATGGACCACGGTGGCGACCACCCCGGGTCGCAGCCAGGCGACCGCCTCGCCGGGGTCGACGGCGACCGGGCAGGGGGGCTCGGCGACCCCGAGCTCGGCGGCCCGGGCGGTCAGCCAGGCCTGGGCCTCGGTGTCGAGGTGGACCCCGGCGCGCCCGGCGTCGACGAGGTGGCCCGCCTCCCACTCGGCCAGCAGCACCGCGGTGGGCAGGGGCCGGGCCGCACCGCGGCGCGACCGGGGCGCCGCCGCCCAGACCACCCCGGCGACGACGGCGTCGACCTGCTCGGCCAGGGCGATGCGCAGCCGGTCGGGCGAGGCCATCCCCGCCCGGTACGGCGCCGAGCCGCGCCGGGCGAGCACGCCGCTGAGACCGTGGTCGGCGGCCGCGTCGCAGAAGGCACGGCCGTGGCCCTCGACCCAGCCCGGCACCTGGAGCCGGGGATGCGGCGGAACCAGGATGGCCAGCGCCTCCTGGCGCCGGTCCAGCGGCCAGGCGGCCACCGGGGAGGAGTCGAGGTGGAGCAGGTCGGCGGCGAGGTAGACCACGGCCCCCGCGACCGGCCGCGCCGGGCCGGCGTGGATGCGGTGGACAAGGCCGGCCAGGTCGGGGTGGCCGGCCTGGTCGACCACCGCGACGACGCCGTCGATCACCGCGGTGCGTCGGCCCAGGGCGGCGGCCGCCGCGACCACCTCGGGGAACAGCCCGGTGACGTCGCGGAGCCGCTCGTCCTGGAGGCGGACCTCGCCGTCGGGGCCGGTGGCGAGCAGCACCCGCATCCCCTCCCAGTCGACGGTGAAGCGCCAGCCGGTGGCGTCGAAGGGATCGGAGCAGGGCACCGCGACCTCGGGGACGATCCGGGCCGGCGGGGCCAGCGGGGGCGGGGCCAGCAGCTGCAGGGTCCCCGGGTCGGCGGCGCGGCTGGTCCGGCGCCGCGGCGAGCCAGGGCCGCGGGTCACGGTGGGGGCGTCACGAGGCCTTGCGGCGGCGCGCCGGGGCGGTCTCGGCAGCCGGCCCGGTCTTCGACGAGGAGGTGCGCCGGCGCGCCGCGGTGGCAGTGCGCGCCGCGGGCTCCTCGGCCGGGCGGCGGCCCGCCTTGGCCGCCTCCACCGACGCCTTGAGCGCGGCCATCAGGTCCATCACCTTGGCCGGCTCAGCCGCCGACGGCCGCTCCAGCTCGCGCTTGCCCAGCTTGGCCTCGACCACCGCGAGCAGCGCCTCGCGGTACTGGTCGTGATGGCGGCTGGGGTCGAAGCTGGCGCTCAGGTTCTCGATGAGCATCAGCGCCATGTCGAGCTCGCGGTCGCTGATGGCGACCTCCTCCTCGGGCAGGCTGAGCTCGCCGGAGTCGCGGATCTCGTCGGGCCAGTGCAGGGTGTTGAGCACGATGCCGTGGTCGTGGATGGCCAGGCGGCAGAGGTGCTCGCGGTCGCGGAGGGCGAGCTTGCCGATGGCGACACGACCGGTGCGCTGCAGCGCCTGCTTGAGCAGGTAGTAGGGCTTGACCCCGACCGCCTCGGGCTCCAGGTAGTAGGCCTGCTTGATGAACAGCCCCGCCTCGATCTCGGTGTCCTGGACGAACTCGACGATCTCGATGGTCTGGGCGCTGGGCAGGGGCAGGTTGTCGAGGTCGGAGTCGTCGATGGCGACGTACTCGTCCTTGGCAACCTCGAAGCCGCGCACCGTCTCGGTCCAGCCGACCTCGCGGTCCTCCTCGGGGCACCACCGCTTCTGCTTGATCGGGGTGTGGTCGCGGGGACAGAGCATGCGGAAGGACACGCTCCTGGACTCGGTCGCCAGGTACATCCGCACCGGGATCGCCACCATGCCGAAGCTGATGGCGCCCCGCCACATCGAACGGGCCATCCGCCGAGGATACACGTCGCGATCTGATCCGGCCATAACCGGCGCGAACCAACCCAATGGAGGCTCAGGCGACCAGGGCGTCGTAGGCCTGCTTCAGCTCCGGATAGCGGAGGAAGAGGATGTGGGCGTACTCCTGGGTCAGCGGCCGGGCGGGCCGGCGCAGGTGGAGGCCCACCTCCTCGGGCCGGCTGCTCGCCTTCCGCCAGTTGCACCGCTTGCAGGCGACCACCTGGTTCTCCCAGCTGTTGGCGGCGCCGCCCCGGGAGATGGGCAGGACGTGGTCCACGGTGAGCTCCGAAGCGGGCCCGACGAAGCCGCAGTACTGGCAGGTGTGGTCGTCACGGAGCAGCAGGTTGCGCCGGTTGGGCCGGAGCATCCGCCGGGGCACGTGAACGGTGCGGAGCAGCCGGACCATGACGATGCCCTCGGGAAGGCGGCGGCCGGCGAGGGCGGCGGCGGCCTCGAGCTCGGCCTCGTCGCTGAGCAGGGCCACCCGCTGCTTGGTGAGCAGGACACAGAGCCGGCGCCTGCTGATGACGTTGAGCGGCTGCATTGAGGCGTTGAGCAGCAGGACCGACATGGCCGCATTGTATTCGGCGCCAGATGGGCGCAGTCGCAGGCGGCTCAGGCGGGCTGGGCCTGGTCGCCCTCCAGCACCCCGGCGAAGAGGTCGCCGACGCTGCGCACCCGCGCCTCGACGGTGTGGATCGACCAGCGGTCGGGACCCAGGCCGGGGTCGTCGAGTTCCTCCCAGGCGATCGGTGTCGACACCGGCGCTCCGGGCGCGGGGCGCAGCGAGTAGGGCGCCGCGAGGGTCTTGCCGAGGACGTTCTGGGTGTAGTCGAGGCGCAGCCGGCCGGTCCGCTTGGCCACCTCCCAATCCCAGCTCACCTTGTCCGGCACCACCTTGCCGATCGCCCGCGACACCTCCTCGACCCAGCCGCGAACGGCGGCGTAGTCCGGGCCCAGGCGCAGCGGCACGTAGATCTGCATGCCGGTCTGGCCGCTCAGCTTGGGGTGGCTGCGCAGCCCGTAGTGGTCGAGCGCGGCCTTGACCAGGCGAGCGATCAGGACCACGTCGTCGAAGGTCGCCGGGGGGAAGGGGTCGAGGTCGAAGACCGCCCAGTCGGGCTGCTCGGGAGTGGTCACCCGTGAGTGCCACGGATGCAGGTCGATGACCGCGCTGTTGGCGATCCAGCCCAGGGTGGCGACCTCGTCGACGACGACGTAGGTCACCGACGTGTCGCCGCGCCACTCCCAGCGGCGCATCCACCCCGGCGCGTGGTCGGGGATGCGCTTGCGCCAGAAGTGCTTGCCCTCGGTGCCGTCGGGGAAGACCTGCATGCCCAGGGGGCGGTCGCGGAGATGGCGCAGCAGCAGCGGCGACATCCGCACGTAGTAGGCGATCATGTCGCGCTTGGTAACGCCGTCCGGCCACAGCCGCTTGTCCAGGTTGGTGAGCCGGAGGCTGCGGCCGCCGATCTCCCAGGCGCCCTGGGAGCCCATCGCCGCCAGCCGCTCCAGCGCCGTGACGACGTCCCCGTCGAGGGCCAGCGGGTCGGCCGGCGCGGCCGTGTGTTCCCGCCGTGAATGACCTAAACGCGGCAGCGCGGACAGCGGCGCGACCGCCGCGTCGGGGGGCGGCGATGGCGCCGCATCGGTGAGCTCGGCGACCGGCGTGGGCTGCTCCCTGATGCAGTCCTCGGGGCCTCGGTCGGGACGCAGGCCGAGGAATGTGGGATGGCGCATGGTGCCCTGCGCCGTCCACTCGGTGAAGCGCACCGCGCAGACCAGCTCGGGGCGCACCCAGGTCACCGGCTGCTGGGGCTGCGGCGGGTGGGCGAAGGGTGAGGTCTTCCGGGTCATCCCCCGCAGCTGCGCCTCCAGGTCGCGCAGGGTGGCGCCTCCCAGCCCGCTGCCGACCTGCCCGGCGTGGACCAGCTCGCCGTCGACGGAGATGCCCACCACCAGGGCGCCGAGCCCGGCCCGGCCGCCGCGGCCGGCGGTGAACCCGGCGATGACGCAGTCCTGGGCCTGCCAGGCCTTGACCTTGAGCCAGGCGGTGGACCGGCGCCCCGCCTCGTACACCGAGGCGGCGCGCTTGGCCACCATGCCCTCGACGCCGTTGGCGCGGATCGCCTTGAAGAGCGCCTCCCCCTCGGTCTCGACATGGTCGGCGAAGTGCACCTCGGGGACGTCGCCCAGGGCCAGGCGCAGCGCCCGCTTGCGGGTCTCCAGGGGCAGGCCGCGGAGGTCGCGGCCGGCGGCGGCGAGCAGGTCGAAAACGACATAGGTGACAGGAACATCCCGGCTGGCCCGCTCCACCTGGCGAGGGTCGCCGAGGTTGATGCGCTGCTGCAGCCGTTCGAACGACGGCCGTCCCTGCGCGTCGAGGGCGCACAGCTCACCGTCGACCAGCGCCCCATCGACGCGCAACGCGCCGGCGAGCGCCGCCACCTCGGGGAAGCGCGCGGTCTCGTCGCGGCCGCGTCGACCGCGCAGCCGGACCCGGTCGCCGCGCACCGTGGCCAGGGCGCGGACGCCGTCGTACTTCATCTCGTAGAGCCAGCCGGGGCGACTGAACGGCGCGTCGACGGTGGTGGCCAGCATCGGCTCGCAGCGCTGCGGCAGCGGCGCCTGCGGTGCGGTGGCGAGGATGGCCTCGAGCCCGGCGGCAGCGGGTGCGGCGGCGACGCCGCCGTCGCGGTCGGAGCGCCACTCGGCGGTGCGCTGTACGGCGATCTCGGCGAGGCTGCGCCCGGTCGACACCGACCAGTCCAGGGTGGCGGCGTCGAACCCCGGCTGGGCGTGCTCGTCGCGCTTCCTGATCAGCAGCCAGTTCTTGTCGTCCTCGGCCGCCGCGGCGGCGGCCCGGCGGCCGCGGCGGCCCAGGCGGACCAGGGCGAACTCGCCGCGCAGCTTCGACCCCTGGAGGCTGAACTTGAGGTCCCCGGTGCGCAGCGAGGCGTCGACGTCGCCGGCCGTCTCCTTCTCCCAGGTCACCGTCCCCGCGTCCCAGAGCATCACCACGCCGGCGCCGTACCCCGACGGGATCACCCCCTCGAAGCCGCCGTACTCGACGGGGTGGTCCTCGACG
>VBIW01000158.1 GCA_005880915.1 Chloroflexota bacterium | reverse complement strand
CTCCGAGAAAGTCGGGCCGCTCGGCACCCCCGGCGACGTCGCGTTCATCGACCCGAAGTACTACCTCATCGGCGACCGCATGGAAATGCAGGTCAGTGCCTCGGAGCACTACAAGTTCGCGAACGACAAGACCGCGTACCGGGTCGTGTCCAGGGTCGACGGGCGCCCGTGGCTCCAGTCGCCGATCACCCCCAAGAACGGCGGCCCGACCCTGTCCCCGGTCGTGCTGCTCGCCGCACGGTAGCCAGCTGTAGGGCCGCGGCAATCAACCCCCGCGGCCCGAACAGGCAAGCGCGCAGTGACGCCCGCGCCCAAGAACCCAGTCGGAAAGAAGGCACCTGATGGCAGGCATGGAATTCCTGGGCAGGCACGGTATCCCCGTCCTGGCCGCGTCGGGCGTGGCGATCAACCTGAGCGGCTGCTCGGGCGTCACGTTCTTCGGCACCAACGACAACACCTACACCCTGACGCTGTCCAAGACGTTCACCGGCTCGTACTCGCAGCCGTCGGGCTGGAACCCGATCACGCACTACTACACCAACGCGGACAACGGCGTCGGCACCGGCGCCTGGTCGGACAAGGTCGCGCAGGCGGCGTCGAACGTGGTGACGATCGCCACGGACATCGCCGTGGCGATCACGCTGCTCGTGTCGATGGTGCCGGACACGTACCAGTACGTGAAGTGCACCGCCTCGGCGCCCGGTGACGGGCTGCTGGTCGCGGTCCTGCACGACCTGACGGTGCAGCGCAAGCCGGTCAACCTCGCGAAGATCTCGGCGTAGGGCGGCCCGGCTATGTCCAACATCGTCCAGGGCCCGCAGCTGCGGCAGCTCGCCCGCGGTATCGCCGTCGTCAAGGCGGCGCAGACGCTCCCGCAGACCGCGACAGCGGCCCTCTACACGGTCACCGGCGGCGCGATCCTCGTCACCGGGCTGATCGGCGTTGTCACCACGGCGATCGCGGCGAGTGATCCGGTGCTGTCCCTGGGGACGGCACCGACAGTGGGCACCGCACAGACCTCCGGTCTGGCAACCACAACCGTTCTGACCAGCGCCGAGGCCGGGACGCTGGTCACGGTCGCGGACTCGGCGGGACTCCCGACCGCGCTTGCGGTCATGGCCACCGCGGCGAAGGCCGGCGCGGTCGTGTTCCCCGCTAAGCCGTTCGTCGTGTCCGCGGGCACTATCACGTGGACGACCGGCGCCAGCAAGACCGGCGCCATGAAGTGGTACCTGACGTACCTGCCGCTCGACGACGGCGCGGCGGTGTCGTAGATGAGTTACATCCTGTCGCCTCAGGGCGTGCGCGGTGCCGGCCTCGGCGTCCGGGTGGACCGCGCGACCGCGGCCCTTCCCCAGGGCGCCACGGGCAGCATCTTCACGGTCTCCGGCGGCAGGATCATCATCACCTCTCTGGTCGGTGAGGTCACGACCGTCCTGGGCGCCACCGTCACAACGCTGGCGGTGGTGTCGACCCCAACGACCGGTGCAGCGACGACGCTGGCCTCCGCCACCGCGGTCACGAGCTCCGCGGCCGGGTCCTGGTTCACGCTCCCGGCCACGCTCGGCGCCGCGCTGGTGGTCACACCCGTCGCTGGCGCGGCCGCGCTGCCGACGAGGGATCTGGGGATCCTCGTCCCGGTCGGTGCCGTGCAGGTCACCACCAGCGCCTCCGACACAGGCAGCGTCAAGTGGTCGATGACGTACGTCCCGTTCGACGACGCCGCGACGGTGGTGGCGGCTTGATGTTCCCCACGGTGTGCGGCGGCTGCCAGACGCGGTTCGCGATCGGGCTGCTGCGGTGCCCGCGCTGCAAGCAGATCGCGCCGCAGTACGCCGCGAACGTGAAGAAGGAGGAAGCGATGCCGAGGATCACCGTGGCCGGCGGCCCGTCGAACGCCGCCGCCGCACCGGGCGAGGTCGGACACATCCAGCACGCGGAGCACGAGGCGGCTGAGGCCGTGGCCGAAGTCGAAACCGGAGTGCGCGACGTCGCCGACTGGGCGTCGAAGCCGCTGGCGCACCTGCGCGAGGCGGCGAGGGAACGCGGCCTGCCCGCCGTAGGGAACAAGGCGGACCTCGCGGCACGGCTGAGCGAGCACGAAGCCACCCAGGCCGCCACCGACACCGGCGCCGAGCCGGCACCTGAGGAGGTGTCGGCGTGAGCTGGACGCTGTCCGCCACCGGCCGCCTCGAAACCGGACTGGAGCACCTGGAGGAGGAACTGCACGACGCGCTGCACAAAGTGCTGTCCGACCCGCGGTTCGGGCTGCTGTTCAGCCACTTCCAGGGCGCCGTCGTGGACAGGCTCCACACCGTCGGGCAGGCGCCGGCCGCCGACCCCGAACCCCCCGCGCCGCCCGCTGTGCCGCCGGCGGAGGCCGAGGCTGCCCCGGCTGCGGAACCCGCACCCGAGACAGCCGCCCCCAAGGCTCCCAAGGCCGCGGCGAAAACCACGGCGGGAGGCTGACGAATTGTCCTGGTACCAACTCCTGGACATCCGCCGCCAGGCGCGGCTGGAGTTCGAGCGCGACCCCTACGTGATGGGGCCGCCGACGAGCTGCCCCAACGACGGCGAACCGCTCCAGGTCTGGAGCCGCCCGCCGGACTGTTCGACGGCATCGCCGAAGGACCCGGCTCGTACAGCGGACTGCCGTAGCCGAACACCAAACCCGACCCCCGACCGCGAACCGAGAGAAGAGGAGACCCGGTGTCATCGCTCAAACCCACCACCGCCACCACCGCCAGCGTCGCCTCTTCGGCGACGAACGTCACCCTGTTCGCGGCTCAGGCCACGGTCAACGTCCGCGCGGTCTACAACGACTCCACGGCCGTGCTGTACCTGAAGTACGGTGCGACCGCCTCGGCCACCTCCTACACGGTGCAAATCCCGGCGGGCGGCTACTACGAGTTTCCGCAGCCGACCTACGGCGGTCGGGTCGACGGCATCTGGGCGTCCGCGAACGGCGCCGCACGAGTGACGAGCTGGTGACCCCCGATGCCCTTGTATGCTCCCGTCTCCGCGTCCGGCCGCGACGTGTACACGGCCATGCTCGGCCTGGCCGGCGAGCCGTTCCCGCTCGACCCGATCGACAACGACAACCTCGGGGCGACCAGCGGGTTCCTGCTGCTGTCGCTGATCCGCCCCGGCGCCGGGGCGATCACGAACCTGGGGCTGTGGCTGACCACCGCCGGGACGGGGCCGGGCAGCTCCTCCATGGCGCTGTTCTCCGAGACGGGGACGCAGTTGGGCGTCACCGGCGATATGACGTCGGCGCTGACGAACGGCGCGAACGCCGGGACCTACGTCGAGGCCGCCATGGCGTCGCCGTACACGGCGGCGGCGGACACCGATTACTACGTCGGGCTGTTCACCGCGCTCACCGCCGATTCGAAGATCGCGGGCGCGTTCTCCGGGTCCGGGATCCACCTGCCCTCGATCAAGGGGC
>VBIW01000152.1:2671-4548 GCA_005880915.1 Chloroflexota bacterium | reverse complement strand
TTCGATGGAAACCGGGATCGGCTCCCAGTTGGTGCGGACTGAGCCGACGATGACAAGCGAGCGGGTCTCTGGCTCCCAGCCGAACGTGTTTGGAAGAGGTCCGGCGAACCGGCGCGCCTCTTTGAGGTCGTGGAAAGGCGATCCGGGCGGCGGCTGTTGCGCCGGACGCAGGTCGGCTTCGACCTGCAGCGATGCCGGTCCATCCACCTCCACCTTGATGCGCCGTCCCGAACGGACAACGCTGGCGCGGCACAGCTCGTAGCTGTAGCGCGTGAAGAGATTGCCCGACCAGGTCATGATCCGGCTGTTCGCGTCGCTGCGCAGGATGCGCAGCCCGCGGATCGATGGTCGGTCGCGTAGCCGCGCGAAGACCCGGTAGCCGGAAAGGAAGAAGTCCTGACCCAGCGCTCGCGGCCAGCCTGCCGGCCGCAGGTTGCGTGTCTGCACGAGGGCGACCGCGAGAAAACCGAAGTCACCGACCTGGTCGAGCTCGAGCCCTGGCGGCAGCAGCGGTGTCAACGCAGGCGCCGGCAGGGCGTAGCCGAGAACCAGCGAGAAATCGAAATGCGCCTCCACATCAAAGGGATGCCGGCGCAGGCTGTGGAGCGCGCTCATCCGACGGAGACCGCCTCGATTCCGCCCCAGATCAGCGCCCGGTCGGAGGCCGCGCGCTCGACATCCTGCGCACCGCGCGGACCGCCGAGGGTTCGCAACACCGCGATCGCGCCCGGGCGGGCGATCCTGCGCGCGGCGGTCAGGAGCTCGTCCCGGAAGCCCGCCGGCGCTCCATCGGTGACGTTGGAGAACGCGAATCCGTCGAAGGAGCCTGTCGATTGCGCTCGCATGTATTCGAGCAGCTCGGCCTGTTGCAGGTCAACTGCCTGCGCCCGAACCGGCGGTGTGGGGAGGCCGAAGAGCGCGGGCGCCAAAGGGTTGCTGCGATTTGGGTGGATTCCGAACCCGCGCTCCAGACGGGACACCAGCTCGCCGGCGAAACCCCTTGGCAGGGCGCTCGCGAGCTCGCTTCGGTAGGCGAGTCGTAGGGCCGGTCCGAAAGCAAGGCTCAACGCGGCCCGAAAACGACGCCCGGCGAGCTTTCGCCACTCGGCCACCTGGATTCGTGGATCGTCCAGATCGAAGAAGCGCCGCAGCCTGTCGCGAGGCAGGCCCAGCAGCGGGAGCGCCCTGGCCGCCTGTGCCAGATAGCGGTCGGCCTGACCGAGTCGAGGGGGACCACCCGTCATTCGCTCGCGAGCGTATTCGACCTGAGCCGGGTTGACATCGATCGCGACCACCTCGTGTCCGGCTGCCGCCAGTCCAAATGCCACGTCGCCCGCCGATGCGATCGCGATCACGCGCCCTTTGGGCAGCGATCTGATCTCGACTCCGGGATCTTCGTACATGCGGCCGAAGATCAGCCGCGGCGGGCCCGAACCCGCCAGGCGGCCCGAGCTCCAGGCGGTCTTTACGATGCCGCGAGCCACGCCATCGCGGCCAGGCCGGCGTTGCGGGCCAGGAGTCGCGCCGGAGATTCCACGCTGGCGGGCGCGAAGATCAGCGCGCCGGCGTTGAACCCCGCCATCAGCCCGATCTGCACCGCGGCACACGCGTGCGGGCGGCGACCGCTCAGCACCCATACCGCCATGCCCGCCTCGAGCAGCCCAATGCCCGTGGTCACGGCGCGAGCACTCGTCGGGGTCATTCCCGGCATCCGGCCAACGATCTCGCGGTGGGAGGGGTCGCCGTGGAGGATCTTGGCCCACAGACCCTGGTGCAGCCAGACGCCGGCGAGCACCAACCGTGCGGTTCGCGCCGCTTCATGTCTGGCCAGGCCCAGAGTCTAGGCGTGGATCCCAGCCGCGAGACCTGCTTAACCG
>VBIW01000152.1:0-2660 GCA_005880915.1 Chloroflexota bacterium | reverse complement strand
CCGCGGTGGCTCAGGCCGGCCGCGGCCTCGAAGGTGACCGCTACTCCAACGACCCCGAGGCGTGCGATATCACGCTGGTCGAGCTGGAAGCGCTCGAGAAGCTGCACACCGAGTACGGCGTCGCCCTGCGCCCGGTAGCGTCGCGGCGACAGGTACACGTCAGAGGCGCCAAGCTCGCCGATCTCATCGGCCGGCGGTTTCGCGTCGGTGAGGTCGAGTGCGAGGGCGAGGAGCACTGCGAGCCCTGCCAGCACCTGGTTGGACTCCTCGGAACTCAGAAAGTCCTCAAGGGATTGCTTCACACCGGGCTGCGAGCCAGGATCGTGAAGGGCGGAACCATCCGCACCGGCGATCCCGTGGAGCTTTTGGCCGCCGCCGTCGTCTGAGGCCGCGCCCTTTGGGCGCGTGAGCCGCCGATCTGGGATGGGTTCCCGTCTGCACCTGGGCGTTTCTTCTAGATGGAGGTGCAGCCGTGAACATAGCGAGCTTCCTGGTTGATGCTGTGATCGCTCTTTGGTTGCTGGCCGTGATCGTGGCCGGAGTCCGCGTGTGGCGGGCTAGATCGCGACGACTCGTGCCACTTTCATCCCAGGCTCGCGAGCGATTCGTGCTTTCGTGGGAGCGCATCGCCAGTCGTTTCGTCCACGCCCCTCGTGAGGCGGCCCACGAAGCCGACGCGCTCGTGCTGTCGCTTCTGCTCGAGCGGGGACACCCTGTTCAGGGCGGCCGGCTGCCGGGCCGCGTCCAGGAGGCGCGCCAATGGCTCGCGCGCGAGGGCAAGGACGGAACCGAAGCCCTGCGCCAGGCGATGCTTCAATACAAGGAAGTTTTCAACCGGATGATCGGAGGCCGCCCGAGCGAGAAGGAGCAGGCCGCCGAAAACGATCGGGAGATGGCATAGCCCGACCCCGCCAATGACCAAACGACATCGACACCTACTCCGCCCGCGGGGCCCGTAACTGGCCCTCCGGGCGGCACGTTCTACCTATCGCACGGATGCCGGGGTGGGGCAATCCTTGAAAGGAGGTGGGAGTCGATGGGCAAAGGTCGTTTGCTGCAGGTCCTGATCATCATTTCTGCGTTGGCCGGCGTGCTCGCCGTGCAATCCGCCCGCCCGCGTCAGTGGGTGGTCACCAACCCGAGCGTTTCCAGATAAGCGTCGGCGGCGAGCCGGATCGGCGGCTCGCCGCTACGCCGGCTGAGGCTGCTCGCGCAGGCGCACCGGTCCGATGAGGATCCAGAACCCGGCCAGCGTCTCAACCACGATTCCGATGTAGATCGCAGGGAGAAGGCCATAAGTGCTTCCGATCACGCCGCCGATGAGGGCGCCGACCGGAATCGTCCCCCAGATCAGAGTCCGCACCGTCGCGTTCATGCGACCCTGCACGCGGTCCGGCGTGATCGCCTGCCGCAGGCTCACCTGGTTGATGTTGTACACCGGGTTGGCGAAGCTCGTGATCACCGACGCCGCGAGCAGCAGCGGAACGGCATAGCCGAATTGTGCGATCGGAATGAGGATCGAGCCGAGACCTCCCAGCAAGATCGACACGAACAGGGTGGGACCGAGTCCGATGTGGCGGGCGATCCATGAGGCGCTCAGGGCGCCGATCAGACCCCCGACCGCACCTGCACCGAAGACGACTCCGATGACTCCCGGGCTCAGACGCAGGACCCGGTAGGCAAAAATCAGATAAACCGCGAAAAGGATGTTCGAGCCGAGGTTCGCGGTCGACGTGCTGCCGGCGATCTTCCAGATCGTTGCATTGCCGAAGACGAACTGGACGCCCTCCCGCATCTCTGACCAAAAGCTCGTCGGTGCCGCGCCCTCCGCGGGTTTCGGTGACGGCTCGGGGCGCCGGATCCACGCCAGGGACAGGACCGACACCAGAAACGACGTGGCGTCGGCGATGACGGCGCGGGCAGGTCCCACGAGCTGGATTAGCAAGCCTGCCAGCGCGGGTCCCGCCATCTGAGCGACAGAACCGGTGACCTGAAGCTTGGTGTTGCCTTCCACGAGGTCGCTCCGCGCGATGAGCGAGGGCAGGTAGGACTGATAAGAAACGTCGAAGAACACGGTGCCGACGCCGGTGATCAGGCCAACGACATAAAGCTGGGGCATCGTCAGCGCGTTGAAAGCAAATGCGATGGGCACGCTTCCGAGCGCCAGCATTCGACCCGCGTCGCAGGCGATCATGATCCACCGCCGGCGCAGGCGGTCGACCCAGACTCCCGCGATGAGGCCGAGTGCGGGGAAGGCGAGGAACTCGCACGCCGCAAGTACACCGACCTGAAATGGCGTCGCGTGGAGCAGGAGGATCGCCACTGTTGGCAGCGCGAGCTGGCTGACCTGACTCCCCAGCTCGCTGATGCCCTGGCCGCCCCAGAGCTTGAGGAACTCGCGATCGCGCCAGAGCTTGCCGCCGAACATCGCTAAATCATGCCGTGGGCGGCGATCGAGGTCGTTCGCCGACAGCAAAGGAATGGGGCAAGAGGGACGCTCGCCGGCGCCGCGCCATGCTCCGGGGCGCGCGCAATAATCATCAAGCGTCATGGCGACCAAGCCCCGGTCCCGGAGCGAGACGTTCTCGCCCTTCTATCGCAGCGTCACGCAATGAGCAGCCTCAGTCATAGACCGAGTGACCCTGGCAAAGTCGGGCGAT
>VBIW01000140.1 GCA_005880915.1 Chloroflexota bacterium | reverse complement strand
GAGCCGTCCCGCCGGCACGGTGGGCGGCCGCGGAGGAGGAGGTCGGCGATGCCGGACCAGAGCCACGTCGGGCGCACCTACGACGCCCCCGGGCAGGTGGTCGACGGGGAGCGGGCTCGCGCCTTCGCCCGGGCCATCGCCGGCGGCGACGAGGTCGCCGAGCCCGACGCCGTCCCGCCGACGTTCGCGGCGGTCTACCTGCTCTTCCCCACCCTCGGCCAGCTCTTCGGCGACGCCGACCTCGGCGTCAACCTGGCCGGTCTGATCCACGGCGAGCAGGAGTTCACCTTCCACGACCCGGTGCACGCCGGCGACGTCGTCGACGCCCGGGCGCGGATCGCCTCGGGCGAGGACAAGCGCGGCATGACCTTCGTCGGCGTCGAGCTGAGCGGCAGCCACGCCGGCCGCGAGGTGTGCAGCGGCAGCGCGCTGCTGATCATCCGGGGAGGCGGGTCGTGACCGAGATGACGCGGACCGCGGTCAGGGTCGGCGACGAGATGACGCCGCTGAGTCGCACCGTCACCCAGGAGCAGATCAACGCCTACGCGGACGCCTCGGGTGACGTCAACCCCATCCACGTCAACGAGGAGTTCGCCCGCATGGTCGGCCTGCCCGGGACCATCGCCCACGGCATGCTCGACCTCGGCATCCTGGTCGACGCCATCGCCCGCTGGGCCGGGGGCAGCGACCGGGTGGCCTCGGTGGGCTGCCGCTTCAGCAAGCCACTGCTCCCCGGCGACACCATCACCTGCGCGGGACGGGTGGTCGACGTCGACCCCGCCACCGGCCTGGTGACCCTCGAGGTCCAGGCCGACTCCAGCCGTGGCGACCGCGTGCTCAACAACGGCCGGGCGACCGTCCGGCTTCCTGCATAAGAGGTTCTGTCCGTCATGCCCCTCGACTTCAGTCTCACCACCGAACAGGAGGAGATCCGCGATCTCGC
Organism: Chloroflexota bacterium; assembly: GCA_005880915.1. Classification (GTDB taxonomy): domain Bacteria; phylum Chloroflexota; class Dormibacteria; order Dormibacterales; family Dormibacteraceae; genus 40CM-4-65-16. The sequence goes on along the minus strand of VBIW01000140.1, from coordinate 3,776 downwards.
CCACGAGTTCGCCGAGAAGGAGATGCGGCCCCAGGCCGCCTACTTCGACGAGCACGAGGAGACTCCCTGGGAGGTCATGCGCAAGGCCCACGAGCTGGGCATCGGCGCCAGCGCCGCGTTTCCGGTCGAGTACGGCGGCGGCGGCATCGACTTCATCACCGAGCTGATCCTCCAGGAGGAGCTCTCCTGGGGTGATGCCGGGATGGCGGTGTCGATCATGGCCAGCGGTCTGGCCGGGGCGGGCATCGTCGCCATGGGCACCGAGGAGCAGAAGGAGAAGTACATCTCCATGCTCTGCGACCCCAAGCAGCTGCACATCGCGGCGATGGGGCTGACCGAGCCCGACAGCGGCTCCGACTCGCTGGCGCTGCAGACCACCGCGCGCAAGGTCGACGGCGGCTACGTGCTCAACGGCACCAAGCAGTTCTGCACCAACGGCGGCATCGCCGATCTCCAGGTCGCCTTCGCCACCACCGACAAGACCCTGGGGCCGGCGGGTATCGCCGCGTTCGTCATCGAGAAGGGCACCGAGGGGATGCGCCAGGGACGCAAGGAGCGCAAGCTGGGGGTGCGCGCCTCGCACACTGCCCAGGTCATCCTCGAGGACTGCTTCGTCCCCGAGGAGAGCCGGCTCGGCTTCGACAAGGCGGGCAACTCCACCGGCCCCGGCGCGGTCGGGGCGATGCTGATGCTCGAAGCCACCCGGCCGGCGATCGCTGCCGGCGCCCTGGGCATCGCCCGCGCCGCCTACGAGTTCGCCCTCGGCTACTCGCTGGAGCGCGAGCAGTTCGGCAAGCCCATCGCCAAGCACGAGGCGATCGCCTTCAAGCTGGCCGACATGGCCACCCAGGTGGACGCCGCCCGGCTGCTCACCTGGCGAGCCGGCTGGATGACCATGAACGGCATCCCCTTCTCGCGCGCCGAGGGCTCGATGGCCAAGCTCTACGCCGGCGACGTCGCCATGGCGGTGACCATCGACGCCGTGCAGATCCTCGGCGGCTACGGGTACATCAAGGAGTACCCGGTGGAGCGCTTCATGCGCGACGCCAAGATCTACCAGATCTGGGAGGGCACCGCCGAGATCCAGCGGCTGGTCATCTCCCGGTACATCCTCGGCGAGCGCCGCGCCGCCGGCCGCCAGCCGCGGATGGCCAAGGCCTCCTAGTGCGCCGCCCCAGCTAGCTCAGCGCCTCGGTCGGGTTGCCCTCCCGGCAGGGCCGACGTATCCTCGTGCGGTGACGAGACGGGGGGCAGCGGGGCAGGTGTGGTCCAGGGCTGCGCTTCGTCTGATCGTGCTCTGCGCGCCACTGGTCGTGGCGCTCGCAGCGGTCACGACGGTGCGGGCCGCCGGGACCGATTACGACAAGCAGTTCGGACGGCCCCAGTACCTCATCCACGCGACGGGACACGGGACGACCCAGGGCGGCGAGAAGGACGACTTCTACCTGCTCTACCCCGAGCAGCCCAGCGGGGCGAACGGCTCGTTCACCGAGCCGGACGGGTCCGGCGGCACCGTCGGGTACAGCTCGGACTTCCACTCGGGGCCGTTCTCCACCCCTCGCGCGGTGTGCCAGGCGGCGCAGGGCCGGGGGATCCCCGCCGACACGGACTGGGCGGGAACCGGCGGCGGAGGCATCGGAGCCCCGGTGATCGGGCTGGCCGCGCTCGCCGGGCTGGGTGCGCTTCTCGGCGGCGCCGTTGTCGTCCAGCGGGCGGGGTCGTCATCGTCGGCGGGCACCACCCTCTGCGACGAAGCGTTGGCACGGTGGGCCCTCATGGTGCCGCGCCGCGTCGACATGCTCCAGCGCCTCCAGCAGGGGACACGGGCGCTCTCGCAGGCCTACGCCGCGCAGCGCGCGGGCGCCGCGGCGCGAGCTGAGCTCCAGAGCGAGTACACGACCGCCCTGCTGTTACTGGGCTCCGCCGGCGCCCTGGCGGCCGCAGCACTGCTCGCGTGCGGGGCCGTGGTGGGGGCCGCCGCGTCCACCGCGGGCTTGGGTGCGTTGAGCGACTTCGGGGCAATGACGCTTGCCGCCGAAGCGCCGCTTGGCCTCACCGCGACAGGGACGAGTGCCCAATTGGCCGCCTCAGCGCAGTCTTTCGCGCAAGCGGCGAGCCTCATGCGCGTCGGCGCGGGCATCGGTGCCGGGACGGCGGCGAACACCGGTGCGATCCAGCAGCTCATGAGCTCGGGCATGTCGCAGTTCGATGGCGCGCTCGCCCAGCAGACGGCGATGCTGCAGCAGCTGGCCACGTCGTGCAATGCCCTCCAGCACGACCTCGCCGAGCTCGATCGCTCCATCGGCGACACGTTGGCCACGCTGCGCGGCTGCCCGAACATCCCACAGGATGAGATCGACGACCCGCGCGTTCCCGCACCGTCCGTCCCGACCGGCGACACGTCGATCCAGGGATGAACGACGCAGTCGGTCCGGCTGTTCCCGGAACCGCGGAGCTGCTCCGCGCGGTACGTGGGTGGTGTGCGGCGGATGGCATGGACGTCGTGGTCGACGAGTCTGGGACTCAGGCCAGCGTGCGCTGCGATGGGGTGGAGTTGGAGCTCGACACCATCGGTGGTGTGATGGTGGTGCGCCATCGATTCACCATCCCCTCGGGCGTGTTCACGTGGGCGATCCCCGGCATGCAGGCGGCTGCGACTCCGACGCTGGCGGACGTCGTCGCCCGGGTCATTGACAGCCGATGGGGACCCCTGCGGGGCAGTGCCCAACCCACCGCCACCGGCAGCCAGGTGACACTGGAGTGCGCTGTCGACGGCGGTGACATGTCGCGCGGTTCGTTCAGGGCCGCGACGTTGGAGGTCGTCAAGACGAGACGGGTGATCGACCGGCTGGTCGCAGACGACGAAGCCCAGCGGGCTGCGCTGGCCGGTGTCATCGGGGCGGGCCAGTCACCGGGAGAGGCGGGGGCCTCGGCGACAGCGGTTGCAGGCGGCCCCGACGGGGGTGCGAGCCCCCGCACCAACGCCGGCACACCCCGCATGAGGCTGGGGACGACGCACGCCGCGGCGCCGGGGCAGGCGCCGAGCGCGGGTGGGTGGGTGCCGACCCACGTCGTTCCGCCGGGCGGGGCGGCGACCTGGGCTGAACCGGATCCGGACGCGCCCGCGACCGCGCGGCTCGACGCAGGCCTGTCGATCGGCGTCGCGGAGCGGCGAGGTGACTGGGCACGCATAGTGTGCGAGAACGGCTGGTCTGCGTGGGTCGATGCACGACGGCTGCAGCCGCTGAGCTGACCCGGCACGAGGGCTCGCTGCTACGGGCCGCAGACGGCCGGTCCTCCGGTCGCGGTCCACACGATGCTGGGGCGGTCCGGCGCGGCGAGGTCGCGCGCGGTGCCGTGGGTGATCGATCCGCGGTCCCCTGATAGCTGCCCCTGCTCACGGCACCGTCGCGGTGCGGTGCGGTCACCAGGAAGCTCAGCTGGTCGCCGACCAGGCTGCCGGCCAGGGGGTAGGTGGGCCCGACCCAGCCGGCGTTCTGCCACTGCCCGTCGGGCAGGGTCATGGTGCCGCTGATCTGGGTGCCGTTCTGGCGGAAGGTCACGCAGGGCTGGTAGGTCCCCTGGTCGATGACCAGGGTCATCGCGGTCAGCGGCGTAGGCGCCGCCGTGACCAGGATGACCTTGCTCGACTTGAACGCCGGCCACTGCGTCCCGTTGTAGTGCGAGGCGGTGGTCACCGCGACGGGCGCGGTGAGCGGATTGCCGCAGTAGCAGCGGGACCGCGGCACGCCGAACGTGTCGACAAGGAACCGCGG
>VBIW01000139.1:5209-6210 GCA_005880915.1 Chloroflexota bacterium | reverse complement strand
GTCTTCGGCTACCCGTTCGCGCCGACAGCCTAGAGGCGCTGACGTCGATCCTCGCCGCCCATTGGGAGCTGGGCGGCGCGGGCGCCGTGGTCAGCCAACCGCTTCCTTCCGACCTCGCCATTCCAACTTCGGAACTGGGTGCCGACGAGTCGGCGCCCGTTCGCGGCCCTGATCGGACGCCCGCGGAATTGAGCCACCTGCAGGCCCGGCTCGGCGACCGGGTCATTCAGGCCAACGTTGCGCTGCTGGAGCGCAACGCCACCCTGGCTGGAGCCGTGTCCGCTGCGCTCACTGGCCGTCAGGTGGCCACTCCCGCTCATGGCTGACGCGCCGCCGACCGAGGAGCAGCTCCGCCGGCTGAAGAACACCGTGATGGGCGCCGGCTACCGGCTTTCGGAGTTGGCCAAACTGGGCGACCTGCACGTGGGGGCGGCGACGGAACTTGCCTCGATCAGCCGGGACCTGAACGAGGCGGTCGGACGCTTAGAGCGGTTGCTGGCCGCCCTCCAGCGTGATCGGTAGCGGTTCGGGTTTGAGCGCGCGATAGACGGCGGCCGCCGCCCCGATTGCCACGATCAGGCAGGCCGCGGCGATGGTAAACAGGGCAATGACGATCAAGGCGGCCGTGTTGTGGCCGGCGGTGAGATAGAGGCCAGCTGCCAGCGCCCAGAACCCGGTCAGCGCGAGCGCCAGGCGGACCCACGCCGGCGAGGCCTTGCGGTAGCGCTCGTGCGTGCCCAGCTGCATCGGGAGACGCTCCGACCAGTCTGGCCGGAACGCCCAGGCGGCTGCCAGCGCCGCCCAGGAGGCGGCGTTCAGCAGGGCAAAGAGGGTCAGGAATCCCCGCAGCAGATCCATACCGAAATAACGGCGCGGACTCCCCTTCCCTACGGCAGCTTGCCGGTCGCCGTCGATGGCAGCGGCTGGTCGAGGACGCCACGAAGGCGCTCGGCGGATTCCTCGGCCAGCGTGTCGTTGATGAAGACCCCCGCGCCCGACTC
>VBIW01000139.1:0-5125 GCA_005880915.1 Chloroflexota bacterium | reverse complement strand
GAGGCGCCCCGCCGGCGACAGGTCTGGCAGCGCCGCGCGATGCGCTCGCGGGGCGACGTGCACTTCGTAGGGCCAGCGAGCGTACGCCGGGACGTAGGCGATCAGCCCGCCGTCGTTGATCAGGATGCGACGCCGCGTTTTCAGCTCGTCGGCCACCAGCTCGCATTGCAGGCATTCGCCCGAGCGCCGAGCCAGCTCGCTCGCGGCCACCGGCGGGATGAATGGATAGGCGTAGATCTGGCCGTGCGGGTGATGCAGCGTGACGCCGACCTGCTCGCCGCGGTTCTCGAAGATGTAGACATACTTGATGCCGCGGCGCGCGCTCAGGTCTCGATAACGATCGGCCCAAACCTCGCCGAGCAGCTCCAGTCGCGACGGTGGCAAGCTCGCAAACGAGCCCTCGTGCTCGTCGGTGTACACCACCACCTCGCAGGATCCGCCCGCCGGCGGCCAGGGCACCATCGCCGGAAAGCGATTCTCGAAGACGGCGGCCTCGTAGGCGGCCGCGGGAATCTCGCTGGAGTGTCCCGGTTGCGAGGGGCAGAGCGGGCAATCCGCGCGGTCCGGTAAGAAGGTTCGCGCCTGACGTGACGCCGCGACCAGCACCCACTCTCGACGGAGCGGGTTCCAGCGTCGCTCGTAGACCCCGTTCGGCATCGCGGGCGCCTGGTAGCCAGCGGGTGCGGGGGCGAAGTCGCCATAGAGATGGACGTGCCGGCCGTCTGGTTGGACGATGTCGGTGCGAACCGCGCGCGGCATCGCGGCAATGATAGGCGAGGCCATCCGGGTGTGAACCAACGCGCCGACACTCATTACGCAAGCTGCGGACGTTCACGGACCACCTGGGTTGCCGCCTTGTCGGTTCGCAGACCGAGGAAGCGGGGGTGCCGTAGCTTCCCGTCTCGGGTCCACTCACTGAACCCGATCTGCGCGACCAGCACGGGCTTGACCCAGTGGACAGACGTCAGCTTCACCTCATCGGCAAACGGCGATCGAGTGGTCTTACGAGCGTCGAGTTTGCGGTGCAGAGTGAGCAGCGTCGGGGTGTCGAAGCCCGTTCCGACCTTGCCCGCATAGCGAAGCTTGCCGCGCTCGTAGTAACCGACCAGCAGTGCGCCAAACCCCATACGACTTCCGGCGGGGTCGGTGAAGCCACCGATGACAAATTCCTGTTCGTTGACGCACTTGAACTTGAGCCAGTCCGGGGATCGCTTCCCTGGCACGTAATCGCTGTCGCGCCGCTTCGCAATGACGCCCTCCAGTCCATTCGCGCATGCCTCCCGGTAGAAGGCCTCGCCCTCGGTGTCGCGATGGGATTCGAATCGCACGGGGCCGCGGAAGGTGACCGCCTTCCTGAGTAGGCCCTTCCGCAAAACCAGCCCCACGCCTGTGACGTCGTAACGGTCGACGTGTAGCAGGTCGAAGACGTAGTAGAAGACGGGGATTCCGGTGCGACGCGCGGCCTCTGGGTCCTTGATCCCGATGCGGCCCTGCAACTTCTCGAAACTTGTGCGCTTACCCTCGAAGGCAACGATCTCACCGTCGATCACGACGTCATGGCTGCCGGCCCGCTCGAGCGCCTCGACCACCTCTGGATAGGTGTTGTTTAGCAGCTGCCGGTTACGCGAAAGCAGGCGGACGGTAGAGCCGCGCTTGAAGGCCAGGCACCGCTCGCCATCAAGTTTGGTCTCGAAGATCCAATTGGGATTGGAGAACCGCCGATCCGTGAGGGTCGCGAGCATCGGGTTGACCCAAGCCGGCTGTGAGGTCCGACGCGCACGCTTGCGCGCGTCGGGCGGCAGACCGGCGACGATGTCCGTCACGATCCTCCGATCCGTGGCCAGCGGGAGAGATGAAGAGTGCGCCCAGGAGGATTTGAACCCCCGCACCCGGGTCCGTAGCCCGGTGCTCTATCCAGGCTGAGCTATGGGCGCATCGCGGAGAGGCCCTATTGTAGATCGAACGTCGCCAGCGTCGTGTAGCGTGGCGGCCCGCCGCCCAGTTGACTGCGCATCAGTCGAATGTGATCAACGGGTACCTGACCGAACGCCGACTCACTCCATCGAAGGGACCACTCACGCAGCAGCGCCCGCTCCGGCGCCCTCAGCGGCCGGCGAACGCGGCCAAGGGTGAGGTGCGGATGGAAGCGGTCGCCCTCGACGGCAACGCCGGCGTTGCGGAGCGCTCCTCCCAGTTCTGACTGGAGGGCGTGCAACCGTGGCAGATCGCCTCCGATGATCCCCGCCCACAACACCCGCGGCCGGCTGATCGCTGGAAATGCGCCGACGCCCTCCGCGGTGAGACGAAAGCGCGGATGCCGTGCGACGACGGCGGCAAGCGTCTCCTGGAGTAGGTCGACTACGGGCCGCGGTTGGTGACCGAGGAAATGAAGGGTCAGATGCATTCGGTCGACCGCATTGGTCCGAATCGCCTCACGAAGTGGCTGCAGCCCGTCGAGCGGCCCGGTCAGCGCCTCGCGAACGGGAACGGGAGTCTCGATGGCCAGAAAGACGCGCCAGCGTTCGCCCTCATCCGCCGGCATGGTGGGCGACCTTGACGTCGATTTTTCCAGCCCGGCGGAGCGCCGCCTCTTGGTCGTCGATCGATTTCGTGAACCAGGTGGGCGTGCCCAGCCCGTCGTCCCGCCGGTCGCCAGCGGTTCCACGGCGGTGGCGAGCGCGGGCTCGGGGATGTCGGCCGTGCGCAACCAGCCGGTATCGCCGCCACGGGAGAAGGTTCCGGTGTCATCGCTCCAGCGCGCCGCCACGGCGACGAAGGGGTGACCGGACTTCAGCTCCTGCGCGGCCGTGCTGGCGCGGTCCCTGGCCATCGCCTGTATCAATCCCACCTCGGTTAACAAGGCACGTTCGTAGGCGCGGAAGCTGTCGTCGGTGAACCCGTTCCGGCTCAGGGCGGCGGTGAACTGGGCGGCGCCGGCACGAGCCCGCAGCGAATCAATCCGGGACTTCACGGCTTGGTCACTGATCGACAGGCCGCGCTTCACCGCTTCCTGGCGGACGATCTCTTCGCGCACCAACTGCTCGATCGTGAAGTCTTCGAGGCGCTGCGTGGGCGCGGGGCTCGGGATCGCCTCGGGGATTCCCGCGAACGGGTCGCGGTGACGGCTGACCTCGAGGCGCGCCTGGTAGGTCTTCATCGAAATCTCGTGGCCATCGACCACCGCGGCTGGATTGCTGATGGCGAGCCCGACGGCCGGTCCATCGCACGCATTCAAGGCGCCGCCGAGAACCAGGAGCAGGACCACGCGCCGCAAGGCGAGCCCCATTACACCACGTTTCGCTCCGGTTGCAGGCGGCCGGCGGCAAACCGATCCGGCGCAAAGGCGGCGAGATCGGCGCTTGGATTCCCCTCGGTCATCCAGTTCGCCAGCCAGCGCCCGATCACGGGGGCCATCATGAACCCGTGGCCAGAAAAGCCGGCCGCGATCCACAGGCCCGACTGGAGCGGCCCGACCAGGGGCTGGAAATCCGGCGTGTTCTCGTAGAGACCGGCCCAGGCGGATTTCACGCGCGCGTCGAGCAATGGCGGCCAGCGCCGCTCAGCGACCGCGGTGACGCGGTCGAGAAATGCCCAGTCGACCGAGACGTCGTCGCCGGGCGGCGTGGCGGGGTCACTCATGCCGAACAGCACGCCATCACCCTCGGGATGGAAATAGAAAGAGGTATGAAAGTCGATCGTCATTGGGCTCTGGCGCCGGATCCGATCGAAGGGATCGGTGACAAACAGCTGGCGGCGCGACGGCTCGATAGGAAGCACCTTGCCGAGCATGGCGCCGACGGGGGCGGACCACGGGCCCGCGCAGATCACGGTATCGGCGGCCTGGATCTCGGCGGCACGCGTCCGGATGCCCGACACGCTGGCGCCCGATTGAACGAATCCGTCGAGCGGCGTGTCCTCGAGGATGACAGCCCCGAGGCGACGCGCCGCATTCGCGTACCCATAGGTCACCTCGTTGGGGCCGGCAAGTCCATCACTCGGGCAAAAGGTCGCCCCGGCGAGGTCATCGGTGATGAGGCCGGGCACCATGGCGCGCGCCTGCGCCGGGGTCAGCGGGTGGACGTCCTGCATCCCCAGGCGATGCTGCAGCACCATGTTGTCGGCGAAGCGCTGCCGCTCGGCCTCGGTCGTCAATAAGAAGAGGTAGCCCACCTGGCGAAAGTCCGCGGTCTGGCCGGTCTCACCGACAAAGTCCGCGAGCATGCGCTTTGCCTCCATCCCGATGCGGATGTTGACCTCGGTCGAGAACTGCGCCCGAATCCCGCCGGCGCAGGCGGCGGTCGCGCCCTGGCCGATCTTGCCCCGATCGATGACGACCACAGGCCGTGGTTCCGAGCTTCACCATCCCGATGTACTCGAAGATGAACTTCAGTGCGGCCAGGCTGGTCACGTGCCCCACGTCGAGCGGCGGCGCCACTTCATCGACATCCAGCCCGGCGAGCCGCACGCCGCGCAGCTGGCGCAGGAAGTCGAGCAGCTCGCGCGAGGTAAGTCCTCCGGCCGAGGGAACGCCGGTGCCGGGCGCGATCGAGGGATCGAGCGAGTCGATATCGAGCGAGATGTGCAGCGCATCGGAGCCGATGCGCGAGCCGATCTCGTCCGCCAGCTGGCTGCCGGTCCAGTGATGAGCGGTGGCGGCCGGGATCAGCGTAACGCCCATCTTGCGGATGAACTCCACCTCTTCCCAGTCGAAGTCGCGGCATCCCAGCAGCGTGACTTTCCTGGGGTCGATCTGCCCCAGCTCGAGACCGCGCCGCAGGGCGCAGCCATTCGACCATCGGCTATGACGAGAGGAATCGTTGAGGTCCGGGTGGGCATCGATATATAGGATGCTCAGCGTTCCGTTGAGACGGCGTTGCTGGGCGATCAGCGTCGGGCTCGCCGTCGTGTGGTCGCCCCCGAGCACGATCGGCAGCGTGCCGGCCGGCGTTCGTTCGATGGCCGCAGCGACAGCGTCGACATTCGCCCCCATGTCGCCCTCGACCAACGCCAGGTCGCCGTCATCCTGGACGGTGACCGTGTCGAACAGTTCGGCATGCTCGGGTACGGGCGCGAAGATGGCGGAGAGCCGGCGTAGCTCCTCGGGGGCCTTTGCGGCACCGGGCCG
>VBIW01000045.1 GCA_005880915.1 Chloroflexota bacterium | reverse complement strand
CCCGCGATCTACCAGATCCTGCACGGCGCCTCACCGTCGAGCTACCTGGTCCACGTCGTGGGGTGCTGTCTCGGCCCGTACGTGAACAACAAGTTCCCGGTCGGCTGGTGCACGTACTACGTGGCGACCAAGCGCAACGTGACCTGGACGGGCGACGCCGGGTACTGGTACGCAAATGCGGCCGCTCAGGGTTACCCGGTCGGACCGACCCCGAAGGTCGGCTCGATCATGGTGACCTGGGAGAGCTGGGCCGGACACGTCGCCTATGTCGAGGCGGTGAATCCGGACGGTTCGTGGATGGTGTCCGAGATGAACTGGGTCGCGTTCGATGTAATCGATGAGCGCACCATCAAGCCGGGACAGCTCGGCACGAAGCTGGTCGGGTTTATCTACTAGGCAGCGGCAGGTGGCCAAGGCCCCGATTGACCCAGACCCAGGTCACGTTAGCGTCACGATCCATGCTTGAATCCCTCGGCCGTGATCGTTAAGGGGCTCGAGAGTCGTTGACGTAACGCAGAAAGCGCCGATCCCCAACCAGTCCAGAAACGAGGCGATCGTCTCTGGTATGTCACCGTCGAAAACGATAGCTTTGAGAACCAGTCTGCCCGACCATCGGTCAGCTAGACTGAACCGCTCGTAATACAGCAGCTGGCCCACTGCCAAGCGGGTCTGACTTATGACATCTGCATCTAGCGTTTTGACCTCAAGCAGCACAATCCGCTCGCTCTGGAATTTTTCCCTGACGGCGACAAGGTCAAATGAGGCCGCACCTTCGAACAGGTCGAGCCGGAGGCTCAACTGATCTGCTACGTGATTGACTGCTTTCTGATGTCGTGCGGTTCTCTCGAAGCGGAGGCGCATCGCGGCTTGTTGCTGCTCAGCAGACAGGATTCCGACTACTGCGTTCTCGCTCGGTAGCGTCGTCACGTGTTGATTGCTGGCCAGCTTGCGGACCGGCCTCTTCGTTTGGCTGGGAAGCCGGCCGACAAGAGGCGGTAGCTGTGCGAGCGCGATCGGCCCCTGAGTTAGGCACGACTGCAATGCTGCATTGCCAGCGGACGTGAGCTTGTAGGGCTGCGCTTGATCGACTCGCGAAATAAATCCGGCCTGTTCAGCTAGGGCGGGGAGAATTTTCACGCCATTCGCGATTTGGAAACGGGAAGCTTTGATCCGGTTGGCTTTTACAGCATCTCGTATCGGAACCAGATCTGCGATCCGCTGAAACTCATTCTCACTGTCATCTGCGGCCTCAAGCGCAAGAGCCATCTCCTCTCGAGCAATTTGCCCGAACTTGTTGACCAGTCGAAGCAAGATGCAAATGGGATGGGATGTATTGCCGTCGGGGTCGACGACTTCTAGCCTCGAGATTGCCACCTGCCAAACGCGGAGCTCGTCGGCACTTCCCTGCGGGCTAGCCAGGAGTTGATTTCCGAGGTCCGTCTCTCCTACGTGATTGTCAATTAGACCGAGAAAGCGCAACGTTCGTCTTATCTCTCGAGCGGCAGTCCTCGCGCCTTGCTGATCCTCAGGTTTGCTTTGCTCAGCTTGGATGCGCTTAGGTAGGTCACCGTCAAAATTGCGAAAGGTGTAGACGCCGTCCTGTGCGAATCGGTAGCCCAGCACACCATCGTCTGCGGCGTTCGCACCTTGAGCTGCCAATGAACGGATTGATAAAAGGCTCATCCTAAGTTTAGGAAGGCTGTTGTATTGGTGGGGAAAGTTTTTCACTCGGCCGAACTCATCCTATTACTCCGGTAGTCCTTCTACGCTGAGCGCGTCGGGATCCTATTTGGTCCAGTCCCATCGACAGAATTGTCCTAGCCAGTGGCCGAGCGTCCCAAGCTGTCGACTCGGAGCCTCGCGTCCAGTTGGACTCGACCGCTCTCTGAAGGTGGATTTCGGTATACGGCCAGAGCGTCTTCAAGTTCCGATGCGATCCACTCCGCAAGGTCCGCCGGTGCGAGCACTTCGCACTCTCGGCCCCATCCGAGTATCCACGGCCGGATCTCAGTCGGCTCGGCTATGAGCAGGCGCAGTTCTACGCGACCGTCCGGAAGCTCGCGCACCTCTTGCGACTCATGCCACGTAGTCGCGACTACTCGCGCCGCGACCCGCGGCGTGAACCGGAGCACCACCTTGACCGGGTGGTCCGACGTCCAGATCCCCCACGCGTGGCCCAGCAGCTTTCGCAGCGACGAGCCCAACGGCGGCGAGAATCGCTCGTCCAGCACGACGACCGTGGAGATGCGGTCGATCCTGTAGTTCCGCGGCGCGTGCCGCTTCTCGTCGTAGGCGATGAGGTACAGCGAGTGCGCGGCTGGCGTCGGCTCGATGAACAGCGGCCAGACCACTCGCTCGGATGTGCTCCCTTCTTCCTTTGTGTACCGGATCCGCACCTTGCGCCGCTCCGCCCAAGCTGTGGTGAGCGCCGCGAACACCTTCGTCCAAGCCCCGTCTTCCGGCTTGTCTGCCAGCCCGTCCGCTACCTCCATTACTGGCTCCTTCATCGGACCCGGCAGGACAGCGGCCAGTTTCTCGTACGCGGCTTGCGCGAAAGGGTTGGCGCGATCCGCGTAGCGCCACATCAACCGCGCTCCGACGACCATCGCCATCGCCTCGGGGACGGTGAAGTTCACGGGTGGCAGGAAATAGCCCTCGATCAGTGTCCACCGCGTGCCCTGCTTCACGAACGGCACCTTGTACTCGCTTTCCAGGGCCACCAGATCGCGCTGGGCCTGGCGTTGCGAGATCCCCATCTTCTGCGCGATCTGGGCCGACGTCAGGCCCCGCGGCTGGGCCTGGAAGAGCGCCAGCTCGCGCATCAGCCGGATCAGCCGGTCGTGCTTCTCGAAGTTGTCCCGTGGCATCGAGGGCCGCATTATGTCACCGCTTGAACAGCCCGGTTAACGATGTCCCGCGAACGCGACAACCAGCTGTCGCGACGACCCCTGACGATCGTGTCATGAACGACATACAGACCCTCGCAGAACTCGTCTCGACCCTCGAAATCGGCGGATCGGCCACGGCCGGCAACCTCGCCTTGATTCCCCTCCTTGTCAAGGACCCGGCAAGGCCGCCCAACCCTCCTCGGTACCTTCTCTACCAACAGGCTCTCGACATGGCCCTCATCTCGATCGAGGAGGTCAGCGAGGCCGGTGCCGTCGGAACGCTCCGCGTGGTCAACCGCGGAGGCGAGCCTGTCCTCCTGGTCGAGGGTGAAGTCCTGCTCGGCATGAAGCAGACGCGCGTACTCAACCTGACGATTCTGGTCCCGGCCACGGCGGTACTCGAGGTCCCGGTCTCGTGTGTCGAGGCAGGCCGGTGGCACGCGGTGTCCGAGGAGTCGACAGGCAAGTCCGCCGTCAACCTGGCGCCCAGTGTCCGCGCGGCCAAGACCGTGACCGTCGCCCGCTCGATGCGCAGCACCCGCACGTTCGCCTCCGACCAGGGCGCCGTCTGGGCCGGTGTCAACCGTATGCTCGATCGCTACGGCGCCCACGCGCCGAGCCGGTCCTATGGCGACCTCGCGGGTACCAATGCCGTGCATCTGACGGCCATCGCAAGCAGCGTGGAGCCTGCGCCTGGACAGGTCGGAGTCATCGCGTGTGTCGGCGGCCGCGTCGCATGCGTCGACATCTTCGAGACGCCGGAGGTGTTGGCATCGCTGTGGAGCGGCCTAGTCGCCAGCTATCAGGCGGAGGCGCTTATAGCGGACAACGTCGGCTCGAAGCGGCTCGGTGCCCGGGCGGACGCCGCCGCGCGGCGCTGGTTCCGCTCCATCCCCGCCGGCAGCACCAGCGTCGGTCCCGACATCGGCCTCGGCTCGCATATCTCGGTTGTGGCGCCCGACCTCGAGGCGGCCGCGCTCGTCCATGCCGGCCAAGTCCTGCACCTCAGCGCCTTCCCTGCCCACCAGGCGGCGAACCCGACCCGCTTCATCCCGCCGGCCCGGAGGAGAAATTGATAACCGCCAGAAAACCGCGACAGGGAGCTGTCGCGGCGGCCCCGCACGCTGTGGCCATGGAACGAGAGATGCGAATGCAGATGTACGAGAAGGAGCTTCGCCGGCTGTTGTTCGACCTGCGCGACCACGACTTCATGATCTTCGAGGACTCGCGCAACACTGAGCGCTACGTCCAGTTCATGGTCCACGACTCGGCAGTGCTCGGCGAGGTCGGCTCGAAGCACTGGATGCTGAAGTCGAGCGGCCTGCGCAAGACCTCGGTCACCGCGCTCGGCTGCCTCGGCTTTGAGGGCGGCGGCCCGCACCACAATTTCTCCCGCGACCACCTTCCTCACGACGCTCGCAAGCTTGCCTGCATGACCGAGCTGCTCTTCGGGGCCGCCTACGGCGAGGGCGTATGCGACATGCTGCCGCTGGTCCGGACGAGGGCGTCGAGGGAGGCGGACGCGCGGCCGGAGCAGTTGGAGTTCGACGCATGACCTGGGAGGGCGTGTGCACCTGACCGACGGCCGCCTGATCCTCAGCGCGAGTGACCTGACCGGTTTCCTCGAATGCCCTCACCTGACGCAACAGGAGCTCGCGGCCACGCGAGGCGAGCTCGTCCGGCCCGAACGGGACGACCCTGAACTCGAGTTGATGGCTCGTCACGGCACTGAGCACGAGCAGGCGCACCTCGACGCGCACGCGTTGGCGGGCAAATCCGTGGTGCGAATCGAGACGTGGGGAGCGACCGTCGAGGCCTACTGGAAGGCCCGCGAGCAGACGCTCGAGGCGATGCGGTCCGGCATCGATGTCATCTACCAGGCGACGCTTTTCGACGGCCGCTGGCTCGGCTATGCCGACTTCCTCGAAAAGGTGGATGTGGCGAGCGAGCTTGGCGCGCACAGCTACGAGGTCGTCGACACCAAGCTGGCGCGCAGCGCCAAAGCTGCGGCGCTGCTACAGACCTCGCTTTACTCCGAGCTCGTCGCTGGAATGCAAGGCACCTCACCGGAGTGGATGCATCTTGCGTTGGGCGACGGGACCCGGCCGCGGTTCCGAGTCAGCGACTATCGCGCGTACCTGCACCACGCCAAGGCGAAGCTGGAGGCGGTCACTGCCGCCACTCCAGTCAAGACGTATCCAGAGCCGGTCGAGCACTGTGGCGTCTGCCGGTGGAACGAGGTCTGCAAGCAGCGGTGGCGTGACGATGACAGCCTTGTCCTGGTCGCCGGGCTGCAGCGGTCACAGGCCCGCAAACTCGGCGCGTCCGGGGTCAACACCGTGGCCGGGCTGGCGACAACCGACGCCGATCTCAGCGGGACGGGCATCGGTGCCGCGACACTTGTGCGGGTTCGCAACCAGGCCCGGCTTCAGGTGCAGGAGCGCGAGACCGGAGTGCCGGCGTATGAGCTGCTGCCGCCGGAGCGCCCTGAGCTCGGCCTCGCCCTGCTGCCGACGCCGACCGAGGCCGACCTCTTCTTCGACATGGAGAGCGACCCGTGGGCGCAGGATGGCGGGCTCGAGTACCTGTTCGGCGTCTTCAACGCCGCCGGGGGATTCACGCCGATCTGGGCGCACGACCGCGCCGAGGAGAAGAAGGCATTCGAAGACTTCGTCGACCTGGTCATCGGGCGGCTCGACGCGAACCCGGAGATGCACGTCTATCACTACGCGCCATACGAGCCGTCCGCGCTCAAGCGCCTGATGGGCCGGTACGGCACGCGGGAAGCCGAGGTCGACCGCCTGCTCCGTGGCGAGGTGCTCGTCGATCTCTACAGGGTCGTGAAGCAGTCGCTCCTCGCCTCGCGCGAGTCGTACTCGCTGAAGGAAATCGAAGCGCTGTACATGGGCAAGCGTGACGACGCCATCGCGGAGGCAGGGTCGAGCATCGTCGCCTACGAGCGCTGGATCGACAACAGCGACCAAGCCATCCTCGACGAGATCGCAGCCTACAACGAGCAGGACTGCCGCTCGACGTGGCTGCTGCGAAATTGGCTTGAGGAACGCCGGCCGGACGCCGAGAAGAAGTTCGCGATCGCGATCCCGAGGCCAGATCCGCAGCCGTCGGAACCATCAGCCGAGCTGCAGGAATGGGAGCGAGACATCGAGGAGTTGTCGGTGCGGCTCACGGACGGGGCGCCGGTTGCGCCGCCGCGCTTCGAGCGTGTCCAGTCCGCAAGGTGGCTACTGGGCCAGCAGCTGTGGTGGCACCGGCGCGAGCAGAAGTCGGATTGGTGGGGCTTCTACGAGCGCCTGAAGATGACTGAAGAAGAACTAATCGCCGACTCCGAGGCGATTGGAGGCGTCGAGTACTACGGTACCGACGGACCGTACAAGCACTCGCTGTTGCACCGGTACAGGTTCCCGCCGCAGGACCACAAGCTGTCGCTCGGCTTGTCGCCGTTTGACCCACGGACGAAGAAGCCCGCCGGCGAGGTCCATGAGATCGACAATGTCG
The DNA here is from genome assembly GCA_005880915.1 of Chloroflexota bacterium. Classification (GTDB taxonomy): domain Bacteria; phylum Chloroflexota; class Dormibacteria; order Dormibacterales; family Dormibacteraceae; genus 40CM-4-65-16. The sequence continues at coordinate 75,726 of VBIW01000045.1, read as the reverse complement.
CCGGCTGGGTTGTGCTCCGCCGGGGTAAGGGATCAGACGCGCCGCATCCGGCGGCCCTGATCCCGCCTACCCCGATCGAGGACCGCGTCCTGCGCGACGCGATCCGGCGAGTCGCCGAGTCGGTGGCCGGACAAGGCATCGAGAGCGACGGACCGTACCGTGCGATTCGCGACCTGCTGCTCCTGGCCCCGCCACGGTCCGAAGACTCCTACCTCGCGATCCAGGGCCCGCCCGGCACCGGCAAGACGACGCTGGGGGCCGAGATGATCGTGGACCGTCTAATCGCCGGCCGCCGCGTTGGGATTACCGCCATCAGCCACAAGGTGATCGGCAACCTCCTGGATGCCGTGTGCCGCGAGGCGGAGCGCCGCGGCTACGCGCTGCGTGCGATGCAGAAGGCGGACGAAGACCAGCGCTGCCGTTCCGAAGTAGTGAAATGCACCGGCAGCAACGCCGATGTCGATGACGCCCTCGCGGCGGGCGAGGTCGACCTGGTCGCCGGCACGGCATGGCTCTTCGCCCGAGACGAGATCGAAGGCAAGCTCGACGACCTGTTCATCGACGAGGCAGGCCAGATGTCGCTGACGAACGTGATCGCCGCGTCGACGTGCGCCTCGAACATCGTGCTGCTCGGCGACCCCAATCAGCTGAGGCAGCCGTCCAAGGGATCCCACCCTGAAGGGTCCGACCTATCGGCGCTGGACCACGTGCTCGACGGCGCGCAGACGATCCCAGACGACCGGGGCCGGTTCCTGTCGAAGACATGGAGGATGCATCCTGACGTATGCCGCTTCATCTCAGAGATCGCGTACGAGAACCGACTAGAGTCGGCGCCCGAGTGCTCGAGACAGCGAGTGGGGGGCGAAGGCGAAATGGCCGGAACTGGACTCCGCTACCGCCCAGTCGAACACATTGGCAACCGCACGTCGTCGAAAGAAGAAGCTGGAGTGGTCGCCGACCTGTTCAACGACCTACTCGGCCGCCCATGGACAGACCGCAACGGCAATCAGCGTGGCTTGACGATCGACGACATCCTGATCGTCGCACCCTACAACGCCCACGTCTCGTTGCTAGCAAACCGCCTGCCGCTGGGCGCGCGAGTCGGCACGGTCGACAAGTTTCAAGGCCAAGAAGCACCGGTCGTGATCTACTCAATGGCAACCTCGACTCCAGCCGAGGCGCCACGCGGAATCGACTTCCTGTACAGCCTGCACCGCCTAAACGTGGCGATCTCAAGGGCGCAAGGTATGGCGATACTTGTATGTAACCCTGTGCTGCTCGACGTCAAGGCGCACACTCCAGCGCAGATGCGCCTGGCTAATGCCCTGTGCCGGCTCGTCGAGATCGTTCGGAAAGATCTAGGATCAACGCTCTCTCATGCCTAATTTGCCTTGCTGGCACGCCACAACCGAGACCTGAAGCGATGACCATCCCCGCCACCACGCGCGAAGCACTCTTAGAGTCACTCGAGAAGTTCGATCGAGACATACGTTCGTTGCCCGAGTGGGTTGGCTGGGAAACAAACGGGAACTATGAGCACGGGATCAGCTTTGATGGCCACCTCTATCCTCCGAAGCAGATCATCACCATGGCCACTGGACTGCCCAAGAACCAGTTCTCGGGCGGTCCAGAAGCCAACGGTTATCTCACGAGTTATGGCTTTGAGATCGTGCCGTTACGAGCGGGGATAACCTCAATTGCGGCCGTAAACTCTGCCGGGATCGCTACACCTCCAAGCGTGACCGGTCCAACGTACGCAGCAGCCCGCCTATTTATAGCTTCAGCGCTGAGAAGTGACGGTTCCCTTTTCACCCCCGACCGGCTGATCTGGACATTGCCGGTCGTCGAAGACCTCTACGAGCGGTTTGTAGGACAGCCTGACACGAGCTCGGACTCGTTTGAAGTCAAGTTTCGTCGGCAGCTAGCTGGCGCACCGGCTGAGACGATCCAACTGGCAGGCGAGCTGCTCTTCGTTCATTTCTTGATCGCCAGCAACATTGGAGGCGAGGCGAAGCGGCGACTAATCAACGAAGTTCTATCGTGGTCGCCGTCGAAGGTCAGCATTCCCCCTGCTCTTGACTCAGGTCTTGATCACGGCCTGGTCGATACCGGCGTTGCCTTCAACACGTACCGTCCTTACCAATTGTGGTTTCTACTTGAGTTCGCTAAGTCATGGAAGGCTACGGACCCCAGCGCACGCAACCAAATGCTGGCGGATCCGTGGACTTTCAAGCAATTCGCATTTTCATTACCGATTACAGCTGCATACACACAGAGAGAAGCGCTGTTACATCTTGTCTTTCCAGACGCCTTTGAACCGATCACGTCCCGCGACGTTAAGGCTCTGATCGGACAGCGTTTGCGAGGCAGAGTCGCTAACCCCAGTGGAGATATCGATCGGCTCTTGGCTCAGATACGGGAAGCGCTCCTTCCCGAGTTCGGCACGAACTTTCACTTCTATGAGCCTCAGGTGGCTGCACTCTGGCAAAGTCCAGTTCGGGATAGAACCACGCAACAGCATGCTTGGTTCATCCGCTGCGAGGGAGACTTGGCTGATGTGCTGGTCAAGGCGTGGCTGGACGATGGATTTGTCTCCATCGGCTGGAGGGAGGCAGGAGACATCCCAGTTGGGACATCGGGAACCGTAATTGCTGTTCGAGTGCGCGAGTCCTACTCGGAGGCGAGTCCCGGTTCGATACGGGCCGCCGCCGGCAACATCGATCGTTTCCTCAATCGAATAGGAGTGGGCGATCTTGTGGTCACAATTCTCGCAACCGACGTCTATGTAGGAGTGATCGACTCGACGCCGATATTCGTTGAGACTGACCATCCGAATGACTCGCGCAGGCGCCGCGTCTCATGGGCTAATGCACACACTCCGATCAAGAGGGAGTCGTTGCCCTCAGATACAACAGCGAGACTGCGTACCCGCCTGACGGTAACGGACGTTTCAGAAGATCTCGCCCTGTACCAAGAGCGTGCGAAGCTCGCCGCTCCGGCACTTGTCTCCTTGCTTGAGGATGTTCGTCTTCCACCGGTTCCGGCCGAAGTTCACTTGCCCGCCGTTTCGACGGAGTTGGCCGACGAGCTCATGCTGCCACGTCAATGGCTACAGAATATCGTCGATCTTCTCGAGGAGAAGCGCCAGTTGATCTTGTACGGACCACCTGGTACCGGCAAGACATACATCGCGCAGGCTCTCGCCGATTTCTTGACAGGTGGGCAACGCCGGCTGGTGCAGTTTCATCCGTCCTACTCGTATGAGGATTTCGTCGAAGGTTTCCGCCCAGCGGGGGTATCGGGGGCCGTTGGTGCGGTCGGATTCGATCTCGTCCCGGGACCTTTCCGACGCATAGCTGAGGAAGCTTTAGCCGAACGAACTCGCGCACATATCCTTGTCATCGATGAAATCAATCGTGCCAACATTGCAAAGGTCTTCGGCGAGTTGTATTTCCTCCTCGAATATCGCGACGAGCCTGTTCAATTGCTGTACTCCCCCGCTGAGGACTTCCATTTACCGAAAAACCTCTTTCTGATCGGCACAATGAATTCGGCGGACAGATCCATTGCGCTGCTTGATATGGCAATGCGCAGGCGATTCTTCTTCGTCCCTCTCTTTCCGCAAGAGGAGCCGATCCGCGGCCTGTTACGCCGTTGGCTCGAGAAGAACCTTATGTCGACCGAGGCGGCTGATCTGCTAGGCAAACTGAACGAGCTCATCTTCGCGACCGGGACTAAAGATCGCGACTTCGCGGTGGGCCCGTCCTACTTCATGACGAAGGCTTTGGCAGCGCCTGAATCGCTTGAACGGATTTGGTCCTACGCATTGATGCCATTGCTCGAAGAGCAGTACTACGGGACGGAGGATGACGTGACCACGGCCTTCAGCCTGCGCTCCGTCCGGGCTGCCCTCCAACGTGCTCCCGACGGCGATCAAGCCGACGCGCCAAAACCCGATCCGCCTAAATGACGAATGACGTAGTTCTCGATCAGGCCGACATTACGGTTCAGGAGTTTGGTTGGCTGCGCGGCCTCACACTCGCACCAGAGGACGCAGCCGCTGCGCAGCGGACAGGTAAGGTCGAGATTCTTCCTTGTGCCAATCAGCCAGGACGCTGGGATCTACATGCGCAGCAATTCATTGGACTGCTACGTGTCGGTGATCGCAATATTTGGATTGATTGCAAGGTCCCAATTCGAAATGTTCTGGTTTTGTTGTCCTTTGGGCAAGACATCTCGGGCTGGTCGTCACAAGAAGCCGGTTTCGCCAGGGATCAGACGCTAGTTGGCGCCGTCGCTCATGGCTTCTTACATCATGCCCATAGCGCCTTGAGGCCTGGTGTACTGCAGGGCTACGTCTTGATCGAGGAGGCTTACCACGGCGTGAAGGGCAGAATCCGGGCCGCCGATCAGCTCGCCAGACGCTTTGGCTTGACGTTGCCGGTTGAAGTCGCATTCGACGACTTTACCCCCGACATCGCGGAGAACCGCGCTATAAAGGCCGCCGCTCGAGCGCTTCTATTGGTTCCCGGCCTACATCCAACACTTGCTTCTCGGTTACGGGGCTTGATTGCTGCTTTGCGTGATGTCGGCGACCTTGCGTATGGTCAAGCGGCAAGGATTCGCTACGACCGCCTCAATGACCGGTATCGCAACGCGATCCTCCTGGCCACGCTTATCCTCGAGGGCGTCTCGATTCGGTATGCCGGTGGCTCAACGACATCGGTCACCTTCCTGGTCAACATGAATACCGCGTTCCAAGATTTTGTGACGGCAATGGCTCGCCGGGCCTCCCTAGATGCGCCCTTGTCCTTTAAGGCGCAGAATCCTCGTTGGCTCGACACCCGGAATCGCCTGAATGTCCGTCCAGACCTTTCCTGGTGGAGGCGCGAGCAATGTGTTGCAGTCGCGGACGTCAAATACAAGGCGACCGGTGATCAGAGCACACCAATATCCGACATCTATCAGATGCTCGCCTACTGCATAGTGCACGGACTGCCCACTGGTTATCTGATATACGCGCAGGGGCAGGCTGATGCATGGGATTACGAGATAAGGGGTTCCGGAGTTAAGGTTCTCGTTCGTACTCTCGACTTATCAGTAAAGGACATTCGGAGTCATTGTCAGGAGATCATTCAACAACTGCTCTCGGAGGCCTTAACGCGAGCCAGGCCACAGTGCAGCGACGAGACGCCACTTTCAAGAGCCCAGAGCTAGCTTGGATCGGGCTCACCTCGGGCTTGGCAGCCGTCATACAAGATGCTCGCGGCTCCTTGTTTGTTTATGCCGACTAGGTGCCCGCCAAGACGTGATGCGCTAGCGAGGACGCTGTCGATAAGAGCCAGCTATCGCAGACGTTCGACTCTGACGGCCCCGCTCACCGAGACTTGGCCCCAGAGTCGGAGTCTGCAGTAATGGTTGCTACGGCCTGCGCTAGATAGATATGAGCCGCGTGCCAGCCCATAAGTTGATCACTTCGATCTGTTTAGGTAGATACTTCATGGTCGTGGGTCGGGGCCGGTACAACCCGTATTTGGAGCAGGAGCGCTTACGTGCCGCCGCGGCGCGCCGACAGGCTGCCGAGATTCGGGCTCGTGAAGTTCAGGAGCGCCGAAACGCGCGGCTGCGGGAGCAGGCCCATCTCCAGGACCGGTCCAGGGAAGTGGACGAGAAGAATCAGGAAGTTGCCGATGAGCTTCACGCCCTTGCCAACCTATTGGCTGACGGCGTTGCCTCAGCGAGACCCCTCGACTTCGAGTCTTTGAAAGCTGAACCCAAATTGCCTCCGTTCGATCCGCAGGGTCAGGCCCGGGCGTGGCCGGAGCCAACATGGGAGCAATTCCAGCCCAAGCCATCGGGCTTCTTTGCTCACCTGTTGCCGGGGGCTGGCGACCGCGTGAAAGCCACAACGTTGGCAGCTCGACAGACATTCGAGGCGAAACACACTGAATGGGTTGGGCGCGAGAAGGCTCGCCAGGCGTGGTTGATTCATGCCAAAGGAGCCTATGAGGCCGAGTGCTCAAGAATCAAAGAGGAGACCGCTTTACTCAACGCAGATGTGGATGCGTTCTCTGGGGCGTACAAGGCAGGGCAAGTCGAGGCGCTCAACCAGTACTTCGAGCTCGTCCTTGAGCGAGATGAACTTCCCGATGGGTTTCCAACAACGGTGCGGCTCGCATACGTCAAAGAGTCTCGCCAGTTAGTTGTCGAAAGGCAGTTGCCTCTTGTTGCGGTCGTTCCGACCGTAACGGCCTATCGCCACGTCAAAGCGAGCGACTCGATCGTAGCGACCACGCGGCCAGCTTTGCAGATTCGCGAAATCTATGTCAGTACCGTCTCCCAGCTAGCGCTACGCACTCTGAACCTGCTGTTTGGAGCAGACGCTTCCGGCGCCGTCGATAGCGTGGTGCTTAACTGTTTCGTGGACACGATAAGCCCGGAAACCGGACAGCGAGTCACGCCCTGCTTGCTTACCGTCCGCACGACGCGGGACATCCTTGTGGCACACGACCTGCGGAAGGTGGACCCGATCGCGTGTCTACGCCATCTGAATGCTGAAGTCTCACCTAAACCTCATGAACTGAAAGCCGTTCGCCCTATTGTCAACTTCAACATGGTTGATCCGCGTTTCGTTGAGAAACCAAATATCCTGGGCCAGTTAGATCAACGGCCGAACCTCGCCGTACTGACTCCGACCGAATTCGAAGGGCTAATCACCAACCTCTTCGAGAAGATGGGCCTGGAAACCCGCCTTACTCAGGCTTCCAGAGATGGAGGAGTTGATTGCGTCGCGTGGGACATGCGTCCAATTGTCGGAGGCAAAGTGATTGTCCAAGCGAAGCGATACAAGCACACGGTCGGGGTGAGCGCGGTGCGCGACCTTTATGGGACCGTGCTGAACGAGGGCGCCGCAAAAGGCATCCTTGTTACGACGAGTGGGTACGGTACGGCCTCCTTCCAATTCGCTGAAAATAAGCCGCTCCAGCTAATTGCCGGCGGGGAGCTGCTCTACCTACTTGATCAGCACTCGGGCGTAAAGGCGAAGATCGAATTCCCAGAAGAGTGGACCGATCCGCGCCCAGACTTGGTCGAGGCAGATGTACCGACAATTGTGGTACAGCCACCCGCGGAACGGGTTTCAACTGAGGCGCCAACCACAGCGAGCTGAGAACGGCCCCTGCACGGTTGGTCCGGTGGGATGGCCAAGCCTCAGATCCTTCGCCGGCTCTTGTCCAAACCCGCCCCGAATGCCTTCGATAAGCGATTGATATGGACAGCCACTTCTGAACGACCCTTGGTTCGGTCGCCAGCCTCTACGCAATTGCTTCGCCTGGAAGGCGGCGCCATCCTTTGCATGCTGGGAAGTTGGCGCAGCCCAAGAAGGGGCCGTACCGTCCCTGAGCGATTCGCATCGGCCCTCCGCAGACCGGGCACAGATTCGAAGACGGACTGCTTCGGTGTCGAACAGTCCGCTCGACCAGATCTCTAAGCTGTTCCCCTCCAATCAGCTGTAAAGTCGGGTTTGCCTTCGCGAAGGCTAAGGCGTCGTCCCCAAAAACGCCGCACGCGACGAAGATGCCACCCGTCGCTTTGTGACTCGCGACCAATCCCAACAACTCGCGCAGCGGTTTCTCCTCGATCCATTGGCTGCGGTAGTGTTTGCACTGAACGAGCCATGTCTTCTCGTCCATCGAAACGACGACGTCCACGCCGCCGTCCGCTGAATCCCGCCCGAGATGCTCAGTTCGATAGCCATCTGCAGCGAAATAAGCCTCAACGAGATCTTCGAACTCCCTCCAACTCATTGCCTGGATGTCCCGCATCGTCTGATGTAGCTGTAGAAGTTTGAAACGGCGGCTTCTCACGAAGGTCGCACCAACAGCGAATATCGTCGTCAAGTAGAGCCCCATGCCAGCGAGCGTTCCTACGACTAGCAGCCACGATGCGAACGCAGTCGGCGGCCACAACGACGCATGAAACTCTGTCAACACGATCGATAAGCCAGCCGTGAGTATCAGGAAGAAGATAACAAAAGGGCTCGCCGCAGCAACGAGATCGCTCTTTCTCGAAAACCAGTTGAAAAGCGCCTTCTCGAGCCGACTAGCGTCCTGCACGGCGGCGGCATCATACCGCGACATAGTCGGAGTTCGACCGCCGAATGCATACGGCTATGCCTTGCTAAGACCTAGCTGACTTTCTCACGGGCGTAATAGCCAATTTGACAGTCAAACCACGTCGACCTGGCTGGGTGGACTGACTATCGCGGCGGCCCACAAACCGCCGCGAACAGGAATCGTTGGTAATGCGACGTCGAGGCTCCAGACCGATGAGCGGGCCGCTACAGGACAGTCAAATCCTCGGCAAGTTGGCTGAGCTTTGAAAGTGGGTGCCGGTAGGGATCTAGCGGAGTCCGTTCTGGGTTGTTGGGACGAAAGTTCAGCCTCCAGTGCGTCGCGTCTTCGCGCGCTATCGCCGGCAGGTCTAGCGTCGGCACCACCAGACACTCGTCGGCAAACCTCTGGTTTTCAGCGATCCACGCTAGTACGAGAACGAATGTGTTTGACGCTGGGATGAAAGTGGCTTTATGGATCGCAACGCGAACTTCTGCACCGTGTGCAACCGGCCCCGCGGCTTTGACCTGCAGGCCTAGATAGCCGCCGGTAGCGTTGTCTCGAGCCAGTACCTCAACCATCTCCAGGTCCGGAAACGGGCGAAACAGGTCGAGGCGCGAGTTCTCTGCCAGTCGGCGTACGACCTCCGACTCGCCGAGGAACCCGAGCCATTGATTGTGCCGATCCATCGGTCTGAGGCTTAGATCGGCGGGAAACTCGATAGCCGGTGCGGGCGGTGGCGAACCCATCAGCCGCTCAGCGAGCCGTTTGCGCGCCACGAGGAACGGTCTCCAGTGGCTTCTTGAAAAGTCATCCACGCTGAACTCAGCGAAATAGACTTCCTCGCCTGCGGCAACGTCTCGGGCGGCAACCTTCTTGAACGTCCCCTCGTCGATAACGAGCAGCATGGAACCCAACCCGTCGTCGGTCAGTAATCCCGCGACGATGAGCGCTCGGTCGTCGACCAGGCGCGTGCTCGGGATCACTATGCTCACCATTCCATGCCGAAGGTCGGTGCGACTCTTGACCTGTACGCCAATGAATTCGCCATCGGTCAGCCGATGCACGATGGCGTCGAGGCCTCGGTCGAGCAGGGGTAGAAAGACGTGAAGCAATCCGCCTGATTGCAGAACGAGCTCCGTCCAGATAAGAAACTCCATAGCCTGGCCCTTCGCGAGCGTGTTCCGTACGCCCGGGAGCTCTAGCACGCGACTGTTACCAGCTCGGTTCGAACGCGTCTCCCGTGTCGCGCACCCCGCGAATCCTGTCCAACCGGAGCTCCATCCAATGGTTGGCGTCGGGTGGCATGCCCCAGACGACGATGTTGCCTGCGGTACTGGTCTTAATGAACGCCGGGCGGAAGGGGATCATCTCCTCGCTTTCTTGGGGTTCCTTGTAGTCGACATCGGCAACGTGATGCTCGGCGATGCAGCGTTCGAGCGTGTGGAGAGCGTCCTGTGTGATTGCGGGAAGCGATTCGAGATCCTCCGGTGTTACCTCGCGACTTCCTTCGAAGCCAGGAGGCTGGGACTTCGGCGCCATCGGCCAATCTTATTCGGCCGGCGTCCAATGTCCAGCCTGTCGCCGCTGGCTACGGCCGGGAGGCCGGAAGCGTCACCGTAAGGGTTGTTCCGGATCGGCCTGAGTCCATCTCGACACGACCTGAGTGGGCGCTGATGATGTCCCGAGCGATCGCAAGGCCGAGTCCACTGCCGGTGGAGTTCGGGCCTTTAACGAACCTCTCAAACACATGAGGTTGCAGCTCGGGCGGGATTCCTTCGCCGGTGTCCGTGACGGTGGTGATCACCTGGTCGCCTGACGAGCCCACGGAAACCTTCACAGATCCGCCTTTAGGCGTGTGGCGGATCGCGTTCGATAGTAGGTTGCCGATCACCTGGCGGATCCGAGCCGGGTCGACTTCGACCGTTGGAGTCTTGTCTGCGATCTCTGTCGCGAGGGAAATTCCCGCCGATTCTGCTTGCGGTCGGAAAGACTCGATTGCGTCGCGGATCAGCGCGCCCAGGTCGGTCGACTCTTTGTGTAGGACCAGGTTGCCCGCGTCGGTCAACACAAGGGTTCGCAGGTCTTCGACCAGGCGGTCCAGGGCTTCCGTCGCGTCCAGGATCGGTGCCAGGTGCTCTGCGTCGGCCGGGTACATGCCGTCTGAGATCGCTTCGGCTTGGCCCCGGATGACCGACAGGGGTGTCCGCAGCTCGTGGGTCACGTCGGCCATGAATGACCGGCGCTGCTCGTCCATCGATTTCAGGCGCGCCGACATCGAGTTGAACGCTCTCGCAACCGAGCGGATGTCCTGTGAGCCCCATTCGGGCACCTGCGCGGAGTAGTCGCCCGACTCGATCCGGCGCGCTGCGTCGATGAGGTTGTTCATCGGCCGCGTCATGCGCCGCACCCCGCCGCCGACTGCGATCGCGATCAGGACCACGATGCCGATCGGAATGAGGAAAAAGGGGAAGAACGGATGGCCATAGTTCTGCCAACCGTCGCGGCCGAACATCGCCCCGATGAAGCCTCCGGCCACCAGCGCGACGAACAGCGCGCTGAGGATGAAGCAGCCGATCCACCGGATGAACGGCGGCGGCCCGCCGCGGCGACCCCACCGGCGGGGAGGAAACGGCTCGCCCTCCGGCCACCACGCGGGGCGGCGCATCGTGGCCGGCCAGGCTTCCGGATCCCAGCCTCGCCAGCGGCCTCGGCCGCCGCCTGCTCTCATTTCTCGGGAGGTTCGGCGAAGCGGTAGCCCACGCCGAACACCGTTTCGATGTAGTGCTGGCCGACCTTCTTTCTGATGTTCTTGATGTGGGCGTCGATGGCGCGCTCGTACGACTCGAAGGCCACGCCTCGCACCGCGTCGAGCAGCTGCGAACGCGTGAAAACACGGCCCGGCTGGCGCGCCATCAGGGCCACGATCTGGAACTCGCTCTTGGTCAGGTCGATGCGGCGGCCGGCGAAGCGCGCTTCCATCCTCGGCACGTCCAGTTCGACCTCCGAGCCGACGCGGATCACGTCCGACGGGCCGGCGGCCGCGCCCTCTGCTCGGCGCAGGACCGCTCGCACCCGCGCCACCAGCTCCTTGGGGGAGAAGGGCTTGGTCAGGTAGTCGTCAGCGCCCAGCTCCAGGCCGACCAGCTTGTCAGACTCCTCGGTCCGCGCGGTCAGCATGATGATCGGCACCTCGCCATCGCGGCGCAGCGACCGGGCTACGTCCAGGCCGTCCAGGCCCGGCAGGCTCAGGTCCAGCACCACCAGGTCCGGCCGGCCCGTGCGCGCGGTGCGCAGCGCGGCCTGGCCATCCGAAGCCGTGAGCACGGTGAACCCACTGTGCTCGAGATAGTCGCGGACCAGCTGGACGATCCGCGGCTCGTCATCCACCACCAGGATGGTCGCCACGGCGACCATCCTAGGTGTAGACATCGAAGCTAAACGGAGCGGGTGTCAGCCGGAGGTGGCGGTGGCGGCGTCGTGCCCGACGGGGGCTGCTCGCCATGCTGCTTCTTGTGCCACTCCTGCGCCCGCTCTTCGAAGGACTGTGGGCCGCCCTGGCCGCCCGGGCCGTAGCCCCAGCCGCCCCTGTGGCCCCATCCGCCGCCGCCCATCCAGCGGCGCATTCCGAAGCCGAAGAAGGCGATGCGGAACAGCCAGAACAGGCCGAACAGGATCAGCAGGAACCAGAAGATTCCGAACAGGCCGAAGCCTGGGCCGCCCCAGTGCTGGCCGTAGTAGTAGGGCGCGCCGTCGGTGGCGACGGCGTTGGCCGGCAGGTGGGTGGCTACCCCGTCCGACCATCCGATGTTGTATGCGATCGCGCCGACGATGACCAGCACGATTGCCGTCACCAGCAGCCCGATCAAACCGAATCCGCGTCTCATGTCGAGTCACTCCTTTGTGATGAACGAGGTTTGCTTGCAGCACCTCCCATCCTTCCCTGGAGTTGTGAGGGAGTTGTGAATGGGTTGAGTGGCGGGGATGGAGATTCGGAGCTCCCCACCCGGCCTGCGGCCGACCTCCCCGGCTAGCGGGGAGGTGAAGATCCAGATCCGCGAGCCCCTCCGGCGGCTGCCCCATCCCCGCCGCAAGCGGCGGTACTTCCCCACTGCGTGGGGAAGAGCCACCTCCCCATAAATGGGGAGGAGCAATCTCTCCCACCTCACCCATCTCTACCTAACCTCTCAGAAGCCGCCTTCCAGCTCCCTCAAACGGAGGTTAGAAGCCTCCTTCTAGTTCCACCAGGTCGGTGGTTTTTTGCCACAGCTTGCTTTGTTGGCCTATGTCTTGGGTGGCGCGTGGGGCGTCTATGTGGCGGGTTCCTTTGAACAGCCATCCTGTTGTGCCTGCGTGGGCGGGGGATAGGGCCAGGTCGGCCAGGTCGTGCGCCGCTCGGTCTGGGCTCCTCGAGACCAGGCGCGCCGCGAGACGCACCACTCGCGGCGCTTCGCGCATCAGCTCCGAGCGCACCAGGCCCGGGTAGAACGCGTTCGCCCGGATTTCCCAGCGCTTGGCCCGCCGCGCCAGCTCGAACGTGAACATCAGGTTCGCCGCCTTCGTCGCGCCGAACGTGTGCATCGCGTTGAAGCGCTCGCGGTCCTGCAGCCGGTCCATGTCGACTCGCGTGGTCGATGGCGCCGTGACCGTGATCACCCTACCGCCCGGCGTCAGCCGGTCGCGCAGCAGGTTGGTCAGTAGAAACGGGCCCAGGTGATTCGTCGCGAGCATCGTCTCGAACCCTTCCTTCGTTTTCTGATATCTCGTCGTGAAGGTGGCCGCGATGTTCAGCAGCGCGTCGATATGGCCCGCGGTGCGGTTCAGCTCGCGCGCGGTGGCGCGCACCGAGGCCATCGACGAAAGGTCGAGCGACGGTCGAGTCAGCTCGATGACCTGCACGCGCCGCCGTTGGAGAGCTTCGACTGTGGCCGAGCCTATCGCTCCGCTCGCTCCGGTCACCACAACCGTCGGATGCCGCACCGCCATCATCTATTCGTATTGATCGTATCTGCGCATCGGGGCTTTCCGCGCTGGGTCGACAGCGGCGCCGATTTCATCGAGGTCGATGTGCGTCGCAACTCCGATGGCGTGTATGTCATCTCACACGACGAGCTGCAGCCTGGCGGCAAGCATCCGACTCTCGATGAGGTCCTCGACGCCGCGACCGGGCGAGTCGGTGTCCAGCTGGACCTGAAGGAGACCGGCCACGACCTCGACGTCGTCCAGGCCGCGCTCGCGAAGTATCCGGCCAGCAGGCTCGCGGTCACATCACCTTTCTACGAATCGGTCCGTGCGATCAAGGACCGATTTCCCGACGTCAGAGCAGGTCTCACCCGCCAGCACGTCGAAGAGACCGATGCCGACTTCATCGCGCTCGACCAGCGGTACGCGACTGACGAGGCGCTCGATTTCTGTGCGCGCTACGCCATCCCGGTGTGGGTCTGGACCGTGGACGAGCGAAAGCTGATGGTGCGCTTTATCAAAGACGGGCGGATTGCTGGGATCATCACCAACCGGCCCGACCTGGCGCTAAGGCTCAGGAGAGATAGATCTTGAGCTCGGTCTCGCAGCAGAACGCGCCCTCGTCCGGCGCCCAGCGCAGGAGAAAGGGTTGCGTGGTGTTCGCCACGCGGAAGCAGATGTTGACCGGTCCAAATGTGTCGCCCTTCTTGGTGAACTCGTGGCGCGTCCACGTGTTGCATCCGCTGGCATCGGTGATCAGAGGCGACCCGCGGCGGCTCGCGTCGATCAACTGCACATCCTCCGGCGAGGCGTGGGTGGACGGGCTCGAGTTCTTGAACTTCAGGGTCATCCGCACCACGTCGTTGTCGAGGCGCACGTTGGAGACCCAGATCGTGTAGCCGTTGAGGTCCTTGCACGGTCCCGGCGTGCAGTTCTCCAGCGCCAGGTTGCTGTTCGGGCTGGCCTGCAGCGGCGTCTTCAGAGCGGTGTAGGCGCCCGCCGCCACGACGGCGGCGACGATCAGGCCGGCGAAGACGCCGAGGAGGGTGAACAGGCGGAGACCCATGGTTGGTTAACGAAGGATAAGGGGAGGGGGTATTGGTTCAGCCCTTCTGGCTCCACGTCCCCACCCGGCGGCTTCGCCGCCGACCTCCCCGGCAAGCGGGGAGGTGAAGCGGGCCCTTCCGGTTCCGCATCCCCACCCGGCGGCTTCGCCGCCGACCTACCTCTTCCTTAGAGGACGGCCTTGGCCAGGCGTTCTGCTTGTTCGATTGCTGGGGCGGCCATGAACAGGATCAGCTCGTCGCAGCCCGCCTGCTCGAACGCGCTGACCCTCTGCCACGCCTCCTCCGCCGTCTTGACCGCGCCCGCCCAGACCCTGGGCCCGTAGTCGCCGTAGTAGTCCTTCAAGTTGCCTTCGGCCTCGCCCGCCACCTCGTCGCCCAGGGCGAAATAGCCGAGCGCCCGGAACTCCGGTTTGCCCGGCCTGCCGGCCCCGTTCCAGATCGAGGTGACCTGTTCGATCACCCCGCGCAGCTGCTCGGGCGTCCCGCCGCCCAGGGTGTAGCCGATCCCGTACTTGCCGATCCGCGCCATCGCCTTCTCGGTATGGCCGCCGATCATGACCGGCACCGAGTGGCCGTTGACCGGCCGCGGCGTCACGGGCTGGGTGGTGCCCGGCACCGGCTCGCCCCGCCAGGCCTGGTGCATCAGGTCGAGCGCCGCATCCATGCGCTTGCCGCGGTCGTGGGGGTTGAACCCCGTCACGGTGAAGTCGTCCGGCCGCCCGCCCACCCCGACGCCAAGCACGAACCGGCCGCCCGAGACCTGGTCCAGCGTCGCGGCCTGCTTGGCCAGCAGGACCGGCTCGCGCACGGTGGCGAGCAGGATGTCGGTCATCAGGCCGATGCGCTCGGTCGCCCCCGCGGCCGCGCCCAGGGTGACGAGCTCCTCGAAGTTGGGATAGGAGACGCGCCCGATGGTGCCCAGGGTCGAAAAGCCGAGCGCCTCCGCGCGCCGCGCGATCTCGACCAGGAGCCGGCCGTCGTGGAGGCTCTTGTCCGCGTTGGGAAGCCCGAGTCCGATCTTCAGGCTTCCTAACCTACCGGAACCGTCTCCTTGACTTTCTCGTCGGACAGGACCTTGCCGTCTTTCAACCTGATCTCACGCCGCGCCTGGGCGGCGACGTCGAGGTCGTGAGTGACGAGCACGATCGTGACCTTGTCCTCGCTGTTCAGCTTCTTCAGCAGGTCGACCAGCTGCTGCGCCGTCTCGGTGTCCACCGCGCCGGTCGGCTCGTCGAGCAGGATGAGCGACGGGCTGTTGACCATCGAGCGCGCGATGGCGACGCGCTGCATCTGGCCGCCGGACAGCTCTGTCGGCCGGTGCTTGATGCGGTTCGTCAAGCCGACGCGTTCGATGAGCTCGAGCGCGCGCTGCCGGCCCGCCTTGCCGTCCTTCACGTAGCGCAGCGGCAGCATGACGTTCTCGAGCACGTTCAGGCCGGACAGCAGGTTGTACTCCTGGAAGACGAAACCGACACGCCGCGCCCGCATGTGCGCGCGGTCGCGATCGTTGAGCCTGGCGGTGTCGACGTCGTCGATGAACAGGCTGCCGGCGGTGGGCTTGAGCAGGAGGCCCAGCAGGTCGAGCATCGTCGTCTTGCCGCTGCCGGACCGCCCGACCACCGCGACGAACTCACCTTTATCTATGTCGAGCGTCACGCCGTCGACGGCGTGGATGATCTCCGAGCCGCGCTTGTAGTTCTTGGTCAGCTCGACCAGGCGCACGTTCGCCATCAGTCGGTCCTCAGCGCGATGACCGGGTCCATTCGCGCCGCGCGCCACGCCGGCAGGACGCCCGCGACCGCGCCGAGCGCGGTGGCGAACCCGATCGCGAGGAGGGTCAGGTTGGGCGTGATCAGGAACAGCGTCGATTGGCCTGCGGGCGTGGTGGCATTGATGACGATCGTGATCGCCGCCCCGATGCCATAGCCCAGCAAGCCTCCGATGAGCCCGATGAGGGTTGCTTCGAGCAGGAACTCGCCCATCACGTCGATCGTCGTCGCGCCGACCGCCTTCTTCAAGCCGATCTCGCGGACGCGCTCGGCCACCGCCATGAACATCGTGTTCACGACCGACAGGCCTCCGATGATCAGCGCGAGCAGCGCCGCCGCGGTCGTGATCGCGGTGAAGATCGCGCCGCCGGACTTGAAGCTGTTGACCAGCGTGCTGGGCCGGATCGCCTTGACCCCGCCGACCTGGGCGTTGATCTGGTCGGAGATCTTGTCCAGGTCAGCGGTCGATGCGCCCGGCGCGCCGTACACGTCGATGGCCTCGGTGATCTGCGTGACGTCGATCTGGTCGCGGATCGCGGCCGGCAGGCTGTCCTTCAGCAGCATCTGCCCATCGGCGATGCCGATGTAGGCGAAGGTGTCGGGCGCGGTGCGGGTGGGGTTGAGGATGCCGATCACCTTGAAGGGGTGATTGACGAAGTCGGGCTTGGCGTCGGGTGGCTTGACCGGCAGGTCGATCGTGTCGCCGATCTTCTTGTTGAACTCCTTGTCGATGGTCGAGCCGAGCACGACCTGACCCAGCGAGTCGGCGTCGATGTTGTGGCCCTGCGCGTAGGTCGTCTTGAGCGAGCTCCACGCGTTTTCCGTGGGGTCGCCGGCGATGATCAGGTCGGGGATGCCGAAGCTCACCGCGGTGATCTGGCCTGGCTTGACCGAGAACTGGTAGGCGGGAAACGCGACCTTCACTCCGGGGACCTGCTTGATCTCGTCGATCTTGCTGAGGGCGAGAAGCGACGCGGCCTGGCCGTCCGGCGGACCCACCTGGATGCTGCCGCCGTAGTACTTCACGCCGCCGTCGAGCAGGGCGTTGAAGTTCTCGGCGAGCGCGCCCATCGTCGTGAGGGCGAGGACTCCGATGAGGATGCCCGAGATGGTCAGGAAGCTGCGCAGCTTGTGGCGGGCGACGTTGCGGATGATCTCCATGGGGGCGGTGTTGAGGATACGGCTGGGCGGGCGAAAGGCGGGTAAAGGATCGGCCGCGACCCGAAGATTCGCTTAAGGGCTGCTGAAGCCGAACTCGCCAGGGTGGAGGCCGGGGACGTTCATGTCCACCTCCACCCACAAGGGCTGCTTGCGCACGATCGCATCGATCCTCACGCCGCTCACGTCCTTTTGATACACCGCGAAGTCGCTCTCCGGCGAGGGCGCCAGCTCGCTCCAACCGTTGCGCGTCATCTCGGCTCGTGTCGAGTCGAACATCGCGTTGACGTCGGGACCGACGTGGCTCAGCGAGAGGCTTGCGTCGGAGCACAGCCAGCTGTTGTCCGGGCCGTCGTTCTCCCACGTGAACAGCCGGCCCTGCGGGCTGAAGCTCGTGATGGGGTCGTCCTTCATCAGGAGGAACTGCTGGTTGCCGGGGTCGCACTGGTTGCTCCACGTGGTGCCGAAGATGTTGTGCACGATGAAGAGGGCCAGCAGCGCGGCGACCGTCATGGCGATCCACTTGCCTGTGTCCCTCAACATGCTGGCGGCGGTATACCAGATGGGGCACCACTTCCCAATAGAATTGGCGTCGCCATGAGGGGATGCGGTGTTCAGCCTGCTGCTCCGGGGCTTCGCCCTGGGTTTTGCCATCGCCGCGTCGCCCGGGCCGATCTTCTTTCTGTGCGTTAGGCGCACGCTGGTCCAGGGCCGGCTCGCCGGCCTGTTCTCCGGCTTCGGAGTCGCCACCGCGGACGGTTTCTACGCCGCCATCGCGACATTCGGCGTCGCGGCGCTGACCACGGCTTTCGTCGCCGGGCGGCGGCCGCTGGCGCTGGTGGGCGGGTCGGTGCTGGTCGTGCTGGGACTGCGCATTCTCATCGAGCGGGCGCGTCCTGCCGAGCCCGCCGCCGCGACCACGGGGCGCGGCCTCGCGTGGGCCTACGCGTCGACGCTCGGGTTGACCATCACCAACCCGACGACGATCGTCTCGTTTGCGGCGCTGGCCGCGACGCTCGGCTTTGGCACGGGCGGATCGGTGGTCCGTCCGGCGTCTGTCGTGGCCGGGGTGCTGCTCGGCTCGGCCGCGTGGTGGTGCATCCTTGTGGTCGGGGCCTCGCTGCTGCGGGCGCGCCTGACGCCGGGCGTGGTGCGCGGGATCAGCACGTTCAGCGGCCTGGCGATCGCGGTGCTCGGAATTTTGGCCGTCGTTTCGGCCTTTTCAGGTTGAGGATGGAGACGCAGAAGAAGCGCTCGCGCACGATCACGTGGGAGGACCCGTTCGAGATCATGCGGGCCGCGCCTGGGCGGACCGGGCTCGAGCTGCTGCGCGAGCTGGCTGCCGGCCGGTTGCCTGCGCCACCGATCGCGCATACGATGGGTTTCACCGGAATCTCATTTGATGAAGGCCGGGCCGTGTTCGAGGGCGAGGCGGGCGAGTATCTGTACAACCCGATCGGCGTGGTCCACGGCGGTTACGCGATGACGCTGCTCGATTCATGCATGAGCGTGGCGGTGCACACCCTGCTTGGGGTGGGCGAGCGCTACACCACCCTCGAGGCGAAGATCAACTTCGTGCGGCCTATCACCCTCGACACAGGCCGCGTCCGGGCCGAGGGCACTGTCATCCACCGCGGGTCGACTATCGCGACGGCAGAAGGAAAGCTGACCGCGGTGTCCACTGGCAAGCTGCTGGCACATGGGACGACCACCTGCTTGATATCACCAGCCCCTCCGGCGCTTCGCGCCACCTCCCCATAAATGGGGAGGACAGTCCTTTCATCAATGGGCAGGACACTCTTTTAATGGGGAGGACAGTCCTTTTATCAATGGGGAGGACACTCTTTTAAATGGGGAGGACCTTGCGGATCGTCGATGTTTTTACCGAGAAGCCGCTTGCGGGCAACCAGCTCGCGGTGGTGCTCGACGGTCGTGATCTCCGGACCGAAGAGATGCAGCGCATCGCGCGTGAGATGAACTTCTCGGAGACGACGTTCGTCCTGCCGGCCGAGAATCCTGCCCATGCGGCGAAGGTGCGCATCTTCACGCCGTTCAGCGAGTTGAAGTTCGCGGGCCATCCGACCGTCGGCACCGCGTGGGTCCTCGCCGACGAAGGGCTGGTGCCGGATGGCGCGCTCGAATTCGTCCTGGAGGAGGGCGTCGGTCCGGTGAGCGTGCGCGGTGTCAAGCAAAACGGCCGGGTCATGTTCTGGATGACACACCCACAGATGACCTTCGGTGAGGTCTTCCCCCACGCACATGTCGCGTCCGCGATCGGCGTTGACGACTCGGCTTTTGTATCCGACGCTCCGGCCCAGATCGCGAACACAGGCAATCCGTTCTTGTTCGCAGCGCTGCGTGATGAGCGCGCCGTCGACTCGGCGGTCTCCGACCAGGCGCGGCTGCAGAACCTGCTTCGCGACCACGCGCATGGGCTCTTTCTTTTCGCGCGGGTCGGCTCTCATCGCCTGTACAGCCGAATGTTTGCGCCCGACATTCCCGAAGACCCCGCAACTGGATCCGCCAGCGGTCCGCTGGGCGGTTACGCGGTGAAGTACGGGCTGGTCGAGCGCGCGCCGAAGGTGTCGATCGTCAGCGAGCAGGGCACAAAGATGGGGCGGCAGAGCTTCATCCACATCGAGCTGGAGTACGGCGAGTCGCCCGACATCCCGAGCCGCATCGAGGTCGGCGGCTCGGTGATGCCGGTGCTGAAAGGCGAGCTGCTCTAGGCGCTACGCCTTAGCGGTGGCGAGGGACTTCACAGGCTGGATCTCGGTGATCAAGACCTTGTAGCGGTCCTTCGCGAAGGTGTCCAGGTCGGCGACGGCGGCCTGGCCGACCGGATGTTCGAGCGCCGCTTGAAGAGACGCCATGTTCTCGAAGTAGAGGTCGGCCGAGCGATAGAAGGGCGGGTTTTCGCCCACAGCCTTGTTGGCCTCGAGCTTGATCACGTTCGGAATCATTTGCCCGTGGTCTGGGACATGAGTCTCCCAGTAGTACTTCTCGAACGCGGCTGGATCTTCGGGCTGGTCGTACAGAACGGTCAATTTGACCATCGCGTCACCTCCTGGTGATCGCCCACTGGGGGCCCCTTACCGGATCGCCCAGACCATGTCACCTATCCGGGGAACAGTCAATGCCACACTCTTCGTGTGGTCGTCGACAGCTACAAGTTCCTGCCGCGAAGCTTCCGTCCTTTATATGAGGGGCGCGGCGCGTTTCCCGGCGAAGAGGCGCCCGTGTGGGCGCCGTTCGAGAAGCGGCTTTCGGACGCGCGCATCGCGCTGCTCACTTCAGCCGGCCTTTATTTGAAGGGGAGCCAGCAGCCGTTCGACCTCGATCGCGAGCAGGCGCAGCCGGATTGGGGCGACCCGACGTGGCGCTCGATTCCTTCGGCCACGGCGGCTTCGGACATCGGCGTTGCGCACCTACATATAAATGACGAGGACGTGCTGGCCGATCCAGAGATCGCTTTGCCGATGCATTCGCTGGCCGACCTCGCGCGCGAAGGTGTTGTCGGTGGCGCGGTGGCGAACCACGTCGCGGTGATGGGATACCAGGACCTCGGGCTTTCCGACTGGCGTGCTGCGACCGCGCCGCAGGTCGCCGCGCACCTGCGCGAGCAGGGCGCCGACGCGCTCATCCTCGCGCCGGCTTGACCCGACTGCTGCTCGAACGTGCCCGTGCTGGCACGGTGCATCGAGGCGGCGGGAATTCCGACCGTGGTCGTGACGATGATGCCCGCGGTCGCTGAGGAGCGCCGGGCGCCGCGCGTCGTCGGCGTGGAGTTTCCTTTCGGCCACGCATTTGGGATGCCGCTCAACAAGGCCATGCAGAGGCGCACGCTCGAGCTCGCGCTGCGGGTGCTGGCCGGAGCACCGGTGTTTGGCACGCGCGTCGACCTCGACGTCGAGTGGCCGGTGCCCCTGCGCGAGGCCTACCGCGCGTGGCAGCCGAAGGTGCCGAGCCCGATCGTGAGAAAGATGCTAGAGGCGCGCCAATCGCAAGGCTAGCCAGCTCCTCCCCATTTATGGGGAGGTGTCGGCGCAGCCGACGGAGGGGCTGGTGGCAAATCTGATCTATGCGCCCATCATGTCGCTCGACGGCTACGTCGCGGACCAGGAGGGCAACTTCGACTGGGCCATGCCCGATGAGGAGGTGCATGCCTTCGTCAACGACCTTGAAAGGCCGGTCGGCACCTACCTGCTCGGCCGTCGCATGTACGAGGTGCTCGCGTATTGGGAGAAGCCGCCTGAGCTGGCCGACCAGCCGCCCGTCATCCAGGACTTCGCGGCCATCTGGGCCGGCGCCGACAAGATCGTTTATTCGAAGAAGCTGGAGAAGGCGTCCACCGCGAGAACGCGGATCGAGCGAGAGTTCGACCCGGAGGCGGCGAGGCGGATGAAGGCCGCGGCGAGTCGCGACATGACAGTCGGCGGGCCGCACCTGGCCGCGGAGGCGATGAGGGCCGGGCTGGTCGACGAGTACCACTTCATCGTCTATCCCGTAGTGGTGGGAGGGGGCAACCGCGCCCTACCGGATGATGTCCACCTCGAGCTCGAGCTGGTTGAGGAGCGCCGTTTTCGTGGTGGCGCCGTGCACCTCCACTACCGCCGGAGAGCCTAGAGCGGGGCGCAGCGCGCGTCCTGCCAGGCCCCGTTGCTTTCGAGCAGCTTGCGGAGCAGGGCGCGCAGCTCGGTCACCTCGGTCTCGGTGAGGTGGTCGCCCAGGACCTCCTGCACGTTGGTCTTGATGACCTCGTCCGCCTTGCTCAGCACCTCGCGGCCGCGGTCGGTGAGCTGGACGCGAACGATCCGCCGATTCTCGCGAGGCGTCTCCCGGACGATCAGGCCGTCGCGTACCAGGCGGTCCGCGATTCGGGTCGTGCCGCTGGGGCTGCCGACCAGCTGAGCCGCGATCTCGCTCATCTGGAGCGGGTGGGCGGCCGAGACCCGGAGTCGCATGAGGAGCTCGAACTCGGCCCAGGAGAGGTCGGCTTCCTTTTGTAGCCGCTCTTCCAGCCGGTTCTGGATCACGTGGCCGGCCTGGCGCAGGTTGATCCAGGCCGAGACCTGGTCCTGACTCGGCGCTGGTGCTTTGACCTTCAGCTCGCTCATGGCTACTGGAATAGTCTGACCTGCCAAGCTTGTTCCTTCTATAGTTGTCAATGCAACTATTGTAAGGAGAAGGATTTGGACGTGGTCATGAACGCTGTTGATTTCGAGGCGCCCGCGAGCGAGGCGGACCTGGAGGTCCTGGCCGAGCGACTGCGCGAGCGGAACTTCGAGGTCCTGATCGTGCAGGACGGGAAGGAGGCGCGGGCGGAGGTCATGAAGCGCCTTCCCGCCGGTTCGGTGGTCCATTCGGGCAAATCGAAGACGTTCGAGGACATCGGCGTGTTCGACGAGTTGATGGAGAGCGAGACCCACGACTTCGTGCGCAAGCGGACGTTGAAGATGGACCGGGTCACGCAGCGCGACGAGATGCGCAAGGCGGGCGCGGCGCCTGACGTGATGCTCAACAGCGTGCACGCGGTCACTGAAGCCGGCCAGCTGGTGATCACGTCAGCCACCGGCAGCCAGATCGGCCCGGTCGCCTATGGGGCTGGAAAGCTGATCCTGGTGATCGGCAGCCAGAAGATCGTGCCAGACCTGGACACGGCATTCCGCCGCATCCACGAGTACGTCGTTCCGTACGAGGAGGCGCGGAACAATGTTGCGCCGGGTGTGTTGAAGGTCGGTCGGACCCTGATCGTGGAGCGGGACTATTTTCCCGGCCGCACGACGATCATCCTGGTCCGCGAACCGGTCGGGGTCTGACGGGCTGGAGGCTCCTCCCCATTCATGGGGAGGTGTCGGCGCAGCCGACGGAGGGGCTGACGCGAACCCTTAACAGCCTGAGTTGGAGTGCGACCCGCGGCGAGCGATGGTTCGGGAATGCGCTCGCTCCGAACGGCCGCTTCGCGACGACTGCGAACCTCGATGAGCGGGACAGAACTGCGGGTCTGGATTCGTCTGCGAGGTCGAAAGCTCGACGGATGGAAATTCCGGCGCCAGCAGCCTATCGGACCGTATTACGTCGACTTCTACTGTCCCGCAGCGAAACTCGTAATTGAGATTGATGGCCCGAGCCACAGCGATGAGGGGGCCGCGTACGACGTCCGCCGGCAAGCCTGGTTGGAAGCCGAGGGGTACAAGGTCGTCCGGTTCCCGGTCTATGACATCGATGACGAGGTTGAAGGCGTAATCGATTCGATTCGTTATGAGCTCGAGGAGCGCGAGAAGGTTGGGTTTGGGCGACGCCCTTCCAGATCCACCAGCCCCTCCGGCCTTTCAGGCCACCTCCCCATGAATGGGGAGGACCCTCTCCCGACCAGCCCCTCCGGCCTTTCAGGCCACCTCCCCATGAATGGGGAGGACCCTCTCCCGACCAGCCCCTCCGGCCTTTCAGGCCACCTCCCCATGAATGGGGAGGACCCTCTCCCGACCAGCCCCTCCGGCCTTTTAGGCCACCTCCCCATAAATGGGGAGGACCAGTCTCTTACGGTTTCGGGTCCAGCTTGATTGACGCGCTGTTGATGCAGTAGCGCAGGCCTGTGGGGTTCGGGCCGTCGTCGAAGACGTGGCCCAGGTGCCCGCCGCAGTTCGCGCAGTTGACCTCGGTCCGGACCATGAAAAGCGAGTCGTCCGTCGTCTCTTCGATGGGCGCGCCATCCGCCGGGGCGTAGAAGCTCGGCCAGCCGCAGTGTGCGTCGAACTTCGTCTCCGACTCGAACAGCTTGGCCCCACAACCGGCGCACAGGTACGCGCCCGGAGTCTTGGTGTCCCAGTACTCACCGGTGAAGGGTCGCTCGGTGCCCTTCTCGCGCAGGACGTGGTACTGCGTTGGCGTCAGGTCGCGCTTCCAGTCCGCCTCCGTCTTTGTCTTCACAGTGCTAATTTGCCCTGAGGTCCCGACGGCCAAACCATCTCGGGGGGTGAAGAGATGTCGCAGATCGATCGCCGCACGTTCCTCAAAGGCGCCGGTGCGCTTGGACTCGCGAGCCTGGTCACGCCGATCGTGCCCGGCGCGGCCGCGAGCTTCCTCAAGGGTCGCATCCCACTCCAGCACGTCATCGTCGACCTCCAGGAGAACCGCTCCTTCGACCACTACTACGGCTTCTCCTCATTCGCCGGTCGGTACGGCGTGCCCGCCGGCTACACGCAGCCGGACGGAAAAGGCGGAACTGTCGCGCCGTATCACTTCACCAGTCTCACGACACCGGACATCGGCCACAGCTGGTCGGCCACCCACGCGGAGTACGACGGCGGTGCGATGGACGGCTTCTACACGACCGACGGCATCAACTGCATGGGGTACTACACCGCCGGCGACCTCCCCTTCTACTACAGCCTCCACGACACGTCGACCCTGTGCACGAACTACTTCTGCTCGCAGCTCGGCCCGACCTGGCCCAACCGCTTCTACACCGCGGCCGGCACGTCCGGCGGGATCACGACCAACGGCGTGTGGGGCTACGGCGTCTTCGACTACCCGATCATCCTCGACCTGCTCGACGACGCCCACATCACCTGGAAGGTCTACAACGTCGGGATGGACAGCGTTCCGTTCGGCAACACCGACAACGTCTTCTTTTTCTGGAAGCGGTTCGCGCACGACATGCGGGCTCACGCGAACAAGCAGGACTTCTTCACCGACCTGAACCAGGGCACGCTGCCCAATGTCTCGTGGATCATTCCAAGCTTCGCGCGCGGCTGGGATGAACATCCACCAGCGGACATCTCGGTCGGGATGGGGATCGTTCAGGAGCTGGTCGACGGGCTGCGCAACTCGTCGGCCTGGGCGACCTCTGCCTACATTCACACCTACGACGAGGCCGGAGGTTACTTCGACCACGCACGGCCGCCGCAGGTCGATGCGTTCGGGCTCGGCATCCGCGTGCCGACCTGGATCATCTCGCCCTTTGCCAAACCCGCGCACCTCGAGCCGACCGTGTACGAGCACACGTCGACGCTGAAGTTCATCGAGGCCGTTTACAACCTGCCCACCCTCGCATCGGCGAACCACCTCTTCGATGCAGGCACGCCGAGCGGAGGCAACTATCAAGCTGCCACCGGCCCGGTCGGCCCGCCCGCGCCGCCGCGCGATGCCAACCCGAGCATCGGCAACTTGATGGAGTGCTTCACCTTCTAACCTAGAAGTCGTGCCGAGCCGACAAGTCGATTCGAGGCTGAAGCGGGCGGCGGTGATCTGGCTCGTCACCGCGGGCCGGGATCGCCGGCCCCAGGCCGTCCCGGTCTGGTTCCTGTGGGACGGCAGGTCATTCCTTATATATGCGCAGCCTGGGATCAAGGTGCGGCACATCCGGTCCAACCCCCATGTCGAGCTTCACACGAACACGGACGAGAACGGCGACGTCGTCGTCCGCGTCGCAGGCGAAGCGACGCTCTCGAAGTCGCAGGCACCTGCCTACAAGGTTCCCGCCTACGTGCGCAAGTACCGAGCCGACCTCAAGGGCTTCGGGTGGACACCGGAGGAGTTCTCCAGGCGCTATCCCTTCGCCATCCGAGTCCGCAAGCTGAGGTTTCACTAGTGGCGCATCCCCTCCGTTTCGGGCTGAAGGCTTCGGGCCAGGACATCTCGATCGAGGCGCTGCGCGCCGTGTGGCGGATCGCCGACGAGGCGGGCTTCGACCACCTGTGGGACTTCGACCACCTCGCGTCGATCGGGCCCGGCGGCCCCGACCGGCCCATCTACGAGGGCTGGGCGCTCCAGGCCGCGATGGCCCAGGCCACCAGGCGTGTCCGCATCGGCTGCCTGGTCACCGGCAACACCTATCGCAACCCGGCGCTCCTGGCCAAGCTCGCCGTCACGGTGGACCATCTCTCTGGCGGCCGCCTGGAATTCGGCATCGGTGCGGCCTGGGCGGAGATCGAGCATGAGATGTACGGCATCGAGGGCCTGGACCACCGCGTCGGCCGCCTCAGCGAGTCGCTGCAGATCATGAAGTCGCTGTTCACCGCGGAGCGCACGACCTTCGAGGGCCGCTACTACCACTTCAAGGACGCGATCGCCAACCCCAAGCCGCTGCAGAGGCCGCATCCGCCGCTCTGGATCGGCGGCTCCGGCCCGACTGTGCTCCGGCTCGTCGCCCGTCATGCCGACGTGTGGAACATCGCCGGCGGAGATCCGGAAAAGGTCGGGGAGCTGACGGCGATGCTCGATGAGGCATGCGGCGCCGTCGGCCGTGACCCGAAAGACATCCGCCACTCCATCCAGTTCGGATGGGATGGGGCCTCGCGCGATGAGCTGCTCCAGCTGTCCGGCAAGTTCCTCGAGCTGGGCGTAACCGAGCAGGTCATCTACCTGCGCGGCGAGGAGCCGGAGAAGCTGGGCGAGAAGGTCGCCGAGTTGCTGCCGGACCTGAGGCAGCTCGCTCCGATCCGCTCCTGACGAAATATTGTTGACACGATATATGTCGCTGCAGTAATATGTCGGCGTGCCCGATGTGTTCCAGGTCCTGGCCGACCCGACCAGGCGCCGCATCGTCGACGCGTTGCGCGGCGGCGAGCGCTCGGTCAACGAGCTGGTCGAGGTCGTCGACATCGGCCAGCCCGGCGTCTCGCGGCAGCTGGCGATCCTCGAGGAAGCCAACTTCGTAGTCGTCCGGCCGGAAGGCCGGCGGCGTCTGTACGCGCTGCGCCCGGAGCCGTTCCAGGAGCTGTCGCAGTTCGTCACCGCGTACCGAACCATCTGGGAAGGGCGTCTCGACAGGTTTGCCGCCGAGCTCGAAAGACGGCGGAAGAGCAAAGATAGAAAGGAGAAGCGACCATGATCCGACCATGCATCGTCTACGCCGACCGCTGCGAGGAGGCGATCAACCTCTACGTCTCCATCCTGCCCAACTCGAAAGTGCTGAGCATCCAGCGCACTGATGAGGGCAAGGTGCTCGGCGCCACGTTCGAGCTCGACGGCAGAGAATTCCTCGCGTTCGACGGCGGCCCGACCTTCAAATTCGCCGAGGGCATCTCCATGATGGTCAACTGCGAGACGCAGGAGGAGGTTGACCGCTACTGGAGCAAGCTGATCGAGGGCGGCGGGGAAGAGGGCCAATGCGGTTGGCTCAAGGACCAATTCGGCGTTTCGTGGCAGATCGTGCCCAACGCGCTCATGCAGATGCTGTCGGACGGAAAGTCGGGCAACTCGGCGGCGGCGCTGCAGGCGATGTTGAAGATGAAGAAGCTCGACATTGCGGCTTTGAAGAAGGCCTACGCGAGTGCGGCCTAAGCTCAAGCTCGAGCGCACCTTCGACGCGTCCATCGACGATGTGTGGGAGCTCTGCACCACGCGCGATGGGATCGAGTCGTGGTGGGGCCCGGAGGGATTCAGCGTCGCGGTGCGCGACCTGGATCTCCGCCCGGGCGGCGAGCTGGTCTACGAGATGACCGCGAACGGAACGGATCAGATCGAGTACATGACCCAGGCCGGCATGCCGCTACTCACCGTGCAGCGGCTCACTTTCGAGCAGGTCGATCCGCCACACCGCCTGGTCTACAAGGACCTCGCGGATTTCGTCCCGGGCGTCGAGCCCTACCAGGTCGAGACGGTGCTCGACCTCACCGAGGTCGAGGACGGCGTGCGCATGGTCCTGACCTTCGACGCGATGCACGACGAGCACTGGACCAAGATGGCGACCCTCGGGCGGGAGAGCGAGCTGGAAAAGCTCGCGCACCTGTTGGCTGCGCGACAATAGTTGTCCCTCTCCCCACAGGGGAGAGGGTTCAGGGAGAGGGGCGTTCAAAGGAGGTTGTCATGGCTGACAGCGTTTATCGAGTCACCGAGCTGATTGGGACCAGCGGCCAGTCATGGGAGGCGGCGGCCAAGAACGCGGTGGAGACCGCGGCCAGGTCGCTCCGCGACCTTCGCGTGGCCGAGGTCGTCGAACAGGACATGACGATCGAGAACGGCAAGGTAACGAGCTACCGGGTGAAGCTCAACGTGTCGTTCAAGTACGTCCCGGAAGCAGCGCCAAGGGCTCGAGCGAAGAAGCGGTAGGAAGGGGTTCGGAACAGCCCCTCCGGCGCTGCGCGCCACCTCCCCATAAATGGGGAGGAGCCGTTCAATAAGCGAAGAAGCGGTAAGAAGGGGTTCGGAACAGCCCCTCCCGCGCTGCGCGCCACCTCCCCATAAATGGGGAGGAGCCGTTCAATAAGCGAAGAAGCGGTAGGAAGCCGCGAACTAAGGCGCTGTGGCTGCCTGTAGCTGGACGCCTGCGGCTTTCATCTCTTCCAGGGCCTGGGCGCCCGTTTCTTCTTTCACCGCTGCGCACAGGTTGACCAGGACGCGGACCTGGTACTGGTTTTTCCGCGCGTCCAGCGCGCTTGCGCGGACGCAGTAGTCGGTCGCGATGCCGCACACGTCGATGTGGTCGACCCGGTTCTCTTTCAGCACGTCGAGCAGGTAGTGGCCGCGCGGGTCGAGCCCCTCGAACGCCGAATAGGCGGCGGCGTGGCGGCCTTTGGTCACGACCTCCTGGATCATCTTCTCGCGGACCAGATTCTGGATCGCGGGCACGAACATGGCCCCGGGCGTGCCGACCATGCAGTGGGGCGGCCACGTGTTGACGAAGTCGGGCGTGGCCGAGATATGGTCGGGCGCTTCCTCGTGGTAATCCCGGGACGCCACGACGAACTGGTACTCGTACCTGAAATGCCGGATGTGGCGGGCGATCATGGCCGCGACAGCCAGCCCCCCCGTGACCCCCAGGCTGCCGCCTTCCACGAAGTCCGACTGGACATCGACAACGAGCAGCGCGTTCCTCATCCCTTATTTGGTGACCTTTCCAGCCCGGAATACACTGGGTTTGTGGCCGCAGTGATAGTAGCGGGCGAGCGCGTCGATTGATTCAGTGAGCGGCAAGAAGACCGCACCTTACGGCTCCTGGGCTTCGCCCATCTCGGCCGACCTCCTTCTCAACGGCACGGTGCAGATGCGCAACCAGATGCTGCGCTGGGACGGCGAGAACCTGTACTGGTCGGAGCTGCGGCCATTCGAGGCGGGGCGGATCGTCGTGTGCAAGCGCAGCGCGGACGGCACGACGAGCGACGTGACGCCGCAGGGATTCAACGCCCGCAGCCGCGTCCATGAGTACGGCGGCGGCCACTTCGCGGTCAAAGACGGGACGGTCTTCTTCACCAACTACAAGGACCAGCGCCTCTACCGCCAGGACGCCGGCGGCGCGCCGCGCGCCATCACGCCCGACGCCGACATCCGCCACGCCGACATGCTCATCGACACACCGCGTGGTCGCGTGATCGCGGTCCGCGAGGACCACACGACCGGCGCTCGTGAGCCGGTCAACACCATCGTCGCCATCGACGCCGATGGCCGGCGCGAACCGATCACCATCGCGTCCGGCAACGACTTCTACGCCTCCCCGAAGCTGAGCCCCGACGGAAGCCGCATCGCGTGGCAGACGTGGAACCACCCCAACATGCCGTGGGATGGCAGCGAGCTCTGGATCGGAGAGCTCGACCGCGACGGCAACCTCACGTCGTCGCGCAAGGTCGCCGGCGGCCTGAACGAGTCGGTGCTCGAGCCGGAGTGGTCGCCGTCAGGCGAGCTCTACTTCATCTCGGACCGCAGCGACTGGTGGAACATCTACCGCGCGCGGGGCGAAGGCGACGAGCCTGTGTGCCACCGCGCCGCGGAATTCGGCGCGCCGCAGTGGCAGTTCGGCCAGCGCTGGTATGACTTCAACGGCCCCGACGAGATCGTGTGCCTGTACTCGGAGCCAGGTGGAAGCAGGCTCGGCCGCATCGACCTCGACACAGGACACCTGCAGCGCATCGAGCTCTTCTACAGCACCCTGTTCAACCTCCAGCTGTCCGGGAACAAGGCCGCGATGTATGCCACGTCGCCCACGCTGGCCGAGCGCGTGCTCGTGCTCGACCTCGACACGCTGGCCGAACAGGTCGTGAGGGTGGCCAACCCGGCGCATATCGAATCGGGCTACTTCAGCATCCCGAAGCCGATCGAGTTTCCGACCGAGAACGGTTTGACCGCGCACGCTTTCTACTACCCGCCGCGCAACCACGATTACGAGGCGTCGCAGGGTGAGAAGCCGCCGCTGGTCGTGCACTGCCACGGCGGTCCGACCGGCTCGGCGGGTCCGACCTATCCGTTCGAGTATCAGTACTGGACCAGCCGCGGTTTCGCGCTGGTCGACGTGAACTACGGCGGGTCGGCCGGTTACGGGCGCGCGTACCGCACGCGGCTGAACGGACAGTGGGGCGTGGTCGACGTCGACGACTGCATCAACGCCGCGCGTCACCTCGTCGAGCAGGGCCTGGTGGACCCCGACCGCGTATCGATCACTGGCGGATCGGCAGGCGGCTATACGGTCCTGCTTTCGCTCACCAAGCGCGATTTCTATGACGCGGGCGCGAGCCATTACGGGATCGGCGACCTCGAGCTGTTCATCAAGGAGACGCACAAGTTCGAGGCTCACTATTGCGACAGGTTGATCGGTCCGTATCCGGAGCGCGCGGACCTGTATCGGGACCGCTCCGCGATCTATTTCGCCCACAACCTGAAATGTCCGGTGATCCTGTTCCAGGGACTCGAGGACAAGATCGTCCCGCCGAGCCAGGCCGAGACCTTTGTCGAGGTGTGTAAGACCAAAGGGCTGCCCTACGCCTATGTCGCCTTCGAGGGTGAGCAGCACGGGTTTCGGCAGGCCAGGAACATCCGCCGCGCCTTCGAGGGCGAGCTGTACTTCCTGTCGAGGATCTTCGGCTTCGAAGTGGCGGATGGGATCGAGCCGGTGGAGATCGAGAACTTCTAACGGGCGGTTGCTTATCGTTGCGTCAGTCGGCGTGGCGGAATGGCAGACGCGCCAGCCTTAGGAGCTGGTGCCCGAAAGGGCGTGGAGGTTCAAATCCTCTCGCCGACACCACGTAAAGAACATCGTGCATTGACAGGGGGAGATGTGGGACCCATATTCAGCCGGCTTCGTTAGTCCGGCTTAATTTCGGAGGTCAAATCGATGGTCAGACGCCTATTCGTTCTCTTTGCCGTGCTCGCCGCTGCAATCGCGGCCGCTGTCCCGGTGTCGGCCGGCGGGCCTACTACCACACAGACGATGCACTTCACGGCGAATCCGCCGTTCGCCGTACCCTTACCGTGCTCTTCACTGGCGGGTTGGAACGAGATCGATGAAGACAGCGGCAACGGTGTGTTCCATTTCGCGGGCAACGCAAACGGGTTCTGGGTGACTGGCACCTACGAGGGCGACATTCAGATCCATCCGGTGATCCCAACTGCCTTCGACAGCATGGGAAACCCCACCGCCTGGGTTCCGGATACGCTTTCGGGCCGACCGTCAGCACAAGGCCACGTGGCCGACTGGTTCGGAGAATCCTTCAACCTGAAGAATGTTGTCTTGCATGACGCGGTGAACGCGCAGGTGACTACCAGCAGCGGGCAGGCGATCACCTTCCACATGGTCGATCACATTCAGGCGACGCCGCCGACGCCGACGAGCCCTCCCGTCATCACGCATCAGTTCCAGAACGTCAGCTGCTCCTGACGTAAGACCTGGTTGGGGGCCCGGACTACCGGGCCCCCGGCCGAATTTCCGTTCGATGAATGTCCTCGGATCGGGCCGGGTGGCCTAAAGTTCAGTTTTCGTGGGACAAGAGGCCCCGCCCGAGAACGGCTCGCGGCCGAAACCGGAGACAAACGGCCACCAGGACGTCGGCGGCTACCGGCTTCTGCGCGAGCTCGACACCGACAGCCTCGGCTCGGTCTACGAGGCCGAGCATCCACGCCTGCACCGCCGTGTCGCGGTGCGGACCATCGGCAGTGGCGTCGCGCGTGACGTCAGCTTCTCCCGCCGCTTCCTCCTCGAGCTGCGGTCGTACACGGCGCTCGAGCATGAAGCGATCCCGCGCCTCTACGAGCTCGCTTATGAGGGCGAGTCGCCCTACCTCGTGACCGAGCTCGTCGAGGGCAACACGCTCGACAAGCTGATGGGCGATGGTCAGCGCTACGAACCTCTCGGCATCGTTGCGCTCCTGCAGCCAATCGCCAGCGCGCTCGATTACGCGCACTCGCGCGCGACGATTCACCGCGACGTCAAGCCGGCCAACATCCTGCTCGCCGACGACGGCCGCACGCTGCTCACAGGTTTTGGCCTGGGCACGGTCGCATCGTTCAACACCGGGCCGGGTGCGAGCGGTGCAGTCGCGCCCGATTACGTCGCGCCGGAGCGGCTGGTCGGACGCGAGGTCGACGGACGGGCGGACGTCTACTCTCTGGCCGCGGTCATCTTCGAGGCCACGACAGGTCGCCGTCCTTTCAACTCCAAGAGCTGGATCGAAACGCTGAGCCGCCGCCTGTACGAGCCGCCGCCCAACGTCCGCGAGGTCGCGCCCGACATTCCTCCGTCGTTCGCGACTGTGCTCCAGCAGGCGATGGACCGCGATCCCAACCACCGGCCCGCGACCGCGGGTGAGCTGCTCGACCGCCTCGAGTCGGCGATCACTTCGCCCAACCGCACAGTCGACGGCGGCGTGCACTGGCTGCAGCCGGTGATGCGCGGCGGAGGCATCGGCTTGAGCGCCGTCCTGGTCGTCGTCGTAGGTGCGGCGGAGGTGGCGTGGCTGCTCGAAGGATCAGGACTGTCGCTGGTGACGCGCGCGGCGCACCGCCTATTTGGATTGGGCTAAGCGAAACCGCTCTTCTTACCTTCTACCGCTGCCAGCTAATCCGCTCGGTTGGCGCTCTCTTCGGAGTACCTCACGTGCAGGCCGCGCCAATCGGAGGCGATCGTGCACCTAAATGGGTCCAGACCACGCTTTGCTGCAACCCTCTTGAGGAAAACGACCGATTCACGAAGGCTCTCCCGTGGCTGGCCAGAGCCAACTGACTGTCGCGACAGCGCATCTAGGCTGGCTAATTCCCTGCGTTCGTCTGAGTCCAATTTGATCCTTCGGAACCGAGCCACCGAGACCATTTTGGAGTTCGGCGACGGCAGCAGTAAGCTCTGATCACCGTGGGTGAAGCCCGGCGCCGTGGGAGCAAGCCTCCGTCGCCGTTCGAGAAGGCGCGAAGATTTGGAGTCCGGGTTTGGCTTTTGTATCCCAGGCAGCTTCGTCCCTTTATGAAGTTCGAGGCGGAACTGTTCCTATGGGGCGTAGGAATATTCGGGGTCCTGATCCTTGTAGCCCTCGTTCTTGGGCTCTGGCACCACTAGGATGCCGCCTCCCGATGCAATCAGTATCGGGTCCTGCCCGCGCCTGGTGCGGAAAGGGAACCATCCGGGTTCTCTCTCATACTTAGCCTGTTCTTCCGTCCACGATCATCACCGAGTGGCAGGTGAAGAGCCGGTCGACCATGAATCCGGGACTCACGTTGGACGGGTCCTGGCCGATCGCCGCGGCGATCTGCTGCACGACCTGCTGCGCAGGCACGCTCATCCCGAACACGTTGCCGCCGGTCGGCATGATGTCGAGGACGCCGTTGTGCGCGACGAGGACGACCGATCCGCTCCAGCTGACGCCGTTGTATGTGCCACTGCCGTTGATGATTGCACCGGCCGCCGAGTCCTGGCTGATCGTGAGCTTCAGGTTCGACAGGCCCGCACCCGATTGCTGCACCGCGGTGACGAGGTCCTGCGCCGTGTAGCCGCGATGCACCGCGCCGTTGCCCTCGGTGTCAGCGCTCTGGCATGCCTCGACTGAAGCCACCGCGACGAACGGTTCCTCACCCGCGACGCCCAGGCCGCTGACGCCGTCGACGAAGATCGTGTAGATCCCGGCGGGGGCGTTGTTGACCGTGACGACAGGCAATTTGCCGGACCCGAAATACTGCTGTCCGTCCGGCGCGCGGACGGTCAGCTTCATCGCGCTTCCCGGATAGCCGACCGACGCCTTCACCAGGCTTCCGCCGGCGTAGCTGTATTTGTATTGCTGCTGCTCACCGTTATGCAGCGGAGCGCCGATGAAGTCTTGCTCGGTGCCAGGCGTCGTGTTGGCGGCAACCGCGTTTGACGCGTCCAGCGCAGGACCGAACGGATCATTGGGGTCCGGCGCGATGGGGATGGGCCCGCTGAGGGTGCCGTTCGGGCTGGCCGTCGCCTGCTGACCGGCGTTGATGGTGATGGAGCCGGTGGAGTTGTGCAGGGCCACCGTGCCCTGGAAGACCTTCACCGTCATCGTGCCGTCCGCCAGGATCAGGACCTCAAACTTGGTCCCGCGCACGCTTGCGGTGGCGGCCTTCCCGTGGACGTCGAACGCGGTTCCGGTCACGAGGTGCTGCACGTTGGTGAACGTGCGGCCGACCTGCTGGGTCAGCGATACGTCGTGGAGGTTGCCGCCCTTTGTGTAGTGGGCGGAGTCAAACGTGACCGTCGTGTCGCTGGCCAGGCGGGTGAGCGTGCCGTCGGGCAGGCCAACTCCGGCCCGGCCTTTGGTGTCGGTGGAGACGGTGTCGCCGGCGCGGACGACGGCGCCCGTGGTCGCCGCGCCTGCCGCGCCCGAGCCGTGCGCGATCGACGCGCTCGGCAGGTAAACGGTCAGCATCCCCGAGGCGTTGACCTGGGCCTGGGCCGCGACGTTCAGCCAGACGAGAACGCCCGCTACGACGAGGACCAGGATGGCCAGGACGATCAGAAAACGGCGGCCGCTGCGGCGGGGTTTGCGAAGCGTCGTGGCGGCTACGGTTGCCATGCTGCCCGGGAAAGATAGCTCAATGGTTGTCTAACGACCCCCGCTTACCGTCCTTGCTTCGGGGCCCGGCTAGCGGTGTCCCTCGACGACCATCATCTTGTCGCCGGTCAGCGCGGCGCACGAGTAAACGCGGTCGACGATGAAGCCCGACGGAATCGAGCTGATCGAGTGGCCGCCGAAGGAGCTCAGATTGGTGACGACCTGGGTCGTCACGTTGATGCCGCGGACAGTGACCTGGGTGATGACCGCGCCGAGGTTGGGCGTCGCGGCGTAGAAGTCGACGGTCCACGAGATGGGCATCCCGCCGATGTTCGAGTAGTAGACGATCCGCGCCCCGGTGGGGGAGGTGCCGTCGACGTAGATGGTCACGCCGGAGGTGCCCGACTCCGCCAGCGCGGTGGCGATCTGCGAGTTGCTGAGGGTCTCGCGGACGACGCCGCCGCTGTCGACGTTGGCTGCGTCGCACGGCGCGTTGCTGGCGAACGAAACGGCGTAGGCCTCGGCCGGGGACACGTTGACCGCGTGGACGATCGCGCGGTAATGGCCGGCCGGTCCCGAGACCGACGACTGGCCGCCGCGCAGCTGATGCTCAGTGCCGTTGGGGTCGAAGACGGAAAGCGTCATCGTGCTTCCCGGGTAGCAGAGCGCGACGTTCACGACGCCGCCCGGTGAGTCATAACCGACCTCGGCCGTCTCACCGGTCGAGAGCGAATCGCCGGTCGAGGTCTGCGCGGTGCCCGCGGTCGTCCCGCCCGACACGGCCCTCGAGCACTGGGTGGCCAGCGGATAAGGATCCTGCGTGTCGCGCTGGATCGGGCGCACGGCGGACAGCTTCCCGTTGGCGTCGACCTCGACCTCGTTGCCGGCCGTGACGTTGACGATGGTCTGGCCGGAGACGCGGACCGTCCCGTCGAACACCTTGATCAGGTTTGTGTTGTTGGGGCGGACCAGCATCTCGAACTGCGTGCCACGCACGGCGGCGCTGACCGCATGCCCGTTGACCTTGAAGGTCGCCCCGTTCGCCAGGTGCTGGACGTTGACCAGCGTGCGGCCGGTCTTCTGCAGCGCCTCTATCGCCTGCACGTTGCCGGCCTTCTGGAGCTGGATGCTCGTGATCTGGACGGTCGTCTGGGGCGACATCCGGATGTAGGAGCCGTCCGGAAACTGGATCGAGGCGTGGCCTGCCGCCTGCGTGGCGACTGTGTCGTTGGCATTCAGCGACTCTCCGGGTGTGCCCGGGTTGGAGTTGACGGTGACGGGTTGGTTGAACAGGATCAGCGTCGCCGGCGCGGTGACGGCGGCCGAGGCCTGGACGACGAAAAACCAGTAGCCGCCGCCACCCACCAGCAGCACCGCCAGGATCACCACCACCAGGCATCCGCCCAGGCCGCAGCCGCAGCCGCGCCCGAAACAGCTGGACTTCTGGGGCGTGGTCGGAGGGACTGCTTGCTGCAAGACCGGCGCGGGCGGCGGCGACTGGATCGCCATCGCGGGGGAGATTAGCTTGTAGTGATCTGGAAATCGACGACTAAACGCGCCGGATCGTTGAGGACGAACGCGCGCATGCAGGCGGATTTGCTCAGGCCGAGGCCCCAGGACACGTAGCCCTCGAAGTCCTGGGTCTCGCGCGCCTCCTTCAGCACCTGGAACTCGGGGTGGACGATATCGCGCTCGCCCTGGAACGTGGTCGCGCCGGTCGCGGAGTGGACGGTGACCAGCACTCCTGTGGTGCCCGCGAGCGTGACGTTCGGGCCGCTGGCCCCGAGCGGAAAGACGGGCTTGGCCTGCCGTTTGACGCTATAGGTGGGGACGATCGACTCGAACTGGAGCACGAACCGGTCGTAGGCCTGCACCTCGCCGACGCGCGCGGCGATCGTGTTGGCGACGCCGGTCTTGCCGCCCGACAGGTCGGAGCACGCGAAGTCGGGGATGTTCGTCCCGGGTGGGGTCGGGGGCGTGACCGGCGGTGGCTGGACGCGAGGTCCGGAGGCGATGGCCGCCGCGCTGCCGCCGGCGTCCGGGCTCACCGACGCGCTGGGGGTGAAGCTGGGCGCGCAGGCCGCCACGAGCGAGACGGCGGCCAGGACGAGAGCGATGCGCACGGCCGAATGATATGGTCGAGGCCCCCCTGGGAAGCGCCGAGGTGGCGGAACTGGCAGACGCGTCGGTCTCAAAAACCGATGTCCGCAAGGACGTCCGGGTTCGACTCCCGGTCTCGGCACCATGCGGGGTAGAACGGGGGCGTCGGCCTGGCGGGTTACGGCGAGGGGACGATTCCCGGGATCACGTAGGCCTCGATCATGGCCAGGATTCCCATGGCGCTCGTGAGGATGAGGCTGTAGCCGATCACGCGCCGGAAGATGTCGCCTTCGGCGCCGACCTTGTTCACTCCCGCCGCGCCGACCGACAGGTTCTGCGGGCTGATCATCTTGCCCATGACACCACCCGAGGAGTTGGTGGCGGCTGTCAGGATCGGGCTCACGTTGTGGAGCTGCTGCGCGGTCTGCGCCTGCAGTGCGCCGAACAGCGTGTTGGATGAAGTGTCACTGCCGGTCAAAAAGACACCGAGCCAACCCAGGAACGCGGCGACGAACGGGAAGATGAAACCCGTCTTCGAAAGCGCGAGCGCGAGGCTCGAGGTCATGCCGCCGAAGTTCATGATGTACGCGATCCCGAGGATCATCGAGATCGTCACGATGGGCAGGGCAAGCTGGCGGACGGTGCGTCCATAGACGGCGAAGAAGTTCACCTTCGCGCCCCCAAGACGCATGAGCAGATATGCGATCAGCGCGGCGTACAGCACGAGCGACCCGGCGGCTGCGAGGAAGTCCCAGTTGAACGGGTTGTTGTAGGCGGTCTCCTTGGCCACGATCGGCTTTTCCTGAAGGACGTTCGAAACCGGCAGCCCCTTCGCGTTCACGTCGTATGTGCCCGGCCAGAAGAAGCTCCAGTACGGGAACTTGAAAGCCTGCCTGTCCTTGGTCGGCAGAGGGCCCACCCAAGGCTGCGGGCATAGCAGGAAGGCGGGCGAGCCGCACTTCAGGTCGGCGGTGATGTTGGCGGGTGAGTGAAGCGCGGTCTTCGGGTCGTTGACCGGGTGGCCTGACCACCACGGCAGGTTGCCCATCTGGCCGATGAGGATCACCAGGACCAGCACGATGTACATCGCAAAAGCGCGGACGATGCGGGCCGGCGGGTCGATGGCGTCGAATGCCGAGCTGCGTGGCGCCGAGGCGGCGCGGCCGGGCAGGTCGGGGTCGCCGGCGATGCGCCGTCCGCCGGTTGTTGCGGCGGCCGTCTCGTGGGCGAACTGCCAGACCTCGCGTGGCTGCCAGAAGCGCAGCAGGACCGCCAGGCATCCCATGGAGACGAGGGCGGCCAGGATGTCGGTCAGCTCGGGGCCGACAAAGTTCGAAACCAGGAACTGGACGATGGCGAAGGAGACGCCGGTCACCAGAACCGCCGGGAGGATCTGGGTCATCTTCTTCCAGCCCGCCAGGACCGTGATCAGGTACGCGGGGATGATGATCGAGAAGATCGGCAGCTGGCGGCCGACCATCGCCGAGAGGGCGAGGGTGGTGGACGTCGGGTCGGTGGGGTGGCCCAGGATCGGAGCGACGAGCCGCCCGAGGGTCACCACGGGGATTCCGATCGAGCCGAACGCCACCGGGGCGGTGTTGGCGAGGAGGGCGAGGACGGCCGCGGTCACAGGTTCGAAGCCGAGGCTGGCGAGGATGGAGGCCGAGATGGCGACGGGAGCTCCGAACCCCGCGATGCCCTCGATCAGGGCGCCGAAGCTGAACGCGACGAGGAGGGCCTGGAGGCGGCGGTCGGTGGTCAGCCGGGCGAGCGACCGTTTGATGATGTCGAAGTCGCCGCTCGCCACGGTCAGGTTGTGGAAGAAGACGGCGTTCAGCACGATCCAGCTGATCGGCCACAGGCCAAAGGCGAAGCCCTCGGTGGCGGCTCCCGCCGCGATCGAGAAGGGCATGCCCCAGACCAGCCACCCGAGGATGAAGGCGGCGAGGACCGCGGCCAGGGCGCACAGCCAGGCCGGCAGGCGCAGGATCGCCAGCATGACGAACAGGACGTAGAGCGGGAGGCCGGCAAAAAGGGCAGACCAGAAAAGGCTGCCCAGCACCGGCTGGTACGACTGGTGAAACGCCAGCAGGATCCCCATCGCCTTCCCCCGTAGAACGACAGGCCGCCGTAGCCGAGACTCAATTCAATCCGAACTGGGCTCGGTTTGCAAGTTCGGGGCCTGATTCCTACCAGGAGCCGCCGCCGCCGCCTCCACCGCCACCGCCCGAGAAGCCGCCGCCGCCGAATCCGCTCGAGCCGCTTGATGCCGGCGTCGAGGAGATCGCGCCGCCGAGGGTGGAGTCCATCGTCTCCAGGTTGCTCGCCAGAAACGCGGCCTGGAAAGGCCGGCCACCCGAATACCAGCCGGTCGACGGGCTCGTATCGATGCCTTCGAAGGCCTTCGCCCAGCGGCTGACGCAGCCGAAGACGATGGCGTAAGGCAGAAGTTGCGTGAAGATCTCCGCTTTCTCCGCGAACTGCTGGCGGTATTTCTCCGCGGTTGTCATGTAGAGGCGAAACCCGAGCGAGTGCTGCATCAAGTCGCGGCCGGCGGCGGTGCGGGTCGAGAGGGCACGGTGCGTGACGAGCAGCACGAGGCCCGCGAGGATTGGCGCGATTCCTACGAGGCCCCATCCGAACAGCATGCCGAGCGCATAGCTGAGGCCGGCCCCGGCCAGGATGCCGAGGATCGCGATGAAGACTGCGATCCCGCGCATGTAATCGGGGCGGAAACGGAAGAGCTTGCGCGACATCGCGTCGGCGTAGACCTCGCTCTCGGCAGAGCGCAGCGTCGTCTGGAACGTGCCCTTGAGCTCGGAGATCTTCACCTGCTGGCGCCCGGCGAACAGTCCATCGAGGAGCGTCTTTTCATAGGGCAGAAGAGCCGAGGCGGCGGCGCCGGGCTTCCATACGAGGAGCCAGTCCTTCTGGCCAGGAACCTCGTTGATCGTCAAGAACCCACGCACGGCGAGGTCGACGATCGTCGCGGTCACGTCCTTCGTGTCCGCGCTTTCGTCGAGGATCAGGCCGAGCTGGGCCGGGCGCAGGTTTTGCGGCGGGTTGAACTCGACGACCACGGGCTCGTGCTGGAACGGCGCTTCGGGAGCGTCACGGGGATCGTTGGTCAGGTAGTACTGAGTCAGGTAGGCGCGATCGCGGCCGTGCTGCCACCAGAAGCGCGCGATCAGCGCGAGGCATACGAGCAGGATCAGCGCGCTCACGCTGACAGTCGCCAGGTTGACGTCGAAGGCGTCTTGGGGAAAGGCGCGCTGTCTCGGCTCGAGCATCGGCGCGGGCACTGCCACAGCGCCTTTGTTCAGCGCTGTGACGATCGACATCTGCTCGCCGGAGCCGAGCTGTCGGGTGGACGTGTACGTGGCGTCGGAGGCGCCGTTCGCGAAGTTGCACGTCTCGTGCGATCCGGTCGGGCCCTGGTAGCAGGCGGACTTCTGGAAGGAACCGTTGGGAAACGTCACCCTCGCGGTCACCGACTTCTTCGCCACGGGCCAGGCGCCGCCGTCGACGTTCCAGTACAGCTCGTTGTGGTCGGAGAATTCGTTCATCACGCCCGCGACGTCGTAGGTGATGATGTAGCGGTTCGGGCCGCTGACCGTCCGGTTCGGATCGCCGATCTTGATCACCTCATCGTTCCCGGCATTGGAAACGGTGTACGGGACGACCCTCGAGCCGTCGCCGACGGAGTTGACGGTGAGTGTGTAGTAGCGGTCGCGGGTGCTGTCGTACGAGTAGCGAACCGGGATCGTGCGAAAGATCCCGTGCTTCTGCAGGCCGCCGAAGTCCACCCGAATGTCCTCGACGATGTTCAGGACGAAGCTGGTCGTGATGTTGATGTCGGCGTGGAACGAGGTGATGACCCAGCCCTCGTCGGCGTGCGCCGGGGTAGCCGCCAGTACGATCGCGAACGCGGCCGCGTAGGCTCCGATCACGAGCCTGGCGGCGGTGGTTTTCATCGGCAGCCCGTATATTGCCTTGCTGCCCCTATGACTTCAGCCAACCTTCGGCGCGACATC
The DNA here is from genome assembly GCA_005880915.1 of Chloroflexota bacterium. Classification (GTDB taxonomy): domain Bacteria; phylum Chloroflexota; class Dormibacteria; order Dormibacterales; family Dormibacteraceae; genus 40CM-4-65-16. Next base: position 34,814 of record VBIW01000045.1, on the reverse strand, counting down.
CGCAACGTGGCCATCATCGCCCACGTCGACCACGGTAAGACCACGCTGGTCGACGCCCTGCTGAAGCAGAGCCACACCTTCCGCGACAACCAGGAGGTGGGGACTTTGATCATGGACAGCAACGACCTGGAGCGGGAAAAGGGGATCACGATCCTGGCCAAGAACACGTCGGTCCGCCACGGCGACGTGACGATCAACATCATCGACACGCCTGGCCATGCCGACTTCGGCGGCGAGGTCGAGCGCGTCGTGAACATGGCCGACGGCTGTCTGCTTTTGGTGGACGCGGCGGAGGGTCCGATGGCGCAGACGCGCTTTGTGCTGCGCAAGGCTTTCGAGGCGGGGCTGCGGATCATCATCGTGATCAACAAGGTCGACCGCGCCAATGCCGACCCGGCGAAGACGCTCGAGCGGGTGCACGACCTGTTCCTCGAGCTGGCGGAGGACGCCGATCAGCTCGAGGCTCCGGTGATCTACTCGATCGCGAAGGAAGGTCGGGCGGGACTCTCGCCTGACGAGCTCGGCCCGGATCTCGAACCGCTCTTCAAGACGATCATCGATTTCGTGCCGCCGCCGGTCACCGAGCCGGGTGGTTTTCAGATGCTGGTCGCCAACCGTGCGTACGACGACTACACAGGCACGATGTCGATCGGGCGAATCTCTCGCGGCTCCGTCGCCGCCGGGGACGCCGTCGCGGTCCTGGGCGAGGGCGAGTCACGCCGCGTCAAGGTCGTCCAGGTTTTGATGTACCGCGGCCTGGATCGAGTCGCCGTTCCGCAGGCGAGCGCGGGCGACATCGTGCTCTTGACGGGTATGGAGGATGTTGCGATCGGCGACACGCTCGCCGACCCGGAGGCGCCCGACGCACTGCCTCGGATCGAGATCGAGGAGCCGACCGTGCGGATGACGTTTGGCGTCAACACGTCGCCGTTTGCCGGACGTGAGGGCAAGTTCTCCACGACGCGCCAGCTGCGCGCGCGCCTATACAAGGAGCTCGACACCAACCTCGGCCTGCACGTCTCGGACACCGACGTCGCGGAGCGATTCCTGCTCAGCGGCCGCGGCGAGCTGCACTTGGCGGTTTTGATCGAGACGATGCGGCGCGAGGGCTACGAGTTCGAGGTGTCGCGGCCCGAGGCCATCATCAAGGTCATCAACGGCCAGCGCATGGAGCCGGTCGAACATCTGACCGTCGACGTGCGCGAAGAGAACGTCGGCGGGGTGACGGAAGCGCTCGGCAAGCGCCGCGGCGAGATGATCGAGATCACCTACGACAAGAAGGGCGGAGTGCGCCTCGAATACATGATCCCGACGCGAGGCCTGATCGGTTTCCGCAACACCTTCCTCACGCTGACCGCGGGTACGGGTTTGATGGGCTCGATCGGGATCGGTTACCGGCCATGGGTGGGCGAGTTTCGCGAGCAGCGCAACGGCGCCCTGACGGCGTCATCAGCAGGCAAGTCGCTGGCGTTTGGTCTGGCGGGGGCGCAGGAGCGGGGGACCACCTTCATCGAACCGGGCGAAGAGGTCTACGAGGGGATGATCGTGGGGATCCAGAAGCGGCCTGGCGACATCCGCGTCAACGTCTGCCGCGAGAAGAAGCAGTCCAACATTCGCTCGTCCACCTCGGACATCTCCGTCCGGCTCACGCCGGCCTCGAAGTTGAGCCTCGAGCAGTCGCTGGACTTCCTCGCCGACGACGAGCTGCTGGAGGTCACGCCGAAGCACCTGCGGCTGCGCAAGCGCCATCTCACCGAGGTGGACCAATCCAGGGCCCGGCGGGTGGCCGAAGCGGCCCGAGGTTAGCCCCGCCGGATTCCGGGTATACTCATGGGCAGCTGGCGAAGCGCCGGCGCTCACCGCAGGCTTCTATCTTCTCGAACGGGCCCGCTAGTTGAGTAGGCCCCGCCGTTCGAGAGATAGGAGATGGAAATGCCCACAGGCACCATCAAGAAGCTGGTTTCGGATCGTGGCTTTGGATTTATCAAGGCCGAGGACGGACAGGAATACTTTTTCCACCGCAGTGGAACCGAAGGTGACTTCGACGGACTGCAGGGTGGCGAGAAGGTTTCGTTCGAAATCGAGTCGAGCCCGAAGGGCCCGCGCGCCAAGAGCGTCCGCGTAGCCTAAGTCCGACAACCAGAAAAGCCCCGAGCGAAAGCTCGGGGCTTTTTTATTGCTGAACAAAAGGGTGCCAATTCACAGATCCTGGGTCCTCCCCATTTATGGGGAGGTGGCTCTTCCCCACGCAGTGGGGAAGTACCGCCGCTTGCGGCGGGGATGGGGCAGCGCCGGAGGGGCTCGTGGAGTTACCCGCCCAGATACGCCCTTCGAACCGCCGGGTTGTGCAGCAGGTCATCCCCAGACCCGGTGAGCAGGATCCGCCCCGTTTCGATCACATAGGCCCGGTCCGCGATCGCCAGCGCCCGCAGCGCGTTCTGCTCGACCAGCAGGATGGTCGTTCCCTCCTGGTGGATCTCCGCTATGGCGCGGAACACCTCATCCACCATCTGCGGCGCAAGCCCGAGCGACGGCTCGTCAAGAAGGAGAAGGCGCGGCTTGGCCAGCAGCCCCCGCGCGATCGCCAACATCTGCTGCTCACCCCCGGACAGCGATCCCGCCCTCAGGTTTCTCCGCTCGCCCAGGATCGGAAACCGCTTCATGACCCCATCGATCTGGGCCTTCGTGCCGCCATTGCGCCGCCCCCACGTCGCGAGCTCGAGGTTCTCGAGCACCGTTTGCCGGGCCAGGATCTCTCGCCCCTCCGGCACCTGGATCAGCCCGTGCCGGACGATCGCCGACGCCTTCGCGATGGTGAGGTCGAGGCCGTCGAACATCGCCGTCCCCGACTGCGGCTTGATAAGGCCCGACAGCGAGTTGAGGATCGTCGACTTGCCGGCCCCATTGGCGCCGATGAGCGCGACGACCTCGCCCGTGCCAACGCGAAACGAGACGCCGCGAACCGCGACGATTGCCCCATAGCTGACTGTAAGGTCCTCGACATTGAGGATCGGCTTGTCGGGCTCGCGCACCGCCCTGGTCGCGATCGCGGCCTCCTCGACCTCCGTCTCCTCATCGACACCGCTCGCGCCGGGCGCGCTCGTCACCTCGCGCTCGCCTCCGGTCCCGAGGTACGCCTTGATCACCGTGGGGTCGGTCGAAACTTCCTCAGGTGTTCCGTCCGCGATCTTCTTGCCGAAGTTCAGCACCGCTACGCGCTGGCAGACGCCCATCACAAGCCGCATGTCGTGGTCGATCAAGAGCACCGTCAGCCCATCCCGGTTGAGGCGCTCGATCAGCTCGCGGATTCCCTGCTTCTCCGACGGGTTCATGCCCGCCGCCGGCTCATCGAGGATGAGCAGCCGAGGCTTGAGGGCGAGCGCACGAGCGATCTCCAGCCGCCGCTGGTCGCCATACGGAAGGGTGGAGGCCTGCCGCCGGCCGACCGACTCGGGCAGGCCCACGCTTTCGAGCAGCGCGAAAGCGTCTTTGACTCGACTCTTTTCAACAGTGCGAAAAAAGGGCAGCGTGGCCAGCTGTGCGAGAGTGTCGTCGCGCCGCCGCGCGTGCATTCCGATCATCACGTTTTCGATCGCGGTCAAATCTTTGAACAGCCGGATGTTTTGAAACGTCCGCGCGACGCCGTGTGCCGCGATGCGGTGCGCCGACAGACCGGTCAGCTCGTCCGATTCGAGCCACGCCCTGCCCGACTGAAATCGCACGTAGCCCGTGATGACGTTCACGAGCGTGGTCTTGCCCGCGCCGTTGGGGCCGATCAGGCCCTGGATCGATCCCTGCTCCACCTCCAGCGACACCCCATCGACGGCACGCACGCCTCCGAAGTGCCGCTGGACGTCATCCAGGCGAAGCAGCACGGACTCGGGCTCGCGGCCACCACGCCGGCCGCACGATGGCCAGACCGCCGCGGCCCACGATTCCCTGCGGCCGGAAGACGATGACCGCGATGAGGAAGGCGCCGCTGAGGATGTTGATGTAATCCCCGGCGCTCGAGAAGACGTAGGGGAGCAGCGTGATCACGAGTGCTCCCACCACCGGGCCGAGCACGAATCCGCTGCCGCCAAGAACCGCAAACGTGAGGATCTGCACCGCACGTGTGACGCCATACTGCGCGTCACCCGGTTCGACGAAGAAGTTCAGGTGCGCCTCGACTGCCCCGGCGTAGCCGGCGATAAGAGCGCTGAGGACGAACGCGACCATCTTGTAGCGCGCGACGTCGATGCCCTGGCTCAGGGCGGCGATCTCGTCCTGCCGGATCGCAGACCATGCGCTGCCCAGCCGCCCTTTGGTGAGACGCCAGGCGAGAAACACGATCACGACCAGGGAGATAAGGATCAGTGGCACGCCGCCCAGCGGGTCGGCCACGTGCTTGAGTCCCAGCCCCTCGCCCGTGATCGGCACGTTGGGGACCACACCGAGGCGTAGGGCCTCGATGAACCCGATCGTCGCGATGGCGAGGAACACGCCGCGCAGTCGCAGCACGGGCAGGCCAACCAGCAGGCCGACCGCGCCCGCGGCCACGACGCCGGCGGCGATGTTGAGGACAAATGGCGTGCGCCAGTAAAGCTCCATCAGCACCGAGATATAGGCACCGACTGCCATGAAGCCGGGAGCGGCCAGTGACAGCTGCCCCGAGTAGAGGACAAGGAATATCGACGTGGCGGCGATCCCGTTGACCCCGATCAACGAGAACAGGATCGAGTGTGCATTCCACCAGGCGATCGGATCGGTGAAGAGCAGGTCCACTTTCTAGAGCCGCTCTCGCAAGCGCGTGCCGAATATGCCCTGTGGCCTCAGCACGAGCATGAGAAACAGCGCGGCGAAGGCGACCCCGCTGCGGAGGTTGCTGCCAAACGTGCCGCCGGCGACAAGGGCGAGGACCTCGATCAGTCCAAGCAGGTAGCCTCCGAAAACGGCGCCGGGGATGCTGCCCATACCCCCCAGGACGATCACCGCCAGGCCGCGAACCTCGACGTTGTCGCGCCCGATGTAGGGGCTGATGTCGCCCAGCGCAACACCGAACAGGATCCCCGCGACGCCGCCCAGCGCGGACGAGATGACGAGCGTCAGCGAGATCATGCGGTCGACGTCGAGACCCATCAAGCGGGCGGCGCGGGGATTCTCCGCCACCGCCCGCAGGCCGCGGCCCACCTGCGTATAGCGCATCACATAGCCGAGGACGAGCATCAGCGCGATCGAGACCGGGATGATCACGACCTTCGCCGCCTCGAGGGTCAGGTCGCCGATGTGCCAGATGGGGCTGGGAAACGTGCCTCTCGGAAACGCAACCGAGTTGGCGCCGTCGACCCAGAGCCAGGCGAAGAATGTGCCCGGCCTGCCCTGCTCCACCGCCGCCACGATGACAAGTGCCAGGCCGATGGTGGAGATGAGCGCCGCGATGGGCGGCGCCTGCCTTCGACGCAGCGGGCGAAGACACACGTGCTCGATGACAAGGCCCATCAGCGCGGCCACTACGAGGCCGCCGATGACGGCCACGACAAATGACTGGCCGTGGTTGACCACCAACGAGTAGGTGACTGCTGCGGCAAGCATGAACACGGCGCTGTGGGCCAGGTTGAGGATGTCCAGGATGCCGAAGACCAGGGTGTAGCCCACCGCGAACAGGGCGTAGATGGAGCCGATGAAGATCGCGTTGACGATCTGCTGATCCATCTAGCGCGTCACATTAAAAGAGGAAGGGGGAGCGGACGAGTGCTCCCCCTTGATCATCAGTCTGTTAGCTGGCTGGGATCTGGTGGTCGAGCTTGAAGCCGCCGTTGCCGTCCATCTCGATGACCCACACCGTCTGCTTGACGTCGTGGTCCGAGGTGAACTGGAACGGCCCGAGCGGCGTCTGGATGTTCACGCTTTCCATCGCAGTGCGCATCTTGTCGCGATCTCCGGGCATGTCGGTGAATGTCAGGTTGCCCCGCTTGGCCGCGTCGGCGAGGATCTTGATCCCCGTGTAGCCCTGGGCCGCGAACTGGTCCGGGTCCTTGTTGTATTCGGCCTTGTACGCGCTCACGAAGTCGGCATTGGAGGGGAACGTGTTGCCGATGTACCACGCGCTCGCGCTGCGCGCGCCCTTGCCCGCGGCTCCGGCTTGCGCCGACACCGTCGCAGTGTTGAAGCCGTTGCCGCCAAGGAACTGGCCCTGCCAGCCCTGGTTGCGGGCCGCGGTCATGATCTTCGCCGGGATGCCGCCGAGCGACGTGATGAATATCACGTCCGGTTTCAGCTGCACCGCCTGGGTGACATACGGGGTCAGGTCCGCTTCGGCCTTGCTGAACGGGATCGACTTGAGCAGCTGGATGCCATAGGTGCCGACCGTGTCCTGCACGATCTTGCCGCCATCGCTCGAGAACTTGTCGTCCTGCGCGACCAGGAGGACGCCCGTCTTGGGATGCGCGTCGCTGGAGTAGGACTTGATGTTGTCGGGGATCGCGGTTTGCTCGCCAAGGCTGTCGCGAAACACGTACTTGCACGGCGTCGTGTTGGGGTTCGCGGCGGTCCAGTTGCAGTCCGGGACGATGTGGATGCCGGTCGTGCTCACCGCCAGGACCGGGGTCTTCAGGCTCTCGGCCAGCGGGTGAACCGCAACCGCTGAGTTCGACAGCGTCGGTCCGAGCAGGGCCAGGACCTGGTTCTGCTCGATCAGCGTCTGGGCCTTCGCCTGCGACGTCGCCTTGTCCGAGGCGTCGTCCTCGAACGTGATGTCGATCATGGCCCCGTTGACCCCGCCCGAGGCGTTGATCTGCTTCATCGCGAGCTTTGCGCCATCGCGGCTCTGGGGGCCGTAAACGCCGCCCGCGCCGGTGATCGAAAGGACGGCTCCGATCTTGATCGTCTTACCGGCGTAAGAGTTGCTCGCGCCATTGTTCCCGCCTCCGCTGGACCCGCACGCGGCGACCAGGAAGGTTGCCACCAGCCAGCCGGCGAGGCGAATCCTCGACATCTCACCCTCCAGACGAAACTTAGTGATTCTTTAACTTATCAAACCTGCGGTCGTCGCTACGCCTTTAGGCGCTTCAGCAGGCGCGGGACGTCGAGCTTCGGATGCGGGTACTGAGGGTTCATCTCCCGCAGCGTCTCGGCCAGGATCATGGTCACCGCCCAGTTCCGATAGACCTTGTCGTTGGCGGGGATGACGTACCAGGGCGCCCACCTGGTCGAGCAGCGCGTGATGGCCAATCCGTAAGCGCTCATGTAGTCGTCCCAATAAGCTCGCTCGTCGATGTCGTTCGGGTTGAACTTCCACTGCTTGTCGGGATCTTTGAGGCGATCGGCGATTCGCTTGCGCTGTTCCACGAACGAGATATCCAGGCAGAGCTTCACGACCGTGGTGCCGTCCTTGACCAGCTGCTTCTCGAACTCATTGATCTGGTCGTAGCGACGCTCGATCACAGCCGGCGTCGCCAGGCCGTGCACACGCGCGACCAGCACGTCTTCGTAGTGCGATCGGTTGAAGATTCCGATGTCGCCGGGAACGGGCACCCGCCGCCGGATGCGCCACAGAAATCCGTGCCGCTTCTCCTCGGGTGTGGGCGCCTTGAAGGGCGTGATCATGACTCCCTGCGGGTTGAAGTTCCTCACCACGTGGGTGATCGTGCCGTCCTTGCCGCTCGTGTCCATGCCCTGAAGGACGACGAGCAGGGAGCGCTTGTGCTCCGCGTAGAGGCGCTCGTGCCACTCGAAAAGCACGTCCTGGTTCTTCGTGATGTCTTTCAGCGCGCGGCTCTTGCCGCCCTTGAGGCCGGGGCGAGAGGCGGGGTCCACATCGACCATGCGGAATCGACCATCGGTCACCTGCGCCCGGAGCAAATCGCGGACCTCTCGCTTGGCCACGGCCGCGAGTCTAGGTGTTCTTAGGCCAGCTCGGTTGGGACGACGTCGAGGTTCAGCATCTGGTCGCCGCGCAGGATCGAAAGCGTGAGCCTCGAGCCGATCTTGGCTTCGACCATCAGACGCTGCAGGTCGCCGGCCTTGGTCACGCCGACGTCCCCGACCGAGACGATCACGTCGCCCGCGCGCAGCTTGCCGCCCGCCGCCGGGCTGCCGCCGACCACCTCGTGCACCTCGACGCCGGCCTTGCGGCCGATTCGCTGCGCCAGCGCCGGCGTGAGAGGTCGCGTTCCCCCGGCGATGCCGAGATATGCGCGGCGCACGCGGCCGCTCCGCATGAGCGCGGCCAGGATCGCCTGCGTCGTCCCGTTCATCGGCACGGCCAGGCCGAGGCCCATCCCGGCGACCGCGGTGTTGACGCCGATCAATCGGGCTTGCGAGTCCGCAAGCGCTCCGCCCGAGTTGCCCGGGTTCAACGCAGCGTCGGTCTGGATGACGTCTTCGATGAAGCGGCGGTGTCCGTTACCGTCCGCGGTCGCCAGCGAGCGGCCTAACCCGCTGACTACCCCGGAAGTGACGGAGCCCGCAAACCCCATCGGGTTTCCGATCGCGACCACGAGCTGGCCGACGCGCAGCTGGTCCGCGTTGCCGACCCGCGCGGGCTGCAAGCCATCGGCTCGGGCGCGCGCCACGGCGAGGTCGGAAAGGGGATCAGCGCCGACAACGTCAACGTCGAACTCGCTGCCGTCGATGAACGACGCGCTCGCGGCGCCACCCGCGGCCACGACGTGGGCCGAGGTGACAAGGAAGCCGTCCGGGGTGATGACGACGCCCGAACCGGCACCGCCGAAACCGCGGCCGCCCCGCCCGATGCGCAGGCTGGCGACCGACGGGAGAACCTTCTCCGCGACGGTGGTGACGATCGACGAATAAGCGTCGAGGGCCTCGCTCTCGGTCGCTGTCTCGACCATGGTGCTTACAAGATTACCAAGTAACAGATCGGCTAAACATCAACGTCACCTCCCCGCTCGCCGGGAGGTCGGCGGCGGAAGCGCCGGGTGGGGAGGTTCAGATTTGCTATGCGGTCGATCGCTTCACCTCCCCGCTCGCCGGGGAGGTCGGCGGCGCAGCCGCCGGGTGGGGAGGTTCAGATTTGCTATGCGGTCGATCGCTTCACCTCCCCGCTCGCCGGGGAGGTCGGCGGCGCAGCCGCCGGGTGGGGAGGTTCAGATTTGCTACGCGATCGAGCGCTTCACCTCCCCGCTCGCCGGGGAGGTCGGCGGCGCAGCCGCCGGGTGGGGAGGTTCAGATTTGCTACGCCGGATAAACGGAAACCTCGGTCGCCTTGACCGCGATCCACACCTCGGCACCCGCGTCGAGATGCAGCTCGCGGACCGCTGACGGTGTGACCTCGGCGACGAGCGGCACAGCGCCGCTGAGGCGGACCCTGACCCGCTCACCGTGGAGGTCGAGGTCCTCGGCCCGGCCGCGCCAGACGTTGCGCGGCGTGCCCTCGGGCCGAGATGTGTACAGAGCAACCGCGCGCGGATGGATGACGGCGAAGACGTCACCGTCGCCTGCGTCCGGAGTGGCCACGGCTGTTCCGCCCGCGAGCTCGATGTGATCGCCGCGCCCTTGGCCGCGCAGCAAGTTGACGCCGGCCAGGTCGGCGACGAAGCGCGATCGGGGCCGCGCCGTGACTTCTGCCGGCGATCCGCTCTGCACCACCTTGCCGTGCTCGAGCACGACGAGCCGGTCGGCAAGGGCGATCGCCTCGAGCGGGTCGTGGGTGACCAGGATGCGGACGCCCTGGAACCCGGCCAGCTGGCGCGACAGGTCGCGCCGAACCTCGGCGCGGATGGTGACGTCGAGGGCGGACAGCGGTTCATCGAGGAGGAGCAGGCGCGGCTCGGTGGCCAGCGTGCGAATGAGCGCGACCCTCTGGGCCTGTCCCCCAGACAGCTCGCGAGGCATCGCTCCGGCCCGTTCGCCAAGTCCAGCACGATCGAGCCACGCGCGTGCGGTCCGCGATGCCTCGTGCCGCAACCCAAAGGCCACGTTGTCGAGGACCGTCATATGCGGGAACAGGACGTGGTCCTGGAAGACAAGACCGACGCGGCGCCGTTCGGTCGGGACATGCCGGCCGGTGGCTGAATCGTCGAGCACCTGGCCGTCGAGCTCGACGCGACCGTCGATCGGAACCAGTCCGGCGAGCGCGCGGAGCAGCGTGGTCTTGCCTGCGCCGTTGGGTCCGAGGACAGCGACGGTCTCGCCGGCGCTCACGGTGAGCTGCACGTCGAGGGCGAATCCGTCGCGCTTGAATCGGATCGTGGCGTCGAGGCTCACAACGAACCCAGCCACCGGTCCCGCATGCCGATTAGGATCGCGAGCGACACCGCGAGCAGGATGAGGCTCAGGGCGATGGCACTCTCGGGCCGCGTTTCGTTCGCGACGTAAACCGCGAGAGGCATCGTCTGCGTACGGCCGGGCAGGTTGCCGGCGAAGGTGATGGTCGCGCCGAACTCGCCCAGGGCGCGAGCCCAGCACAGCACCGCGCCAGAAAATATCGCCGGCCGCAGCAGAGGAAGCGTGACGCGCGCGAACACCCTCCAACCTGTGGCGCCGAGCGCGCGCGCCGCTTCTTCATATCGCGGATCGAGCGAGCGCAAGCCGCCCTCCACCGCGATGACGAGAAACGGCATCGCGACGAACGTCTCGGCGATGACCGCGGCCGCGGTCGTGAACGGGATCTGAATGCCGAACGCGCTGTACAGCGGCGCGCCGACCAGTCCGTCGCGGCGGCCGAAGGCAAGGAGCAGAGCCACGCCGCCGACGACAGGAGGCAGCACCATAGGCAGCGTGGTCAGGGCGCGGAGGACGGCGCGCACAGTTCCGGTCGTTCGGGCAAGAAGAAGCGCCAGCGGGATGCCGAGAACAAGCGCGACCGCTGTCGCTGACAGCGAGCAGAAAAGGGAGAGCCCGAGGGCGGTTGCGGTCTCGGGTGCGATCAACGCCGGACCGACCTGGTTCCACGGGGCGCGTACGACCAGTCCGGCAAGGGGGAGGAGGAAGAGAAGAAGCCCCGCCGCGGCCAGCACCATCAACGGAGCTGGAATCCTGGCCTGGCTCAAGCCCCCTCGAAACCGGCGCCGAAGAGGATCGCCTGTCCCTGACTCGACAGCACGTACTTGATGAACGTGTCGGCTCCAGTCTTGTTTTGCCCGGCTTTGAGAGTGGCGATGGGATATTCGGCGATCACGTTCTGGGCATCGGGGATCGCGATGCCGGTCACCTTGCCGCTGCTCACGATGTCGCTGACGTAGACGATGCCCGCGTCGGCCTCACCGAACGCCACTTTGGTGAGCACGCCCGTGACCTGTGGCTCGAGGCTGGCGGGATGGACGGTGACCCCGGCTTTGGTCAGGACCTGCTGCGCGTATTTGCCCGCGGGCACCGAGGGGTCGGCCAGAACGACGACGAGTCCGCTGCGCCCGAGGTCCGCCAGGGTGTGAATGCCTTTTGGGTTGCCGCGCTCGACGGCAATCTCAAGTTTGTTGTGAGCAAAGACCGTGGGCGTGCCGGCGATCAAACCGGCGTTCTGGGCAGTGGTCATGTGCGCGACGTCAGCGGAAGCGAAGACATCAGCCGGCGCGCCCTGAGTGAGCTGCGCGGTCAGGGTCTGCGTGCCCGCGTAGTTGAAGGTGGTCGTGATGTTGTCCTGTCTATTGAGCTGAGTTGCGACCTTGTCGAAGGCGGTCTGGAGCGACGCGGCAGCAAACACGGTCAGATTCGTTGGAGCCGCCACTCCGGCATCGACGTGGCCCCCCGAAGCTCCACCGCAGCTGACGGCAAACAGCATGAACAGCGTCGCGAGCCGCCTAATCACGGGGCAGCTCCACGTGGACATTGGTCGCCTTCACCACTGCGACCGCAGGCATGCCGGGCTTGAGGTCGAGCTCATCGACTGCATCACGGGTGATGAGTGACACCAGGCGGTAGGGCCCGGCCTGAATCTCGACCTGGGCCGCGACGCGGTCCTTGATGACGCGCGTGATGATGCCGGGGAAGCGATTGCGGGCGGATTGTTTGACCGATGCGTCGCGCCGGCCGGCGCGCTTGGGCTTGGCGATCGCCGCGAGGGACTCGCCATCGATGAGGCGCTGCCCGCCCGAGCTGCGCACCGCGACCAGCCGGCCGTCATCGACCATCCGGCGCACTGTATCGACGCTGACGCCGAGCATCTTGGCCGCCTGTCCAAGCCGATAACTAGGCATTACGCCAAAAATCCTAGCATCGACCAGCAACGAAGCCCAGTTCGCTAGAAACAAGGACGCTCTTGTGGCGGGCCCTCCCTCTCCCGTGGGCTCCCTCCCCCAAGCCCGGCCGACCGTACCGCCTGAACCTAGAGCTCCTTTACCGCCCCGCCAACTCAGCCTGTTAAGGGGACCAGCGGTCCGGCTCGCGCCGGGTGTTCGAGTTTCCACGCGCTTGGTGCCAAACGCTTATTTGGAAGCGCCCCGAATAGAGCGTTTGGCACCTAACGCGCGAAAACCCCGCACTGCTGCCCCGCCCCCCTTACGAAACGTTCACATCCAGCTAATGCCAGCAGACCCGCCCAAAGCTTCAATGAAGCTCGTGAGCCTCGCCCCAATCGAACAACCGGTCACGCTCCCTCCAACTCCAAAGCGCGGAATCACCCGCCGTCAGGCCCTCGCCGCCGCAGTCGTCACGGGCGTCGGGGTCGGCGTCGTCCGCCTCCTCGGCGGATCGATGCAGCAGATCGGGTCGCCCCGAACCGCCACGACCACCGACTGGATCTCGCCTCTCGGGTCGGAATCGGCGCGTGTCATGCAGCTGCTCCGGCGCACGAGCTTCGGCTACACGCAAGCGCAGCTCGATGCCGCGCTGTCGGACGGGTTCAACAAAACGGTGGACCGCCTAATCGAAACCAAACCCGCCGATCCCCCGACACTCGCAGTAGCAAACACACCCGGCGGCAGGTTTCCAATCCAGCAGCTCCAGCAGTGGTGGATCGACCACATGCTCTCGACACCAACGCCTTTTGCAGAACGAATGACGCTCTTCTGGCACGGCCATTTCACAAGCGACTACCGCAAGGCCGCCGACGACACCTTTATGTACTGGCAGAATCTGACGTGGCGCCGCATGGCCATGACCGACCTGCGGTCGATGCTGATGCAGGTAACGGCCGACCCCGCGATGCTCCGCTATCTCGACCTGGCCACCTCAACCGGGCAGAGTCCCAACGAGAACTACTCGCGTGAGCTCATGGAGCTCTTCACAATGGGCGCCGGCAACTTCACAGAGAACGATGTGCGCGAGGGCGCCAAGGCTCTAGCTGGATGGCAGGTCCCACCGCCCGATACATACGCGACCGTGGTCGTCGACAAGGCCAACAACGTCACGCGAAAGCTGCCCGTGTATTCAGGTCAGAAGCCCGGGGTTTTCAACGCCCGCCGCGCCTACAAAGGAAGCGTCACCTACCTCGGCCAGACCGGTGCGCTGGACACCCAGGGCGTGATTGACCGCATCCTTGCCCAGCCCGCGACCGCGGCCCTCATCGCGAACAAGGTGGCTCAGCATTTCGTGACCGCTCGCCCGAGCACTACTTACGTCAAGAAGCTCGGCGATACGTTCCGGCGCAGCAACTACGACATGAAGACCCTGATGCGTGCGGTCTTCACGAGCCCCGAGTTCTCCGCCAACCAGAGCTACCGCAGCCTGGTCAAATCGCCGACCGAGTTCATGGTCCACACCGGACGTGCGCTTGGGGTGACGTCGATCTCCAAGGTGATCACCGCCGCCGGCTCAGGGATGGGGCAGAGCCTCTTCGACCCGCCCGACGTCAATGGCTGGCCGAACAACGAATCATGGATTTCGTCCAACACCGTGGTCGAGCGCGTGAACTTCACGACCTCCGCGCTGGCCCAGGCCAAGGGAACGTTGCCGCCCGCATCGGATGCCGTGCACAAGCATCTAGACGGAGTCCTGAGCCCGCAAACCGCAAGCCTTTTCAACCAGGCCGCGGACGACCGCGCGCGCTGGTTCATCACCCTCGCCTCACCGGAATTCCAGCTCAAGTAGGTGGACGAAGCATGAACAAGGAACTCGGCATCAACCAGCTCAAGCGTCGCGACTTTCTCAAGGCGGGACTTGTCTTCGGGGCAGGCGCGTCGGGCCTGGCGGCCGGATACGCAGCGGTCCCGGACGCCTTCGCGCGCGCCGTCTACGCGGCCAAGAAAGAAGGAATGACCAACGACAACATTCTCGTGATGATCCAGCTCGCCGGCGGCAACGATGGCTTGCGCACGCTGGTCCCGCTGGCCGATCCGGCGCTGCACGATCTGCGCCCCAAGCTGGCCGGGCCCATGGTCTCGCAAGCCCTACCCCTGAACTCGCAGTACGGCCTCAACCACAAGCTCGGCGGCATCAAGGGCCTGTGGGACAAGGGCAAGGTGGCCATCGTCCAGGGTGTCGGCTATCCCAACCCGACCTTCTCCCATTTCGAGTCGATCCGCATCTGGGAGACGGGTGACCCGACTCGCCGCCAGGTCGACGGATGGCTCGGCCGCACGCTGGCCACAAGCTACGACTCGAACGGTCATCCGCTGACGGGATGCGCCTGCGGCGCGACAGATGCGCCCGGCGCCCTGCGCGACCTGCAAGCGACTCTGACCGTGATCCAGAACCAGAAGACGTTCGGCTTCACGGGCGGCACCGAGGTGGAAGCCGCGGTCGGCGCACTCTACAAGGGAACCCCCGGGATCTACGGCGCGCTCTTCGACACGGCGATCGCCACCGCCACCGAGACCATGGCCACCCTGCGGACTTCGGCGGCCACCTATCAGCCGATGGCCGACTACTCGGACAAGGTGCAGCTCGTCTACTCATCCAAGAACCAGTTGGCCGCAGCGCTGCAGCTGGCCGCTGAGCTGATCGTGACCGGAACAGGCGTCAAGCTCCTGCACGTCACGCTCGGCGGGTTCGACACGCACTACACCGAGCTGAACCGTCATGACGACCTGATGGGCTACCTGGACTCGGCAGTCTCGGCCTTCTACCAGGACCTCGCCGCGCACAACATGGCCGACAAGGTGTTGATCGCGACCTGGTCGGAGTTCGGACGCCGGCCGAAAGAGAACGCAAGCGGCGGAACGGACCACGGAGCGGCAGCGCCGCTTCTGCTGATCGGCGACCCGGTCAACGGTGGGCTTTACGGCGACGAGCCCAGCCTGACGGCCCTCGACACCACCGGCAACTTGAAGTTCGCAGTCGACTTCCGCTCCGTGTACCAGGAGATCCTCAGCGGGCACCTCGGCGCCGACTCGACCAAGATCCTGGGCGCCTCGTTTGACAAAGTTCCATTCCTCAAGGTACCGGTCGCGGTCTGAGAATGCGCCTCTTTCTGATCAAGGCCGTGGCCACGGCGCTGACGATCGGCGCGACCGCCGCGTCGGCAGTCTTCGTGACCACCCATCTCAAGAATCCGGCAGCGCCCCTGCAGCCGGCGGTGCTCAACGCGGGCAGCGGCTCCACGACGGCCACGCTCGACGGCACGCTGACGATGGGACCTTCGGTGCACCCGAGCAACGCCGCGCCTATGACCTCGACGTATGCCTCCTGAACTTGCTGTCGAGTCGCATCACTTCGAGGCTCTCGGCACCAACTGCAGCGCGTTTGCGGCCGGCCAATCGAGAGGGCGCCTGGTGGAAGGCGAGCTCTGGGTCCGCCGGCTGGGCGCTCGGCTGACCCGCTTCGCCGCGGACAGCGAGCTCTCGGAGCTCAACGCGTCAGCGGGCCGGTGGATGGAGATCAGCGACGAGGTGGAATCGGTCCTGCAATTTGCTTTGACCGCGTACGAGACGAGCGGCGGACTGGTCAATGCTGCGGTGCTTCCTTCAATGCTCGCCGTCGGCTACACGCGACCGCTTGCCGACGGGCCGGTGGCCGCCGCACCCGAAGGAGTTGGGCCGCTGCCGCCGCTGCCCGACGTGCTCGAGGTCAGGCACGGCAAGGCTCGCGTTGCCTCCGGATCGGGCCTCGACCTGGGCGGCATCGCGAAGGGTTGGATGGCGGATCGGCTGTGCGAAGTTCTGGGACCGAACTCCCTCGCCAACCTCGGCGGTGATCTGATGGCCGCCGGAGCCGGGCCGCGCGGCGAGGGGTGGCCGGTCGGCGTCGCCGGCGCAACTCTCATGCTGCGCGATCAGGGCGCGGCGACCAGCAGCGTGCGGCGACGGCGCTGGGGGGATCTGCATCACCTCATCGACCCCCGCACGGGGCTGCCGGCAAAGACCGGCCTCGAGGAAGTGTCGGTCGTCGCCGGGAGTGGGTTCGAGGCCGAGGTCATTGCCAAGACCGCGCTCCTGCTCGGTCCAGAGATCGCGCCAATCTATTGCGCGGGGCATGCGATGGCGTGGTGGTTGGGCGGCGCACATGACAGCTGATCAGTTCTTCTGGGTCCTTGCGCGCGTCGCCGGCCTCAGCTCATACGCCGCTCTGGCCATTGCCCTGGTCACCGGCATCGGCCTACGCACCGCGGTGTTCGACTGGTTGGGCAGCAATCGTCTCGTCCGCTCGGTGCATGAATACACGACCGTGCTGTGGATTCCGCTCGCTGTGCTTCATGTGGTGTCGCTGCTGCTCGACACGACGGCTCGAATCGGGCTTCTCGACGTCTTCGTGCCGTTTCACTCGACCTACGGCACCCTGGCCATCGGCCTGGGCGCGCTGTCCGTCGACGTGCTGCTGGTCGTCACGGCGACCGCCTACCTCAAGCGGCGCATGCCGAAAGAGCTGTGGCTGTGGGTCCACCGGCTGGCGTATGCGGCGTTCGCGCTCATCTTCCTGCATGCGGTGCTGAGCGGCACGGACTTCAGCGACCCGGTCGTGTCCGCGATCACGTGGGGGACGGCTGCGACGCTGCTCACACTCGGCCTGGTAAGGGTTCTGGCAGGCCGCCTTCCGGCCTGATTCGCCCGCTTCGCCCGCTTTGCGGGCCCACCCTCCTCCCGCCGGTGCCCACCCCCAACCGGCTCGCCTGACTGGCGAGTCAAGCGCAAAAAATCGAGAAAGAAAACCCTGCCTGTTAAGCCGCCACCCAGTGTCGCAGCTCCATCACGCGATTCCTGAGCTGCTGCTCCGCCTCGAGCGGCGTGTCGATCTCCTTTCGCTCGCGGTGCCAGCGCTCCATCGCCAGGTCGAGCTGCGCCGTCTGCAGCCGAGACACGGTCAGGTAGCCGCGCGGTCCCGCGCGGTTGAAGGCCTGCAGCCTCTGCCGGAGACGCCGCCACGGGCTGGCGAGGACCGGCACCTCGTCGGGGAGGATGGCGCCCTGTCCTGTCGCCGCCTCCTTCTGCATCTGGTCGAGCAGGTTCTGCCCCTCGTAGCGAATCCCGAAAAGCAAAAGCGCAATGACCCCCGCCGTGAACGGCCCCGTCATGACCAGCGTCCGCAGGTGGATCTCGACCAGACCGAACAGCGTGTTCTGGATCGGAAAGATGGTGGCCCATGCATCCCACGAGAAGTGACCCGCGATGGCGATGATGAACCCGGCCACGATGGCGAACACCTTCTGCCGCATCTGGGGCAGCTGCCGCGCGATGCCCACCCCCGCCCCGATGTACGCCGTATATGTCGCGTGGCCGAAGAACAGGCCCAGCACCTGCCGGCCGTACCACTGGATCCCGGCAGCTACTCCCCCAATCCCCTCGGGCGCAAAGATCGAGTACTCGTTGGTCATGTAGCTGATCGATTCCAGGAAGTTGAAGCCCAGCCCGACCGCCGCGCCATAAACGATTCCATCGACGACGTCATCGAACTCGTTGCGCATGATCAAAAAGAGCAGCAGCACGGCGAGGCCCTTCGCGACCTCTTCCAGGATCCCGGCCATGAAGGCGAGCGAGATGTCGAGCCCCGGCCCGGGCACGAGCGAGTGCTGGGCCGATATCTCCCAGATCGTCTCGCCCCAAACCACAAGACTCGTCGCGACGATCGCGCCCCAGGTCGCCGCGACCAGGACGAGACGCCACGGCTCTTTGTGGTTCCGGTCCATGCGCCTGACCACGAACAACCCAAAAGCGGTCGTGGGCAGGCAGGCCAGCGCGCAAACCGCCGCCACGGCCGGTCCAGCGGACTGCGTGAACAAGAACACGTCGATCACGAGCAGCCAGAGAAGGACCCCGAGGCCGATCAGCACGCCGGCGCGGATCAGGTGCTTGCGCCGCATCGCGCGGTCGCGGTCGAAGGCGCGAACCAGGATGTAGGTGCCCACCGTGATTAGCGCGACCGCGAGCAGGCCGTACAGCGACGCGCGGCCAGGGATGGTGTCGAGGTAGACGTAGTTCAGGATCGAGCTCGCGATCAGCGCCAGCACGACCAGGGCCGCCACGGCCACGGCGATTCCGTAACGACGCGGCCGGAGCCTCGACTCCGGGTCCGCCGCGGGCGGATGGGTCGACGTGATCATCGGTCGACCACGACGAAGCGGCGCCCGAGAACCTCCACGGGCACCCCGTCCTTCAGCCGCTCGACGACAAAGGTGTAGGTGCCCGGGAGCACGTAGTGATAGCCCGGCGGCACCTGCACCGGTATCACCGTGTCATTGGCAAGCGCTGGCGGATTGCTCGGCCCGACCTGTCCGTCGATGGAGCCAAACGCGTCATACCACCGCGCATCGACAGTGAGGTTGGCCGGGATCGTCGACCAGTCGACCACCGCGGCGAACTCCTCGTCGCGCGCGAACTCCGACCGGTCAGCCCCAACCGTCTGCTTTGTGACCGGATCGAACCTGAAGACCCCGACTATGTGCGCTTTCGCGCCGGTGGTTTGTCCCGGTGGCTCGAAGTAGGCGAACTCCACCAATCCGGTGGCCAGGATGAGCACTCCGACGGTGGCGAAAACGAGCAGCGTCCGGTACAGGATCCGCAGCTGGTCGTAGGTGACGGAGCTCAAGCCCGCTCAGTCGAATGGATTTGCCCGCGCGTTGTCAAGAAAGAAAGGAAGAAATCGAAGGAGGAGTTCCAATGCCACAACGCGCATGGAGCGACAAGCGCGAGCGCCAATACGAGCACATCAAGGAAGGTCTACTTGAGCGCGGCACAGGTGAGGACAAGGCTGAAGAGATCGCCGCGCGCACGGTGAACAAGGAGCGAGCCCAGCACGGCGAAGCCCGGGAGGCAAGCCCAACCTCGATGCACGACCTCTCACCAGGCCGGCGTGGCGGCCTGCGTTCGCATCGCGGGTCGGGCGGCCGGACCTACGACCAGCTTCGCAACGAGGCCAAGGAGCGGGGAATCAGAGGCCGCTCCCGCATGAACAAAGAACAGCTGGAGCGAGTTCTCAGCCGCTAGCCGAGCCGGAACTCGTTGTCGCGGAGGATCGGCACCCACGCACCTCCGCGTTCCTGGCCGCTGATCTCGACGTCCGGATTCCCGACCATGAAGTCGGTATGCACCGCCGACTCGTTGAGTCCCTCAACCCGATCGGCCACATCTTCCACGGCGTTCGCGAACCCGGCGCCGTACGCGATGTGGGATGTTGCGTTCTCGTCGAACAGCGTGTTGTAGAAGATCAGGCCAAGCTTGCCGACCTCAGACGATCCGTCGACCAGCGAAACCTCACCGAGCCTGCTCGCACCCTCGTCGACCGCGACTTCGGCTCTCACAACTTCCGCTCCACTGCTCGCCTTGACGTTCACGATGCGCCCATCGCGAAACTCGAGCTCGAGATCGCGAACGATGGTTCCTCTCATATCCAGCGGGCGCGTCGAGCGCAGGCGCCCTTCGGCGCGGCGGCGGTCGGGAGATGTGTAGACCTCTTCGGTCGGCATGTTCGGCACGTACGCCACTCCGAAGCTCGTCGTGGTGCCGGCGCCTTTCCATCGCGAGCTGGGCAGGAGCCCGACCGTGAAGTCAGTCCCTGGGCCGACGTAACGCACCGACTCAAAGCGCCGCTCAGTCAGCGCGTCGGCGATGCGCCGCAGCCTCGCGAGATGCTGCCGCCACGCCGCCACCGGATCCGCCCGGTCGAGCCGGATCGCCTTTTCGACCGCGGTCCACAGGGCGTCCATGTCAGGTTTCCCGAAAACCTGACGCGCCCAGGCGGGCGTCGGCGCCGGGACGATGGTCCAGTTGACCGCGTTTTCGCCGACCATGCGTACCCATTCCGCAACCCATTCACGTGGGCGCGCCCTGGCGACACGATCGCCTGGGAGGTCCGACAGCAGCTCAGGCTCGGGGTCGCCGGAGACCTGGATGTAGGCGCCTTTCTCGGCGGCCAGCGTCTCAATCAACTTCAGCAGCCATGGAGCGGAATAGTCGAGCGACTCTTCCGGACCGAGTTCGATCAGGGCACGCGTCATGTGTCTGTCGATCCATTCCGCCTCCACCCGCCGCGCGCCGGCGCGATATGCGGCCCGGGCGATCTCTCGCATCACAGGAGCGTTTGCCAGGTGGCCGGCGATCACGACGAGCTGGCCCGGCTGCACGTTGGCGCCAACTTCAACCGCCAGGTGTGCCAATCGTTCGATGCGTTGACGCTCGTCCATCTCAGCAAAGGCTAGGTCCCCTCCTGTCGGCTAGCATTTTCGGAACACTGGTGAGCAACCAATCAGGCAGGGTCGAGGCGATCTTTCTAATTGCCGAAAACGGCAAGCAGGCCCACGAGGTGCGGTCGGTGGCGGCGCACCCTGGTCGCGGACTCGAAGGCGATCGCCATTTCGATGACGCGGAGGCGTGCGATATCACCCTGATCGAGGCTGAGGCGATCGAGCGGCAGAACGCCGAGCACCCCCTCGACCTCAGCCAGTCCGACCCTCGCCGCCAGGTCGTCGTTCGCGGCGTCGACCTCGGTCAGTTCATCGGGCGGCGCTTTTCCGTCGGCGAGATCGAGTGCGAAGGCGAGGAACGGTGCGAGCCCTGCAATCACCTCGCCGGCGTGATCGGCACCGAGGTCGTCAAGCTGAAGGGCCTCGTCCACACCGGACTGCGCGCCAGCATCGTCAAGGGTGGAACGATCCGGACCGGCGACGCGGTGGCCATGACTGTTTCAGTCAGTGGTGCGGCGGAGAGGAGTTGAACCTCCACGTCCTTGCGGACACTAGCTCCTGAAACTAGCGCGTCTGCCATTCCGCCACCGCCGCAGTTTGGGGCGAAACGTGAGTATACCCAGCGTCTGAACATGCACCTTCGCGCGGTTCTGCTCCGCGCGGACCGATGAAAATCTCGTGCCTCGCTGTACTACTCCTGTTGGCCGCGTGCAGCGGATCCGCGGGTCCCGCATCCCCAAGTGCGATTGCCCAAGCGCCGGGGACGCTCGGCGACACGTGGGTCGGCGACGGTGCGAAGTGGCATCTAGCCGCTTCTGCCGGGCCCTCTGCCCGCTACTTCGCCACCCTCGCCTACGATGCGCCTCGACACGAGTACTTGCTTTTCGGCGGCCTGACGGCGAAGGGCCCATCCGCCGAAACCTGGACGTGGGACGGCAAGCGCTGGACGCACCTGACCCCGGCGCATAGCCCGCGCGCCCGGTCATCTGCGGCGATGGCGTTTGACCCCCGGCTCCAGGCCGTCCTGATGTACGGCGGCCGCGTGCTCGACCAGGCGGAAGCTGCACCGGACTCCGATACCTGGGCCTGGAATGGGAACGACTGGAGCGAACTGAGCGTGAGGAACGACGACCCCGCTGGTCGCGACGGCGCCCGTATGGTGACCGCCGACGGTGATGTCTTGCTCTTTGGCGGCCGCGACAGGAGCGATACATACCAGGCCGACGTTTGGACCTGGGACGGGACGACCTGGACGCGGGTAGACCACGGACCGACTCCTGAGGGGCGAAATGGCGCCGCGACGCAATGGAACCCGGTCGACTCTTCGCTGTTCGTCTACGGAGGCCTAGGGCTCAAGCCAGAAACCGGAGGCGGAAATCTCGGGCGTCCACTGGGTGACGCTTGGACATTGCACAACGGGGCGTGGACCGAGCTCAAGGCTCTCGGCCCCCCAGCGATCGGCAATGGCGGTGCGATCTGGGATCCCACGAGCCGCCGCGTCCTCATCCTCTTCGGGATGGCCTGCCCCAACCCAATCGCCTCCGCATGGGCGTGGGATGGCGCGAAGTGGTCGAGGCTGCCGGATGTCGCGGTGCCGGCGCGCTGGGGAGCGGCGATGGCTCAGGACTCGGTCGGAAATGTCGTTGTGTTCGGCGGCTCGAACGCGTCCGGCTGCTAGCTCGCGACGAACAGCGTGTTCCAGGCCGCCTCGATCAGCTCCGGTGTGAGCTGCGCACGCACCCCTCGCGCGGAAGACACGTCGACCAACCGCTCCAGCAGGTCCCGCGGGTGGTTGCCACGGGTCGGCCGCCCGCCGTACATCGTGTGGACCATCTCCAGCGCCTGAGGCTCGGGCGGAATCGTCAGCCGCTCCCGCTCGCGCTCGAAGATCCGGCTCCACATCTCCCACGTCGGGTCGGGCATCAGCACCTTGTACGCCAGCCGGCGGAGGTAGGCCTCGTCGAGCAGCTCGACCGGTTTGAGGTTCGTCGACAGGGCGACCTGGGCGCGAAACGGGATCTCGACCTTGCGCCCGCTGGCGGTGAGGTTCAGGAAATCGGTGTCCTGCTCCAAAGGCACAAGGAGGCGGTCCAGGATCTGCTTCGGCGACACCCGCTGCCTCCCGAGGTCGTCGATCAAGAGCACGCCACCGTTCGCCCGGACCTGGAGCGGCGCGCCGTAAACCCGGCTGCCGTCTTCCCACGTCGGGTCGAACATCTCGAGCTGAAATTCGCCACCCACCTGCACCAGCGGGCGCGAGACGCGACGCCAGCGGCGGTCCGCCGGCTGGTTCGGCTCCAGGTGGTGCACCGCGCCATCGAAGATCGTCATCACCTCGCCGCCGCCGACGTCGAGCGCGACAGGAATCACGATCGGGCCACCGAGGAGGCTCGGGATCCGGCGGGCCAGCGTGGTCTTGCCGTTGCCAGGCGCGCCGTAGATGAAGATCGAGGAGCGCGAGTTGACCGCCGCGCGCACCGCCTCCATCACCCCGGGCGCCAGCTCGATCCCGCTCAGCGCGAGGCTGACCTTGACCAGGTCCAGCGTCCCGGGCTTGGCCGCCTCGGCCAGCACGGCGCGGTACTCCGCCGCCGACACCGGCGCCGGCCCCATGTAGCGGGTGCTCGCGTCGGCGATCTGGTCGCTGCGCGTCCGGCCCTGCTTGGTCAGCGTGTAGGCCATGCGCTCGGGCAGCGGCCGGCCGAGCCACGGACCCTGTTCCTGGGCAAGGCCCAGCGCGTCAAGGAAGTTCGCGCTGGTCAGCGCCTTGAGGATGGGTTCGATCGCATTGAAGGGCAGGGCGAGGACATCGGCAACCTCGTAGCCGGTGACCTTGGTCGTCGAAGCTGCGACCCGCAGGACCATGCCTTCGATCAAGGTCCGGTTGATCTCGGGCGGGGGAGGGGGCTCGATCTGGTGGGCCGTCGCAGGCACGGCCGAGGGCACCGGACGCGGCGCGTCGACGTGCTCGAGAATCGCGGCGAACAGCTTCTTGCCGAAGCGGGCGCGGTCGCCGTGGTCCGGCGGCTCGCCCTCGCGCCGGCGGCTGATCCAGTCAGGCACCTCTTTGAAGACGACCGTGTTGCCGATCAAAAGCTGGACGAAGTCCGGCTCGTCGGCCGCGACGCGCACCGCGATCCGGATCAGATAGCCCTGGCTCTTCAGCGCGGCCCAGCTGCGCTCCCAAGCGACGTCGTTCCGGCCGGACCAGGTCTGCCGGACCGTCCGGTCCCGGGCGATGGTCACGTCCTGCCGGTTCTGGTAGCGGCGGCGCACCAGCTCGGTCACGTCCTTGTCAACATCCTCCGCGACCAGCGCAGCCAACGGCAGCGCACGGTCGTCGACCGCGGGCCGGTTCTTGATCTCGAAGATCGTGTTCGCGGTCGGCGCGAGGGCGCGGATCACGCTCGCGTGTCGCGGACAGAACGGGGTCCGCTCGATGAACTGGATGTGGCGGCGGCACCACCAGCTGTTGCATTTCCGTCCGGTCATGTCCGAGTAGGCGCATGCCCACCCGCGCCGCTCATTGCAGTCGCTGTACGTGCAGACGCCGGCCGGCTTCCGGCCGTCGGTCTTGGCGGGAAGAGGTTTCGGCTCCTCGACCTCCTCCTCGACGGCGACCTCCGTAGAGATTGCCTCTGCGGGCGGATGCGCCACCGCGGCCTTCGGCATGTAGTGAAACGCGCCCGCAAATGCCTCGCAGCTCTGGAAACGCTGGCTGCGGTCTTTCGACGTGGCCTTCCAGATGATCTCCATGATCGGCGACGGGATCGCGGTCGACGCCCGCGGCCGGTCGAAGACCTGCGAGTGCAGCACCGCGGGCAGCTGCCCGGTAAAGGGCGGCTCGCCATGCAGCAGCTCGTAAAGGATCATGCCCAGCGAGTAGATGTCCGAGGTCGCGTCGATGGGCTCGCCCTTGACCTGCTCCGGCGCCATGTAGGCGGGTGTGCCGACCATGCTCCCGGTTGCGGTCAGCCGGTGCTTGTCGTCGATCAGCTTGGAGATGCCGAAGTCCAGGATCTTGGTCTTGCCGCGGTTCGAGATCAGGATGTTGTCCGGCTTCAGGTCGCGGTGCACGATCTGGTAGTCGTGCGCGACCCCGACCGCGGACAGCAGCTGCTGGATCAGGTCGACTGAGACGTCCACGCTGAAGCGCCCGTACTCGTCGAGCCACGACCGCATCGAGCGCCCGTCGACCCACTCCATGACGATGAAGAGGACCGGCCCGTCTTCATCGAAGTCGTATACGCGCACGATGCCCGGGTGGTTTAGCGAGGCCACCGTGGCGGCTTCGCGGTGGAAGCGCTGGCGGAAGCTCGGGTCGCTCGAGTACTGGTCCGCCAGGACCTTGATCGCGACCGGGATCTCGAGCCGGGGGTGCGTCGACCGGTAGACCACGCCCATGGCTCCGCGGCCCAGCTCGGCTTCGATCGGGTACCGCCCTAGTTGTGTAGTGCTCACCTTGGCGTCTATGGGGTTGTCAGTATGCCGGAGCGGACATGATTCACCTCCCCACTTGCTGGGGAGGTCGGCCGAATGCCGGGTGGGGGCGCCGGCCTAGCTGAAGACGCTCAGCGGAAGATAGAACGAGACCCCCCAGTTGGGCTGGTCCACGATCTGGCTGATCCGCAGGTCCCCGGCCAGACTGCAGAGGATGTAAGCGTCCTCCCGGCTCAACCCGTGGTCCGCCTGCAGCCAGTCGATGGTGTACCGCACCGCGTTGCGGGCGTTCTCCATCAGGTCTGGACCGAGGGCGCAGACAGAGTGATAGCCGGCAGCATCGCTGCGTGGCTGGAGCGGCGCGGCGGGAGTCACAAAGTGGTAGCTCCAGGGCCGCGGAGACCCGCCCTTGACCACTCCAAATCGGAGTGAGAACGTCATCGGGCATTCGATCCCCGTAACGCAGACTTCGCCGTCTCCCTGCGCGGCATGACAGTCGCCGGCCGAAAACAGCGCCCCCGCCACAAAAATTGGCAGGTAGAGCTTGGTCCCGGCGGTGAGGTGTCGCGTGTCGACGTTGCCGGCGCCCTTGGTCGGAGGCAGCACGTCGTGGGGTCCGGCCTCGTCGGTGGCGACGCCCATCGTGCCGCAGAAAGGTGCGATCGGGATGTGGACGTCATGCCGCAGCTCGGCCGCGGTCCGGTCGCCGAGGTCGAAGTAGCGCACGTAGGGGTCGGGGAAGTCCGAGGCGAGCAGGCCGAGCCCGGGCAGGAGCGCCGCCCAACCCCACGCTCCCGGCTTCAGGGCGAGGATCTCGACCTCCAGCGCGTCACCCGGCTCGGCGCCGCGGACGTAGACGGGCCCACCCAGCGGGTACAGCCGGTTGAAGTCGAGCGTGCCGAGCCTGGAGGCGGGGTCACCTTTCTGGAGCTGACCCGCCGTGACCTCCTCGGTCTCGAAGTGGACCACGTCGCCTGGATCGATCTCGGCCACGGGCGCCAGCGAGTTGTCCCACTTGTGGTGGAACTGCTCGCGCCCGATCCTGTGCTCGCGGACCCCCGCGCGGGCGCTCACTTGCGAGCCGCCGGGGCGGCCCCTTCCTTGATCGGTACGGCGCTGGCCCGCAGCACCTTCTTGTCGAACTTGCCGACAGAGGTCTTCGGCACCTCGTCGATGAAGCGGACCTCATCCGGCAGCCACCATTTCGCGACCTTGTCCTTGAGGAACTCGACGATCTCCTCCTGGGTCACCTTGTCCTTGAATTCAGGCTTGGCCACGGCGTACACGACAGGTCG
This sequence comes from Chloroflexota bacterium, assembly GCA_005880915.1. Classification (GTDB taxonomy): domain Bacteria; phylum Chloroflexota; class Dormibacteria; order Dormibacterales; family Dormibacteraceae; genus 40CM-4-65-16. Next base: position 8,651 of record VBIW01000045.1, on the reverse strand, counting down.
CTCGTCCCACTTCGAGTGGGGGAGACCGATGACCGCGGCCTCCATGATCTTGGGGTGCGCCATGACGGCGTTCTCCAGCTCGACTGACGAGATCCACTCGCCGCCCGACTTGATGACGTCCTTCGTCCGGTCGACGATCAGGATGTAGCCGTCCGGCGTGATCTTGGCCACGTCGCCGGTGCGGAACCAGCCGTCCTCGGTCAGCTTGCCCGGGTCATAACCGTTGTGGTAGCCACGGGCGATCCAGGGCCCGCGGACCTGGATCTCACCGAAAGCAACCCCGTCCCAGGGCAGCTCTTCGCCCGTGGCGGGATCGCTGATCCGGATCTCGACCCCGGGGGCGACCCGGCCCTGTGTCAAGCGCAGGCGCAGCTCGTCCTCCGGCTTGGTGCCGGCCGGGACACGGGCGACGCTGCCGAGCGGCGATGTCTCGGTCATCCCCCAGGCGTGCAGGATCCTCAGTCCAAGCGAATCCATCGTCTCCATCAACGACTGTGGGACGGCCGAGCCTCCGCAGACCACAGTGCGGACCCTGGGCAGCCGCTTGCCGCTTTCCTGCAGGTAGGCGCCCAGGGCGATCCAGACCGTCGGCACGCCGGCGAGGAAGGTGACCTCTTCCTGCTCCGCAAGCTCGACGATCGATTTCGGGTCGGCCGAGAACCGGCCCCCGAAGACCACTTTCGAGCCCGCCATTCCGGCTGCGTAGGGGAGTCCCCAGCTGTTGGCGTGGAACATCGGCACGACTGGCAGAAGGCTGTCGCTCTCCTGGAGCGCGAGGTTGTCGCCCTGCAGCACGCCCATGGTGTGGATGAACTGCGAGCGGTGCGAGTAGACAACGCCCTTCGGGTTGCCGGTGGTGCCGGACGTGTAGCACATGGCCGCGGCCATCCGCTCCGAGAGCTTCGGCCAGGGGTAGCTCTCGCTCTCCGCGGCGAGCAGCTTCTCGTAGTCGAGCATTTGCGGGAGCCCTTCGCTGGCGGGTGCGGGGCCCTCGGCCATGAGGACGATGGTCTCGACGGTCGGGATCTTGCCGAGCAGCGGCTTCAGGAGCGGAAGAAGCGACTGATCGACAAATAAAACCTTGTCTTCCGCGTCATTGATGATGAATTCGAGGTGTTGAGGAAACAGGCGCAGGTTCAGCGTGTGGAGAACAGCCCCCATGCAGGGCACGGCATAGTAGAGCTCGAGATGCCGGTTGTTGTTCCAGGCCAGCGTGGCCACCCGATCGCCCGGCTTGACGCCAAGCCTCTTCAGCGCACCGGCCAGGCGGTTGATACGCGGCACCATCTCGCCGTAGGTGGTGCGATGAATCCCCTCATCGCGCTTCGTGACCACTTCTTTCTTCTGGTGCAGTCGCTCGATCCGCCACAGCACGTGCTGCAGGCTGAGCTCGTAGTCCTGCATCAAGCCTTCCACCACCGCCACCTCCACCTTTCTTTACTTGAGAGGCTCGTTCTAGTGGGTCGATGGTAAGCCCGGCGGCGGTAGGATGCACAACCATGCCTGCCCGAGGTCGGGCTGACCTGCACATGCACACGACAGCCAGTGATGGGTGGCCGACACCGCACGAGCTCGTCGATTACGCACGCGCAACAGCGCTGGATGTGATCGCGGTTACAGACCACGACACAATCGAAGGCGCGCTGCGCGCCGCGGACCGCGCCGCCGGCCGCTCGAAGCTCCAGGTCGTGATCGGCGAGGAGGTGTCGAGCCGAGACGGCCACATCGTCGCGCTGTTCATCGAACGGCGGGTCCGGCCCGGCATGTCCGCCGCCGCGACGGTGCACGCCATCCACGACCAGGGCGGCCTCGCCGTCGCCGTGCATCCTTTTTGGCGCACGCAAAGGCGGACACGGAGCGGTCCGGTGCATGGGGTCGGCTGGCTGGCGGCCGAGCTCGCGTTCGACGCGATCGAGGTGGAGAACGCCACCCCGGGCTTCTACGTCTTCAATCAACTGGCCAGGCGTCTGAATCTCGGCCTTGGGTCGGCCGAGCTGGGCGGGTCTGACGCGCACATCCTCGACGCGGTGGGCCGCGCCTACACCGAGTTCCCGGGCAAGACGCCCGACGCGCTCCGCGAGGCGATCGTGACGGCTACCACCGTCGCGGGCCGGCGGCGCTACAAGGCGGTCGGCCTGGTGCGCTACGCAGCCTGGGGATTGAACCACCAGCGGTACGCGGTAGGCTGATCGAACGTGGCGCCTCGGTGGCGCCAACGGAGCCGAAAACCCGCGCCCGATACGCTCCGTTGGATACGACGAGGCGAGTAGATACGCCCGCTTAGCTCAATGGATAGAGCGCCTGACTTCGGATCAGGAGGTTGCGAGTTCGAGTCTTGCAGCGGGTACCACGTCCCGCTCACTAACTAGACCGGCGCCCGGTTAGAGCATCCCTTCGACCAGCTGATCGAGCCGCTCGGCCTGGTGGTGGATGTCGGCAGCCAGCACGCGCACGCCTTCGTCGTACGCACGGTCCGCGTCCTTTACCTGCTCGCTCAGCTGCTGGATTCCGACCAAGGCCGTCTTGAACTCACGGTTCAGAACGGAGTGGGTTTTCTCGATGTCGGTCAGCATCTCGAGGAACTCTTTGCGCTCGAGGATCATGTTCACCGTCAGGAGCACGGCCAGCGCGGCGGTGCACGACGACATGAAAAGGTCGATGTCGTGCCCCGTCACCGACGAATACACGTCGCCGGCCGAGGCCAGGAGCAATGTCATCCACGGCAGGGCGAGCTGCCACAAATCCAGGGGAGCTTGCTGGGTCGCCACTTTGGGCGCTGCGGATGGATATGTGGCGGCGAGCGCGATCAGCAAAAAGCCGGCAAACCATCCGGTATCGACCACGTTGCCAACACTGCCGAACGCGCCCTGGGCGTTGAGGTAGGCGAACGCGCTATCCGAGATTGAATACGCGGCCACGCCGGCGAGGAGGAAGGCCATCCTTCCCGCTTGCTGCTGGCTCGCACGCCGGATGGCGAGGATCAGGATCGTGCCGACCAGGATGTCGCCGACCGGATAGGCCAGGTCAAGAAGCTTGGTGGAGCTGTTGGACAGCCAGACCGACTTCAGCCCGAATGCCCAGGCGGTCGATGTCAGCGCGATGGCGACGATGACGCCGTCGAACCAGACGCGCCAGCGCGATGACGTCCCACGCGGGGCGCTCCAGAACGCTCGTATGCCGGCCACGGCGAAAGGAACGGCCGCGAGGAAACCGGCGTCTGCGAACGAAGGGTACGGGACGGCGACCCGCATGCCGACCTCGTAGACGGACCAGACGACTTCGCCCGCCGACCACAGCCCGGCCGAGATGCCCATCAGAGCCCAGCCGAGGCGATCCCTGCCGGATGCCCGGGTCGCGGCCCATCCGCATGCACCCGCGGCGATCGCCGCCGCAACGGCCTCTCCGATGTCGTCGACGGCCGTGACCCCTCGCTGGCCGAGGAGCAACAATCGGATGTCGATGGCATAGACGATGGACGCAACCGCAACGGTCGCCACAACGATCCAGAAGGTCCTTTGCCGGTTGTCCCAGTTCTTCCAGGCGCTCATTTGACGAGCGAAGTTAAGCAGCCCGGACGGTCAATTCATCCCTGTAATCGAGCAAACCTTAAATTCGCAATGCGGCAATCAACCTGGTCAGGGTTCTCAGGTGCGGGCGCGGCGAACCAGCAGGTAAACGCCCAGCAGGATGAGCAGCGAAGGCCACAGCACGTCGCCGGGGAGCCACTTCAGCAGACCTAGGTTCTGGAGCAGGACGTAGACGCCGACAACGACCAGCGCGGCACCCCAGAACCAGCTGCCTCCCCACCAGTTCCAGGGCCCGAACCAGCCAGGCCCGTACCACCCGCCGGCGCGCCGCTGCTCGCGCGAGTAATCGTGTTGTTGGTGGCGCCAGGCACGCCACTCGTCCCGAGAAGCGCCAGGTCCAGGCTCCGGCGGCGGCCCCGGCGGCTGAGTCGGAGGGGGATCGCTTGCCATCGATCGGATCGTACGCCCGGTTGACATGACGACTCTGCTGGCCATGGCGAACGAACAGTAAAATCAAGCGGCTTCAGCCGGGCGGCTGGCGGAACTGGTAGACGCGCACGTTTGAGGGGCGTGTGGAGTAATCCATCCGGGTTCGAGTCCCGGGTCGCCCACCAAAACAGCTCAATTCGTCTCCGTCACGGCGTTTCAAGTGGAGATATCGCGAGCTGTACCTTGGGTGGCCGTGCGGAGGCCCCTGGTTGCCACAGTGGTAGTACCTTGTGGTCTACCTATGCAGGCAGATGATCAAACGCCGGCCGAGTCGCTAGTCGGTTGGCCAGCCCTCGTGGCCGAGTTGCAGGCAATGGCTCGCGAGTCACTTGGGGGTCGGGCAACGAAAGCCGAAGCTTTGCTCGCGAATTCTGAGCAGTCGGTTGTCGGCCTCGAAGCGGCGATCGACCGGGTTGCTCACGTGCCGGTCGTCTTCGTGGACCAGTCACGGGTGGAAGAGCTCGCCTATTCGATGAAAGCCCGGTTGGCCGCTCGCTTGGGGCAGCCACCACCGCCACCGCCGCCACCACCGGGCCAGCCCATCGGATCCACTACAGCTGTTGACGTCCAGCGGTCGCGCGAATCGCGATGGTCCTGGGACTCAATGACAAATGGCGAGGGTTGCATGGGAAACGCCACATTGCTTACATGCGCCGTAGGCTTGCTAACGTGGCTCACAACCGTCTTGACTTCAACACGGTGGCTGAGTAGGCGTGAAAGGAAGGTAAACCGTCGATTAGTGGGCGAGTTTGATTCTTGGGCCAACGACGGCGATGGCGTGGTTCGCGTTACGGAACCCTCGGTCCACTACTGCCTAATGCTGCCGTAGGGATATTTCTAGAACCTTCGTGACGACCTCCGCGAGAGGAATGCTCGTATCGATCTCAGCGGATGCGGCCTCTCGCAACATCGGTTCGACGGTGGCCTTGTAGCGCAGCACATCGGCGACTTCTTCCGCTCGCTTTCCGTAGGGGCTGTCGGTTCGATTCGCCAGCCGTTGGACGGTGACCGACACAGGCGCGCTGAGGAGAATGACCTGATCGAAGCGGTCATAGAACTTGCCTTGGTTCGAGACGCAAGCGCTCACGAACAGGGCGTCGGCATCTTCTTCATCAAGCAGCAGGCGAAGCTGATCCTCCCGCCAAACCCATTCGTCGCCATCGGGGCCGACGCACTCCCACTCAAGATTCCAATCGGTATCGATCGCCTTGACGCCACGAGCTGCCAGCGCGCGGATGACACTGGATTTACCGGCGCCCGACATGCCTGTGATCAGGATCCGCCGCATGGGTCGATCATAGGTTCCGCCTCGCGGCATAACGCCAACCGAAGGCGCCTAGGGACACAACACGAGTCGGGAGGTGTGTTCGCCAAGCCCTCCTCACGTCTGGGCCGTTATTTCGTGTAGTCGAAAACGGTGACCCACTCCCCGGAGCGAGCAATGTAGTTCCATCGGTCACTGAGGTAGTGGACAACCGCGCCGATGTGTTTGGCACCCCACGCCACTCCAACCACCTTGCCTAATTCGCCCCATCGCTCTTGCACTGCCAGGATCTGGTGAAACAGGTGCTCGTTTCGTTGGTGCATCACCAGTTCGAAGAACGCAGGCTCCTGGCCCTCAAGCAGAACCTCTTCGTTTGATGGCAAGTCGTCGGTCTGGAGCTTCGTCTGCCAATCGTCGGGGTTGGCCACGTAGCGCAGCCAGAGGCCGTATAGCGGCGCCAAGAGCGGTATACCCAACCGCAGGCCGATGGGCATCTTGCCCCACGCAGCGTCGAATTCGGTCCCGCTAATGTCCGACTGTTGGACAGTCATATGGCCGATCGCGCGAGGTTCCGAACGCTGCGCCACAACCTCTCGGGCAGAGTTCGCCGCCAGCCGATAGGAGGATGTCAGGGCGCTAACAATTCGCGAGTCGACGCCTTCAGCTAGGACGAGATCACATTCCCCCATCTTCTGCTCGACCTGCTCGTAGTACGCGCTCTCGCCAAGGTGGATCATCGGGAAAATCAGCCAAACAAGCTTGGCTTCCGGGCTCGTCATTCGTACAATCGCGGCCCGGACGCCGATTGCGCTTACCTCGATCAGCTGCACAGGTAGCCCACGAAACGATTGTGAGGTTAGACCCCGTTCTCGGTGCGCCACCACCTGCTCACAAGATCAGACGCGGGCTGCCAGAACCGATTTCTTCCCATCACTGCCCACCATCCTTATGCCCTGGCGCACAGATGCTGATCGGCCGAGCGGTCACTGTCGGCTGGTTCGGTTGCGCCGGCGATGAACTCCTCGTCGAGTCCAATCTGCCAAGCCGGCGGAAGGCTATCCCCGCAATTGATCGCCTGGCGTTTCGCCACACCATCGATCAGATCCTGGTTGACCCAGTCGGTAAGAATTTCGCCGGCACCGCGATGGCGATACCGGACGCGAACCCTGGATTCAGGCCCGGACTTCCACGATGTCAACTACGCGCTCGAGTCCGCTGAAGTCGTCGATGTTGCGTGTATACAGCGGCAGGCCGACGGATAGAGCCGTGGCTGCGATCAGGAGGTCGATCGCTCGCTTGCCTCGAGCCTTTCGTCCCGCGCCTGTGATTGCGGCGAAGACCCTTCCGTAAGCTCGCGCCGCTTCAGCGTCGAAGGGGAGGGCGTCCAAGGTCGCCTGGACTCGTTGCAGACGATCATGTCGTGCTGCCCGCTCATTTGGATCGTGCGTAGCGTGGACGCCCGCGACCAGCTCGGCGAGCGTAATGGCCGAAACGCTCGCCTCCTCTGGCAATGCTGACTCAGGTGGAGGGTCGATCAAGACCGACGTGTCGACCATTCCCCGCGTACGCCGCGGCTCAGGCACGCGGTCGCGGATCCTGATCGATCAGTTCGTCAATATCCTTTCGGAACCTAGTCGGATCGATGCGCGGTGCGCCGGCGAGCGCGGCCACCAGCATCCCGGCTGGCACTGCCGTACGGCGGCGGACGGGCACGAGCTCCCCGACGGGCACACCATTGCGCGTGACGATGTAGGACTCGCCGCGGTCGAGGCCGCGCATGATTTCGCCGCTGTCATTCCGAAGCGTCCGCTGGGTGATCACCTTCGCCATTTGAGTAGCGTAGCACGTGTGCGACATCAGCTCAAGCGACTGCTCCAAATGCCCAGCTCAGCGCGCAGGACGCAATGAGGCGCTTGGCTAGTGTCAGATCGAGCAACCTCTCGGCGCTAGCGCGTGCGAAAAGCCACGGTCTGAATCGCGTTGTTCCCGTAACCGAGCCGGTTCCAGCCCGCCTGCGCGGGTTGCGTCTGGCCGCTTGAGTCGGTGGCGCGCGAGTGGATCCGAATTTCGCCACGTCGCTCGATACGCGTCACCAGCCGCCAACGCCTCCAGGCGTAACGATCAGGTTGTCCGAGGAGTTCGGCCGCTGACCAGTCTCCGTCGCCGACCGCAACATCGACTCGAACGATCGGACCGCTTCCGGACCAGGCCAAACCCTGGATGGTCAGGTCGCCCGCATCGACCGTGGCGCCTTCTTCGGGATCGGTGATCAATGAGCGCACACGCATGACGCGGACGGGCGCGCCGCTCTCGTAGAAGTACCGCTGAACCTGGTAATAGCCGCATGACGGCTCATCGCTGACCTCGATCTCGGTCAGCCACTTGACCGAGGTCACCGCGTACCAGGACGGGACGAGCACCCGGAGCGGCCGGCCGTGCTGCGCCGGAAGGCGTTCGCCATTCATCTCATAGGCGAGCAGCACGGGGCTCAAGCGGGCTTGATCGATGCTCAAGCTGCGCTCAAAGCCGTCCGCGCCTCGGAAGATCAAATGCCTGGCTGTGAACCGGACGCCGGCGCGATCCAGGATCTCCGAAAGCGCGACTCCTTTCCAAGCTGCGGTGCTCACCGCGCCGAGCACCCAGGGTTCGCCTTCGATCGGCGGATTGAAAAAGATCCGTCCGTTACCTGCGCATTCGAGCGTTACAGAAAGCGTTGCCGCGGCCATTCGCTTCAGCTCGCGCAATGAAAGGTCGAGGGGCTCCTTGACATGACCATGCACACGCAGCCGCCAGCGCTCCGCGTCGATATTCGGAACCGGAAAGTGATTGCGAATGTAGAAGCGGTCGTTCGGCGTCACGTCTCCGTCCGCCAGCCGTGACAGCCGGACCTCGCAGTTGAGCGGATCGGCCCGGCGCACGATGAGATCGGCGCCGGGCCTTTCCACGATCAATCAGACCACCACGGCCAGCGTGTAGCTCGAGCCGCGGAATTCATCGCACAGGGCGCGGCACGCGCCGAGACGCTCCGCAAACTCCGGCCGAGAGCGCCAGTCACGCAACGTCTCGACGCTCTTCCAGGTTGCAAACGAGACAAAATGCCCGGGGCTTTCCTCATCGCGGATCAGCTGCGCCGTGCCGAGCTCGTCAAAAGTGGATCGGGTCCATTGCAAGAATTCGGTCCAGCGCCGGACGAACTCCTCCTCGCGTCCCTTGGTCACGATCCAGGTTCCTGATGCGTAGACGGTGTCAGTCGCGATCATCTCAGCGCTCGATGGGCACGCCGACGAGCGAGCCCCACTCAGTCCACGAGCCGTCGTAGTTGCGAACGTGCGGGTAGCCCAGCAGCTCGTGCAGCACAAACCACGTGTGCG
>VBIW01000165.1 GCA_005880915.1 Chloroflexota bacterium | reverse complement strand
GTGCAGGTCGAAGGCGCGATCAGACTGCGCGTTCGGCAGCCCCTTGATGCGTGACATGGTCGTGAAGAACGGCAGGTTCTTGTAGGCGTCGGCCTCGTCCACGTAGAGGCCATCGAGCCCCAGGTCGTCCCAGAACAGGCTGTGCGCGTGGGAAGCCTGGTACGCCTTCAGCCGATCGCGGGTTTCCTGGAGTTGCTTGTCCATCTTGGCCAGACGGTTCTGTAGCTCCTTGAACGTGCGGTCGTCCTTGTCGACCTTGCCGCCGCGCGCATCGGCGTAGGCCTGGATGACCGCCTGCAGTTCAGCCCGCAGGTCTTCCATGAAGCCCAGCGCGGTGCTGGGGTGAACCGGCAGCAGCTTGAGCTGTGACTGGGGCAGGATGACGCCGTCCCACTCGCCGGTGGCGATACGGCTCATCAGCGTGGCGCGGCCGTCCGCAGCGAAGTCGTTTTTGTCCGGCACCAGCAGGTTGGCCTGCGGGTAGAGCTTCCAGAACTCGCGCGCCATCTGCCCGACCAGGTGGTTCGGCACGACGAACGCCTGTTTCTTTTCGAGTCCGAGCCGCTTCTTTTCGGCGGCTGCAGCGGCCATTGACATCGACTTGCCGTAGCCGACCTCGTGCGCCATCAGCAGCGTCGGCGACGTGATCGCGCGCCACACGACCGCTTTCTGGTGCGGGCGCATGGCGATCGCCGGGCTAGAGCCTGGCAGGCTCAGGTGCGAGCCGTCGTACTCGCGGTTGCGCCACGAGTTGTAGGTGTCGTTGTAGAAGCGGCCCAGCCGCGCGGCGCGCGCGGGATCGGTCCAGATCCAGTTCTTGAACGCCGCGCGCAGCTTGCGCACGGCGGCCTGGGCGGCGAGCGTGGCCTTCTCATCGAGTACCGAAGGCTCACCCTCGACCTTGGGGAAGTAGATGCGGACCTCGTGGCTGTTGGCCGCGGCCTCGATCAGATCGAGGGGGCTCTTCTTGTCGGTGCCGTACGCGAGCGTTCGATCGCGATCGAGCATGCCGCCGTCGTTGTGGCTGGTGCGCTTCCAGGAAGCCATGCCCGCGCCTGCAACGTGCTGGAACGGCTGGTAGCGATCGTCGTGGTACTGGGGCTTGAAGAGCAGCTCGCGCACGAACTGGTTGAAGTCGTCCGCTGGAATCCAGTGGGTGCCGAGCCGCACGTCGATCTTGCCGTGCGGGATGTCTGCGGGCAGCACCGCTCCCAGGGCCTCGACGTTGGCCTCCAACTCCGGGTCGCGCTGAGCGGCGGCCTCTGCGGCTTTGAGCTTCTCGCGGATGTTGCCCGAGAGGTACTCGTCGGCCAACTCCCACAGCTTTGAGTCGGGGTTGCGGTAGATCAGTTTGTCCCTGTGCAGGTCGCTTGCGATCTCGTCGGCGGGCCGACCGAGCAAGTCGGACATGCGACCGAAGTCGAGCGTTGCGCGCTCGTTCAGCGCGATCATTAGCGCGTCCTTCGGTGTGGCGGCGCTGGTAACCGGCTTGGTGGGTGCCTGCAGGTCGGTACGCGAGAACAGGTCGGACCGCAGCGCGACCAGGTGCTCGGCGGTGACCGTCGTCGGGCGCTTGTCTTTTGCGACGTCCCACACCTTGGCCAACTCGGCGCCCCAGCGCTCAAGGCCGTGCAGCCAGTACGAGCGCGTGTCGCTGCGGATCAGCAGGCGGTTGGCCTGGATGTGGAGCGGCCCGTTGGCGCGGACGTACTTGTCGTAGGCCTGGCGCAGCTTGGCCTGAGCCAGTTTGATCGTGCGCTCGTCGCGGCCTTGCAGCTGCGCATCCAGCACGTCGCGGCCCAGATCGTGGACCTGCAGCATGTCGCGGATGCGCTGCACCTGGTCGTCGGAGAACGCCACCCACTCGCGGCCATCCTTGCGCTCGACGTAGCGCCCGGCGGGCTTGAGCTCGCCGTCACGCAGGGTCATCAGCTTGCCGCCCTGGTCCACAAACGAGCCCTCGAGCGTCTTGCTGGCGGCCTGAGTCGAGGCCGGCGTGGTGGTCACGTCGTCGCGCGGGGTGAGCACGTTTTCGGGCAGACGCTTGACTGCATCGCGCAGTTGGTCCGCGAACGGGGTGCCCTTGTCCTTCTTGAGGACGTAGCCGGACTGTTTGCCGTCGGTCGTGTGGCGACTCGCGGCGTGCTCGCCCAGCGCCTGCTCCGGGTGCTCGAGGAAGTACCTGTTGATGTTGACGGGCACGTCTTCGCCGCGCTCGTCCTTGAACGTGCGCTGCTCGGTGCCGATCCAGTCCGGCTCGGCCGCGGGTGACGTGGTGCCTTCGGGCAGGTCTCGCTTGCGGAAGAAGAGCACGTCGGTGGTGACCGCGGTATCGGGGAAGGCGTCCTGCGGCAGGCGGATGGCGCCCACCAGGTCGGCGCGATCAGCCAGATAGCGACGGAAGTCCTGGCGTCCACCGGACGCGGCATCGAACGTCTGGTGCGACGTGATGAACGCGACCAGTCCGCCCGGGCGAGCCTTGTCGAGGCCCTTGACGAAAAAGTAGTTGTGAATGCGCGCGGTGAGTCCGGGTTGGCCCGCGTACTTCGGGTCCGCCACACCGTAGGCACCGAACGGCACGTTGCTGATGACGATGTCCTGGCTGTTGTCGGGGACCGCGCCGGGCATGTTGTCATCGACGCGCTCGAAACCCATGACGTGGACGTTGGCCTCGGGGTAGAGCGCCTTCAGCATCAAGCTCGGCAGGTTGTCGGCGCCGAGACGCTGGACGGCGTCCCACATGGCTTTGATGACCGTGGGCGTGGTGTAGTGCGCGTTCAGCCGCGACCGGCTGAGACTGGCGTACTCCTTCGGTCCGAGCAATTGCTTGAGCTGCTCACCGAGCGCGACCAGTCGCGGGTCCGGCTCCTTGGCCTTGCTGAGCGGGAAGGCGTCGTTGAAATCGGTTGCGCCTACGCCGCTGTAGCGGGCGAACGCGGCACGGTCAGCGTCGGTAACAGGCCGCCCGGTCTCAGTGATGTCTTTGGCACGGCGGATCGCGTCAACGTTGGCCTCGAAGCGCTGCGGCGCTGGTGTCTTTTCCTGCCAGCGCAAATCTGCGGGAGTTGGGCGGTAGTTCTTGCCGGCTTCGACGGTTGGCTGGTTTACACGCTCTGGAGCGTTTCTCTTCGCGCCTGATCCCACGCCTCGTGTGGGCGCAGGCCGCTCGCTATGAGGTTCCGCGCCAGCCGCTGGGTTGCGCGTGCCAGCATCGCCAGCAGCTCGGAGTCCCTCGCCTTGGGTGCTGTGCGGGGACTCGACTCCAGCGCCTGCCGAATGTCGTACTGGAGTTGATCCAGCGTCGGTTCGTGCTGCGTCTCGTCGTCGAACGGGCTGGTCATGGGACTGCTCTGGGGACAGTGTAGTCCCAGCAGGTTGAGGCTTCGACTCCTTCGCCTGGTCCCAGCCACGGAACCACGCGGTTTTATCTGCGGCGGCTCGCGCATCAAGGTAGCTGCGCGGCACGGCGCGGGATCTGCCCGCCTTGAACGCGGCGGCGCCGGCTTGCTCGGACAGCCCGAGCGACTCGGGCGTGCCGTGCGGCAGGTGGTCGCGAAGCTCTGCGGCGCTCGGCTCTACACTTGAAGCAGGCGCTGGACTCGGCGGGGTCCGCGGCGCCTCCATCAGGGATGCAGGGGCGGCCGTTGTTGGGGCCGCTCCTGTGGCGTCTGGCGCTAGTGTCTTTGTTGGCAGCAACTTCCCGAGGGGGATCGTGCGCACGTAGCTGGGCAGTGACACGCCAGTGCCGCCTACCTGCCCTGCGTCAGCCCGCACGTTTGCTGTGCGGGTTGCGTTCAGACTCTCGATCGTGCCCATGTGCGTCCCACTCGCGGTCGACCAGGAGACGCGGTCGCCAGCTTGAAGCGGAGGGTTCTCGGCGGCCTGGGACTGTGCTGGGGTCTCGGTAGTCCCATTCGGAGACAGGTCGAGTGCCTGCTGCTGGGCTGTGTCGCGCTTCGCCTTTTCGTCGGCCAGAAAGCCCGGTGCACCCTGGCGCGCTGCCAACTCGCCGTCGCTCAGGTCCGCTTGGCGTGGCTCGGGGGCCGGCTCGGCGCGGTTGAGCGTCTTCTGCTGACCAGCGACGTCGTACGGCGCCTTCAGGATCTGCTGGACCAGGTCGCGTTCCTGTTGCGGGGCGCCCGCCCACAGGTCTGAGCCGTTGTCGTCTCTGCCGTGGTACGCGGACCAGTCGATGCCTGAGCGCTGGAGTTGCACGGCCGCGGCTTGCGCGTCCGGTAGGTCGGGCGAGCGGCTGGTGCCCACCATCTGGAGTTGAGTGGTGCCGTTGATGCTGCCGCCTTCGCGGTACGGCGGCCACAGCACGACCTGGTGGCGACCGGCCTCGTCGGTGGCAACCGCGAGCGGACCTGAGCCGAGCACCAGCACGTCCTGGGGTTTGCTTGTCGCGATGCCGCTGTCTTTTTCGGTGACGGTCTCGGGGTGCCACGTCGACGTCGCGACCTGGCGCTGCACGAGCGAGCGCGCCTGTGCGTCGCTGTACTCCGGCACGCCGGGGAAGGTGTTGCCGCCGCTCTTGAACTGGGCGCCTTTCGGTGCGCCTGGTAGCTCTGTGTACGGAGATGGCGGCTTGCTCTGATCGAGGAACCTGTCGGCGGGATCGGTGGCGACCTGCTCGCCCAGTCCATTGAGCTTCTGGAGAATGTCCGTAACGGCAGCCGCATCGCCC
>VBIW01000164.1 GCA_005880915.1 Chloroflexota bacterium | reverse complement strand
CTCTCGGATTCGTCGATGCTCCAACCTGTGGATTGAGGGCGGCAGCCAGCCGGCCCGAGACGGCACCGCTGAAGATCAGGTTTTCAGCGAGCGCTGGTGGCAGAGGTTGAGATGGATTGATCACACGCCCGCAGCCGCAAAGCATCAGGCTCAGGCTCAGCCCGAAGACTGCGACGCGGCGGCGGGCCGCTGGAGTCAAGAGGACTTTACTTTGAACCCGGTCTTTGGGCGTCGAACGCCTTCGCGCGATAGACGTCGGAGACGGGGACGAGGATCAGCGCCGGCTTCCAGTCCATGCCCGCCATTCTGCACGCCGCGGCAGAGGCTCCGAACCACAGGCGTAGCATCCAGGCATGACCGGCGAGCCACCGCCTCCCGCTCCGCCTCCCCCAGCACCTTCACCGCCGGGACCGGGCGCGTCGCGCCACGAGTGGCATGAGTGGCGGCGGCAGCAGCGCGACCAATGGCGCAGCCACTGGCCCGGCGGCGGCTGGTACGGTCCAACATGGGCTTGCTCAGCTGGCTCAAAGGCGACGTTCTGTGGCCGGTTCTTCTGATCCTCCTCGGCGTCGCGATGCTGGTGCGGCGCGGCCGGGGCGGCAGCTGGTTTTAGTGTCGACCCGCTAGTCGAGCATGTACCAGCCGACTGTCTGGCACGACTATTTCTTGATGGTCGGTGGCGGTGCTGCGGCGCTGACCGGCCTGGTCTTCGTCGCCATGACGTTGCACCTCGAGGAGATCACCGGCGATCCGGTCCACCGGCATCGTGCCCGTACCATCCTCACGGGCCTGACCGCGGTTTTCATTCGCTGCGCGCTCGTGCTGATGGGCGGCCAGAACGGGCAAGCGGTGGCGGTCGAGCTGATCGCCGTGCTCGTGGTCGTCGAGGCGATCCTCTACAGCAGCTTCCGGATGGCGGAACGCAGCGCCGACCGGGGCGTTTTCCTGCGCAGTGTTGGCAGCTTTGCCTGCCTGGTCGTCGAGCAGGTTGGCGCGCTCATCCTGTTCTTCGGTCATGAGTGGGGCCTGTACGTGGTCGCTGTGGGGATGATGTCGTCCTTCATCTTCATGGTCACCGGCGCGTGGCTGCTCCTCGTCGGCGTCGGCGTCCAGCAGGCGGCGGAGGCCGGCTCGACAAAGTAGGCGCGCGCCCGCTTTGCTGCGGACGCGCGCCGTCAAGCTAACGATGTCGGCGAGTCACTCGCCTCGCCCGGATCGGCGGGACTGTCCGACCTCGATGAGGTGCCCGTCCGGGTCGCGAACGTACGCGCGGATCTCGCTGCCGTGGTCTTTTGGCTCGGTGAGGAAGTGCGCGCCCCTCGCGGACCACTCCTTATAGATGTGTGCGATGTCCGCCACACGGATGTTGAGGAATGCGCTGGTCTGGTCCGGGTTCGCCGGGGTCGTGAGCGTGACCGTCGGCTTGTCGTCCGTCGGTCCGCCGCCGACATTCAGGATCAGCCACGAGTTGGCTACCTTCATGATCACCGGATCTCGCTCCAACACGACCTTGCCGTCGAACAGCGACTGGTAGAAATCGCGGGATCGATCTTGGTCTGAGACCACGAGGAAGTGGGTCACGACGAAGCCTTCCTCCTTCGGGATCGGCAGGTCATCTGGATTCATCTGGAAACCTCCTTTGATTGCGGGTTGTATCAGGCCGCCTGTGGCAGCGACTGGGCCACCGGCTGCGGCCGGCGCCCCCGGATAACGACCATCGCGAGGATGAAGCCTACGAGCGAGATCATCGCTCCGATTTCGAAGGCTGTCGTGAAGCCGCTGACGATCGCCTGGCTGAGCAGCTCGTGCGTTGGTCGCACGTTTGCAAGGTGGCCCTTGGCGACGCTGGCGGCAATCGTGCCCAGCACGGCCAGGCCGACCGAGCCGCCGAGCTGCTGGCTGACGTTGAGCACAGCCGAGACGAGGCCCGACTCGTGTCGCGCCGCACCGGACACGGCGACGAGAGTGGTCGGCAGAAAGATCAAACCGAGTCCGACAGACAGGACGACGAGCGGTCCGACGATGTCGTGGAGATAGGTGGAATCGATCGTGATGCGCGAGAGCCACACCAGGCCTCCACCGACCGCCAGGGCGCCGACGGCGATCGGCAGCCGCGCGCCGATCCGCCCGATGACGCGTGAGGTGACCTGCGCCGTGATGACGACTCCGACGCCGAGCGGCAGGAAGGCGAAGCCGGCCTTGAGCGGGCTGTAGCCGAGAACGTTCTGGACGATCTGCGTCAGGAAGAAGAGCACGGCGATCGTCACTGAGCCTGCGATCATCCTGAGCACGTAAGCGCCGGAGCGATTCCTGTTGGCGAACATTTTCAGGGGCATCAGAGGCTGCTTGCTTCGGAGCTCGATGAGCAGGAACAGGACGATGAGGGCGGCCCCGATTCCGAGCGAAGCTGCGGTCCAGGTGTCACTCCACGCGTGAGTGGCAGCGCGCGAAAGGCCGTAGACGAGGAGCGTCATGCCGCCGGTCACGGTGACTGCTCCAGGAAGGTCGAGGCGTCCCGGGCGAGGTTCTGATGCCGCGAGCACGCGAGGCGCCGCGACGGCGAGCAGCAAAGCAATCGGAACGTTCACGAAGAGGACCCAACGCCACGACAGGTAGTTGGTGATGAGCCCGCCGAAGGCGAGCGAGTAGGCATTGACGACCCACTCGAGGTCGGTCGAGCTGAACTTGAGCGCGCGCTGGATGGACGGAAGCGCGACATTCACGATGGTGGCGTCGAGCACGACCATCAGCTGCGCAAAAGCGATGACGATCAGCGCGATC
>VBIW01000127.1 GCA_005880915.1 Chloroflexota bacterium | reverse complement strand
CTTCTCGGACCTGATCGGCGCCTGGTTCGGCACCGGCGTCGGCGGCGCGGTCATCCTCGACGGGGTCCTGCGCACCGGCCGCAGCGGCGCCTCGGGAGAGATCGGCCACGTCTGCGTCGTCGACGGTGGACGGCGCTGCGGCTGCGGCCGGCGCGGCTGCCTCGAGGCCTACGCGGGCCGCGCCTCGGTGGAGCGCCGCGCGCGCGCGCGGGTGCAGAAGGGCGAGCACACCGAGCTCTTCAAGATCATGGAGAAGCAGGGCCGCGACCATGTCACCAGCGGGGTGATCGCCCGCGCCCTCGACCATGGTGACGCGCTGACCCATTCGCTCATCGACGAGGCCGTCGCCGCCGGCGGCCAGGCGCTGGCGTCGGTGGTCAACGTCCTCGACGTCGAGGCGGTGATCATCGGCGGGGGTCTGGGCACCCGCCTGGGCGCGCCGTTCGCGAAGCGGATCGCGGCGGCGATGCAACCCCACCTCTTCGTCGATGGTGACCAGAGTGTGCAGGTGGTTCCTGCCGGCCTTGGCGATTACGCCGGGGCCCTGGGAGCCGCGACCGCAGCCGCCGAGGCGGTCAAGGCCCGGCGGTGACGGCCCGGCTGGTGCTCTCCTCGGACTAGCCGGCCGGCTCCGGCGGAGCCCCCCTCCGAGCGGCTGGGTGCGCCCATGCCGGTCCGGCCACGGCGCGTGCGCCTGCAGCGATCGCGGCGCGGCGTCGGAGTGGTGGGAGAGGCCGATTTGATAGAGTTGCTGTCAACAAAACCGGTACCGATGCCCTAGCATCCAACGACCCCTCGGAGGAGCCGGCGGGGGCCCTCTTCGGGCCGGAGCCCCGGCGGCGGATGCACGGAGGAGCCGGTGATGAGATTCCGTCCAATCGGCCTGCCGGTCGCACCTGAACCCGGGATTGAGCACGAGCTCGCAGAGCTTTCAGTACGCGTTCTCGGGGACGATGAGCGGCTGCCAGTCGACGGACAGCACCCTGACCTCGGGCACCGTCTTCGCCGGCAGCCCCAGCGGCACGCTCACCGGAACCGGGCCATTCGCCAGCGGTAGCGGCAGCTGCGGGTCGAGCACGACGAGCGGCGTCGCGGTGGTTCAGTGGAACAACGCCAAGACCACCGTGGTGAGCTACACGACCAGCGGCGGGGGGGCCGAGGTCGCGCTCCAGGGCACGGTCATCCCCAGCACTGTCGTCAACGGGGTGACCTACACCACCACCGAGTTCTCGAGCGGGGAATCGACGCTGGCCGAGCTGGTCTTCAGCATTCCCAGCGGCAGCAGCGAGAACTGCGCCACCGTTCCGGTGACGACGGCGAACATCAACGGCCAGACCGGGCTGGGCAGCGCCCAGTAGCCGGCCTCGGGCGCGCCGGGCTCAGAGCAGCTCGGCGCGCCCCCGGGTGCGCAGCGCGTCGACAGCGTCGCGCACCGCCTGGGCCCGCTCGGCGGGGACCACCAGCACGGCGTCGCCGGTGTCGACGACGACCAGGTCCTCGGCGCCGACCACGGCGACGAGACGACCGCCGCGGGCATCGACCAGGCAGCCGCGGGAGCCGGGAGCGACGACGTCGCCGCTGAGCACGTTGCCGTCGGCGTCGGCCTCGCCGCCGTCGCGACGGGCGCCGAGCAGGTCCGCCCAGGAGCCGAGGTCGGACCAGGGGAACGCCGCGCGCACCACGGTGACGGTGCGGGCGCGCTCCCAGACCAGCGGCTCGACGGCGACCGTGCGCAGGCCGGAGTAGATTGCCGCCGCCCCCGGCTGGTCACCGCGGGAGCGGGCGTCGACGACCCGGTGCAGCGCGGCGGCGAGGTCCGGGTCGGCGCTGCGCAGCTCGGCCTCGAACGCCGCCACCGGCCAGGCGAAGAGCCCCAGGTTCCAGAGGTGGCGGCCACCGGCGACGTAGGCCTCGGCATCGGCACGTCCCGGCTTCTCGACGAAGCCCGCGCCGGCGCAGCCCTCCAGCGCCGACGCGGCGGCGGCCAGCGGTCCGGCGACACCGCCGGGCGAGACCCACTCCGAGGCCGGGCGCGGCTCGCCGGCCGCGATGTAGCCCATCCCGGTGCTCGGGTATGCCGGGGCGAGGCCGACGGTGGCCAGCCCATCGGTGGCCCTCGCCCAGCCCGCCGCCGCCCACAGCGCGACGCGGTAGGCGGCGTCATCGCCGACGTGGGCGTCGGCGTGCACCGAGCAGACCAGCGCCCCTGGATCGTCGCGGGCGATCCAGCGCGTGGCCAGGCCGAGCGCCGGGCCGGTGCCCCGGGCGGCGGGCTCGGCGATGACCGGGTGGTCGCCGAGGTCCAGCCCGCTCAGCGCGGTGCGGCACGTCTCCTCCTGGGCGGCGACGGTGACGACGTGCACCTGGGCACCGAGCGGCAGCACCCGCTCCACGGTGGCCCGCAGCAGGGTGCGCCCGTCGGACGCCAGGGGCAGCAGGTGCTTGGGGACGGCGGCACGGCTCAGCGGCCACAGGCGGGTGCCGCTGCCGCCCGCCAGGACCAGGACGTGCAGGCTCACCCTGCGGGTTGGGTGGTCACGCCGTGGCGGTCGCCCCGGTCACCAGCGGCTCGGTCCCCGCCTCGGCGGCGAGCTCGGCGGCGCGGTCGGTGCGCTCCCAGGGCAGGTCGAGGTCGCTGCGACCGAAGTGACCGAAGGTCGCCGTCTGCCGGTAGAGGGGACGGCGCAGCTGCAGCGCGCTGATGATCCCCACCGGGGAGAGGTCGAAGTACTCGTCGACCAGCGCGGCGATCTGGTCGGCCGGCACGCGCTCCGTCCCGAACGTGTCGATCCTGACCGAAACCGGCTTGACCACGCCGATGGCGTAGGCGAGCTGGATCTCGCACTTGCCGCAGAGGCCGCCCGCGACCAGGTTCTTGGCCACCCATCGCGCCCCGTAGGCGGCGCTCCGGTCGACCTTTGTCGGGTCCTTGCCACTGAAGGCGCCGCCGCCATGGCGCGCATAGCCGCCATAGGTGTCGACGATGATCTTGCGGCCGGTCAGCCCCGCATCACCCTGCGGCCCGCCGATGACGAACCGACCGGTGGGGTTGACGTAGCGGTGGGTGTCCTTGTCCAGCCACTCGGCGGGGATCACCTCCTCGACGACGTGCTCCTGGACCTCGCCGAAGACCAGCTCGTTGGACACGTCCTCGGAGTGCTGGACGCTGATCAGCACAGTGTCGACGCGACGCGGGCGGCCCTCGTCGTCGTACTGCACGGTGACCTGGGTCTTGCCGTCGGGACGCGCCCAGCGCAGGGTGCCGTCGCGGCGCCGCTCGCTGAGCTTGCGCGACAACTGGTGGGCGAGCTGGATCGGCGCCGGCATCAGCTCCGGGGTCTCGTCGCAGGCGAAGCCGAACATCATTCCCTGGTCGCCGGCACCGCCGACGTCGACGCCCTGTTTGATGTCCGGGGACTGCTCGTCGATACACACGAGCACGCCGCAGGTCTCGTAGTCGAAGCCGTACTTGGCCCGGGTGTAACCGACCTCGCGGATGGTCTGGCGCACCACCTTGGCGATGTCGACGTAGCAGTCGGTGCTGATCTCTCCGAAGACCAGGGCGGTGCCGGTGGTCAGCGCCGTCTCGCAGGCGACCCGGCCGAGCGGGTCTTTGGCCAGGACCGCGTCGAGGACGGCGTCGCTGATCTGGTCGGCGATCTTGTCGGGGTGGCCCTCGGTGACCGACTCCGACGTGAAGAGGTTGCGCGGCA
>VBIW01000126.1 GCA_005880915.1 Chloroflexota bacterium | reverse complement strand
GAGCATCAGCTCGCAATCAAGAAGGACATTCTGCGCGAGACTCTGCGCCGCTTTGCCAAGCTTGAACTGGCGTGCCAGATCGAGGTGCATCCCTCGCCGCCGTGGAATTATCGCAATCGTTCGCGCTTGCAGCTTCGGGTTCACCCCGACTTTGCCGCGGGATATTTCAAGGTTGGCTCGCACGAGTTGATGGCCGTGGAGCAATGTCCGATCAGTTCGCCCCTGATCAACCGCGGCATTGCTGCACTGTGGGAGACCGGGCGCGCGGGCAAGGCCGCGGCCGGCGTGCGCGAGATTGAATTCTTCGCCAACGCGGACGACACGAAACTGCAGATTGAACTCTCTTGCGCGTCGGAAGCACGCCGAGCCGCGGTGAGGGCGTGGACCGAAGAGTTGCGCGCCGCCCTCCCGGAGATCACGGGAGTCGTGGCATTTCGCGCGGCCCAGGCGGGCGGCCCGCCCACGCAGGAGCAACTCCTCTCGCTCGGCGAGCCGAGCCTGACCTATGAGACCCTACTGGCTTCGTTTCGCGTGAGCGCGGGCTCGTTTTTCCAGACGAATCGTTATCTGACTGACGAACTGGTGAAGCTTGTAACCGACGGTCGGCGGGGCGACCTGGCGCTGGATCTGTACGCCGGGGTGGGACTGTTTTCCACAGCGCTGGCACGTGACTTTCATCACATAGTGGCTGTCGAGTCGTCACAGACTTCCGCTGGCGACCTTGCCTACAATCTGTCCTCGAAGGCAGAGGTGATTCAGGCTTCGAGCGAGCAATACCTGAGCCGTTCGGGGAGAGAGGGGCGGGCCGGGAAGGGCAAAGTCCTCATTCATAACATTCATACGCCCGACCTAGCGGTGGTGGACCCGCCCCGGAGCGGTTTAGGAGAGCGCGTAGCGCGCATGCTGGCGAATCTTGGCGCGCCGCGGCTGACGTATGTGTCGTGCGATCCGGCGACGCTGGCGCGCGATCTGGTGCCCTTGCTCGCAGGGGGGTACCACGTTGAGCAGGCGCATCTGGTCGACCTTTTTCCCCAGACCTATCACCTGGAGAGCGTGCTGCATTTGGTACGGTAAACGAGGAGTATGGTAGCGCTTAAGTGTAGCGCCGGCATCTTGCCGGCTGTCCCGAGAGCCTGCCCTGAGCTTGCCGAAGGGGCGTCTCGCCCTCGGTGCGGCGGGCAGGACGCCCCCCGGACAGCCGCCGGGAGGGCGGCGCTACGGTAGCGATTCGGGATGCTCGCGGCTCCGAACTGGCACGATCCTGCCTTCGCCTCTTGTCATCCTGAGCGAAGGCGAAGGATCTATACACTCCTGGCCAATTGCATAGATCCTACGTGGCGAAGAACGCCACTCAGGATGACACTTTGCGAGAGTCCAAAACACAAACAACCCCAACCGTCTGGTGGCTGAATGCAGAGTGCCGACTGGCCGAATGCTGACTCCCGTATGCCGCCCGCTCCCCTCAATCCCGCACCCGCGACCAGCACTCTTCCAGCTTTCCAGTTCAAGCCGGTGCGCCAGCCCATGCTGTGGGCGGCGGTGGCGTACTCAGTGGGGATCGTAGCCGGTGTCTACCTTTGGCGCCCGGTCTTGTGGTGGGTGGTAGGAGCGCTGGCGGTCGCGATGGCGGCGGCGTATTTCGTGCAGCGGCGCGTCTGGCTTGGGCGTGGGCTGACCCTGGGCGCGGTCTTTCTTGTAGGGGCGTTGCACGTGCAAGTGCGCGGGGCCTCGACATCTCTCGATACAAAAATTCAGGAATTTGCCGACGGCCGCCAACTCCAGATCACAGCCCATGTGGTCCGCGACGGAAAATTGCGCCCCGGCAGCTTCGGCGAAACCCGGCAGACGGTCGACGTCGAGACGGAAGAAGTTGCGGTCGACGCCGCCTCGGCCGTGCCGGTACATTCCGGCATCCGGCTCAATATCTATGCCCCTCACCCGAAGGAAGCCCCCGAGGAAGGCGGCGAACAAGCTCCCGGCGCAACACCGATCAGGTTCTTTGTCTACGGCGAGCGCATTCGTTTCCCCGCGAGACTGAGGCCGCCGCGAAATTTCCGCAACCCGGGAGCTTTCGACTACGAGGCGTATCTCGCGACCAAGGGCATTGCCGCGCTCGGTTCCGCCAAGGCCGAAAACGTCGAGGTGCTTCCCGGTTTCGCCGGCGCCCGGATTCAATTCTGGCGCTCGCGCATGCACCGCAGCGTAATTGCAAAGGTGCACGAGCTTTGGCCTGCGCGCCAGGCGGCGCTGATCGACGCCATGGTAATCGGCGAGGAAGCCTTCATTGACCGTGACACCCGCATGGACTTTCAGCGCTCCGGGACTTACCACATCCTTGTGGTGTCGGGAATGAACGTGAGCATTCTGGCGTTTGTGGTGTTCTGGACCATGCGCCGCCTGCGCGTGGGCGAGATACCGGCAACCTTCCTCACCGTGGGTTTTTGCGTTGGCTACGCATTCCTCACCGAGGTCGGCGCGCCGGTGTGGCGGGCAACGCTGATGTGTGCAATTTATCTTGGCACGCGGCTGCTCTACCGCGAGCGCGCCATGGTCAACGCTTTAGGCGCGGCTGCCCTCGGATTGCTGGTGTTTGAACCGCGGGAGCTTTTCACCGCGAGCTTCCAGATGACATTTGTTTGTGTGCTGATTGTCGCGGCGATTGGGCTGCCGCTGCTGGAGCGCACCTCCGAATTCTACAAACAAGCGCTGGCACACTGGCAATCGGAGGACTACGGCCAATC
>VBIW01000119.1 GCA_005880915.1 Chloroflexota bacterium | reverse complement strand
GTTGGCCAAGGGAGTCCCCGAATGAACAGAGATACATACCCGTGACGCAACGTGTGCGTGGCCGGGATGGTCGCTGGCGCGAGGTCGATATGCCGCGCTGCGTGCGCTGCGGACATGAAATTTGCCCATGCTGCGCTGACTTTGGCGTGGTGTGGTGTGACCAGGTCGGCGCCGGGGAGCCCTTTGACGAATGTTGCGACGGCGAGTGTGTGGTCGAAGTCGAGTTGGCCGAAGTGCAGCGACTCGGCGCCTCAGCCCAGTCCGCCGACCTGACGCATACGGTCGAGCGCGGCTTGCAGGCGTCGCTGAGCCGGCTCAGGAATCTGTCGACGCCTCCGGCCAACTGCCCCTGTTCCCTGGCTTCTTCTTCGACCTGGTTCAATTCCCGTCGCGCTTCTTGCTGGACCTGGTGTAGCTCTCGTCGCAAGTCCTCGATTTGTCGCTCCAGGTACCGTTGCAGTTG
This sequence comes from Chloroflexota bacterium, assembly GCA_005880915.1. Lineage (GTDB taxonomy): Bacteria > Chloroflexota > Dormibacteria > Dormibacterales > Dormibacteraceae > 40CM-4-65-16. Next base: position 3,439 of record VBIW01000119.1, on the reverse strand, counting down.
GCCGGAGGCGTCGACTGTTCGCGCGTTCAATTTCTGCTTTTCGTCTGCCCGTGCTTGTTCGCGCTTCTGCCAGGCATCCGAGGCGCGGCGAACGACCTCAAGCAGTACAGCGCCGAGTCCGGCACCCGTGATGGCTGTCTTCAGGTTGTCGTCGGCCATTCGCCCGGTCACTGTCAGAACCGGATCCGTGTCCGGTCAAGCCGAAAATAGATCCAGCCCGAGGCCAGCGCGCGCGTCAGATTGAGCGGCAGCGCGCTCGAGGTCCAGTGTGTTGGAGCACCCATCGCCAGCGCCAGAAAGACCCAGACGACGAAGCTGAGCAGCGCGGACACAATGCGTAGACGGCGCCAGTCGAGCAGCAACGACAGCATGCCAAGCCAGGCAAGTCCGAGCCCGACTGAGCCCCACTGCGGGGCCGTACCGAACTCGGCCATGCCGGCGTACAGTACCGGGTCGCTCTCAAAGGTATCCCACGGTCCGAACAGCCATAGACCGAGCGCGAGCAACTGGAGATGGTTGAACAATTCGACCGGATCGGATGGTCCAGCGACGTGCATAGCCGTGGGCAAAAGCCCAGCGTGCGAACTCGGCTTGCTGCTCACCGCTCCAGGGGTCCGTAAACCCTCGCGCGTAGAACACCGGCAACATACCACCGGGCAGTAGTTGAAACAGTCCAATCTCGCCGCGTCTGCCAACTGCGCGCGGGTTGTAGCGCGATTCGCACCAGGCTACTCGTGCCAGATATGGACTCAATCCATACGGACCCGTTGTGCTCACGGGATGGGCTGTCGGTACGTAGGGCCGTTCGAGCTCGCCCACCGCGTACAGGTACTCTCGTGGGCCCAGGCCGGTCGTGTTGACCGCTCCAGCGAGGTCCACAGGGTGGACGCCGGCATCTCGCGCTGCCTCAACCAGCGCTGCATCAGACTCGGGCGTATCGTCCGACTGTGCGTAAACTTGGCTGGCCGCCATGACCAGCACAACGGCAAGAACCGCCTGCATCATCATCTTCTGTCTCTATGACCGACCGGTCGGTATGCCAATCACTTCCTGGTCACAAGGAAGCGTGTCAGCCACGCCCAGAAAGCAGCCAGCGATTTACGCATCCGCACGTTCTTCGTAGTCGCCCTCGACCCATTCCTCAGGAGCAGCGTGTGACTCGCTGATGTCGTCTGAGTACCAGTCGGGCAGACGGACTCTTACCAGCCCCTTGAAATCGGCCTCCTGGCTGATGGCGTAGACGTATCTAATGCGTTCGTCGGCCGGGACCTCGGCGAAGGCTTCTTGCGACAGTTTGGCCATGCCGCGCATCTCCTGACGTTCGATCACTTCCCATGCCGGCCCGAGGCTCTTGTAGAGCAGCGCTTTGCACAAAAACGCGGATTTCGCCAGCATCGAGGAGTACTGCACGTCGAGGAGGATGCGGACCTGTCGGTGTCTGGCGATAGCCGCGAGCTCGCGGACAGCCTGTTCTGCTGACTGGCTGAAGTCCCTGGCTTCCAGGTACAGGCCCGAGTCTGGCACGAGCAATACGGAGCGGGGCGGTAGGCGACGGATACGCGCCCCGTTCCACTGAAACGGCTCAAGGGGTGTACCGCTAAGCGAGCTGGGGTCGACGCCGACGATGTAGCGATGGCTGGCGGTTGGCCAGCGGTCGGCGATGGCGCACAGGGTAGCGGTCTTGCCCTGGCCGGGCGCACCGACGACGACCACGATCCCGTCTTTGAGGCCAAGCAGCCAGCGCGTGAAGCGTCCGGCGCCGGGTGTGGTGTAGTTACCGTCAACGGGCGGGGCCTTCAGGTCGTCACGGGCAAGGTAGTCGTAGACCCCGGCGGCGACGTCGGCGATTGGTCCCAGACTGGGGTGTAACTGGCGGGCAAGGAGGGGAATGCCGCCGCGGGCGAGACGCAACATGGCGTCCTGGTCACCGGCTCTGGCCGCCAGAGCATCGCGGGTCAGCCGCACCAGCATGTTAGCCATTCAGACTCCGTACATCTGGGCGAGACTGTCGGGCGTTGCGGCATCAGGCGAATCGGTTTCGAGCACGCCGAAATAGATCAACGCCCAGGCCATCTGTGCCGAGCAGACGTGCTCGCTGGCGATCGTGCAGATGATGTGTACGCCCGAGACGGCGCTGGCGAGATCGGCCAGGATGGTGATGAACGAGTACCGATGGCCGATCTGACCTTCAAGGTAGTGAGACCCGTGCTGCAAAGCCGCTGAGTCAACAGACATCGCTCGGGTCGCGTCGGGAGGACGTGGCGGAGCATCCAGCTTGCGAAAGCCCGTTTCGACCGCTTCGTAGTAGGCAGTGGGTGTGCGAATGCCGCCGTGGCAGTAACGAGCACGGCGGTTGCGGATGCGTTCCACCCAGACGATGGCGCGACCGAACCACACATCCGGCAAAAACCAGTCGAGTTCGATGGTGCTGGCGCCATCCGGCGTGGCGTTCACAACTGGCCAGCCTCCGTGGCGCTGAGCACGTTCAGGTCGACGTTGCCGACGCCTGCCAACGTCGACGTGCCGGCGTATTGTTTCAGACTTACGACCGTCCAGCCGCCGTACAGCTTGACGCGGCTTGGGTCGACGATGCCGTCGTACTGCGAGGTCCACAGTGGACGGTCGGCGAATACCGTGGTGCCGCCCAGGTAGCCGTCCCAGAACCACTGCCCGGTGTAGATGCCTGCGCGCTGGATAGTGGCTGGGGCGTGGTCGAGCGTTTCGAGCGCTACCCCGATCAGATTCGAGTACACGCCCCGCTCCTCGACGTCGAGCCACCAGCGCCGCACGGGCAATCCCGTGGCGAGCTGAGCGCGAGCCAGGATGCTCTGGACGGTATCAGCGGGCCACAGATAGACATACGCATCGGTGGTCAGCCCAATATCACGGCAGGCCATGAGTTGCTGGCGTGTCACGCCGGGCGGATAACCGGGCGGCGGGTCGATCGCCTGCACGATCACCAGGTCGATACCGATGGTGTCCCAATCCTTCAGCGCGCGTGCTGAGAGCGGTCCGGTCCAGTTGCTCACGTCGGTGCCGCGGTACGGGCCGTTGTGCGGGGTAGGCGGGCCTGGCGCTACCCCGCTGCGGGTAAAGGGCCGGCTGATTCCCACTGCCCGCTGGCGTTGCTGGCGACGTAGACGCCCTTGGTACCGAGGCACTTTTCGACCACCGTGCCGTCAGCGTTCGCCTTGAATTGCGAGTCCTCGAGCGGGTGGTCGCCGTTTGCTGCCATCTGATCGCGGATGCCCTGTCCGACCGAAAGTGCCATCAATCGCCCTTCTTGATGTTCGTTTCTTCCTGCCAGAGATGTTCTGCCAGCATGCGCCGCACGAAGACGAGCCGGTCTAACGCATGCTGGTCTTCGTCGAGCATGCGGTGTGGCGGGCAGGTTACGTGCCCATCGGGATCACACGTGCAGTTGCGACGAACGGCCAGC
>VBIW01000138.1 GCA_005880915.1 Chloroflexota bacterium | reverse complement strand
CGGGTGGCATCTACCACGACCCCACGGTCATCCTCAAAGTCGTCGACAGCCAGGGGAAGACGCTGCAGGAATGGAAGCCCAATCCGGGGGTACGCGTCCTGCCCGCCCAGGTCACGTACATGATCAGCGACATCCTGCGTCCGGTGGGCGCCGCCCTGAACATCAAGCGACCGTTTGCTTCGAAAACCGGCACCACCGAGAACTGGCACGACTCCTGGCTGATCGGCTACAACCCGGACATCGTGATCGGCGCCTGGATGGGCCACACCTGCGCCGGTGGTATGAAGCCAACAAGCCGGTGCGCGACTTTGCCGTACCGGACGGTATCAAGAAGGTGACCGTGTGCCAGGCGAGCGGCCTGCTGGCCACTCCCAACTGCGCCGGCCAGACGATCACCGACTGGTTCACCGCCGGCACCGCGCCGACCCGGCCGGACGACTGGTACCACCCCATCCGGGTCTGCACCACCGACGGGTTGCTCGCCACTCCCGACATCCCGGCCAGCCTGACCACCACCAAGACGTTCGTCGTCTACCCGCCGGGCTACCCGGAGGACATGAAGGACAAGAACAACCCGCAGCCACCCACGCAGAACTGCCAGCTCTTTACCGAGACCATCCCCCCGACGCTGACCCTGGCGCAGACGCCGCAAGCCGACGGCAGTGTCCTGGTGACGGCCACGGCCACCGACGATGAGGCGATCAAGGAGGTCGACTTCACCCTCGACGGGGCCAGCAAGCCGGTGCGGCTGACGCAGGGCCCCTTTACCTTCCTGATCAAGGGCGCATCGGGCAGCACCCACACGCTCCACGTCCAGGCCTACGACTACAACCCGGCCAATGCGCCGGCCGCGCAGACCATCACCGTCACCCTCCCCTAGAACCTCCGGAGACCGATCGGCTGCCGACCACCGAAAAGCGATAGGGCAGATCCACCGCGCGGGAGATCCCGATCCGCCGGCTGATGGCAACCTCGCGATCCGGAAGGGGCGTGCCGGCGGCGATGCCGAGCGGCCCACGGGTGAAATCCCGACCGTTGTCCTTGAGGGTCAGGCCAAAGCCTCGCCCGATCTTGCCGGGTCCGCTCAGGAGCCTGGCCTCCGGCCCGTGATCGCCGCGCCCTCGCATGAGCTCAATACCTGCCAGCGGCTCGAGCGCCCTCAGCAGGACTGCCCCGGCCACGCCGGGCGCGTCGGCCGTCACATTGAGGCAGTAGTGCACGCCGTAGCTGAAGTAGACGTAGGCATGCCCGCCGGTCCCGAACATAACGGTATTGCGGGCGGTGCGGCCGCGAAAGGCGTGTGAGGCCGGATCGGCCTCGCCGGTATAGGCCTCGGTCTCGACGATGCGACCGGCCAGCACGCCCTCGGGCGTGCGATAGAAGAGAATGCGGCCCAGCAGGTCCCGCGCCACGATCACGGGATCCCTGGAGAAGAATGCTCGCCGCAGCCGCGGCGACGTCAATGCCACGACTGATTGCTTAGCAGATGGGCGGCTGCGCCGGAGTTAGTGGCTGATCAGCTGGGTGAAGTAGCCGCTGATGCTGTTCGGCAGGACCAGCGAGAAGATCGTTCGAGTGATCGGCTCCAGGCCGTAGAAATGCGGCGCCAGGAGGGAGTTGCTGAACCAATCCTGGGCGGTCAGAAACGCGGGCGGCGGGGCGTAGCCACCGGGCAGCTTAGCGTTGACGACGCCGACGCCGATGATCAGGATCACCGTCACCTCGAGCGCCCCCACGACGGCGCCGGTCAGGACGCCGGTCAGGCGATCGAAGGCGGGCGCGATCAGCATGTCGAGGTAGCGCTGGTAGACGGCGCCGAGCACCTCGAACAACACGATGGCGAAGGTCACGATCACCGTGTAGGTGATGACGTGCGCCCAGATGGCCGAGGTGATGCCGAAGGTGTTGGCGATATAGGACGAGGTATTGGCGCTCGTCAGCGTGGCGGCGCCCACGCCGGCGAAGAGGCCGGCAAAGGCCACGATGCGGCGGACCAGGCCGAAGGCCCAGCCCAGTCCGACGTTGGCCAGCAGGATGACGGCGATGATCAGGTCCAGGAAGTCCATCAGGACCGGACCACCGCCCCGAATTGTGCTTTCAGACCCTCGATGATGTGCTGTTGCAAGGCGCCAACTTCCTCATTGGTTAGGGTTCGATCATCAGCCTGGTACTGCAGGCGGAACGAAAGGCTTCGGGCCCCAGCCCCCAGTGGCGGCCCCTGGTATTCGCTCACCATATGGATCTCCCGCAACGTGTAACCGCCTAGCTGGCGGATAACTTGCACGAGGTCGCGGCCAGCGATCTTGCCCTGAACGACGACCGTCAGGTCCCGCCGCACCCCTGGAAAGCGCGGCAAGGGGCGTGCCTGTGGCGTCCGCTGACCGCCGTCGGTGAAACGGTCGAACAGAACCTCGGCCACGACCGCCCGGCCAGGGAGTCCGAGCCGGCTTGCGACCTCGGGGTGCACCTCGCCGACGATGCCAATTGCCTCGTCCCCATCCAGGATCTCGCCTGTTCGCCCAGGGTGGAACCCGGCAAAGCGGCCGGGATTTTCGCCGGGGAATTGGGCTTGCTTGAAATCGGTGGTCGGAAGCGCGAAGCGATCCCGCACCGTGGCGAGCGTCGCCTGGAGCGACCGCAACTCGGCCGCGGCCGCGTCGGCTCCACCGGCGGGCACATGCGCCGCCAGGGCCAGCACTTGCGGCTGCTCAAGCTTATCGGCGGCCGTTTCCCAGAAGACAGACCCCAGCTCGAAGAGGCGCGCCCCTCCCTGGTCCTGTCGCGCATTGAAGGCGAGGGCCTCGAGCAGGCCGGGCAGCAGGCTGCGGCGGAGCGCGTCGCGGTTTTCCGCCATCGGATTCTTGATGCGCACCAACGCCGGCGACGCACCGGGTAGGGCGATCGCGGGCGTCGCGCTGCCACTGACGAGGCTGCTGGTTACCGCCTCATCCAGCTGATGACCGGCCAGCAACTCGCGGGCGGTGTCGTCGGCATCGGCCGGTTCGTAGAGGTCGCGCACCGGCGTCCGAGCCCCGGGCAGGGTGCTCGGCACTCGGTCGTAGCCGTGGATGCGCCCAATCTCTTCAACCAGGTCTTCGGGAATCGAGCAGTCGAGGCGGAACGCCGGCGGCTGCGCGCGCAGGACCCGCTCTTTGCGGGCCACGGTGAAACCCAGCCGCTCGAGGATTTTGGCCGCCTCGTCG
>VBIW01000137.1 GCA_005880915.1 Chloroflexota bacterium | reverse complement strand
GTGTACGAGCGCCTGGCGGCGCTACGCGAGGCCAACATACCGCTGCACGTCGTGGACGCGCGCGACTACCAGGTTCTTTCGCGCAGCCTGTCGGAGATCCAGCCGCAAACCATCGTGCAGCTCGCGGCCATCGCGCACGCCAACCGCGCGAACAAGGACCCCTACAGCACGTTCGATCACAGTTTCCGCACGCTCGAGAATGCGCTCGATTGCGCGCGAGGTCATGAGCGGCATTTCATCTACTTCTCCTCATCCATGGTGTACGGGAATTTCGACGGCGAGGCGGTCAGCGAGGACCGCCACTGCGAGCCGCTCGGCATTTATGGCGCGCTGAAGTACGGCGGCGAGAAGCTGGTGATCGCCTACAACCAGGTATTCCAGCTTCCTTACACGATCGTGCGACCGTCCGCGCTGTACGGCGAGCGCTGCGTCAGCCGCCGGGTGGGCCAGGCGTTCATCGAGAACGCGCTGCGCGGGCTCCCGCTTATAGTGAACGGCGACGGCAAGGACGCCTTGGACTTCACGTACATCGGCGACCTCGTGCAGGGCCTGATACTCTGCATCGAAAAGCCGGAAGCGCACAATCAGGTCTTCAACCTTACCTACGGTGGCGCCCGCTCGCTCAACCAGATGGTCGAGATCATGCGGCAGAACTTCCCCGGCATCCAGGTGAAGTACAACCCGCGCGATGCGCTGATGCCCGAGCGCGGCACGCTGTCAGTCGAGAAGGCGAAGCGGCTGATCGGCTACCGGCCTGCCTTCCCTCTCGAGAAGGGATTCGTGCGCTACATCCAGTGGTACCGCGACGTCGCGAAGCGCCTGCCGGAGGCGTTCCGCGCGCAATGACCGGATGAGCGCGGGCGTGCCGCGCACGAGGGTCATGGCGGCCGACCAGTGGCTGTCCAGCGTGACCGGGCTTGCCTGCTATTCGGCGCACGCGTCCGGTGCCGAGATCGGCGCCGGACAGCTCGTCGCGCTCGCCGGCGGACGCAACGCCTTCTTTGCCGCCAAGGTGCCGGTGGGCGAGGTCGCGGAGCTCGAGCGCTTCCTCGCCGCCGGGTTCCGCATCGTCATCGCCGCCAGCGCGTTCCGCTGGTCCCGCTTTCATAGTGATCCGCGCTTTTCCCGCGCGCTCGCCGACCACGTCAAGCGCGCCTGGGCCGAGAACTGTCTCGCCGGCAGCCGTGGCGATGAAGTGCTCGTGGTCCTCGACAACGGCACGCCCGCGGGCTTCCTGGCCGTGCTGAAGGCGGGCAGCGCGGCGGTCATCGACCTCGTCGCAGTGCGACCGCAACGACAGGGGCGCGGGCTCGGCGAGACGCTGACTCAGGCTTTCGCCGCACGCTGGGCGAGCCGCGCCGAGCGGCTGCGCGTCGGTACCCAGCTCGCCAACACTGCGGCGCTGCGGCTCTACGAGCGGCTGGGATTCCGCGTGGCGGAGGCCAAATACGTGCTGCATGCGCACGTGCGCGATGGAGCGTTGATGAAATGAAGATATGCGCGCTCAATACCGATCGCGAGGTGCTGCTGATCGCCGAGATCGGCAACAACCACGAAGGCGATGCGCGCGCCGCGGCCGCACTCGCCGAGCGCGCGCTCGACTGCGGCGCGCACATCGTCAAGTTCCAGCTGATCGAGCCGGAGCGCCTGGTGTCGGTCGAGCAGATCGAGCGGGTGAAGCAGCTCTCGCGCTTCAAGCTGCCGATTTCCGTCTATCAGGACATCGCTCGCCGGGTGCACGAGCGCGGCGGCATCTTCATGGCATCGGCGTTCGACGTCGACACCCTCGCGGCGATCCTGCCGACGCTCGACGCGGTCAAGATCGCCTCCGGCGACCTCGATTTCGATCCGCTGCTCGCGCTCGCGGCGAGGAGCGGCAAGCCGGTCGTGCTCTCGACCGGCATGGCCACGCTGCCGGAGATCGAGCACGCAGTGGCGGCGTTCCGCGCCGCGCTGCCCCCCGGTGCGCGACTGGAAGACCGGCTCGCGCTCCTGCACTGCGTGAGCCTCTACCCGACGAAGCCCGAGCAGGCCAACCTGCATGGCATCGAGACCCTGCGGCAGCGCTTCGGCCTTGTCACCGGCTATTCGGACCACGTGCTCGGCATCGACGTGGCGGTGATGTCGCTCGGCGCCGGCGCGCGCATCATCGAGAAGCACTTCACCCTCGACAAGAACGCGTCCTCGTTCCGCGACCATGCGCTCGCTGCCGATCCCGGCGAGCTCGCTCGCCTCGCGGTGCTGGTGCGCGGCGCGAAGAGCATCATCGGCGGCGGCGCGAAGGACGACTCCATCGCCGACCGCACGAGCGCGCATGCGGTGCGCCGGAGCGTGGTCGCGGCTCGCGCGCTTACCGAGGGCACACTGCTTTCCGCCGCGGACCTCGACTTCGTTCGTCCGGCACAGGGCCTGCCGCCGGCGCGCGCTTCCGAGCTCATCGGCCGCCGGCTGCGCCGCGCGCTGCGCCGCCACGAGCTGATCCGACCCGAGGACGTAGCCTGATATGTGCGGCATCGCCGGATACTTCGGGTCGCGGCCCATCGAGCCCGCCGCGATCAGGGAATGCCTGCGCCGCATGGGCCGGCGCGGGCCCGACCACCAGGCGACCAAGTCCTGGTCGGTGGACGGCGACCGCAACGTCGTCTTCCTCCACAGCCGACTCTCCATCATTGACCTCGACCCGCGCTCCCACCAGCCGCTCGAGCACGACGGTCGCTCGATCATCCTCAACGGCGAGCTCTACAACTACGTCGAGCGCCGCCGCGACCTCGCCGCCCGCGGCGCGAAGTTCCGCACCGATTCCGATACCGAAGTGCTGACGCAGCTTCTCGCCACCGAGGGCTGGAGCGCACTCGACCGCTGCGAAGGCATGTGGGCGTTCGCCTTCTACGACGAGCGCGCGAAGCGGCTTTCGCTCTGCCGCGACCGCTTCGGCGAGAAGCCGCTCTACCTCTACCGCGCCGACGGCGGCCTATACTTCGCCTCGGAGCCGAAATTCATCGCCGCGCTCGCCGGTAGGCCGTTGCGGCCGAACCTGAATCACCTGCGGCGCTTCCTGGTGAACGGCTATAAAGCGCTCTACAAGGGGCGCGAGACCTTCTTCGAGGGACTGGAAGAGCTGCCCGCGGCGCACGTCCTGCACGTCGAGGCGCGCGACGAGAAGCTCGAGCGCTACTGGAATCCCGGGTCGGCCGAGAAGGCCGACATGAGCTACGAGCAGGCGGTGGCGGGCGCGCGCGAGCGCCTGGTGCGTTCGGTCGAGCTGCGCCTGCGCGCCGACGTGCCGCTCGCTTTCTGCATGAGCGGCGGCATCGACTCGAACGCGCTCATCGGCATCGCCAAGCGCGAGTTCGACTTCGACGTGCACGGCTTCACCATCGTCAACACCGACGCGCGCTACGAGGAGCAGGACATGGTGGACCTGGCGGTGCGAGAGCTCGGCGTGCGCCACACCGCCATCCCCGTCAACCCGGCGAACTTCCTGCCGCGGCTGCGCGAGCAGGTGCGCTACCACGATGCGCCGGTGTACACGATCACGTACTACGCGCACCAGATGCTGCAGGAGAGCATCGCCGCGCGCGGCTACCGCATCTCGGTGAGCGGCACCGCGGCCGACGAGCTGTTCACCGGCTACTACGACCATCACCTGGCGTACCTCTATGAAGTGCGCGGCGACTCGGCGCTGCACGCCGGCTCGCTCAAGGCCTGGCGCGAGCACGTGCTGCCGATCGTGCGCAACCCGCACCTGCGCGACCCGGAGCTGTTCGTCAAGAACCCGCAGTTCCGCGAGCACATCTTCATGGACGCCGACGGCTTCGCCGCCTACCTCACGGCGCCGTGGGCGGAGCGCTTCGCCGAGGAGCGCTTCGCCGGGCGGCTGCTTCGCAACCGGATGCTGAACGAGCTGTTCCGCGAGACAATCCCGGTGATCCTGCACGAGGACGATCTCAACGCGATGTACTGGTCGATCGAGAACCGCTCCCCGTTCCTCGACCGCGACCTCTACGAGTTCTGCCA
>VBIW01000136.1 GCA_005880915.1 Chloroflexota bacterium | reverse complement strand
GGCGCATGCCCGAGCCCCGCCCCGGCCCGGTCCTGGTCAGCGCCGACGCCATCGCCGCGCGCGTGGCCGAGCTCGCCGCCACGATCGACACCGCCTACGCCCAGGCGGCGCAGCCGCCGGTGCTGGTCTGCGTTCTCACCGGGTCGCTGCTCTTCACCGCCGACCTGGCCCGTGCGCTGCGGCTGCCCGTGGAGATCGAGACCGTCGCGGCCCGCTCCTACGGCGGCACCGCGAGTCGCGGCAGTGTGCAGCTGCTGAAGGACGTGAGCCGGCCGCTGCGCGGGCGCGACGTGCTCATCGTCGAGGACATCATCGACACCGGCGAGACCACCGCGTTCCTGCGCGACCACCTCGCCCAGCACCGACCCGCCTCGCTGCGCCTGGTCGCGCTGCTCGACAAACGCGCCCGCCGGCGCCGGCGGGTGGCCCGACCGTCTCGCCGTTGCGGCGCTGGTGCTGGCCACCGTCGCGGTGTCGTTCTCGGCGATCTTCATCCGCCTGGCGCAGGCACCGGTGACGGTGGTGGTGTGGACGCGGATGGCGCTCACCGTGGTCCTGCTCCTTCCCCTGTTCGTCCGCGACGCGCGCCGCGACGCACTGCCCGCGGGAGCTCGGGCCTGGTCGCTGGTGGGGCTCAGCGGGCTGCTCCTCGCCGGCCACTTCCTCACCTGGACGGCGTCGCTGCAGTACACCTCGGTTGCCTCCAGCGTGCTGCTGGTCTCGCTCCATCCCGTGCTGGTCGCGGTGCTGGGACGCCGCCTGCTCGGCGAGACGGTGTCGCCGCGGCTGCTCGGCGGCATCGCCCTGTCCCTGCTCGGCACGGTGCTGACCACCGCCGGCGACCTCCGCATCAGCACCGCCGCGCTGGAGGGCGACCTGCTCGCCGTCGCCGGGGCGGTGACCTTCACCGGGTACCTGCTCATCGGCCGCAGCGTCCGGGCCGGGACCGGAGCGGCGGGATACTCGGTACCGGTCTACGCCCTGGTCGCCGCGGTCGCCCTGGCCGGCTCGCCGGTGGACGGCGGGCGGGTCTGGCCCGACGCCCGGGCGCTAGTCGCCGGCCTCGGCCTGGCCGCGGTGTGCACCGTCCTCGGCCACACCGTCTTCAACTGGACGCTCCGCCACGTCCGCGCCGCGGTGGTCTCGGTGTCGTTCCTCGGCGAGCCGCCGATCACCGCGCTTCTGGCCATCCCGCTGCTCGCCGAGCGGCCTCCGGGGCCGGCCCTGGTGGGGGGCGTGGTCATCCTCGCCGGCCTCGGCCTGGCCCTGGGCGAGCGCCCCGCCGAGACCCCCTGTTTCGGCCCAATGGCGCCACTCAGGTCAAACGGTAACTCGACTGTCACCATTTGTCGGGACCTCCGTCAGTGGGCAGGCGCGACCATCTCCCCATCACCGCGAGCGGTCGCCGGAGAGGGCCGCGGGACGGCGGTGACGGCCGGCCTCCCACCGGCCGCGGGATCACCCCGGGTGACCACATGCCCTGTTGGCGCGCGCGTGCCCACCGCGATCGGCAGCGGGGACAGACGCTCATCGAGTTCGCCCTGGTGGCCCCGGTCCTCATCGTCCTCGCCTTCGGCATCTTCGACCTCGGCCGCGCCGAGTCCGCCAACGTCACCGTCACCAACTCCGCGCGCGAGGGCGCGAGGCGGCTGGTCGCGGAGATGACCCAGCAGCCGGCGTCGACCATCCTCGGCTGTCCCGGCGGCACCGCCGCCGCGCCGACGGCACCGGCCACGACCACCGCGCAGGGTGCCGCCTGGCGGCAGATGGCCAACGCCAGCCTCGACCTGAGCCGGGTCACCCTGCTCGACGTCCGCGTCTACTCGACGGCGCTCAACCACGACCCGAGCACCACCTCGACGCCCGACTACGAGTTTCGCTGCAGCGGTCCGCCGCACGCGGCCTTCACGTCGAGCGAGCCGGTGGGCGCCGGGTACGCGCCGGTTTCCGGTGACTGGGTGCAGTTCGAGGTCACCTACACCTACGCGCCGCTGACGCCGATGGTCAGCGCGCTGCTGAGAAGCGTCAGCGTCGACCAGACCGCGACCATGGTGCTCGAGTGACGCCGCGCCGCGCCGGCCGGGGGGCGCAGCGGGGGCAGGCGGTCGTGCTCCTCGCCGTCGGCGGCGTGGGGATGATGGCGATGGCCGGGCTCGCGCTCGACGCGGGGTTCGAGGCGGGTCGCTACCGCGTCGCCCAGAACGCGGCCGACGCGGCGGCGCTGCAGGACGCCAACCAGATCTTCGCCGCGGAGATCAAGCATGCAGCGGCGCCGACCCTCGACCAGCTCGAGCAGACCGCCGACAAGGTGATCGTCGAGAACCACGCCGTCCCCGGGCGCGTCTCCGGGGGTGGCGACGCCGGTTCGGATGGCGCCGGCGACGGCACTCCTACCCCGCCGCCGAAGGCGACCACGGTGACCACCGCGCTGCCGCCGGTGTGGAAGGCGGCGAGCACGCCGTCCGCGTCCGCGGCGCTGATCTCCGCCAAGGTCGACAACACCGTCTCCGCCGCCGGGGTCACCACCGCGGTGAGCGACACCATCGACGCTGCGGACGCGACCATCACCGCGCGCGTTCCCGACGTGTCGGTGGTCGCCGACGGCACCGCCAGGGCGTCGATGGTCGACAACGTCGTCAACGAGTCGAACAACGGCGTCCCACTGGCGGCGCAGAGCGACAGCCTCGGCTGCTCGACCGACGGGATCGTCGCCGGCTCGGGCAGCTGCAGCGACAAGACACCGATCACCGTGCCCAGCCCGTTGACCGTCGCCAACATCGCTACCGTCAACCTGCAGAACCTCGTTGCGACCACCGACGCGGCCCACAACCCGGTGCTGACCACCACCGAGGACCTCACCGGGGTCGACCTCGGTGAGCTCGGGGTGCTCAGCGTCAGCGGCGCGGCCCGGGCCCAGAGCATCGTGGTGGCCGGCCTGTCGCAGGGCGCCGTCTCGGTGACCTCGATGACGGTCACGGTGACCGTCCCCGGTGTGGTCAGCCTCAGCCTCGCGCTGCCGTCGGCGACGATCCGCGACGAAGTCCGCAGCGTCGGCACCGGCGCATACCACCGCCAGCAGGTCTGGTGCGGCGCCGGAGGCAGCCTGACCGTGACCCCGGCGGTGGGCTCGCCGCTCACCCGGCCGGTGGACACCGACTGCAGCGTCGCCAGCCTCCCCGTCGTCGCCGGGCTGACTGTCCTCACCGTGACGCCCGGAGCGACAGACGCTTACCCGGGAGGCACGTGCAAGCTCGACGGGACGACGGTCTGCGAGTCTGGCCCCGGCTGCATCGAGCACCTCGTCGTCACCGGCGCAACCGCCGGGGTGGACCTCTGTCTCGGCTCCGTCGACGCGCGGTCGACCTTGGTGCAGGCCTCAACCTACACCCTGACCAGCGCCCCGGGCACGCCGGGGAGCCGGTACACGCCGAGCAGCGCCGCCTACAACGGGGTGACTGACGATGCCTACATCGACTCGCCGACCTTCTTCCTGAGGGTCCTAGGACTGACCCAGACCCAGCCCTCGACGACCGCCTCAGCGCAGATCCAGAGCGTGTCCGACGTCCCCGACGCCGACTACACCGCCTCGCCGTACGCGATGCCCACGTTCGCAACACCCATGACCGGAACCGATGGCTTCGGACGGTTGAAGGTGGGTGACGAGTACTACCTGTGGGGCGCCGACATGTGCAGCAACAGCCCGGTGTACCCGTGGTGCAGCGGTGAGTGGGCGGGCCGGACCGCGCCGAGCACCGCCGGCCACCACGCGGTCAACGACCTGCTCCAGCCACAGAGCGGTGTCGGCAGCGGCCCGATCGCCTACGCGGGCAGCACCGGCTATGTGCTGATGCCCGTGGTCGACGACGTCACCGGCGAGGTCGCCTACTACGGCGAGTTCCTCCTCGACTCCGCCCACCCCAAGTGGGGGACGCTGGTGAACAGCGATCCGGCGCACGGTGGCCATCTCGTCCAGGCGCCGTCCACCGACCCCTACAACCCATACGGGGACGGGGCGGCGACGATCAGGTTGACCAACTGACATGCGCTCGATCGTCATCAGGCTCCTGCTCCCGCTCGCCGCGGTTGTCGCCGCCATCACCGGCGGTGCCGTCGCCGCCTCCGCCGACGCCGCCCAACCCCCGGAGCTCTCCACAGTGTCGCCGGC
>VBIW01000172.1 GCA_005880915.1 Chloroflexota bacterium | reverse complement strand
CCTTCGTCATCTGGGGTGCCATCCACGGCACCGGGCTGTGCATCGAGCGTTTATGCCGTGACCTGCTGCACCGTGCGCATGTGCGGGTGCCCATGGGCGGCGTGCTCAGCCGGGTGCTGACCTTCCATGTGGTCTGCCTGGGCTGGCTGTTCTTCCGCGCCGACTCGCTGCAGACCGCCTGGCAGCTGCTCACCCGGCTGATCACCGCCCACGGCCCGGCGCCGGCGGTGACCCCGGGGGTGCTGGTCGCCATCGCCGCGGGGATCGGCGTGCAGTACATCCCCCGCGACGCGGTGGCCAGGATCCAGGTCGCCGCCTCCCGTCTCGCCCCGGCACTGCAGGGCGTCGGCCTTGCGGCGTCGCTGCTGCTCATCGGCGGGCTCGGCCCCGAGGGGGTCGCGCCGTTCATCTACTTCCGCTTCTGATGGCCGTGGTCACCCCGCCCGACCCCCGGCCGCCGACCCGCCGCCTGCTCCGGCCCCGCCAGGTGGCCACGGTGATGCTCACCGGCCTGCTCCTCGCCCTGGTGCTCAACGCCAGGGACATGGAGCGCTCGGCGCAGACCTCGCCGTTCGGCGCCCGCCGCGACGTCGCCCTGGCACTGCTCGGCCCGGTGAGCCGGGTCAGCCAGGCGCTCGGCCTGGACCGTCCCCGCGCCGCCCTCGACGCCGCCCTGGGACATGACCAGGGGCCCGGCAACATCGGCGTCGAGGCCAACCTCGACGCCGGCCCGACGGTGCCGCTTCTGCCCGGATCGTCGCTGCCGCCGTCGAGCGGCCGGGAGAACCCCGACCCCGACACCCGGGTCCGTCCCGGGCCGACGCCGCGGCCGGCGTGGACGCAGCAGGACCCGCTCCATCTCTGGGTGGGCGGCGACTCGGTGGCCGGCTTCCTCAGCATCGAGATGGTCAACCTGGCGCAGCAGACCGGGGTGATCCAGGCCCACGGGCACTACAAGATCTCCACCGGGCTGAGCCGCCCCGACTACTACGACTGGCCGGAGCACCTCGCCGCCGACGCCGCCGCCTACAACCCGCAGGTGGTCATCTTCTGCGCCGGCACCAACGACGACCAGCCCCTGCAGACGGCGTCGGGGATCGCCGACTTCGGCACCGGCGCCTGGATCACCGAGTACTCGCACCGGGTCGGGGCGATGATGGACATGCTCGTCGCCGAGCACCGCCTGGTGGTCTGGGTCGGCCTGCCGGTGATGCGCGCCGCCGACTTCAACGCGCGGATGAGCATCATCGACTCCATCGACCAGGCGCAGGCGTCGCTGCGACCGGGGGTGACCTTCGTCGACTCTCGGCCGATCATGGCCGACCTCCAGGGCCACTACAGCGACTACCTGCCCGACGCCTCCGGTCAGCTCACCCTGATGCGCGCCGAGGACGGCATCCACCTGACCCCAGCCGGCGGCACCCGGCTGGCCGCCGCGGTGCTCGACGTGGTCCGCGGACTCTGGACCACCGCCACCGTCCCCGTGGTCGGCACCCCGGCCGCACGCTGAGCCTCTGCCGCCACCGGTGACGGCCGACCGGGTCCGTATCCTGGCTGGGGAATGTCCTTTCTCAACGGCCTGCACGGCAGCTTCGCCGCGCTGCTCATCGCCGCGCTGCTCTTCGTCGACGAGCTCGGCGTGCCCATGCCCTTCGCGCCCAACGAGGCGCTGCTCCTCGTCGCCGGCCTGCTCATCGCCGGCGGGGCGCTGCCGCCGCTGATCTTCCTGCCCCTGGCGGTCATCGCCATGACCGGCGGCATGGTGTGCGGCTTTCTCTGGGCGCGGGCGCTCGGCTCCGACCGGCTGCGCGGTTTCGCCGAGCGGCTGGGCGCGGCGGGCACCTATGACCGTGCGGCGGCGCGGGTGCGGCGCTCGGGTCCGCTGGGGATCGGGGTGGCCCCGGCGATCGTGGTCTGGGCCGGCGTCTTCACCGCCATGGGGGTGCTGGTCGGCGTACCCGCCGAGCACCTGCTCAGCCGCTTCGAGCGACTCGGCGCCACCGGGGGGCTGATGCTGCTGCTCGCCGTGGGGACCTACGTCGCGGTGCGGCGGGTGCCCTCCTCGGCGCCCGAGCGCATGGCCGCGGTGGGCCGGGTGCCGGGGCGGCTGCGCATCGCCCTGGCCATGCTCGTCGACGTCGGCATCGTGGTCGTCCTGGTCGCCGGCGCCGACCGGGTGGTCCGGGCCACGGTGGAGCGCTACGACCCGGGCCGGCCCAACCAGGTGATCCTCCTCTGCGCGGCGGTGATCGTCGCCTACGTGGTCGTCGCCCGTCGCGGCACCGGTTCGACCGCGGGCGAGGGGCTGTTCGACGTCAGCTACCGCGACCCCCGGCACGTCGAGGTTCGGCCGCTGTCAGCCGATGACGCTCGGACGGATGCCGGCCTGGAGGGGGGGCCATGAGCCGCCGTTGGCGCGGGCCCGGCGGGCGCTGATCACCGTCGGCCAGCGGCGGCCGAGCAGATCCGCCGCCTCGTCGGGGGCGACCGCGGCGCTGAACAGGTGACCCTGGGCGTCGTCGCAGCCGCCGGCGCGCAGCCGCTCCAGCTGGGCCAGAGTCTCGACGCCCTCGGCGACCACCCGGACGTGGAGTCGCTGGGCCAGCGAGATCAGTGACAGCGCCAGGGCGCCGCCGCTCTCGTCCTGGAGCGCGCCGGTGAAAGAGCGGTCGATCTTGATGGCGTGGATGGGGAACCGGGAGAGGTGGTGCAGCGACGAGTAGCCCGTGCCGAAGTCGTCCAGCGCGATGGTGGCGCCCATGCCGGCCAGCCGGCGGAGCACGCCGATGATCGCGTCGGCGTCGTTCATCGCCGCGCTCTCGGTGATCTCCAGCTCCAGCTCGCCGGCGGGGATGCTGTTCTCCTCGAGCGCCTCGATGACCTGGCCGGGCAGGTCGGGGTCGAGCAGCTGGCGTGCCGACACGTTGACGCTCATGCGCAGCTCGCCGAGCCCGCGGCGGCGCCACTCGTGGTGCTGCGCCGCCGCGCTGCGCAGCGCGAAGAGGCCGAGCTGGCGGATCATCCCGGTCTCCTCGGCGAGGGGGATGAAGGTCGACGGCGGCACCGAGCCCAGGCCGGGATGGTCCCAGCGCATCAGCGCCTCGACGCTGACCACACGACCGCTGCTCAGTGACACCACCGGCTGGTAGTGCATGCTGATCTGGCCGCGGCTGAGCGCGTGGTGGAGCTGGTGCTCGACGCGCAGCCGCTCGAAGGCGCGCAGGCCGAGCGCCGACCGGTACTTGCTCGCCGCGTCACCGCCGTGCGCGCGGGCGTCGCGCATCGCCAGCCCGGCGTTGGCGATCAGCGACCCGGGGGTGTCGCCGTAGGCGGGGAACACGGCGAGCCCGACGCTGACGGTGATCCGCACCTCGTGCCCGGCCACGCCGATGGGATGGCGCAGCACCGCGACGGCGAGGTCGGCGGCACGCTCGGCGGCGACGTGGGAGCCGATCTGGGGCAGCAGCACGGCGAACTCGTCGCCACCCCAGCGGGCCACCACCGCCCCGGCGCCCATGGCGTTGACCAGGCGCTCGCCGACCAGCTGGAGGACGCTGTTGGCCTCACCGTAGCCGAGGGTGTCGCAGAGCCCGCTGAAACGGTCGATGTTGACCAGAAGCAGGGCGACGCGACGGTCGGCGTCGGCGGCCTCGCGCAGCGCAGTGGTCACCGCATCCTCGAAGGCGGCCTGGTTGAGCAGCCCGGTGAGCCGGTCGTGGCGGGCGTGGTGGCCGGCGATGGCGACCAGGTCGCCGGCCATCCCGGCGATGGTGCTGAGCTCGTCGCGCTCCTGCTCGGCGAGGACGCGCCGGGTGACGTCGATGCCCAGGCAGGCGATCGCGGTGACCCGGCCCGACGCCGCACGGCGGGCGGTCAGCGTCCACTCCACCACCAGCGGAGCCCCGTCACCGCAGCACAGCCGAACCTCGACGGTGGCCGGGTCGACGCCCGAGTCCAGCGCGTCGAGGAGGCGCTGCCGGGCGCCGTCGCGCTCGAGGTCGTCGACCAGCAACTCCTCCCAGGGACGGCCGAGCAGGTCGCCGGCGGAGAGACCGGTGGCGGCGAGCAGCGCGTCGGCGGCAAGGGCGATGCGGCCGTCGCCGGTGAGGCCCATCGACAGCGACGGGGCACCGAAGAGGGCGGCCTGGAGCCGCCGCCCCGCCCATGTGGCCACCCCGCCGAGGTCCGGGCGCGCCGACGCCGAGACCGGGCGATCGTCGCGTCTCATACGGAACCCCTGTCGCCCGCCATCTGGGGAGGCGGGGGGACTGGTCCTGACGGTGAGCCGGATCAGACAGAGCCGGTGTCACCGAGTATGTGGACGTACTGCCAGTTTCTCCAATGACCATCACCTCCGCGCTACTCCGGCGCCACCGCCTCGTGACAGCGGCGGGTCCGCGGGGGCGCCGGCGGTGTCGCGGGCCGACGGGGCTCGGGTACAGTCGTCGGCCATGGCCGCACCCACGCCCCCGGTCCCGCTCACCCGCGCCGGGCGCGACGCGCTGCGGGCCGAGCTCGACCAGCTCACCAGGGTGCGCCGCCCGGAGATCGTCAAGCGGATCTCCGAGACCCGCCAGGAGGGCGACCTCAGCGAGAACGCCGGCTACCACCAGGCCCGCGAGGACCAGTCCCACGTCGAGGGCCGGATCGCCCAGCTCGAGGCGGTGCTCGGCAACCACGTGCTCATCGAGGAGGGCAGCGCCGACGGCACGGTGCGGCTGGGCACCCGGGTGGTGGTCGCCGACGAGTTCGGCGAGACCGAGTACCTCATCGTCGGCCCCCAGGAGGCCGACCCCACCGCGGGCCGGATCTCGGCGAGCTCCCCGGTGGGCGCCGCCCTGCTCGGCGCCCGGGGC
>VBIW01000171.1 GCA_005880915.1 Chloroflexota bacterium | reverse complement strand
GGATTTTTTGATTCGACCAGTTTGCCGCTGTAAATGCAGACAATGTCTTCAGCAGCAAAGCCGAGCTCCGCGCGAACTCGAGAGCGCTCCTGCAAAGCCTGCTCGGTATCGGCTGGATAGAAAAAGTCCGTGTCGACGCCGAGGTGGACCAGCTTAACCTTTCGCTTCTGGACACCGAAAAATCGCCAAGCAATCTCTCCACAGTCGCCGGTCGGGACGTAGCAGCGAGTCGTGACCAGACTAACCAACCGGCCCGGCAGCCATCGTGAAAAGAAGCACTTGACGCGCTCGGCAAGCGTAGCTAGGCGAAACGTCGACTTCGCGGTATGGCTGCCCGTAAATAGCTGGTACCCCAGAAAAATCTTGCTGACGGCGGCCTGCAGTGATATCCAGCCAATGGCGCTGATGCAATAGACAACCTGCGGTGCAAGCTCGCGCAACTTGCTCGACAGGTTGCGCATGAACACGTGGCCCAGTCGACGGGAGTGGGGCAGGATGTGCACGGTGTAACCATCGAGCTGCATGACCGTGCCAGCCGACAGCACTTGCTCGCGGAAGAATTCTATCGGCCGGGAAGACATCTCCGGTGCACGATGATACGGCGCAAGGTCGACGGCCAGGACATGTACGTCTGCCCCGAGTCGTGCGAGATATTTCGGGAGCATGCTCACGAGATACCCCATCTTGGGCGGGAAGGTTTCACATAGAAGTGCAATTCGCATGCCGACCGAATGTACCCACACAACACTTCC
Source organism: Chloroflexota bacterium (assembly GCA_005880915.1). GTDB lineage: Bacteria > Chloroflexota > Dormibacteria > Dormibacterales > Dormibacteraceae > 40CM-4-65-16. Next base: position 3,848 of record VBIW01000171.1, on the reverse strand, counting down.
TTATAGTGTATAGCGCACGCACCGCAAAATGAACAAGATCGCGGAAGGCTCGTGGGAGTTCTATGCCCACGGTTCGCTCGCGTAGCTCCTGGATTCTTCTGAGCTGGGTGACCCCGATGCCTCGTGCAGCGCTACCGCGTGATCATCGAGTTCGAGCGCTCGCGATATCGCGCAGCAAGTAACGCATCGCCAGGCAACTCGCCAGCCGAACCGACTCTCGACTTCGCCAGGAAAATAACCCGGCCATCCCGTGCGTCGCAGCTTCACCGGATTCCCGCGCTACTTAATGATCTTCCCTTTATACCGGATCAAAACCAAGTTTGAGTTGTGGACTTTGCCGCCTGAGGCAGTGTTACTCCGCGGGGCGCTCACGCCGGCCGGCACCGGCAACCAGTACCAATACGAGCAGTGGGGTCAGCGCGGCCAATGCGCATGACAGCACCCATCTTGGATGCAGCTCGGCATACGCCGCCCACGGAAACAGCCAGAAGATGTTGATACCCATCGCCATCAGCGTCACGCGCTGATGCTGGCCCCAGCGGCGCGCAAGCCATTGATAAGCGTGACTGCGGTGCGCCTTATGTAGCGCCTCACGTCGCAAGAGTCGGCGCACCAAAGTCACCGTCGTGTCAGCCCAGAAGACTCCCCCCAGAATCAGCCAAACGCACAAGGTGGCCGGGTCCACACGCGCCGCCGCGAGCGCCAGCACCGCAATTATGTATCCGAGGTAGCCGCTGCCGACGTCTCCCAGGAAAATCTTTGCCGGCGGCCAGTTCCAGAGCAGAAATCCAGCGCAGGCGGCGCCGACCACCCAGGCAGCCGGCGACACTGCACTAGGCACGGGCGCGGCCGCGGCCGCGGCGAGTAGTCCCCCGGCCCAGGTCACGAAGATTCCTTCCGATGCGGCGAGCCCATCGATACCGTCCATGAAGTTGAAGAGATTAAGCACCCACACCATGGCGATCGCGCCAATAACATAACCGGCCGCACCGAATGACAGGGCTTGGTTGCCGACGAGCATCGCAGGCAGGCCCCCGAGCCATGTCAGCGCCCACAGCGCCGCGAGCACGTGTACGGCAAGTCGTGGCCATGTTTTCAGGCCATACCGGTCATCGACGAACCCCACCACGGCCACGACCAGTCCCCCAAGCAGAGCCGCCAGCAACTCCCCGTCAATCGCCCCGCGGATCCACAAACTGATACACGCAACGCTGACTGGCAGCACGATCGCCGCTCCACCGCCCTTAGGTGTTGGCACACTATGCGAGCTGCGCGCGTTCGGAACGTCGAGAAGTCCGCGTGCGAGCGCGATCCGGCGCAACAAGGCGGTGAGCAGCGCCGCTGCGACACCAACAGATACTGCAATCGCAAGCGTCATTCGCGCATCATTATCTACCCGCCCTCAGTCGGCGAACACGGCTGCGTTCCGTAGGTAAGCATGAACGCTCGTGCGCTCTCGACCGGCGGATGCCATGCAAAGACTGCCCGGAACCGCGAACTGTCGACCACCAGCGATCCCACAAGCCTGTTGATTGAGCGCGAGTCGAGCCCAATTCGCCTGCCCAGTACCCGAGCAGCGAGGTCTCCGGCCCGGCCGAGTGTCTCCAGTATCGGCACAGGCACGTTCAGCAAGCGAACTTGGCGCCGACTAGCGGCGGCGAGCGCGGATACGAGATCTGGAGTGGCAAGGTCGCTGCCATCGCTCAACACATACGACGCGCGGATATCGCTGGGATATCGAAGCACGGTTATGATGGCATCGATCAGGTTGTCTACGAAAATGTAGCTGCGGCGATTACGGATTCCACCAAAAGGCAGCGGAAGTCCGCTGGCAACGAGGGTCTCCAGACGTGGCATATTGCCAGGGCTGCCCTGCCCGTAGACCAGCGGCGGCCGGAGAATGCACCAATCGGTCGCACCGCGCGACAACTCAAACTGCACGGCGTCTTCCGCCTCGAGCTTGCTCCAACCATAGTCGTCCTCTGGATGCCTTACCGATTGGTCGTCAATGCGGGGCCTACTGCGCCCGTAGACCGCGATCGAGCTCAGGAACACCAGTCTGCGCACGCCCGCGTCGCCGCAGGCGCGCGCGACCGCGCTCCGCCACTGGATACCAAGAAACCCCTGGGATATCCGGACGGCTCCGCCGGTAGGTACCCCGCACGCTCATGCCGTGAGCGAGCAGGCCCTGCACGAGTCGAGACCCTATGAATCCGGAGGCACCGGTCACGAGAACTTTCACGCGAACCCCGGCAGCTTGGCGGCGATCCTAGGGACCGTTGCGCCCCCGGTGCGTGCGGGCTCGCGCGGCCGCGTCGAGAAAACACTCGTTGGAAGTCGGTATCCTTGGCGAATTCGCCGAAAATGCGCTGCCGGAGCCCTGTGTCTGGCCGGCGCATCTGCGCTGCACAAAGAAACCCTAAGCATGGCAAGAGATATGTTGCCTATTAAGTGAGACACTACAGGCCGAAAGCGCATGTCGCCCGAAATAGACACAACCAACAGCAGAGAGCAACCGCGAGAACCCGGCCGGACGGCGGATCTGGTCGAGGAATTCTGGGATCTGCAGCTGATCGAGGCCCTCTACCGGAAGGGCTTGCAGACGTCGCCCAACGACTTCCGCGATGCATTCCACCAGCTCTTCGAGCGTCGCGGTCGGCTGCTGCTGACGGGCAGCGCCAGGCACGCGTTGCGGATTGTGCTGGCGTGGGTGGCAGCCGGCTCGCGGAAGCGCCGGGTGCTGCTTTCGAGTTTCAATTGCCGGGTAGTCAAGCAAGCCGTCCGCGCAGCGGGGCTGGCAATCGATACATTCGACTTCGCCACGCCTTTCGGACAGTTCGAATGGGAAGGCGTTGGTCGGAGCCTTACCGATGAGCACCTGGCAATCGTGGTGCCGCATTTCTTTGGGATCCCGACCGATTTTGCCGCGCTGGTGCCCGCGGCGCGACGTAACGGGGTGATGATTATCGAAGACTGTGCACACACGCTCGGCGCGTCGATTGCCGGCGCCCCCGCAGGTCTGTTGGGCGACGCCGCGGTCTTCAGCTTCAACTATGACAAGCCGATCTCGTTGGCCGGGGGCGGAGCTCTGTTGCTCAATCGCTCCGCCATCGACATCGACCGCAAGGTAGTCGAGACGCCCCCCCCCAGCCAGCTGGAGCTGCGCCAGTTTGCGCAAATGGCCGCGACGCTTCTCTATGGCCGCACACGTCGCGGCCGCCCGCCTCTGCTGGCCCGCATCGGCGCCAAGCTTCACGTTCCGCCCTATGCGCAGCCCAAGCTTCCAACCGGGATCGGATCCCTGCGTGCTGCTGTGGGGATCTGGCAGCTCGAGCGCTACGAGGAAATTCGCCAGCGCAGAGGCCGCAATGCGCAGATCCTCAATGAATCGCTGCGGCATCTTGCTTGGCACGTTGCAGCGACGGTTGCGCCTGCGCCCCTGAAACTGAGGGTGGCGGTGTCCCCTGCGGACGCCGCTTTTGCCGTGCAGGAATGCAAGCAGCAGCGCATAACGATTGCGAATTCCAATTGGCCGAAGGTCATCGAGCCAGATGGGATCGGGAACGTCTGGGTCAACGCGCAGCGCGCCGCAACCTTTGGCTTGGACGTTCCGGTGCATCAGAATCTCTCGCGCACTGACCTGGATAACATCGCGTCCGCGTTCGTGCACGCTAAAGCGCCGGATTGGGAGCGGCTGGCGTGACTGGGAACGCAGATGAGATCTTCGCGACAGGACGACCTCTGAGCGACGAGACACTCTAGGACCGCCGGATCGCGTCTCGCGTAAGCTCCAGATAGTGGCGCACCGCGAGCTCGCGACTGAGATGCTGGTTGTAGAAAGATCGAGC
>VBIW01000037.1:106238-384560 GCA_005880915.1 Chloroflexota bacterium | reverse complement strand
TTCGGCCTTCTCGACCTCCGTGACCGCTGGTCCTCCCATCGAACACCTCCTTGGGTCGCGTTAGCGTCCTCTAAGCCAAGGCGGTGGTGCATTGATCCCTTGAGACCAACTCCGGGTTCCCTCTTATGCGAAAACGATTGCTTCGTTGAAGTCGGAGTAGCCGGCTTCAAAGGCGCCCTTGCTGATCCAGTACTGGCCGCGGATCGGGTCGTTGACCAGCACCTGGCTCGGGCTTACGCCGACGACCGTATACACGTGCGATGCGTAGACCGGGCCGATCCACGGGATCCACTGGCCATCGAAGCTGAGGTAATCGCGCCGCGGGTGCCACCGCCAGTCCCACGTGGCGAAGGCGACCACTGGATGACCGGCGATAACACGCGCGTAGATCGTGGCCGCTGACATCGATCCGTACGCGAGAACCGTCGCGCCATGCGCCTTCGCAACGCGAACGAGCGGAGGGTAGTAGGTGCCGAAGCCGGTGTAGTTGCTCTCGCTGCCGTTCACGTTGCCGACGAAAGTCTCGTACGGGTTCCCCCAACGGACACGGCCAGACGGGTCCACGTACATCGACCGCAGGTCGGCGCCGATCTCGCCGAGGATCTGGTCCTGGCTCACGTTAACGCCCTGATGGGCAAGCGCCATCGAGGTGGCGGCTTCTTCACAGCTCAGCGGATGGTCCTGGTAGATGAGCGGAACGCCCGCAACGATGTGGGTCTGGCTCAAGACCACATAGATCTGGTGGTCCGCGGCGGCCGAGACTTGCTGCAGGTCGGCGGTGACCGCGTTGAACTGCGCTGGCGTCAGCGCCGCTGCGTACTGGATCCGGTCACTGGCGATCCTGGCGTCGAAACCGGACGTATCGATCCCGTAGAGCGAGGCGATCGAGCTTTCGTCGGATGTGTGCTGGAAGTTCTGCTGAGTCACTGTGGCGGCGTCGATCCGGCCCTGGAGGTCCTTGTGCAGCGTTTGAACGTTGCGGGTGAGCAGCTCGGCATGGGCCATACGGTCCAGAGGTCCGAGCTGGCCGTAGGCGCCCGCACGCGCGAGCAGGTCGGCGGCGGGATCGCTTCGGATGCCCATCTTGGTGGCCTGATCGGCCTGGCCGGCGACTCCGGCTGCCGCAAGGGCGATCCGGCGGTCGATCGGGACGAGCCGCGCCTCGAGGTTCCAGTCGTTGCGCAGGGTGGCGAAGTCAAGCGGCGTAGACGCCGAGGTGATCGCGTCCAGCCGCGACTTGCGCTGTGCGTACGTCTCCTCGCCGAGCGCTGTATGCAAACCCTGGGCCGCAAGCAGCGCGCCGGACCGAAACTGGGTCAGGTCCCGGCTCCATATCGCGTCCGACTCCGTCTGCCACCGGCCTATGGTTTCCGCGCCGCCGGGAACCCAGAAGATGCCGGCGGCGCCGACCACGGTCGACGACTGGCTCGCCGCCCATTCGCTCTCCAGGGCTGCCAGGTCCTCATCGGGGATTCCGTTGGCGCGCATGAAGATCCAGCGGTCGTGCATTGCTTGCGCCCGCGCCTGCAGCGTGTATGCGCTCGCAAAGTCGAGCAGGCCGCCCCCGCCGAGTGAGCTGAGCATCGCCACGACCAGCAGAGCGGCCGAGACCCGAGAGGTCCAGACGGTGTTGCGCCGCCTGGGCGCGACGAGCCTTGTCCTAGACGGGCGTGTTTCCAAACGGGCTGCCGGCAACTCGCGCTCGACAGCAATCACGGCCGCTGAGGATCGTTTCGCATCTGTGCTTGCTCAACGACCTCACCCGCCTTCCCGCTCGCCGGGGCGAGCATACACCTCGTCGGCCGGGACCAGGCGCTCCTGCCTCGTGCCAGGAAAATGAACGCGGACACCCGGCCGCCCGGGGCTGCCCAGGTCCCATCCGGCGGCGTACAGCTCTGCCGCGCGGCCAAGGTCCGAGGCATTCGCGAGCTGGACCCCGTCGGTGAACGTGAGACTCTGGGATCGCGACCCTGGAAAGCCCAGCCGGACCTCGCCCCCGGTCTTGAGGTTGTAGACGAAGTCGTCCAGCGACCCACCCTGGGCGGCGGCGACTAGCTCGGCAATCGTTGGAAACGTCCCTTCTTTCATCGAGGCTTTCAAGTCGGCGCGGGTCGTCCGTTCGGAGAGGCGGCGGCGCCGCCTGAGCTCAGTCAACAGCAGGTCGCGCTCGCCGCGGATGGAGGCAAGCTGCTCTTCGAGCGGCCGCATCCTCTCGCGCGCCTCCGTCACCCGTTTTTCGAGCTCCGCGGCTTCCAGCTGCGTCAGGTCATCCCCCATCTGCCCGAAACCCTACGTCTCGTGCTCGGCGCGACGGTTGCGGAAGGAGGCGAAAAGAGCCAGGTCGTAGACGACCTTCAGCCCGCCTCCAGCGAAGAATGGAATGCCATACGACGCGGCTCCGATGGCGACCCCAGCCAGCGGTGGGCCGAACGCCTGGGCGACGCCCCTTACTGCGCCTGTGAGTGCGACCGCCGCGGCACGGTCCTGGGGCGGCACGATTGAAACGACGTAAGCCTGGCGCGCGGGCACGTCCATCTGGGAGAGAAGAAACCGCGCGAGGAGCAGCCCGACAGCCCATCCGAGGCTCGGGCTGAAAGCGACGAACAACAGCAGGATGTTGCTCGGTAGGTGGGTGAACACCATCGTGTTGATCAAACCGATGCGCGCTGAGATCCGGCCCGAGATCTCGTACGAGATCGCCTGGAGGAAGGCGACGGCCGCGAACACTGGGCCGAGCAGCTGCGGCCCCGCGCCGAACCGCACGTGAAGCCAGTAGCTGAGCACGGCGTTGGCGACGAAGCCACCCGCGAATGAGTCAAGAGCGAAGAGGGCCGCGAGGCCGCCGAGAACGCGCACCGTCTGTGGCCGCCGCAGAGCGTCGAAGGCCGGCGCCCGCACATCCGACTCGACACCCCGGCTCATCAACAGCGGCAGGGCCGCGGTGACGAGTCCGATCGCCGCATAAAGAAGGAAGTAGGCGCGTCCGCTTTGCGCTCCGGCGAAAGCCGCGGCCAGGCCACCGGCTGCATTGAACAGGCCGCCGCTCAGCGAGTAGCGGGCGAAGGCGAGGTTTCGCTGCTCCTGAGTCGCGACCTCGGCGAGCGCCGCCTGCTCGAGCGGAGCAAAGGGCCCCAGGTCGACGCTCGCCGCCCCAAGCATTCCCGTCAGGCCGGCCACGACCAGCAGCGCCGGCTGCGTGGCGAGCGCGAGATCGACGCCGGTGACCGCCATCAGCAAACCAACGACGGCCAGCGTCGCGCGGCGTCCTGCGCGCGCCGCGACCGCGACCGAGGCGAGCCCGGTCAGGGAAGCCGCCGCCAGCCCGACTCCGAGGGTCACACCGATCAGGGCCGGCGAAAGGCCGGCGCGCTCGAGGTGGAGACCGACCAGCACGGCCGAAAAGCCGAAGCCAAAAGCCCGCAAGCCGCGGGCGGAGAGGAGGAGAGCTCTGTCCTGCGTCAGGCCCGGCGCCGGTTCGCGGCGAAAAGCGCGGCCGCCAGCGCGGCCAGCAAGGCGGCCGCGATCGCGATGAGCCAGGCGGGGACATTGGTCGTGGCTGCCCGCTCAACAGGCGTCGCGATCGGTGATCGCGTCGGCTTTGGGGTCGGACTCGCCTGTTGACCAAGCGTGAAAACGAGGTGCCCTTCACCATGCGCCGTGGTTGGAGTAGCGACGACGTTCGCGACCTGGCACGTGGCCCCGCACCGGACGTCGATCATCGAGGCTCCCCCTTCGGTCGCTCCGAGCATGTCGCCATCTTGCACGCCGGCCGCGACCAGGTCGGCGCTCGAGATGCGGAGCACGTGGTCGGTGCCAGGATGCGGGTTGCCGGGTGTGGCGCGGTCCGAGTAATAGAGGTCGCCGCTCTTCGTGAATCCCTTCGGCACGAAAGCCACCGACTCGACGCCGATGTCGCCGCCTTTCGGCAGCCCGGAATTGACGACTTGCTTGCTCGAGCCGTCGGGAGCAATCGCCCAGATCACACCACTGAGCTCGTCCGGTGCGATCAACGCCCCGCCGAAGGACCCAAACGTCGACGGCGCGACCGCCAGGCCTCCCTCAAGCACGGGCGCGGAGCTGGTGACGACCTGGACTGCGCCGGTGCAGTCGATTGCAAAGACCTCGGTCTTGCCGTTCACCGGAGCGGTGGCCAGCAGGCGGTGGTCGAAAGAACCGGTGGTGTCAAAGGCGATCCCGTTGAGACCGGGAGCGCTGACGTTCGCGAACGACGCGGTCTGGGTGCCTGTCCTGTCCACCCGGGTGATACCGATCGGCGCGTGGAGCCGCAGGATGAACGCGTCATCGCGGGCGAAATCGCAGCCGGCGGAGGCAACGTGCTGTCCCGATGACAGGGCGAGGTACGCCTCGGCCGTGGGATCGTCCCGGTAGCCTCCGGCGCCGCGGGCGAAGGGCTCGAGGTCGCCGGCCGGGGTCAGGGTGTAGAGGGCCGCCGACCCGGCCACCAGCAGCGAACCGTCGGAACGCGGCGCGCCAAGGTCGAACACGCCGGACACCGACTGCCACTCCTCCCAGGCCGGGCTCGCCGCCGCGCCCGAGATGGGCAGCATCGCGACCAGCCCGACAAGCAGAATCGCCGAGCGAACCCGCATTGGGCCGAGCCTACTCGACGCCCGAACTATATTTCAACGCCGATGTTGAAAAACTCTTAGACTGGGGCTTGTGGATTCCAGGCGCGAAGCCGTCCTTGCTCTCCTGAAGACACACGGCCCAGCCACGCTGGCCGAGGTGGCCGCGCACCTGGAAGTGTCCAAGCAGGGCGCGCTGCGTCACCTGGAAGCCCTTGAAGCCTCCGGGCTGGCCACCATGGCGCCGGCCGAACCACACGGTCGCGGCCGGCCCGAACATGTATACAGGCTCACCCAGGCGGCTGGAGAGCACTTCCCGGACGGCCACCGAGAGCTGACCGGCGAGCTCGTGGCGTTCATGTCGAACGAACAGCTCAAAGAGTTCTTCGATAAGCGCGCGGCGCGACTCGAGGCCGAATATGCGCCCCGGTTGGCAGGCTTAGACTTTTCGGCGAAGGTCCGCGAGCTGGCTCGCCTGGCCACCGAGCACGGCCACATGGCCGAGGTGGTCGAGCTAGGCGAGGGCGGCCTTGCGATCCGCCACTGCAACTGCCCCATCCAGGACGTTGCCGCCCGGACGGGGCTTCCGTGTGTCAGCGAGCAGCAGATGTACGAGCGGCTGCTCGGAACTGACGTGTCGCGCACGACGTGGATGGCGGAGGCTGCGCAGGACTGCACATACGTGACGAAGGAGAACGAATAGTTGGCTGATTTTGAGATTCGAGACCTGCGCGCCAGCGTCGAAGGGCGCCAGATCCTGAAGGGCGTCTCGCTCAGCATCTCCAAGGGCGAGGTGCACGCGGTGATGGGTCCGAACGGTTCGGGCAAGTCGACGCTTTCGCACACGCTCATGGGACACCCGGGGTACACCGTCGACGGCGGCGTGGTCACCTTCAAGGGACAGAACGTGCTCGAGCTGGAACCGGACGAGCGCGCGCGCCTTGGAATGTTCCTCGCCTTCCAGTATCCAGTGGTGGTACCAGGAATCTCGATGACCAACTTTCTCCGCACGGCGCTCAACGCCAAACGCGGATACGACGGTAAGGACAAGTCCAAGCAGATCTCCCCCAAGGAGTTCCGCTCGATGCTCAAGGACGAGCTCGACGTGCTGCACATGGACGACTCCTTCCTGCCCCGGTACATCAACGACGGATTCTCCGGCGGCGAGAAGAAGCGCGCCGAGATCCTGCAGATGGCGATGCTCAGGCCCGAGATCGCGATCCTCGACGAAACCGACTCCGGCCTTGACATCGACTCGATCAAGTTCGTCGCCGAGGCGGTGAACCGCATGCGCGGCCCGGAGCTCGGTGTGTTGATCATCACGCACTACACGCGAATCCTCGAGTTCATCAAGCCCGACTTCGTCCACGTGCTCGTGGACGGGAAGTTCGTGCTGTCGGGTGGAGCAGAGATCGCCGACCGGCTGGAAAAGACGGGCTACTCGGAATGGGTCACCGAGGAAGAGCCGAAGGAGGTCGCCTGATGGCCACAGTTCCGAAAGTTGAGGTCGGCACCGACTACAAGGAGAAGTACGGCTTCTTCGTCCCCGAGGAGTATGTCTTCAAGGCCAAGCGCGGCCTGAACCCCGAGATCGTGAAAGAGATCTCGTGGATGAAGCAGGAGCCCGAGTGGATGACGAACATGCGTCTTCGCTCCCTCGAGATCTTCCGGAAGAAGCCAATGCCGAAGTGGGGCGCGGACCTTTCCGTGATCGACTTCGAGAACATCTTCTATTACCTCAAGGCTTCCGACAAGCAGTCGAAGACGTGGGAGGAGCTGCCGCCCGACATCAAGGCGACCTACGACCGGCTGGGCGTGCCGGAGGCTGAGCGCAAGTTCCTCGCCGGCGTTTCCGCGCAGTACGAGTCAGAGGTCGTCTACCACTCGCTGCAGGAATCGCTGACGAAGAAAGGCGTGATCTTCACGGACACCGACTCCGCGCTGCGCGATCACCCCGAGCTGTTCAAGGAGTACTTCGGCACGGTCATCCCACCGGCCGACAACAAGTTCTCGGCCCTGAACACGGCCGTGTGGTCAGGCGGCTCGTTCATCTACGTGCCGAAGGGCGTGCGGGTCGACATCCCGCTCCAGGCCTACTTCCGAATCAACGCGGAGAACATGGGCCAGTTCGAACGGACGCTGATCATCTGCGACGAGGGATCGTTCGTGCACTACATCGAGGGGTGCACGGCGCCGATCTACACGACCGACTCGCTGCACTCTGCGGTGGTCGAGATCATCGTCAAGAAGAACGCGCGCTGCCGCTACACCACGATCCAGAACTGGTCGACCAACGTGTTCAACCTCGTGACCAAGCGCGCGATGGCCTACGCCGACGCGACGATGGAGTGGGTCGACGGCAACCTGGGCTCACAGATCACGATGAAGTACCCGAGCGTCTACCTGATGGAGCCGGGCGCGAAGGGCGACGTGCTCTCGGTGGCGTTTGCCGGCAAGGGCCAGCACCAGGACGCCGGCGGCAAGATGATCCACGTGGCGCCGAACACGACCTCGACGATCACGTCGAAGTCGATCTCCAAGGGCGGCGGCCGGACCTCGTATCGCGGCCACATCAAGATGTATCCGGGCGCGAACAACTGCAAGTCGTTCGTCAAGTGCGACGCGCTCCTGCTCGACGACGAGTCGCGCTCGGACACGTACCCCTACAACGACGTCGACGCGGAGAACGTGACCCTGGGTCACGAGGCCACGGTCAGCAAGGTGTCGGACGAACAGCTCTTCTACCTGATGAGCCGCGGCATCACGCGGAACGAGGCAGAGACGATGATCGTCAATGGCTTCATCGAGCCATTCACCAAGGAGCTTCCGCTCGAGTACGCGGTGGAGCTGAACCGGCTCATCCAGCTCGAGATGGAGGGCTCGGTAGGCTAGCGATGGTTTCGACTGAAGCACCCCTGGAGGATTTGATCTTCAGGGGGGAACCCGACTGGCTGCGCGACAATCGCCGGACCGCGCTCGAGAGCTATCGGCGCCTTCCGGCGCCGAGCAAGACCGACGAGGAATGGCGGCGAACCGATGTCAGCCGTCTCGATCCGAGCGTGTTTTCTCGATTCGAAAAGGCACAAGCGCACACGACGATGGCGACGAACCTGCCGAAGGGAGTCATCCTTGAGTCGCTGCCAGTGGCCGCCCGAGACTATGCCGAGCTGGTCCAGCCGCGGCTCTTCTCGCTGGCACAGGCGCACCGCGACCGCTTTACGGCGTTGCAGGCCGCCCTATTCACCGGTGGCATTTTTCTCTACGTTCCTGACGGCGTCGAAATCGACGAGCCGATAACCGGCCGCCACTTCTCGCATGAGAGCGGAACGACAGTCCAGCCGCACACGCTGATAGTTGCGGGCAAGAACTCGAAGTTCAATTACCTGGACGAGTACATCGCCGAGCACGACGACGAAGCCGGTTACCGCAGCGGTTCTACCGAGATCTTTCTCGGCGAGGGCTCGCAGGTCGGCTATGTCGCGGTGCAGAAGTGGGGCCGCAACGTGTGGCATTTCGCCGACCAGCGCGCCGAGCTCCAGAAGGACTCAACGCTTCGCCTCTTCAACGTCACGCTCGGCGGTAAGTTCTCCAAGACGCGCGTCGAGGCGTCGCTCGCCGGCGAGGGTTCGAACGCAGAGTTGAAGGCGATCTACTTCGCGTCGGGCGATCAGTTCTTCGACTTCCACACGCTGCAGGACCACCGCGTGGGCAACACGCGCTCGGACCTTCTTTTCAAGGGCGCGCTGCAGGACGTGTCGCGCACGGTTTACGCAGGCCTGATCAAGATCGAGAAGCACGCGGCGCGGTCGGATGCCTACCAGGCCAACCGAAACCTGGTGCTTTCCGACAAGGCGAAGGCGACCTCGATCCCTATGCTCGAGATCGACAACAACGATGTGCGCTGCACCCACGGGGCGACAGTCGGCCCGGTAGACCCAGAGCACATGTTTTACCTTCGCTCGCGTGGCATCCCCGCATCCACCGCGAAGCGGATGCTCATACAGGGATTTTTCGGTGACGTCCTGGAGCGCATCCCGTTCGAGCACGCGCGCAAGCTCGTGGAGGCGGAGCTGGAGTCTCGCATTGGCTAGCCACCGCGTCGCATCGGTTGACGAGCTGCCCGGCGACTCGATGAAGCATGTCGAGGCCGGCGGCATTCCGGTCTGCCTCGCCCACGCTGACGACGGCAACTTCTACGCCCTTAACGACGTGTGCACGCACGAGGAGTTCTCGCTTTCCGACGGTGAGCTGTGGGGCATGGACGTCGAGTGCCCGCAGCATGGGTCGCGCTTCAACCTTCAGACAGGCAAAGTGACCGGGCTGCCGGCGGTCATTCCGGCGAAGACTTACCCGGTGCGAGTCGAGGGCTCGGACATCTATATCGAGGTGCCCGACTGATGGCCGTCCAGACCCTCGACGTGGCCACGATCCGGAAGGATTTTCCGATCTTCGAGACGGGCATCGCGTATCTCGACTCGGCCAATACGTCGCAGCGTCCCCGCCAGGTGACAGGCGCGATGCTGGAGTACTTCGAGAAGTTCAACTCGAACATCCATCGCGCCGCCTATCGCATCGCAGAGGAGGCGACGGTCCGCTACGAGGCGACTCGCGAGAAGGTGCGCGCGTTCATCAACGCCGCATCGACCAAGGAGATCGTCTACGTACGCGGCACGACCGAGGCGATCAACCTCGTCGCCTTCTCGTGGGGGCGCAAGAACATCAAGCAGCGCGATCTGATCGTCCTCACGATCCTCGACCACCATTCGAACATCGTCCCGTGGCAGATCCTCGCCGCCGAAAAGGGCGCCCACATCGAGTACGTCGACATCGACGAGAGAGGCGAGCTGCGACAGGACCAGCTCGCCGAGCTCCTGAAGCGCGGGCCGAAGCTGGTCGCGTTCAACCTGGTCAGCAACGCGATGGGCACGATCAACCCGGCGCGCGAGATGGTCGCCGCGGCGAAGAAGGCCGGCGCCACGGTGCTCGTCGACGGTGCGCAGAGCACGCCGCACCAGCCGGTCGACGTGCGCGCGCTCGGGTGCGACTTCTACGCGTTCAGCGGGCACAAGATGCTGGGCCCCACCGGGGCGGGCATCCTGTTCGGCCGGCGTGAGCTGCTGGAGGCGATGGATCCGTTCATGGCGGGCGGCGACATGATCAAGACCGTCCGCATCGAGGGCACCACCTACCACGATCTGCCGTGGAAGTTCGAGGCGGGCACCCAGGCGATCGCCGAGGTGATCGGGCTTGGTGCCGCAGTCGACTACTTGAGCGGCCTCGGCATGGACGCCGTGCGTGCGCACGAGCTGGAGATCACGGAGTACGCCTACGAATCGCTGAGCGATGTCGAGGGTCTGACCGTCTACGGCCCGCCTCCCTCCCGCCGCGCAGGCGTCATCTCGTTCGCGCTCGAGGGCATACATCCGCATGACCTGGCGACGATCGCCGACCGCGACCAGGTCTGCCTCCGCGCCGGCCACCACTGCGCGATGCCGTTGATGACCCGCCTGGGCATTCCCGCCACCGCACGCGCCTCCTTCTACGTGTACACGTTGAAGGAGGAGGTCGACCGGCTCGTAAGCTCCATCAAGGAAGCGCAGAGGATTTTTGCTTGATGGCCACAGCTGACGACCAGTTCTATCGCGAGTACATCCTCGACCACTACAAGAATCCGCGAAACTACGGGCGCCTCGAGCACCCCGACATCAGCCACGAGGAGGACAACCCGCTGTGCGGCGACGTGGTCGGGATGGACTTCCGTGTCACCGATGGCGTGATCGAGGACATCCGGTTCCACGGCCGTGGCTGTGCGATCTCGCAGGCGTCGGCGTCGCTGCTGACCGAGCGGCTGAAAGGACTGCCTCTCGAGCAGGCGAAGAAGATAAACAAGGACGATGTGCTCGGCGAGCTCGGGATCGAGATCTCGCCGGCCCGGATCAAATGCGCTCTGCTTTCGCTGAAGGTCTTGAAAGTCGGAGCTTATGGATTGGCTGACGAGGACGAGGAGTAATAGAGGTATGGCGCAACAGGAAACGTCGTTTCGAGATCTCCAGCTGGACGAGGTCAAACAGCTGATCGACGACGGCTACCACGTGGTGGATGTGCGTGAGGACTGGGAGTGGAACAAGGGCCACGTGCCGGGAGCGCGCCACGCGGTGCTGAGCTCGATTCTGGCCAACCCGACGGGGCAGAAGTTCGAGGACAAGACCATCTTCGTATGTCAGGCGGGTGAGCGCTCGGCTGTCGCCTCTGAGATGGCGGTCGCGCTTGGGGTCAAAGACGTCGTGAACTTCCGAGGCGGCACGAAAGCGTGGAAAGACGCCGGCCTTCCCCTGGACAAGCCATGAGCGAAGCCGCCGCCGTCACCACGGACGTGGCGCCGGACGCCACGGTCAAGCCCGAGGACGTAATCGAGGTCCTGCGCCAGTGCTTCGACCCCGAGATCCCGGTGAACATCATCGACCTGGGCCTGGTCTATGACATCGCGATCAAGCCGGAACGGGTCGACTTGAAGATGACGCTGACCGCCCTCGGATGCCCGATGGCCGCCGACGTGATGACCGACGTCCGCGACCACCTGCTCACGCTGCCGGGCATCTCTGACGCAAGTGTGGACATCGTCTACGAACCCGTCTGGACCCCAGAGCGCATGTCAGAAGAAGCGCGCTGGGAGCTGGGGATGGTCTAGAGGCCGGTCGGTCGCGCGGTCTTTCGCCGCGATTACGCCAGTTTTGCGCAGAACGTACTTGTCGCCGGGATTTCAAGCGCGCGCTTTGCGCAAAACGCACCGGATCTCGAGCCGGCCGCGCAGTGACCCGCTGGCTTCGAATTCGTTACGCGATCAGCCCGAACGGATGCGGAGCTCGCCGTTCATGCACTCGTAGGAATAGCCCCCGGTCACAAAGCCCGAGCCGGTCCCGCTTGCGGTTCCGGTCGCCGGGCACACTATCCACCGCCCGGTTATCTCGAAGCCGGCGATCAAGAGCGCAACCGCGAGGAGCGCGGCGGCCAGGCCCGCCAACCGGCCAAGACGCGAGCTCAGCTGTCGACTCGTGCGCGCCAGGGCCACGGTTGTCAGCCCGCCGGCGACCACCAGGGGCAGGCCGATCGAGAACGCGGCGATGAAACCGAGCGAGAGGAGGCCCGCGGCCGCGGCCGCACGCATAGGAAAGCGAATCACCGCGACCTCCGGCCGGGGCACCAGGGCAATGCCGATGAGGGCGGCCATCACGGCGAGATAGCTCGCCACGAATCGCGGGACATTAGCCTGAGGATCGGGGCCTTGCGCCTCGATCAAACCGACGTAGAGGATGTCGGTTGCCAGCACGATCGCCAACGCGACCAGCGACGCGATCAGCACGGAGCGCCGCTCCATTTGGGCGAACTGTAGACCGGTGCAAAACCTGCTCTATCTACACTTAAGTCCGAAGTGGGGGAATTCAGCCCCGGGCTGGAAGGTGTGGTTGCCGCTGAGACCGCCGTCAGCGAGGTTGACGGCGCCAACGGCCGTCTCATCTATCGGGGCGGTTACCTGATCGAAGACCTCGTGCCAGTCGTCAGCTACGAGGAAGCCGCCTATCTCCTCTGGCACGGCGAGCTGCCCAACGAATCGGAGCTTGACGCCCTGCGTCAACAGATGGCCTCGGCCCGCAACCTGAACAAGTCCGGCCGCGGAACTCTGATGGCAATCGACCCCGGGACCGACCCGATGGACGTCTTGCGCACCGTGGTTTCGGCGCAAGGCGCAAGCAAGACGCTGGCCAAGCCGACGCTTGAGGAGGCCATCGCCCTGACGGCCGTCTTTCCCACGATCGTCGGCGCGGCCTACCGCCGGCGCCAGGGCAAGGACCCACTCGAACCTCGCGACGACCTCGGCCACGCAGCCAACCTGCTCTGGATGATGGAGGGCAAGGAGCCTTCCGCGGAGAAGGCCCATTGGGTGGACACCTACCTCGTCCTGCTCGCGGACCACGGTCTCAACGCCTCAACCTTCGCCGCCCGCGTTGTCGCGTCGACCGGAAGCGACCTCACATCGTGCGTCGTCGGCGCGATAGCCGCGCTGAAAGGGCCGGCTCACGGCGGCGCGACACTCGCCGCTCGCAACATGCTGGACAAGGTCGGCTCCGCCGCCAACGCCGAGAAGTGGCTGACCGAGGCGCACGCCCGGCACGAGCGCTTTTCCGGCTTTGGACATCGCGTCTACCGCACGTACGATCCGCGCGCGAAGATCCTCCGCGAGATTGCGAAGACGGCGGCGCCCGAGCTACATGAGACCGCAGCCAGAACGGAGGAGCTGGCACTCAAGATCCTGCACGAAGCGCATCCCGAGCGGCCGAATGCCACGAACGTCGACTTCTGGGCTTCGGTCGTCTTGACGGGTGCCGGCATCCCCAAGGAGCTCTTCACCACCGTCTTCGCGACCTCGCGGGTGTCGGGCTGGACGGCCCACGTGCTGGAGTCACTCTCCGACCTGCGAATCATCCGTCCCGCCTCGAGGTGGATCGGCCCCGAGCCAGGCAAGAAACCGCTGCAGCTGGCGAAACGGTGAGTAACAACGCCTACGTCCCTGGTCTCGAAGGGATCGTCGCCTCGCAGACCGCGATCTCGATGGTCGATGGCCAGAACGGCCGCCTCATCTACCAAGGCTACGTCATCGCCGACCTCGCCGAGGAGATGTCCTTCGAAGAGGTCGCCTTCCTCCTCTGGGAGGGCCGGCTCCCCAACCGCTCCGAGCTCGACGCGCTGTCCCTGGAGCTGGTGGGTCACCGCACGCTGACCCAACCGGCGAGCATCGCGCTCGACGCGCTCCCCAAAGACACCGACCCGATGGACGTGCTGAGGAGCGTGGTCTCAGTCCAGGGCGTCGAGCACCGGCTCGCCAAGCCGACGGTGCCTCTCGCCATCCACGCGACGGCGTCGTTTCCGACGATCCTCGCGATGTTCCACCGTCGCAAGCTCGGCTTGCCGCCGATCAAGCCGCGCGCCGATCTAGGTCACGCGGCCAACTACCTCTACATGCTCAACGGCACAGAGGCGAGCCCTGAGATAGTCCGTGCGCTGAACACGTACCTCGTCCTGCTCGCCGACCACGGCATGAACGCGTCGACATTCACGGCCCGGGTGATCGCGTCGACGGAATCGGACCTCACCTCGGCCCTCGTCGGTGCCATCGGAGCGCTGAAGGGCCCCGCCCATGGCGGCGCGCCCGCGGCAGTGATCGAGCAGCTCGAGCTGATCGGCACCGCGGACAACGCCGAGCGCTGGCTGCGCGACGCGCGCAAGCGCAAGGTGAAGTTCATGGGCTTTGGCCATCGCATATATCGCGTCTACGACCCGCGGGCGAAGATCCTGAAAGAGATGTGCCGCCGGATGAACCCGAAGTTCTACGACCTCGCCTCGAAGGTCGAAGAGGTGGCTCTGCAGATCCTCCACGAGGAGCACCCCGAACGCCCGCAGTCGACCAACGTCGAGTTCTACTCGGCCGGCGTCCTGCAGGCGATCGGCTTGCCCAAGGAGTACTTCACGCCGACCTTTGCTGCCGGCCGCGTGACCGGCTGGAGTGCTCACGTGCTCGAGCAGGCGGCCAACAACCGCATAATCCGGCCGCAATCGGAATACATCGGACCGGAGCCGCGGAAACCAATGCCCCTGGCCGAGCGCGGCTGAACTTCCGCCGGCTGGACGCTCGCGCGCGGCGCAACCTCAGTGCCGCCGGCCTGGCCTGGTTCCTGCTCATCGCCTTTGCCCTTACCGGCTGGTTCGTCGTTATCGTCCCTCTTCGCTCTGACATCCTCGACAACGACCTGACGCTCGTCTACATCGGGATCCGCATCGGGCTCGAGCACGGGTGGAGCCACGTCTACTCACTCGCGCTTCAACACGATCTGTTCGTGCAGCTGCGCCCGCACGCCGCGTTCAACGACGGCGAGCGCTTCGTCTCGCCGCCACCGTTCGCCTGGCTGGTCCTACCGCTTAGCCTGTTCGGCGCTGCCGGGGCCGTCTACGCGTGGCTCGCGATCTCGGTGGCTGCCCTTGGCATGGCGTGGTGCTTATGTTTCCCCCTCTCCCCTGATCCCTCTCCCCTGCGGGGAGAGGGTGCCCTTGCCGGGTTGTTTCTTCTGGGCGCCTTGGCGTGGTACCCGGTGCTCTACGGCCTCAGCCTGGCCCAGCCGGACCTCGTGATCGTGTTGATCGCGGCCGTGGCCTGGAGGCTCGCCGAAGCCAACAAGCCGTATCTCGCAGGCGCCGTTCTCGGCCTTTCGGTCATCAAGCCTCAGCTGACCCTGCTCCTGCCTCTTGTCCTCCTATTCGGCGGCCGCTGGAAGATCGCTGCGGCGTGGGCGGGCACGGCGGCGGTCCTCGCCCTCGCGTCGCTGGCAGCTGTCGGGAGCCAGGGGCTCGGCGACTACCTGAGCCTGCTCAACGAGGCGCAGCACGTCACCAACAACCGGTACTTCACCCTGGCGTTCGTGCTCGGACCCGGAGCTCTCAGTTACGTGGCTCAGGCCCTCGTCGCCGTTGCGGCGGCCGCCGGCGCTTACCTGAACCGCCACGCGAGCCACGCGCGTGTTTTCGCGCTCGGCATCGTCGCGACGTCACTCGGCGCCACGTACTGGCACCTACAGGACTTCACCGTTCTCGTCCTCGCCGCGTGGTTGTTCTGGCGTGGCGCCGCGCCTACCTGGCAGCGGTGGTGGCTGCTCGTGATCGCGGTGGCAGCTGAGTTCGCCTGGCCGCTCTCTCCACTCCCGCTGCTGCTCACGGTGCTCGTCTGGTTCGCGGCGATGATCGCAGGGCGTCCGGCGCGGTTGGTCGCGGCATCCGCACGGTGACAGCCGCCGATGCGCGCGTGCCGCACTCGCGCGAGGTGGTGGTCGCCGCAGCCCTGCTGGGCGCGGTAGCCATCCTCTGGCTCACGCGGACATTCACGTTTTATTTCGACGAGTGGACGTTTATCTCGACCGCTCCCGACTGGACCCTGGCGACCTACTTCAAGCCCCACAACGAGCACCCTGCGATCTTCTTTAGGCTCGTGTACTCGGCGCTGCTCGACACCGTCGGGCTGCGCTCCTACCTGCCGTACATGGCGGCGCTCGTGATCGCCCATGCCGCCAACGTCGTACTGCTCTTCGAGCTTGTAAGACGCCGCTCCGGAGACCTCGTCGCGATGTCGGCGGCCCTGCTGCTCCTGGTTCTCGGCGCCGGTTGGGAGGACTTGCTGTGGGCGTTTCAGATGGCGTGGCTCGCCTCGGTCGCCTTTGGACTCGGTGCCCTGCTCGCGTTGCAGAATCCGGGCCGGATGGCGGCCGCGACCGGACTCATGGCGGCTTCGCTCGCCTTCTCTGGCATCGGCCTCGCCTTTGCGGTGGCGGCGACGGTGCAGCTGCTGCTTACACCGGCACGCCGGCGAGATGTTCTGTGGCTCGTGCCGGTCGGGGCTGGGCTGGCCGGCTGGTACGTCGCGTTCGGACGGTTCGGCAATCACCCCAACCCTCAGCCGGCGGCCGGCAACGTGCTGCTCGACCCCCTCTACGCGCTCTGGGGCCTCAGCCAGAGCGTGGCCGGGCTGATCGGTGAGGGAGGCTGGGTAGGGGCTGCGGTCCTCGCGGTCGCGCTCGCCGCACTCGCCTGGCATTGGTGGCGTCACGGCGCCGACTCATTCGAGATCGGCGCTGCTGCGGGGCTGGTCGCGTTTTACCTCGTCACGGGGCTGACCCGAGCCCAGCTCGGCATCCAGCAGTCGGGCGCCTCCCGATATACCTACATCGCCACGGTGCTGTGGTTGATCCTGCTGGCCGGCCCAGCCCGGAACCTGCCGTGGCGCGGCACCTGGCGACCCGCGTTGACCGCCTGCCTGTTCCTGGCCTGCTTCAACAGCGCCGTAGTCCTTTTTGAGTTCGCGGTCGCCAAGACGGCCCAGATGGAGCGCGCGGTGGCTGACCTGCAGGCCCTGGCGGCGGAGCGCGGCGACACGTGTCTGGACCCCAACGGCTACGCCGACCTGCTGGTGATGCCCCAGGTCACGGCCCGGCTTTACTACCGGGCCGTGGACCGCTACGGCGACCCCGTCGCCGGCCTCCCGGTGCGCGACCAGACCGATTTCGCGGCCGCCAGGGCCAGCCTTCGCAAGGCTGGCTGTTAAAGGTTCCTAAGATTGACCGCAGTGCCCAATTTCGATTTTGACGTCGCCATCCTCGGCGGGGGGATGGGTGGTTACCCGGCCGGCATCCGGGCCGCGCAGCTCGGACTCAAGGTGGCGCTGGTCGAAGCGGACAAGCTCGGGGGGACCTGCCTCCACATCGGCTGCATCCCGACCAAGGCGCTGCTCGAGTCGTCCGAGCTCTATCACCGGGTCGCCACCCGCGGCGCCGAGTTCGGCCTGAAGGCCGAGGTTGTCGGCTACGACTACCCGCGGATCGCCCAGCGCCGCGACGCGGTCGTCGGCCAGCTCTACAAAGGCGTCCAGTACTTGATGAAGAAGAACAAGATCGAGGTCGTCCCCGGCAAAGGCCGGCTGCGCGACCGCAACACGATCGACGTCGGCGGCAAGCAGGTGAAAGCCAAAAACCTGATCATCGCCACGGGTTCGACGGTCAAGACGCTGCCCGGGCTCGAGCTCGATGGCCAGTACATAATCTCGTCCGACAACGCCGTCCTGTCGAAGAGCGCGCCTGAGTCGATCTGCATCATCGGGGCCGGCGCGGTCGGCGTCGAGTTCGCGACTTTTTACAGCGAGCTGGGAGTGAAAGTCACGCTGCTCGAGGCCCTCGACCGGCTGGTCCCGCTCGAGGACGAAGAGGTGTCGAAGGAGCTGCTCTCGTCGTTCAAGAAGTCCGGCATCGACGTCCGCCTCGGCGTCAAGGTCAGCGGTGCGAAGAAGGCCCGCGACGGTGTGAGCGTGGACACCGACCAGGGCGAGGTGTGGGCGAAGCAGCTGCTGGTCGCGGTCGGCCGCGCCGCGGTGTCGAAGGAGCTCGGCTTCGAGCAGGTCGGCGTCCAGACGCATCCGAACGGCTTCATCAAGGTCGACGAATGGATGCGCACGTCGGTGGATGGCGTCCACGCCATTGGCGACGTGGTTGGTGGCTACCTGCTCGCCCACGCGGCATCGCATGAGGGGATCGTCGCCGCGGAAGATATCGCGGGCCAGCGCGTGGCGCCGATGGACCAGGCGCTCGTCACACGCTGCACCTACTCGCACCCGCAGATCGCCTCGGTTGGTTTGACCGAGAAGCAGGCGCGAGACAAGGGACACGAGGTGAAGGTCGGCCGGTTTCCGTTCTCGGCCATCGGCCGTGCCCAGATCCACGGCGAGACCGGAGGATTCGTGAAGATCGTCGCCGACGCCAAGTCGGGTCAGATGCTCGGCACGCACATAGTCGGCGCGGAGGCGACGGAGCTCATCGCCGAGCCGGCGCTGACCCAGCTGTTTCAGGGCGACGCGTGGGAGCTCGGCCGCAACATCCACCCGCATCCGACACTGAGCGAAGCGGTGATGGAGGCGGCGATGGCCGTGGACGGCCACGCCATCCACTTCTAGGCACACAGTGGCCCAGATCACCAAGACAAAAGGCCGGTCGTTCAGCCCTGACTGGCGTTTTCAGGAGCCGGTCGCATGGCGGGACACCGAACTTGACGAGAAGACGCTCAAAGAGTGGTTCCGCTACATGCTGCTCGGCCGCCAGATCGACTACCGCTTTCAGGTGCTCAACCGCCAGGGGCGGGCGCCCTTCATCATTTCCTGCGCCGGGCACGAGGCGGCGCAGATCGGCATCGGCTGGCCCCTGAAGCCGAAGTACGACTGGCTGGCGCCGTACTACCGCGACGTCGTGCTGTGCATGCGCATGGGGATGACGCCGCTCGACCTCATGCTCTCGGTCCTGGCCAAGGCGTCCGACCCCGCGTCCGGCGGCAAGCAAACGCCGGGCCACTTCTCCGACTCGCGACTCAACATCACATCCGGCGGATCGCCCGTTGCGACCCAGATGGTGCGTGGCGCCGGCGTCGCCTACGCGTTGAAGATGGACGGGACCGACAAGGTCCTGCTCACGTGCTACGGCGAAGGCGCGGGCGCTGAGGGCGACGCTCACGAAGCCTTTAACTTTGCCGCGATCTACAAGCTGCCTGAGGTCTTCGTCTGTGAGAACAACGGCTTTGCCATCTCGACTCCGTTCCGCAAGGAATACGCGATCGAGCACGTGGCGCAGCGCGCCGCCGGATATGGATTTCCCGGCGTCACGGTCGACGGCCGCGACCCGGTGACGTGCTACGTCGTTTCGAAGGAGGCGGTTGTGCGCGCGCGCGCCGGCGAAGGCCCGACCCTCATCGAGTGCATCGTCGACCGCCTCGGCGCCCACTCGTCGGAGGATGACCAGCGGCGCTACCGCTCGCAGGATGAGATCGAGCTGCTGGCCCAGAACGACTGCCTCGAGCGCTTCAAGAAACGCCTCATCGAAGAAGCGGTCCTGAGCGCGAAAGAGGTGGCCGAGGGTGAGGAAGCCGTCAAAGATGAGGTGACCAGGGCGACGAAAGCAGGCATGGACGCCGACGACCCTAAGCCCGAGGACGCGCTGACCAACGTGTACGCGCTCGAGGCACCGCAGGCGATCGAGCCGGCGGCCGGCGTGGAGACTGAGGAGATGAACATGGTCGCCGCGCTTCGGTCGGCGCTGACCGAGGAGATGGAGCGAGACGAGCGCGTGATGGTTCTGGGCGAGGACGTGGGGCAGAAGGGCGGCGTGTTCCTCGTCACCGATGGGCTGCGGAAGCGATTCGGCGAGGCGCGCGTCATCGACAGCCCGCTCGCCGAGTCGTCGATCGCCGGCGTCGCGCTGGGCCTGGCCATCGCCGGCAAGCGCCCGGTGGCCGAGATGCAGTTCACGGACTTCGCGCACATGGCCTTCAACTCGATCACCAACGAGATCGCAAAGTACCGCTACCGCAGCGACGGCGATTGGTCGGTGCCTCTCGTCGTGCGCGCTCCGATGGGTGGGCACGCACACGGGGCGCTTTATCACTCGCAGTCGATCGAGGCGCGATTCGCGACCCCCGGTTTGAAGATCGTCATCCCTTCGAGCCCCTACGAGGCGAAAGGGTTGCTGCTCGCGGCGATCCGCGACCCCGACCCTGTGCTCTTCTTCGAGCACAAGCGGCTGTACCGAATGTTCAAAGAGGCTGTACCAAAGGGCGAATATCTGATCCCGCTCCAGAAGGCGCGCACATTCCGCGAGGGCACTGACATCTCAGTCTTCTGTTACGGGCTGATGGTCCACTACGCCGCGGAGGCGGCCAAAAACCTCGAGGCCGACGGCGTGAGCGTCGAGATCGTCGACCTGCGAACCGTCTATCCGTTGGACAGCGGGGCGATCATCGCGTCGGCCCGCAAGACCGGCAAATGCCTCGTCCTCTATGAGGACAACTTCAGCGTCTCCGTCGGCTCAGAGGTCGCGGCGCTCATCGCCGACGAGGCGTGGCGCTGGCTCGATGCGCCGGTCAAGCGGTTCGGCGGACTCGATGTACCGTCGATGCCGTACGCCGTGCCGATGGAGGAATACTTCATGCCGACACCGGACAAGATCACGAAAGTCCTCAAGGAGCTCGCCGCGTACTGATGGCCACCACGACACGCGTCGTCATGCCGCAGCTGGGCGAGTCGGTGCACGAGGGCACGATCTCGAAGTGGCTCGTCAAGCCAGGTGACAAGGTGGTCGAGTTCGAGCCCATGCTCGAGGTCGACACCGACAAGGTCAATGCCGAGGTGCCTGCCCCGGTCACGGGCATCCTGCGCGAGATCCTGGCCAAGGAAGGCGAAACGGTGCAGGCCGGGGCCGAGATAGCAGTAGTCGAAACAGGCGACTCCGCGGTGAAGGCTGCGTCTGAAACGCCGGCCCCTGTCCTCCCCATTCATGGGGAGGTGGCGCGGAGCGCCGGAGGGGCAGCGCTTGCGCCCAAGATTGACGCGCCCAAGGCACAGCCAGAGAGCGCGCCCCCACCCGGCCGCCCCGCGGCCGACCTCCCCGGCGAGCGGGGAGGTGAAGGGCATCGATTCTCCCCTGGCGTCCAGATGGCCGCCTCGGAGTTGAACGTCGACCTGGCGAAGGTGACCGGCACAGGCCTTGGCGGGCGAGTCACGAAGAAAGACGTGCAGGATTTCGCCAGCAAGGCCACATCCGCGCCGCCCGGATCCTCGGCTCCCCCGCCCGCTCCAGTCACCAGGTCCGAGGGCGACGAGGTGGTGCAGCTCACTCGGGTCCGCCGCCTGATCGCGGAGAACATGACCCGCTCCAAGCAGACCATCCCCCACGCCTGGCAGACGCAGGAAGTGGACATGTCGGGAGTGGTGGCAAGCCGCAACGCCAACAAAGGCGCCTTCCAGAAGCAGGAGGGTTTCTCGCTGACCTATCTGCCGTACGTGATGATGGCCGCGATCTCGGCCCTGCGCGAGCACCCGGAGGTCAACTCGACCTTCAACGAGACCGAGCTCATCGTCCACCGGGACATCAACCTGGGCATCTCAGTCGGCCTCGAGGACACGCTTCTGGTGCCGGTGGTTCGGCGAGCCGACGGTCTTTCCCTGGCGGGCCTGGCGCGCGCAGTCAACGACCTCGCCACGCGTGCGCGCAACAAGCAGCTCAAGGCCGACGAGCTGGCCGGTGGGACCTTCACGGTCAACAACTCCGGCACGTTCGGCACGCTCTTCAGCTACTCGGTGATCACTCCCGGGCA
Organism: Chloroflexota bacterium; assembly: GCA_005880915.1. GTDB lineage: Bacteria > Chloroflexota > Dormibacteria > Dormibacterales > Dormibacteraceae > 40CM-4-65-16. The sequence continues at coordinate 363,249 of VBIW01000037.1, read as the reverse complement.
GGCAGGCATCCTGACCATGGAAGCGATCGTTGAGCGCCCGGTGGCGGTGCAGGGAATGATCGGGATCAAGCCGATGATGTACCTCTGCTTCTCGTTCGACCACCGCGTGCTCGATGGCCTCCAGGCCGCGCGCTTTTTGACCTCCGCCCGGAAGTGGCTCGAAACAGTCTCTCTGGAAACGCCGATCTACTGAACTGAAAGGGCCGCGCGGGAGCGGAGAATACGGCGCCGATGCGCCAGGCAACGACAATGACGCTCCAGCAACGGCTGCCTCCGCTCTGGCTCGCGGGCTCGACCCTCGCTTCGGCGATTGTGTTCGTGTTCGGCGTCGCGCGGTGGATCGACCATTTCACGTCTGACCCCAACGCAGAAGACTTCCGCCTGCACGCCGTGGCCGCCCGGATCGGCCTGACGCAAGGCTGGTCACACATTTACGACATCGCGGCGCAGCGAGCGGCCTCCGCGGGGATCGGCCCCATCGACTCGATGCACGTTTTCGTCAGCCCGCCGCCTGCCGCGTGGATGGCCGTGCCGCTGGCGTGGCTGCCGATCCCGGCGGGCTATCTGATCTGGACCTTGATCAGCCTCGCCTCTTTCGTGGCAGCTGCATGGTTGGTCGTTCCCGGCTCGCGACTCGTACGCGCGACGCTGGTGCTGCTGGCCCTCGGGCTGTGGCCAATGCACTACCAGTTCTGGCTCGGACAGTGGACGGCGATCACCATCGCCATGCTCGCCGTCTCCTGGTGGATGCTCGAGCAGCGCCGCTGGGTTCCCGCCGGCGTCGCGCTTGCGCTGGCGTTCTGCCTCAAGCCGCAGGATTGCCTGCTCCTTCCCATCGCGCTGCTTGTGAGCGGACGCTGGCGCCCGATCGTTGCGTTTGGAGTCGCCGGCGGGGTGATCGGACTTCTTTCAGCTCTGTCGCTGGGGACCGCAGGCATTACGAGCTGGCTCAGTGATCTCGCGCTGGTCCGAGGAGACCCGTTCAACGCGCCGTTGACCTACTCGTTCATCTTCGGCCACGGACCTCTCGCCACCGGCGTGGAGGTCGCGCTCGGCGCCTCCGCGCTCGGATTGGCGTGGCTCCGGCGCGAACGCCTCGACCTCGTCTTCGCGTTGGGCCTGGTCGGCACCATGGCATCGGCGACATATCTCCATGAAGACGACGTAGCCGTGCTCGTCCTGGCCGCCTGGATCGTGCTTCGGGCCGGACCGAGCGGAGTGCAGTTCGCGTGGCTGTTGGCGGGCATCGCTGCGGCCCAGCTGATCGCCATCGGCCTGCCTGTGCCAATGCTTGTCTGGGAGCCGGTCTGGATCGTGTTCCTCGGCCTCGAACCGATCCTCAAGCGTCGACCGCTAGCCGCGTTGCACGCTGCCCTATGAGCACACGCCGCCGGCCACCACTCTGGCTTGCCGCATCGGCCGCGGCGTCTGGGTCCGCGGCGGCTTACTCGATCGGATTCTGGCTGTTCTTGTTTGCCGCCGGTCCGATCCACGAGGACGTGCGCATGACTTACGTCGCTGCGCAGGCCGGCCTTCGATACGGCTGGGCCTCGATCTACGACGAGGCGACGCTGCGCTCGCTGTCCGCGGCGTTCCCCGCCGGCGCGCGTCTTATCGACCCGCTCTACACCTATCTCAACCCGCCCCTCCTCGCGTGGCTGTTCGCTCCGCTGACCGCTTTTTCGGAGCCGGTCGCCTATGCGCTGTGGACGCTGGTGTCGCTGGTGGCGCTGGTGCTTGCGTGGCGCATCGCCGCTCCCTACAGCGGCCTGGCCAAAATCACTCTGCTGTTGCTGGCCGCAGGCTTGTGGCCAGTCCTCCTGGCGTTCTACTTCGGCCAGCCGACGATGCTCCTGCTCCTTCTGATGGCCGGGGCATGGTGGCTCGTGACGCACGACCGCCCCCTCGCGGCGGGGGCCGTGCTCGCGGTCGCCACGTTTCTCAAGCCGCAGGACATCATCCTCATCCCGATCGTGCTCCTGGTGAGCGGCCGCTACAGACCGGTGGTGGGCTGGTTGATCGGATGCGCGGTGCTCGGCGTCGCGACGCTCGCCGCGCTACAACCCTCAGGACTGGCGATCTGGTTTCAGGCGCTGCAACACGGCCAGGCGAGCCCCGCCCACGTCGAGTACACGCTCGCCCACTTCTTCGGCCTCGGTCCGCTGACCTACTTGCTGTGGACGGTGCAGTGCGCGGCGGCCATCGCGGTGGCGTGGTGGCGCCGCGCGGACCCGGAGATGGTGTTCGTCGCCGGAATCCTCGGCACCGCGGCCGTGGCCTTCCATTTCCACGAGCTGGACTACAGCATCCTGCTCCTGGCAGCCTGGCTCTTTCTTCGCACCTCGCCCCCGGTCTGGCAGCGCCTTTGGCTGCTGGCCGGCATCGTAACGATGCAGGTGATGACCTTCGGGCCGCAACAGACTCAGCCTGTCTGGGACATCGCCACGCACGCGCCCCAGCTCATCTGGGACGCAGCGTGGCTGGCGATCCTCGTGGCCGGCAGCTTCGGAGAGAGAGAGGTCACGGCTCGCAAGAAGGTTGAGATTCGCGTGACCTCATGAATGGGGCCCTTTCTCATGAGGAGATTGTTGGTCAGCTACGAGGGGGTCACGAATCCACATCCAACATTCGCGCGGCTCGACGAACCGGGCGCCGAGGCTGGCGTAAATGTTCTGGACAGCTGTGTTGCCGACGCTGAAGGAGGCCCAGCCGACCCTGAACCCCAGGGTCGCGAACTCAGAGGCGGCGCGCGCGTACACGTCGTAGCCTGAGGTCACCGCTTCGGCCGCGAGCATCGCCAGCGCGAGATTGACCGTGCTTCCCTCCGGTTGGGCGAGGAACCATCCTTGAACCCCGCCGTCGCGTAGAAAGCGCAAGCACGTCCGGGGGTGGTCGCGGATGAGTTGCGCCGACCAGTGCGCGTAGCGCGCGGTGACCCGCGCGGCATCCGCCCCTGGAAGCGCGTAGAAGCGCTCGTGCAGGAAAGGGCGCATCTCCTTGGGCGCCACTCCGAATGGCGCCACGTCGGCGCGTTCGATGTTCAGCTCGGCCGCCGAAGGGCTTGGGCGGACGCGCCCGAGGTCAAGCCTGAAGCGGACCTGGGTGTCGGTATGGAAGAAACCTGCCTCGGCGAGCCGGCGCCGGGCGGGGAGCCGGCTGAGCGGCTGGACCAGCTCGGCCCAGGCGAAGGGCCGGAGGGCGGCCGCCAGGGCATCCGCCTTGAGCTCGAACAGGCCGGGGTCGTCGATGATCCCCACTTCCTCGCCCCACCAGGCGGAGTTGAAGTCGTGGCGGCGGATCATTGCGTGACGCGCGTGTAGGTGAAGAGCTCGGCGAAGAAGTCTCGGCCGTCCCAGACCGTCTCGAAGTGGTGCATGGCGCCGAGCGGGACGAAGCGGACGACATTGGTCTTCGCCAGCAGGTCGAGCCACTCCGGGGCACTCGCGTCACGCAGCGCATGGCCGATTGTCTGGATGTTGTCCGGGAGGCCTTCCCGAGCTTGCGCCCGCGAGGCTGGGACCAGCCGCAGCTCGAGCAGCGCCGGATAGGTAGGAAGAGAGTGGTCACCGACCGAAACGACAGCACGTCCATCGGCGACCAGGCGGGCGTCCCATCCCGCCATCCGAGCGAGCTGAAGCGCGCACAGGTTGTCGGAGGCGAGATTCATCTCGGGCCGCCCGCGGATGACCGACGGCCACAGATCGACCAGGCGGTCACGGAGATCGAGCGCCGCCCTCCGATCCGAGTCCAGGAGCACGGCGCGCGCGGGCGAGGTGCAGCCGGCCAGCCCGTAGATCGCGAACACCTTGATAAGGTCGCGGAGCGTGGCGTCATCGCAGCGCTCCGGCTCCAGCCACGCCTCCGAGCGGCGGTCGACGAAAGCGACGCTGAGGCTGTCGGCGGGGTGAGGAAGCGCGTCGATGGCGGCGGCCGCGGCGTCGGAGCCGAAAACGATCCGGACCGCGCCTTCCGCCGCCATCTCGAGGTTGCGCGGATCATCGGCCGAGAACACTTCGTGGCGCACGGAATCCGCAAGGTAGGCGGCGAGCGCCCCATCCCGAGCGTGCCTGCGGACGAAGTCGAGGAAGATGCCCGTCAGGTCCTCCGAGCGCGAGCCGGCCTTCATCCGGAGCCGGTTCCCGGTCAAGCTGACGACGATCAGCATGAGCGGGCCGAGCAAGCTCACGTTGTTGGGAAGCCACAGGGCCACCCGTCCCCGCGGCCGGGCGAGAAGACCGTTCTCGACCGCGGCGCCGGCCGCCGCACCGAATGACCGCGCAAAGGGTAGCCGGAGGTTGGTTTCGGAGAGGAACGCCGCGAGGTAGGCCCACTCGTCGCGGGTGAATTCAGCCGGGACCTCGTTCAGCATCGCGGCCTGGACCAGCCTCCAGCCCGCAAGCAGGTCCGCGAGGTCGAAAGGGAGTACGACGCGCACGGTCCCCTGCGAACCGGAGTAGGCCGAGACGCTAGACATTCGCGCAGCCGCGAAGCTCCGCCTTGGGTATCCGTCCGAGGAATTCGAATCGTTTGCCGTGGCGCCCGCACGGGCATTCGCCGGACACCAGACGGCCGAGGTCCTCGGTGAGGACGTTGTGGTAGGGCGCGCCCCACGCCAGGAGGTTGAGAAGCTGGAGCTGGCCGGCCTCGCGATCCTGCGGTGCGAGCGTCCACGGGTCACGGACGAAGACGTCGGCCCAGGCCGGCACGTGCCGGTAGCCCTCGCTACAGAGCGGGTAGACCACGCCCACCTGCTCGACGAGACCATAGAAGTCGATGACCTTGGAGCGTGGGTCGAGTCCCCGCGTCAGAGTGGCGTCAAATTCCCGGCGCCCAACCTCCAGGTGCTCGAGCTTCTTCCAGCCGCCACTGTGCACGAAGTCGATCCGCTTGCCTTGTAGGGCGGCACGGACCTCTGCCGGCAACTCGGCTGCAGCCCAGGCGGTCCAGAGCATGTACGTGAAGCCGTAGACGACGAGAGACTCGTGACCGGCCAGGAGCCGGAGCAGGACCTCCCAGCGGACTGACGCGGGGTCAGCGGCGTCGGTGAGGAGGAAGACCAGGTCGGATGCCAGGGCATTCAGGCTGAGCGCTGCCGCTGTCCGGGCGGATATCTCGGTGCCGCTGCGCAGGCCGCCCGGGCTGTCGAGAACGAGCAGCGGCCGCTGCTCGGTGCCGAGGAAGTCGGCCAGAATCGCGTGCGAGCTGCGCGCCTGCAGCTCGGCGCTCCGCTTGTCGAGGACGATCTGGCTCGAGATCCCGGAGGAGGTAGCCGACGACTTCAGAATGCGCTGATGCCTCATTCCTGGGGCGCTAGTCACGAACCGGATCGTCTTGAAGGCGCCCACGTGTAGAAACGGAAACCCGGTGATGTCGTCCGTCGGCCGCCAGCCCGGCCAGGCCGCCCGGTACTCGGGGCAGCCGTCAAGGTGGTGCTCGGTCAAAGTGAGCAGCTCGGCGCGGAATTCGAGCTCGGCGCGCGCTGAGTAGGGCGGGCTGTCGAGGAGAGCGGTCATGCGGTCACCGGAGAGGGGCTGAAGCGCTGAAAGAACTCGAGCGAGTCTCGCCGCACCACGTTGCAGTTGGTCCGTGAACAGCGGTCGCGTGCGATGTCCCCCCAGCGCTCGGCGGCGAGCGGCATCGCCGCGCCGTAGTCGGCCGCATCGAAGAGCGCGTGGGCGAGCAGCTCCACCCGCGAGACGTCAAGGCCGTACTCGGCGGCGAGCGTCTCCACCTTGGGGCTGCGGTTTCGATTGAAGGCCAGGACCGGGAGGAGGAAGGTAGAGCACAGGCGCGCATGCCCCCAGCCGGCACTCGGCTGAGCAGCCGCCAGCGGCGCCTCGAGAACGTGCGCGAAGCCGTGCACCAGGCCGACGCTCGACCGCGCCTGGAGAAGGCAAGCGGCGGCCCCCGCCTCGAACCACCGTGGGTCATAACCAAGCTCGAACGCCGCCATCTCGTCGATCAGCTCAGCCGCGTTGCGGCGGATGGTGTCGGTTGCAAGCGGCGACGTGAAGGCTTCCAAGGCATGCGCCCAAACGTCCCCGCAGGCGTGGCGGAGCCGGGCCGGGGGCACCGAGCGGGCTAGCTCGGGCCAGGCCACGTAGTGATCCGGAATCAGGTCTTCGCCGACGTGAATCTCCTTTCCGCCCTCGCCATTGAGCACTGCGATCGGAGACACCTCGGCGCCGCTTCCCCAGATGGTCGGTATCGCGATCAGCCGGAGGCCGGGCCGCGCGCCCTGCCGGAACCGCTTGGCTCGGTCGATAAATGCCCCCCCGCCGGCGACAACAACGGTGTCGGCGGCGGACGGCAGGGCCTCCAGGGAATCGAGGAGCGGAAGTTCGAGCTCGGCGGCGACGCGCGCCCGAACGGACGGCGAGGCGTGAAGCCAGACCCGTCCCAGGTCAGCCGCCCGGAGGTGGGCCAGCCCCCAGCGCCGACCCCGCTGCTCATGCGCCTTCAAAGCTGATCCCTTTGCGCTCGAGCGTCGCGATGATGTCGCGAACTCCGGTGGCGGCGACAGCCTCCTCGGGGGTGAAGTGATAACCGAACGTCTCCTCGACGCCGGCCGCGATCGCGACCACGGCCAGAGAGTCCCAGGTCTCGACGTCTTCGCGCTTGAGGTCCAGGGAAAACTCTTCGTCGGCCAGCAGCAGGACGTCGGTGAGCAGGTCGCGGAGCTTCTCGCGGTTGTCCATTCAGTACTGCTGACTCCACTCGACGGTCACGCCACCCCGTTCAGAGAGGGCTCCGCCGTCGACCTTGGTGCTGGGCAGGCGCGGAAGCTGGTCGCGGCTCTCAATGCGGAACGGCCAGTGCGGCCGGGTGAAGTCGCGTCGCAGCTCCGCGAGTATCGCGCGTAGCTGTTCACGCTCCGGCCGGGGAGCAAGGACCATGACGTGGGCATTCTCGCCGAGCGTGTCGGTCTCCCGGTAGAAAGCAAGCTCTCCAATCCAGACGCGCTGAACGGCCGCCTGGATGGCCGGCAGCGAGATCTTCTCGCCGAAGCGCTTGAAGACCTCGCTCTTGCGGCCGAGCAGGAGCCAGGAGCCGTTCTCGGCGGCCCGTCCGAGGTCGCCGGTGACCATCCACTCCGAGTCGTCAAGCGGCCGGAACCGCTCGCCCTCGATGACGGCGACCGCGCGGTAAGGGCTGCGGAACTCGAGCTGCTCGTCGGCCGCAGCTCGTAGCTCGACGCCCGGCAGCGGGAAGCCGACGTCGGCGGCGGAAGACGCGTCCTCCGCGCGGCGGACAGTGAGCCGGGGCATCGCCTCAGCGCAGCCATAGTTGTTGAAGATGCGGACGTTCGGGAATATCTCGTGGAGGGCGTCCAGGTGCTCCTGCGGGAAACGACCACCCGCGAAGTTGAGCCTTATGACTCCCGGAAATCGGTGCGTCCCGAACAGCTGCCGCAGCAGCGGGACCTGGATGCCGACCATGCAGGTCATCGCTTCTTTAGCCGCGTCGAGGGCGGCTTTCAACTCGTCCGCTCGCGTGAAGCCGTCGGTCTGGACCAGCCGCCGGCGCAGGTGGTGGGCCCACAGCCACTGATTGACGAACGAGTAGGAGTAGCTGAGGGGCAGGCAGGCGATTGTCTCCTGGGCCGGCTCGCCGTCCTGGGCGACATGGATCGCAGCGGCCAGTCGTTCCGCGCGGTCCTTGCGCGCGACGATCAGCTTTGGCTGGCCGGTGCTGCCCGAGGTCATCAGGATGAAGTGCTCGCGACGGTACTCGGCTGGGATGAGCGCCAGCGAGGCGACGATCCAGTCCTCGGTGAGCGCGAGGTTGGAGGGGACGAAGGCGAATGTCGTTGGCTCCTCCCAGAGTCGATCGAGGACATGACGGTCTGCCCGGACCTCTGCCTCGCGGACGATTCTCACGGCGTTAAGGCCGGACGCCTGGTACATCGCGAAGCAAGATACCCCGTGCAACGAGGCCGCCTGCGGGTCAAGCGGCGCAGAGGACGGCCGGCAAAACCACGCGGCAGCTGCCGGCCGGGGTCCTATCAACTTTTGAAATCAAGACCAGGAGAGGGCATGAAGGGCAGTACCAACGGGTTAACCTCTCAGCGAAAAATGCAGGGAGGCCAATGGAGCATCTCGGTCGTCATTCCCACATACAACAGCGAAGGCTCGCTGCCGGGAGTGGCGCAACGGATCAAGACTGTCCTCGATTCGTTTGCGAGTGACTACGAGCTGATATTGGTCGATGACGCCAGCAAAGACGGGACCTGGAGCGCGATCCGGGAGCTTTCGAGTGTCCACCCATGGATCCGAGGCGTGCGTTTGATGCGCAACTTCGGGCAACACAATGCACTGCTCTGCGGCATCCGTCTCGCCAGATATGAGCTGATCATCACGATGGATGACGACCTACAGCATCCGCCCGAAGAGATCCCGAAGCTCGTGGATGCCCTTCAACCTGACATTGATGTCGTGTACGGAACTCCCCCGGCCGGGCAACACGGACTCTGGCGGAACCTTGCGAGCCAGGCCACAAAGATCGCCCTTCAAGCATCGATGGGCGCCCCGATCGCACGGAAGGCCGGAGCGTTCCGAACTTTCCGAACCGACCTAAGAAAAGCATTCGCAGGCTATGACGGTCCATACGTCAGCATCGATGTGCTTTTGACATGGGCGACGGTTCGATTCAATTCCGTCGAGGTTCGCCACGAAGTACGCCAGCTCGGGACTTCTAACTACACCTTCGGGAAACTGATCAGGCATTCGCTGAACATGATCACGGGGTTCAGCGTTTGGCCGCTCCAGCTGGCAAGTCTGATCGGATTCTTTTTTACCGTCTTCGGCACGATCACGCTCGCCTTCGTGTTTGGCCACTACCTGATCTACGGCGGGCTCGTTCCGGGCTTCTCGTTCATCGCGTCGACCATCGCAATCTTCTCCGGGGCTCAGCTTTTCGCTCTTGGCATCATGGGTGAGTATCTCGCGCGAATGCATCTGCGCTCAATGCAGAAGCCTGTCTACGCGGTCCGCGAGACTGTCGAGTTTGCTCCTCACGATGGGGTCGTAGAACACGCTCCGTCCTACGGTCAGGTCCGGCACTAGTCAACGACCTGCTGAACCGATTCGATGACCGTTTCTTGTTGCGCCGCAGTGAGGCTGTTGAAGAACGGCAGGCGTAGCAGTCGGTCGCTCACGTCTTCGGTGACAGGGCATTGACCTGGCTCGCCACCAAATTGCAGGCCCATCCGAGAAAGGTGCAGCGGTAAGTAGTGGAAGACGCTAAGGATGCCCTTCTCTCTCAGATGAGACATCAGCCGCTGACGAGCTTCCAGCGACGGCATGATGACGTAGAACATGTGGTAGGCCTGCTCGCGGTCGGCTGGAATGAATGGAAGCGTCGCGCCAGTGCGGGCCGCCCAGTCGACGAGACCCCGACGGTAGCGCCACCATATCTCCCTGCGTTTCGATTGAATCGAAGCCCGCGCCTCAAATTGGGCGAACAGAATGGCGGCCAGCAGGTCTGACGGCAAATAGCTGGAGCCAATGTCGGTCCAGGTGTATTTGTCGACCAGACCACGGAAGAAACGGCTCCGGTCTGTTCCCTTTTCACGCACCACTTCGGCGCGTTCGATGAATCGTTTGTCATTGATGAGGAGCGCCCCACCCTCTCCACAGCTGAAGTTCTTCGTTTCGTGAAAGCTCTGAGTGGCCAGGCTGCCGAAAGTGCCCAGCTGCCTTCCGCGGTAGCTGCCGAACAGGCCGTGTGCGTTGTCTTCGACGATTGCAACCCCGCGCCGAGTCGCCACCTCGACGATCGAGTCCATCTCGCATCCAACTCCTGCGTAGTGAACCGCAACAGCAGCCTTCGTGCGAGAGGTGATCAGCTGCTCGAATTGCCGCTCATCGAAGTTGAGCGTGTCGGGGCGCACGTCAATGAAGACCGGGCGCGCGCCACGCAAAACAAACGCGTTCGCCACCGAGACGAATGTGAATGACGGAACGATCACTTCGTCGCCGGGTGCGACCTCAAGCAAGAGCGCGGCCATCTCGAGTGCATGCGTGCAGGACGTGGTCAGCAGCGCCCTGGCGACACCCAGCTCGAATTCCAGAAATTGGTGGCAGCGCCGGCTGAACGATCCGTCTCCTGAAACATGGCCGGAGGCAATAGACGCGTGGATGTATTCGAGCTCTCGGCCCTCAAAGCTTGGGCGGTTGAAGGGGATCAGCCACTCGCCGGTTGTCATGGGCCGTCATTGTCCCCCGCGTCAGTCACCACTGCGAACGAGAAGCTGATAATCGCCGAAAGTGCCGGCCTCGACAAAGCCGACCCTTATGAAATCCACCAGGGGTCGATTCGGCACGCGGCGACCCTGAGCCCAGAAATCGACAACCTTTTGATTCTCCACCACGCAGAGGCGCGGCCGGCTTTCGAGCTGCCGGACGAGCGACCCCTGCTGCATGTCGTCGAGGGTAAGCATCCATATCTCCGCCCGCACATTGGTCGGCGGGCTTTGATGGGTCCACAGGTAGAGGCTGTTCATTCCGGGTAGGGTGATGAAACCCGAACAGCTGCGATCGATCGCATCAGTGAGCCCCTGCAGCTGGGACGCCTGCTCGGCAGGGACCCGGATTGACTCCGCGCCCGGGACGCCCAGCCGGGTGCCCTCGGTGAACGCGCCGAGCACTACGTAGCCACCCGCGAGAAAGACAAGCACGTTGACCAGTAGGGCAGCGGGGGCTGCCGAAGCCGCGAACAGCGAAGGCCGACCCCACCCAGCCGTCTGCAGCTGGCGGATGCCGTCATGGAGGACGATGGCGCCGGCCGGCACGAGCGAAAGGCCGGCGATCGCCAACTGGGTTCCCGCAACGGGATACACCTGGAGGGCTTCGGTCACGGCCAGCGCCGGCACCAGGCAGCGGCAGTATCTGCCGACTCGATCTTCGACGTTTCCTGCGGGAGGTATGCACGCGATCCACAGGAGGGGAAGGGCGAGGAGAAAGACCGAGCTGGGAATCAGCAGTGCGGATAGCCAGATGAGAAGCCCGGCGGCGAGTCGAAGTCGACCTGCGGTAGAGGCTGAAAGCAGGGTGAGCCCCCGGGTCGCGAGCGCCATGACCACAACCGCAGAGGCCCAAACGTCGACGGCGATGCTGATGTCCAGCGGAAACATGAACATGCTTGGGAAACGGAGTGAAACCAGGACCAGGCCATCCCACAGGTCCTGGGCTCGGGAGCCGCCGACGAGTGCGACGCCGAGGCATATGACGACAACGATCGCGCCGCCACCGGCTAGCGCAAACCCCGACGCCGGCGGCCGGTCCCCGGCTGCGGCAAGACATGCGATCCCCACTGCCGCGCCAGCCAGAGCCAGCAGCCACGCGTACTCAGCGACCCAGTCGCGGCTCAGCAGGCTCGCCATCAGCGCCACCGGGAGCAGCGTGATCACGACGACCATCAGAGGCAGCAGCTGGCGCCTTCGCCCGGGGGCCAGGCTTGCCGCCCATGCAAACGACACCGCAATCGCCGCAAAACCGCCGACGTTGATCTTGATCAGGCAAAGCGCGCCCACGATCGAACCAATGACGACGGCTGTCGCGCGGGGGCGCGCCGACCTGAAAGAGGCAGCGGCGACCATAGACACGAGCAGCAGACCGATCAAGCCGGTAGGGCTCATAGGCTCATTGGTGAGCGCTCGAAGCACCTGGAACGCAACGAATTCGGCGCCGACAGCCAGCCAGAAACGTCTCGTGAGACGGTACGCGGAGAGTCCTGCGGAGAGGCTCGCGACCAGCCAGATGGCCAGCGTCACGTAACGGCCGCTCTCGTGGCTCGGCGCGACCCCGAGGAGCTTGAACAAGCCGCCCATCGTCTCGAAGAAAAATGGACCGTAGATTGGCACCGACGGATTCAGAAGAGGCTGGCCGGACAGGTAGTCGCGGAGCACGATCAGGAAATAGCCCTCGTCGTCGTAGGAGTGAAACCCGGTGAACATCGCCATGTAGGCGACTGGAGCGAAAACGCCTGTGACTGCGGCCAAGACGAGAAGGGTCACGGTCCGCCGAGAGGCGGCTCGGTCCTCGCGACGCTGCACGGCCAGCCCGCGAACAGTCATGAGGGCCTAGCCGGAAGGATCAGCTTGGTCGATGCCCAGGATGCTCAGGAAGAAGCTCGCGAATATCGTCTGCACACCGAGGGTCAGGAGAAGCGCCGCGGGGATTACCTCGCGCATTGTCACCCGCGGATCCAGCTCGCCAAAGCCAACCGCGCCCCAGCTCCACACGGCCACGACAGCGCCGGCGGCGCCCGCGAGGAGCATCAGACCACCGATTGCCAATCCCGTCTCGAGCTTCATGTACCGAAACATCTCGGTGTAGCCCGCGTTCGGCGGATGGAATCCCTGCTGCATGGCGAAGACCTTGGTGAAAACGGCGAACACCACCAGCTGATAACCGATCAGGCAGGAAAACGCCGCCAGCAGAAGAGTGTGGATGTCGAAGGTCGCGGTCCCGATCTGCTTCGGCCCCGTCTCGAGCAAGGCGCCGCCGATTGCGCCGGCGCTGAAGAGCGCAAGCCCCGGGTAGAGGAAGAGCCAGCGCGGGCTGAAGAGGAGCATGAAGCGCAGGTGACGCCAGCCGTCGCGCCAGGTGCGCAGGTGCGGAGGCCGTGAGCGCCCGTCGGGGCTCAACGTGACGGGTAGCTCCGCGATCTTCAGCCGCCGGAGCGAGGCCTTGATCACCATCTCGCTGGCGAACTCCATGCCCGTCGCGCGCAGCCTCAGCTCCTCGACAGCGTCCTTGCGAAACCCGCGCAGGCCGCAGTGCATGTCGCCGACCGGCGTCCTGAACAACACACCGCCGATGAATGTCAGGACCGGGTTGCCGACCCACCGATGCGACCAGACCATCGCCCCCGCGGCGATGCCGCCCGAAAATCGGTTGCCCATCACCAGGTCATAGCCTTCGCGGAGCTTGTCGATGAGAGGGCCGATGGCGCTGAAGTCGTAGCTGTCGTCCGCGTCGCCCATGATCACGAAACGGCCCCGGGCCGCCTGGATCCCGCCGATCAGGGCGCTTCCGTATCCCTTGGGTATGACCTCGACCACGCGAGCGCCGAGCTTCTCGGCGATGGCCCGCGATCCGTCGCTGCTCCCGTTGTCGGCGACGATGATCTCGGCGGCGAGGTTGTGCTTGCCGATCGCGCTCTGCGCCTTTCGGATGCAGGCGGCCAGCGTCTCGGCCTCATTGAGACAGGGCATGACGATCGACACCTCGATCGCGGACTGCGGTCGGTGCTCAGACTGCCTTCGGGAACGCTGCGCGACGCTCATGGTCTGGTGCAGCGTAACGCGGGGGGCAGAGGTTCTTGCCCTGGAAAAGAAGTGACCCCGACGGATCGCCTCTCGGGAGCCGGTACATGGCCTTGCGGCCCTGTTCCTGCCCCCTCGAACGTGTCCCTCGGGGCCGACGTGAAAGCTAAGGCCTACCGCTCAGGCGTGCAAGTCCAAAAGTCAGTGCGCCGCCAACCGTGAATTTGTAGCCTCAGGAAAGCGGGTGATAGAGGACGTTCTTTCCGCCGTCGACGACCAGGTCCTGGCCCGTGATCACGTCGTTCTCGAGCAACGCGATGACGGCCTGGGCGACATCGTCCGGCGTCGCGATCTTGCCCATTGGGGTTGCCTTCGCAAATGCCTCTGCCTGGGCGGCGGCCGCGTCTTCGCCGAAATTCTTGCTGAACCATCGACTCGAAACGAGACCCGGCGAGACGGAATTCACGCGGACATCCGGAGCCAGGGCGAGAGCGAGCGCGCGTGTCAGCTGCAAGACGCCGGCTTTGGAGACGGCATACGGAATCGAAGAGCCCGATGCACGATAAGCGGCGATCGACGAGATGTTGACGATTGCGCCGCCGACGCGCGCGAGCTCGGCTGCGGCGGCCCGGCAGCAAAAGAACGTGCCCTTCAGATTCACGCTGAGGATGTCGTCCCAGACCTCGTCTGTCAACGCGTCCAGGTCTGCATGGGGGATGAAATGAGTGGTGCCGGCGTTGTTGACCAGCACGTCGAGCCTTCCGTACCTGTCGACGGTCAGGGCGATCATGTTCTTGACCGTCGCCTCCTCGGCGATGTTCGCGCGCCATGGAAGCGCCTCGGCGCCAAGGGCTCGCAGCTCCTGAGCGGTCGACTCCGCCTCGGCGGCTGAGCGCGAGTAGTTGACGACCACGGCTTTCGCGCCCGCCTTGGCGAGCCTGATCGACGTCGCTCTTCCGATGCCAGTGCCGCCACCGGTGACGATCGCGACTCGGCCGGCAAGGTCCATGCGAGACTAGAGCCTAATGCCGCTGACATTCGCCCAGGCGCAAAAGACGATCGGCGGTGCGCATGCGAAAGCGGAAAGTCTCGGCATTCGGGTCACCGTCGCCGTGGTCGACGAGGGCGGGTTCTTGATCGCCGTCGGACGGATGGACGGCGCCCCACCCATTTCGCCCCAGATTGCCGAGGCGAAGGCGGTCGGGGCGGCGATGCTCTACCGCGATGGCGCCTCATTGGCGGAGCTCGCCAAGGACCGGCCGGGTTTCTTCAGCGTCGCCGACCGCCTCGTCCGCGTGCCCATAGTGCCGGGTCTCGGCTCGACCCTGATCAAGCGGGATGGCCACGTCCTGGGTGCGGTCGGGGTGAGCGGGGGCCGGCCGGAGCAGGACCTCGAGTGCGCAGAGGCCGGCCTCAGCTCAGCCTGAGACGCCGCATCGGCTCGTAGACAGAGCCGCCGCGCCCAAGCCGGCTCCGATAGAGGATCAACTCCTCCGCTCGCCAAGCCTCGAGGTCTGGCGCGGCCGGCAGGTCAGGAAGCCCTGCACCATCCCGGGCCCTGGCCCGGGCGAGGGTCAGGTGCGCGTGGTAGCGACGAGCGTCGGGCTCGAGACCCGCATGAGTGCACTCGACCTCCACCTGCCCGGCCAGCTCAGCAATCTCCTCCAGCCCAGACCCGAGGCCCAACCACACGACGCGGGCCAGACGGCCCCGCCTGAACGTGCCCAGCTCGCTGAGCTGCAGCTGGAACGAGCGCAGGCCGGCCTCGGCAAGCCTGTCCGCGATACCTTCGGCGAGAGCTTGCTCGACGTGACCGAGAAACCGAATCGTCAGGTGGAGATTGGCCTCCGGAGTCCAGCGAAACTCAGGAGCACGTTTCGCGCACTCTGCGAGATAGCCCCCAAGCGCCGCCCGATGCGGCGCGGGAATCGGCAGTCCGAAAAATGTCCGGACCCTTAGCGGCCCGTTCTCGGTCTCTTCGCCCAGTTGACCGGTGCCCACGCGCTGGGCTGGCTCGGGCGCCAGCCGAACTGTGAGCTCACCGAATCGATGCCAGCCGCGAGGTTGTCGGTCTGGATCATGCGGACCTCATCGGCGGTGATCGGCGGATTCGTCTGCACAGCCTCCATCGCGATTGCAGGCGGGATCAGAAGCGCCAGCGGCAGCTTTAGCTTCGCCTTCTTGATGCCTCGAGCGTGGAGGAACCAATCGAACATCGCTTCGTAGGTCACGACCTCGGGACCACCCAGCTCGACGATCTTTCCGAGCAGGTCCGGCCGGGCGACGGTCTCGACGATGCACCGCGCGGCATCCTCGCGCAGGATAGGCTGCATCTTCGCCTGGCCACCGCCTGGAATGATCGCGAAGGGGCCGATGATCGCCCGCTCGAAGTCGTTCAGGATCCCGCCTTCCTCGGCGAGGACGAAGGAAAACCGCAGGATCGTGCCGGAGACTCCAGTCTTGGCCAGCTCCTGCTCGCCCATCCAGCGCGAGGTGAAGTACTTGAAGTGCGGATCCAGCTTTGCCCCGATCGCGCTGACGAGCACGACCGAGCGCACGCCGGCCGTCATGGCGGCCTGGCCGAGGATTCGAGGCCCGTCGACGTTCACCGCGAGGTACGACTGCGGCCGGTTTCGCCGCACCGCGACCAGGCTGATGATGTGCTCGACGCCCTGGGCCGCCTGGGCCAGAGCCTGTGGGTTGAGCGCATCGCCCACGACGACCTGGGCTCCTCGCACCTTGAAGGCGGCCGCCTTCAGAGGATCGCGCACCAGGACACGGAGCTGGTGGCCGCCGTCCAGGATCTTGTGCGCCACGCCGCGGCCGACAAATCCGGTGGAGCCGAGGAGGAGGATCCGAGCCACGGGTGAGAATCCTATCGACTGGGCCGAGCGATACTGAGATCCAGTGCCGCGCCCGATCTCTGCCGGAACCTTCTCGAGCGGATTGCTGCTCGGGGTGTTTGCCATCCTGCTGGGAGTAGGCGCGATCGCGGCCGCCCTCCGCCGGCGCCGCGGCAAGGCGAGGTACCCGGAGACCTATGCCGCGACCGGCGGGATCCTTTACACGATCGTCCAGATGGGCTGCGGCGTGGTTCTGCTGATCGGCGGGGCCGGCCTGGTCTCCCTCGCGGTGATCTTCAAGCGCTAAAGAGCGCGGGGGGATCAGGATCCCCCCGCGGGACCCCCCTTTGGCATAGACGACTGCCGGTAGCCCAGCTGTCCGGCGTGGGTACGCCCGGAATAGATCCGGGCTCCAACCCCACTGTGGCTAAAGAGCGCGGGGGGTCAGGATCCCCGTACCGCCTTAGATGACGTTCCTTTCGTGGACCAGTGAGCCCGTCGCGAAGCGGGTGAACGCGAACGGCGTGATATCGATCTCGGAGCGCCTATCGAGCAGCAGCTGCGCCAGGAGCAGCGCGGCCGCGGGGGCCTGCATGAACCCGTGTCCACTGAACCCGGCCGCGCACCAGAAGCCCTCGAGCTCCGGCACCGGACCGAGGATCGCCTGGTGGTCGGGTGTCGTCTCGTACAACCCAGCCCACGCCGTCTTGATCCCCGCCCCGGCCAGGGCAGGAGCGCGGCGCGAGGCTTGCTCGAACATCTTCTCCAGGAAGTCCCAGTTCACGTCCGTCGCGTAGCCGGGCCCTTCAACCCTGTCGCTCATCCCCATCAGCACCCCGTCGCCTTCCGGGTGGAAGTAAAACGAGGTCTGGAAGTCGACCGTCATGGGGTTGTTTCGCGGCACGGCCGGAAAAGATCCCGTGACAGCAACCTGCCGGCGGTATGGGAGCACCGGGATCTCGAGCCCGGCCATGCGGCCGATCGATGATGACCATGCGCCGGCGCAGTTGAAGACGACCCGGCTGGCGACGTCGCCCGCCGCGGTGCGGACTCCCTGCACGCGTCCGCCCGCGACGTCGATCCCGACCACGTCGACCCCCTCCTTCAACCGGGCGCCATGGCGGCGCGCGGCCTGGGCGTAGCCGGATGTCACATCGGCAGGGCTCGCGATGCCGTCCGTAGGGCAGAAGGTGCAGCCCAGAACATCCTCGACGTTTAGCACCGGGACCATGCGCGCCGCCTCTGACGCATCGACCCAGCGCGCTTCGCTCAGGCCGACCCTGTGCCACATCTCCATGTTGTGCCGGAAGTCTTCGACCTGCTGGGGCAGCGTCAGCACGAAGAGGTAGCCGATCTGGCGGAAGTCCGCCGGGTGCCCGGTCTCCTGCTCGAAATTCTCGAAGAGCTGGACCGATAGGCGCTGAAGGCGCACGTTGGCCTCCATCGAGAACTGCTGCCGAACGCCGCCTGCGCATTTGCCGGTCGATTGCGAACCCAGCGTGTCGCGCTCGAAGAGCAAAACGTCGACGTCGCGTCTGGCGAGCTGATAGGCGAGGGCGCAGCCCATGATGCCGCCGCCCACGATGACTACGTCAGCGCTTTCCACTGATGTCCGAAACTCTGGCCTCACGCGCGCTCTTCACCATTCCCCACACCTCGAAGATGAGCTTCAGCGCCGCGAGAGTTGTGATGTCACTGTCGTCAAACGGCGGCGAGACCTCGACTACGTCGAACCCGACCAGGCGCGAACGCGCGGTTGCGCTCCGCAGCAGCTCTAGCGCCTGTCGTGTAGACAGGCCGCCGGCCGACGGGATCTCCGTTCCCGGAGCAAACGCCGGGTCGAGCACGTCGATGTCGAACGAGACGTGCACCTCAGCGCCTGCGAGCCGGTCAGCGATCTTGCCCGCGGACCCATGCAGGTCGCGGGCGATCTCCGCCGTGGAGACCAGTAGCACGTTGTTGGCGGCTATGAACTCCAGCTCCTCGGGGTCGTAGTCGCGCCCGCCGGCGATCACCACGCGTGATGGCTCGATACCTGAGGCCTCGAGTGCGCGACGCAAGGCGCACCCGCACGTCCAGTGGCCGCCGCGCGAGAAGTCGCAGAGGTCGGGATGCGCGTCAACCCACAGCAACGAAAGGCCCGGATGCCTCCGCACCTGCGCCGCCAGAGTCGAGATCGCGGTGCAGTGGTCGCCGCCCAGCACGGTCAGGAACGCTTCCGGCGGAACCTGGGCCAGGCGTTCCATCGGGCCCATCCACCCGGCCTCGATATCCCGTCCGGCGTCGAGGTCGCCGATGTCGCTGACACGCAGGCCGGTCAGGAGGTGGCCCTCTTCGGTGACGGGCGGCATCACAGGCGACAGCCCCCGGATCGTCCTGGGTGCGATGGCGGCACCCTTTCGGTAGACGGCCGAGCCGTCGTAAGGGATGCCCGCGACCACGACGTCGGCAGGCTGCCCCCCGACCAACCCTGCCTCCCCCAACCCAGCCCAGGGTCGTAGACCGTCCAGGTTCACACCTTTCTCCCCTTCTCCGGCACTTTCAGGATGCTAAGCGACCCGATCACGAACCAGACCGCAAATAAGCTGAAGACGACCGGAAACCCACCCGGAAGGCCGAGGATCCGAGGTCCGGCGTTGAACGCGTCCAGGAGCGGGCCGCCGAGAAACACGGCAATGATCCCGGCGCCGGCGGTCGCGATGTTCGAAAAGCCCATGTAAAGGCCTCCCTGGTGCGGCGGAATGATGTCCTGGATGAAGGCCCAGTCGACGGAAAAGAAAACACCGAGACCAACCCCGATGAGAAGGCCCGTCAGGGTCGCCTGAGCCGCGAGATCCGGCACCTTGAGGAATGCCGCGAGTGGACGCAGCATTCCGTCGGGGACCCACCGGTAGTGGCTGAACACAAGCACCAGAGTGCCCGCCGCGCCGAACAGTCCCGCCGTGAGGATGAGCGGCCGGCGGCCGGTCCGATTCGACAATCGCGAAGCGGGCCACGTGACCAGCGCCGCGACTGCGATCGCGATGCCGAGCAACGTCGACGCCGCGATGGCGGTCGCCTTGCGGTCCTGGTGAAAGAAGACGTTGTCGAAGTAGAAGAAGGCGAAGTTCTGCAGTCCTCCGAAGCCCATGAAGATCAGGAGTCGGGAAACCATCAGCCACAGAAAGCTGCGATTGCGAAACGGAACGCCGAACGTTTTCGTCAGCAGCTCGCCGAGACTTCGGAAGTGCCCTTCGACCGGGCGTGCTCGGTCGGGCACGACCAGCACTGTCGCGAGCATGGTGACGACGAGGACCACGGCGATCGACGCAATCGCCGCGCTCCGACCCAGGTGCGCGAGCAGCAGCCCTGCACCGACAGTTCCGCTCGCAATGCCGGCGAGGTTGGCGACCCCATAGAAGCCGGATGCCTCGGCGCGCTGGGTGTCCGGCACCAGGTCGGGAAGCAGTCCCTGGTATGGAGCCTGCGCGGTGTTGGAGGCGAGCTGCAGCAGGAAGTAGAAGACGACCAACCACCAGTAGTTGCCCGCGAGCGCGATTCCGACCAGGAACAGGACATCGCCCGCGGTCCCGGCGACGATGAACGGGCGGCGCCTTCCCCACCGCGTGACCGTGCGATCTGAGATGCCGCCGACGACCGGCTGCCAGACGATGGCCACCAGGGTGCCGATCGATTTGAGAAAGCTCGCGGCCAGGCCTTCGTGGGCGCGTCCGACGAGCTGGATGATCATGTCGGGCAGGATCAGCGCCGTCAGGCTGTTCCAGAGGTAGCCGATCGCGATCCAGTAGACCGACAGAAGGATGAAGTCGAATGTCCCGAGCCGGCGCTGCGGAGCCGTGGCTACCGCGGCGATGGTCAATCCGGTCGATATGGCGGGAGCGACTTCTTGACCGGACGGTCGTCGCGATAGCCGAGCGCGTACTCGCCTTGCAGGATCGTGTGCACCTCCCGCGTGCCCTCGTAGATGATCGGCGCGCGCGCGTTGCGAAGAAAGCGCTCGACGGGATACTCGGCGGAATACCCGTACGCGCCATGGACCTCGACCGCGTCATGCGCGGCGTTGAACGCCGCATCGGTTGCGTATTGCTTCGCCATCGAAACCTGTCGCGTGTGGCGAGCGCCCGTGTTCTTCATCCATGCGACCTTGAAGTACAGCAACCGGCAGATCTCGTAGTCGCGCGACATCTTCGCGATCATCTGCTGGACCAGCTGGTAGCGCCCGATCTCCTGCCCGAAAGTCTTTCTCTCACGCGCGTATTTGACCGACGCGTCGAGACAGGCGCGCACCGTGCCGGTCGCACCAGCGGCGACGGTGAAACGGCCGTTGTCGAGACAGCTCATCGCGATCTTGAAGCCATCGCCCTCGTCACCGATGCGGTTTGCCTCCGGCACCTCGAGGTCGGCCATGAAGATCGAGCCGACGTCGCCGGCCCGTATGCCTAATCGATCCTCGATCGGCTCGGTGCGCAGCGCCTTGCCGCAGGCCTCGCGGTCGAGCATGAACGCGGAAACGCCGCGCCCTCCGGCCTTCGGGTCGGTCTTCGCGAAAACGAGCAGGTAGTCCGCGGTGTCGGCGTCGGAGACCCAGACCTTTTGCCCGTTCAGGACGTAGCCGTCCCCGTGCCGACGCGCCGTCGACTGCATCGAGGCAACGTCGGACCCGGCGTTGGGCTCGGTCAGGCCATAGCAGGCCAGCTTCTTGCCCGAGGCCATCGGGACCAGCCACTCCTGCTTCTGCTCCTCAGTCGCCCATGTGTAAAGGCCCATGCCGACCAGGCCGACGTGGACCGAGAGCACCGTCCGGTAGACGGTGTCCACGTACTCCAGCTCCTCGCAGACGAGGCCGAGCGAGAGGTAGTCGAGGCCGTGGCCGCCGTAGCGCTGCGGGAAGCACACACCTGGCAGGCCTAGCGAAGCGAGCTTGGCAAAGATCTCAGGGTCGTGGCGGCCGGCGCGGTCGTCGGCGCCGATGCGCGGCGCAAACTCGCGGGCGCAGAACTCGCGGACAGCCGCGACCAGCAGCTCCTGGTCGGGGCTCAGGGCGAGATCGAGCACGAGACTAAGCTACCTCGTCGGCGTCGGGGTTGCGCACGCCGCCGGCGACGGACTGGTCTTCGGTGTCGCGCTTGCCTTCGGGGTCGGCGACGGACAGGTCACCGGGCTTGTTGTCGGCAGTGGCTTCAGGTCGTTTGGGCCGACGTGGCCGATGAACGGCAGGTGGCGGCCGACGCCAAGGATGAACGGCGCCGTGCGCGAGCTGTGCAGCTGAGGCTGGATGAAGTCGCTGTAGATCTGCTGGAGCTGATGGATGCCCGCGACCGAATCGAGATGCGCGGCGTTGCTCTTGGCCGCGGCCGCCTTGAGCGCATTGAGGTCCGCCTTCGAGACCATGGCCGCGGTGATCGGGTTCGAGAGGATCTCGGTCTCGAGCTGGTTGACCTGGCTCAAGGTCAGGCTCGCGCTTTTCAGTGCGGGTTCGAACGCGTTGTCCAGCGTGACCAGGGCCGAGATCGCCAGGTAGACCACGACCACAGTCACCGCGGCATGCACGAACACCCCCAGGAGCCCATCGACGCCGCGGATCGCCTCCAGGCGATGGAAGGCGCCCCCGATCGCCCCACCGATCGCGCCCATGACCACGGCGATGATCAGGGCGACGAACACGGCCAGCACGGGTGTGAGGTGGAGCAGCTTCTGCATCTCGGTCGTGTACTGGTCGTGGAACCGGAATACAACGAGCAATGTGCCGAAAAAGAAGATCTCGGCCATCAGGGGTTGGATCACGCCGCGCTGGTAACCGGTGATCAGTGCGATCACGAGGACCAGGACGACGAGGATGTCGATGATCACAGGTCGGGCGCCATTCTAGATGACGGGCCCCGGAACTCCTCCTTGCCAGTCAGAAGGGCCGGGTTCGGTTAGACTCGGAGCGCTCTTGGCCCGAACGATCGCCGTAGCGATGCAAAAGGGCGGGGTTGGCAAGACCACCACCGCCGTCAACCTGGGCGCCGCACTCGCCGAGTTGGGTCAACGCGTCCTGCTGATCGATCTCGACGCCCAGGGCCACCTCACCCTGTACATGAAGCCGCCGGGCGAGGTCGAGAAGACCATCTACCACCTGCTGGTCGATCCCGAGACGACGGTCACTGACGTCGTCCAGGAGGCGCCCCAGATGGGCGTCCACTACATTGCGGCGGACATCGAGCTCGCCGGAGCGGAGAACCAGCTGATCAACGAGATTGGTCGCGAGAGCATCCTCCGCGACAAGCTCGAGCCCGCGCAGAAGCGATACGACTTCATCATCATCGACTGCCCGCCGTCGCTGGACCTGATCG
Organism: Chloroflexota bacterium; assembly: GCA_005880915.1. GTDB lineage: Bacteria > Chloroflexota > Dormibacteria > Dormibacterales > Dormibacteraceae > 40CM-4-65-16. Next base: position 340,801 of record VBIW01000037.1, on the reverse strand, counting down.
TGATCAACGCGCTGGTCGCGGCGGATGAAGTGTTGGTGCCGCTGCAGGCGGAGTTCCTCGCTCTCAAAGGAATGCAGGAGCTGCTAGTCACCATGGAGCGCGTCAAGCGACGGCTCAACCCCCGGCTCGAGCTGATCGGCATCCTCCCCACTCTCTACAAGCAACGAGCGCTCCACTCGCAAGAAGTGCTCGCGGCGGTCAAGGAGAAGTACGGCACCAAGGTCTATGACTTCGCGGTCACCGACTCGATCCGCTTCGCGGAGACGCCGCTCGCGGGTCAGTCGATACTGACATACGCGAAGGAGTCCGACGGAGCACGGGCGTATCGAGCGTTGGCGGTGGCGGTAATCGAAAATCATCGGGTACAGGACTGAACCAAATGCCAAATTTCAAGCGAGTGTCACTCGTCGGGTCCGAAGAGCTCTTCCGTCCGACGCGGCCCCAGGTCATCACCGATACCGACGACGTGATCAGGGACGCCGTCGATCGCCCAAGCGCGGTCAAGGAGGTCGTCCTCAAAACGATGAACTTCACGCCTGAGGAGATCGAGCTGCTCCTCGAAGCGGTCCAGACGGCGAAGTATCCCGACCGCCCGCGAGCCAAACCGCCGCTGGACAAGTTCGACTCGCTGGACGCGCTGCGCCTGAAGATCCAGGCCGTATTGGAATAGCCTCCTCCCCATTCATGGGAGGTGGCTCTTCCCCATTTATGGGGAAGTACCGCCAAAGGCGGGGATGGGGCGGCCGACGGAGGGGCTGGTACGAATTTCTAAAAACGGTTCTTGGACCGCTTCCTGAAGTAGCCGTAGGTCCAGAACAGGCAGACCACCAGGAGCCCGATTCCAAACCCGACCGCCGCCACGCGCTCCATTTGCGGTAGATAGTGATCGATGCCGAAGCTCTCCATCGTCAAGGTCAAGCTCGATCGCGAGGTCAACTGCTACGTCGTGTCGTGCGCCACGACGAAGGAGGCCGTCGTCATCGACCCAGGGCTGCCGGTGAAAAAGATCGTCGAGCAGGCCGGGAACGTGACCATCAAGTACATCCTGGCCACGCACGGCCACCCGGGACACGTCGGCGGCAAGGACGACCTCAAGGCGATCACGGGCGGCGAGACCGGCATCCACTCGGCGGACGCCAAGCAGTTCCTGCGCTCCGCCGACCGCTACCTGCTCGACGGAGATGAGCTCGACTTCGGGGAGTTCAAGGTTTCAGTGCTCCACACCCCGGGGCACACCCCGGGTAGCGTGTGCTTCGTCGTCGCCAACCATGCGTTCGTCGGCGACACGATCCTGGCCGGCGGCATCGGCCGCCAGATGCCGGAGACGGACCTTCGCCGTCAGATGATGAGCATTGGCACCAAGCTCCTCCGCCTGCCCATGTCGACAGCGCTGTACCCCGGACACGGGCCGGCGACCAGCCTGGAGCGAGAGGTGGCTCAGAACCCGATCTTCCGGGGCGCCGGGGTTCGTTAGCCCGAAGGGCTGATCAGGCTCAACAGGATCTTCGTCACCCCGTTGTCGGAAACGACCGCGAGGCTTCCCTCGACGTGCGAGTTCGACTTGCGCGAGACCGTCGCCGCGAAGGCGCCGTTGGACGTTGCGCTGACCTTGAGCGTCCAGTCACCCTGGCCGAGCTTCGTCGTGTAAAACGACTGAACCTTGTCGACGCCGTCCAGCGTCTCCCACTCCATCCCCCAGGCGACCTGGCCACTTGAAGTGAAGGTCGCGCCCGCGGTCAGACGGGCGTGCGGATAGACCGGCATGTCGGTCGGAAAGTTGGGTGGCATCGGCACCTCGGCATCCAGCTGGCCCGACGCCTTGGCGAGCGGCGTCCCGGTCGGGCTGGTGCTGACGGAAGGCGACCCCTTGGCGCCGCTCCCCGGCAGCTGCGAGCAGCCCGACCCGAGCGACACCGCGACGATCAACACGAGCCAGAGCCGCGCCACTGCTCAGGTCAACGCGCGACCAGGGCGGGTCTGACCATGCGGCCATGGGCCTTGCCGGCCCTGGTGACCGGCTCGCCGCGGAGGTAGACCTCCTTGATCGCAAAATCGAACTCCTTGCCGTCCAGCGCCCCACGCCTCTGCCGGGAGCGCATCTCCTCGGGCCGGACGCGCGTCCTGGCGGCCGGGTCCACGATCACGATGTCGGCGTCGAATCCCGACGCGATCGAGCCCTTGCTTTCCTCCAGGCCGGCAAGCACTGCCGGTGCCTGGCTCACCCAGCGAGGGGCGAGCCAGACGTCGCCCATGCTCTTGGCCAGCTGCAGGCACGACAGGTAAAGGGTCTGCACGCCAGGGCTACCTGCGGGCGCGTCCTCGAACGGACGCGATTTCTCCTCGTCCGTGTGCGGCGCATGGTCGGTGCTGACCATGTCGATCACGCCTCTGCGGAGACCGTCGATGAGCGCGTCGCGGTCGGCCGCGGTGCGGACTGGGGGAAGCATCTTCATCGCCAGCCCCACGCGGTCGAAGTCCTCCGCGGTGAGGAAGAGGAACTGGGGACAGGTCTCCAGGCTCAGCGAGGTCCCGCTGCGCACCGCGTCCTCCGCGGCGGCCAGGCCGAGGGCGCTCGACAGGTGCGCGATGTGCAGATGGACCCCAGTGTCTCTCGCCACGGCCGCCGCCGCCGACACGGCCACCGCCTCCGCCTCAGGCGGCCGGGAGTCGAGCAGGTCCGAATAGCTGAGCAGGGGGCGCTGAAAGGCAGCCAGGATGGCCGGGTCTTCGGCGTGAACGGCGAGCGGCAGCCCGAGGCGCGCCACTGCGGGCGCCAACCGGGCCAGCGTGCCGTAGTCGGCCGGCGGTTCGAGGTCAGGGTCGTCCGAACCCGGCGAGTACAGGACCTGCTTGCGGCTCTGGCTGAACGAGTAGGCCAGATATGCCTTGAAACCGACCGCGCCTGCGGCGGCCATCCCGGCGAGCTCGTCCGCCGTCGTCGTCGAGCGGATCAGGCCCCAGAGCCCGAAGTCGACGCGCGCCTTGCTGCGAGCCAGCGCAGCCTTGGACTCGAGGACGCCGGCGCTGTCGACTGCCGGCACCGTGTTCGGCATATCAAGCACCACCGTCACCCCGCCGGCAGCTGCCGCCGCGGTCAGGGTTCCGAAGTCCTCCTTCTCGGGAAAACCGGGGTCGCGGCTGTGGACGTGGACGTCGATCCCGCCTGGCAGCACGTACTTGCCGGTCGCATCTATTTCCTTTCCCTTCGCAGTCAACGCAAGCCCTGGCTCGACGCGCGTGATGACGCCGTCAGCGACGAGCACGTCGGCCTCAAGCGGTCCGTCCTCGGTGTAGACAGTGCCGCCCTTGATCAGCAGCTCAGTCAAGGTCGAGGTCTTGAATCCGGAATAGCGGCGAGTACGGAATGCCGGCCTGGCGGATGTTGTCCTCGCCGCCCTCTCCACGATCCAGAACCACGATGAGATGGATCACCTCCAGCCCCGCGTCGCGCAGGACCTCGATCGAGCGCAGCGAGTCGCCACCGGTGGTGACCACGTCCTCGATGACCGTGACTCGCTCGCCGGCCGTATATCTGCCCTCCAGCTGCTTCGCGGTCCCGTAGCGCTTGGGCTCCTTGCGCACGAGCAGCAGCGGGAAGCTTGTCTCCATCGACACGACACCACCAAGCAGGACCGCGCCAAGCTCGGGCGCTGCAAGACGCTGTGTCTCAGCTGGCACAAGCGCGGCGAGATGGCGGCCGAGCCGCCTGAGCAGGACGGGATCGGTTTCGAAGAGAAACTTGTCGAAGTAGCGATTCGAGCGCTTGCCGGATCGCAAGACGAAATCGCCTTTGAGATACGACGCCTTGACAAGATCGCGCGCGAGTTCCTTGCGTTCGGCGATCACTCCGTCAATCTAAAAGATCCGGCGATGTCTGCGCGGCCGGGTTCACCCCGGGCGCAACTTTGTCTTTCGACCGCCCGGAAACGGGTTGCCTCCAGAAGGGAGGGTTTTCACAAGGGAACCATAGGTTCACTTGTGTCCTCAATCTAATGGATAGAAGCAGGCCGCCTTGTGCTCGTCGCCGTACTCCTCGAGTGGTGGCACCTCTTCGGCGCAGTGCTCACGCGCACGTGGGCAACGTGTGCGAAAGCGGCAGCCCGATGGCGGGTTGACTGGAGAAGCGACGTCGCCTTGAAGGATGAGGCGCTCTCGCCGCATCTCGACCACAGGGTCGGGGATCGGGATCGCCGACAGCAGAGATCCGGTGTAGGGGTGTCGCGGCCGTTTGTAGAGCTGTGTTCCGCCCGCCACTTCCATGATCTTGCCCAGGTACATCACCGCGATCCGGTTCGAGATGTGCTTGACCACCGACAGGTCGTGCGCGATGAACAGATACGTGAGGTTGAACTTCGATTGCAGGCGCTCGAGCAGGTTGATGATCTGGGCCTGGATCGAAACGTCGAGCGCCGAGATCGGCTCGTCGCAGATGATGAAGCTCGGCTCGACCGCAAGCGCCCGGGCGATGCCGACTCTCTGCCGCTGCCCGCCCGAGAACTCGTGCGGGTATCGGTCGACGAACCGTGGGTTGAGGCCGACGACGCGGAGCATCTCTCGGATCCTGTCCTGCCTTTCCTTGCCCTTTGCCAGGTGGTGGATGTCGATCGGCTCGCCGACTATGTCGCCGACCGTCTGGCGCGGATCGAGCGAGGCGTACGGATCCTGGAAGATCATCGCCATGTCGCGGCGCAGGGCGCGAAGCCGCTCGCCTCGAAGATGCGTGATGTCGTCGCCTTTGAAGAGAATCTTGCCGCCGGTCGGCTCGAGCAGCCGGATCACGGCGCGGCCGAGGGTCGATTTGCCGCAGCCGGACTCTCCGACCAGGCCAACCGTCTCCCCGGTCTTGATCTCGAGGTCCACGCCGTCCACCGCGTGGACGTGGGCGATGGTGCGCTGCAGGATCCCTGACGAGACCGGGAACCAGACCTTCAGGTCGGAGACCGAGACCAGCGGGTCGGCCGTCGTCCAGGCACGTGTAAGCGTTTTGACCGGGGCGCCTTCAGGCACCTTTGAGCTCTGCCCCCGCCTGCGTCACCCAGCACGCCGAAAGCTGCGTGTCGCCCACCGGTTGCAGGGCGGGCACGTCGCGTGAGCACCGCTCGACCTTGAAGGCGCAGCGCGGATGGAACGCGCAGCCGGTCGGGAGGTCGACCAGGCTCGGCGGCAGGCCTTCGATTGGTTTCAAGGGCTCGTGACGCTCGGCGTCGAGCCGCGGGATGGAACGCAGGAGCGACCACGTGTAGGGGTGTTTGGGGTTGGCGAAGACGTCCGTCGTCGGGCCGGCTTCGACCACCCTGCCCGCGTACATCACGATCACCCGTTTGCACATTCCGGCGACGACGCCAAGGTTGTGTGTGATCAGGATCGTCGCCGTTCCGAACTCGCGGTTGACGTGTCGCAGCAGGTCGAGGATCTGCGCCTGGATCGTCACATCGAGAGCGGTCGTAGGCTCGTCAGCGATCAGCACCGCGGGAGTGGTCGTCAACCCCATCGCGATCATCACCCGCTGGCGCATGCCGCCCGAGAACTGGTGAGGGTAGTCGCGCGCCCGCTCCGCGGCCGATGGGATCCCGACCCGGCCCAGCATCTGGACCGCGGAAGCCAGCGCCTTCTTCGAGTCCCACCCGTGATGCAGGCGGAGCGGCTCCGCCACCTGCCAGCCGGTGCGAAAGACCGGGTTGAGCGACGTCATCGGGTCCTGGAAGATCATCGCCATCTCGCGGCCGCGGATGTCGCGCATCTCGCTCTCGGTGACCTTGGTCAGGTCCTGGCCCTTGAACGTGACCTTGCCGCCCACGATCTTGCCGGGCCTCTGCAGCCGCATGATGCTCAACGCCGTCACCGACTTGCCGCAGCCGGACTCGCCCACGATGCCGAGCGTCTCGCCGGGATTCAGCTCGAATGAGACGCCGTCCACCGCTTTGACCTTGCCTTCCCTGGTGGCGAAGACCGTGTGGAGGTCCTGAACCTCGAGCAGCGCCTGTGTCACGTGCGCCTACTTGAGACGCGGGTCGAATGCGTCGCGGATTGCGTTGCCGAAGATGTTTGACGCAAGCACCGTGACGAAGATCGTGACGCCGGGGAAGATCACCAGCCAGAACGAGTGGAAGAAATAGCTCTCGGCGTTGGTTAGCATGTTGCCCCAGCTCGCGGTGGGCGGCTGGATGCCGAGGCCGAGGAAGTCGAGCGCCGCCTCGATCAGGATGATCTGGCCCACGCCCAGGCTCGCCGCCACGATGAGCACTGGCAGGACGTTGGGGAGCAGATGGCGAAACATCAGGCGCAGGTCTCGCGCGCCGATGGAACGTGTCGCCAGGATGAAGTCCCGCTGCTTGACCGAAAGCACCTCGCCGCGCACCAGACGCGCGACGTTGCCCCAGCCGACCGACGCAATGATCAAAGCAAGGGAGATCGGGGTCGGTCGGAACAATATCGACATGAGGATGAAAAGAAAGATCGCCGGGATGGCGAGGACCGTGTCGACGAGGCGCATCAAAACATCGTCGAGCCAGCCGCCGTAGTAACCGGCGAGCATCCCGACTCCGGTTCCCACCGTGAGCGACACCGCCACGGTAAGAAACGCGACGCCGAGGGTGACACGGCCGCCCCAGATGAGCCTGGTCATCGAGTCGCGGCCAAGCTCGTCCGTGCCCAGGAAGTGGGGAGCGCCAGGCTTGGCGAAGGTCGCGCCCAGGTCAATGGTCTGAGGCTGGAAATGGGTCACTACGGCTGAGAAGAGCGGCGCCGCGATGGCGATCAGGGCCATGATCACGATGAGCACGCCCGCGGCCATCCCGATCCGGTTTGCACGAAGTCGTTCCCAGGATTCATTCCAGTAGCTCTGCGCCGGCCGCGTCGAGGCGCCCTCGATTGCGGCACCCGGCAGCTCCAGCTCGGCGACGCGGCTCTGCCCGATCACGCGAGTCGAATCCTAGGGTCGAGGATGCCGTACAGCACGTCGGCGATCAGGTTGCCCGCGACGACGAGCAGCGTGGCGAAGAACGTCACGCCCATCACGGTCGTGTAGTCGTACTGGAGCGCGCGCTCGAAGGCGAGCTTGCCGATGCCGGGCCAGCCGAAGACCACCTCTACCACAAGGCCACCGCTGACGAGGCCCGGCAGCTCCAGGCCGATCAGCGTGATGAGCGGGATGAGCGCGTTGCGCAGCCCGTGGAGGTAGACGACCCGGCGCTCGCTCATGCCCTTGGCGCGCGCGGTGCGGATGTAGTCCTGGGAGAGAACCTCGAGCATGCTCGAGCGGATGAAACGCGACCAGGTCGACGTATAGAAGAAGGAAAGCACGGTCGCCGGGAGGATCAGGTGCTGGATCCGGTCCAGGACGTCGCCACCGTTCACGGCGCTGAATGCGCCGCTCGAAGGCAGCCAGGGAAGGCCGTGCTGCTCGAGCGTCACCGAGAAGACGAGGATGAGGATCAGCCCCATCCAGAACTGCGGCACCGCAAAGCCGGCCACAGAGACCACCGTCATGGTGTGGTCGACCCTGCTGCCCCGGCGTAGGGCGCCCACGACCCCAAGAGGGACGGCGACGACCAGCCCGATCACGATCGCGGTCGCGGTGAGCTCGAGGGTGTTGGGCAGCCGGTCCAGGATGTGGCTCATGACCGTGCTGCCGTCGATCATCGACCGTCCGAAATCGCCGTGCAGCACGCCCCAGATCCAGGTGATGTACCAGAGATAGAACGGGCGGTCGAGGCCGAGATCAGCCCGGAGCCGGGCGATATCCTCCGGCCGCAGGCTCGGGTTCAGGTCGATTCCGGGCACGTACGTACCGCGGGTGCGGTCCATGAGCACGAGGGTGATCAGGGTCACGCCCAGAACGACGACGAGCGAGGCGAGGAACCGCCGGGCCACGTATTTCGCGAGCATCAGCTCTTATACGAAAAGCCCGGCGGCTCCTGATCTACCTCCATGCGGCTACTTGCCGTCCGTGACCCAGGTGGCGTGGTTCCAGGGACGGTTCTGGAACTGGTTGAACGGCCCGAAGTCCGTGCCCTGGACGCGGGTGTTGACGCCATAGATCCCTGTGTTGAAGAGGATGACCGGCGAGGGCTCCAGGTCTGACATCAGGTCCTGGAACTGGAAGTAGAGCTGCTTGCGCTTTGTCTTGTCCAGCGTGGTGAGGGCCTGGTCGAGGAGCGTGTCCGCCTGGTCGTTCTTGAAGAGAGCGCCATTGAAGCCGCCCGCGGCGGTGTTGCGCGAGTGGTAAAGCGGGGAAACATCAGGATCCTGCATCCAGTTGAAGCCGACCAGGAAGACGTCGAAGGTCCGGATGCTGACGATCTGGCTGACCAGCTGGGGGAACTGGATGAGCGAGGGAGTGGCTTCGACGCCGATGTCGTGCCACGACTGCTGCATGATCTGGAGCATCGACTCGCGCTGCTTGTTGCCGGCGTTGGTGATCATCGTGAACTTGAGCTTGAGGCCGTTCTTGGCCCGGATCCCGTCTGCGCCCTTGGCCCAGCCCGCGCCGTCCAGCAGCGACTCCGCCTTGGCCTTGTCGAACTTGATCAGCGTGGTCGGCTTGTCCTTGTAGGCCCACGAGGTCGGCGGCTCTACGGAGTTGGCGACCGTGCCGTGGCCGAAGTAGACAGCACTCACGATCTGGTCGCGGTTCAAGGCATAGAGCAACGCCTGGCGCACGGCCTTGTCCTGGAAGAGCGGCCCCGCAGATTTGCTGGGGTCGAGCTGGTAGGCGTAGAAGGTGAAGGTCGGCACCGGGAACTCGGACATCGCCACGGTTGAGGTCGTCTTGAGGGCGTCGAACTGCCCTGGGTCCACCGGGCCGATGTCGATCTCGCCGGTCTTCAGCTGGTTGGTCACGGCGACTGAGTCGGGGAGCACCTTGTAGATCCACTGGTCGAGGTAAGGTGCTCCCGCCCAGTAGTTGTCGTTGCGAGCCATGGTGACCTGCTGGCCCTTGTCCCACTTGACGAACTTGAACGCGCCGCTCGTCACGGACGGAGCCGTGTTGAAGTCAGCCGTGTTGATCTGCGCCGCGGTCATGCTGCCCAGGACATGCTTCGGCAGGATGCCGTAGAGCGCGTGGTTGGCCAGGAACGGCGCAAACACCTGGGTGGTCTTGATGACCACGGTCTGCGGATCCGGCGTGTCGATGCTGGCGATGTACTTCGAAAGGTCGCCGCGCCGGGGAGACGAGACCGCGGCGTACTGGGGGTCGTAAGCGAGCTGGTAGGTGAACTTGACGTCATCCGAGGTGATGGGCTGACCGTCCGAGAACTTCAGGTTCGAACGCAGCTTGAACGTGTAGGTGAGGCCGTCGGACGAGGTCTTCGGCAGGTCCGCGGCCAGGGCCGGGATCAGGTCGCCGTTCTTGCGGTAGTTGAGGAGCCCGTCGAACATCAGGCCGATCACCTGGTTTGATGCGGTGTCGCTGCTGAGCATGGAGTTGAGGGTCCGGATGTCGCTGAAGTTGCCCTCGACGACGTGGCCGCCCTTCTTTGGAGTTGTGGTGGTCGTGGTCGAAGTGCCGGCACACGCGTCCAGGAACTCCACGGCCCCGCCCAGGAAGGCCATGTAGGCGGCCGCGCCGCCCGCGCGTTTCAGGAAGTCACGTCTGGACCAGGCCTCGAGGAACTGCTCGAACTGAGCAAAACCACCATCATCGGCACCCTCTTCTCGGCTCATCTTCGTCCTCCCTGAGCGCCCGTCTAGCGGGCCGCTTCGATTCCCCACGATGATTATGAAGAGTCGTGTCAATTGGTCAAAAAAGAACTCAGATGGCCTCCAAAGTAGCGATAGGCGTCGCCCGGGTCGTCCTCCACCTGCCTGAGTCAAGCTCACTCAAGGCCAAGCGCCAGGTGGTGAGCGGCTTGCTGCGCCGGCTGCGCCAGGAGCTGAAGGTGGCAGCCGCGGAGGTGGGCGAGCTGGACCGCTGGCAGCTGGCCGAGCTGGTGGTCGCCACGGTGAGCGGCGATGGCAGGCAGGCGGACCGCGTGCTGGCGGCCGCCCTCTCGTACATCGAGGCGCACAGCGATGGGGCCGAGATCACGGACGTCACGACGGAGCTGGTTCAGCTGTGAGCGCCATCGAGACGCTCGTCGATGACTTCGAGGACAGCCTGCCCTTCCAGCTGGACCCCTTCCAGCGCGAGGCCATCGACAAGTTAGAGCGGGGACAAGGCGGCGTGCTTGTCAGTGCTCCGACCTCGAGCGGCAAGACGATCGTCGCCGAATACGCGATCTTCCGCGCCCTGCAGGACGGCGTCAAAGTCCTGTACACCACGCCGCTCAAGGCGCTCAGCAACCAGAAGTACCACGACTTCGTTCGGGCCTACGGCGAGGCAACGGTCGGGTTGGTGACGGGCGAGAACACGATCAACGATGAGGCGCCGGTGGTGGTAATGACGACCGAGATCCTGCGCAACCTCATCTATGAGGATCCGAAACGACTCGACCTCGTCCGGTACGTCGTGCTCGACGAGGTCCACTACATCGACGACTTCCCCCGCGGCTCGGTTTGGGAGGAGATCGTGATCCAGGCGCCGAAGTCGATCAAGCTCGTCGGCCTGTCGGCGACGATCGGCAACTACCAGGAGATCGCCGACTGGATGGCAGAAAACCGGGGCGGGATGGAGACGGTCTTCCACGACGTTCGCCCGGTGGAGCTGAAGATGTGGCTAGCGATCAACAACCACCTGAACCCTCTGTTCAAAGAGGACGGTGGCATCGACCAGCGGACGTGGAGCCGAGCGGCCCAGGATGAGGAGGCGTCGTATCGGGTCGGCGGGTACCGCAGTCTTCCCTCCAACGACCTGCTGCACGTGATCGAGGAGCTGCGACGCTTCGACATGCTGCCCGCGATCTATTTCATCTTCTCCCGACGCGGATGCCGCGAGGCGTTGCAGCGATGCGCGTATCACGAGCTGGACCTGACGACAGCAGCGGAGAAGGAAGCCATCGACCAGGTGGCCGCAGAACGGCTGCAGAGCCTGAAGGACCAGGACGAGGAGGCGCTCTTCCGACGCATGGTGGACGCTCGTTTGCTGCGACGCGGGATGGCTGAGCACCACGCGGGCCTCCTGCCGTACCACAAGGAGATGGTCGAAGAGCTCTTCCAGCGCGGCCTGATCAAGGTTGTCTTCGCGACTGAGACGTTGTCGCTGGGCATCAACATGCCGGCGCGCGGCGTGGTCGTTTCGTCATTCACGAAATTCGACGGGGTCAACTTCTCGACGCTCACCACCGGCGAGCTGACACAGCTGATGGGAAGGGCGGGCCGGCGCGGCATCGACGTGATTGGACATGGCGCGATCCTCAAGGAGGCGGATGTCGCGGTGGGGACGATCTACGAAGTGGCGATGGGGCCGACGCTGGTCGTCGAGTCAAAGTTTCTGCCGAGCTACAACATGGCCCTGAACCTGCTCCGCGTCTACACGCCCGAGGAGGCCGAAGCGCTGATGCAGCGGTCTTTCGGCCAGTTTCAGAAGCGCCTGGCCGCGACCGAGACCGACGAGCGACTGACCAACGTGCGCGAGCGCCTGGCCGACATCAAGCGGATGTGGGAGGACCCGCAGGTCTCGATCGAGGACGTCGCGCAGTACTTCAAGATCGAGGACCGCCGGCGTGCGATCCGCATCGAGCTCAGGCGCCTGCGGCGCGATGCGGGCGCGCAGCGGCGCGGCCGGGGGGGACGCACGCGCGCTATGAGCCACACGGGCCGCGTCGCGCAGCGCCTCGAGGTGGAGGCCAAAGGATTGCTGGAGCGGCAGCGCAAGCTGAAGGTCGTTCGCTCCCCACGGTTCGGCGAGCTGCTGCAGAAGTACAACGAGATCCGCACCCTGCAGCAGGAGCTCGACAGGGGCAAGCGCGAGGTTGTGGGCCAGATGGACGAGTACCCCCGCAAGCTGCGCCGCCTCGCCAAGATTCTCGACGAGACCGGTTTTCTGAAGAACGACAAGCCGACAGACAAGGGTCTGTTCGCGGCCCGCGTGTACGGGGAAAACACGATCCTGGTGGCCGAAGCGGTGTGGCTGGGCTGGTTCGAAGGCCTCACAGGCGAAGAGCTGTGTGCGGTGATGATCATGCTCGCCGCTGAGGACAGGGAGCGGCGTGGCGACCGCCAGGCACGTGCTCCTCGGCGCTATCCCACGCCGGCGATCGCTCAGACTGCCCGGCTCATCCGTTCCCTGTACTTCCGCTTCGCCGACATGGAGCGCGACCTCGACGAGCCCAACCTGCGGTCCCCGTCACACGACTACATCGACTTCGCCTACCGCTGGGCGTCGGGCGAGCCTCTCGACCGCATTCCGACACCGCCTAACGTGGATATCGGTGACGCGATCAAGGCGATGAAGGCTGTTTACTCGTTGCTGCGCCAGCTCGAGTTCGCTCTGCGCCAGGCAAAGAGCCCGCTGCTCGCGACTGTCTCGAAGGCAGCGGTGCTCATGGAGCGCGACGTCATCAAGCGAACCTACTAGGCATGTCCTCCCCATTCATGGGGAGGTGGCGGCGCAGCCGCCGGAGGGGCAGCGCCGGAGAAGCTAAGGCGCCAATAGACTGAGATACATGGCGAAGAAGCGCCGCATTCTTGTCACCGGCGTGGCGCGCTGGTGGGGCGCGCTGGTCGTGCAGCGCCTCGTCGAAGACCCGGACGTGGCCGAGGTCATCGGCATCGACATTAGGGAGCCTCGTTACGACCTCGGGCGCGCCGACTATTTGAAGCTGGACATCCGGCACTCGCTCATCGGCAAGCTTGTGCGGGCGGTCGGCATCGACACGGTCGTGCACACGCTGACCCGCATCGATTCGTTCGACATGGACCCGGCCAGGGCGCATGAGATGAACGTGATCGGCACGCTGAACCTTCTTGCGGGCTGCGCGGGTGAGGGCAGCCCGGTCCGGCGCTTCATCTTGAAGTCATCGGGTCACGTGTACGGCTCGCGCTTCGACCTGCCCACCGGCTTGCGCGAGGACCACCGGCTGGACAGCAACTCGAGGCACCAGTTCGTGCGCGACATCGTCGAGGTGGAGTCCTACGCGAGCGACTTCGCAGTGCGCAATCCGAACATCACGATCCTCGCGCTGCGATTCAGCAACAGCCTCAACCCGCAAGAGCCGCAGCCACTCGCGCGCTACCTCGACCTCGAAGTCGTGCCCACGGTTATCGGCTACGACCCGCCAATCCAGCTGATCCATCGTGACGACTGCATCGCGGCGACGGTGCTTGCGACCAAGCGAGGACCCGGTGGCGCGTACAACATCGCGGCGCCGGGGGCCGAGCCGCTGTCAAGCCTGCTCGATTCGGCCGGCAAGTTGCACGCCCCGCTGCTGCCACCGTTCGGGCTGGGCCTTGCAGCGCTGGCGTTCCGTCAGTCGGGAATCGCGTTTCTCTCGCCGCAGCTGCTTGACCTCCTGCGCTGGGGCCGCACGCTGTCGACGGCCAAGGCTGCCCGCGAGCTCGGCTTTCGGGCTGCACGGGACACTCGCTCCGCCTTCGAAGACTTCATCCAGCAGCGGCGCGTTCTTCGCTACGAACCCGACCGGCATGCCTACCAGTACGAGAAGGAGCTAGAGGATTTCATTCACAGCCGGCAGCTCGCGTCGGCCAATGGTGAGGGCGAGACCAACGGTGCGCTGGCTGAAGTGTCTGACCAGGCTGCGTCTAAACCTCGCCGCCGCCACCCCCGTCCACGACCAGCACCTCGCCGTTGACGTAGCTCGCGGCATCTGAGGCGAGGAAAAGCACAGCCGCCGCGACCTCTTCGGGGACCCCGATGCGGCCCATCGGGTTCTGGGCCAGGACGCGGTCGAGAATCTCCGGGTTGCCCCACAGCGCCTCGGCAAAGCGCGTCTTGATCACCCCCGGGGCGACGGCGTTGACGCGCACCCGGCCGCCGAGCTCGCGGGCGAGCTGGCGGGTCAGCATGATCACGCCGGCCTTTGTGATGTTGTAGACGCCCAAACCGATCCCCGGCCGCAGCCCGCCGATGCTTGCCACGTTGACGATGGCGCCCCCGTGCTTCTCCATCGACGCTTCATGAACCAGCTTTGTGAGCAGGAAGACGCCCCGCAGGTTGACCTCGAACGTCTTGTCCCAGACGCCGAGCTCGGCGCCCAGCAGCGGCCCGAAATAGGGATTGGTGGCCGCGTTGTTGACCAGGATGTCGACCCGCGAAAAGCGCTCGATGACCTCTTTGACGAGGCGCTCCAGGTCCTCGGGGCGCCCTGCGTGGGCCGCGATCGCCGTAGCTTTCTCCGGGTTCTGGGAGTTGATGCGTTCGGCCTCGGCGTCGAGGTCGGCCTGCTTGCGGCTGCTCAGAACGACCTGCGCGCCATGCTCGGCGAGGATCCCGGCGATCGCGCTGCCGATCCCCCGGCTGGCCCCTGTGACGAGCGCGACGCGCCCCGAGAGGTCGAAAAGGGAGCCCGCGGGCACGACTGATACGATAACCGCCGCTTAATTCATTTTTTTCGACCAGGGGTTAGATGGCGATAACCGGCAAGGCGGCCGAGGACATCCTCGAGCGTATCTTCCAACCCACGACCAAGCCGAGCGCGCGGGACCAGGCGGAGGAGACGCTACGCCATCCCAAGCGCCTGGTCTATGTCGCGATGTCGAACAGGAGCTTCTACTGGCGCGCCCATATTCAGAAGTTCGTCCTCGACTCGGGCATGGTGCCGGTGAGCCCTTTCATGCTGTTCGACTATTACCTCATGCACACGGTCGACAAGGACGTCGTGCGCGAGGCGATGAACAACCTGCTGTCGCGCAGCGACGAGGTATGGGTGTTCGGCCGTCTATCGCTCGGCGTCAAAGTCCAGGTCGGCATCGCCAAACGTCTCAACAAACCGGTGCGCTACTTCGACATCAGCGACCTTCCGATCGCGGTGATGCCGATCAGCGAAGAGACCGCCCAGGAAGAGCTGAGAGACTAGGACCGTCGCCTTGCGGCAGGCGGGCGCGTGCCCGTCGTTCTTCGGTACCACGCCTCCGGGTTGCCCAGCTCGTTGAGTGTCGGCATCGAATCGGGACCGTCCCAGACCCGGTTCAACAGCGCGAGCCCATGCTTGTCGTACACCGCCTGGCAGAACGCCTCGCCGCGGCGGTACTGCTGCAGCTTCAGGTCGAGGCCGGTCAGCTTCCAGATCAAGACCTCGAGCGCTGACTTGCCTGAGCTCCGCTCGCGGTAGGCCCTCTCGAGGCGGTCGAAGCCTGGAAGCAGCTTGACCCCGAGATTGTTCATCACGAGGTTGCTGTAGCCCTCCACCACCGACATCGTGCCCTGGACCTCGCGCATGATCCGCCACTGGGCGGGCAGCACGCCCGCGAATGCGGCAAACCGCGTGACGGCGGGTCCTTTGCGAGTGACGGTATCGATCAGGACCTTCATCGAGTTCTCCATGTAGGGCCGCAGCCATGGGTGCGCGGCGAACTGCCACGCGTGCGTCATCTCGTGAAGGATCAGCCAGCGTCGCAGATCCTCATCGGGCAATTGGGCCATCCTCTGCCACTCTTCCACATTGGTCTCGACGAGATACAGACCTTCGCCGCCGATTGGTTCGGCGCCGAGCAGCTGGGGATCGTACTGGCCTAGGACGCGCGTGCCGAGGAAGGCGAGCATGTAGCCGACGTAGCGGTTGACCCCGGCCCGCCCGACCTCGACGATCAGCGAGTTGGGCATGCGCCCGGTTTCAAGCACGGGGTCGACGACGCGGCGCAGGATGCCAAGGTTGAGGTCAAGCCAACCCTCGCGGTCGAGGGCTTCGAACTTCGGCATCGAGGCGCCCTTGGGCAGTGGACCGACGAAGTCCAGCAGCGGCTTCTCGAGGTTGTTCGCCAGTGATCGGTAGCTTCTCGCCGCAGCAGCCAGGGACGCGGGCTCCATGGTCGGATTCAACAGCCGCGCCTGCGCAGTGCGACGAACTTCGTCCCAATCTAGAAGGAGGGAGGTTCCGCCGCGCGGACGCACCGCCTCGGCGACCGCCACCGTAGCCAGGCCGAGAAGAGCTCCATAGATTGCGGTCCGCCCCGCTGATCGCCTCATGGCCTTTTCAGGGTACGAGCGTGGAGGCGTCAAACTGGCGCCTCATCCCCTATCAAGGGTACGCAGTGGGAGGCCTCAAACTTACGCCTGATGGTGCGCGCCGAGTTTCAGACCTTCCTGGTCGCGAGCGTCGCCGCCAGTTCGGCGCTCATCGGATTGTTGTTCGTTTCTGTCTCGGTCGCGCCTGAACGCGTGTTTGGTCCTCAGTCGGAAGCGGTGCGGCAGGCTCGCGCCGCCAGCGCGTTCACGGCGCTGGCGAACATCTTCTTCCTATCCCTGACAAGCCTGATCCCAGGCGTGAACGCGGGGCTGGTGGCGATGATCACGGGCCTGGTTTCCACGATGCAGACCCTCGCCCTCCTGAGGCTGATCAACGAATGGCGAGCGGAAGGAGCTCTTCTGCGGAGCCTCATCCTGTTCCTCGGCAGCGCCGCCATCTATGGGGGCGAGATCTATCTAGGGCTCACGCTCTGGGTCAAACCTTCAGCGACCGGCGCCCTGGCGGGCTTGTTTGAGGTGGTTCTCGGCGCCTACGCAATCGGCCTGGGCCGAGCCTGGGAGCTGCTCGGCGCGCCACGAAGCGGATTCATCACCGGAGCCATCGAGGAGATCACCGGCCGGCTCGAGCGACGACCGAAGCCGAAGTCCTAGTAGATGTACGGCCAGTGGCGGTTTCGCTTGAAGACGACCTTGCAGCCGTCGCAGCGAAACACGATCTGTACGTGCCTGCGCCCGATCGCCTGCGCGTCCCGGCCGCAGACTGGGCACGAAGCCGTCTCTTCCATGTACATCGCCGGGATGGGGTCCACCTTGATCTCTAGTCGCCGTCTTTTCTTTGACATTTGCCTCTTTGTTGCCTTTCCCTCAAACCGGGTTTGCGGTCATACGTCGAGCTGCGTCACGTCCAGGTTCTTCAGGTCTTCCGGGGGTTCTACGCCCGCCCGCTGCAGCCTTTTGAGCAGCGCGAGGATGTAGCGAACGCCAGCGAGGTTGACGTGATGCTCTCGGGTCAGGGTCTGGATCGCCTGGAGCTTCATCACGTCTCGGCGCGAGTAGCGCCTTCGATTGGTAACGGTGCGCTTGGGCTGAATCATGCTCAAGTGCTCGTACATCATCAAAGTGCGGGGATGCACCTCGAGGATCTCGGAAGCCACGCTGAGCGTGAAAATCGGCTTGTCGAGATCGAGCGAGGAGTCGTGGTTGGCCGCAGCCGAAGCCGCGACGGCATCGCGTGATTTGACCTTCATGTCTTTGGGGGGCAGGTGTTGTGTGTGGTTTAAGCGATTGTGGGCCTAACTTTGGGTTACAGGAGCGGTTATAGGTTCGCTGCCATTCTGAGGGGGCCTAATGGGACATTCAAAGTATTTTTGTTAAGGAGTGTCGCCATATCGCCTAACTTTGCCTTGCCAGGCAGCCTTTCGTAGCCTCCATATAGTTAGCGCCCGTGCACGCCCTCCTCAGCCTGCTCCTGGTCAGCCTCTCCGTCGGGCTGAGCAACTTCGCCGGCGCGATCGGAATCGGCCTCAGTGGGATCAACGTGCGGACCCGGGTCAGGGTCGGTCTCGCATTCGGCTTTTTCGAGGCGCTCATGCCCGTGATCGGGCTCCTTGTCGGTCACGAGGTGGCGGGATTCTTTGGGCAGTACGGGAAATATGTCGGCGGCGCCATCCTCATCCTGACCGGCGCCTACACCATCGTGCAGGCCCGTTCCATCAACGTTGAGCAGAAGGCGCGGGCACCGCGCAGCTTGCGTACCGAAAGCCTCCTGGTCACCGCCGTTGCCTTGAGCGTCGACAACCTGGCGGTGGGTTTCGCGCTCGCCGTTTATCCCGTCGATATCTGGCTCGCGGCGATCACCTTCGGGGTCGTCAGCATCCTCATGTCGCTCGCCGGGCTGGAGCTGGGCCACCGCCTCGGCAAACGCGCTGAGGCATGGAGCGAGGAGATTGGAGGGGCGGTGCTGATCCTTGTCGGCATCGCCATCGCAGCTGGAGTTCTAGGCTAACCTCCCTTCCCCGCTAGCCGGGGCAATCAGTAGGCGCGCCCTGCGCGTCCTTCACGGGCTTGTCCCGCAAGGTGGCCCGCCGCGCCAAGCGGCCGGCCGGTTGGGGAGGTTCAACCTAGGATTAGCTCGTGTCCGAAAAACCATCCCTGGAGCAGGTGCTGCTCTCCGCTGACGGCCACATCGCCACCGTCACCCTCAACCGCCCCGACCAGCGCAATCCACTTTCGGCGACGATGCTTCGCGACCTTACGTCCGCCTTGCGCTGGTGCCAGCAAGAGCCTGACGTGCGGGTCGTGGTCCTCACCGGTGCCGGCCGCGTCTTCTGCGCGGGCGCAGACCTCGCGAGCTTCGATGGTGAGATGTCCGGCCTGGACAAGTTCCGCAGCCGCGACCTCTTCGTCGACCTGTTCGTTCTGATGGCGGACCTCGGCAAGCCAATCGTGGGCCGGGTCAACGGCCACGCGCTCGCGGGGGGTCTCGGCCTCGCATCCTCGTGCGACATCCTGGTCGCGGTCGACACCGCGACCTTCGGTACGCCCGAGATCAACGTCGGGATCTGGCCGATGATGATCCAGGCGATCCTGTCCCGCAACATCCCACGCAAGGTGCTGCTCGAGATGGAGATGCTCGGCCAGCGCATGACCGCGACCCAGATGCAGTCGCTTGGCGTCGTCAACCGAGTGGTGCCTCACGAGCAGCTCGATTCGACGGTGAGCGAGATCGCGGAAGCACTGGCGAGAAAGTCGCCGGTCGCGATGCGTCTCGGCAGAGATTCGTTTTACCGCCACCAGGACATGGACTTTCGCGCTGCGCTCCATTACCTGCACGGCCAGTTCCTGCTCGTCTCCCAGACCGAGGACTCGCGCGAGGGCATCAAAGCGTTCTTCGAAAAGCGCGATCCGGACTTCAAAGGGCGCTGAGTTGAGCTCCCGGCACCGCGAGCTGCGCGACAAGGCGCTCAAGGGCGGAACGCGCTACCTGCCCAAGCTCCGCGAGCAGCACAAGCTGACCGCGCGTGAGCGGCTCGATCTACTTCTCGACAAGGATTCGTTCGTGGAGGACGGCCTCTTCGCCAACGTGCTGGCAGACGAACTACCGGCTGACGGCGTGGTGACCGGCCTGGGCACCGTGGAGGGCCGCCAGGTCGCGGTGATGGCCAACGACCCGACCGTCAAGGCCGGCAGCTGGGGCGCCCGCACCGTCGAAAAGATCGTGCGCATCCAGGAAACGGCCGCACGTACACGCGTGCCGCTCTTCTATCTGATCGACTCGGCGGGCGCTCGAATCACCGATCAGATCGACATGTTCCCCGGCCGCCGTCATGCCGGCCGCATCTTCTTCAATGAGGTGGGCCTCTCGGGTGTCGTGCCGCAGATCTGCCTCCTTTTCGGACCGTCGGCCGCCGGCGGCGCTTACATCCCGGCCTTCTGCGACGTCGTGGTGATGGTTGAGGGCAACGCCTCGATGTACCTCGGTTCGCCGCGCATGGTCGAGGTCGTGGTCGGCGAGAAGGTGACGCTGGAAGAGCTGGGCGGCGCGCGGATGCACAACACGGAGAGCGGGCTGGGCGACGCGCTGGTCGCCGACGACAAAGAGGCCATCGAGTTCGCCAAGGCCTACTTCCGCTTCATGCCACAACGCTCGGGTGAAAAGCCGGCTGCCCGCAAAGCCAGGCCCGCCAAGCCAGGCCTCAAACCCATCGCCGAGCAAATCCCCGAGGAGCCGAACCGAGGCTACGACATGCGCAAGGTGATCGACGCGCTCATCGACGACGACAGCTGGCTCGAGCTCAAGAAGCTATTTGCGAAGGAGCTGTTGATTGGCTTTGCACGCCTCGATGGCCACGCTGTCGGAGTCGTGGCCAATCAGCCGATGCAGAAGGGCGGTGTCTTGTTCAACGACTCCGCCGACAAGGCCGCGCGATTCATCTGGTTATGCGACGCGTTCGAGATCCCGCTGCTCTTCCTGGCCGATGTGCCCGGCTTCATGATCGGCACCGACGTTGAGCGGCGTGGCATCATCCGGCACGGCGCCAAGATGATCAGTGCGGTCTCCGAGGCGACGGTGCCGAAGATCTCGGTCATCGTGCGCAAGGCGTACGGCGCAGGTCTGTACGCCATGGCCGGCCCCGCCTACGACTCGGACGCGGTGATTGCGCTGCCAACGGCGCAGATCGCTGTCATGGGACCGGAGCCGGCGATCAACGCCGTCTACTACAACAAGCTCGCCGAGCTTCCCGAGGAACAGCGCCCCGCGCGCCGCAAGGAGCTCGAAGACGCGTACCGCGAAGACGTCGACCTCTACAAGCTCGCGGCCAACCTCATCGTGGACGAGGTCGTGGAGCCCGACCAGCTGCGTGAAACGCTGATCAAGCGTTATCGCGCTTATGCGACGCGTACATCACCGCGCGTCGATCGCAAGCACGGGGTGTTCCCGGTCTAGACAACGCGGGCAGCGACGAGTCCGACCGCGAGGAGCACGACGCCCCAGGAGAACGCGCGCAGCGCCAGCTCGAGCGGCCGGAGCAGCGCAGGCTCGTCGAGCTGTGTTTCGGATCCATCACTAAAGGTCAGCGTGCCGCTGAACGACCGCGTCTTGCGGCGGAGCAGCCGCGCTGGCGTGCTGAGCGCTCGCTGGCCGTACGAGATCGCGTACGCCGCCGCAGCGGCCGCGATCGCACCGAAAGACAGCTTCCCCGTCTGTGCGAAATAGGCGGTCAGCACAGGGAAGGCGCCCCACGAAAGGCCAAACCAGAAGTCGCCATGCATACGGCCGCCGAGCAGCTCGAGGTTATAGGCGAAGACGAAAAGCACACCGGCGCCGATAAAAGGCAGAAGCCCTACCCCGACCACGACGACCCCCGCTAGACCGAGCCCAACGGCCAGGACAAGGCCAGCGACCGCCGCTGTCCACAGGACCCCGGCCGGCAGATCGGTCTGCAGCGGGCGGCCGCGCAGCTCGTCGAGCGCGTGCGCGGAGATGCCCACGGCGAAGAAGAACGCGAGGAGCGTGGCGAGAAGCCGCTGCAGGTTCAGCGCCGGGGCGAGGCTCGCCCCGATCAAGACGTAGGAGAGATGCCACGCCGTGTACGGCGGGTGCAGGACCGCCCACACGTCGCGCCTCCATCCGCGTGCGCGGGTCGCGTAATAGGCGGGTGCAAGTGCCTCAGGCATGGTGCTTGCGCCCCCACATCACGAGTCCGCCACCCAGGCTCATCACCCGGTCTTCGACGTCGACCATGCCCGCCTCGCGCCAGGCTTCGAAGATCCGGTGGATCGGCCACCGGTGGTAGAAGTCAATGATGTTCGGGCCTAGAAAACGTCCCGCCTTCCACCACGCCTGTCCACCCAGCACATAACCTGCCGACGGCATGACCGCCCGCGTGTACAGGCGCCAGCTCGCTCGCCAGAAGGGGTTCGGCGGCACGTAGAAATCGAGACCCGCCATCCCTCCGGATGGCCGAAGCACGCGCGCCAGCTCGGCCAGGGTCGCCGCGGGCTCTGCGACATACCGCAGCAGGTAGGTGAACGAGATTGCGTCGAATGATGCGTCCGGAAACGGCAGTTGCTCGGCGCGCGCGTGCTGCAAACGGATGCGCTGGTCCAGACCCGCGTCGTAAACCCGGTTGCGTCCGCGCTCGAGCATCGCGTCACTGAGATCGACTCCGACGATGTCAGCGTCGGTGGCGTGCGCGAGTGCGATGGCGACCCCGGCGGTGCCGGTCGCGACATCGAGGATGCGGCGCGGCTTGAAGCGCACGATATGGCTGACCAGCGCGCGGCGCCACTTGCCGTTCTGGCGAAGCGAGAGGACCTCGGCCAGGCGGTCGTACTTCGGCGGCAGATCCTCGAAAAGGTCCGCCGCGAACGCGTTCTCGGGGCTGGCCGCAGGCGGGCCGGGTTCCTCCATGCGCGACACCTTAGTACGGGTACTCAGGCTCTGCCGAGCGTCTTTACCTTGATGCGGTCCCTTGTCATCACGGCCGCGTTGGCGGTCGCCATCCTGGCGCCGGCTCAAGTTCAAGCCGCTCAACTTCCGCTGCTGAGCTCGTGCCAGGCGCGTACAGACACGACCGACGGGGTTGCATATCGATTCTGCAGCGGCATGACGTCGAGCTTCGACGGCACCGCGATGGACACCGACCTCACGCTCCCCGCGGGCACCACGCCGTCAGGCGGCTATCCCCTGCTGGTGATGATGCACGGTTGGGGTCAGTCGAAGGCCTACTGGGAAAGCAGCGATTTCTGCACGACGTCGTCCGCCGACGCGTGCAACTACAACAACGTCTGGTTCGCCCACCGTGGATACGCGGTGCTGACGTACACAGCGCGCGGCTTTCACGCATCGCAGGGATACACGCACCTGGCCGACATGCGTTGGGAGGCCCATGACACTCAATACCTCGCCGGGCTTCTCGTCGACGGGGGCGTCGCGAGGCCGGGCGTAGGCGTCACAGGTCTGTCCTATGGCGGCGGCCAGAGCTGGAGCCTCGCCGTCCTCGCCGACCGCGTGATGAATCCAGATGGCACCGTGACGCGCTGGCGCTCGCCGGCCGGCACGCCGATGCACGTTGCGGCCGCTGTGCCCAAGTACGGCTGGAGCGACCTGGTCGATGCCCTGCAGCCCAACGGCCGCTCGTCCGACGGCGTTTTGACTCCGAATGGCGACCGGAGAAATCCGATCGGCATCCAGAAGAAGTCGTACAACGACTACTTCTATCAGTCGGGTCTTCAGACGGGGCGGTACGCAGCTCCTGGTCAAGACCCGACGGCGGACATCACCACGTGGTACGCCGAGATAAGCGCCGGTGAGACTCCCACCCAGTCGAGCTACGCGCCGGGGATCATCAACCAGATCGCGCTCTACCGGTCCGCCTACTACCAGGACGCGATGATCGCCGCCGACGTCGCCAACCGGCGCGAGACGCCAGTCTTCGCTGCGCAGGGGTGGACCGACGTGCTGTTCCCCGAGTCGCAGGCCGCCTCGATGGTGGAGAAGCTTCGCGCCGCCGACTCTCAATGGCCTGTGTTCATGTACGCGTCCGACATCGGCCATCCGACGGCGAACAACAACAAGGTCTCCGAGTGGAAGGTGATCAACCAGGCAGCCACTGCCTTTGTCGACCTGCACGTTGCGCGTTCAAGCGGCGCCAATCCCGCAGCGATCTATCAGGAGCAGGTCGTGACGTGCGACAGCTCGGCAGGGCCGGTGTACTCGAGCAACACCGTGTCCGGCACCGCGCCGGCTCGCGTGATGTTCCAATCGTCCGCGGCGGGACATGTGTCCGCGTCGGCACCTACGGACGCCGCGGCCGGCGTCGCGACTGACCCGATCGCCGTGGCGGCCGCGCATGGTGGCAACGGAGCGTGCGTCCAGGTCGCCGTCAACCCGCCTGACAGCGGGGCGTCGACGTCGTGGACGTTCCCGGTGTGCTCCCCCTTCACCTTGCTCGGGGAGCCTGGGCTTCAGCTGAGCGCGTCGGTGACGGGGACCGACGCCGAGGTCAACGCGCGGTTGTGGGACGTCGCGCCGGACGGCAGCGCGACCCTTGTGACGCGTGCGGCTTACAGGTGGACAGGTTCGCCCGGCGACACTTCGATCCAGTACGCCTTGCAGGGAAGCGGCTGGCCGTTCTCCGCCGGGCACCAGCTGCGTCTCCAGGTCACTCAGAACGACGCGCCGTACCTGCGCCTCGACAACTACCCGTCCTCGATCAGCTATGCCTCGATGAAATTGACGCTTCCGGTGACTGCCTCTATCGCGTGTTGATGTAGTAGCCGCCCTCGTCGAGCTCTCTGAGCATCGCGTCTGCGTGCTTCCATATCTCGCTCTTCAGCTTGCGGAAGCGTTTCTGGGCTTGAGGATCTTCGAGGAGGATGTCGTTGATGCTGCCCATACCGCCATACGCGCTCAGCAGGTGTTGCAACGCGCGCGTCTTGCCGTTTGCGATCTTCAGCTGGTCGCCTTCGAGCCAATCGGCGAATTGAGTTTCGTCCGACGCGCGCAACAAAGACACGCATTCGACGATTGCTTTGCCGAGGCTCTGAAAGTGGGTGTCGAAGTCGTCAGCCAAGTCGGGGCAGAGACTAGACGAAGAGCGGCTCCGTCTGAGACCGCTCGACCAGGGCCTGCATCGCACCTTCCTCCGGCGGCTCGTGGAACCTTTTCGCCGCGTCGAGGACGAGCGGGAGAAGGTCGACGTCGCCGACGCTGTTCACGAAGATGCCGCGCCGGCCCATTGCCCACCAGACGGCGAGGTCGATGTCGTCCTGCGATTCGAAAGGCTGGTACCAGGTGGTCCGCGTATGGTCGTGCTCCATCCATGGTCGGTGGGCGATCGACTTGATGGTCTGCACCGCGACGTTCCGCTCCTGACATGTCTTGACGACTGCCTCGAAGTTCTCGCGGTAGTAGGCGTTCTGCATCGTGACGTAGTTGTAGGGGAGCAGCACCGAATCGAAGTCGAACCGGTCGAGGCTCCTGCGATGAGTGGCCGCGATCTGCGCGCCGTGGCCGGTCACGCCGATCCACCGGATGAGCCCTTCCGCGCGCGCCCAGAGTGCCGCGTCCAGGGCGCCCCCTGGGCTCAGGGCCTGGTCCCATTCGATCGGGTCCGCCAGCGCGTGGATCTGCCAGAGGTCGACACGCGCCACCCCGAGGCGGTCGAGCGAGCGCTGGATCTCCTCGCGCGCACCTTTCTCATCGCGCCTGTCGCCCTTGGTCGCCAGGAAGAAATGTCCTGGTTCTCGCTTCAACCAGGAAGCGATGCGTAGCTCGGAATCCCCATAGCCGGACGCTGTGTCGATGTGATTGACGCCGTAGCGAAGCAGGACTTCAAGGGTCTGGTCGGCCACCTTCTGAGTGACCCGACCGAGCGAGGCGGCCCCGAAGATCACCCTCGTGCTCTTGTGTCCGGTCCGCCCGAATTCGGCCTTGCCGATCACCTCCCCAACCTACCAGATACGAACATCCGATCTGGGCGACCACATTGCGCACTGCCGAGAGGCTGTATTGTGGGTTGCCGTCCAGTTCAATTCACAGGAGGCTGCCAGTGGAATTTTTCAACCTCAAGACGAAGCAGAAAGTTCAGATCCCGGACAGCGAGCTGAAGAAGCGGCGCAGCGTCCGCACGACCAGCGGTGGAAAACGCCAGGAGCGCTACGCGGCGATCGCAGTCGTCCACGAGGGCGGCAAGCCACTCCAGCTGTTCAAGTTCATCAACAAAGAAACATTCGACAGCCTGGACGTGCCCGAGACCAACTAGCCACCAGCGGTCTCGCCGATTGAAGTAAGTGCGCCTGGCAGGAATCGAACCTGCTGCCTTTCGGTCCGGAGCCGAACGCTCTGTCCGGTGAGCTACAGGCGCGATAGGTGTCACCCAGTCTAAACTCCGGCCCCCGTGGGCCGGTTGTTGTCGATGATCCTTGCGGGGTGCGCGCTGGTCGCGTGCCAGAACCAGACGCACCCGGCGTTCAGCCCGATTCCGAGCCCGTCCCCGCACGCCGCGGCGACGGCCGCCATCCTGCAATCAGGCGACGTGCCGGCGGGACTCAATGTGTGTCCGGGATCGGGCCCGGTCGACGTTTACCTCTCGGTCCTCGCCGGAGCCGACGCGGCGCTTGCGAGCCGCGAGTCGGACCAGTGGCAGCAGCTGCGCAAAGAAGGCGCGACGCAGGGCGCGATCTCGGTCTTCGCGGCGAATCCGTCGGCCTGCAGCGCGGAGCTCGGCGCGACTTCAAACGTCAAGGCGATGACAAGCCTGGTCGTCCGGTTCGCAGACGAGGGTGAGGCCGACCGCGCCTGGCAGTCGGGTGTGTTCGACTTTCAACCACCACCGCCCAATCTGCTCACGCCGGGCCTCACGCGCGGTCCAGCCACAGGCTTGGGCATCAGCTCGTTCACCTACGACCGGCCGTCGGTACGATTGGCCTCCTGGCGCCGTTCGATGTTCGTCGTGCTGGTGGTGGTCAGCAACCTCGACCTGAACGCCTTCAAGGCTGCGACAGCAGCGATTGACCCTCGCCTAAACTGAACCAGCGTCTTTAGCGCCTGTAGCTCACCGGATAGAGCGCTTGCCTGCGGAGCAAGAGGCAGCAAGTTCGATTCTTGCCAGGCGCACCACCACGCGGTCGCGGTCTCTCCGACGCGTGCTCAGTCAGAGCTTCTCGAGTTGGAGAGCCGGTAGATCACGCTGCCGATGACGAGCAGACCATTGCCCCCAACAAAAATAATGAAAAACGTCCAGAAAGTCGTCCAGGTGATGCCGAAGTCGCGCGGGTCGAGCCTGATGAGGATCGCGGTTATCAAAAGAGCGATGAGCGCGCCGTACATCTGCGGCACACCGATTGGGACCCACTGCAGGTGGCTGTCAAGGCGGCGCCAGAATGCCCTGATCACTTCGTTTTGATGAGTTCCATTATGTGTCTCCACTGTTCGCTGGCTCATCGGTCTGAATCAGGGATGGCCCAGGTACTTCTCCACGCCGGTCTTCAACGCTGCAGCGACCCTCTGCTGGCCTGATGAGCTGCTCGCGAGGCTCGCCTCTGCGGCGTTGGTCAAGAACAGCGGCTCGACGAGCGCGCCCGGCATCTGGCTCGGGTTGTCCACCCATCCGGCGGCCGGCGGGCCTAGCTCTATGAGGTGTCCATAAAGGCTGCCCGAAGCAGTCAGGGTCGGCGCGGCCAGCTGGTCGTCGGTCCAGACTCCGCGGTTCGTCGTACCAAGGCCGGCGACCAGCGCGGTTTGCAGGTCGGTCGCCAGCCGCCTGTTCTCTGCGGCGAAGGGGCGCTCGGCGTCATAGAAGGTTTCGGTCCCGCCGACCGCCGGATCGTCGAACGCGTCGAAGTGGATAGACACCAGCACCGACGCAGCCCCCGCGTTGGCGCAGGCCGCGCGCATCAAGAGGTCGCGGTGCTCGGCCGACGCCGTCAACGCGCCGGCGATGGTGTCGCTCGGGCCCAGCTCCATCACCGACGAGTCTTTGGTCCGTGACATAACCACCCGGTATCCGCCGTCGCGAAGAAGGGTCGCGAGACGCGTTCCCACCCCCAGCGCAACGTCTTTCTCGAGCACCTGATGCCCTCCAGTCACCCCGACCACGCCAGGATCCAACCCGCCATGCCCTGGGTCGATGAAGACGGTCTTGCTTGAGTGCCCGTCGCCAGCGGGAAAGCTGAGACATGCGCCTGGCTGCACTCCGCTCAGCGTGACCTGCCCGGCGACCTGGCCAGGAGTGGTATCCGCCACGGGACCGCGTGCCGGCAACACCGATCGGGCGGCGTCCACGATCGTGGGCAGGGAGAAGACGCATGTGAGCAAAAGCGCCACGATGAGCGCTGAGCGAAGCGGGGACCAGGATCCCTGCCGGCGCCGAGTGCGGGCTGCGACGTTGGCGGATTTTGCGATCGGCCGCGTCATTCTAGAGGCCCGAGCGGCCGCTCATATAAAGGGAAACTACTTCGGTCGCGCCGGCTACTTGATCCTGTCGTTCTCCGCGGTGGCGACCTTCTTGCTCGCCGCCGGGTCGAGGTTGAGGATCGCCAGGATCACCATGAACGCTTTTTTCTGCCAGACCGCGATGTAGAACGTCTGATCACCGACCGGCCTTGACAGCACGATCGAGTTCGCGGTCAGGCCGGTCGAGGTGCCCTCCTGCACCGCATTGCCACCGCTCCGAAGGGTCGATGCGCTGAACCCGAAGATCGTGTTCTCGCTCTTGTAACCCGTCGCAGCACTCTTCTCGTCTTTGAACTGGATGACGAAGTTCACAACCAGCTTGTAGGTAGCCGCGCTCAGGTCTGCCGAGCTGCTCTTGGCGGCCGAGCAGTGCTGACTGCTGTCCGTGTACAGGGCGACATAGGCCGCGGTGGCCCCGTTCTTCTTCGCGTCCTGCCATTCCGTGGCCGTTGTCTTGGACGCGTTCGGATCGGGCGTTTGCTCTTGCCTGATGAAATTGTTGATGTCGCCTGTGAGATCGCATTTCGTCATTCCGCTCGGCATGTCGGCTCGCTGCGCGGCCACGTATGCAGTGGTCGGGCCTTGGGGTGCCGCGGGAGAACCTCCGCACGCTACGAACGTCATGGCTGTCATCACAGCTGCAATCGAGGACCTGGTCATCGGCCCAGGCTACCAGCGAGGAACCACCGGCCCGACGCGCTAAAAGAAGATCGTCTGACGCCTCGCCAGCAACCTGTTGACGGTCGATTGAATCCATTCCCTCACCCGCTCGCTCAACTCGAGCACGAGTCGCGCATCATCTGCAGCTGCCGGTCCGTACTGGGCGACCTCGATCGGCTCGCCGAAAGCGATGAACCACTTCGAGGGCAGCGGAACAAGCCCGCCAAGGCCAAGCCACGGAAATGTCGGCGTGATTGGAAGCGCCGGCAGCCCGAGCAACTTCGCGAGAGGCTGCATGTCGAATAACACTGGGTGCACTTCCTCCGAGCCGACAACCGCGACCGGAATTATCGGCGCGCCAGTCCGCAACGCGACCTGCACAAAACCGCCGCGGCCGAGTCGCCGGATCCGGTAACGGTTGCGATAGGGCTTCGCCGCACCCTGCACTCCCTCCGGAAAGACGCCGACCACCTCATCGCGCTCGAGCAGTGCCGTCGCATTGAGCGGATGAGCGAGAACATTCCCAGTCTTGACCAGCAGGAGGTTGGTGAAGGGCATGGCGAATGCCCAATCGACGACCAGCATTCGGGCGTGGCGCGGATGCGGATGCTCGGCGATGATCGCCGTGCGTATCATCGCGCCGTCGTACGGCACGATCCCCGCGTGATTCGCGACCAGCAGCGCCCGACCCTGCGCCGGAACGTTGATCACGCCTTCGGTTTCGACCCGCCAGTACTTGCGATAGAACCAGAGCGCAACGTTCGTGACACGCTCGGTGAAGGCGGGATCGAAGCCGAAGCCATCGCCAGGGAGTTCCTCACGCGGAGGACTCACTACCTGGAGGGCCCCCACTACCTGTCCATTATCATGAGCTCGGCCTCGACATGCCACTCGCCCTGCAGGCCGCCGCGCATGAATATCTCGGCTGGCTTCAGCTGGAAGCGAACCGCAGTCCGAACACGGTTCGGGCGTATGACTCCGAGATCCGCAAGCTGCTCGGATTCCTCGCCGCAAATGGGCACACGCTCGAGGTTGACACACTCCGCCACGACGACCTGCGCGCCTATCAACGACACCTCGCAGGACGCCTGAAAAGCCCTGCCTCGCGCGCCCGCGCGCTGGTCGCGATCCGGTCGTGGCTGCGCTGGATCGCCCGCGAAGGACTGATCGACCGCGACCTTTCCAACGGCATCACGCTCCCCAAGCTCGAGCAGAGACTGCCGAAACCAATCGATCCCGACGAGCTGACGCACCTTCTCGCCGCCTTGCCCCGCGAGAAGCTGCCCGAGAAGCGCGACCGCGCCCTAGTCCAGTTCCTCGTCAGCACAGGTTGCCGCATCTCGGAGGCGCTGGCGCTGGACCGAGCTGACTTCCCGCGCTCAGGCAACCGCCTCGTCGTCACCGGCAAGGGCGCCAAGCAACGAAGCGTCTACCTCACCGTCGACGCGCGCGCCGCAATTGACGAGTACCTGACCGCACGTGAGGACGCTTGCCTGGCGATGTTCATCAACTTCGATCGAGCCGCGCGTGACGACCGCGAACGCCGCCTGACGTCGGCCGGCGCGCGCTACATCGTGAAACAGATCCGCCAGCAGCTTGGCGCCTGGTCGTTCAAGTCACCACATGTAGCGCGGCACACTGCGGCGACGACTTTGCTCGAGGTCACCGGCGGCGACGTGCGCCTGGTCCAGGAGGTCCTGGGCCACGCCAACCTCAACACGCTGCAGGGCTATACCAAGATCGTCGACAGCCGGAAGCAAGAGGCATACCGGCTCTACCAGAAGTTCCTGGACGAGAAGAAGGACACGGCGTCCTAGATACCCGCCAGCGCTTACTATCTGGGCGTGGTGGAGCTCAAACACGCCAAGCTCTTCCAGGGTCTGCCCGACCCGGAGCTGAGGTCGATCGAAAAGCAGATGAAGACCGTCAAGCACCCCGCGGGCCACGAGATCGTGCTCCGGGGCGACGGCGGAGTCGGCTTCATGATCATCACCGACGGCACGGTCAGCGTAAAGACGGTCCAGGGCAAGACGCGGAAGCTTGAGCCTGGCGACTCTTTTGGAGAGATGGCCCTGCTCGATCAGGAAGGCCGCAGCGCGACAATCACGGCCGACAGCGACGTCACGCTCGCGACCATCCCGGAGTGGAACTTCAAACCATTCTTGAAGGAGCACCCCGAGGTGGCCTACCGCCTTCTCCAGACGCTGAGCCGGCGCGTGCGCCAGGCTGAGGGAGAAGGCTAAACCGGCTGATAAGTGGCGATCACCACCCCGGCGGTGGTGGTCACGCTCTCGACCAGGCGAAGGGCCTCAAACTGGCCTTCAGGGAACAGCCGCCTCCCCGGTGGCGAGAGATCACCAATCCGGTCCGTTTGCATAAGGTACCCAGACGAAGAGAAAGGCCGGTGTCCACTTGGAAACCGGCCTTTTAGGGCTGCGAGGTTTGGCTACTCGTCCTCTATCTGGTTGTACATGAGGCTGTCCTGGATCTCATAGAGAGCGTCCATAGCCTCCATCACCGACGCCGGCTTCGCCTGGGCCAGAACAGTGACCTCGGGCGACTCCTCGATGACTTTGTTGATCGCGACCGAGAGCACGGGCGGCATCTGGCGCTGGTCGGCCAGGTTCAGCATCTCGAGCTCGTTCAGGAGCTTGTCGATGTACCGCATCTTGTTCCGACGGGCGTACTTGGCCCGCTGGATCCGGCGCTCCCGAGCGGTCATGTGCTCAATGGCGCGGCTCGCCTGCTTGATCATTGGCATGTCCCTCTATCTCCTCCGGCTACCAAGTTTAGGGCGCCCTAGCCTTTTGTCAAGATCCACCTGTAATAAATCGTTTTACGTTTCCGGGCCTGTGCTAGCATCCCGAATCAGCGACCGGATGAGCCCACCATGATTGCCGGCCGTTCGACCCGCATGGAAGTCCTCGAGCTGCTGCGGCGCAGGGGTCGCTGCAGCGCGGAAACCATCGCCAACGACCTCGGCGTTACGCCCAACGCCGTTCGCCAGCACCTCACCAACCTCGAGCGGGATGGCCTTGTCGTGAGCCAGCCGGAGCGGAGTGGCAGGGGCCGACCTTCGCTCCTGTTCGCTCTCACGGAGCGGGCTGACGCCGTCTTCCCCAAGCGCTATGGCCAGCTTGCGACGATGGTCCTCCAGGAAGTCCAGGAGATGGGCGGGCCAGACGCGCTGGACGAGGTCTTCGCTCGGGTCGCTGCCCGTCATGCGGCCGCAATCGAGAGGGACCTCGAGGGCCTGGACTTCGATGACAAGCTCCGCCGCGTGGTGGCCTGGATAGGCCGCGCCGGCACGCTGGCCGAGCAGTCCGAAACCTCCGAGGGAGTCAAGGTGACCATCCATAACTGCCCCTTCCGCAACACAGCACTCAAGTTCCCGCAGGTCTGCACCATCACGCCGCAGCTCATCTCCCGGCTGACGGGCGCCGCCGTTTCACAGTCGGACTCGATCCACCGCCGCGACCCATACTGTTCTTTTGTCGTCCAGCGCCCTACCAACACTCTCTAGCAGTCAGGTCAAAGAGGTCGACTCGCTCACGCAGGAGCGATTCGGCATCCCTGTCGACTGGCTCATGGAGGCGGCCGGCTGGCAGGTTGCGCGGTTTTGCGACAAGACAGCGGTCGTCGTTTGCGGCGTCGGCAACAACGCGGGAGACGGCCTGGCCGCTGCCAGGCATCTTCGAAGTTGGGGCAAGCTGGGAGCGGTGTGCTGTGTCGATGAATCGCGCTTGCGCGGGTCCGCCGCGCACGAGCTGGATGTCCTTCGCAAGCTGGCTGTGGAGGTATCGAGCGAGCTGTATCTCGACGACGCTGGTCTGGTGGTCGACGCGATGTTCGGCACAGGCTTGTGGCGCGCACCGGAAGGCCGCTTCGCCGAATGGATCCGGATCATCAACGAATCCGGCAAACCTGTGGTGGCAATCGACGTTCCGTCCGGGCTCGACGCCGACTCGGGCGTCGCCTACGCTCCAACCGTGCGCGCCAGCGTGACCGTGACCCTCGGCCTGCCCAAACCCGGCCTCATCAAGGCTGATGGTCCGCGGGTGTCGGGCGATGTCTGGGTGGCGGACATCGGTGTGCCTTGGGAGGCCTATGAAGCAATCGGCGTGCATGCAGGACGGCACCTGTTCGCCAAGAGAGACATCGTGCGACTGGAGGACACGCTGTGACCCGCGAGGTCGTCTGGGACCACGGGGTGTCACTTCCGGGTCATCGCCTGTGGCTCGACCCGCTGGTCGTGCGCAGCTTTGCGTTCATCTCGCACGCCCATACCGACCACGCGCGCCGGCACAAGGAAGCGCTGCTTACGCCGCAGACGCTGGCCTTGATCCCGGAGGCGCGCCGGCCACGGGGCTGGCGGATGCTTGGCTACGGAGAGCCTCTCCGCCGCGGCGACGGAACGATGACGCTCCACCCTGCCGGCCACATGCTCGGCTCGGCGCAGCTGCATTTCGAGCATGACGGATGGTCGGTGCTTTACACCGGCGACTTCAAGCTGCGTCAGCCTGGGCGAATCGAGACCGTCGTGCCCAAGGCGGACGTGCTGATCACCGAGACAACATATGGGCGACCGCATTTTCGCTTCGGCGATCCCGACGAGACGCTGGAGCTGATCGCGCGCTGGTGCCGGCGAGCCCTCGACAGCCGAGTGACACCTGTGCTTCTTTGCCATGCGCTGGGCAAAACCGAAGAGGTCATGCTCCAGCTCGCACAGTACGGACTCAGATTCGCGCTTGAGAAGCGCTGCGCGCCGTGTGCCCGCCAGTACGCGATGGCCGGTCGGTCGCTGCCTGATTGGATCGAGCTCAACGGAGAGCCCATCGACGACCGCGTAGTGATCGCACCGCCCGTCGGGAAAGATGACATCCGCCGGCTGGACCGCTACAGAACCGCCTTGATATCGGGGTGGGCCAAAGATCCGGATTTCGCGCGCCTGTTCGGAGCCGACGCGACTTTCGATCTCTCCGACCACTGCGACTTCGATGAGCTGATGGAAGTGGTGCAGCGGTCAGGCGCCGAGCAGGTCTACACAGTGCACGGGTACACGGAAGACTTCGCGCGGTCCCTGCGCCGCAAGGGTGTGCGGGCATGGGCGCTCGAGGCTAACGAGCAGCTGGCACTGGCTCTTTAGCATCGTCGAAAACTGGCTACTCGTAGACCTTGATCGTCCACGCGCATGTCGAAGTTATCTCGAGATAGAACGAGCCCGGGTTCGCGAAGCGGGAGATGTCCGCGCCGCTCTGTTCGCCTTCGGCGGCCATCCCCCGATTCTTGAAGTCAGGCGTGTGGTCGGACGCGTTGAACACGTCGATGAACAGGCTGCCGCCACTGCCGCCATCGCAATGGAAGGACCACGCAATGCTCCATGGGCCCGACGCAGTGAAGGACTGCGTCGTTTGCGTGCCTGCGCCCGTCGCCTGGAGCAGCACCGTCTCGTGCGGGTGATCGGATGGAACGCCGCAGGCGGCCACCCAAAGGGTCGCGGCGAGAAGCAGGTCGGGGAGCCTGCTTACCTCAGAGCCCAGCCCGATCGCAGCACAGCCCGCCGCAGGTTGTGGTCGCCCGCAGCGGCCTCGCTGAGCTTCATCAGAAGCAGGTCCACCCACGCCGCCAGCTCGACCGGGGGCGCCAGCTCGAGCGCATCGTTCTTCACCCGGGCTCGGAAGCTCCGCCCGTCGACGTCGATGGCGACCTCCGTGATCGGCCCTCGGTTCAAGTGGCCGCGCTTGACATGGGCGATCGGGATCCGCTCGACGAGATAGTCGAGGAGCTCGGATGGCTCATCCTGCTCGACGAGGGGCGCGTGGCAGAAGACGCACGCGTCGTCGATGGGAAGCGCGGGGGCGGAACAGACTGGGCAATTCATTTGTGTGGCGGGGTACCGGGACGATTTCAGTCGGTGTAGCGGGTAATTGTGCGGTCCTCGCGCCCTTTTTCAGCCTGGTATAACGGGCAATCCTCGAAATTACGCACGCAGATGGGCGGACTGTCGCTCAGCGCGTACTTGCGCTTAGAGCGGTGGTCGACGTGGCAGTCGAACTTGTAGACGCGCAGCATGAGCTGCCGTTCCTTAACCAATTCCTCCAGGTAAGGGCACCGCCGCATCCCGACTTACGATAGGTCACCTTGTCGCGCAAGCGCGTCCAGGATGTGACTGACTGAATGCTTGAATTCGCCCGGGCAGGCGCGGCCGTGGGCTCGACCACAGCCACGCTCGAGAAAACTCGTGTCCTCAGCGCGTACTTCCGCACCCTGGACGAGGACGACCTGCGGCGGGCCGCCGTCTACCTGAGCGGGCGGGCGTTTCCACCGTCCCAGCGTCGCACCCTTGGCCTGGGCTGGTCGACCTTGAGCAAGGTTGTCTCGTCGATCTCGGACCTCGAAGAGGGTGAGCTGGGAAGCCTCTTCCGCAAGCACTCGGACCTTGGCGACTGGGCGGGCGAAGCGCTCGACGGCAGCACCCAGCCGGAGGCTGTCACCCTCGAGGACGTCGGGCAGACGCTCGAGGCCATCCGCACAGCGCGCGGCGCCGCCAAGGCCAGGCCGCTGGAGTCCCTGCTCAGGCGCCTGCCGCCGGAAGCCGCCCGCTTTTTCGTGAAGATCGTGTCCGGCGAGATGCGCATTGGGCTCAGCGAGGGCCTCGTCGAAGCCGCCGTTGGCGAGGCGTTCGGCGTCCCGATCACACAGGTAAAGCGCGTGCACCTTGTGACCGGTGACATCGGCGAGACGGCGGTGCTGTGCAAGCGCGGCGAGTTCGAGGCCAGCACGATCACCCTATTTCAGCCGGTCCGCTTCATGCTCGCTAGCCCTGTCGAAACCGCCCCGCAGGCGTTCGAGCGCATGGGCGCGAGCACAGTCTGGACGGAAGAGAAATACGATGGCGTTCGCTGCCAGCTGCATCGCCAGGGGTCACGCCTGGAGCTGTTTTCGCGCGACCTCAAAGAAACGACCGCAGCCTTCCCCGAGCTGGTCGAGGGCGCTCCAGCGATCGGCCACGACGTGCTGTTCGACGGCGAGGTGCTGGCGCATCGCGACGGCCGCGTCTTGCGCTTCTTCGAGCTGCAGCGCCGGCTCGGCCGCAAGAAGGTCGACCCCGAGCTGAGGCGAGACGTCCCAGTCGTGCTCGTCATCTTCGACATCCTGTGGCTCGACGGAAGGACGCTGCTTGACGAACCGCTCACCACGAGACGACAGCTGCTCGAAAGCCTGGGGCTCGAGCATCCCTTTTTGCTGGCGCGGCTCGAGGAAGCGACCGATCCGACCCATCTGGACCGGATCTTCGCCGAGACCCGCGAACGCGGCAACGAGGGCCTCATGGTCAAAGACCCGCTCAGTCCCTACACGCCGGGGCGCCGCGGACTGGCGTGGCTCAAGCTGAAGCGGCCGCTCGCCACTCTGGACGTGGTCGTCACCGTGGTCGAATGGGGACACGGCAAGCGCAAGGATGTGCTTTCGGACTACACATTCGCTGTCAAGGACACCGCCACCGGCAGGCTGGTCAACATCGGCAAGGCGTACACCGGGCTGACCGACGCCGAGATTGCGAAATTCACACGGGTGTTCCTGGACATGACAGTGGAGGACATGGGCTACACGCGGATGGTCCGGCCTGAGGTCGTGCTCGAAGTCGCATTTGATTCGATCCAGCATTCCGGCCGCCACTTGAGCGGCTACGCGCTTCGCTTCCCGCGCATCGTTCGCATCCGCGATGACAAGCCGGTCGAAGAGATCGACACCCTCGAGCGCGTCGCGGAGCTTTACGACCGCTACTTCGGCACAGCCACAGAGGTTCCTCTTTCGGAAGTCGCCGAGACTTGAGACTCACTTTCATGGGCACGGCTGGCGCCCGCTTCATGGTCGCGAAACAGATTGCCGCCTCGGGCGGCCTCTTCATCGAAGAGGGCAACACGCGCATCAGCCTCGACCCTGGTCCGGGGGCAATCGTCGCCTACGCCGCGCGCAAGGTGGACTTGACGACGCTCGACGCCATAGTTCTCAGCCACCGCCATCTCGACCACTCGAGCGACGTCAACGTGATGATCGAAGCGATGACCGACGGCGGGTTCTCACATCGCGGCGTCCTGCTCTGTCCTTCCGATGCTCTCGACGACGACCCTGTGGTGCTGAAGTACGTGAGGCGATTTCCGCGCGAGATCATCCGGCTCGCAGCCACGACGTCATACACAGTCAACGATGTCGCCTTCACCACCAGCGGCCGCCATGTGCACCAGCACGAGACGTATGGCTTTCGTTTTGGCGAGAAGCTCGGCTGGATCACCGACTCGGGCTACTACGACGGCATCGCCGACGAGCACAAGGCCGACGTGATGGTCATCCACACCGTGCTGGAGCACTGCCGGCCCGAGCTGCCTCACCTGTGCATCGCCGACGCAGAGCGGATCGTCCGCGAGGCAAAGCCGCGCCTGGCGATCCTGACCCACTACGGGATGGCCGTCTGGCGCGCCAATCCGACCGAGATCGCCGCCGACCTCACGCAGCGAATCGGGACCGACGTCCAGGCGGCGCGCGACGGGATGTCAATCGAACTGTGAGCCGCTGGCGCTGGCGCGGCCAGATCGCGCTGGTTGGGGTTGCGCTCGCATTCGTCCTCTATCCGCTGGTGCCCAACGAAGACGTGATCAACTCGGACTGGCCCGCCTTCGCCACGGGAGCGCGCCTGATCGTCCACGACCCTGGCCACCTTTACGACCTCAACGTGCAGAGGGACGTCGAGCGCAACGTGACGGGCGGCCGCGTCCTCGTCACCCTCGGCATCCAGGGCATCCTGCCGTTCCTGGCTCCCGCGTGGGTCGCCCTGATCGCGGCGCCGTTCGAGCTGCTGGGTACGGATATCGGCGGCCGGCTGTGGATCCTGTTCGGCCTCGCCTGCCTCGCCGCCGGCCTGTGGCTCGCCGTGAGACCGAGAGCACCGGCGGCGATCCTGCCCGCGTTCGCCGGCGTGCCGACCGCCCTAGTGATGCTCAACGCGCAGCTGGACGGCATCGTGGTGCTTGGCCTGGGTGGCGCAATCGCTCTGTGGTCGCGACCGTTTCTGGCCGGGCTGGCGCTCGGCTTGACCCTGATGAAACCTCAGCTCGTCCTGCCGCTGGGGCTTACGCTCCTCCTGGCGCGTCGTTGGAGGGTGTTGGCGGGATGGGCGACCGCGGGGGTGGCGCTCCTCGCGCCGACCCTGGCTCTCAATCCGCACTGGGTCTTCGACTGGCTCGCCCAGACCCGCTCGACCGTGCAGACGGGAGCGCGCGAGATCGACCTTGCCCACTTCGCAGTCCTCTTTCCGAGCGCATTGCAGGTTGCTGCGTTAGCGGTCGCCACGTTGCTTGCGATCGCCGCCGTCCTGGCGCTGGCCTGGCGGCGCCGCGACGAGTTTCAGCCCGCGGCTGCAGTCATCCTTGCCGGCGGCGTCGTCGCGGCACCCCACGCACTGCCGGCCGACCTCGTCGTGGTTGCACTGGCGATGGCTGTCTGGGGCAAGGCACGCTGGTATGAGTGGCTCGCGCTTTCCGTTTGCGCTCTGATCAGCGCCCTGGCGGTGCCCCCGATCCCCGCGCTTGTCGGGGTCGCGATGGTCGGGTGGGTGTGCTTGCGGGCCTCTGGGGTGTTTACTTGGAGGTCGCCAGGACCGGTACCCGCGTCTGCTCGATGATGCCGTCGATCAGCCCATACTCGACGGCCTCCTCGGGCGTGAGGAAGTAGTCGCGGTCAGTGTCCTTCTCGACCCTGGCCAGCGGCTGCCCGGTGTGCTGGGCGATGAGCTCGTTCAGCACGGTTCTGATGCGGATGATCTCGCGGGCGTGGATGTCGAGGTCGCTGGCCTGGCCCTGCAGCCCCTTTCCGCCGATGAGCGGCTGATGCATGTGGATGGTCGCGCTCGGCAGCGAGAAGCGCTTGCCTTTTGCGCCAGCCATCAACACAACGGTGCCGAAGCTCGCCGCGCGGCCGATGCAGACTGTGGAGATCGGCGCCCGCACGTACTGCATCGTGTCGTAGATCGCGAGACCCGCCGTCACGGCGCCGCCAGGGGAGTTGACGTAGATCTGGATCTCCTTGTCCGGGTCGTCCGCGGCCAGGTACATGAGCTGGGCGACGACCAGGTTGGCAACCACATCGTCGATCGGCCTGCCGATCAGGATGATGCGGTCCCTCAGCAGCCGGGAATAGATGTCAAAGGTCCGCTCGCGGTTGCCGCCCTCGTTCTCGACGACGGTTGGGATGTACGCCAATCTGGATGGCAGCTTACGAGAAATGGTGCTCGCCCCCTCTGACTTCTTCGCCGGGCTCCGCAAGGGCGTCAAGCCAAAGCTGCCCGCCGCCATGCGCGACTTCCGCACGTCACGCGGCCGCGGCCGGCTCATGAAGCTGCACTTCGGCGAGCCTGCGTACCACTTCGAGGCGTGGCACCACACCGGAGCCGGTAGGCTGGAAGTCGGGTTGCATTTTGAATCATCGGCCGCCGACAACCAGGCCGCGTTCGAGTTCTTCCGCTCGCGCATGGTCGAGGTCAAAGCAAGCCTTCCGCGGGCCGAGCTCGAGCCCTGGGACCGCGGCTGGTCGCGGCTCTACGAAACCGTCCCCGCCGCCCGGCTCGATGATGAGGTGCTCCGGCGCACCGTCGACTGCATGACCAATTACGTGACCACGCTTCAGCCCCTGCTGGATGAGTTCTTGAGGAGTCGCGATGAGGACAGTTGAAATCACAGATGACATGCAGGCTTACCTCGACGGCCTGGTGCCGCCACGCGACGAAGTGCTCGCGCGCATGGAGGAAGAGGCCCATCGCGAGAACATCCCAATCGTCGACCCACACGAGGGGCAGCTCCTCTATCTGCTCGTCAGGATCTCCGGTGCAAGGCGGATCCTGGAGCTTGGTACGGCCACTGGATACAGCGGCATCTGGCTGCTTCGCGGTACCAATCACGGAAACCTCACCACCTACGAGTTGGACCACGAACGCGCCGAGCGGGCAAGGGCCAACTTCTCAGCCGCGGGCTTTGGCAAGCAGGCCCTGGTCATCGAGGAGAATGCCAAGGACGGTCTGGAGAAGCTCGATGGCCGGTTCGACGCGTGCTTCATCGACCTACTTAACTCGTTCAAGTCCGAAGAGATCACGCGCCGCGTGCTGGAGCTATGCCTCGAGCGGTTGGACCCCGGAGCGCTGCTGATGGCTGACAACGCGCTGCGGCAAGGCGAGGTCTTACATCCAGACAACCAGCAGGCGCGAAACGTCCGCCACTACAACGACCTCGTGGCGAAGCACCCGCGGCTGGAGAGCGTCGTGATTCCGATTCGCGATGGCCTGTCGGTGGCCCGCGTCAAAGACTGAGGCGTGTTCCGCCTCGTTGTATCCAACGGGGCTTGTGACTCGTGCTGATTGCGTGCCGTTGGCGCCAACGGGGTTTATGAAGGCGGCGCTAAACGGCAGGTTTCGCCTGATCTCCTTCGATCCAGTGCGTGCCGTCCGCGGCGTGCTCCTTCTTCCAGATCGGCACCGACTCTTTGAGCGTGTCGATGCCCCATTTGCATGCCGCGATCGCCTCTTCCCGATGCGGCGCCGAAACGCAAACCACGACGGATGCCTCCCCGATCTCGAGGTGTCCAGTCCGATGGGCCATCGCAACGCGCGCGCCCGGCCACCGTTGTTTGATCTCGTCCCCGATCTTCCGCATTTGGGGCACCGCCATCTCGGCGTAGGCCTCGTAGTCAAGGTGGGTCACCGAGCGGCCGCGCGCGTTGTCGCGGACGATGCCGATGAAGGTGCAGATCGCCCCCGCTCCAGGGTGCGTCACGGCCGCTTCGAGCTCGCGAGCGTCGAGCGGGCCGGTCGTTATGTCGTAGCGCAACGGAGACCTCCGCTGACCGGAGGGATGAATGCGACCTCGTCGCCTTCGGCGACGGTGGCGCTCCAGTCGGCAAACTCCTGGTTCAAGGCTGAACGCACGGACTCGCGATGCGGCAGGGCCGGATGCTTCCCGCACAGAGTGTCGTAAACCTCGGCAAGCGTGGAACCTGGCGGCACCCGAAGCGCTTCGGTTTCGGTGCCCGCGACCTCCCTCAGCCTGGCAAACAGACGAACTCGAACGGCGATCGCTACGGCCATGAAGGCATCTTACTTAGCGACGAAGACGTGCACTTCTTTCCCTGAGTCGAGGGCTCGGTCGACCGTCGCCCGTGTGCCTTTCGAGCTGCCGTCCCAGAAGGCCACAAGCACATCGCACGCGTCGACCAGGCGCTGGTTCCGCGCCGACGCCTTGCCCGCGTCGGCCATCTCGTCGAATGAGGCCGGCATGACCTGGACGGGGATGCCCTTGTCCCGCGCCGCCTTCGTGGCGGCGGCGTCCACACCGCTCGCGCTGCCGGTGATGATCGACGCCCGCGGCGGCAAGCCCTTCACGTAATCCCCGACGCGCGTCGGCTCGGAGAAATGCCTGCTTCCGACGATCGCGACCCGCAACTATCCGGCGGCTGACGCGCCCTTGCCGATGCTGTGGATGTTCTTGTCGAACATCTCGCGCAAGCGAGCGGCCTGACGGTCGTAGTCATCCGGGTCCGGCCAGCTGTCGCGGATGTCGAGCACCTCACGCGGCACGCCGGGAACACGGTTCGGTATGTGAAGCCCGAAGACGGGATCGACATGTGTCGAAACTCCGCGCAGCTCGCCATCCAGGACCGCCCGCACGATCGCCCGCGTGTGCGCAATCGACATCCGCTCACCGACACCGTAGGACCCGCCAACCCAACCCGTGTTCAGCATCCACACGTCGGCGTGATGCTTCTTCACCCGCTCGATCAGCATGTCGGCGTAGCGATCTGGCGGCAGGACCAGGAATGGCGCCGCAAAGCATGTGCTGAAGATCGGCTCGGGCTCGGTGACGCCCCGTTCCGTACCCGCCACCTTGGCCGTGTAGCCACTCAGGAAGTAGTGGCGGATCTGGTCCTCTTCGAGCCGTGCCACCGGTGGCAGCACGCCGTAGGCATCGGCCGAAAGGAACATCACGTTGTGTGGGTGGCTGCCGGACCCGGTCAGCACGGCGTTGGGGATGAGATCGACAGGGTAGGCAGCCCGCGTGTTCTCAGTCTTCTCGTCGGAGTCGTAGTCGGGAACCCGCGTGCGTGGGTCATAGACGACGTTTTCCAGGATTGTTCCGAAGCTCTCCGTCGCCGCGTAGATCTCCGGCTCCGACTCCTTGTGGATGCGAATCGTTTTGGCATAGCACCCACCTTCGAAGTTGAACACCCCGCGGTCGCTCCATCCATGTTCGTCGTCGCCGATCAGGCG
This sequence comes from Chloroflexota bacterium, assembly GCA_005880915.1. Taxonomy (GTDB): domain Bacteria; phylum Chloroflexota; class Dormibacteria; order Dormibacterales; family Dormibacteraceae; genus 40CM-4-65-16. Next base: position 299,347 of record VBIW01000037.1, on the reverse strand, counting down.
GCGCGAAGGGTCGGCCGAGAGAGTGGTTTTCCCAGTGCCGCTCAGTCCGAAAAACAGCGCAACGTCAGATCCGTCCTGGTTGGTGTTGGCGGAGCAGTGCATCGGGAACACGTTCTGGGCCGGAAGCAGATAGTTGAGCGCCGTGAAAATCGACTTCTTGATCTCCCCTGCGTAGCCGGTTCCGCCGATGAGGATCATGCGCCGTCCGAGGTTCACCAGGATGAACGTCTCGCTGCGGGTGCCATCGCGCGCCGGGTCGGCCTTCATCGAGGGCAGGGCCATGACGGTGAAGTCCGGTTCGAAGCTCATCAGCTCATCCGCGTTGGGCCTGATGAACAGGTTGCGGGCGAAAAGGCTATGCCACGCGAGCTCGGTGATCACCCTGACCCGAAGCCTGTAGCGTGGGTCGGCGCAGGCGAAGACGTCCTGCGTGTAGACCTCGTGGGTGTCGACGAACTCCTGCATCTTTTGCAGGACGCCGTCGAACTTCTCGCTGGCGATGGGCTTGTTGCCGGGATGCCACCAGATGGCGTCCTGGCTGGTCGGCTCCTTGACGAAGAACTTGTCCTGAGGCGACCGGCCAGTGTGCTTGCCGGTCTCGGCGGTCAGGGCGCCGGTGGAGACGATCGCCGCCTCATCGCGCCGGATCGCGTGCTCATAGAGTGCGGCCGGGCTCAGGTTTCGCCGTCCGACCGCGACCTCGCTCTTCGTGGCCATTGGCTTCAGGATAAGGAACGAGGCTGCCGCAAGCTCTACGCGATGCGCGCGCGGCGGGTGCTGGCCCGGCGTCGCTGCTTGCCGCTCACGTAGTCGACCAGGACGTACTCACCCAGCCGGTCCGGCGAGACGAAGAACGCCCGCCCCTTGTTGATCCGCGTCATCTGGTTGATGAACTCGGTCAGATAGGGTCCGCGCTCGAGCATGAACGTGTTGATCACAATGCGGTCGCGGGTGCACCGCTTGACCTCGCTCAACGTCTGCTGAATCGTGTTGTAGGTTGGCGGATACGCGAACTCGGCGCGGCCGTCCTCCCGCAGGTGCGCGGTTGGCTCGCCATCCGTGATCATGATCACCTGACGGTTACCCCGGTGCTTGGCGAGCAGCGATCGAGCGAGCTGGAAGCCGTGCTGCATGTTGGTGCCGTAGACGTAGTCGTTGAGCGCGAGCTGCGGCAGCGTCTGCGGTTTCAGCTCCACGGCGTAGTTGGAGAAGCCGACCACATACAGCGAGTCCCGTGGGTACTGGCTGCGGATCAGCGAGTCGAGCGCGATCGCCACCTTCTTGGCGGCGAGGAAGCACCCACGAAGGAACATCGACCGGCTCATGTCGATCATCAACACGGTCGATGCCTGCGACATGTGCTCCGTGCGGTGGACGACGAAGTCGCGGCCGGTCATCTTGACCGGGACCTTCGGGCCCTCGCGCACGATCGCATTGAAGAGCGTCTCCTTCATGTCGAGAAGGAATGGATCGCCGTATTCGTAATCCTTCAAGTCATCTGACGCGTCAGTTCCCGTCCCGCCTCGCCACAGCTGGTGCTGGCCCATGCGGGTCTTCTTCAGCTGGTCAAAGATGTCGCGAAGGGCGGATTGGCCGATGCGACGCATGCCGCGCGGCGTGAGCTCCATGCGCCGTCCCTTGCGCTCGACATACCCGGCCTTCTCGAGCACGTCGGTGACCTGGCGCAGCTGGTCGAGCGCCTGCCTCGCCTCCGGACCGAGCAGCTCTTGAGCCAGCGAGCGGTCGACGTCGTCGGGGCGGAAGCTGCCGCGCTCCAGCTGAGACTCGAGGCGGTCCATCTGCTGTAGTCGCTCCATCAGCCCCATCGCCTCACCCATCGACAGCGGATCTTCGCCGAAGAACGGGTAGCGCTCGGTCAGCTCGGACGGCGGCATCATCGCCTGCATGAAGCCGCCCAGGCGCGCCAGCTCGAGCCGCAGCGAGTCGTCCTGGAGCAGCGCGTCCATCATCTGACGCAGCTCTTCGCGCGCTTCCGGGCTCAGGCTCTGGAGCAGCGATTGCATCTGCGCCATCTGCCTCTGCAGGTGCTCCATCAGCTCGTCGAGGCTGTTGATTCCGGGCGGAAACATGTCGCCGAACTTCTGCATGAATCCGTTGAAGTCGGGCGTGCGGCCCTCCATCCGCTGCTCGAGCATCTTGTTCAGCTCGCGCACCATGTCGCGCACGCGCGAGAGGTCCTGGCCCTGCATCTGCTCCAAAGATCCCTTGATGCCCTGGAACGTCTGGTCGAGGACCTGCTTTTGCAGCTGCTGCATCAGCTCTTCGAACTTCTGGCGCGCCGCGTCGTCGACGAACTCATAGTTTCGAAGGCCCTTGACCCGCCCGCCCAGGTCGTCCGGCAGGCGATCGAGCTGGTCGGTCCGCTGGCGCGCGATGCGGTCTAGCAGCGATCGACCCTCGGGCGTCGCCTCCTTCAACCGGCGATCGATCCCGCTTCGCTCGGTGTCGATCACGTCCTGCACCTTCTGCCGCAGCTCCTCAACAGTCGAGTCGAGGTTGTAGCGGCCCAGCTCGCGCTCGCGTGCTTCGCGAAGCTGCTTCAGCAGCTGCTCGAGACCCGGCATGTTGGGCGAACCCCAGCGAAGGAACCTCTGCAACGCGGCGTTCAGGTCGCCGTAATTCATCAGGTCGTCGCTCAGCGCGTCGAGGACGTCCCCGGCATCGAGCTCATCAAGCTTCTGGGTTCCATCCCACCGCGAGTAGCGGAACTTCACCCGATCACGCTAGCAGGCCGCCAACCTCCCAACGCTCTTTCGATCGCGCGCGCCGCGCGCAGGGCCACCAGGTCGTTCCAGTTGCGGGCCACGACCTGAACTCCGATGGGCATGTTTTCGGGCGAGGTGCCCGCCCGGACCACCACGCACGGGTTGCCCGAGAGGCTATACGGGATGGTGTAGGTGTACTGGTGATCGGGTGTGGATCTCGCCCGGTACAACGGCGCGACGTCGGGCGCGACCGGGCTCAGAACGAGGTCAAAGTTGGACATGAACTTGAGCACCGAGCTCCGGAACGCGTCCCAGCGTCGGTAAAGGCGGTCATGGCTCATGTGCTTGCGGCCCCAGTAGCCCAGCGTGACCTGCTCCGCTTCCGTCAGCCCGGGCATGCGTTCCTCGGTCACGATGCAACCGGCCGCGCTAAGGGCCTTCGCGGCCGCTCGAACAGCCGCGGCGACGGACGGGGTCGGCTTCATCAGGCCGTCGTCGGCATACCAGGCCACCTTCAGGCCGGGCAGCTGCGCCGTCCGCTTGGGGAGCGGCACCGGAACGACGCCTGAATCGACGCCATCCGGCCCAATCAGCACCGGCAGCGTGAGCACGAGGTCGGAAACGTACCTCGCCATCGGCCCGACCTGGCTCCGCGGATCGCTGATCCCTCCGGGAAGCCCATAAGCGCCGGTCACCGGCACCATGCCCGCGGTCGGTTTCAAGGCGGCGATTCCGCAGTAGCTGGCCGGCATGCGGATGCTGCCGCCCGAGTCGCTCCCGATCCCCAGAGGAGAACCCCCGGCCGCGATGATGGCCGCTTCCCCGCTGCTGCTCCCCCCAGGGGAGCGATTGATGTCGTAAGGATTCCTGGTGCCGCCGTGGAGCGGGTTCCAGCTGTCGCTTCCGACTCCGCCTGGCGGGCAGTTGGTCTTGCCGATGAGGATGGCACCCGCGCGCCGCATTCGCGCAACCACTGTCGCGTCGTGATCAGGGACGTTGGTCCGGAGCATGCGCAGGCCGGCCGTCGTCGGCAGGCCGGCGGTGTTGAAGATGTCTTTGGCGGTGAAGGGCACTCCATGAAGGGGGCCCAGCGCGTTTTTTCGCTTGTTGTGGCGGTCGGCCGTCCGAGCTTCTTTGATCGCGCTCTCCGCGGTGGCGAAAACCACGGCGTTCAGCCGCGGATTGACGGTGTGGATGTGGTCCAGGTGCGCCCGCACGACCTCTAAGGAGGAGACCTGCTTGGACCGGATCGCCCGCGCCAGCCAGCCGGCTGACGCGCCGATGACGTCTCTCACGCCCGCGAGATTAGTCGCTCCAGCCTCGAATTAGGCCGGCTAGACGGTATCTCCCGGCTTGATGTCGAGGACCTTCACCTGGTTGCCCACGAGCTCCTGAAGCTGGCTCGGACGCCCGGCCAGGATCGGGAAGGTGCCAAAGTGCATCGGCACCACTGTTTTAACGCCAAGCAGCGAGACCGCTTTGGCAGCCCGCTGCGGACCCATGGTGTAGAAGCCGCCGATGGGCAGGAACGCGACGTCGAACTTGCTCAGCTCGGCGATCAGCGCCATGTCGCCGAAGACGTCGGTGTCGCCTGCAAAGTAGATCGTGAAGCCGTTCTCGAACTCGATGACCAGGCCCTGGGCATCGCCGCCGTAGACGATCCCGCCCTCCTCGGTGATGCCACACGAGTGGACCGCCTGGACCAGGGTGACTTTGATCCCGTCGACGTCGATCGTGCCTCCCTGGTTGCCGGCGACGATCTTTTCGCCGTCGATGCCCTGCTTCGACCCGAGCCAGACTCCGATCTCGTGGTTGGTCACGATCACGGGCTTGGTGCGGCGCGCGATCTCCAACGCGTCATGGATGTGGTCGAAGTGGCCGTGCGTGATCAGCATCAGGTCGCACTTGTCGATCGTCTTGAGAGTGTCAGGCGTCGCCGGGTTGTTCATGACCCACGCGTCAATTAGGACGTCCTTGCCCCTCGCGCTGCGAACCTTCCACGTGCCGTGACCGAGCCAGGTGAAGCTGACCTCAGCGTTGAGCGCCATGCGAACTACCCCTTTCAGCGAGACCCCGGTGTCGAAAACGTGATTGTCCCACTTGATCGTTCGTGGCGGACGGCCAGGAGGGCGGCGATCCAGATCGCAAGGATTCCCACCGTCCCCAGCTCGGCCATCAGACGCAGCACCAGCAGGTTGGAGTAGCCCGTCACGAGCAGCGTCTGCATCCGATTGTGGCCCACACCGAGAAGGAGATAGCCCGCCATGACGAGTGCCAGCACCGTCCAGTCGCGCCGCCGCACCCCCAACGCGACCAGGACCACAATCGGGATGAGCAAGAGCACGAGGTGGGTGCCCCACGAATAGCTCGTGACAATCGGCGTCACCGCCACGACGGCAGCAGCCTCGAGCAAGCGCCCGCTCCTGTCGGCGGCCGGGGAGCGCAGGACGACGAACGTGACGACCAGCGCTGCGACCGAAATCAAAAGCGTGATCACCCGCGCGGCCGGAGGACTCCCATGTACGACACCGAGAAAGGTCTCCGGTTCGAATAGCCGGGTGATCGTCCCGCCGGGCGAGTGGTTCTCGTACAGGCCGGTGCCGCCGCTGATCGAAGGCAAGACCGATGTCAGGTACTCGAGGAGGTATTGGGGAGCCGCCAGGAGAAGCAAGCCCAGGCCGGCGACGCTCGCCGCCGCCAGCATCGACCAGCGCCTGGCCCACAGGATGAGAAGCCCGACTGGCGCCTGGATCATCTTCAGGGCGACGGCGGCACCCATCGCGATACCTCCCCACCAACCGTCGCCCGCCCAGCTCCACAGCCACGCGCCGGACAGCGCGAGGAGCACGAGGTTGATCTGGCCTTCGTCGATGTTGCCGATGACAGGCTCAAAGCTGATCGCGACGATCACGAGGAGGACGCCGAGCTGCCAGTCGTGAACCTTCAGAGCGCGCAGCGCGCAGAACAGAAAGCCGAAGAGGGATGCGTTGAGGACCAGGATCGTCGCGACGGTGATCGTGTGGCTGTCCACGTTGATCAGCGGTTGGAGGAACCAGGCCAGCGGTGGCGGCATGACGTACTGAGGGCCCGTCGGCTCGAAGCAGCCGTACATCCGGCACAGGTCATATGGATCGTTGCCGTTAGCCAGCCGCCGTGCGGCGCGGAGGTAGCTCTCCTGAAAGTCCCCGAGGTAGGCGCCAAACGCCAGCGGCTGGATCAGGGCCTGCCAGAGGTAGAGAAGACCGATCGGCACCCCGGCCAAGAGCAGAAGCAGGCTGCGAAAAGCGCGGTGGTCCAGGGCCTTTGGGCCCAGGGTCACGCGTCGCGTGCCCCTGTCCCCTGATCCCCGCGCGCCAAGCGCGGCCAGGACGCGCGATAGCGCGCGCTTACTGACTGCTCCCCTGAGGGGCGAGGGTGCCCTCGGCTTAACCGTCACGGTTTGCGAAATACCAGGAGGTGATTGAGGCCCAGCTCGAAGGTGGAATGCCGCTCGAGGACCAGTCCAGCGTTTTCGAACATCGCGATTGCATGGCGCGGGTCGAACCGATGGTGCTGCTCGTCGCGCATGCCGTCGAGCAGACGGATCGCCTTCATCACGCGCAGCAGGTCATCGACCGTTCGCGAGGGTACCGTCACGACCAGGCGTCCGCCGCTGCGAAGCTGGGCCGCACAGCCCGCGGCAAAGGCGGATTGGTCCTGGTCCGGGATGTGCTCGACCACCGCGAGAGCGGCGACCACGTCAAACGGCTCGCCCGGAGGCATCGCGCTCGGAAACGAACCCTGGACGTAGCTGTACCTGTCAGTGCTCGTGGGCACCGGATCCATGTCGATGCCGACCCCACGGCTCAGCCGTTCATCTAGGACTCGGAACAGCGCACCGTCCGCGCAGGCGATGTCCAGGATGCTGGCGCCCTTTTCGACGTAGGGCAGGACCCGGCGCGTTCGCTCCCACTGAAGTCTGTAGTCAAGCCACTTCATAGGAGTTGGTGGCGGCACCCTACCATGCGCGCGTGGCGCTACCGCTCCGACAAGTGGCTGTGCGCCCGCTGTTGTGGTGGCTGGTCGCGTCGGTCTTCCTCGTGCGCGATGTCGTCGGCAACCTGCTGACCAGCTACCGCCCGGACGCCGCCTCGGTCATCGAGGCCGGCCACCGCTGGCTCACCGACCCCGTGGCCATCTACGCCGACACCGCCAAGCACCTCGCCGAGACTGGGCTCGTGCCGGTGACCGGCCTCATCCGCCCGCCTGCCGCCGCGATGCTCGCCGCGCCGTTTTCGCTCCTTCCCGGCACATGGCAGGTACCGGCCTGGACCGTGGCCGACGCCGTCGCCGCAGGGATCGGGCTCCTGCTGGTGCAGCGATACGTGACGCGAATGCCGCTGGAGCGCGCCGTCTTCTGGGCCGTCGCGCTCTACTGCCCACCGCTTTACGCGGAGGTCAACGCCGGCCAGATCGGCGGTTTCGTCCTGCTGTTCGCCTGCGGTGGCCTGGTCGCGGCCGAGCGACGTCCCGGCCTTGCCGGAGCGCTCGCCGGTGCGGCGGCGTCGCTGAAGCTCTATCCGGCGCTGATGGCGCTCGGCGCCCGCGCCAGGTGGCGCCCTTTCCTGATCGGGGCCATCGCGATAGGCGGCCTGATCACTCTTCTGGCGTGCATCCCCCTCGGAGCCGGCGGGGCGTGGTTCTATGTGACCAACGTCCTGCTGCCATCCTTGCGGGCGCCCAACCCGGACTGTTCGCAGACCTCGATCGCCACGCTTTTCGGGCGGTCGCTAGGTGGGGACCCATACCCGATCATCGAGCCGAACGACTCGATCACGACGCTCCAGTCACCCCTCCACCTGGGCACCCTTGCCGCAGTCCTGACGGTCGTTGCGCTCGCGGCCGTGGTCATCGCCGCGGTTGCGGCCGCTCGGGCCAGTGGCTGGAACCCCACGTACGGGATGGCGTTGGGCCTTGCGCTCGGAGGCCTGCTCCCAGGTGAGCTCAACACATACCAGTACCTGCCGCTGCTGCCACTGATCCTGTTGGTCACGGTCAAGGCGATTCGCAACGGTCGGTGGAAACAGCTGACGGGTATCGCAATCGGTCTTTTGCTGTGGCTCCGCCAGCCGTGCCTCCTTCCGTTTCCCAACCTGTGGACGGTCGGCGCCTTGATCCTGTTCGGGGTTTGCGTCGTGGCCGCGCGAGACTTCCGCTCCCGTGCCCCGCTTGCCGGGGAAGTGGCGCGCAGGGCCGAAGGAGAGGTCCGAGTCCCCTGACGCGAATCAGTCGGTAGGCGGGCGGACCTTGCCGCGCGAGCCGTTCTGGGAAAGCCAGCTCCTGTCTTTGAGGAATTCGATGAACGCGGTCACCGACGACGGCAGCCTGCGCCTACGCAGATGGACGATGTGCCAGTCGCGGCGGATTGGAAAGCCGCGCACGTCAAGCTCGACGAGGCGGCCGCTCGACAGCTCGAGCACGCAGGCATAGCGAGAGATCACCGCCAGCCCGAGACCGGACTCGACCGCATGCTTGATCGCGCCGTTTGAGCCCAGCTCCATCGCGACCACCAGCTTTGTCCCAGCCTTCCGCGCCGCCTTCTCCAGTGACAGCCGGCTGCCCGAAGCAGCCTCGCGCATGATGAAGGGCTGACCGGCCAGGTCTTTGAGTCCTAGCCCGTGGCGCCCGGACAATGGATGGTTCGCCGGCGCCACCACGACCAGCTCGTCGCTGATGAACGGGACGATCGCGAGGTCCGGGTCCTTAGACGCGGGACCGACCACGGCGAGGTCCAGCTCATTGCGCAGCACTTGCTCCTGGACCCGGACCCGCGTTCCGATCTCGAGCGAGATCACAAGGCCGGGGTGGAGCTTCTTGAACGCGCCGAGCGCCGCCGGCAGGAGGTAGATGCCGACCGTCGTGCTGGCGCCCACGCGCAGGGTCCCGCGCTGGATGCCACGCATCTCCTCGATCGCGATGGTTGCTTCGTCCAGAACGTCGAGCATCCTTCGCGCGTAGCCGTACAGGAGCGTGCCCGCCTCGGTCAGCTGAACCCTCTTGCCGAGCCGGTCGAGCAGCGGCACGCCGAGCGCTTCCTCCAGCTCTTTGACCTGGTACGAGATCGAGGGCTGGCTCAGCTTGAGGCGCTGGGCGGCCAGGCTGAAGCTGTTCAGGTCGGCCACCGTCTTGAACGTGCGCAGCTGGCGGAGGGTGACCATGCGCTCCAGATCGACCTTCAAGGTGGCCTTAGGCACGGCGCCTACGATATATGCGCAATGGCTGCACGCAAACCCAGGTCTCTTTCGCCCGTGCGCCGGACCGCGCCAAGCCTCGAAGGAGTCGAGGCCCCGCAGCGCGAGGCGACAACTGTTTCAGAGCAGAAGATCAACCAGTACCGCAAGCGCCGCTACCAGGCGTTACACGCCGAGACCGAGGCCGCGAACAAACGTCGAGCAGCGGGCAAAGCGACGGCGCGCGACCGCATCGAGATGCTGCTCGACGAGGGCTCGTTCGTCGAACTCGACGTTTTCGCGACGCACCGCGCGCACGGATTCGGCATGGAAGACCGCAAGATCGCCGGCGACGGAGTCGTGGCCGGGTTCGGTGAGATCGACCGCAAGCCCGTCGCCGTGTACGCCTATGACGCGACGGTTTTCGGCGGGTCGTTAGGCGAGGTGACCGCGGAGAAGATCGTCAAGGTCCAGGAGCTCGCCCTGCGCAACCGGGTGCCCATCATCGGCATCAATGACTCGGGCGGCGCACGCATCCAGGAAGGCGTGGTGGCGCTGGCGGGCTATGCGGACATCTTCTACCGCAACGTCCGCTCGTCCGGTGTGATCCCGCAGCTGAGCATCATCGCCGGGCCGTGCACCGGCGGCGCGGTCTACTCACCTGCCATCACGGACTTCATCTTCATCGTGGCGGGTCAGGGCTACATGTTCATCACCGGTCCGGAGGTGATCAAGGTGGTCACCGGCGAGGCCGTTTCGTTCGACGAGCTGGGCGGCGGTCACGTGCATAACGCAACATCCGGCGTCGCGCACTTTCTGCCCAAGACCGAGCAGGAATGCGCGGCCGGCGTGCGCAAGCTGCTCTCGTACCTGCCCTCATCCAACAACGAGAGACCTCCGTTCGTGCCGACCACGGACGACGTCGAACGTGCGGATGTCGAGCTGCAGACGATCGTCCCTGAGTCCGCGAACAAGCCGTACGACATGCGCGAGGTGGTGTCACGCGTGCTCGACGGGCGGGAGTTCTTCGAGGTCCAGCCGTTCTTCGCGCCCAACATCGTCGTCGGGCTCGGCCGCCTGGGCGGACACGTCGTCGGGATCGTCGGCAACCAGCCCAAGGTGCTGGCGGGTGCCATCGACATCAACGCGTCGGTGAAGGCGGCTCGGTTCATCCGCTTTTGCGACGCATTCGGCATCCCGATCATCTCGTTCGTCGACGTGCCCGGCTACCTGCCGGGGCGGGACCAGGAGCACGGCGGGATCATCCGCCACGGCGCGAAGCTGCTGTACGCCTACGCCGAGGCGACGGTGCCGAAGCTGACGGTGATCACCCGCAAGGACTACGGCGGCGCGTACTGCGTCATGTCGCCCAAGCAGATGGGGGCCGACCTGAACCTTGCGTGGCCGACCGCGGAGATCGCGGTCATGGGCCCGGAGGCCGCGGTCAACATCATCTACAAGCGCGACCTCGTAGTCGCTCCAGATCCCGCGGCACGTCGCCAGGCCCTCGTCGCCGAGTACACCGCTCGGTTCGCCAACCCCTACGTGGCGGCGGAGCGCGGCTACATCGACGACGTCATCGAGCCGAGCCAGACCCGGCGCGAGCTGGTGCGCGGGCTCCAGCTTTGCCTGCGCAAGACCGTCGAGCGGCCATCACGCAAGCACGGCAACATCCCTCTCTAGGCGGCGGAGGGTATGGCGCGTTAGGCGCCACACGCGGGTATCGACCGGCTGGGAGTGTTCGTCAGGCGCCGAACGCGTGTGCCGACCCGGAGCCCTATCGCAATCCCAAGACGATGAATACGATGCCCGTCAGGACGAACGCCCCGCCCGCAAGCCGCCAGGTCGCTGGATGCTCGTCGGCACGCGAGCGCATCCAGCTGGGGTGGTCTTTGACGAAAGCGGCCAACCTATCGGAAACCCTGTCGGCGTTGAGCACGAAGGGGATCCCTAACGCCACTAGCAAAACGCCGGTCGCGGTGGTCGTCACGCTTTAAGGAGCCGGGGATGCTCGGCGAAGCGCAGCCGCCTTCTTGCAGAACTCATCCACCGTGACTATGAACTCCGCGTGGGACCACGTCAGGGGCGAGACCGACAGCGGCGCCCCGGTGTTGGGGTCGAGCTGCTCGGACAGCAAGCCGCCGGGCATCTGGTGGGCGACGACCCAGTTGACGATGTCCTGCGCTGGCTTCAAATCGTCCGCCGAGCGGGCGGTCGCGATGTACCACTGAGCCAACCACATCGTGCACATGAACCACGGATTGCCCGGCACCTTCCTGGTATCAGACTCGACCTTGAAGTAGTAGTCGTCGGTGTATCGGGCGATGCCACCGCATTCCGCCCCGTTGGCAAGCTGCGTCGCGATCGCCTTCATCGTGTCGACGATCCGCCTGTCATCCGGCGGGTACATCCCGAAACGCCACAGGCCGTAGAGGGCGCTGTCGAGCACGGTGTCGACGGTCACCGACTCGTCGTCCTCTACCGTTATGCGACGAGGAAAGCGGCCGAGCTCGGCGCTGTAGAGATGGGTGTCGGACGCCTCACGCAGCCGCTCGGCGGCGTCGCGGTAGCGGACGTACGAGGCGGCGTCACCGAACAGGTCGGCGAAGTTTCGCGCCGCATCGAGCCCGCCCCAGACGGATCCGACGGTGAAGGCATGGACGCCCCACCGCTCCTCCCAGAGGTCCCACGACGGCATGAGCAACCCGTTGCGCTCGTCGACGTAGCTGACCATCCAGTCGGCCGCGGGCACGACCAGCGCGGTGTAGAGCCCGACCACGAAGTCCAGGTTCTGGTGGATGCGGTAGTGCTGCCACAACGACCACAGGACGAGCCCGGTCTCGTCCTCCTGGATCGGCAGCGTGCGTACGCCGTGGGAATCGATCCACGGCAGCCACGAGCTGCCCGGCTGCCCGTACGGCGTGTACTTGTGGAGGAAAAAACCCTCCTCGACGAGTGACTGCTGGCAGAAGGTGAAGAACTGTCTGGTCACGTCCTCATGGCCCGACCGGTCGAGGGCGTTCGCGACCAGCGCGCCGTCGCGAGGCCAGGCGTAGGCATACGTATCACGCGCAAATTTCGTGATGTCGAAATCGGTCGAAGCTATGATCGCGCCACGGTTGTCGACGTGGGTCCGAGCCGTTAGAACACTTCGGCGGTAGAGGTCCGTGGCCGGCTGGCCCAGGTCCTGGTCGATATGGCGGTGATCTTTTTCGGACCACACCTGCCAGTAGGTGAGAGTCCGAGTCCGATACGTGTCAGGACCTTTGCCGACGATGAGGTCCTGCCCATACGTCGTGACGTCGCTCAGGCGCGTTCCCATGCACAGCCAGTGCGTGAGGTTGCGCGCCTGGTCGGCGCCGGCCGCGCCGAGGTCGAAGCCGACGGTGCAGTCGACCGAACCCTGTTCGATAGGGTTCCTGCCGAGAACGCCGTCCTCCGCATCCACCCACGTGCCCTCGGCGCCGTTGCCCTTCTTGCCGTTGGCCCACGTGCTGATGCCGTAGTCGGGACCGCACTGACCACCGATCATGAAGTAGCGATTGGCCTTGTAGGCGATCACCCCACGATGCCGAGGTTCGTAGAGCACCGTGTTGCCGATGTCCGAGCCTTCGATGAACCAGTCGTAGTGAAAGAAGACGCGTCCGACGCTGAAACCGGCTGGCGACGTCATCGTGATGTTGCGGATCAGCCAGTTGCGCGCGAGGTCGAGAAAATCCTCGAACCTGACAATGATGCCGAGACCTGGATGGCTCAGCGTCACATCGCTGACAAGCGAATCCTGCGCGTAGCCGAACTTTCTCAGCCAGGCGCCGTCATCGAGCCAGGCAAACCTGCCATCGACGTAGAAGCCGGTGCGGCACTCGTTGCCCATCGTGTGGTTCGCATCGCCGACCCGAGGAAAGTAGATGTCACGCACCGTGTACGTGGCATCGAGGCCGACGAGTGAGTTGCCGTTGCCGAGGACCAGGCTTCGAGGCACGTCTTTTGCGCGGCAATCCTACAATTCCCCCAACCCGCACCACACAACGGAGCACTGCGTCTTGGAAACGAACCCAGATCACCGTCCGCCGGTCCGCATCATCGCTTCTCGCAAGCGCCGCCGTACGGTCGCGGCGCGGCTTCGCTCAGGCGTCCTCGAGCTTCTCGTCCCCGCGAGCATGCCGCACCTGGAGCGCGAGCACTGGGCGGAGGTGATGACCCGGCGGCTCCAGCGCAAAGCTGAGCGGTCGCGACCTTCAGAAGAGCGTCTGGACCGGCGTGCCCGCAGTCTCAACGAGCGTCACTTCGGTGGCCGGCTGCGGTGGATGTCCATCGGGTTCGCTGAGATGGACCGGCTGTGGGGCAGCTGCACCTTCACCGAGGGGCATATCAGGATCGCGCGACGCGCCGCCACGCTGCCCGACTGGGTGCTCGACTACCTCCTGGTGCACGAGCTGGCACATCTTGTGCACAGCGACCACGGCGTCGAATTTCACGAGCTGGAGAAGCGCTATCCGCTGACCGAGCGCGCGAAGGGCTACCTTCTGGCGCTCGACTCGTTGGCGTAGAGCAGAGTGGAGCGTCAGGCCGGATTTACTCCGGCCGTCACCCAGCGTTCACTTCCTACACACGCCAGACGCCGCACTGCACGGAGGGGGTCTCGCGGGGAGGCCTGCCTCACCCGCGCTTTACGGAGTAAGAACTATCTTCGTGGCCTGGCGCGCGTCGAACATGCGGTAGGCCTCTTCGGCCTGGTCGAGCTTCATGCGGTGGCTGATGATCTTCTCGGGCTGCAGCCTCCCGGCGGCAATGAGGTCCAGCAGCGGTCGCATGTATTTCTGCACGTTGCACCAGCCCGCCCGAAACGTCAGCGACTTGAGCCACATGCGCATGTAGGGGAAATCGCCCAGCACGGCGCTCGGCACGCCGACCATCGAGACCGTTCCGCCGCCGCGCACGCAGTGAATCGCGGTGTCCACCGCGGGAAGCAGCCCGACACACTCGATGCTCGAGTCGGCCCCGACGCCATCCGTCGCCTTCTCGATCGCTTCGACGGGATGGACCTCCTTGGTGTTGATCGGGATGCCGCCCAGCTCCTGGGCGACCTCGAGGCGCGAGTCGACCATGTCGATCACAAATGTCCGGGACGGTCCGAAGAGCTGTGCGCACATCGTCGCCATCAGGCCGACAGGGCCGGCGCCGACAACGGCAACCATGTCGCCCGGCCTGATCTCCGCCCGCTCTGCGCCAAAGAAACCCGTGGCCAGGATGTCGCCGACGAAGATCGCCTGCTCGTCGGTCATGCCGGGCGGAATGGTCTCCATCGTGTGGTCGGCATTCGGCACAACGACGTACTCAGCCTGACCTCCTCCCAACCCGCCGAAGTACTCGCCATGGCCGAACGTGCCCTTGTCGACGCACTGGTTGAACCAGCCCTTGCGGCAAAGCGCGCAGTGGCCGCACGAGGTGAAGAAGCTGGAGACGACGTGATCGCCCGGCTTGAAGCGCTTGACCTCGCTCCCCACGTCCTCCACCACGCCGACGAACTCATGGCCGAGGACAGCACCGGGATTCATCGGGGTGTGTCCATGAAGGATGTGCAGATCTGAGCCGCATACGGCGCCCAACGTCACCTTGAGCAGCGCGTCGCCAGAGCTTCTGATGCTCGGCTTGGGCACGTCGATGACCTTGACGTCGCCTTCACCCTGAAAAGTCAGCGCCCTCACTCTGAACGCGATGATAGGTCGGTGCGGCTGAAGGGAGCGGTTGTCGCCATCACGGGCGCGTCGAGCGGCATCGGCGAAGCGACCGCGCTGGCGTTCGCGCGCCACGGGGCGCGGCTCGAGCTCGGCGCCCGGCGCCTCGAAAAGCTCAACTCGGTCGCCCAGAGGTGCCGCCAGGCCGGGTCGCCCGAGGCGAACGTCCGGCTGCTCGACGTCGGCCAGCGGGCGCAAGCCCGCGCTTTCATCGCGGCGACTCTGCGTGACTTCGAGCGGCTCGACGTCCTCGTCAACAACGCCGGTGTCGGCTGGATGGGTCGGGCGCAGCAGATGCCCGAAGAAAAGGTCGACGAGCTCGTCGCGACCAACTTCAAGGGGATCGTGACCACCACACAGGCAGCTCTGCCGTGGATGCTGGAGCGCCGGCGCGGCGTGATCATCAACGTCGCTTCTATCGCGGGTTTCCGGGCGACGCCGTATTCAGCCGTCTACGCGGCGACGAAGCACGCGGTCGTCGGCTTTTCCCACGCGCTTCGCGGCGAGCTGTCGGGCAGCGGCGTGAAGGTTTGCGTCGTGTACCCGTACGTGACGAGCGGGACAGAGTTCTTCGAAGGGATGGGCGGGGTGGTGGGGCCTCAGCACCCGGCGGCGTGGGTGGCCAACTTGATCGTCCGGACGGCTCGCTTTCCGCGCCGCGATGCCATGGTCGCTCCAATCCGCGTCGCGCACTTCGCCGAGCCGGTCTTCGGCGGACTGATGGACCACGCGATCGGCGAGGTCAGGCGGCGCAGCCTTCGCGAGTGACTACTTCTGCCAGGCCTCGAGCATGCGCTCGAGCTGCTGCGCGTTCTTGACCGAGTAGTTCGAATAATTGTTGTTCATCAGCGCGTGGACGCGGCCTGCCGACCGCTCCATCTCCTTGATCCGCGGCACCCATTGGCCAAGCTCCTCCTCGTTGTAGTCGTAGCGAAAGCGGACATTGGGTGGCACGCCTCGAAGGTCCCAGGTCTCGTGGTTGCGGCCGTGGGACCGGACGACCGCCAGCTTCGGTGAGGTCACGTGGAAAACGGACGGCATGCTCGTGGCATGGCCTTCCGGCACGTCGACGGCGACATAAGGAATGTCTCGCGTTCGGAGGAAGGCGAGCGTCCCGTCGCGATGCCTGTCGTCAAGCCACTCCGGCTTGCGGAACTCGACGGCGATCTGGAAGCCGAACATGCGCTCCTGACACTGCTCGACGTAAGCTAGGGAACGCGACGACGGCAGGAACCACGGCGGGAACTGAAAGAAGACCGCGGCCAGCTTGCCGGCGGCTCTAAGCGGCTCCAGAGCGCCTCGAAACCGCTCCCAACACTCGTCGACGACGTCCTCCGGGAGGTGCTCCGCGTAGAGGATCCTCTTATCGCGCAGATTGGCCGGTAGGTCCCCCCTGATGTCAGGCGGCAATGAGAGCGGCCGGGTCGGGTGGTTGGTGAACAATGAGAAGGACTTCACGTCGAAGGTGAAGCCGGCCGGCGTCTGGGCCGCCCAGCTTTCGACGGTCTCCGGCTTTGGGATTCCGTAGTACGTGGAGTCAACCTCCACCAGCGGGAATTGGGTCGTGTAGAAGCGGAGCCGGTCGATGGAGCTCTTCACCGACAGCGGATAGAAGAGCTTGGAATCGATCAGCGATTTGTCGGCCCATCCGGCGATGCCGCAAAGGACTGCCACGGAGATATGATCCGGCCCCAGTTGGGCCGCCGCATTCGCTACTGGTACACCTACCGGACCGCCGTGGCGGTCTTGATGGCGCTCGTCCTCACCGTCCTGATGTACGTCCTCTATACGCAGCAGGTGGCTTGCGACGCGCGGATGGACACTTGCCAGGTCAACCTCGCGGTCCATCCGGAAGACCGGTTGTTCAGCGAATCCACCCCTAGCTCGAACATCGTCATCGTCGGGATCGACGACGCCAGCATCGGCAAAGTCGGCCAGTTCCCGATATCTCGCGACAAGTACGCGCTGGCACTCCGTAATCTGCAGGCCGCCGGCGCCGCGGTGGTCGGGCTGGACGTCAGCTTGCCCGATCCGCGCGACCCCATCACTGATGGCGACCTGGCCGCGACCCTGCGCCAGAGCAAGGTGCCGGTCATCCTCTCCTACCCGGCCGAGCAGAACATCGCGGACAACGGGTTCTTCAAGCAGGCATCGGCCAAGACAAGGCCGTCGGGTCTCGACCAGATCCCCCTCAAAGAGTTCTGGTGCTCCGACGTCAACACGAATCCGAGCGTGCCCTGCCAGAACTCTGACAAGAACGTGGTCCTCGCCTCCACGGACATCGTCACCGACTCAGACGGGGTCGTACGAAGGATCCCGATGTTCGTGCAGCCGGCTTGCTACAGCGCCGGCACATGCACCACGTCGATGCTCAACTCGATCGGGTTTACGGCGAGCCGGATTCAGCAGCTGGGATCTGATTGGGCGAGCGTCAACCTGATCGAGGCGGGGAGCCAGGCGAACTTCGGTACTGCATGGGCGCAGCCTCTCCAGGTCGACGCAACGGGCGCCGCGCTGATCAAATACATCGTCGGGCCGGGCGGGTTCCAGAAGGCGCATCAGTACCTCTCGTTCGGCGATGTTTACGACGGTACGTTCCCCTCCGCCAGCGTGAAGGACAAAGTCGTCCTGATCGGCGCGTACGGCCTCACCGGCGTGCATGACGAGTTTTTGACGCCGGGTGGAAACGGCATACCCATGCCTGGAGTCGAGCTGCATGCCAATGTCCTGAACATGTTTCTCCCCCTGCAGCCAAGCTTCCCCGTCCCCGAGGCGCCGGCCGTGCTCGTCGGGATCATGCTGCTGCTGGCGCTGGCAACAGCCGTCGGCGTCTCACGGGTGACGGTGCTGTGGGGGTTTGTGGGCACTGTCGGCGCCCTGGTTCTATTCACAGTCGGCATGTCCGCGCTCTCGGTCTTCAACGGCTGGGTTCCCGACCTCTTCCACACCTGGCTCGCCATCGCCATGACGTACACCGGCGTAACCGCGTATCGGTTTCTCTACGAAGACCGCGAAAGGCGCAAGGTCACGGCGCTGTTCGGCCAGTATCTGAAGCCCGAGATCGTGGCCGAGCTGGCCAGGACAAAAGGCGGCGTTGAAGACATCCTGCGCGGCGGCGAGCGGCGCGACATCACGCTGATGTTCGTCGACATCCGCGGCTTCACCTCGATGTCGGAATCCATGGCCGCTCGCGACGTGACCGAGCTCGTGCAGCTGTATCTCGACCAGCTGAGCGGGACCATCTTCACCTGGGACGGAACCGTCGACAAGTACGTGGGCGACGAGATCATGGCTTTCTGGAACGCGCCCCGCCTGCAGGGAAACCACGCCCTGCTCGCGGTGCGCTGCGCCTACGACCTCGTCAACCATGCTCCCGAGCTGCAGCAGAAGCTTCTCGCGAAGGGCCTGCCCCCGATTCGATGGGGCATCGGCATCAACTCAGGCCCGGCCGTCGTCGGCAACATGGGTTCGCGCAGCCGGCTCCAGTACACGGCTCTCGGTGACACGGTAAACACGGCGGCGCGCTTTTGCGCCCACGCTCCGGCGTTCCAAGTCTTGATCGGCCAGGAGACCTACGAGATGTGCAAGGACTACGTCGCGGTGGACCTTGTGCCGGGAGTCCAGCTGAAGGGCAAGTCGGCCGAAACCTTCCGGATCTACCAATTGACCGCGATCCGCGAGACGCCCGAGGCCCCCTGGGTGCAGTTCCCCACAGAGTTGGCGACCCAGTCGCATCACGCCTACACCGCTCAGTACACGCAGCAGACGGTGATTGCGGCCGGCGAGTCGGCATCGAGCGACATCCTGGTCGGCGAGGAAGCCCGCGCAGAGCTCGCGCGCCGAGCCCAGTCGCCGAACTAACGAATCAGCAGCAGTCCAAGGCTGGTGATCGCCACGACGAAGAGGCCGACGACGCTCAGGCAGCTCATCGCTTGCCTGGCTGCGGGCTTGACAGGCGGGGCCGGGTTGTAGATGACGTGGGGCGGCGTCGCCGCCGTTCCGGGTTGGGCGATGGCCATGCCGATTGGCGTCGACGGCATGACGCCAGGCATGGCGCGAGGCACCATCTGCGACAGGTCGGCTCCAGGCTCGAGGCTGCGCTGCCAACCCGGGCTCATCTGGTCCGCCACGCGCGAGAGCGCTTCGTCGAAGGCTTTGCCCGTCTGGAATCGATCGTCCGGCCGCTTGGATAGGGACTTGAGGATCAGATGCTCAAGCTCCGGGTTCAGGCCCGGCCGGAAGACTGACGGAGGCTTGGGTGGAGCCTGGACGTGCTTGGCCATGAGCGTGAAAGGGCCGTCGGCTTCGGTCGCGGTGAAAGGAGGCTCCCCGGCCACCAGCTCGTAAAGCATGATCCCGGCCGAGTAAAGGTCGCTTCGACCGTCGACCTTGCTCGACGCCACCTGCTCTGGCGACATGTACTGCGGCGTGCCGACCGTGGTGCCAGTCTTGGTGGCGGTTCCGCCGACTGCAGTGTCGTCCGTCAGGCGCGCGATACCGAAGTCGGCCACCTTGACCAGGCCCTCTTCGGAGATCAGCACGTTCTCGGGCTTCATGTCGCGATGCACGATCGCGTGCCGGTGGGCGTAATCGAGAGCCTGCAGGACTCCGTGCATGACCGCGAAGACCTGGGGCGGCGAGATCGGCCCGTGGTTCATCCAGTCACGCAACGAGCGGCCACGGACGAACTCGAGGACGAGGTAGTTGATGTCGCCCATGAGCTCCATGTCATGGACCTGGACGAGGTTGGGGTGGCTGGTCCGCGCCATGACCTGAGCCTCCTGGAGGAAGCGCTTCAGGGCGACTGGATCCGCCGACTGGATGAGCTCCTTGATCGCCACCTCGCGACCGAGCCCCGGCTGCTCTGCCAGGTAGACGGCGCCCATGCCTCCCCGGCCCAGCTCAGCCTTCACGCGGTACTTGCCGATGTAGCGCTCGCCCGGTACCTGGGGCGGGGTGGGGATCGCGGCGACCGGCGGCGGAGGCGTCGTTGGCGGTGGAACCGGGATCAGGCGCATTGTCGCGGCCACATCGGCTGCGAATGGCGGCGAGGTGCTCGGTGTCGCTGGAGCTTGTAGATCGCCCGGGTCAGGTGTCGGCGCCCAATCTGGAACCGGAGTGTTGGGCGGCTGACCAGAATCCGTCATCTCGTGGCGAGCCTAGCAGAGTACGTTCGCGGCTACGATCACGATCCGAACTCACCTGAGCTATGGCGTTTTCGGGGCAATCCACCGATAATCTGCCCCGCACCAGCCAGCCAACAGGAGGAGATTGATTTATGTCGCAGATGCCCCCACCGCCCCCCAGCCAACCGGCGCCGATGGGAGGTCAGCCAGGGACCGCGGCCAGCAGCAGCAAGACCAACGTCATCCTCGCCTACCTTCTCTGGTGGGTTACAGGAATCATCTTTCTATTTGTCGGCAAGAACGACCCGGACGTGAAGTGGAACGCAGCCCAGTCTGTGGTCGTCCTCGGCGGCCTGTGGTTGATCGCGTCGATCGTCAGCATCGTCTTGCTGCCGCTCGGCGGCCTCATCTACCTGGTCGGCTTCGTCTACTGGGTCATCTTTCTGGTCGGCGCATTCAACTACCACGGCGGGCACATTGCCGCGCCGGGCATCGGCCAGTTCACCAACCAGCTGACAGACGGACTCGCGAACGCCGTCAAGTAGGCCTGGAACTTCCGAAGGCCCTGCCGCGAGGCGGGGCCTTTTCTTTTATCCCTCGTCCGCGGACATCTGCTGTATCGCCTTTTCGATGCCCGTGCGCAGCGCGTCGCGTTCGTCGCGCAGCTGGTTCGCCTCTGCACGCGCGGACGCCAGCTGGTAGCGAAGGCGCTCGATCTCTTCGCGAAGCTCGCCCATCTGCGGGTCCGGCCCTCCCGAGCTCGACTGCGCCTCGGCGAGCTCTAGCTTGAGGCGCTCGACCGAGACCTTCAGCGAGCGGCGCTCGTTGAGCAGCTCCTGGACCAGCGACTCAGACGGCTTGGTCTGCTCTTTCGACATACCGGCAAAGCCCCGGC
Source organism: Chloroflexota bacterium (assembly GCA_005880915.1). Lineage (GTDB taxonomy): Bacteria > Chloroflexota > Dormibacteria > Dormibacterales > Dormibacteraceae > 40CM-4-65-16. The sequence continues at coordinate 278,653 of VBIW01000037.1, read as the reverse complement.
TGGAACTCGCGCAGGCGGAGGTGCTCCATCTCGCCGCGGAGATAGCGAGCTTTGATCCCGAGGCCGCGTATCCCTTTGGCGGTCTCATACGGAAAGCGATAGAGCTTGCCGGAATCGACGAGCAGGCACACCGCCAGCGTCTCGCCGTCTTTCTCGATCACGTGCTTGTAGCACGGGACGGTGCGGCGCGCGATCTCCATCTTCTTGAGGCCGCCGACCCTGCCGGCCAGCACATCGATTGGACCGCGCATCTCTCGAATCCTAATTGAGAAAGGCGAGCTGCTCCGGCTGCGGCGGCGGTTTCAGGATCACGCGGCGGCGGTCCGAAACTCCGTGATGCGAGCGCAGTCGCTTCACCTCTTGCATCGTCTTTTCGCCAAAGTTCGGTGGCAGGTAGGCCCGGTTTCGGTAGGCGTGCTCGTAGCGAGGCACGAGCTCCGGCCAGTGCCGCGACAGGACTGACATGAAGTGCTCACGTGTCCCGTCCTTCAGGTGCAGCATGTTCGCCCAGAGGCCGGTTGCGCCGACCGCGCGCGCCGCCTTGACGACGGCCTCCAGCTGGTCTGGCCGGTCGGAGAGCCCGGGCAGGATTGGCGCCATGCCGACGCCGACGTCGATGCCCGCGGCGACGAGCTTCTCGATCGCGCGCAGACGCTGTCTTGGATGCGCCGTGCCCGGTTCGGTCTTGCGCCAGATCTCGTCGTCGACCGTCGGGATGCTGAACGTGATGTGGAGGTCGGCACGCCGCGCAAGCGACGAAAGCACGTCGATGTCGCGCACGATCATGGGGCCGCGGGTGATCATCGCCGCCGGGTTGGCGAAGTCGCGGAAGACCTCGAGGCACTGACGCGTCAGGCGGTAGCGGCCCTCCGCAGGCTGGTAGGGGTCGGTTGCTGCGCCGATGACCACGGTCTCCTGGCGCCACGAACGCCGTGCGAGCTCGCTCCGCAGGACCGCGGCCACGTTGAGCTTGACGCGAACCGTACGACCGTAGCGGTCGTCGGATGGCCGGTCGGCGCGTAATTCGAAGGCGCGGACGTAGCAGAAGGCGCAGCGGTGCTCGCAGCCGGTGTAGGGGTTGAGGGACCAGGCGAAGCCCATGTTCTTGACCGGATTGAGCGCCGACTTGCACTGCACCTCGAGGTAGTCGACGTCGACAAGACGGGGTTCCACGGAGGCCACCCGATCATGTTAGAACAAACGTTCGGAGATGACTAGCGAGCGAGCTTGATGTCCGAACCCGGCGCCTCACCGATGGGCCGGCCAGTGCGCAGCCGCCGGTTCGGACGCGTGAGCGAGGAGGGGCAAAAGTCATTCAGGACGCACTCCACGCACCGCGGCCGGCGGGCGTCACAGACCCTGCGGCCATGGAGGATCAACCGCAGCGAGAGGCCCGTCCACTCCTCCTTGGGCACCATGGAGCAGACCTGGTACTCGATCTTCACCGGGTCCTTCGTCTTGACGAGCCCGATCCGATTGGTAAGGCGCATGACGTGCGTGTCAACCGCAAACCCCGGGACGCCGAAGCCCGCGCCAAGGATCACGTTCGCCGTCTTGCGCCCGATGCCGGGGATCTTGATCAGATCCTCCATCGTGTTCGGCACGACCCCGCCGAACAGCTCGACGAGCTTGCGGCTCGCCGCGATGATCCTTTTCGTCTTGGCCCGGAAGAAACCCGTCGGCCTGATCAGCATTTCGACCTGCGCCGGGTCCGCGCCAGCGAGGTCCTCCGCGGTCGGATAGCGCCGGAACAGCTCGGGTGTGATCAGGTTCACCGAACGGTCGGTCGTCTGCGCTGAGAGGATCGTCGCAATCAGGAGCTGGAACGGGCTCTCGTGCAGGAGCTCGGTTGCCGCCGGATAGAGCTCGCGAAGCCGCTCCACAGTCAACCTGGCACGGGTCCGGGCCCCGCGCGGAGGCGGGGGCGACATCCAGGACTTCTTGGCCTTAAGAGCCAAGCAGCCTGCGCGCTACCGTCGCGATCTGAGTCCCGTCCGCCCTTCCCGCGAGACGCGCGGTGGCCGCTTTCATCACCAGACCGAATCCCTTGGGGCCATCCGGCTTGACCTCGTCGATGGCGGCCCGTACCTCGGCTTCGATCTCCTGCTCGCTCAGCGCCGTAGGCAAAAAGCCGCGCAGCACCTTCATCTCGGCCTCTTCACGCCGAGCGGTGTCTTCACGGCCCGCCTTTCGATACACGTCGATCGCCTCCTCGCGTCGCTTGACTTCCTTGCGCGCCACACGAACTACGAGGTCGTCGTCGATCTTTCCTGGGGCGCCACCTTCCTTGCTGGCGCGCACAAGCTCGCTCTTCAGCAGCGACAAAGTGCCCAGCGCCACGTCGTCGCGCCGCATGCGCGCGTCGACCATGTCGGACTGAATGCGATCGTAAAGACCCACCATTTGCGATTGTCACACATGGACCGATCCCCGATAATCGGCGCCTATGGCCTATCTCCTGGCTGGCCCGTTCGTGGCGATCGTCGGCATCGTGGCCGTGTTTTTCGTCTTGCGCCGCAAATCTGTCGACAAGCGCTCGATGTATTCGGCGAGAAGATCGCAGATCGAGCACAAGGTGCGGGCGGCGCGGCAGCGCACCATGGCACCGCACGGCCACGCAGAGAAGCCACCCGAGCCGGCTCCTGCGGCTGCCTCGCCCTTCGAACAGACAAAGGTTCAACCCACCGTGGCCTACGAGGTCACGGCATACCAGGCACCTCCGGCTGCTCCGCCGCCTGCAGCGCCGCCCACGAAGCCCCAGCAGGCTCCCGAACCGCCCCCGTGGGAGCAGGCCCCGCTGCCGCAAGCGCCCTCAGCACCGTCCTCCTTCGACTACCCTGCCGCGCCACCAGAGCCGCCTCCGCCTGCGCCGGCAACGCCTTTCCGCCCCGCCCCAGAGCCGACCCCCAGGGCTCCAAGCGAGCCTTCGTGGACGCCCGCTCCCCGGCCGTCGGAACCCCTTGCTCCGGCCGAAACCGTGACCCCCGCCGCACCAGTGGCGGCCGCGTCCTCGACCTCGGCCGGTGGCTGGTCGGTGGTCAGCACCAGCAAGGACGCCCAGGTGGAGGCCGAGCCAGGGAAAAAGAAAAAGAAGGACAAGGGGGAGCCTGCCTCGGGGGATTGGTCCCTCGCGTCGGGCGACGCGCCCGGCATGGAGGCTGACGAGCCGGCGCTCAGGCGCCCCAGCAGAAAGGTGATTGCGATCGCTCAGTACGCTGTGCTGGTCGTCGGCCTCGTGATGGTCTTGATCGGTGTCCTGGTGATGGTCGCCAACTCACACGTGACTTAGGAGGGCGGCGGCAAGCTTGCCTCCCCCATCGCGCATCACGGTGTCGCAAACCACTGTCCGATAGCCGAGCTCCTCGATCGCGCTCGCTCGATCACCGTCCCTCTCATCGATCACGAACGTGCCCGCGACATCGCGGTACATGCGCGCGACCTCGACCGAATCTGGCATACGGCCAACAGCACGCATCATCTCGACGGTCGGCCCTTTCAACGCAACGCCACCGATGATCGGGGTGACGGCCATCGTCCGTTCGCGCCGAAGCTCGTTGCGTACGAGCGTCAGGATCGGAGCGATCGAGATCAACGGATTGGACGGTCCGATGATCACGAGATCCGCCTCGCGCAGTGCGGTCGAGACATCAGGCGTACGGTGCGCTGAGTCGATGCCTGCGAAGGCGATGCCCTGAAGCTGCGGCTTCAAACGCTCGCGCACGAAGTACTCCTGAAACGAGAGCTCTCCAGCGTCCGTATTGAATCGCGTGCGGACCGAGTCGTCGGTCATCGGAATCACACGCGTCTTGAGGCCAAAGCGCGCACCGATTGCGAGCGATGTTTCGGTCAGGGTGTGGCCGCGGCGCAGCATGTCGGTTCTTATGAGATGAGTGGCGAAGTCCTTGTCGCCGATGCGAAACCATGTCGCGTCGCCGATTTCGGTGAGCGTGTCGAGGACCCGGAAGGTGTCGCCCTTGACGCCATACCCCGCCTCGTCGTTGAACACGCCTGCGAGGCGGTAGACGACCGCGTCGATGTCCGGACAGACCAGGAGTCCCCAGAACTCATCGTCGTCCGCCGTGTTGGCGATGACAGTCAGCTCATGGCTCGCCCCTACGGCCTGGATCCCTGCGGCCAGCGCCGCCCCACCAGTGCCTCCGGCCAGGACGACGATCTTCAGCGGAACAGATCCTCCGCCGCTGGGCGGATGAGATCGCGGCCGGAGCCGGTTCCTCCCAGTTCGAGTCCCCGCACGATTACGGCGGGAGTCCGCTCGGTCTTGCCCATCACCAGCCCGGCGCTCGACGCGATGTCGTCCGCCACAGCCAGGACTGTTGCGTGGAGTGGCTCGCCCACGTCATCGAGAGTGCCGCGAAGGTCGACGAGGCCCGACAGACCAGCGACTCCGAGAGCCACGTTGACGATGCCCAACCTCCACGGTCGGCCGAACGTGTCGGAGACGATCACTCCGACCTGGGCGCCGGTCAGCTCCGCCAGGCGAGACCGTAGCCGCCCGGCGCTGGCGTCCGGATCCACCGGTAGAAGCGCAAGCGTGTCGCTTCCGACGTTCGAGTGATCGACGCCGGAGTTGGCGCACACGTATCCATGTCTGGTCTCTGTGATCAAGACGCGCTCCGACCGCAGCACGCGAACGCTTTCGTCGAGGACGACCTGCACCATGCGTGGGTCTGGATTTGCAATCAGCCCGGAGGCGAGTCTCACAGCCTCATCGCCGGCGGTCACCGACGCCAGCTTGACCAGGCGTCCCTCTGACTTCGAAACCACCTTCTGAGCGACCACGATGACGTCACCGGATTGCAGGCTCGCGTGTCCGGCGATCAGTCGACCGAGGTCGTCTCCGGCCCGAATCTCGGGCAGTCCTTCAACGCCGATCAGCTCGACGCGCTTCAAACCGCGCGGCTGAGGCTGGCGAGGTCGGACGGCTCGTCGAGGTCAAGCGCCATCGCGTCGGAATGATGGATGACGAACTCGACATTGCGAGCCTCCGCGTCGTCGTGGAATTTCGCCAGCGAGTCGTCGCCGAAATGCAGGCCGATGGCGTCGGGCGGCCGGAGATAAAGCGCGTTCGTGCCGCCCCGCCCGATCGCCGGTACCGCGACCACCACCGGCCGATCGTGCCTTGCCGCCACGTCGAGAAGTTCGCGCACCGACGATTCGGTGACGAGCGGCAGGTCGCTCGACAGAAGAAGCACGGCTCGCGCCCCGCCTTCCAGCGCGCGGTTGATGCCCCGGTCTGCGGCAGTGTTCTGACCCTCTTCGCGAGGCTCGAGCAAGACATCGGCACCCCAAGTCCTCGCAAGCTCGCCCACCTCGTCGCTTCCGGCCACGACGAGAACGCGATCACCCGCAAACGCAGCGCTGACGGCCAGGCGTGCGTTGCGACGCGCCAGGGCTCGGCGCGATTTCGTGCCGAGCGCCGGCCGAAGGCGCTGCTTGGCCGAGTCGAAGTCCTTGATCAGGACTACGACCCAGGTGGTCATCCCCACTGCTTGCGAATCCTGGGTAGGATCTGCGACCCATAGAGCTCGAGAAAGCGGGTTTGCCGATCGCCTGGCGCGTGGAAGACGAGGTGGGTGAACCCAAGGTCGAGATATGGCCGGAGCTGCTCGATGTGCTCGTCAGGGTCGCTCGCAACCAGCCAGCGCCGGTACGCCACGTCCTCAACTGTCTTCGCAAGTCGTTCCATCTCACGCGGGTCGTCGATCCCTGCCTTGGTCTCCGCCGGCAGCGCCAGCGACGCCCAGATCTTGGTGTCCTCCATCGCGCGTGTGCGGTCGGTGTCGTAAGAGACCTTGACCTCGATCATCTTTTCCAGGTCGCCCGCATCGCGTCCCGATTCCCTGGCCCCATCACCGAATGAGGGGAGCAACTGGTCGGTGTAGAGCTCCATCCCTTTGCCCGAGGTGCAGATCAGGCCGTCGCCTGCGCGCCCGGCGTATTTGGCGACCTGCGGTCCGCCCGCGCTGACGTAGATCGGCAGGGGCTTTTGCGGACGGTCATAGATCGTCGCGTTGCGGGTGTGGTAGTACTCGCCGTCGAAGGTCACCGACTGCTCGCTCCAGAGCTGGCGGATGAGCCGCACCGCCTCCCTGAGGCGAGCGAAACGCTCTCGGTTGTCTGGCCACTGGACGCCGAGCGCGCCCTCGTTGAGATGCTCGCCGGTCCCGACGCCGAGGATCATCCGCTCCGGGAATAAGAGCCCGAGGGTGCCGAACGCCTGGGCGACTATGGCGGGGTGGTAGCGAAAGGTGGGCGTCGCGACTGAGGTGCCGAGAGCGACGCTAGCCGTGCGCTCGCCCACCGCTGCCAGCCACGCGAACGCGAATGGCGCATGGCCGTCGGAGTGGCGCCAGGGCTGAAAGTGGTCGCTGACGAAAACCGAATCGAACCCGTTGGCCTCGGCCGCGACCGCGAAGTCGAGCAGCTCGCGCGGGCCGAACTGCTCGGCCGAAGCCTTGTAGCCGAGCCGCAGCTTTGGTGCGGGCACTACTGGCGCTTGAAGTACCGATTCCAGCTGAACGCGACGCCGCTGATGGCAGCCGCGGCCACCACCACCCCGAGCGCGATGAGGCTGTGGGTGTCGAAGTTCGCGATGCCGACGGCGGTGAGAAAAACAACCAGAACCACCGCCATCGCCATCATCACCACGAGCGCGATCGCTCGATGGAGCTTCATGACTCGGTTAGCTTACCGATCGTGGGTGAAGCGGAAGTTTGGCGCCTGGGGTCGGTCACGTCGACTCAGGATGTCGCCCGCAGCCTGCCCATCGGCTCGATCGTGCTCGCCGATCATCAGACGGCCGGACGCGGACGGCTCGACCGCCGCTGGGAGTCGCCCGAGGGCACGGCGCTGCTGGTCTCCTTCGTGCTCGAGCCCAACCCGCTGCTGAGCCTTGCGGCTGGGGTGGCGGCGGCAGAAGCATGCGATCCACGCCGCGTCCGTCTGAAGTGGCCCAACGACCTGCTGCTGGAAGAGCGAAAGGTGGGCGGGATTCTGGTCGAGGCCACCCAAGACCGCGCCATATGCGGCATCGGAATCAACCTGACCTGGTCGCCGGATGGTGCGGCAACGCTTGATCAACCACGAGACGACGTATTCGACCGGCTGCGTCAAGAGATCGCGACCTGGACCTTGGCGCGACCAGACCAGGTTATCGAGCGCTGGCGCGACCTGTCGGCGACGCTGGGCCGGCGAGTGCGAGTCGACGTGTCGGGTGCAATCACCGAAGGACTGGCGGAAGGGATCGGACCGCGCGGCGAGCTGATCGTCGACGGAGTGGCATTTGTCGCGGGCAGCGTCACGCACCTATGAGGGCCGCGATCTGGGGCAACACCTCACCCGAGCGGCCATGGATCACCACCTCGGCGAAGCGGTCGAGCGGTGTCGGCTCGGCATTGATCACGATCAGGCGGGCGCCCGCGCGGACCGCGACGAGTGGAACCTCCGCCGCCGGATAGACCACGAGCGATGATCCGACCACGATCACCACGTCGGCTTGACCGGCGAGCTCGAGTGCATCGTGCATTGCAACGGCGGGCATCGGCTCGCCGAACAAGATCACTGTCGGCTTCAAGAAGGTGCTGCCACATGTAGGGCATCGCGGTGGCATCTCGACCTCGAGCCGCGCCTGCACCTCCGACCGTGCCTCGAGCCTGCCGCACTCAAGGCACTGCACCTTGCGCCCCGATCCGTGCAGCTCGATCACGCGCTTGCTGCCCGCGTCCTGATGCAGGCCATCTGTGTTCTGCGTGACGACCGCCACGAGGTGCCCGGCCGCCTCCATCGCGGCCAGTGCAACGTGGCCGGGATTTGGCCTGGCCGCGAGTGCGACCCGGCCGCGCTCCTTCGAGACGCTCCAGTAGGAGGTCGGATCGGCAAGAAAGCTCTCGATCGAGGACACCTTTACCGGGTCGTACTTCGTCCATAGACCGCCCTCGCCACGAAAAGTGGGGATGCCGCTCTCCGCCGAGACCCCGGCCCCGGTCAACGCGAGGCCACGTTGGGCGGCTGCGACCATGTCAGCGGCTCGCTCGACACTCACCCGTCCCACCTCACCACGGTAATACTGGATCCAGATCCGCAAAGCGCAGGTGGCCGCTGCTGCTCACGACCGAATGTCCGGACCATGTTGCCGGTTGGAACGAGAGGATGACCAGCACCAGGCTCCCGCCAGCGCACCTGCGCACAACCGGGCCGGTATGTTAGGCAGGGTGACCCGCGCCGTCCCCGAGTCCCGCCGGATAGTCTTCATCTACCTCGCCGCCGGAAGTGTTTTCGCGACCATCGCGGCACGTGGACTCACAGTCCCGCTGTATGCGCACGGCCTCGGCGCGAGCCGTTTCGAAGTCGGTGCGCTTTTCTCGGCGGCGACCATCACCGCCGCCCTTCTGTCTCTGCCGTCAGGCGTCCTGATCGACCGCTTCGGGGCCCGGACCCTGTTGGCGGTGTCGCTGATCCTCACCGCGGGCTCGCAAGCGGCGACCGCGCTGACCACGACGGTGGCGCCGCTGTTTCTCTGGCAGGTCATCGGCGGACTCGCGGCGGGCGCACAGCAAGCCGCACTGTTCAGCGCCGTGACAGAGTCCGTTTCCAGATCCAGGTTGGGCCGCGCCATGGGCTGGCTGACACTTTCGATGCAGGTCGGTTTTTTTCTGGGCCCATCGCTCGCGGGACTGGCACTGCGGTGGCTCGACGTTCGCACCGACATCGCTGTGACGACTGTGCTTTTGATCTTCACCATTCCAGGTGCGATCCTTGCGAGCAGCAGCCGCCAGCAGTCGGATCGCAAGGGCTTGTCTTTGCGTGAACCGCTGCGCGCGCTGATCCGGCAGCGTGCTTTCTTTCCCATCACGATCGGGCTGATCAGCGTGACCCTCACCTGGGGAACGATCGGTGCATTTCTTCCCGTCTTCGGCAAGGAAGTGCTGGCTCTCCCCAGCTCACAGATCGGCTACTTGCTCGCCCTCCAGGCAGTCGTGAACGGGGCGTCACGGATACCCGCCGGACGCCTGGTCGACAGAATGCGACGGCGATGGCCAATCGTCTTCGTCGGCGCCCTCGGCTGGGCGACCGTGATGGTCGTGCTCGGCCACCTGACTGGATTCGTCATGCCGGCCTTGCTGCTCGCGATCGGCACGCCGTTCATGGCCGCCGCGTTTGTCGCAATAGGCGTCGTCTTCGCCGACCTGTCGGCCGGGTCGACGCGAGGCGTGACGATGGGAGCGTACGGGACGGTTCTTTTCCTCGGCCTCTCGCTTGGACCGCTGATCTTCGGCCCGATCGTCCAGGGCTACGGCTACGCCGCTGGTTTCACCGCGTGCGCCGCGGCTTCCGCTGTCCTGGTCCTTGTAATGGCAGCACTTGAGTCAGAGCCGAGCCGGCGCCGATCACGGGTGCCGCTTCCACCCCCCGCTCCAGGGACGTGACGTAGGCCTCGAGCACCGCGCGGTGGCTCGGGAAAGCGATCTCGGGTAACGCGTCACGCGGAAAGACCCGCACCTCGAGCATCTCCGGCCCGGCGCTGATCGAGGCACCGTCGGCCACACGCCCTCGGTAGGCGATTCCGATGATGCTCGATGCCGTGGTCTTCGGGACGTGGTACACGCCGAGCAGGCCCGTGAGCTCGACTGTGGCGTTGATCTCTTCCATGCACTCCCGTACGGCGGCGCCCGCGGGATCCTCATCGTCGTTTACAAAGCCGCCCGGCAGGCACCACAGGCCGTAGCCCGGCTCGATGCTGCGCTTGCCGAGCACGATGCCTCCCTCGTGCTCGACCACCACTGCAGCCGAAACCTTGGGGTCGCGCCACAGGACATAGGAATCGTTGGGGCACACCTCGAGCGCGCGACCTTCGATGTTTTTCACGACGAGGGGCACGCCGCAGTTGACGCAGAAATGGCCCACCGACGTAGAGCCTAGACCGGTTCCGCCTCCGGCCTGGTCGGGTGCGGTTTGGGCGCCGGACCCTTCATGTCGGCGATGCGGACCTGGTTGCGGCCGCCCTGCTTCGCGGCGTACAGCGCCTGGTCGGCGCGGTCGATGAGCTGGGTGAAAAGCGCGGGCTCCGTAGTCGCAGCGACGCCGACGCTGATCGTCAGCTTCAGACCTCCCGGAAACGTCGCGGCCGCAACCTTCGCGCGGATGCGTTCGGCGAGGGTGCGTGCTCCGGCCTCGGTGGTCTCAGGCAGGATCAAGGCAAACTCCTCGCCGCCATAGCGGGCGCAGACGTCCGACTCTCTGGCGCCGGTGGAGAGCAGAGAAGCGAGCTCGGCAAGCACCGCATCCCCGTTCAGGTGGCCGTACGTGTCGTTCACCTGCTTGAAGTGGTCGAGGTCGATCATCACGAAGGTGATGCCCTTGTGGTTGCGACGCGCCCGCTGCATCTCCCGAAGGAACTGTTGGGCCAGGGCGCGCCTGTTCGGCAGCTTGGTCAGCTCGTCGGTCAGCGCGTTTTCCTCTTGGGCTTCGAAAAGCTGGGCGTGGCGGATGGCGATTGCAGCTTGCGACGCAACACCGTTCAGGAGGTCGGCCTGGTCCTCGCTGAGCTCACGCCAGGCATTGAGGTAGAGCTCCATCGCTCCCATCAGCTGGCCTGAGCGCTGGATCGGGACGACCAACGCGTGCATGGGATGTCCGCCCGCGTCGAGACCAGGCGCGGTCCGCTCGTCCAGCTTGACTACCAGCGGCCGGAGTGCCGCGAGCGCGGATCGCAACGGCTCCTCGTCGACCTTGCGCACAGCCCCACGGGCGCGGTTGGTCAGGTTGTAAGAGGCCTCGCGGTGCATCTCTGCCTTACCGGTGCGGACTAGGTACATCGCCCCCGCGACGGCGCCCATGATCCGGCCCGCGTGGGTCAGGGCCACGTTGAGGACCTCCTCCAGGGCCAGCGAGGAGTTGACCGCGGACGCCATGGCGAGCAGAAGGCTTGCGCGGTCGCGGGCGCCGCTTTCGTCCGCGAGTGCCGCCTCGAGCTCCCGCGTGGCGCCACGAAGGCGGATCAGGGAGATGAGGAGCAGGATGAAAGCCGCGACCAGGAGGACCAAGGTGACCAGCAGTACGGCCGCGAGATCCAACGTCAAGCCTCCTGGGGCGCTCTGAAGATGCCATAGGTTAACGCCCCGACATTGGAGTTGGATCTATACTCGGCCCGATCTGGAGCCGCTTTCTTTCGACGATCTACCTCTGGGCGGCGAGTGGACGACGCGCCGCCGCACCGTCTCCGAAGCCGAGATAGCGCTGTTTGCCGGCGTCGCCGGCGACCTGTCACCGCTCACGATCGAGGCCACGGGCGATGGCCCGCGCCCGGCACCGCCCGCGATGGTGGTCGCCCTGGCCGTGGGTCTTGGTTCGGTCGATATGCCCGTGCCCCATGTCGCAGAGTGGGAGTGGCTGAACTGGAAGTTCCCGCGGCCGATCCACGCCGGGGAAACGATCTACGCCCGCTGGACGCTGACCCAGAAACGGCCGCCAGTGGGCGGAGCGCTTTCCTCGATCGTGGTCTGGCGGGTGGACGTTCACACGGCCGACGGGGCGTTGTGCGCGGAAGGTGAGGTCGGAGCCACGGTGAAGCGCGACGCGGCCCTACCGCGGCAGCGGAGCCCCGAGCCGGCGGCTGCAGCCGTGACGAGTGCGCCGCGGCGCCGGCGCCGCCGTTCCCGCGCCAACGGCACCGTGCCTGAGCCGCCGGCGGTCGCCGCTCCCCCCGCGGCAAGCGCCAAGCCGGAGCGGGCGGCTGGGCCGTCCAGGAGGCGTCGCCGCCGCCGCCCCTCAGGATCGACCGCCCGCGAAGAAGAGCACGAGCCGCGCGCGGCCCACACGCCTGAGACGGTGCCTGGGCCGGTCACCCCGGCCCCGTCGACGCCTCTCGTCCAGGCCGACCGGAAGGGGTTAGGCGGCGTCCTGCGACGCCTGAGAGGGACGTCCTAGGCCGGAGGTTCGAAGGCCTCAAGGTATTCGATCACCCGCCTGGTGAGCTGAGTCGGCGTCGACGCGCCGCTGGTCACTCCCACCTTCTTGGCGCCGTTGAACCAAGAGAGGTCGAGGTCCTCAAACCTGTCGACCAGGTAGGCAGGTTTATGGCCGAGCTTCTTGACGACCTCGACCAGGCGTAGCGAGTTGGACGAGCGCGGGCTGCCGACGACGATGACCAGGTCGACCTCCTTGGCCGCCTCGACAGCCGCCTCCTGGCGCTCCTGGGTGGCGCGGCAGATCTCGTTGTGGACCTCCGCCTGCGGGTAGCGCGCCTTGACCCGGCCTATGAGGTCTTCGGTATCCCAGACTGAAAGCGTGGTCTGGCAGGTCACCGCGACGCGGTCGCCCTTCAGGTCGAGCGCGTCGATGTCCTCGGGCTCCTGCACCAGGTAGACCTTGCCCGGCGCCTCGCCGACCACGCCCTCCGGCTCGGGATGTCCCTTGCGGCCTATGTAAACGACCTCGTAGCCCTGGCGGGCCAGGTCGGCCACGAGCTCATGCGTGCGCACGACGTCTGAACAGGTGGCGTCGACAGGTTTCAGTCCCAGCTCGACCGCGCGCTGCTTGACCTGGGGCGACACGCCGTGGGCGGTGAAGATCACCGTGCCCTCCTGGATCTGTTCCAGACCGGCCAGGCGATTGGGCTGGTCGACCAGCGCGATGCCCTGGCGCTGCAGGTCGTCGGTGGCGTGCGTGTTGTGGACCAGCATGCCCAGCATATGAACGGGGCCCTGGGTCTCCTCACGGACTCGCTTGGCGATCCGAAACGCATCGACGACGCCGTGGCAGTAACCGCGCGGTGTGATCTTCAGGACCTCCATCGCAACCCGAGTCTACGTGAGATGATCTCGCCCACCATGGCGGTGGCGGCCGTCGCACCGGCGCTTTCAGACCGGGCTGGATTCGCCCGTGAGGCACGCCTCGCCCGGTTCCGGGCGCTCATCATCGATATGGTCGTTTTCGGGTTCATCTCACTCGTCGTGAACTCCGTTTATGGCGTGACTGAGGTGACTTCCGGCTTCTTCACCGCCAGCGGCGGCATGTACTCGACCACGACGGCGGTCGCGTGGCCATGGCTGACATTGCTCGGGGGGCTGTACTTCACCATCCCCGAGGCGATGTTCGGGACCACGCCGGGCAAGTACTGGATGCGGCTCAAGGTCGTTCGGCTCGACGGAAGGCCGCTAGGCGTCGGCTCGGTGGTCGTTCGCAACCTGCTGAAGCCCGTCGACTTTCTTCCCCTGCTCTATTTGCTCGGCGGGGTTCTTGTCTTCAATACCCCTGGCAGCCAGCGCCTGGGCGACATCGCGGCGGGGACAACGGTCGTCTACCAGCCCCGCGCCCTCGATCCCCGAGCGACTCGAACATCCGGGCAGACGGCTCGGCGATGGCTCGCCATCACGCTCGCGGCGGCCGCCCTGTTCACCATCGGATTCGACTACTTCGGCCGTCCGCCGCTTGTGATCCAGGGTCTGTTCAACGAACGGTTGAGCTTCGGCCCGGAAGTGATCAGCTATTCACTTGGACGGCCACGCTGGGGATTCGGGCAGGTTACCTACCCGATGACCCTGCGCACCAGGACTGGGACCTGCACCGGCGAGGTTGGGCTGACGTGGAGCCTCGTCGGCTGGAATGAGTCGGCGAACTCCTACAGCTGCCTCAGCTGATCCCGACGAAGAGATCCGGCTCCGGCAGGTCTGCGCCTGGCTTGCCGCGAGCTAGCTGGTAGTACTCGGTGCCAAACGCAAGCTCGTAGATCTGGCTCGCCATCGTCGCGAACCACGAGTTCGGATCGTTCTGGCTCAGGTGGGCTCGAAATGCGTCGCGCTTGCGCTCCACGTAGTCGTGGACGTCGACTCGAGTCGTGATCAGCTCGTCAGGCGTGCCTGCAATGCGCATGTTCGGGTTTTGTGCCTGCCTCGCCTCTTCCGGCATTTGCTTCATGAACTCTTCCATCATCGATCGCGGGATCGCGGTGTAGTACAGCTTTTTCACCGGCAGACCTTCACGCTCGATGACGTCGAGAGCTGCGTTGGTCACGAAGTGCGCCTTGATGTGGTCGGGGTGGCCGTACACGCCGTCCTCGCCATACGTCACAACTACGTCCGGCCGCTCCTCGCGCATGAATACCGCGAGCCTGGCGGCCGCTTCCTCGAGCGGCGCCTGGTGGAACGAGCGCGGGTCCTTGTTGTCCGCGGTGTCAACCATGCCTGAATCGCGGTAGCCGAGAAACTCCTGGCGGTCGACGCCGAGAATCTCGCCGGCGGCTTTGAGCTCAGCCGCCCGGATCTCGCCAAGTCGCGGCCTCGAAGCGGCCTCGTCCATGTTGTAGATCTCGCCGACCTCGCCGCGCGTCGCCGTGACGAGCACGACTCGCTGACCGTGGGCCCTGGCCTTCATCATCACGCCGCCGGTCGAGATCGCTTCGTCGTCCGGATGAGCATGGACGAGGAGAAGAGTTCCCATTGTTACTTGAGCAATACGTCGGCGAGCTGCTGAATTCCGCCGTGACCAGGACGGGGGATCGTGCGATCCGCGGCTGCGATCACCTCCGGGGGCGAACCCGCTACCGCGACGCCCAGCCCGGCCCAGCCAATCATCGATGCGTCGTTGCGACCGTCGCCAACCGCCACCACTTCCGCCTGCGGGATCGAGAATCGCTCGGCCACAAAGCTCAGCGCAGAAGCCTTGTCGCTCTCCACGCTAGTGAATTCGAGGTATTCGGGCACTGAGGTTGCGGCATTCAACCTGCCCGCCCACCGGCGGCGAACGTCCGGCAAGAGCGCCTCCAGCTTCTCTCCTGTCGAAACGATGACGAGCTTGGGCGTGGTCGGGCCCATCGCCGTGTCCAGGTCGCCAACGAGGTGGATCGTCATGCCCGCGTGCTCAGCGTAGAGGTGAGCCTCGGGGCGATCGCGCTCGACGATGAGCTCGTCGTCGCGATAAGCCTGAACGTGCAGGTCGCGCTCGCGTGCGTAGTCGATGACCTCCATTGCGAGCTCATGCGAGACGCCGTGGTCGAGCAGCACGGCTCCGTCCAGCGTGCGGACCTGCGCCCCCTGGTAGCAGACGATCGGACCCTCGAGCCCGAGCCTTTTCACCCATGGCGCCGCGCCTGGAAACGGCCGGCCCGTGCAGGCGACGACTGCGACGCCCGCGGACCTGATGCGGTCGAGCGCGGCGACGTCGCGCGGGTCGAGGTGCAGCTGCCTGTCCAGGATCGTCCCGTCCAGGTCCAGCGCCAGCAATCGGTAACGAAGTGCGAGAACTATCGCTTGACCTCGGGGTTGAGCAGGTTCGGCGGACGCCCGCCCCGCACTGCTGTCGCCATGTTGCGGGCGGCCATGGCCGACATCTCAGACCGCGTGCGCACAGTGGCGCTTGCGATGTGAGGAGCAAGCACGACGTTGGGCATGGGGATCAGGCCCGGGTGCACTGCCGGCTCGCGTTCGTAAACGTCGAGTCCGGCGCCGGCCAGCTTCTTGGCCTTGAGCGCTTCGACAAGCGCGGCTTCGTCGATGACAGGTCCGCGTGAAGTGTTGATGAGTATTGCGTTCGGTTTCATCGTGTTGAACTGCGCGGTGCTGATGAGGTGTTGGGTCTCCTGAGTTAGCGGCACGTGGACCGATATGAAGTCCGACTCCGCGATGAGCCTGTCGAGGCTCGATCGCCGGGCGTTCAGCTGCTGTTCGGCTTCCGGCGGAAGGGGCTGCGGGTCGTAGTAGAGGACGCGCATGTTGAAGCCCTTCGCGCGGTGGGCCACACCGCGGCCGATCCGGCCGATACCGACGATTCCGAGCGTGGCGTCGAAAACGTCGTGACCCAGCATCATGTCGATTGCCCAGCCACGGAATTGACCGGAGCGTGTGAAGCTGTCCGCCTCGACGATGCGGCGAGCGGTCGCCATGAGCAGCGTGAAAGCGAAGTCCGCCGTCGCGTCGTCCAGCACGCCCGGCGTGTTCGTGATCATCACCTTGTGCGCGGTGGCCGCAGGCACGTCGATGTTGTCGAAGCCAACCGCCACATTGCTAACGCACTTGAGGCCGGGCGACGACAGCACTGTTTCGCGGACCGGATCCATCAGCTGGCTGACGATCCCGATGCAGCCCTCCGCCGCCTGGCGGATGTTTGCCTCATCGAGGGGGCGGCCCTGGGGATAGGCAATCACTTCGGCCGCCTCGGCCAGGATGGCCGGACCCGGGTCGAGGATCGGGTGCATCAAAAGGACGCGCGGTCGCCCGCCGGTGCTCATGGATTCAGTCCCAGCTCCTGTGCGATCGGCTTCAGGGCATCGCGGACGAGCTCCACGTGCTCGTCGAACGGTACACCGAGGACCTCGGCGCCGGCGACCAGCTCTTCGCGGTGAACCCCGCGCGCGAAAGCCTTGTCCTTCATCTTCTTACGCACCGTGCTTGCTTCGACCGAGCTCAGCGACTTGTCCGGTTTGACCAGGGCGCACGCGATGATGAAGCCGCACATCTCGTCGACTGCATAAAGCGCTTTGCGCGCGTTGGTGTCACGTGGCACGTCCAGGTAGTCCGCGTGCGACGCGATGTCCTGCAGAATGTCCTCGGGCCAACCTTTCTCGCGCAGCATCTGCATTCCACGCGTCGGATGCTGTTCCGGCGTCGGGCCGGATTCATAGTCCCAGTCATGGATCAGGCCGAGCACCGCCCATCGGTCCTCGTCCTCACCGAATCGGCGCGCATAGGCACGCATCGCCGCTTCGACGCTGCGCATATGCCGGCGCAGCTGGTCGGACCTGGTCATGGAGGTAACGAGCTCCCATGCTTCGTCTCGCGTCGGGGTGTTCAGCTCAAAATCTCCTTCAAGGCAACAAACAGCTTCTCGTGCTGGTCCCGGGTTCCGACCGTGATCCGGATCCAGCCCGCGATCGGCTCACGATCGTAGTGGCGGACCAGGACCTTTCGCTCGCGAAGCCCAGCGACAACCTCAGCCGCGGGCTTCGGCGGCTTGGCGAAGACAAAGTTCGTCGCCGACGGCACGACTTCGAAATTCATGCTTTCGAGCGCGGCATTCAGCTCGCGCCGGTTGGTCACCACCTCATCGACGACCTTCGTGTGATGGCCTTCGTCCGCAATCGCCGCAGCGGCCGCGACGATGGCCAGCCGGTCGACGTTGTATGAGTCCTTCACCGCGTTGAGCGATTCGATCAGGTCGGTTGGGCCCAGCGCAAAACCGATGCGCATGCCCGCCAGGCTGTACGACTTGGAGAAGGTCCGCAAAAGCAGCACATTGTCATGTCGCTCCAGCAGCGGCAGGCTTGATTGAGGCGCGAAGTCGACGTAAGCCTCATCGATGACGACCACTCCAGAAGAGGCGACCACGGCGGCCTCCACGACCGGGCGGTCGAACAGAGCGCCAGTTGGGGAGTTCGGGTTGACGATGAACTTGAGAGGGGCCGGATCCGCCCCCAGGCTCGGCGGCAGCTCCCACGCCAGCTCGGTCGGATGCCTGGACGCGACGGCGTCGTGTATTCGGCACAGCGGCTCGAACAGCGGATACGTGGGCGTGGGAAACGCGACCTCGTCGCCCGGCCCCGCAAAGGCGCGAAAGCACAGTTCGATCAGCTCGTCGCCGCCGTTGCCGACCAGCACATGCGAAGGATCGACGCCGAAATGCCGGGCGATCGCGTTGCGAGCGGGCGCCGCGCTCGGGCTCGGATAGAGGCGGAGCGAGTCGTCGGCGGCGGCCTTGATCGCCTCGAGCACATTCGGCGACGGCGGTAGGGGCGACTCGTTGGTGTTGAGCTTGACCCACCCCTCGCCATCAGGCGGCTGCTCGCCCGGAACGTAGGGCTGAAAGCCGTCGAGGCCCTTCCTTACGAGGCTTTTCGGCATTCGAGCAAGAACGTTTCCAGAGCAAGCCGGGGGCTGACGTTTTGCTCGAGGTAGCCGAGCGTGTCGTACGACAGCTCGAGCAGCCGAGCCCACCGGCCCTGCTCGGGGCCGCGGCTGCCAAGCATGCGGTGTCGCAGCTCGATCTGCCAGCTCGCGATCGCAAACAAGGCAGGGTCTTCTTCCTCACCTTCGCTGCGCCGCCATCCCATCTGCGCAGCGTCCAGCTCCGCGGCGACGTGCAGAGGCACGTCCGCCGGAGCGCCGAAGACTTCCTCCAGGCGCCGGGTCCAGACATGGTGGAGCTCGATGACCGTTTCGTCGCGCGCTCTGCGCACGGCCCACCCAGGCCGGCCGCCGGAAAGTTCCGCGAGCAGCTTTGCCCGCTGCGGGTCGACGCCGTGGCCGGCCAGCAGCTTCTCGATCTCGGCAGCCGGCACCGGGTGGAAAAACACCCTCTGGCAGCGCGAGACGACGGTGGGAAGAACCACGAAAGGATTGAGGCTGGGCGTCGTCAAGATGATGACTCGGTGGGGGTGCGGCTCCTCGACAGTTTTCAGCAGCACGCCCTGGTCCTGGTCGCGCAAGCGCCCGACGTTGACGACCAGCGCGACGCGCCGGGAAGCGACCGCGGGTTTGAGATTGAGGAATGCCTGCAGCGACAGCTCGTGGAACTCGGGCGGCTTGTCCGGCAACAGTCTTATCTCGTTGATCGACAGCGGCTTGACCCGGTCATCCTCCCAGTAGTCGGGGTGCCTGGACAGCGGCGCTTCGTGCAGCAGAGCGGCCGCCAGGGCGCGGGCAGCGGTCGACTTGCCCAGGCCGGACTCGCCCACGAAGAGATACGCGTGCGCCATCCGGTCAGTTTTCACCTGTGCTCGGAGCTGGTCCAGCGCCTGGGCGTGGCCAATGACGCCGTCGAAGGTTTCGGTCACGGAACCTGGTGGGGGGCGGTGCGAGTGGCTTTCATCTCTCTTTCGCGCTCCAGGCGCTGGGCGCGCCCCTGCAGCCACACCTCCCTGATCCGCTGCAGCGCGGTGAGGTTGGTCACGACCGCCAGCAGGAAAACGACGCCGTACAGCACTGGGCCGCCGATGATCAATCCGACCACGGTCACCACGACTCGTTCGGGCCGCTGGAACAAACCCGTCTTGCATGTGAAGCCAAGGCTCTGAGCGCGGGCCCGGACGTAGCTGACGAGGAAAGAGCCGGCGAGCGCGGCCAGCGTCGCGAGGACGAGCCACCGCTCCAGCGTGCCGCCGATGCTGACGAAGTAGGCAGCCAGCCCGAGGTAGATCGCGCCTTCGGAATAGCGGTCGAGGGTTGAGTCGAGGAAAGCGCCGTACGGGTAGCCCGTCTTGGTCGTGCGCGCGAGCGCGCCGTCGAGGATGTCGCAGGTCCCCGCGAAGATCAGGACGATCCCTGCCCATCGCAATTGACCGAACGCGACCAGGCCGGCGGCAACGAAGGTCAGCCCCAGGCCGACCACGGTCACCTGGTTCGGAGTCAGGGGCGTGCGGCCGAGCGCCGAAACAAGCGCCTCCGCGTGCCTGCGCACCCAAGCCTCAAACCGCGTGGTGAACACCCGACACCTCCAGTGCCCTGGCCGGTTGAGCGGCCAGCGCCTTGCGCGCTTCTTTGTAAACCTCGACGACCTCGGCGGCGACAAGGTCCCACGAGTACCGACGCGCCTTCTCCAGCGCGTAGTCGGCCAGATGCGTCCGGAGGTCGCGGTCGCGGGCCAGAATCACGAGCGAAGCCGCGAGCTCGCGCCAGTTCTTCGGCTGGACCGTGATGCTGTCCAGACCCGGCTCGAGCACCGACATGTACCCGGGCACCTCCGTCGCCACCACCGGCAGGCCTGAGGCAAGGGCCTCTAGCAGCACGATGCCGAAGCTTTCCGCACCAGTCGCAGGAGCGCAGAAGATGTCCGCGCTGTTGTAGTAGCGCGGCTTTACCGTCTCCGGGACATAGCCCGCCATGACGACGTTGGGCAGGCGGTGTCGCGCGACATACGCCTCGACCTTGCCGCGCAGGGGTCCGTCGCCGACGATTATCAGGCGGCTCCGGGGCACGCGTTCGATGATGGAACGGTAGGCGCGCACCAGGTCGCCGAGACCCTTGCGCTTCTCGAGCCTTCCGACGAACAAGATGTTGAAGTTTTCGTCGCGCAAGTGCCGGATCGGCGGAAGCCCTGGCCGGAATACGTTGAGGTCGACGCCATTGGGAATCACTCGCATCGGAAAGTCGGGGAAGTACCGATTGACGAACGTGCGAGCGGGCTCGCTGACCGCGATCGCGCGGTGCAGATGGCCGAGGTAAGGCTGGAGCAGCGGCCGGCCATAGTAGTAGCCCACGTTCGAGTGCGCGAACGCGTGAAACGTGCCGACGTTGGCGGTGGTCGACATCCGCAGCATGGTCATCGGCAGAGCCGGCATCAGCGGCTCGTGAAAGTGGAGGACGTCGAATCGCTCGTCCGCGATGATCGCCGCGACCTGGTTGGCCAGGTGAAAGCTCAGCGTGATGCGGGCCACGGAGTCGTTGACGGGGATGGCGATGGGCCTGCCGATTCGGTAGAAGCGCGCGCTGTTGAAGTCGACCTCAGCCCGGCTCGACGGCGCAAAGACCCGCGTCTCATGGCCGAGCTTCTGGAGCCGGACAGCGAGATGGCGGACATGGTCATTCACGCCGCCTGGCGACGCGAAGTCATACGGCGAGACGAGTCCGACTCTCACCGAAGTTCCCCACATGGTTGGTAGGCCGGATTCATTCCGGCCGTCACCCAGGCGTGCACTTTCCAAGCGCCTGCCAATCGTGCCCAGTGGAGGGGGGCTCGTGGGGGGATCCTGATCCCCCCGCGCCTCTTCCTCACGGCGATCCAGCCCAGATCCGGTGTGGGACGTGCCACTGCTCCGGATGCTGCTGGATGAAGCGCTCGATGTTCCGCAGCAGCTCCTCGGTCGCACGCACCTGGTCTGCTCGCGTATCGCCGGTCGATTTCGCATAGACGAGGGGTGCTCCTTCGGCCATGTACGTATCGTCCGGCAACCGGTAGACGCATACCGGGAACAGCGGGGTTCCGAGTCGCAAGGCGATGGCGGCCGGACCCAGCGGGATGGGCGTCGGCTTGCCGAAGAAGGGCATCACGTGGCCGGTCCCCGTGATGTCGCGGTCGATGGCGGTGATCACCATCTCCTGCTCGCGCAGCGCTTCGAGCACGCGCCGAATGCCTCCGTGGTCGAGCGTCAGGACGCTGATCCCAAGTCGCGCCCTCGTGTCGCGGTACCACTCGTACAGCGCCCGTGGCTCGAGCTCTTCGGCGAAAAAGCTCACGGGCGCCAGCGTCGCGGACCAGATCGCCGAAACCACCTCGTACGAGCCCATGTGACACGACACGGCGAGCACCCCTTTGCCGAGGGCGCGCGCCTCTTCCAGGTGCTCCAGGCCTTTGATCTTCAAGAGCCGGCGCATTGACTCTACGTGGGCGCTCGGCAGCTGCATCAGGTCGGCGTATGCCTTGGCGTGGTTGCGGAAGTTCAGCCAGGAGAGCTTGCGCAACGCCGCCGGATCGTTCTCCAGCTCCGGACAAGCGACTTTCAGGTTGTACTCGAGCCGCGGTCGGGCGAGGGGTGAGAACCACCACGCGATCTTTGCCGCCGCCACTGCGAGCGCGTATGCCCAGGGCCGCGGCAGCCTCTCGACCAGCGACTGCACGATCTTGAAGGCGCGCCATGTCCATTCGCCCATCCCTCAGCGATTGAACATCGGACGGAACGCATACCACTGCTCGGGCCGCTCCTTGATGAAATCCTCGAACCTGTCGATCACGCGCTGCATAAGGTCTTCTTTGGTTTCGTTCGCAGACCATGTGAGGGCCGGCTCGATGTGTACGTGATAGCCCCCGGCGTCTGCGTACTGGCAGGCTGGGAGAAGAGCGGCTCCGGTCTTGATGGCCAATGCGGCAGGACCGCCGGGGACTATGGCACGCTGGCCGAAGAACCGCACGCCGACACCCGGCCCCTGTTCGAGGTCGCATAGCAAGGCCACGACTCCGTTCGACCGGAGCGTCTCGGTGATGGCCCTTATTGCAGAGCGCCCTATTGGGATGATGTTCAGCCCGAAGCTATGTCGCGTTGCGACAACCGCCTCATTGAGAGACCCTGGAAATCGCTCGGCGACTGTCCAGATCCTGTAACCCATCGCCGCGGCGTACGCACCGGACATGTCCCACGAGCCCATGTGCGGCGCCGCCATGATGACGCCACGTCCTCCGGCGAGCGCCGCATCGAGGTGCTCGCGTCCATCCAGAGACATGCGCTTGATCACTTCGTCCGGCGAAAGCCCGCCCAGGACCAGGAAGTCGATCAGCATGCGGCCATAGTTCTGGAACGCGCGCCGGGCGACCCGCGCCGCGCGCGGATCAGACCGGTCGACGCCCAGCACCGCTGCATAGTTGTCGAGCGCAGCGCGGCGCTGCCGGGCGTTGAGCAAGAACCACGCGGTCCCGCCTGGAGCCGCGGCGGCGTGCCGCACCCTGGCGGGAACAGCGCGGAGCACGCGCGCGCCCGCGCGGTAGCTAGCGGCGAGCAGCTGCGGCCGGCTTCGCGCGGGCGACACGGCGGTCGCGCCCATTGACTCCCGCCTTATCACCTTCGATGAACTCCTCCACCAACCGCCTTGCTTCGTTGTCGCTGTACTGCACCGGAGGCGACTTCATGAAGTAGGAGCTCGGCGCTTCCAGAGCTCCGCCAATGCCGCGGTCGAGCGCCAGCTTGGCGCAGCGCACGGCGTCGATCACAATGCCCGCCGAGTTGGGTGAGTCGACTACCTCGAGCTTCAGCTCGACGTTGAGAGGGACGTCGCCGAAGGAGCGGCCCTCGAGCCGGATGTAGGCCCACTTGCGGTCGTTCAGCCAGGGCACGTAGTCGGATGGGCCGATGTGGACATTGTCCGCGCCGACGTCGTAGTCGAGCTGCGAGGTCACCGAGCGTGTCTTCGAGATCTTCTTGGACATCAGGCGCTCGCGCTCCAGCATGTTGAGGAAGTCGGTGTTGCCGCCGAAGTTGAGCTGGTAGGTCCGCTCGAGCTTCACGCCGCGGTCGCGAAAGAGACGCGTCAAGACGCGGTGGACGATCGTGGCCCCGACCTGGGATTTGATGTCGTCGCCGATGATCGGCAGGCCCTTGTCCAGGAAGCGCTTCTGCCAGTAGGGCTCGCGCGCGATGAAGACAGGGATGCAGTTCACGAACCCGACACCCGCGGTGAGCGCCTGCTCGACATACCACTTGGTCGCCTCCTCGGAGCCGACCGGCAGGTAGCTCACGACCACATCCGCCTTCGTCTTCTTGAGGATGCCGACCACATCAGAGGTTTCACCGGGCGCCTTTTTCACCACGTCGGCCAGGTACTTGCCGATCCCGTCGTGCGTCATGCCTCGATTGACCTTCACGCCGGTGTTCGGTACGACAGAGAACTTCACGGTGTTGTTCGGCTTGGCGAAGATGGCCTCCGAGAGGTCGAGGCCGACCTTGTTCTTGTCGATGTCGAACGCGGCCACGAACTCGATGTCGCTGATGTGATAGCCGCCGAGGTCGACGTGCATCAGACCAGGCACGGAGTCTTTCGGCGAAGCGTCGTGGTAGTAGTGCACGCCCTGGACCAGCGACGAGGCGCAGTTGCCCACCCCGACGATGGCCACCCGTACTTTGCCGTTGCGATGACCGTTCTTGTGATTGGCGCTCATGCCCCAACCTCCTCACGTACTTTCACTTTTCCGTTGTGCGGGATCCCCAGCATCTGGTCGAGGCGCTCGCGGTAGCGCCTGATGTTCTCCAAGTCGAGCGAGCAGTAGACCTGGCGGCCGTCGCGCCGCGTTCGGATCACGCCGCCCAGGCGCAGCGTCCGCAAGTGCCACGAGATGCGCGGTTGGCTCATGCGGAGGTGCTCGGCCAGTTCGTTGACGCTCACCTCGCCGACCTTGGCCAGGCGCTCCAGGATGCGCAGGCGGGTCGGGTTGGCGAAGGCCAGGAAATGGTCCGGCATCTCGTTCCGCGGGTTCTGGAGAAACATAAAGGTTGCTTTATAAGCCAGTCTAATGCATAAAGGTTCGTTTATGTGTGGGAGGGTCTAGGAGCGGCGCACCAGGTCCAGAAACTCGGCGCGCGTGCGCGGGTCGCGCCGGAACGTGCCCAGCATGCAAGACGTGATCATCCGGCCGCCCGGCGTCTCGACGCCGCGCATCTCCATGCACAGGTGGCGTGCCTCGATGACCACGCCAACGCCGTGTGGCGCAAGCCCAGCGTTCAGGGCCTCGGCGATCTCCCGCGTCAGCTGCTCCTGGATCTGAAGGCGGTGGGAGAACACCTCGACCAGGCGCGGGATCTTGCTAAGGCCCACGACCTTTCCCTTCGGCAGGTAGCCGACATGCACGTGGCCGAAGAACGGCAGCATGTGGTGCTCGCAGAGGCTGTAGAACGGGATGTCCTTCACCAGCACCATCTCCTCGTAGTCCTGGTCGAAGACGGCGTCTGCGATGACATCTTCGGGCTTCATCCCATAACCGGACGTCAGCTCGCGCAGCGCGCGCGAAACGCGGCCCGGCGTCGCTTTGAGGCCCTGACGATCAGGGTCTTCGCCAAGCTCGACAAGCAGCGTTTCGACCAGCTCCGGGATCGGATCTCGCGGCTTGGGCTTCGGCGTGGCCATGGTTGCTCACACAATTTACGGGTTGGATGCGATCGCGGCTGCCCAGGCGCTCTCGGAGATTGGCTACCTGCTCCGGCAGGATCCGAAGGAGGTCTTTAGAGCCAAGGCTTTCTCGGCGGCCGCCTGGTCGCTCGCCCTCCAGCGTCCCGACCTGGCCGCGCTCCAGCGCGACGGCGCCCTGACCTCGATCGAAGGCGTCGGCGCCGGCATCGCGAAGGTTCTCGCCGATCTGGTCGAGACAGGGCAGAGCCGCTACCTGGCGCGCCTGCGCGAGCAGATGAGGCAGCCCGCGCGCGATGACGAGTCGGCGGTCGATTTCAGCCGCTACCAGGGCGACATCCACTCGCACACCGACTGGAGCGACGGCAGGGCGACCATGCTCGAGATGGCGGAGGGCGCGAAGGCCCTCGGCTACCGCTATCTCGGCATCACCGATCACTCCCCTCGCATCAAGGTAGTCCACGGGCTCGACGCCGAGCGGCTGGTCGCCCAGTCGCGGGAGATGGCCGACGTCCAGGCACGAGTCGACGGGCTGACGCTTCTCCAGGGGATCGAAGTCGACATCCTCGAAGACGGTTCGCTCGACCTGCCCGACGCGGTGCTGGAGATCCTCGACGTCGTCATCGCCTCGCCCCACGTCAAGCTGCGACAGGAGTCCGCCGCCATGACTGAACGCATGCTTCGCGCGGTTTCGCATCCTCACGTCGACGTCATCGGCCATCCGACCGGCCGCCGGCCCGGATCGCGCGAAGGCGCGACCTACGACATCGAGGCCGTGTTCAAGGAAGCCGCCAAGCATGGAGTCGCGCTGGAGATCGACTGCGACCCAGCGCGCATGGACCTTTCCCCTGAGATGGCCCGCCTGGCGCTCGAGTGGGGGTGCATTTTCTCGCTGGACGCGGATGCGCACGCACCAGCCGAGTTCGCTTACGTGCCCATGGCGCTCTGGATGGCGCGGAGAGCGGGCATCTCAGAGGATCGGATCGTGAACTTCCGTCCTCTCGATGAACTTACGATGGCGCTCGAGCCATGACGCAGATCGGAATCATGATCGAGGGCCAGGAAGGCCTGACATGGGAGCGCTGGCGGCGCATCTGCCACGACGCCGACACCCTGGGCTTCGCGTCGCTTCGCCGCAGCGACCACCTCATCTCGCTGGCTGGTCAATCTGATCGCGACTGCGTCGAGTGCTGGACCTCACTTGCCCTCGCGGCCGAGTGGACGACGCGGATCGAGTTCGGCCCGATGGTCACCCCGATGACATTTCGCTTGCCTGCGGTGCTCGCGAAGATCGCTGCTGCGGTCGATTCACTTTCCGGCGGACGTCTGCTTCTTGGAGTCGGAGCGGGCTGGAACGAGAACGAGCACAAGATCTTCGACATCCCCTTCTACACCGAGCGCGAGCGCTTCGACCGGCTCGAGGGGGGCATCAAGACGATGCGCGACGTCTGGTCAGAGACCTACCCAAAACCTGCCCGTGATCCGATTCCGCTCTTGATCGGCGGCAAGGGCATGAAACGAACGCTGCCACTTGCGGCTCGCGAAGCAAGCGAGTGGAACCTCTCCAGGCTGGACACCGAGACATTTCGCCAACGCAGTGCCGCCCTGGACCAGGCCTGCCGAGACATCGGCCGCGACCCGTCGACCATCAAGCGCTCGGTGATGACGACCTACATCATCGGCCGCGACCAGGGCGAGCTTCGCGAACGAGCCTTGAAGCTGGGCGAGGTGATGGGGAGCTTGAGAGGCCTGGACGCCGAGCAGGTCCTGGAGACGATGCGGCCTCGCGCTTTCGTCGGCACGCCGGAAGAGATCGCGGAACAGATGCGCGAGCACGCAAACCTCGGGGTCGACCTGTTCATGCTTCAACACTTCGCGCTCGACGATTCAGACGCGCTCCAGCTGCTGGCGAAAGAAGTGATTCCGGCGGTGGCCTAACCTAAGCGCCATGGACTTTGAGCTCAGCCCGTCGGAGAAGGCGTTTCGTGACGAGGTGCGTGGCTGGCTGAAGGCGAACGCGCCGCACGACGGCGACGGGCACGACATGGAGACTTTCATCAACAACCGCCGAGCCTGGCAGAGAAAGCTCCACGAGGCCGGCTACGTCGGGATCACCTGGCCCGAGGAGTACGGCGGCCGCGGTGGCAGCTTCCTGGATCAGCTGATCTTCAACGACGAGATGATCCTCGCCCACGCACCCGAGCCGATCAACGTCATAGGCCTCGGCATGGGCGGCCCTGTCGTCATCGCGCACGGCACCGAGGACCAGAAGAAGAGATACCTGGCGCCGCTCCTCTCGGCGGATGAGATCTGGTGCCAGGGCTTCAGCGAGCCCAACGCGGGGAGTGACCTGTCCGGGCTGCAGACACGGGCGGAAGACAAGGGCGACCACTACGTCGTCAACGGCCAGAAGGTATGGACGACGCTGGCCCACGTCGCGAAGTGGTGCATGCTGCTGGCCCGCGAACGCAAGGAGGCAAACCCGCGGGACGGGCTCACGTACTTGCTGGTCGACATGCAGAGCCCCGGCATCGAGGTGCGCCCACTGGTCCAGATCACCGGCGACGCGGAGTTCAACGAGATCTTCTTCAAGGACGTCAAGGTGCCGAAGTCACAGATCCTCGGCGAGGCCGGGAAGGGCTGGACAGTGGCGATGACGACTCTGCTTCACGAGCGCGGCACGCTTGGCCTGGCCCTGGCGACGCGTGCACAGATCACAGCCTCGGAGCTGGCGGAGCGCGCGCGCAAGCTCGGCCGCGGCGCGGACCCGTTGGTGCGCCAGAAGGTCGCGCAGCACACCATCGAGGCCCGCGCGCTGCAGCTGAACGGTTATCGCGCGGTGACGGCGGTGAAGCGAAACGGGATTCCCGGACCTGAAGGATCGATCCTCAAATTGATGTGGTCTGAGCTCAACCAGCGCATGGCGGAGACGGCCGTCGATATCGGCGGCCCCGCCTCCCAGGTTGGCGACGGCGACGGCTGGAAATACGAGTTCCTCCGCTCGCGCGCAAACACGATCGAAGCCGGGACTTCTGAGGTCTTGCGAAACATCCTCGCGGAGCGCGTGCTGGGACTGCCCCGCAGTCGGTAACCTCTGATCACATGACCGCTGTCGCCACCCAGGCGGCCGGCGCGACAACGCAAAAGGGCGTCGACCGCGGCGTGATGGCCGTTTTCGCGGGTCTCCTGCTTGGGTCGCTGGTCGCGTCGCTCAACATGACCCTGGTTGCGCCGGCGCTGCCGACGATCGTGGCCGAGCTTGGCGGACTCGCCGACTACAGCTGGGTCCCGATCTCGGCGATGCTCGCCTCGACGATCGTGGTGCCCATCGCGGGCAAGCTCTCGGACATCTACGGCCGCAAGCCTCTGTACATGACCGGCATCATCGTGTTCGCGATCGGCTCGGCCCTGTCCGGGCTGGCGCCGAACTTCTGGTTCCTGGTCTTCGCGCGCTTCGTCCAGGGCGCCGGCATGGGCTTCATCATGCCGCTCTCGCAAGCGATCATCGGCGACATCATCTCGCCCCGAGAACGGGGCAAGTATCAGGGAATGATGGGCGCGTCGTTCGGCCTCGCTTCGATCGTCGGACCGGCAGCGGGTGGCTTCATCACAGAGCACTTCACCTGGCGGTGGCTCTTCTTCGTCAACCTACCTGTCGCCGTGGTGACGATGGTCGTGATCGCGCTCTACATGCACGTTCCGAATGAGCGACGCAAGCACGCGATCGACGTATGGGGGAGCGTGACCCTCTCGGCCGGCATCACATGCGTGCTGTTGGCCACAGTATGGGGAGGAGTCCAGTACCCGTGGTCGTCGTGGCAGATCATCGGCCTGTACGCCGCCGCGGCGGTTCTGATCTCGACTTTTGTGTGGGTCGAGATGCACGCTCCAGAACCGGTGCTGCCGCTGCGATTGTGGAAGAGCAGCATCTTCACCTTCTCGAACATCGCGAGCGTTGGCGTGGCGATGTCGATGTTCGGCGCCATATTCTTCCTGCCGGTTTTCGTGCAGGGCGTGATCGGGAACAGCGTCACCAACTCGGGCGCGATCCTGGTGCCCATGCTCGTCGCGATGATCGTCACGAGCGTTCTGGGCGGCCAGTTCATCTCGCGCACTGGGCGCTACAAGGTGCCGATTCTCCTCGGCCTGCTCTCGATGGGTGCCGGCTTCTACCTGGTCTCGACGTTCGGTGTGGCGACGACCAACCAGCAGGCGATCGAGGCGATGGTGCTGATCGGTCTCGGGCTGGGCCTGACCATGCAGACCTACACCCTGATCGTCCAGAACTCGGTCGAGAGAATCGACATGGCGGTCGCGACGTCGGCGACGCAGCTGTCGCGCTCGATGGGCGCGGCCATCGGGCTGGCAATCCTGGGCACGATTCTGACCCAGGGCATGGCCATTGCGATGGCGAAGTACCTGCCACCCGCGGCGCTCCGCCAGCTGCAGTCTGCCGGAGGCGGAGCGACGGCCACCGCGGTGTTCGATCCCGCGCAGCTCGCGCATCTCCCGCCGGCGATCGCCGCCGGCATCCGGCACGGGCTGGCGGATGCGCTGCACCCGGTCTTCATGGCCGGCCTGCCGATCATCGCGGTATCCATCCTCGTCACCCTCTTCATCAAAGAGCTGCCCCTCCGCCAGACGGTGCACGTGACCGCCGGTCGGCAGGTTCAGAGGGCGCCTCAGAAAGTCAGTGGCGGCTCGGACGAAGCTGAAAATAGCTCTTTGACCTGATATCCGCTTGTCTTGCGGGTGCACGCAGGACAGAATTCCGCACGTGAATCAGGCATTGGGTCAAGAGCAGCGGGTCATCTGGGCGCTCTGGGCGTCCGCGGCCATCGTCGCGGTCGGTGGTTTCCTGCCGTTGGTCTTCGGCGGCACGTCCAGTCGCATCGCGGGCGTGATAATCCCGTTCGCGGTCGGGGCGATCGGCATTGCGGCGTGTGCGCTGTTTCACTCGCAGGGCCGGATCACCACGTCGGTGATCTACTTCGTGGCCGGACTCGCGATCGTTTACGGGCTCCTGTCCATCTTCTCGCTGCCCGTCCGGCTCGCCGCCCTCGGCACCTGCCCCGTACTGCCCGCGCCCTGCACCACCGGTCTGCCTCGACCGCTTACCGACGGCGAGAACAATGGCCTCGGGGCAGCCGCCGCATGCGGCATCGCCGCTCTGATGCTCGGCTTCTACGGCCTGGTCACCGCCTACCGGCGCCCCGTTCAACAGGAGGCCGCGCCGCCCGTGCGGAGGATCCCTCCGATGGAGAAGGCGGCGGCTCCACAGATTCCGGCAGAGCCTGTCGAGGCGAAGCCGGAGGCCGTGCTGGCAAAGGTGGAATCCGCCCCCGCCGCGGCGGCTGAGGAAGAGCCGGAGCTCCCCGCTCACGACGAGGAGGAGCTGCCTGAGTTACCGCCTCACGAGTCGGGTACGCCTACCACCTAGACTGCGTTTTCGTGGACTTTGCGTTTTCTGATGAGCAGGAGATGCTGCGCCGTTCGACGCGCGAGTTCCTGGCCAAAGAGTGCAGCCCCAAGGTCGTGCGCAAGCTGATGGAGGGCGACGGCTATGACCCGGCGTTGTGGAAGAAGATCGCCGACCTCGGCTGGACCGCGCTCGGCATACCCGAGGAGTACGGCGGCGTCGGCACCTTCCTCGACCTGGTGGTCGTGCTCGAAGAAGCCGGACGCGCCCTGCTTCCTGGTCCGTTCTTCTCGACCATGGGGCTCGCAGTCCCTGTGCTGATCGAGGCTGGGACCGAGGCCCAAAAAAAGGAGGCTCTCGGCGCGATTGCCGGCGGATCGGCGCGGGCGACCCTGGCCTTCACCGAGCCGGCCGGTCGGTGGGACGCAAGCGGTGTCGCGCTTGCTGCGAAGCAGGCCGGAGGAGGCTGGCAGCTCGACGGGGTCAAGCTGTTTGTGCCTGACGCGGGAGCCGCGGACTACATCGCGGTCGCCGCGCGCACGAGGGGTGAAGGCGAGGAGGGAATCACCCTCTTCCTGGTCAAGGGCCGACCGAACGGCCTGACGGTCAAACCGCTCGAAACGCTCGACATGACGCGGCGCTGGAGCGAGGTCCGCTTCGACGGCGTGCAGCTCCCGGCCGAAGCGGTGATGGGCACGCCCGACAAGGCATGGCCTCGCCTGAAGCGCGCCCTCGAATGGGCCACAGCAGCGTTGTGTGCGGAGATGGTCGGTGGCGTACAGAAGGTCCTCGAGATCTCGACCGAGTACGTGAAGACGCGCCAGCAGTTCGGCAAGCCGATCGGGATCTACCAGGCGGTCTCGCACAAGCTCGCTGACATGCTCGTGCTGTCCGAGAGCGGGCGATCGGCCACCTACTACGCGGCGTGGACGGTCGACGCGGACGCGCCGGACCGCTCGCTCGCCTCGTCGATGGCCAAGGCGTACGTATCCGACGCGTACAGGAAGGTCGCGGGCGACGGCATCCAGGTGCACGGCGGCATCGGCTTCACCTGGGAGCACGACATGCATCTCTACTTCAAGCGCGCCAAGTCATCCGAGGTGACGCTCGGTGATGCGACGTATCACCGCGAGCTGGTCGCGCAAGCCCTCGACCTCTAAGACCGTGCAGTGGCTGCTGCTTGGCGCGGCCATTGCGACCGAGGTGGCGAGCACTCTCGCGCTTCGCGGCTCTGACGGCTTCAGCCGGCCGATCCCTTCTGTCATCACCGTGATCGGCTACATCGCGAGCTTCGTCCTTCTCGCGTTCGTGCTGAAAACGCTCCCGGTCGGAATCGTCTACGCGATCTGGTCCGCGGTCGGCATCGCCCTTGTTGCAGTGTTTGGCAAGATCCTCTTCAACGACCCGGTCCCGCCGCTGGCGATGGCCGGCATGGTCCTGATCGTGGGCGGGGTGGTGTTGGTCGGCATCTCCGGGCCGCCTGCGCACTAGCCCGCAGCAAGCAATCGGAAGACAACCGCACCAAAGAGAGCGCACGAGGGGATGACCAGTCCTCGGAAGAGCGCCCAGTAGTTGGACCACGCCTCGCGTAGGCGGTCAAGCCGCCGGCCAGACCCAAATACCAGCGACCAGTAGATGGGCAGCGCGGCTCCAGTGTTTAGGGCCAGGGCAAGAAGAGCAACGCCGCCTGCACCGGCGAACCAGGGTTGAAGCGGCGTCGAGAAACCAAACCCGAGCTGCGTGCCCCACATCGCGCTCACGCCGGCAAGCAGGACCACCGCTGGGATCCCCAACAGAAAGAACGAGGCAAAGCTCAACACCACCAGGCCGAGCATCAGAGCCAGGATGGCCACGATTCCCGCCAGACCGGCCGCGGCAACTGTTACACCGTTTGGCTGATGCACGGGGGTCGTGCTCACAGGCGTGTACGCGATCCGCGCCGGGTCGCCACTGCTCAAGCCCGCCGAGCCGCTGACCTCGGACCACGAGTGCAGGTTTGCGTTCGAGGTCAGCTCGGCCGCGACCCCAGCGGGCACGACGGCCAGAAGGATGCCAACGGCGATCGCGGCCGCACTGCGCCGAATCACGGTGACCGGCAGCCAGTTGCGCCGTCGCCGCATACGCCCCACTCCGGTCTCCATCAGCCGTTCGCGGTCGAAGGCGGCGCCGCAAAGGACCGTCAACGCAAAGCACGCCGTGATGGGAAGCAAGAGCGAGACCGGCGCGAGGGGTGAGCGGAAGATGAAGAGCGCGAGTGGCAGGTCCGCTACGGCGGCGGACACGGGCGAAAGGAGGAACGACCACGCGCCGCCCGCCGCACCCTCACGCGGAAAGAGCATGAAGCCGAGCATTCGCCCCATTGCGGCCCAGTACGACGTGACTACCGCAACGAAAGCGAACACCGGGAGCAGGTCCCATGGCGCGGTCTGCCCGAACAGGCTCAACAGCGCCATGCCGGCAGCCATCCACAGCGTCACCCAAACAGTGCTGACCACCGCGCCGGGTAAGACCTCGAGCCAGATCAGCGATGGGTCATCAAGCGGCGTATACAGCAGGACCTCGAGCGAGCCCTGCGCCTTTTCCCACCAGATGCCGATCGAGCTCTTGATCGACTCGAGCAGCGCAAACGACATGAAGAACAGGGGCAGCAGCAGCCCAGCCTGCAAGGCGCTTCCACCCGCGATGCGCTGCGCGACCTGTCCAGCAACCCCGGGCAGCTGGCCGAACAGCGATGTGCCTGCGACGAGCAGCAGGACGAAGGCGTTCAGGTACAGCACCCAGCTCAGGTCGCCGCGCCGCCACCAGGAGCTGACATAGAAGGGAAGCGAGTGGCGCAGCATGTCGCCCTGCTTGGGCAGCGACGCGAACATTCGCGGCGCCCGGATGCCGGACACGATGTGGGCCGAGGAAGGCGCCGGCGCAGTGGAAGCTGCGATCGGCGCTTCCATTGCTTTCAGGTAGACCGACTCGAGTGTCGCCTGCCGTTCCTCGAGCTCGTGGAACGGTGCGCCTTGCTCGGCGAGCCGTGCCTGCAGCTGGGCAGCAAAGGCAGCACGGTCACCGACGCTCGCCGGCCACGGCAAAGTGTAGGAGAGCTCCTGACCTTCGAGCTTGTGCGCGAGGGAGCGCGAGCTCAACCACCCCGTGATGGCGGGCGCATCTTCCGGCGCTCGCGCGAGGTGCGCTTCGAAGCGGCGGCCGGCCTCGGCTTCCTGGCGCAGCTCGTCGAGCGTGCCCTCGGCCACGATGACCCCGCGCCGCATGATGGCGACGCGGTCCGCCATCAGCTCGGCCTCGCCCAGGACATGGGTCGTGACGATCAGAGCGGCGCCGCGGCTCCTCTGCTCGCCCAGGTAGTGGCGCATGTCCGACGCGGCCACGGGATCGAGGCCAGCCGTCGGCTCGTCACAGAAGATCCAGTCCGGCTCGTGGATTGTCGCGCGGATCAGCGCGACCTTCTGCGCCATACCACGGGAGTAGGCGGCGAGGATGGTATCGGAGCGGTCGGCCAGCTCGAAGCGGTCGAGGAGCGCGGCGATACGCTCGCGGCGAATCTTTTCGGGAACGCCGTACAGGTAGCCAAACCGGTCGAGGTACTCCGTAGCCGTGTTGCGCCCGTAAAGCCGCGCCTGGTCCGGCACGACACCGAGCCGCGATCGCATCGCGTCCAGGCTCTCGGGCAGGCGAAGGCCGTCGAGCTCGATGAGACCTGCGTCGGGGCGGAGGATCCCGCCGAGACAGCGCAGCGTCGTCGACTTGCCGGCGCCGTTCTGGCCGAGTAGAACAAGGATCTCGCCCCGCTCGACATGCAGGTCTACGCCGGCGACGGCACGCACGTCGCTAAAGCTCTTGTACAGACCTTCGACCCTGATCATGGACGTGGTTTCAGATCTTTTCGAGTGAGTCCACTGGAACGACGAATACCGTCGCGCCGCCCACCTGAACCTCGACCGGGTACGCAAGGAGAAACTCGCCGGGCTCAGCGAGCGGGGGAACCGGGGTCAGGTAGCGGCTGCGCTCGTGGCAGTTCTCGCGAATGATCTCCAGCGCAGTTGCAACCTGCGTTTCTTCGATGCCGATCAGCAGCGTCACGTTGCCCTGCTGAAGGAAGCCGCCGGTCGAGGAGACCCGGGTCGAGCTGATCCCCTTGTCGGTCAGCGCGTGGACCGTGCGCTGTGCGTCTTCACCCTGCACGACGGCAATGATGAGCTTCAATCCCGCCCTTCGAGCAGTGGTTTGACGTGATCTCTGACCTGGAGGTGGATCTTGTCGCGCGAACCGGTGGCGTCGAGCCGGATGAAACGCTGCGGGTCGTTCGTGGCCAGCCAGGCATACGCCTCGGCCACCTTCTGATGAAAGTCGATCGACTCCTGCTCCATCCGGTCTTTGCTCTTGCCCGCCGCCTCGTGCCTGCCCAAACCGGCCTCGACGGGACCCTCCAGGAGGAAGGTGACGTTGGGCAGGGGAAAGGTCGTCGGCCACGTTGTTGGCACGCCCCGCGCGCCGCCCTGGTAGGCCAGGGTCGAGTCGTGATAGCGGTCCGCGATCACGATCTGGCCCTTGGTCAGAGCGGGCTCGATGACCTCGGCGATCAGCTGCCGGCGGGAGGCCATGAAGAGATACATCTCCGCCTCGGCGTCGATCTCGAGGCCGGCGTAGAGCAGTACCTCGCGGATCCGTTCGCCCAGCTCGGTACCACCTGGCTCGCGGACCGCGACCGGGTCGCGGTCGGCCAGCCACTGGCCCAGGAGCTCCGCCTGGGTGGTCTTGCCTGAACCCTCGGTGCCCTCGAAGGTGATGAAGATCCCGCGCTGCCCGGCCAACCTAGGCCGGTTCTTCGGGCAAAGGCGTGATGCGAAGCCTGCGCTGCGGCTCCTTGCCGGTGCTGCGGGCGGACAGGTCGTTCTCCGCCACGAGCTGGTGCTGCAGGCGGCGCAGGTACGCGTTCTGCGGCCCTATCTCAACCGGCCGGAGCGTCGTCTTGACCTGGCGAATCGCCGCCGCGGCCTCGGCCAGGGCTCGAGTCGTCGCCTCGTCCTGCTTGTCGACTCCGTAAATGCGAGTCAGGGCGTCGCGCACCTGGCTCACGGTGTTGCTCTTGAGAATGTGGATCGGCAGGCCCCGACTCTCAGCCTGGCGCAAGCTGTCGGGCCGGCGCCGGTAGTGGTTCTTCAAGGTGAGCACGGCTCCGGCGCCGTCGAGGTTGCCCAGGACGCGCACGGGCAGGTCGAGCTCCCGGATCGACTGCTCGACGTGGTGCCGGCTCACGCCGTAGGGAAAGATGCCCAGCGGTTTGCTCGTCGACACGGTCGCGGGAGGCTCCGATGCCAGGACCACCGGCGCGTCGACGTTCGATATGACCCGGCCCTCGCGCGTCCGCACGCGGATCTTGGGCGTCTGCATCGGGCCGCGCAGCGCTGTGTCCACGACATCGGCGAGCGGCTGATGGATGGCGACGCGGTCGCGGTCCTGGATTTCGACCAGGACGTCGAAAGTCGGTGGAGCCTTGCGTTCGAGCACCGACTTCTGCGTGCCGCGGCGGCGCGCCTCCTCGTCCGACAGCGTCACGCTCTGGATGCCGCCCAGAAGGTCGTTCAGGGTGGGGTTGACGAGCAGGTTCTCGAGGGTCTGGCCGTGGGCAGTCGCGATCAGCTGCACGCCGCGCTCGGCGATTGTTCGTGCAGCTGCGGCTTCGAGCTCTGTGCCGATCTCGTCGATCACGATGACCTCGGGCATGTGGTTCTCGACCGCTTCGATCATCACCGCGTGCTGCAGCAGCGGAGTCTTCACCTGCATGCGCCGCGCACGGCCGATGCCGGGGTGCGGGATGTCACCATCGCCGCCGATCTCGTTTGACGTGTCGACGATGACCACTCGCTTGCGCAGCTCGTCAGCCAGCAAACGCGCACATTCACGAAGCATCGTGGTCTTGCCGATGCCGGGCCGGCCGAGCAGCAAGATGCTCTGGCCGCTGACCACGATGTCGCGGATGATCTCGCCGGTGCCGGTCACGGCGCGGCCGACGCGCATGGTCAGCCCGACGATGCGGCCGGACCGGTTCCGAATCGCGGAGACACGGTGCAGCGTGCGCTCGATGCCGGCGCGGTTGTCGTCGCCGAACTGACCAACGTTGTTGGCCACGTGCTCGAGGTCGGACGCAGAGACCGGATGGTCGGCCAGCAGCACCTCGCGCCCCGGAACGCGCGCTTCCGGCTCGCGCCCCAGATCGAGCACGATCTCGAGCAGCTCGCCGGGGTCGGTGCGCTCGTGCAACGCCCGCGCGAGCTCAGGCGGAAGCGCCCGCGCCAAGAGCTCGACCTCCTCGTCCCAGTTGGCGGCCCGTGATTGAAATTCGCCCTGCGCTCGTCCGGGGTGTCTGGCTTGCGCTGTCATCCGAACGACGGCACCAGTCCTTTCTCTCGCACCGGTTTCGGCACCCTCAGCGCCAGCTCCTTGACCAGCAACAACTGCGTGAGCAAGACGTTAAACCCACGCCCTCGCAGGGCGTCGATCATGTGCGAATCATAGTGACGCAGGCTCGACCAGGCCGGCGCTTCCGAGTCGCCCAGGAGGGAGATTCCGAAGTCGGCCAGCTCGGCTGGGAGGGGGCTTTCCGGCAGGGCCATGAACTGAAGGGTGTCGGGGCGGGCACCCGCCCCGCGCATCATCCTCACCCAACCGACGACCTCGATTCGGTCTACGACGTGCTCCTGCTTGTCCGCGGCCCGCGGGCCAAGGCCGCCCGTCCACTCGCCGGGGTGCAGCGCCTTCCACTCGCGATAGGTGGGCGCCTCGAGCTGGGAAACCCCCTGTGGGGTGACCTTCCGATAGAGCTGATAGAGGTTCCGGTCATCGCCACGCTTGAATGGCCGAAGGCCGTCCGGATACTGGTCGGAGCGACGCATGGGCTTGTCGGCGTAGACGACCTGTTCGGTGGCGTACTGCCGAAATCCCTGAAGGCGGAATGCCGAGAGCACCGGATCGCGGTCGGGCACGCGGACGAACAGGCGCAGCGCGCCGCGCTCCAGCGCCTGGTTGCACAGATGCTGAACCAGCGCCGGCGCGACCTCGTCCGAGTCGGCACCGTCGGCGACCTGCAGGTTGAGCACCTGGAGCACGCGCGCCCTGCGCAGATCGAGGCTGATCGGCTGGCCGGATGCCTGGATGAAGCCGACCACCTTGCCGCGCTCCTCTGCCACATACATCAAGGTTTCCTGGGAAAGAGGGAGCAGCGCGGAAAGCGTGGAGCTCAGCAGCGACCAGAGGCGCACGGCCGGAGGCGCGGCTTCGCTCAAGCGGACATCGGACGAGCGATGCATCTCCTCGATGCGCGCCAGATCGAGCAAGCCGGCGGTGCGAATCTTCATCCGCGCTCCGAGGCAAGGCGCAGGAACTCGCGGTGCAGGCGCAGGTCCCCGGTCAGCTCCGGGTGAAAGCAAAGGCCGAGGATGCGCTCGTGCTGGACCGCAACGGGGTGTCCGTCGTAGGTCGCGAGGACCTTCACGTCGCCGGTGCGCTCGACCAACGGCGATCGAATGAAGACGCCTGGAAACTCTTTGCCGTTCATGCCTTCGATGCGCAGTGGCGCCTCGAAACTCTCGACCTGGCGTCCGTAGCCGTTGCGGCGTACGGCGACGTCGAGAAGCCCGAAGCCCTTCTGCTCGGGCATGCCGTCGGTGACTTCACGTGCGAGCAAGATCGTCCCGGCACATGTGGCCAGTGTTGCAAGGCCGCTGCGGATGGCTTCGCGCAGCGGTTCGAGCAAGCCGACCCGCTCCATGAGCATCGTCATCGTCGTGCTCTCTCCGCCCGGGAGGACGATGCCATCGAGACCGTCGAGGTCCTCACGAGCCCGCACGAGGCGCGTACGGGCTCCTGCCGCCTCGAGCGCGCTGACATGTTCGGCGAAAGCACCCTGCATCGCGAGGACCCCGATCAAGGGCAAGAGTGCGCCCTGCGCGGGCCCGGCGGGCACACCGACTTTCCTGCGGGCGGACCTACCAGCCTCGGGCAGCGAGCAGCTCGTCCTTGGGGATGGTCGGGATCTCCAGACCATGCATCGGCTTGCCGAGCCCCGCCGAGACTTCGGCCAGGATCTCCGGCTTGTCGAAATAGGTCGTCGCCGCGACGATCGCCTTGGCACGCTTCAAAGGGTCCTCGGACTTGAAGATGCCCGACCCGACGAACACCCCATCGACGCCGAGCTGCATCATCAACGCGGCGTCGGCGGGCGTCGCGATGCCGCCGGCCGCGAAGTTGACCACTGGCAGGCGACCGAGCTTCTGGCACTCGACGAGCACCTCGACCGGAGCACCGATCTGCTTGGCCTCGTGCACGAGCTCTGCGTGGTTCATGCCCTGCAGCCTCCGGATACCCGCGTTGACCGCACGTGCATGGCGAACGGCCTCGACCACATTGCCGGTGCCCGCCTCGCCCTTGGTGCGGATCATTGCGGCGCCTTCCGCAATGCGCCGTGTCGCTTCACCCAGGTCGCGGCAGCCGCACACGAACGGAACCTTGAACGGGTTCTTGTCGATGTGGTTTTCCTCGTCCGCGGGCGTGAGCACCTCTGACTCGTCGATGTAGTCGATGCCGAGGGCCTCGAGAATCTGCGCCTCGACGAAGTGACCGATCCGGCATTTCGCCATTACAGGGATGGTGACGGCGGCCATGATCGAGTTGATCAGCTCCGGGTCGGACATGCGCGCCACGCCGCCTTCTTTGCGGATGTCGGCGGGCACGCGCTCGAGGGCCATCACCGCAGCGGCCCCTGCCTCCTGGGCGATGCGAGCGTGCTCGGCCGTGACGACGTCCATGATCACGCCGCCCTTCAGCATCTGGGCGAGCCCGGCTTTGAGCTTGAAGGAACCCTTTACGGCGCCGTTTCCATTACGGGCACCATTGCGTTCGGCCACGTTCGGAATTCTACGCCGGGGTTAGAGCCGCTCCAGAACCAGCGTGCGCTTGGAGGCGTATTCGTGGTCGGACAGCAGGCCGTCCCGGTGGAGCCGGGTCAGCATGTCCATCTCCTCGAGCACGTCGAGGAGCGGCGCCATGGTCCGCCGCGCCAGGTAGGCGTCGGAGGCGGTCCCAGCCTCCTCGCCGCGCGCGTCGAACTCGCGGACGAAGAACAGCGCTTTGACCGCGGAGAACGGGATGCCAAGCTTGCGGATGGGGCTGTCGCTCTGCTCGGCGTGGAGGTGCAGCACGACCCCGTAGCGATGGCGTTCCAGCGTGCCGTCGAGGTGGCCGCGGAGAACCTCGCCGTCCAGGAAGCGGATGGCGACCTTGCGGGTCGGCGTGTCGGCCAGGTCTTTGTCGCGCTGGAGCTCGACCCACTTCACCGCGGTCAGAGGGATCCAGGCGGTCTCGTTGTTCTCCAGACCGCCGGCGTCATCGACCTCGACCAGGAAGTCGGGCTCGTCGAAATCGAGATCGCGGGCGACCCCTTCCACGGTCTCGTCGTCGAAGAAGCGCACGACTACCTTGGCCATTTCACACCTACTCTACTAACCCTCATCTGGCTTCACTCCTGCGCTGGTCTTTCAGCCTTCGCCGGCCGATGCGGCGGGCGCATTTGGTGCACGTTGCGATGTGGTCCCTGACTGCTTCCGCCTGAGGCCGCCTCAGCTTCCCGGCGAGATACGGCGCCAGCAGCGGCATGGCCTCCTCGTGGCTGAGCTCCCCCTCGCGCTGCGATGCGAGGTATTCCTCCTTGAACCTGAGACGCGCCCTGTAGAGGAGCGTCTCGACCGCGCTCTCCGACATCTTGAGCGTGCGGGCGATCTGGCGATAGCTCATGTCCTGGAGCTCACGCAGCGTCAGCACCAGCCGGTACTTCTCCGGCAACCTCTGGGCTACGTGCCAGACCTGCCGGCGGGTCTCGTTGGACTCCTGGACCATGACTGGGTCGAACGAGCGAGCGGTCGACGGCAGGTTCGCCATCAGCTCGTCGTCCTCCTCGTCGGTCCCGCCGTCGGCCCTGAGGTCGCGTTGGCGGCGCCGCAGCTCGTCGTAGCAGAGGTTGCGCGCCACGGTGTGGATCCAGCCGCCGAAGTTGAACGAGTCGTCGACTCGGTCCATCATGCGCAGGGCCTTCATGAAGGTCTCCTGCGCGATGTCCTCCGCCAGCAAAGCGTCGCCGAGCTTGCGCCGGACCAGGCGAAAGATGGACGCGACATAGCGGCGGTGAAGCTCCTCGAACGCGTGGGTGTCACCGTTGCGGTAGGCCCTGACGAGCTCGACGTCGGTCGGCTCGCCGGCGGCCGCGGCGACTGGGTTGTCCTCTACTTCTTCGCCCACTTGTGACGGCGGCAGGCTACTACGGCGGCCCGGATTAGCATCCCTTCTGGCTCTTTTAGGGCCTGCTCAGGGTCCCCGCCTTCCTCATCGAGCGTCACGACAGCGGTGACGCCCAACCGGTTCAACGCCTGCCAGCCCGGGCCCTTGCTGCCGGCAAGCAGGACGACGGGGACTCCTGCCGCCTGGGCTCGTCGGGCCACTTCGCCGGGGGCTTTGCCGAAGGCGGTCTGCTCATCGACCCGGCCTTCGCCGGTGATGACCAGGTCGGCGCCGCGGAGCTTGGCGTCGAACCCGGCCGCGTCAACGACCAGGGGCGCGCCGGGGACCAGACTCGCGTCGAGGAAGGCGACGAGGCCGGCCCCAGTCCCGCCCGCTGCACCCGCGCCCGGAATGTCTGCCACGCTCTTGCCGAGGTCGCGCTGGATGAACGCGGAGAGCCTGTTCAGCGCCGCGTCCAGCTCGCGGACCGCCTGCGGGTCGGCCCCCTTCTGCGGCCCGTAGACGGCGCTCGCGCCTTCCGGCCCGGTGAGTGGATTCGTGACGTCACAAGCAACTTTGACCGCCACCGCACGCCACGCCGGATCGAAGCCCGATGGGTCGATCTGTTCCAGGCGAGCCAGCGCCGCGCCTCCCCGCTCGAGCTCGCGGCCGGCAGCATCTAGAAGCCGGTATCCAAGCGCCTGCGCCATGCCGGCGCCGCCGTCGTTGGTAGCCGAGCCGCCGATGCCGGCGATGATTCCGGAAACCCCTGCGCGCCTGGCCTCCTCCAGCAGCTGGCCGAAACCGTAGGTCGAGGCGTGCCGCGGATCGCGGCGCTCCTGCGAAATGAGGGTGAGGCCGCTCGACATTGCCAGCTCGACCACCGCGCCACGACGGGAGTCGATCAACCCGAAGCGAGCCTGGACGGAGTCGCCAAGGGGCCCCTCGACCACGGCCGTGCGGTAAACGCCGTGGTTGGCCGAGACCAGGGCCTCCATCGTCCCATCGCCGCCATCCGCGACGGGGACCTCGAGCACCTCGGCATCGGGAAAGACCTGATGCACCCCTCGCGCGATGGCGGCGGCGGCTTGCGCGGCGGTCAGCGTCCCCTTGAACGCGTTCGGCGCGACGACGACTTTCACCGCGGATGCACGTTACTGGTTAGTCCGGACGAAGCGAGGCCAACTCCATTGGAAACATCGGATAGTCCGGACTATCCGGGGTGGTCGGCTTAGGCTTAATAGACGGGGATCGTCCAGTCCTTGTACTTCGGCGTATCGCCGCGCACCGCACCGAAATAGATGTTCTGCAGCTCCTGTGTGAACTCACCGACCTTACCGTTGCCGACGGGACGGCGGTCGACCTCGATAACTGGCGAGATCTGGGCACCGGTACCGCACAGCAAGAGCTCCTCGCACGTGTAGAGCTCGGTCCGGTCGATGCTCCGTTCGACCACTGGCAGGTTGAGCTCATCCTTGATCACTTTCATCAGGAGCGTCCTGGTGACGCCTTCCAGGATGTCGTCCGTGACCGGGGGTGTGATGAACGCGCCGTCCTTGAGCATGAAGAGGTTTTCCGCCGAGCCCTCGGAGACGTGGCCGTCGACTGAGAGGACTATCGCCTCGTCGAATCCACCCTCGACCGCTTCCGACTTGGCGAGGGCGGCCTGCGCGTACGAGCCGGTGATCTTGGCGCGGGCAGGCAGCGCCTGGTCGGGCACGCGGCGCCAGCTGCTGACCATGCACCGGATCCCGCCCTCGATCTCGACGTAGTTACCGAATGGGATCGCGTAGATGAAGAAGCCGCGGTCAAGGTTGTGCAGCCGGACCCCGATCTCCTCGCTCGAGGTGTAGAGCAGCGGCCGCACGTAGACGTCGGACTTGAACTCGTTACGGCGAAGAAGCTCCACCGTGAAGTTGACGAGCTCTTCGGTCGAGTACGGCAGCCGCATCCGCATCACGTTCGCCGAGCGGTGCATGCGGTCGTAATGGGCGGCCGCCTCGAGGAGGAAGAGCTGGTTCTTTTTCTCGTTCCAGTAAGCGCGAATGCCTTCGAAAACTGCGGTTCCGTAGTGCAAGGCGTGGGTCATGAGGCCGAGCTTCACGTCGTTGTAGCGGGCAAAGTCGCCCCCGAAGAACACCCACGTGTTCGGATGCGCCGCCGGTTTCCTCACCACGGCATTCGATTTTGTGTCCACACCCATCTCACTAAGTGTATTCGGGCGTGAGGTACTCACCTGCACCGCCCAGCCTGGTTCTGTTATGAATCGCGGCGTGAGCCTGTACGGCATCATCGCTGACCTGCGCCGAGAACACCCGACCCCGGCGGCAACCCAGACTCTCGACCTCGTCGTCGCCGAGCTCGGCAAGACCCGAGACAACCTCAAGGAAGCGATCGCGAACCTCGAAGGCACGTCTCTGCCGCCCGGAGGCAAACCAGTGCTCGACGAGCTTGTGCACCGAGCTCGGGAAGAAGGTGTCTACGACCTCGACTATGGGCCCGATCCCTACGACAAGCCCCCACTGGAGCCTCTCGACGAGGCAACTGAGGGCATCGGGTTTCTGATGGCCATCTCCTCGGTTGCCGTCATTGCGCTAGCCATCGCCGTTGTCGTGATTGGCCTGAACGCGATCTTCAGCGCCCAGTAGTGCCCGAGTATTCCTTCGACGTCGTCTCGGAGTTCAACGCGGCCGAGCTGACCAAC
Source organism: Chloroflexota bacterium (assembly GCA_005880915.1). GTDB lineage: Bacteria > Chloroflexota > Dormibacteria > Dormibacterales > Dormibacteraceae > 40CM-4-65-16. Next base: position 235,695 of record VBIW01000037.1, on the reverse strand, counting down.
GCGCTCGACCAGGCGCGCCGCGAGGTCGGCACCCGTTTCGACTTCAAGGACACAGCCACCGTCTACGACCAGCGGGACGAGATGATCGTGATCGAGTCGGCCAGCGAGGACCGAGCCAAGGCCGCGCTCCAGGTCCTGCGCGAGAAGGCCGCGCGCCGCCAGCTCTCGGCCAAGCTCTTCAAGGCCGACGACCCGAAGATTGTCGGCAAAGGACGGGGCCAGATCGAGGTCAGGCTCAACGCTGGGATCACCGAGGACATCGCCCGCGACCTGCGCAAGCGGATCCAGAACGTTTCGCCAAAGCTCCAGGTACGAATCCAGGGCGATCAGCTCCGGGTCGTCAGCAAGGACAAGGACACGCTGCAGCTTGTGATCAAATCTCTGCGCGAGGCGGAAGACATTCCGGTCCCGCTCCAGTTCACGAACTACCGCTAGCCGGCATTTCATAGCTTGGTGGTCATTCCGGCGATCGACATCCTGGGAGGCCGCTGCGTGCGCCTGACCCAGGGTGACTACGAGAATCCGACGATCTACGCCGACGACCCGGTCGAGGTGGCAAGAGGATTTGCAGCGGCGGGCGCGAAGCGCGTGCATGTGGTCGACCTGGACGCCGCGCGCGGCTCAGCCAGCAACCGGCCCGTGATCACGAAAATGCTCGCGCTGCCAGGCATCCAGGTGCAGGTGGCAGGCGGCGTGCGGACGGCCGAGACCGTGGCCGGGTTGCTTGAGGTGGGCGCTCAGTGGGTCGTCATGGCCACTGCGGCCGTTCGCGATCCGCACCTCTTTGAGCATTGCGCAATCCAGCACCCTGGGCGAGTCCTGGCCGCGCTCGATGTGCGCGACAACAAGGCGGCGGTTGGCGGCTGGCTTGACACTGACCCGGTTTCGATCGGCGCGCTCGTCGGACGCTGGGAGTTTCTACCGCTGGCTGGAATCATCGTCACCAGCATCGAGCGTGACGGCACGATGTCTGGCCCGGATCTGCAAACGCTCGCCCGGGTCCGCAAGATGACCAAGCTCGAGCTGGAGTACTCCGGGGGCGTGACCTCGGTCGAGGATTTGCACCGGGTGCGGGCGGCCGGCGCCGACGCAGTCATCCTGGGCAAAGCGCTCTACGAAGGCCGGATAAAACTGGAGCAAGCGCTCGCGACGTGAAGGTGCTTGGCCTGGCCGCGACGCTGCTCCTGCTCGTCGCGTGCGGGGGCCGCGATAACCCCGACGACCAGGGTCTCCATCGGGACATCGTCAACGGCACCAGCGGCGCGGAGGTGACATTTGACGCGACCCTCATCACCGACCCGGTGCAGGGCGGCGACCACGAGAGGTTCGAGGTGATGACGACAACCGGCGAGACCCTTGAGGTCGATCACAACACAAGCCTTGCCCCGGACGTTCCCGCGCATAAAGGCGATGGTGTCGTGATCCACGGACAGCTCTACATCGACCCGGGTCCGCGTTATGGAGTGCACTGCACGCACGGGCATACCTCGGGCGGGTGCCCAAACCCCGGCTGGATCGAGTACAACAACAATTACTACGAATGAATCGACAGGTCCGCCCCTCGCCCCCTAGCTTCCTTCGCAATCTCGCGGCCGGGTCGTACGGCCCGCTCGAGCGGGTGCGCGTGATCGTCAGCAACGTGCGCCGAAAGAGCGGCGGTCGCGGTTGCTGCGGCAACTACGGCGACCCCGGCTGTTGAATGACGAAAGATGAGGCCCGTGCGGCCGGTTTGATCAAGTAGGGAGGACCGACTCATGCACGCGGTCGTGTACGAGCGACACGGAGGGCCCGAGGTCCTCGAATACAGGGACGTGCCCGACCCTTCGCCTGCCAACGGAGAGGTGCTCGTAGACGTCGAGGTGGCAGGCGTCAACTTTCGGGATGTCTACGAGCGCGATGGCCGGGAATACGCCCTGCAGCCACCTGCGATTGTGGGCGTCGAGGGCGCCGGCACCGTCGTCGAGACCGGGCAGCGGGTAGCGTGGCTCGGTGTCCCGCACAGCTACGCGGAGCGGGTCGCGGCCGACCCCGGTCGTCTCGTTCCGATTCCCGACGACGTGTCCTTTGATGTAGCCACAGCGGCGCTGCTCCAGGGAATGACCGCGCACTATCTGGTCTTCGACTCCTATCCGATCCAGAAAGGCGACTGGGTCATCGTCCACGCCGCCGCAGGCGGCGTCGGACTCCTGCTCACGCAGATCGCCAAGCTGGTCGGCGGCTGCGTGATCGCGACGGCGTCGACTGACGAGAAGGCACAGCTCGCCCGCGACACGGGTGCGGACGAGGTCCTCGGCTACGAAGGTTTCGCCGAACGCGCACGCGAGATCGCGGGCGGCGAGGGGGTGGCGGCTGTTTATGACGGGGTCGGCAGGACCACGTTTTACGAGGGTCTGAAGGCGCTCAGGCCCTTTGGCCACATGATCCTCTACGGCGCGTCGAGCGGGCAGCCGGACCCCCTGCAACTGATGCTCCTGGCAAAGTCGGGCTCGCTCTATGTCCAGCGACCGACGCTACAGACGCATACACGCACGCCGGAGCTGCTCCGGGACCGCGCTCGAAAGGTCTTCGAGCTGGTCACTCAGGGCACGCTCAAGATCCGGATCGGCGCTCGCTATCCTCTCGCCAAAGCCCGCCAAGCCCACGAAGATCTCGGAGCCCGTAAGACGACCGGCAAGGTCCTCCTGCTTCCTTAGGACCTCTTGCGGGACGGTTTTCGGGCGACCTGCCATACGGTCGCCTGCGCCACCGGCCGAACGACGATCTCGTCGATGTCGACGTGCGGCGGTCGAGTGACGGCAAAGAGAACGCATTCGGCAATGTCATCGGCCGTCAGCGGCTTGAGTCCTTCATAGACAGCGCGCGCGGCCTTGCGGTCACCGTGGAACCGGACCACGCTGAACTCGGTCTCGACGAGCCCCGGCGCGATCTCAGTGACGCGTATGGGCTCGCCGTTCAGCTCCAGGCGCAGCGTTTTAGAGATCGCACGCACCGCGTGCTTGACGGCGGTGTAGCCGGCGCCCCCTTTGTAAGTCTCGAAGCCGGCGATCGAGCCGATGTTCACGATGTGCCCATGCTTCGCCTTGCGCAAAAGAGGCAGGCACGCACGCGTCATCCACATCAGGCCGAGGACATTGGTCTTCCACATTCCGATCCACTCGTCGTCGATCGCTTTCTCGATCGGGTTCAGACCCAGCGCTCCGCCTGCGTTGTTGACCAGGACGTCGATCCGTCCGAACCGCTTCGCAACCTCGCGAACGAAGTCGGTCACACTCTGCTCGTCCGTCACGTCAAGCGGGAGCGCGACTCCCTCTTCCCCGGCCACTCGCTCCAGACGCTCAACACGGCGCGCGCCGACGACGACACGGTAGCCGTGACGGCCGAGCGCGATGGCTGTGGCGGCCCCGATCCCCGACGACGCTCCGGTGATGACAGCGATTGGTGTCACCTTTTTCCGCCCCCTGGTAAACGGATATGAAACCGACGCCGTCCAAGCGTAACCTAGAGAAAAATGCTCGATGCGCTCGTGGCCGCCCTCGTCGTGCTCCTGGTGGTCGCCGGCGTTGTCGTCATCCTCGGACCGCACAACGTTATCGGTCGGATCGCGTCCATCCGACACCCGACCCGGGTTCCAGCGGTGTTCCAGCCGCGCGGACCGCGAGAGGTCGTACCGCCCGCCCTCAACCCGAAAACACAACGCGTCGTCATCGCCGCCGCGCGCCTCTCGAACTGGATGCGCGCGCACGGCCATGAGGATGTGGCGCGTGAGATCCGCAATGGGGCCGCACGGATGACCGGCAACGAGCCGGCCGGCCTGTACGCGCTGCAAACCACGCTGCGTAGGATCCGCGTCGTCAACATCACCGACTCAGCCTCCCAGGAGCGGCTGAAGTCGCTCGTGAGTGAGCTCCGGACAGCAGTCCAGGATCGTTTCGAGCAGCTCGAGCTGCTGCCCTTCCGAAGAACCTGACCGACAGACAGAGGATCAGCTCCGGGTCGCCTTTCGAGCGCCCTTTTGGTTATTGCCGGGCAATACGCATTGGCGATCGCGTCCTGGTTTCAGGCACGGCGCCGGTCTGGCCCGACGGGTCTGTCGACGCTGACGCATACGTCCAGGCGAAGCGGTGCTTCGAGATCATCGCAAGCGCGCTCGCCGATGCCGGGGCATCGCTCGATCAGGTCGTCAGAACTCGCATGTACGTGACCGGACTGGCGTGGGTCGATGCGGTTGGCAAGGCACACGGTGAGGCGATGGTCAACGCGCGACCGGTCGCAACAATGGTCGTTGTTAAGGACCTGATCGACGAGCGCTGGAAGGTCGAGATCGAGGCAGAGGCGGTTATTTCTTAGGCGCCTCACGCTTGGGTTTGGGGCCCTTGCCCGCCTCGATGTACCGCTTCAGCGATTCGAAGTTCTCTCGAATGCCGGCCGCGTACTGCGGCCCGAGCAGTCCGCCGGCGAAGCGCAGCAGTCCGCCCAGCTCGTAGTTCATGTCATAGACAAGCCTCGTCGACCCATCCTTCCTTTGGGTCAAGGTGTAGCTCCACGTTCCTTTGAGCGGTCCTTTTATGAACCTGCCCGCGGACGTCTTCGGTTTCGCAAACACGTCCTGCTCGACTTCGAGCGTCACCTTGTGGCCGCCTGGCAGGCGGAGGTGGTATCGGTAACGTGTTCCCTTGCCGGGCGGACCCACGTTGAGCTTCTCGGCCTTGTCGAGGTAGGTCGTCCACTTCGGAGCGTTAAGCACGTCCTCGCATACGACAGCCCATACCCGATCGACAGGCGCTTCGATGTCAACTGATTCATGGACCTTCGCCACACTGGGATGATCGCACCGATGCAAGAAGTTCCACCGCCGCGCATGTTTGGTGCGCTTCGCCACCGCAACTATCGCCTCTTCCTCGCCGGTCAGATCATCTCGACCGTCGGAACCTGGATGCAGAGCGTGGCCATGCCATGGCTCGCGCTCGAACTCACCCACAGCGGGCTTCTCGTCGGCCTCGTGCTCGCCGCGCAGTTCACACCCGTCCTTGTCGGCAGCCAGTTCGGCGGCGTGGTCGCGGACCGGTTCCGCAAGCGAAATGTGCTGCTCGCCACACAGTCGGCGTTCATGGTGCCCTCCTTTGCGCTGTTCGTGCTCAGCGCGAGTGGTCACGCGCAGTACTGGATGGTGGTCCTCGCGGCATTGGCCACCGGAACGGTCAATCTTTTCGACGTTCCCGCGCGGCAGTCCTTCCTCGTCGAGATGGTCGGCAAGCGCGACCTGATGAATGCGATCGCGCTCAATTCGTCGGTCTTCAATGCCGCAGCCATCGTCGGGCCGTCGGTCGCAGGCGTGCTGATCGTGCTGGTCGGCTTGCCGCTTTGCTTCCTGGCCAACTCCGTCAGCTACCTCGCCGCTGTGGTCGCGCTCCTGCTCATGCGTGACCTGCCGGAACGGGTCACACAGCACGAGCACACGCCTATGCTCGCGCGGCTGGCGCAGGGCGCGTCATATGCTCGGCATGAGCCGGTCGTCGGAATGCTGCTGATCGCGGTCGCGGTCTTCTCGCTGTTTGCGATGAACCGGCTGACGTTGCTTCCACTCTTTGCTGACCAGGTGCTCCACGCCGGCCCGGAGGGATTCGGCTTCCTTGTGGGCTCGATGGGGATGGGCGCGCTGGCCGGAGCACTGACTCTTGCTTTCGTCCCACGGTTTGGGGCTGATCCGCGCCGCCAGCTGTGGATGGCCGCGATCTGGGTTGGCGCTCTGCTCGAGTTTTCGATCTCGCGGGTCTTCGCCATCTCGTTGGTGACGCTGTTCGTAGCTGGCTACTGCCAGATCTCGTTCGTCGCCGCGAGCAACAACCGCATCCAGACCATCACGCCCGACCACCTGCGCGGTCGCGTGATGGCGCTCTACGCGCAAGCGTTGATCGGTGTCGGGCCGATCGGCGCCACGCAGGCAGGCCTGCTGGCAACCCTGTTCGGCGCGCCGTGGGCCATGGCCGTCGGGGCTTTGATCGCGGGCGCAGTGGTGCTCGCGATCCGGCTGCTGACGCCCGCGGTGTTCGGAGGACCGATTGCTTCGAGCACCGCCTCAGCGCCGAGCGTGGGCAGCAGCCAGCCCAGCGCACGGACATAGACGGCGAGCGGCTGGCAGTACGCGGGCGCTCCAGCCGCCGCGTCCGGCCATCTGATTGAGAGGGTCGTTTGCGCCTAAGTTGGCGATTTAGGTGGCGACGGGAATCGGGGCCCGAGGCTCGGAGTTAGACGCTTCACCGAGCGGCTGAGCGCGACGACCATCCCCACCGCCGCTAACACGAATGCTGCCAAGCCTGACAGGAGGATCACGACCGGCGGAGCGCCGAAGCCTGCCGCGATCAACCCTCCGATCGCCCCGCCCACCGACGCGACGATCATCGACAGCATCCCTGGAAGGGTCGAGAGACCATGGACGAGCGAACCGAGGCGGCTCGCGCCGACTGGATCGATGCCCAGTGTGTGCAGCGCTCCTGACATGTCGTCATATGAGCTCGTCGTGAAATGGTTCTCGAGCTCCGGATGAAGGTCGAGGTATGCGTTACGAAGGCGATTCATCCCCAGGACCCATCTAAAGTCGTCGCGGTTCAGGGTCTGGAGACGTGCCACGGTGAACAGTCCGGTGATGAACACGACGGCAAGCATGAAGATCGCAACCGCGAAGAAGGCCGGACCGAAATGGTCGGCCTGCGCCACTAATGCCAGCGCGATCACCGCGCCGGAGAGGATGGTCAGGAACATGTTCACCCGCCCGAGGGACTCCTGGTAGGTCAGCGCTCGCGTGGCAAGCAGGCTCCAGTGCTCGGTCGCCAGGATCTGGATGGCTTCTGACTGCGCTCGTGTCGGAGGCATTTCGGCCGACATCTAATCGCGTGGAAGATACCGCGGCAGCTCAGCAAGCGACGAGAAGCCTCGCGCCGCGAGAAAAGCGGCGATGCCGTCGTGAACCTCGGCGACCGCCTTCGGATTGACGAAGGTCGCGGTCCCGACCTGGATCGCCGTGCAGCCCGCGACGAGGAACTCCAGCCCGTCTTCCGCTTTTGTGATTCCGCCGATGCCGATCACCGGGATGTGTACGGCACGGGCGGCCTGGTGCGCCAGGTGGACCGCCAGCGGCCGGATCGCCGGGCCCGACAATCCCCCGGTCCGGAAGCTGAGGCGCGGGCCATACGCGTTCAGGTCGATTGACATGCCTACAAACGTGTTGATCGCGCACAAGGCATCGGCGCCGGCCGACTCGACAGCGCGCGCGATGACGCCGATGTCGCTCACCATCGGCGTGAGCTTGACCCACACCGGCAGCCTTGTCCGCTTGCGCACTGCGTCGGTCACCGCCGCGGCGGCGCGTGGATCGTTGCCGAAGTACAGTCCGCCCTGCTCGACGTTGGGGCAGGAGATGTTGATCTCGAAGCCGGCGACGCCCGGAACACCATCCAGGAGAGATGCCATCTCGCCGTACTCGGACGCCGACTCGCCGTTGATGTTGACGAGCACCGGAAATTCCCACTCCGCCCACTTTGGAGCGTAGTCGCGGATGAGCGCCTCGGCTCCCGGGCCCTGCAGGCCGATCGCGTTGAGCATCCCGCTCGGCGTCTCGACGATGCGCGGCGGGGCCGTGCCTGCGCGGGCGCGCAGGAAGATGCCCTTGGAGACCATGGCGCCGAGGGCGCGGCGCTCGAGAAGCGGAACCTCAGTCCCGTAGCCGAACGTCCCCGAGGCGGCGAGCACAGGTCCCCGCAGCTTCAGGCCGCCGACCTCGACCGACATGTCGGGCATCACGCCGTCACCGCGTAAGGGAGGTGCGATGGGAGAGCTGGCCAGTCGATGTCGGCCGCTCGGTAGACAGGACCTTCGGTGCATGCCCGGTCGTAGCCGCCCCGCCTTAGCGGTACGGCGCAGCCGAGGCAAACCCCGGTCCCGCATCCCATGTAGGTCTCAACCGCCACCTGGGCGTCCGGCCAACGCTCCGCGACCGCGGCCAGCATTCGGTTCGGCCCGCAGGCAAGCACCAGGTCAGCGCCGGGCGCGGCGGCGACGGCGGTGCCGGCAGTCCCCCGCGAGCCGTCGTCAGTTGCCCAGACGACCTTTTCGCCATCGGACTCTGCGCACAGCTCAGCCGCGGTGCGGGCGCCATGCACCCAGGTCACACGCATCCCCGCCGCCTTCGCATCCCTGGCGGCAAGGGGCATCGGGGCGACACCCAGGCCGCCGCTGATGAGCACGACGCTCCGGGCTCCGGGGGCCAGCCGGAAGCCGCGACCCAGCGGGCCAAGGCAGCTGACGCGATCGCCGACCTCCATCGCGAGCAGCTGCTCGGTTCCGCCGCCTACGGCCTTCAGGACGATCTCGATGTTGTCGCCATCCGAGCGGTAGACGGAAAACGGACGTCGCAGCAGGGGTCCGGAATCCCAGGCGAGATTGACGAACTGGCCCGCCCGCACGGTTGCGGCGACCTCTGGGGCTCGCATCCCGATCACGAACATGCCGCGCGCCACCTGACGCTTGCCGGTTATCGGCGCGTCCACGAGAAACAGGACTCGGCCCTCCCCACCCTAGCCCTGCGGGCCAGGCCCGGCAAGGTCGCGCTTCCCACGCCTTTTGATCGCCCCGGCGAGCGGGGAGGGGACAACACTGTCGCGCCACTCATCGATAGTTCGCACCTCGACTTCGTCGGGCGTTACGACCGCGGATTCGAGGAGCGCGGTGGCCGTGTCGAGCGAGGTGAGACACGGAATGCGTCGCTCGACGGCGGCGCGACGGATCTCGAAACCATCTTTAAAGATGGGCCGGCCGTCACCTGGGTCTTCGTAGATGTTGGACATCGTGTTGATGACCAGCTGCACCTCGCCGCGCACTATCACGTCGACGACGGTCGGACCCTCTTCGCCGATCTTCGCCACGACACGTGGGGAGAAACCTGCCGCGCGAAGAGCCTTTGCCGTGCCGTCGGTCGCAACCACGCTGCATCCGAGCTGAATGAGGCGAGAGACAATCGGGAAAAGCTCCGGTTTGTCTGCGTCGGCGATGGTGAGCAGAACGGAGCTGCCCCGCTCGAGGTGCATGCCTGAGGCCGCAAATGCCTTGCGCAGCGCTCCATTCAATGTGCGCGCGATGCCGATGGCCTCACCGGTCGATTTCATCTCAGGTCCGAGGTAGGAGTCGACGGCGGGCAGCTTGTTCATCGAGAACACGGGTGCCTTGACCGCAACGAGGTCTCGCGCGGGCACGAGACCGGTCTTCCACCCGAGGTCGTCCAGCTTCTGGCCCAGCATCACATTGGTCGCGAGCTTGACCATCGGCACGCCAGTGACCTTCGACAGGAACGGCACGGTCCGAGAGGCGCGCGGGTTGACCTCGAGGACGTAGACGTGGCCCCGGTGGACCACGTACTGCACGTTGACGAGACCGCGCAACCGGAGGTGGCGCGCGATGCGCACCGTGTAGTCGATGATGTGGTCGAGCTCTGCGCGCTCCAGGCTCTGCGCAGGGTAGACCGCGTACGAGTCGCCGGAGTGGACGCCGGCCCGCTCGACATGCTGCATGACGCCGGGGATGACCACCGTGTCGCCATCTGAGATCGCGTCGACCTCGACCTCGATTCCCTGCAGGTACTTATCGACCAGCACCTGGCCGCGCGGCATCGCGCCGATCGCCCAAACCATGTAGCGCCGCAATTCCTCGCGGTTGCGCACGATCTCCATCGCGCGGCCGCCAAGCACGTAAGACGGGCGCACGAGCACCGGATAGCCGGCTCGCGCGGCAATCGTCTCAGCCTCTTCGACTGTGGTCGTGGTGCCGCCCCTCGGCTGCGGGATGCCGATCGCGTCGAGGGAGCTCGCAAACGCACGGCGGTCTTCGGCCAGGTCGATCGCCTCGACGCTCGAGCCCATGATCGGGACTCCGCTCTGGTCGAGCGGCTCGGCGAGGTTGATCGCCGTCTGCCCACCGAACTGGACCAGCGCGCCGCTCACGCCCTCGGTGCGCGCCACGTGCAGCGCGCCGTCAAGGTCGAGCGGTTCGAAGTACAGGCGGTCCGAGGTATCGAAGTCGGTCGAGACCGTCTCGGGGTTGGAGTTCACGAGGACCGCGCGCACACCGGCCTCGCGCAGCGCCCAAGCGGCATGGACCGAGCAGTAGTCGAACTCGATGCCCTGGCCGATCCGGATCGGGCCCGAACCTATAACCATGGCCGTTTTAGTTCCGCCAGCCCCTCCCCCTCCGTGCCCCGCAGGGGCGCGGCCCCCATGAATGGGGAGGACACCTCCTGAATTACTTTCTGATTCTTCTTCCCAGCAGGAGTAGTAGTACGGCGTGGCGGCTTCGAACTCGCCCGCGCACGTGTCGACGAGCTTGTAGGTCGGCAACGCACCCTCGACCTCGTCGCCGCGAAGCGCGGCGATCATCGCGTCTGAAAAACCGGAGCGCCTCAGATCGCGCACGTCACCTTCGACCTCGAGTCGCGTGATGTTCGCCATGCGGTCGATGAACCAGGGATCGATTCCGCTGCGCTCGGCGAGTGAGCTGGGGTCGGCTCCATTGCGAAGCGCGTTCAGCAGCGCGAACAGGCGGCGGTCGTTGGGCTGGTCGATGGTCTCCGGGCCGAGCTCCGCTGCCGCAGGCGGCTTCTGCTCGAGCGAGCGCATCGCTTTGGTGAGCGCTGCCTCGAATGTTCGCTCGAGTGCCATGACCTCACCCGTCGATGCCATCTGGGTTCCCAGCCGGCGGTCGCCAGCCGGGAACTTGTCGAACGGCCAGCGAGGGATTTTTACCACGCAGTAGTCGATCGACGGCTCGAATGCTGCAAATGTGCGCCCGGTGATCTCGTTGCGAATCTCTTCCAGCCGGCGCCCGACAGCGACCTTGGCGGCGACACGCGCGATCGGGTAGCCGGTTGCTTTCGAGGCCAGCGCCGAGGAGCGGCTCACGCGCGGGTTGACCTCGATCACGTAGTACTGCGAGCTCCTGGGGTCCAGCGCGAACTGCACGTTGCAGCCGCCCTCGATGCCGAGCGCGCGGATGATGCGGATCGCGGACGAGCGCAGCATCTGGTGGTCGCGGTCGGACAGCGTCTGCGCGGGCGCGACGACGATCGAGTCACCGGTATGCACGCCCATCGGGTCGAGGTTCTCCATGTTGCAGACGGTGATGCACGTGTCCGCGCCGTCGCGCATCACCTCGTACTCGATCTCCTTCCAGCCCCACAGCGACCGCTCGATGAGGACCTGGTGGATGGGTGAAGCGGCGAGACCGCGCGCAGCAACCAGCTCGAGGTCGGCCTCGGTCGTGACGAAGCCGCCGCCCGTCCCGCCAAGCGTGTACGCGGGGCGGATGACCAGCGGCAGGCCGGCCTGAGACGCGAAGTCCTTGACTTCTTCCATCGACTCGCACACGCGTGAGACAGGAACCGGCTCGTCGATCTCCTCGAGCATCTGCTTGAAGGCCTGGCGGTCCTCCGCCTTGCGAATCGTCTCGATGGTCGCCCCGAGCAGCCGGACGTGGTGGCGCGCGAGAACACCGGCATTGGCGAGGTCGGTGGCAAGGTTGAGCCCCGTCTGTCCACCGAGCGTGGGCAGCAGCGCGTCGGGCTGCTCTCGCGCGATGATCCGCTCCACTGACTCCACCGTCAAGGGTTCGAGGTACACGCGATCGGCGACCTCTTCGTCGGTCATGATCGTCGCGGGGTTGGAGTTGACCAGCACGGTCTCGATCCCTTCCTCACGCAACGCCTTGCACGCCTGCGTGCCCGCGTAGTCGAACTCTGCAGCCTGGCCGATGACGATAGGCCCCGAGCCGAGGATCAAGACCTTGCGCGGCCGCGGCTCCTCACTCCTCCCGGCCACCGCCTTGACGACTGGCGCGCGGCTCCGAACCATGTCGATGAACCGGTCGTAGAGGTGCTGGTTGTCCTGCGGTCCGGGGCAGCCTTCGGGGTGGTACTGGACGCTGAACGCGGGCAGTCTCTTGTGGCCGAGGCCCTCCACAGAGCCGTCGTTGAGATTGCGCTGCGAGACGTAGAAGTCGCCCGTCGGAATCGAGTCCCCATCGACCTGGAACTCATGGTTCTGGCTCGTGATGTGGACCCGGCCGGTATCGAAGTCCTTGACCGGGTGGTTGGCGCCGTGGTGGCCATAAGGAAGGCGCGAGGTAGTCGCCCCGGCCGCACGACCGAGGATCTGATGCCCCAGGCAGATGCCGAACAGCGGGATCTGGCCGAGGGCCTGCCGCGCCAGGTCAACTGGTCCGTCCAGAACTGCCGGGTCGCCCGGGCCGTTGGCAAGAACCAGCCCATCGGCGCCAAGGGCCTCCACGTCCAGCCAGGACGCCGTGTGCGGCAGCACGACGACGCGACAGCCCCGCTCACGCAGCGAGCGCAGGATGTTCGCCTTGACGCCGTAGTCGACGACCGCGATGAGCAGGCCCTCGCCGTCGCTCTGCCGCCGGGTCTTGAGCTCGGGAGGCAATGGATCCAGCCACTCCTCCTTGTGGGTGCGTGAGGTCTGCGCGACCAGGTCTTGCTCCGCGAGCCGGGTCACGCGCCGCGCGGCTGCGACAAGCTCGGTGAGCCGCGCTTCGGACGGCGCGGCCGGCTCGTGTACGAGCACGGCGCGGAGAGCACCGTGCATCCGGATGTGGCGCGTGAGCGCTCGCGTGTCGATCTCGCTGATCCCGGGCACATTCCACTTCCGCAGGTACTCGTCGAGCGACGCTTCGCTCGAGTGGTGGCTCGGCGCAGGACAGGCCCAGCGCACGGCGAGCGCGCGGACCCAGGGCCGCGCGGACTCGGCGTCCGCGTCGCGCACCCCATAGTTGCCCTGGAGCGGGTAGGTCATGCACACCATCTGGCCTGCGTACGAGGGGTCGGTGAGGACCTCCTGGTATCCGGTCATCGCGGTGTTGAAGACCACCTCGCCCTCACCGACGACGTCGGCGCCGAACGGCGCGCCGATGAAGGCCCGACCGTCCTCGAGCACGAGCGCGGCGTGAGCAGTCTTAGCCGGCAACGATCACCGCCTGGTCGATACCGTCCTGCTCATCGATCAGGACCTCGATCCGTTCCGTGTCTGATGTCGGCACGTTCTTGCCCACGTAGTCGGGCCGGATCGGCAGCTCGCGGTGCCCGCGGTCGACCAGGACGGCGAGCTGGATCGAACGAGGCCTTCCGAAATCCATCAGCGCATCCATCGCGGCGCGCGCGGTTCGACCGCGGTGGATCACGTCGTCGACCAGCACGACGACCTTGCCGCCGATGTCTGGCAGCTCGGTCGACGTGTGGTGAGCATCGGGCGGCCGCAGGTGGCGGTCGTCGCGATGCAGCGTGACGTCGAGCCGGCCGAACGGGACGGCGCACTTCTCGAGCTCGGTGAGGATCATCGAGAGGCGCTTCGCGAGCACGTCGCCTTTGCTCACGATCCCGACGACCACGACATCTTCGATCCCGCGATTCCTCTCCACGATCTCGTGGGCGATGCGCGACAGCGAGCGCCGGATCTGGTCCGCGTCCATCACCGTTGCCTTGAGCCGTCCTTCGGTGACGCTCATGCCAACAGGCGGTCCAGCAGCGCCATTCGGATGTGCAGGCCGTTGCGGGCCTGCCGGAAGTAAGCCGCTCGGGGATCGGCGTCGACCTCCGGCGAGATCTCATCGACACGGGGCAGCGGGTGCATCAGGATGGCGTACTTGCGCATCTGCGAAAGGGCCTTCTTGTCGATGCGGTAAATGCCCTTGACCGCGTTGTAGGCCTCAGGGTCGGTGAAGCGCTCCTTCTGGATTCGCGTCTGGTACACGACGTCGACTTCGGGCAGGACCGAGTCCAGGTCCTCGGTCTCGACCCACGGCACGTCGTGCTCGTCGAGGTGTGCTTTCAGGTCGTCGCGCATCGCCACCTGAGGTGGTGCGACGAACCACACTTTGATGTCCTTGAACTTGCTGAGCAGATACGCAAGCGAGCGCACCGTGCGGCCGTTGGCGAGGTCGCCGACCATGGCCACCCGCACACCGTCGATGCGGCCGAGCTCAGCGCGGATCGTGTAGAGGTCGAGCAGGGCCTGAGTCGGGTGCTGGCCCGTACCGTCGCCTGCGTTGATGATCGGCACGTCGCTGACCGATGCCGCGCGCTTCGCGGCGCCTTCCTCGTTGTGGCGCAGGACGATCACGTCCGCGTACCCGCTGACGATGCGGATCGTGTCTTCTAGCGTCTCACCCTTGGCCGCGGACGAAAACTCTCGGGCGTTGTCGGTGCCAATCGTCGAGCCGCCCAACCGAAGCATCGCCGCCTCGAAGGAGAGCCGAGTCCGGGTGGATGGCTCGTAGAAGAGCGCGGCCATGACCTGACCGGCCAGCCGGCCGATGAAGTGATGGGGCTCGCGCTTGATCTCATCCGAGCGAGCGAAGAGCTCTTCAAGGAGTGTGCGAGAGAACTGCTGACTCTCGATTACGTGCCGCAGTCTTGACGTGACGGCCACGAAAAAACCTCCTTCCCGGTCTCTCAGGACCGGACTTAAAGGATCCCGAAGCTCTGGAGAGTTTAACTTAGTCAGACGATGAACAAGCGACCCGGTCACGTCGAGGTCACGACCGAAGTTGGCTACTGCTCCTTCTGCAACCGCACTCGAAACCTGAGGCGCGAGGACCACCACCTCGGCACCCTGGTGCGCACGATCGTGACCTGTGAGACCTGCCACCGCACGCTCTCGAGCTCGATCGGCGTGGCGCAGGCTGAGCCGGCGGCGGCCGAAAAAGCCGCCGAGGTTGAGGCTGTGGCCGAGCAGGCTCCCGCGGTGGCGGCGCCCAAACCCAGGCGGGCCCCAGCCAAGCGCGCTCCCGCCAAGAGAACCGCGAAACCTGCCGCCAAAGCCGCCAAGCCCGCCAAGCCGACGTCGACCGCAACGAGGAAAGTCACCAAGAAAAAGTGACCGAATCGGCGGTCAAGGTCGATCGCCTGGAGAAGACACTCGGGTCGAACACGGTGCTGCGCGGCATCTCGTTCGAGGCTCGATCTGGCGAGATCTTCGGCCTGCTCGGGCCGAACGGCGCCGGCAAGACCACCACGCTGCGCGTCATCTGCACGCTGCTCGCACCGGATGCCGGATCGGTCGAGGTCCTCGGCTTCGACACACGCCTCGTGCCGCGAGAAGTGCGGCGCCGGGTCGGCGTCGTCACCGCCGAGATCGGTGTCTATCCACGGCTGACCGCTCGGGAGAACATCGCGTACTTCGCGGAGCTGAGCGGCGTGGCCGATGGCGATATCGATCGACGAGTGGACGCCGTGCTCGACCGGCTGGACATGCGCGACTACGCGCGCCAGCGCGCTGAGAGCCTGTCCTCGGGACAGAAGCAGAAGGTCGCGATTGCGCGCGCCATCGTGCACGACCCGCCGGTCCTCATGTTCGACGAGCCGACCTCCAACCTGGACGTGCTGGCGTCGCGAGAGATCCGCCAGTTCATGGTCGAGGCGAAGGGTCGAGGTAAGTGCGTCATCTTCTCCACGCACGTGCTCCACGACGCTGAGCGGCTGTGCGACCGCGTGACGATCATCCACCAGGGCCGCGTCGTCGCGAGCGGCACCACGGCCGAGGTGCGAGGGGGATATCAAGACCTCGAAGACTCGTTCCTCTCTCTGGTGGAGGCCGCGCGATGACCTCGGTGGGAATTGTCTTCATGAAGGAGATCCGCGAGATCCTTCGCGACCGGCGCACCCTGATGGCGATCGGGCTTGCCACGCTCGCCACGCCGGTCGTCCTCTTTGTCATCTCGCAGGTCTCGACCAAGACTGCCTCGCAGACCTACACCGTCGGCTACACTGGCGACATCCCCGCCGGGCTGGACATCCTGTTCAACTCCACAGGTCTGAAGCTCGAGCAAGTGGACGACCCGGCGACGGCGGCCAAGCAGCAGGTGGACGTCGGCGTCGCATTCACCTCGTCAGGAATCGATGAGTACTACGACCCCACCCGGCAGAGCGCCCAGATCGCCGACGTGAGACTGCAGACCATAGTCAGCCGCTACGACGCTGCGAAGATCGCCGCCACGCTGCAGCAAAAAGGCGTTGACCCATCGGTGCTCAATCCGCTGCCGGTCACGGTGCATCCGCTCAGCTCACCGACCCGAGCCGCGGGCAACTCGTTCTTGAGCTTCTTCTTGCCCTACATCCTGATCACGATGAGCCTGACCGGCGGGCTGTCGGCAGCTCTCGACACGTCGGCCGGAGAGCGGGAGCGCAAGACGCTGGAGAGCCTCCTCCTGACGCCGGCGCCGCGCAGCCACTTGCTGATCGGCAAGATCCTTGCCGTCACCGCGATCAGCCTCACCGCCGCGCTGGCCGCCATCGTCTCGATGCTGATCGCGCTGAGCCAGATCTCGTTTGGCGGTGCGCGCAATGGAGACTTCAACGTCGCACTCACCCCGCTTGCCGCCATGGTGATGGTTTGGCTCGCCGTGCTGCTGGCCGGGTCATTCAGCTGCCTCACCATCGCGCTCGGCACGCTCGCGCGCAACTTCCGCCAGGGCCAGGCGTATGCCACGCCGCTCTACTTCATCACGATCTTTCCGGCTTCGATCGTCCTGTTCATCCCAGACTTCAACCCGAACGTCGCCTATTACCTGATACCGATCCTCAACGCGGTGCTGGTGCTTCGAGACGCGATCACCCACGACGCCGTCGCCTGGAGCTCGCTCGTCGTGACCTCGGCCAGCCTGGTCTTGACCGGCGCCCTGTGCTTCTATGCGGCGCTCCGGCTGTTCACGCGCGAGGCGCTTTTGGTCCGCTCATAACCCACCTGTGGTGGCAGACTGATAGTCAGCGATGGGACGCCAAACCGAGTCGAGGGACCTCCGAAGCCTCGAGCGCCGGAGCATGTATTCGATCTTTCACCCCCTCGACACGAACGAGCGATTGCCGCGCGAGCTGGTCCTCGAAGGCCGGCGTCACCGCCTGTTCGGCATCAGGCAGCTGGAGATGGCCGGGTACCTCTATCTTCCGTGCCTGGTCCTGCTCGTCGTGTTCCTGGCTTCGATTGGCGTCAACCCGCTGATTGCTTTCGCAGTGGCCGGACTGCTCCTGGTTGGCTTTTACGTCTACTCGCTCGCCGCGAGGTATCGCTAACCCTCCAACAGCCACTCAGCGATCTCGACGTTTCGCTGAAGCTGGTCGGTGCCGATCGACCAGGCCACCGTCTGCGCGAGACACCATAGGCGGGCCCTGTCGCGGTCGAGCCCAAGAGTTGCGGTGAGGTAGTCGAGTCGCCGAATGACATCACGGCGGCCGTGCCCGAGCTCGGAGGAGCGGATGATCGGTGCGAGCCCAAACTCCCGCTCGCCCACAAGCGGTTTGGGGTCGATAGCGAGCCACGGCTCGCGCTGCGCCGCGAGGACGTTGGCGGCGTGCAGGTCCTGGTGGAGGAGCACCTGCTCGCCCTGTGTCGGAGGCAGCGCATCGAGTGCGTCCAGAGTCGCGTCAAGCAGTCGCTGGGAAAAGGGCCGGCCGGCCTCGTCCCAGCGCGCCCGCATGCCGCCAGCCCACCTCGCCGCCTCTGACGTCAGGGATCGGAACGGTGGTGTCGCTGGCTTCCACAACCGCGGCAGCAGACCCTCCAGCACGTCCATCGCCACGTCGGCTCCGGCGCTGGAGAGTGGCGCGCCGGGCACACAGCGCTCCAGAAGAAGCGCACCTGGGCTCGGCAGCTCGTCGAGCAATCGGATCGCCCCGTCGCCATCCCAACGTCTGAGGGCGTCGGCCTCGTGCTCGGTTTCGCGGTCGATGAAGACAACCTTGAGCACAACATCACTCCCGTCCTCCCGGTGGGCCGGGACCGCCAGCGAGGTGAACGCGTAGGGATAGGGCGCGCTCAGGCGCAGGCGCCAGTGGGCGGCGCATTCGACCACCGTCTGGGGCAGGGCCGCAAGCCACGCGCGCCCCGACTCAGAATCCTTCAACCAGTCGAGGCCTGCGGGGATGTCTCCGGTAAAGCCACTCACGTTCGTGACCAGCGTATAAACGTCACATGACCGAAGCAGTGATCGTGGCGTATGGCCGCTCCCCGATAGGGAGGGCGCGCAAAGGGTCCCTCGTCGACGTCCGGCCGGATGACCTCGCGGCGCACGTCGTGAACAAGGTCCTCGACAAGGTCCCAGAGCTCGACCCGACACAGATCGAAGACCTGATCTGCGGGTGCGGGCTGCCCGGCGGTGAGCAGGGCCACAACATCGGGCGGGTCGTGTCGATCCTTGCCAGGCTCGACGTTCCAGGCGTCACGGTCAACCGGTACTGCTCGTCATCGCTGATGACCACGCGGATGGCGGCACACGCGATCGAGGCCGGCGAGGGCGATGTGTTCCTGTCGGTCGGGGTCGAGTGCGTCTCCCGCTACGGCAGCGGGTATCCAGATGCGCCCGATACATACAACCCCCGGCTGGTGCCCGGCAACGCCGACGAGTACCCCGACATCTACATCGCCATGGGCCAGACGGCAGAAAACGTGGCGAAGAGAGAGAAGATCAGCCGCGAAGAACAGGACCGCTACGCGGTCAAAAGCCAGGCCGCTGCGGTGAAAGCACGGGACGACGGATTTTTCGACCGCGAGATCATCCCGGTCCCGCTGCCCAGCGGACAGACTTTCACCAAGGACGATGGACCGAGGCAGGGCACGACCATGGAGGTGCTCGCCGCCTTGAAGCCGGCATTCCGAGAGGACGGGACCGTCACAGCCGGCAACTCATGCCCGCTTAACGACGGCGCCGCGGCGGTGGTCGTCATGTCCGACCGCCGGGCGAAGGAGCTGGACATCAAGCCGATCGCGCGGGTGATCTCGACAGGGCTGTCGGCGCTCGAGCCCGAGTTCATGGGGCTCGGCCCGATCGACGCCTCGAAGCAGGCTCTCAAGCGGGCCAAGATGACGATCGCCGACGTGGACATCGTCGAGATCAACGAGGCGTTCGCCGCACAGGTCATCCCGGCGGCGCTCGGCATTGGCGTCGACCCGTTCAGCGACAAGCTGAACCCGCACGGCGGCGCCATCGCGCTCGGCCATCCTTTCGGCATGACCGGTGCGCGCATCCTCTGCACGCTGCTCAACGGCCTGCGTGAGAAGGACAAGACCTTCGGCCTGGAGACGATGTGCGTGGGCGGCGGCCAGGGCATGGCCATGATCCTGGAGCGCCTCAACTAAGAGGCGACCCCGCCGGGGTCTAGGCCTTGGTCGCGGGGACCGCCAGGAGGCTGTCCAAGACTCGCTCCACGAGTCCGCGCAGGGTCTTGCGCTCGTCCGCTGACAGCGGCGCCAGCACCTCGTCCTCGAGGCTCTCGCGCGCCTGGTCCGCTCGCTCGATAGCCCGCCGGCCTGCTGGGGTCATCTCGACGATGTGCCTGCGCCGGTCCTGCGGGTCGCGCCGCCGGATCGAGAACTGGGCTGCTTCCAGCTCGTTGAGGATCAAGACCACGCTGTTTGCGTCCATGAACAAGACGTTTTCGAGCTCCTGCTGGGTCACGCCCGGGTGGTCTCGGATGTAGCCGAGCGCCATGTAGGGCTTGAGTCGCATGCCGAGGAGCTCCTCGCTCGAACGGCGGTGCAGCGCCTTCTGGAGCTGGGTCAGCAACGAGACAAGCCCCGGTTCCGACCGAGGTTTGTCCGTCTTCATATCCATTGATGTTATCACCAGATCTTAACTATGCCCACTCTATGGATAATCCATGCAATAAGGACCATCATCATCCTGTTATAGTGGTCATCCCGCAGTCGTGATTATCTGGAGAGGCATTATGAATTCGGATCTCAGAAGGTGGATGGCCCTGGTCGTGGTCTGCTTCGGGCAGCTCATGATCATGCTCGACTCGACGATCGTCAACGTCGCCCTGCCCTCGATCCAGGTCGACCTCGGCTTCAACGAGGCCAACCTGACCTGGGTTGTCAATGCGTACCTGATCGGCTACGGAGGCTTCCTGATGCTCGCGGGCCGCGTCGGCGACCTGATCGGCCGTCGGAAGGTCTTCCTGGCAGGGGTTTTCCTGTTCACGATCGCATCGGTCGGCAGCGGGTTCGCCCAGGGCCCCGACCACCTCATCATCGGCCGCTTCTTGCAGGGGCTCGGCGCCTCGATCTCGGCCGGCGTGATCATCGCGATCATCGTCACCGAGTTCCAGCGCCCGGCTGAGCGCGCCCAGGCCATGAGTGTCTTCACGCTCGTCATCGCCGGCGGGGGCTCGCTCGGGCTGCTGGCGGGCGGGTTCATCACGCAGTGGCTGACCTGGCACTGGATCTTCTTCATCAACCTGCCGATCGGTGTGGCCACCCTGGTCCTCGGCGCCTGGCTCATCGAGGAGAACGAGGGTCCCGGTCTGAGCCGAGGAGTCGACGTGCCCGGGGCGATCTTGATCACATCGGGCCTGATGCTCGGCGTCTACGCGATCGTGACGGCCGCCAGCCAGGGCTGGACCTCTATCCACACGCTCGGCTTCGGCGGCGCGGCCATCGCCCTTGTCGGCGTGTTCCTTGCGCTCGAGTCACGCCTCGCGAACCCTCTCATGCCGCTCCGCGTGCTCGGCATCCGATCGCTGGTGGGCGCTAGCGCGGCGCGAGCGCTGCTGTTCACAGGGCTGTCGACGAACTTCTTCATGGGCGCGCTCTACCTGCAGCACGTCCGCGGCTACAACGCGTTCGAGACCGGCCTCGCGTTCCTGCCCACCACCCTGATGATCGGCGTGATGTCGAGCGGCGTGGCCGCCAGGCTGATGAGTCGGGTCGGGCCGCGCAGCCTCCTCGCAGTGGGCCTTTTGACCATCATCGCGGCGCTCGCGTTGCTTGCGAGCGGCGGGCCGGGCGTGACCTACGCGCCCTGGCTGCTGACCGCTTACGTCCTGCTCGGGGCGGGAGGAGGGATGTCGTTCCTGCCCCTTCTCACCATCACGATGGCGGATGTGCCGATCGCCGACTCGGGACTGGCTTCGGGCATCAGCAACGTGACCATGCAGGTTGGCGCGTCACTCGGCCTCGCGGCGATGGCCGCGATCTCGACCGGCTACACGAATAGCCTCGTCGCCCAGGGAACACCGGTCCTGACGGCGGTGGCGGGCGGATACCAGCTCGCCTACGTGCTGGCGGCAGCGTGCGTCGCGGCCGGCCTGGGCATCGTGTTCACTGTGCTCCGCCCATCCGCTGCGCGCAGGACGGAGATGTCCCTGAACGAGCGCGAATCGACCGAGGTCGAGGCGGCCTAAGGCCGCTTCGAGTAGAAACGGCACGGCGGGGATTCCGCCGTGGTGTGGAAGTTCCAGTGACGGCACCACGCGGTGCCGTCGAACTTCCTGCACGACCCACATGTGACGCGCGGGCTCTCCACGCGCGTCTTCTGCATGTGGTGTTCCGGCCTTTCCCCAGGGAACGAGTCTGCGTGTCGCTCGTTCATATGTTCAGCGCTGTCTTGGCCGCAGCAGCATTCCCCACGTGATCCCACCCGCGAGTCCCATCATCACGACCCCAAAGTACAGCGGCCGCCACGCGTCGGGGTTGGGCTGCCAACCCTGCTGCACGACGATCATCATCAAGCTGGCCACCAAGATCACTATGTTGCCCGCGGCCAAACCGACGTTGCCGAGCAGATAGGCACGCCTCCAACTTCCCCCGCCCACCACCGCCGCGACTCCGAATCCGATCTCCGCCAGGGCGGCAAAGGGAAAGACAAGGGCTCCTAGATAGCTCAGGAACCCGAAGAGCGGGGGGATCAGAGCGATCAACCCGACAAGTCCGAGGCAAAAGCAGACGACGAACCAGCGAAGGTCTGCTACTCGGTCTGGATCAGGTGGCAAGAGCTGGCCGGGGCCGCCCTGGAGCATGAAAGTAGGGCGATTGTAGAGAGTCGCAGCGCAAATTTCCGCTCCCTGGGTCAGAGCTGCGAACGCACTTCCCAGAGCTCGGGGTAGAACCGCTTGCCGAGCGTCGAGCGGAGGTACTCGGCGCCGCTGCTCCCGCCGGTGCCGCTCTTGCTCCCGATCTGGCGCTCGACCATGAGGACGTGGCGCGAGCGCCAGTGGGCGAATGTCTCGTCGTGGTTCAGGAGTCCCTCGCAGAGGTCGAACAGGTCGCCAAATCGCTCCCGGTCGCGGAAGATCTCGACCAGCGACGGAGCACCTCGCCGCTTGATCAGGGCGCGGAACGCGTCATCAAGCGACGGCTCATCGAGCCGGCGGCGCAGCCGGCTCAGCTCATCGAGTGACGCTTCGAGGCGTGCGACGTAGCTCGGCTCCTTGAGACCGGAGAGAAATTCGATCTCCCGAAACTGGACCGACTGGAATCCGCTGGCAGGGGCGAGCTTGGACCGGAATGCAAGAAAGTCCTGCGGGGACATCGTCTCGAGGACCTCGATCTGCTCGACCAGAAGCTTCTCGACGACGTAGACGCGATGCAGGTGGTGACGGGCGAAGAAAACGTCGTCTGCGTCGATTCGGTCTCGAGCCGCCTCGAGCTCAAACAGGACGACTTTGAACCAAAGCTCGTAGACCTGGTGCGCGACGATGAAGAGAAGCTCATCGTGCTCAGAGCTGAGCCGGTGCTGCAGCTGGAGCAGCTCCGGCACCTTGAGGTACGTGCCGTACGAGAGCTCGCGGCCTTCTTCCCCGAACCGCCGGCTCAATGCTTGAAGTGACGCACGCCCGTCACGACCATCGCGATTCCAGCAGCGTCGGCCGCCGCGATGACGTCGGCGTCCTTCACCGATCCACCCGGTTGGATCACCGCAGTGACCCCTGCCCGAATGCCGTGCTCGAGCCCGTCCGGAAACGGAAAGAACGCGTCGGAGGCAAGCACCGAGCCATGCGATCGTTCACCGGCGCGCTGCACCGCCAGCTGAACGGCTTCGACTCGCGACATCTGCCCGGCCCCGACACCGACCGCGGCGCCGTCCTTGAAAAGAACGATGGCATTCGACTTCACATGCTTGACCGCCGTCCAGGCAAGGCCGAGCTGCTGCCACTCCGGCTCGGTCGGCGCCCGCATGGTGACCGTTCGGCACGAGGCGCGGTCGAATCCGGCCCTATCCCATTCCTGGATCAACAACCCGCCTGGCACTGAGCGCACGTCGTAGTCGAAAAGGCCCTTACGCGGCGGGTCGGCGACGAGCACGATCATGTTCTTGCGGCGTGCCAACACGTCCCTGGATTCGTCCATGACCTCGGGCGCGATGACTACGTGGGTCACGATCTGCACGATCAGCTCCGCGGTGGACCGGTCGAGCGGCCGGTTGGTCGCGACAATGCCGCCGAACGCGGACACTCTGTCAGATTCATAAGCCATGCGGTAAGCGGTGGCGGTGTCCTCCGCCACGGCAAGCCCGCACGGGTTCATGTGCTTGACGATCGCCACCGCGGGTTGAGCGAAATCCATCACGAGCTGGAAGGCTGCCGATGCGTCCTGGATGTTGTTGAAACCAAGCGGTCCACCTTGCACCTGCGATGCGCCGCCAATCCCACCCGAGTCGGGGCCCAGCCTGTAGAAGGCCGCTTTCTGGTGCTCGTTCTCACCGTACTTCAAGGGCTGAGCCAGCAGCCCCGGGATCGAGATCTCGCCCGGAAACCCGTTGGCCTCGCCGCTTCTCATATAGGCGGCGATCCACGCGTCGTAAGCGGACGTATGGGCGTAGGCCTCCGCGGCGAGACGCCGCCGCGCGTGAACGTCGAGCGTGCCTTCGTTCAGCGCTCCGAGGATCTCCGAGTAGCGCTGAGGGCGCACCAGCACCACTACTGATTCATGGTTCTTGGCCGCGGCGCGGATCATGGCCGGCCCGCCGATGTCGATCTGCTCGACGGCGTGCTCGAATGTGACGTCCGGCTGCAGCACCGTCGCGACGAAGGGATAGAGGTTGCAGCAAACCAGGTCTATCTCGCGCAGACCGTGTTCCGCCAGCGCTCGCATGTGATCCGGCTTGTCGCGCCGGGCCAGGATGCCGGCGTGAACGCCCGGATGGAGGGTTTTGATCCGGCCGTCCATCATCTCGGGGAACCCCGTAAGCTCACTGACCGGCCGGGCGTCGAGGGCGGCGCCTTGCAGCGCCTGCAGCGTCGTGCCAGTGGCGAACAGCTCATAGCCGAGGCGCTGGAGGCCGCGCGCAAACGCCGCAAGCCCCGTCTTGTCGCTAACGGACAGAAGTGCTGTCGGCAAGCCGTGCCTCCATCAGCCGGATCGCCTGGGGCAGGATCCGGTACTCGGCCTCATGCACCCGCTGGCGCAGAGTCTCCACCGTATCTCCTTCGAGGATCTGTACCGCCTCCTGCAGGAGGATCGGGCCGGCGTCGAGCTCGGCGGTCACGATGTGGACCGTCGCGCCGGTCCGAGACGCGCCGCTGCTGAAGGCTTGCTCGATGGCATCCATGCCTCCTGCAAACTCGGGCAGCAGCGAAGGGTGGACATTGATGATTCGGCCGGCGAATGCGTCGAGAAAAGGCTTCGCGTGGATCCGGTCGTAACCGGCGTCAACGACGAGCTCGACGTGATGCTGCAGGAAAAAATCGCGCATCGCCACATCTCGCTCGTCGACCGAGTCGAACGAGCGCTGCGAAAGCTCCGCGAGCGGGATGCCTTTCTCACGCGCGAGTGCCGCTCCGCCACATGAGGGTCGGTTCGTCGCCACCGCGACGACCTCAAATCTACGGTCGACCAGGTTGCGCAGGTTGGTACCCCGACCGGAGACGCAAATTCCGATCTTCAGCGGATCGATACCCGGTCGGGGCCGGTCTGCCGAACCACCTCGCCCACCACCATCGCGCCATTCGGCACCTCGTCCGGAGCCGTGACCACGATCATCCCGAGCCCCATGTTGAACGTTCCGTGCATCTCGTCGTCCGTCACCCGGCCGCGCTTGCGGATCAATTCGAAGATCGCCGGCACGCGCCATGCGCGGCGGTCGAGGCGCGCGCCCAAACGTTCGGGAAGACACCGGGGCAGATTGCCGAGGACGCCGCCACCCGTGATGTGTGCAGCGGCCTTCCAGTGCATACGGCCAAGGTCTTGCAGGTAGGAGCGATGTGGTTCCAGGAGCACCTCGCCCAGCGGCTTGTCCAGCTCTGTGAACACGTGGCTCAGCGGCACGTCCTCGAAGACCTTGCGGACCAGCGAATAGCCGTTGGTGTGCAGGCCGCTCGACGGAAGACCGATCAGAACATCGCCGGCGGCGACCTTGGCGCGCTCTGACCCAGCCTCGACCAAGCCGATGATGAACCCAGCCAGGTCGTAGTCCCCCAGCGCGTAGACGCCAGGCATCTCCGCAGTCTCGCCGCCCAGCAGAGCGCAGCTCGCGTCGCGACACGCTGCGGTCATGCCTTCGATGAGCTGGGCGAACACATCCGGGTCAAGCTGCCCGGTCGCGAAGTAGTCGAGAAAGAACAGCGGGCGCGCGCCGGCCGTGGCGATGTCGTTGACGCAGTGGTTGACGATGTCGACCCCAATTCCCCGGTGGGACCCGGCCGCGATGGCCACCTTGATCTTGGTCCCGACCCCGTCCGCGCTTGCCGCGAGGTGGCCGCCTCCGGGCAGCGCGTACAGGCCCGCGAACGGACCGATGCCAACGGCAACCTCTTTGCCGTGAGTCGCAGCGATGAGCGGCTTGACCCGCTCCAGCGCGCGCTCATAAGCCTCGATGTCGACGCCGGCCGAGGCGTACGACAGCCCCTCGCTGCTCATAGCTCTAGATTTTGGCGAGCTGGGGCGAAGGGGGTCCAGGAACGTGATCCGACTTCAGAGGCAGCTCGAATTGCATCTTGTCCATCTCCAGCTGCTGCGGCACGGGTACCGGGTACGAACCGTCGAAGCAGGCGCGACAGAACTCCCCCGCGGTACCTCGGCCGATCGCACGGATCAGGCCCGGGATCGAGAGATAGCTGAGCGAATCGGCGCCGATCTGCTGCCGCACCTCCTCGACCGAGCGGCCTGATGCGATTAGCTCCTTGGTCGAGCCGATGTCGACGCCCATGAAGCAGGGAAACCGCATCGGTGGGCTCGAGATCCGCATGTGGATCTCACGCGCTCCGGCCGCGCGGAGGCGCTCGATGATGCGCCGCGAAGTAGTGCCTCGGACGATAGAGTCGTCCACCGCGATGATCCGCTTGCCCCTGATCGACCGCGGCAGAGGATTGAGCTTCAACATGACGCCCGCTTCGCGGAGCGACTGGTCGGGCTGGATGAAAGTTCGGTTGATGTATCGGCTCTTCATGAGTGCCTCGCGGAACGGGATGCCTGAGGCCTCGGCGTAGCCGATCGCGGCCGGCGTGCCTGAGTCTGGGAACGGGATGACCATGTCGGCGTCGACGGGCGCTTCCTGCGCCAGCTCGTGGCCCATCCTGATGCGAGCGTCCTCGAGCTCGCAGTTCTTGAGGATCGAGTCAGGCCGCGCGAAGTAGATGAATTCGAACACGCACATCGCGTGCTTGCTCGAGGCCTGGAACGAAACGCTGTGCACGCCGTGCTCGTCCATCACCACCATCTCACCCGGCTGCACCTCGCGCACGAAGGTCGCGTTCACCGTATCGAGGGCGCAGGTCTCCGATGCGATCACGTGGGCAGGCTGGCCCGGCAGCGGGATGTAGCCGATGCACAGCGGGCGGAAGCCAAAAGGATCGCGCAACGCGATCAGCTGGTTCGGCGTGATCACTCCACAGGAGTAAGCGCCCACGACCCGCGCGAATGTGCGCCGGATGACGTCCTCCCACGACCGGCCGTGAGTGTTCTCGATGAGGCGCGCCATCACCTCGGTATCCAGCGCCGTCTCAAACGTGACCCCCTGCTCACTGAGCTGCGCGCGCAGGGACTCCGCATTGAGCAAGTTGCCGTTGTGCGCGATCGCGCCGGGGCCGAGCGTCGGGTGATGGAACGGGAGCGGGTGCGCATTCTCGGCGCGGCTCGAGCCGGTGGTCGAGTAGCGCGTGTGGCCAAGCGCGACCACCGATCCCGCGCCGAGCTCTTTGATCTGCGCGGCGGAGAAGACCTGCGCAACCAGTCCCATCGCGCGATGCACGCGCACAGTCGACCCATCGGACACGGCGATGCCGGCCGACTCCTGACCGCGGTGCTGCAGCGCGAACAGGCCGAAATAGGTGAGGTTGGCAACGTCGACGCCTTGCTTCGCGCAGACCCCGAAGACTCCGCACATGCTTAGGGGACCAACACCTCCCAGGCCTCGCGCAGCTCGGACAGGGTCAGCTTGAGCTGGCCTTCGAACTCGAGCGTATCCCCGCCCGCGAGCCCAAGCAGCGACAGCTCGACATTGTGGCGGCGGGCGAGCGACTGCAGCTCCGGCATGGCACGCGAGGCGACGCTGACGATGAAGCGGCTCTGCGACTCGCCGAAGAACGCGGCGTCAAGGCGCAGGGGGGCCTCGGGCCGGACAGCCGGACAACGGACGCCGATGCCGCCAAGCAGGCAGCACTCGGCGAGAGCGATCAGCATTCCGCCCTCGGCGCAATCGTGGGCCGAGTGAAGATAGCCGTTCTGCGCCGCGGCGAGGACCACGCGGTTGACCGCCTGCTCGCGGGTCAGATCGAGGGCGGGTGGCCGCCCAGCGATGTGGCCGTGCTCAACCTTCAGATACTCGGTTCCGCCGAGGTCGTTGTGGGTCGAGCCGATCAGCAGCACGAAATCGCCCTCCGCGCGCAAACCGGCGCCGAGCCGCTTGCTGTAGTCGTCGATCAGGCCGATCATGCCGACGACCGGGGTCGGATAGATCGCCGACTGGCCGGCCCCAACCGGCCGGGCGTCTTGCGCCGGGCCACCTTCCCCACGAGTGGGGAAGCTTTCGTTGTAGAGGCTCACGTTGCCGCTCACGACCGGCAGCTCGAGCGTGCGACACGCGTACGCGAGCCCGGCGATCGTCTCTTCGAGCTCCCAGTACACCTCGGGGCGGTCGGGGTTGGCGAAGTTCAGGCAGTCGGTCACCGCCAACGGCCGAGCCCCGGTGGCGACGATGTTTCGCGCCGCCTCGGCCACCGCGAGCTGCGCGCCGAGGTGTGGATCGAGGTGGCAGTAGCGCGGGTTGCAATCGGTCGTCATCGCCAGGCCCAGGGTGGTGCCCTTCACACGCAGCATCGCCGCGTCCCCGCCCGGCGGAACGATCGTGGCGTCCCCGACCATGTGGTCATAGCGACGGAACACTCCGCGACGGCTGCTGAGGTTGGGGCTCGCCAGGAGTCTCAGCAGAGTTGCACCCGCGTCGGCCAGTGGCGGCAAAGCGTCGATATCCAGGCCGAATGGCGGGTCGGGTGCGATGCCGACCAGGCGCCGGACCGGCGCTCCGTCGGTGAGCAGCGTGACCGGTAAGCGGGCCACCTGCTCGCTGCCGTCGACCACCGTGAGGAGTCCATCATCGGTCACCTGACCGATGACCGCGGAGGTCAGGTCCCAGGCGTTGAAGATGCTCTCCACCTCGCGTTCGCGGCCACGCTGGACGACCACGAGCATCCTCTCCTGCGACTCGG
The DNA here is from genome assembly GCA_005880915.1 of Chloroflexota bacterium. Classification (GTDB taxonomy): domain Bacteria; phylum Chloroflexota; class Dormibacteria; order Dormibacterales; family Dormibacteraceae; genus 40CM-4-65-16. Next base: position 207,230 of record VBIW01000037.1, on the reverse strand, counting down.
AGAGCATCACCTCGTACGGAGTCATGCCCCGCTCGCGCCGCTGAACCTGCGCGACGTCGATAACAGCGCCCGCTCCCTCGACCCGGCCGGCGCATTCCGCCACCGCGGAGGTGAGGCCGGCCGCGCCCAGGTCCTGGATTGCGACGACGGCGTCGGTGTGCGAAAGGTCCATGCAGGCCTCGAGCAGGCACTTTTCGAGGAACGGGTTGCCCACCTGGACCGCGGGTCTGCGCTCCGAGCTGTTCTCGTCGAGCTCGAGCGAGGCGAAGGAGGCGCCGTGGATGCCGTCGCGTCCCGTGTCCGCGCCAACCAGCATCAGGCTGTTCCCTGTGCCTTCTGCGCGAGCCCGCATCAGCTCGTCGGTCCGCACCAGGCCCACGCACATCGCGTTGACCAGCGGATTGTTCGTGTAGCACTCGTCGAAATAGATCTCGCCCCCGACGGTCGGAATGCCGATGCAGTTTCCGTAGCCGCCGATTCCGGCGACGACGCCCTCGAAGTGCCTGCTGGATTCCGGCAGGGGGCCAAAGCGCAGCGAGTCGAGCAGGGCAATGGGGCGCGCGCCCATGGCGATGACGTCGCGGATGATCCCGCCCACACCCGTCGCGGCCCCCTGGTACGGCTCGATCGCCGACGGATGGTTGTGCGACTCGATCTTGAAGACGGCGGCCCAGCCTTCGCCGATGGTGACCGCGCCCGCGTTCTCGCCCGGCCCCTGCAGCACGCCGGGACCGCTCGAGGGAAGTCGTCGAAGCAGCGGTTTGGAGCTCTTGTACGAGCAGTGCTCGGACCACAGGACGCCCAGCATGCCGAGCTCGACCTCGTTGGGGGCTCGCCTCAGCCGTTCGAGGATGACCTTGTACTCATCTGGGGTGAGCGCGACCTCTCGGAGCCGGCGCTCATCCACAGACTTGATGCTCAAGACACCAGAACCTTGAGCGCGTTCTCAGCCACTGAACGAAACAGCTTCAGTCCGTCGGTGCCGCCGAGCTCAGCCTCGGAGCACCGCTCCGGGTGCGGCATCATGCCGAGCACGTTCCCGCGCGCGTTGACGATGCCTGCGATGTTGTGTAGTGATCCGTTCGGATTCGCGCCAGGCACGACGTGACCCTTGGGGTCGCAGTATCGGAACACGACCTGGCCGCGCTGCTCGAGCCGGGACAGTGTCGCGGGATCTGCGAAGTAGCTGCCTTCGCCGTGTGCGATGGGCACGCGGAGGACTTCTCGCTCGGCGCACCTTGATGTGAAGGGAAGGTCAGTCCTTTCGACGACGAGATTGGTCCACTCGCACCGAAACTCGAGCGAGGCGTTGCGGATGAGCGCTCCCGGCAGAAGACCCGCCTCGCACAGAACCTGGAACCCATTGCAGATGCCCCAGACCAGTCCGCCGCGGTCCGCGAACTCGCCGATCTTCTCCATAACGGGCGCGAACCTGGCGATCGCACCAGTGCGCAGATAATCGCCGTAGGCGAAGCCGCCCGGCAGGATGACGCAATCGCAGCCCTTGAGGTCAGTGTCCTTGTGCCATAGATAAGTGAGCTCCGCTCCGACCACCTGGTCCACGACCCAACCGCAATCGCGGTCTGACCAAGTGCCCGGGAACACCACAACGCCGAACTTCACCGGCGCCCGTCTCTCACGATGTCGAACCGGAAATCCTCGATCACGTGGTTGGCCAGCAGCTGCCGGCACATCGCCTCGACGCGCTCGCGGGCCTCGTGCTCGCTCGATCCCTCGAGCTTCAGCTCGATGTATTTGCCCATGCGGACATCGGAAACCTCGCTGAAGCCGAGCGAGGCAAGCCCTTGCTTGACCGTGACTCCTTGAGGATCGTTGACCACAGGCTTTGGAGTGACGATGACTATTGCAATCATCATTCATTCCTCGGCTTGCGTGGGAACAGCTCCTTGCCGACCACTCGCTGATACGCGGTCAGGTATCGCATCCGCGTCTGCGCCACGACATCTTCAGGAAGGCGCGGCGGGTCTGACTCCTTGTCCCAACCCGAGCGGCTCAGCCAGTCGCGCACGAACTGCTTGTCATAAGAGTCGGGCGAGGCGGCGACCTGGTACGTGGTGGCGTCCCAGTAGCGCGAGCTGTCTGGCGTCAGCAGCTCGTCGATGAGGATCACGTCATCGCCAACCAGACCGAACTCGAACTTGGTGTCGGCGAGGATCAGGCCGCGCCGCGCCGAAAACTCGGACGCGTATTTATAGAGCTCGAGGCTCGCATCGCGGAGCTTGGTCGCCAGCGTATCGCCAAGATCTTTCTTCATCTGGTCGAACGTGATGTTCTCGTCGTGGCCGGTGTCCGCCTTGGTGGCCGGTGAGAAGATCGGGTACGCCAGCTTCTCGCTCTGCCGCAGTCCAGGCGGCATCGTTTCGCCCGCCAACGTGTGAGATTCTTCGTATTCCTTCCACGCGCTGCCCGCCAGGTAGCCGCGGACAACGCACTCGTAATCGATCCGTTTCGCTTTACGCACGATCATGAAGCGCCCCGCCAGCTGATCGCGAAAGTCTTTGAGGGCGGGCGGCAGGTCCGGCACCATGCCCGAGACCAGGTGGTTCGCCTGGAAGGTGTCGGTCTGAGAGAACCAGAAAATCGACAGCTGAGTGAGCACCTTGCCGCGATCGGGAATTCCGTTGGGCAACACATGGTCGAAGGCGGAGATGCGGTCCGTCGCGACCATGAGCAGCCTGTCAGGGCTCAGCTCATACGTGTCGCGCACCTTGCCGCGGGCGAAGAGCTTGAGCGGCAGAGCGGTGTCGGTGACCGGTGGTCCAGCGATCACGGGAGGGGCTCCGGCCGGGATCGCCAGATCACTTAGTTGCAACTCCCAGGCCGAGCCGTTCATAGGCGAGGTCGGTGTGCTCGAGACCCGCCCATGGGTCGAAGACCGCCTCCAGCGTCGAGCCGATGCGCGTCATGACCTGATCATTCTTCTCCAGCAGGGTACGAAACCCGGAACCCGACTCTTTCATCGCCTCCATGGCGGCTTTCTGAACGATGAGGTACGCGTCCTCGCGCGACATCCCGCTGTCGACGAGCGCGAGCAGGACGCGCTGCGAGAAAACGACCCCGCCGGCGAACTGCAGGTTAGCGAGCATGCGGTCGGGACGCACCTCGAGCCCGCGCAACACCTTGCCCATCTCTATCGCCATGTAGTCGACGGTCGCGCACGCGTCGGGAAAGATCACGCGCTCCGCGGATGAGTGGCTGATGTCGCGCTCGTGCCACAGCGCCGTGTTCTCCAGAGCCGTGACGAGCTGCCCTCGCACGACACGGGCCAACCCGCACACGCGCTCGGTCAGGACCGGATTGCGCTTGTGCGGCATCGCCGAGCTTCCTTTCTGTTCTTTGCCAAAGGGTTCGAATGCCTCGCCGATCTCGCTTCGTTGGAGGTGGCGGATCTCTGTCGCAATCCGTTCTAGCGTCCCGGCTGCGATCGCCAGCGCGGACATGAAGGCCGAGTGCCGGTCCCGCGCGACGACCTGCGTGGACACGGTGTCCACCTTGAGGCCCAGCTCCTTGCACACGTGCTCCTCGACCCGGGGATCGATAGTCGCATGCGTGCCCACGGCGCCGCTGACCCGCCCGACGCCGGCCTCTTCGGCGGCGTGCTCCAGGCGAGCCAACGAGCGATCCAGCTCCGCGACCCAGCCCGCAACTTTGAAACCGAACGTGATCGGCTCGGCGACGATGCCATGCGTGCGGCCCGCCATCAAGGTTCGGCGATGCCGGACGGCCAGCTCGGCCGCGGCTTCGCGGACGGCGGCGAGATCCCGGCCGATGAGACGCGCCGACTCCACCATCTGGACAGCCATCGCAGTGTCATTGAGGTCCTGGCTGGTCATGCCGAGGTGGACGTACCGCGCTTCCGGCTGCCCGATCGATTCGTTGAGCACCGTCAGGAACGCGATCACGTCGTGGCCGACGCGTGACTCTACCTCGGCGATCTTCATTGCCTCGAATGTGCCCTTGCGGATCTTCGCCAGCGCGGATTCGGGGATCCGGCCGAGGGATGCCCATGCTTCGCAGGCCAACACCTCGATCCTGAGCCACAGCTCGTACTTGTGCTGGTCTGACCAGACCGCCCGCATGGCGGCCGGAGAATATCGCTCGATCAAGAAGGCAGCCAGCTCCGAATCAGCACTTCGGGGACGCCACGGATTATATCGGCCCCGGCTCGGATCAAGATTTTGCGGCCCCGATTTGCCCAGGCCCAAGATGTCGTGTCCATCGGGGCCGGAGGGCCGATGTTGAGCGGTGGGCTCGATAATCGAGGGCGGCTTATGGGCGGAACTCGTAACCACCTTCAAGGGCCCCTCGTTTGAACCGGCACAGGCTGAACGGCCAGTGAGCGACCCGTCTCGCGACGAGGAGCGAGAGCTCGTCGAGCGGGCCAAGCGGGATCCCCGCCAGTTCGGGGCGCTCTATGACCGGCATTTTCAGCAGATCTACCGGTTCGTGTATTCAAGAGTGAGGGAGCAAACCGCGGCAGAGGACGTCACTTCGGAAGTCTTCATGAAGGCTCTGAAGGCCATGCCCCGCTATCAGGACACGGGGCGGCCGTTTGCTGCCTGGCTTTATCAGATCGCTGTGAACGCAATTGCCGACCGCTACCGCACCCTGCGCCCCGCACAGCCGCTGGATGACTTCCACGACCTGTCCGTCGCCGGACCGGCGCTCGAAGACGTGGCCGCACGCCGCGATGAGGTGCGCCGGATCTGGGCTCTCGTCGAGTCGCTCCCGCACCAGCAGCGGACGGCCCTGGTGCTGAAGTTCCAGGAGGACATGAAGATCGAGGACATCGCTGTGGCGATGGGCAAGTCGGCCGGCGCCGTGAAGCTCCTCATTCATCGAGGTGTCACGCGGCTGCGGGACGAGGCAGACACGTTGAGGCCGGTCGAATGAACTCGTACCACGACCCCGAGATGGAAGACGTGCTGCAGGATGACGAGCTTCGCCGGCTGGCGAGCGTGCTCAGCTCGACCAGGCTGCCGGAGCCACCACTGGACGAGGCATTCCGCACCGGGCTGCGCCGCCAGCTGATGCAGGAAGCATGGTCGATGACTGAAGGCCGGAGCTGGACCGGGTGGTGGAGCCGCCTGTTTGCACCTCCGGGTCTGGCCTGGGCCGGAGCGGTCGCCGGCGTCCTGCTGATCGCGGCCGTTGCGGTCTGGAATGCAACGCAAGGGTCGGGTGGATTCAACACCGTCGTTTACGTGGCAAGCCCCATGGACGGCAACCGGAGCGTTTCGCTGCAACAGCCGATCCTGGTCTCCTTCAACCAGCCGATGGACCACCAGGCGACGGAGCAGGCGGTCCAGATCACGCCCGCGACGACGGTCAGCTATTCATGGGACGCCAACACGCTCGCCGTGACGCCGGCGGGAGGCAACCTCGCGCCCAACACGCAGTATCAGGTCACGATCGGCCCGGGTGCCAGGACCGCGTCAGGCAAACAGCTCGCAACGCCGCAGACCATCACCTTCGTCACCCAGCCTCCGGCTTCGCCCACCCCATCTCCCTCGCCGCGCCCAACGCCTTCTAGCGCGCTTGGCGAGAGGCAGCTGGCTTCGCTCGGCGGAGCGGCTGCGCTCACCGCCCAGTGGTCGACCGACTCTTCATCGATCTACTTCATCGACGGAAAGGGAGCGCTCGATGTCGTGTCCGCGAAGGGCGGCGCAATCACTGTGATCGCTCCCGATGGAGCGTCTTCGCCCTCCGTTTCGCCGGCCGGGGACCGGCTCGCCTACATCCGGGGCGGCAAGATCGAGGTGTTGACCTTCGCCGCAGGAAAGACGGATGAGATCGCACCCGCGACCCTGCCGGTGCTTGTCGGCTGGGCCAAAGGAAAGGTTGTGTGGGCGGCGAGCGATGCGATCTACACGAACGGCGATGCCGGACCGGCGGTGTTGGCGCCGCTGCCGACGACGGGCGCCGTGACCGTCCTGTCGATCGCTCCGGACGGTGGGCACGCCGTGTACCGGCAGGACCAGAACCTGTTCGTGCTCGACCTGGCGACCGGAAAGAGCACCCAGCTCGGCCAGGCGAACGGCTCGTTCAGCGGATGGTCGCCGGATGCCACCCTGCTCCTCTACTCGACGGCTGAGCACATCGTCGTGGCGGACATGCTGGGCGTGACCCAGTCGTCACTGCCAAGCGGTGATGCCAGCTGGTCGAGCCAGGACGCGATCCTTCTCGGGAGCGATACAGACGTCGAACAGGTCCGGCCTGACGGTTCGAACCTGACCAGGCTGTCAAGCGGCACGTACCACTCGCCACTGTGGGCGCCGGACGGCAGCTCGTTTGCATTCATTCGTGGTAACGCACTTTGGGTCGCGGTCGCGCCGGCGCTTCCACCGGAGCCGACAGCGATCGACGAAGCGACCACCGTCGTCAAGGCGTTCATGGACGCGCGACTCAAAGGTTCGAGCGACCAGGCAAGCGCTTTGCTCGACGGCACCGGGAAGAAGGACTACACAGGCGGCCGGATCAACCTTCTGATCACCGGCGACCCACACTTCAGCCGTTACTACATCCTGACTCAGGAAGTAACCGCGACGCAGCCGGACACTGTGAGGTTTGTCGTGCGTCTGGTCCTCACCCACCGCAGGATCGATGTCACCGATTACGAGGAGACGCTGGTCCTCGTGCGCGACCTGACCAGCAAACATTTCCTCGTCGACCACGCGACCGCGGCGCCGCAGCATGACCTGGGCAAAGGGGCGGAGGTGGTGAGCGTCGACGTGGCCGTCGATTCGATCAAGGTCACCTTTGACAGCGACCTCGACCCCGGCACGGTCAAAGGCGGGGTCGTCCTTCTGGACTCCAAGGGCAGACAGCTGGACACGAACGTCTCCTATGCGAACCGCACTGTGACACTGAGCGGGCTGGACCTGAAGGAAGGGACGCAGTACAGGCTCGTGGTGCTCACTACGGTGCGCGACGTCCTCGGCCACAACGTCGCCGGTGAGTACGACCTCGACGTGGTGGGACCCTCCCCGAAGAAACATGGCAACCACCGAGCGGTCGTGGTGTCGCCCACGCCGGCCACCTCGCCTACGCCAACGCAGAACAGCTAGACCAGCTTCAAGGCCCGCGCTGCGCGGCATAAGGCGGTCACGGATCCGGAGTGCACGATCTGGCCCTCCAGAGCCGCGTCGAGCGCCTCGTCGAAAGGAAGACGCAGCACCTCCATGTCCTGCTCATAGGTTTCTGGGCTGCGCTCCGCCTCGGTAAGCGCTTCGGCGAGGAAGAGGTGCGCGCGACCCGTCAGAAATGCCGCGCCATGGACGACTCCAAGCGACCTGTACCGTGCGGCGACCAGGCCCGTCTCTTCGGCCAGCTCGCGGCGAGCACACTGCAACGGCTCCTCGCCCTCGTCGAACGTGCCCGCGGGCACCTCCCACGACGACGTCTCCCACGCATGCCTCCACTGGCGGACGAGCATCGTGTCGCCGTTGTCGAAGTAAGGCACCACGAAAGCCGAGTCGGGGTTGGTGACGACCGTGTAGAGGGCGGCGGCGCCGTCAGGAAAGCGGATCGCGTCATCACGGAGCTCGAAGTGTCCTGATGTTCCGCGCACCGTCGTGCCGTCGACGGCAAAGGGTCTTCCACCTTCGGGATGCCGAAGGCGAGCTATTGCCGCACCAGCGTCGCGACGGCGGCCGCGGCGGCGGCCACGTGCCGCGGGTCGGGCCCGTAGTCGAATGGCGACTGGTCGGCCGCGAGCCTTTTCGCCTGCTCGACGAGGTCCGGGTGCTCCTCAATGAACCGGGTGCTCAAGTTCCCCGCCCGGAAGTCGGCGTTGTCGAGGATCGCCCGGTGATACGGAATTGTCGTCGCCGGCCCCACGACCACGAACTCGCGCAGCGCGCGGCTGGCACGGGCGATTGCCTCGGCGCGGTCGCTGCCGTGGACGATCAGCTTGGCGACGAGCGAGTCGTAATTGGGCGGCACGTTCGAGCCAGGGCCGAAGCCCGAATCGACACGCACGCCCGGCCCTGCCGGCGCAACCCATCGCGAGATGCGCTTTGGGTTCGGAATGAACTTGCGCACCGGGTCCTCGGCGTTGATGCGCATCTCGATCGCGTGGCCGCGCGACGTCACGTCGCCCTGCTTGAAGCTGAGCTCCAGCCCCGCCGCAACCCGAATCTGCTCCTTGACCAGGTCGATTCCCGTCACGGCCTCGGTGATCGGATGCTCCACCTGCAGGCGCGCGTTGACCTCGAGGAAATAGAAGTCGCCTTCGCTGAATATGAACTCGACTGTGCCCGCGTTGACGTAACCGGCTGCCGTGGCCGCGCGGATCGCCGCATCGCCCATCGCCGCGCGGACGTCCGCGGTAAGCGCCGGCGAGGGCGTCTCTTCCATGATCTTTTGATGCCGGCGCTGGATTGAGCACTCGCGCTCGCCCAGATGCACCGCGTTGCCATGGCTGTCGCAGATGACCTGAATCTCGACGTGGCGCGGCCGGCGGACATAGCGCTCGAGATAGACAGTCCCGTCGCCGAAGGCGGAGCGCGCGGCCTGCGAGGTGCTTTCGATGGCGGACGCAAGCTCCTTCTCCGACTCGACAACCTTCATCCCTATGCCGCCGCCGCCGCCGGACGGTTTCAGCATCACCGGAAATCCGATCGCACGTGCGGCGTCAAGAGCAGTCGCGGGGTCGACCGCGCCACTCCCCGGTGTCACAGGCACGCCGTGGTCCGAAGCGAGCTTTCGCGCCGCGAGCTTGGAGCTGAGCGCGCGCATCGCGGATGCTGGCGGCCCGATGAACTTGATCCCCACCGCTTCGCACGCGTCCGGAAAGGCCGCCTTCTCAGCGAGGAACCCGTACCCAGGGTGGATCGCGTCGGCGCCGCAGTCATGAGCGACCTTCACGATGCGATCCAGCTGAAGGTAGGACTCTGTCGCTGCGGCACCGCCGATATGGAATGCCTCGTCCGCGTAGCGGACGTGGATCGAGCTGCGGTCCGCGTCGGAGTACACCGCAACCGTCGCGATGCCCAGCTCACGGCAGGCGCGCATCACGCGAATGGCAATCTCACCCCGATTCGCGACCAGGACTTTGTTGAAGAGTTTCTTTTTCACTCGATCGCAAGAAGCGGCTGGTTGGGGCTGACCACCTCACCTTCTTTGACGTAGACCTCGCGGACCTTGCCCGCGACCGTCGTCACGATGTCGTTTTGCATCTTCATGGCCTCAAGCACAGCGACCACATCACCCAACTTCACGACGTCGCCAGGCTTGACCGGAACCTTGACGATGAGGCCCTGCATCGGAGCCGTCACGGTGCCTTCGCCGCCCTTCGGCGGCGGCGGTGGCGAGGTGGTGGCAGCGGCCGCGCCGGCGGATGGAACGACTGCAACCCCCGCGCCTGTGACCCTGACCTTGAAAACCTCTCCCTCGACCTCGACGTCGAACTCCGCGGCCTGCGACACGACGGAGGGCGCTGAGTCCGGCGGCTGGGGAGCTGCCTGCGCCGGATCGGGCGCTTCGACCTTCAGCGTTGCTGACACTTGCGGGGGCCTCTCGCCGTCTTTCTTTTCAGGCTGCGGCCCGCGCATGTAATCGGGCGCAAGGTGAGGGAACATCAGGTAGATCAACACCATGTCGTCGGTCGGTTCGAAGCCGAGCTTTTTGACCTGCCGGCGTGCGCCCTCGACCTGAGGTTCGAGCAGGTCCGCGGGCCGGATGGTGATCGGCTCCTCGCGGCCCAGCACGAGGCGTCTGAGCTCGTGATCTGCAGGCACAGGCGGCCGGCCGTACAGGCCCTGCAGGTAGTCCTTCAGCTCCTGGGTGACCGTCTCGTAGCGCTCCCTGCCGATCACGTTGTAGACGGCCTGGGTGGCGATCATCTGCCGGATGGGCGCGACAAGCGGCGGATAGCCGAGCTCACGGCGCACGATCGTCACCTCTTCAAGTGCGTCATCGAGCCGGTCGCTGGCGTTGTCGTCGGCGAGCTGGAGCGAGATGTCCTCGAGCATGAACACCGGCATGTGGTAGCGAAGGATGCTGGCGTCGACGCGGTCGGCGACAGGGCTCAAGTGCTCTATGTGGCGACGCTTCAGCTCCTCCACGTCAGGCAGGATGTCCCACATCTTTTCGAGATCGAGGCCCGTGTCGTACTCGCCGCCTTCGAGGGCTGCGACCACGCTTTCGGCAGCCGGCTGCGACGCTCCCCAGGCGAGCGGCGAAACGGCGACGTCGAGCACCTCGGCTCCGGCCTCGACGCCGGCCATGTAAGCCATCGGGGCCATGCCGCTCGAGCAGTGTGAGTGGATGTCGATTGGGACCTTGACCATCTGCTTGAGCGCCGTGACCAGCTCCCAGGTGGCTTGCGGGCTCAGCAGCCCGGACGTGTCCTTGATCACGATCTCGTGGCAACCCATGTTGACCAGGCCTTTCGCCAGCGAGCCCCAGAGCTCGAGGTTGTGCGCAGGAGAGATCGCGTAGCTGAGCGCGCCCTGCACCCTCTTCTTCGCTTTAAGGGCGGCGGCGATCGAGGCCTCCATGTTGCGCAGGTCGTTCAGCGGATCGAAGACGCGGAAGACGTCGACTCCGCTCTTCGCCGCGTGCTTGATGAACAGCTCGACCACATCGTCGGCGAAGTTGCGTTTCGCGACCAGGTTCTGGCCGCGGATCAGGGCCTGGATCGGCGTGTTCGGGGTCGCCTTGTTGAGCTTGCGAAGAAACTCCCAGGGGTCTTCGTGGATTTGAAGCTGCGTCTCGAAGGTCGCGCCGCCGAACGCCTCCATGGCGGCGAAACCGATCGAGTCCATCTTGGCCGCGATGGGCACGATCTCTTCTGTCCTCAGGTATCCGCCCAGCAACGACTGCTGCGCGTCGCGGAATGTGGTGTCGACGAGCCGGACGCGCGCCTTCCTTTTCGCCACCTAGGACGTGGCCAGCGCGGCGCGCCTGTCGCCGTGGCGCTGTTCGACGTCGGCGTCCTGCAGTCCGATGATCCGGGCCGCAAGCCACGCCGCGTTCTTGGCCCCCGCCTCACCGATCGCCACTGTGGCCACCGGCACGCCTGCGGGCATCTGGACGATCGAGTACAGCGAGTCGACACCACCGAGGTGGTGGGTGGGCACAGGCACCCCGATCACGGGAAGATCCGTCCACGCGGCGACGACGCCGGGCAGATGTGCCGCGCCGCCGGCGGCCGCGATGACCACTTTGATCCCACGCGACCGGGCAGTCGTCGCCCACTCCATCACGCCGCGCGGGTTGCGGTGTGCCGAGCACACTTTGAGCTCGTGCGTCAAACCGAGATCCTCGAGGACTTTGACGCACGACTCCATGAGCGGCAGATCGGACTTCGAGCCGAGAATGACGCCGACGACTGGCTGCACTAAACCGCCTCCTCAGCGATGTCTGACCTGAAGAAAGCCCCATCGAATCGTACCTGCCGAGCCCCTAGCAGGGCCGTACGCCGCGCCTGCGCCACCGTGTCGCCCAGCCCGACGGAGGTTACGACTCGGCCCCCGTCGGAGACAAGCCCGATGCCTGGCTCAAAGCGTGTCGCGGCGTGGAAGATCAGCACGCCGCGAGGCATCTCCGCCAGCCCGCTGATACGCTGCCCCAGTTTCATCGCGGCATCGTCGGGATAGTTCCCCGAGGCGACGACGACGCCTACGCAGGCCTGGTCGCTCCATTTCAGGTCAGGATGATGGGCAAGACTTCCCTGGGCCGCGGCGAGCGCGAGGGCGACGAAGTCGCTCTGCAAGCGGGGCAGCACGACTTGTGCCTCAGGGTCGCCGAAACGGGCGTTGAACTCGATCGCCCGGAATCCGTTCTTGGTCAGCATCAAGCCGGCATAAAGCACGCCGCGAAACTCGCTGCCGGAGCTCCGCATCGCGCCCAGGGCGGGCAGCATGACCTGGTCGAGGACCTCCTTGACGAGTGCATCATCGACACCCTTTGGCGGCGAGTACGCGCCCATGCCTCCAGTGTTTGCGCCGCGGTCGCCGTCGAGCGCCCGCTTGAAATCGCGAGCCGGCGCCAGGGCGATCACGTCAGTCCCGTCGGTCACTCCAAGCACCGAGAGCTCGGGACCTTCGAGCTTCTCCTCGAGCACGATTGTCGCGCCGCTGCGGCCGAAGCGCTGCTCGACCAGCATCGCGTCGATTGCCTTATCGGATTCCTCGATGGTCGAGCAGACGATCACGCCCTTGCCGCGAGCCAGGCCATCGGCTTTGACCGCGACCTGGCCCTCGCGGTCGCGCGCCCATTGCTTGGCCGGCGCGGGTTGGGTGAAAACGTCGTAATCCGCGGTTGGAATCCCGGCCCGCTTCATCAAATCCTTGGCAAATGCCTTGCTCGACTCGATCCGTCCCGCGCCACGGTCCGGTCCAAAGACAGGAAAGCCGGCGTGGCGCAGCGCGTCGCCCGCGCCGGCTTCAACGGCTGCCTCAGGACCCAGCACGACCAGGCCGAGCCGTTCGCGTTTGGCGAAGTCCACGAGGCGCACGACATCAGCGGCACCGATCGGTACGTTGCGCGCCATGCCGCCGGTGCCGCCATTGCCGGGCGCGCAATACACACGCTCGACGAGATCCGACTGCACGCATTTCCAGACCAACGCGTGCTCTCGGGCACCTGACCCGACGACAAGAACCTTCACGCGCCGATTGCCTGCGCAGCCGCTGTGACGATCTCGCGTGCGTCACCCCAATCCACAGCTTCGGTTGAGCGCCGCCAATAGCGACGGCCGTCCGCATGCCACGTCCCGTCGGCGCCGCGGCGCTCGAGGAGAAGACCGCGGGCATCGTCAGCACGGCCGTCTGCGAGCCGGCCAAGCATCGCGATCGCTCGCAAGCCGTGGAAGAAGTCGTAGTGCCAGTAATGCGGCCAGTGGATTCGGACCCACTCTGGATGAATCACATCGCCGGTGCGCGAAGAGCGGAAGAGCCGGTGCTCGAGCAAGAGCTCGCCGGCCCGGTGCGCCGCTTTCAACGCTCGAAGATCGCCTGTGGCGCGGTGATACTCGGTCAGCCCCCAGATCGGGGCGAGGGATTCATGAAAGGAGGAATGGTGAGCGTCGCGGTCGGTGCGGCAGTTCCATCCCCCGTCCGGCCACTGCGCCCGCAACAGCACATCGACCAGATGACGGACTCGCGGGTTTTTCGCCATTTGCAGCCGACAACACACAGCAAGGGCGTTGCCCTCCATCGACGCGTGGCGGCGCTCAATGCCACGGATGACACACGGCTCGGAGGGCGCCGCGATCCAGTCAAGCACCGTGGCGGCGGCGGCCCGCGCGGCGCGGTTGGTGGCGGGAATGCCCAGCTCGACCAGCGAGATCAGGCGCCAATGGGCCCCGGTCCATTTCGAGTAGGGATGGACACCGAATGAGCCGTCTGGTTGCTGCCCGAGCAAGAGGCCGGCGATCATCTTCTTCCGCCAGGCAGGATCTAGCTTGGCTGCTACTCCCACTCGATCGTGCCCGGTGGTTTCGACGTGATGTCGTACACCACACGGTTGACGCCCTTGACCTCGTTGACGATGCGGTTGCTGATCCGCGCCAGGACCTCGTACGGCACCCGCGCCCAGTCCGCTGTCATCGCGTCCTCGCTGGTGACGACCCGCACCGCGACGACGTTGGCGTACGTCCGGAAGTCGCCCATCACGCCGACGGTCTCGAGCGGCGTGAGGACGGCGAACGACTGCCAGACCTGGCGGTACAGGCCGTTGCGCTTGATCTCGTCGACCACAACCCAGTCCGCGTTGCGCAGGATCTCCAGGCGTTCGGCGGTCACCTCGCCCAGGCAGCGGATGGACAGTCCGGGGCCGGGGAAAGGCTGCCGGTACACCATCTCCTCGGGCATGCCCAGCTCGAGCCCGACCGCGCGCACCTCGTCCTTGAACAGATAGCGCAGCGGTTCGATGAGCTGAAAGCGAAGTCCAGGTGGCAAGCCCCCGACGTTGTGGTGCGTCTTGATCTTCACCGCGGTGGCCGCGACGTCGGGCGCGGTCGACTCGATGACGTCCGGGTACAGCGTTCCCTGAGCGAGAAAGTCGATGCGACCAAGGCTTGTGGCCTCGGCCTCGAAGACGGTGATGAACTCACGGCCGACGATCCGCCTCTTCTGCTCCGGGTCGATGACGCCTTTGAGCGCCACGAGGAATCGATCCGTGGCGTCGACGTAGCGGATGTCCATGTCGAGGTTGCCGTGCATCACGTCAAGCACTCGCTCCGGCTCTTCTTTGCGCAACAAGCCGTTGTTGACGAAGACGCACGTCAGCTGATCGCCGACCGCGCGGTGAACCAGTGTCGCGGCGACCGCCGAGTCAACGCCTCCCGACAGGGCGCAGATGACGCGGCCGTCGCCGACCTGGGCGCGGATGCTCTCGGTAGCCTCGGCGATGAACGAGCCCGCCGTCCACGATGGCGTGCACTTGCAAACGCCAAAAAGGAAGTTGCGCAGCACCTCGCGCCCGCTGGGCGTGTGCACGACCTCGGGATGGAACTGGATGCCGAACATGCCCTTGCCGTCCGTGAACGCCGCCACCGGAGAGTTGCCGCTGGTCGCCAGCAGGTGAAAGCCCGGTGGCATCTCGCTGACGTGATCGCCGTGGCTCATCCAGACGGGCAGCTCGCCCTGCAGGCCGCGGAAGAGAACGTTCGGCTCACGCACCGACAGGAGCGCGGGGCCGTACTCGCGGGCGTGCCCAGGGTCGACTTTGCCACCGAGATGGTGAGCGATCAGCTGCATCCCGTAGCAGATGCCGAGCACCGGGACGCCGGAGCGAAGGGCCTCGGGATCGACTTGCGGCGCGCCTTCGTCGTAGACGCTGGAGGGCCCGCCGCTCAGGATCAGGCCGGCGGGATGCCGCGCCTCGAGCTCTGACCACGGGGTCGTACCGGGGACGAGCTCGCAGTACACGTTCGCCTCGCGCACCCGCCGAGCGATGAGCTGGCTGAACTGAGAGCCGTAGTCGAGAACGAAAACCGTCTGCAACCGCGTGTTCTGGTGGACCCTTTCCCGCCGTCCCGCGGCGGCCGTGCTCAGGACTTTCCCATGCCCACGTGCTGGGCCTGCTGAAACACCTTGCCCTCGGAGACGATCGACGGGGCGATCACCATCTCGACGTGCTGGAACTCGGCGATGTCGTGGGCGCCGCACACGCCCAGGGCCGAGCGTAGCGCGCCAGCGAAGTTCTGGGTGCCGTCATCCACGCGAGCGGGGCCGAGCAGGATCTCGCTCAGGGTTGCCTTGGTGCCTACCTGGATCCGCGTGCCGCGCGGCAAGTTCGGGTCGGGCGTCGCCATTCCCCAGTTGAAGCCTTTCGAGGCCGCCTCCTCAGAGCCGGCCAGCGGGGTGCCGATCATCACGGCGTCGGCTCCCGAAGCGAAGGCCTTGCAGACGTCTGCGCCGATCCGCATGCCACCGTCGGTGATAACCGCGACTCGCAAGCCGCCCCGTCGCATGTGCTCGTCGCGAGCCGCCGCGACGTCCGCCGTCGCCGTCACCTGGGGCACGCCGACGCCGAGCACGCCACGGGTCGTGCACGCGGCGCCCGGCCCGACGCCGACGAGGATGCCCGCGATCCCCGTTTCCATCAGCTCGAGCGCCGTCTCGTAGTGGACGCAGTTGCCGACGACGACCGGGATGGCGCACGCCCGGACCAGGTCCTCGAAAGCGAGCTGGTGATACGAGCGCGACGAGTGCCGCGCTGTGAGCACGGTGCCCTGCACGACGAGGACGTCCGCGCCCGCCTTCTGCACCACGTCGGCGCGCTCTTCCGCTCGAGCCGGCACCGTCGAGACAGCGCATGCGACGCCGGCTGCCTTGATCGCTTTGATGCGCTCGCTGATGAGGTGGGGCTTGACCGGCTCTTTGTAAGCCTCCCTCAGCACCGCGTTCACGGTCGACTTATCCGCCGCCGCGATCTTCTTGATGATCGGAGCGGAATCTTCGTAGCGGGTGTGCACTCCGTCGAGGTTGAGCACCGCGACTCCCCCGAGCCGTCCCATCGCGATCGCGAAGTCGACATCGACGACGCCGTCCATGGCCGAACCCCAGAACGGAAGTGGGAGGTTGAATCGGTCGCCCATCGAGAACGTGATGTCGACCTCGTCAGGATTCAGGGTCACACCGCCAGGGACCAGCGCGACCTCGTCGAAGCCGTATGCTCGGCGCGCTCGCCGCCCGATCCCTATCTCCAGGCCAGACTGCTCCCCGGAAATCTGTTCGCGGGTTTCGATCCGGCTCTGATTCAGGGTGTGCTTACTCCATTGGATTGGCGGGGTTCGCAGAATTATACCTAGTCACTAAGCTGTAGTCGGTGTACCGCACTCTCGAGTATCTGAGCGGCATCACTGACCGAGACGTGCGACGCCTGCGGGCGGTCGGGATCCATCACACCAACCAGCTCCTCCATCGCACGTCGCTCGAGATCGACCGCAAGCGGCTGTCGAAGAAGACGGGGATCACGACCGATCGTCTCTTCGAGTTCGTAAATCAATGCACGATACTCGAGGTCTCGGGCATGGAGAGGTGGATCGCCCTCGCACGGCGGCTGGGCATCAGCTCGATGAAGGACTTGCGAGCTCAGGATGCCGCCAACCTCCACTCCAAGCTCGTGGAAGCGATCGGCCTCGCCGGAGCTCCGGGCCTGACCGACGTTCAGTACTGGATCAGCCAGGCCACTGCGCTCGACATCGTCGAGGACCCTGAACCGGTCAAGCCGGTCCCCGTCATCAGGTAGAAAAAGAAGGGCGGGCTGACGCGCCCGCCCCCAGATGATTTACGGGATCGCCACGGCGAAAACGTCTGTCGGGTTGGTGTTGTTCGGGTTCGGTGTGACGCTGTTGCTCGCGGGGCCGCAGTTTGCGCCGGTGTAAGGCGGTTGACAGTTCGTCGTCACGAACAGCGCCTCGAAGCCGGTGCCGCTCGGCTGCAGTCCTTCGTAATCGCCGAGGAAGAAGCCACGCGCGACCGGCGCGCTCATCTCGTCGAAAGGTCCGGCGAGGTGCTGCTCAACGAACGGCCCACCACCGGTCGAGATGCTCACCCAGTAATCAGTCGGCAGGTTGGCCATGTCACCAGCCGGCAGGTTGCGGTTGTCGTAGTAGGAAATTGCCACCCTGTTTCCATTGACTGCGATCGTCGGCGTGTAGGTCGGCATGCCGCCCGCCTGGTGGACGACGGTGGGTGAAGACCAGCTCGCCCCGCCGTCGCCCGAGCTCGTCAAGAGGATCTCGTCATCCCACGAGCCGCTGCCCTGCTGCACGTTTTTGACGTAATTCGTCGAGCTCTGCCAGACGACATACAGCCTGCCTGTCGAAGGGTCGCGGGCCACTTCCTCCAGGCCGTCTCCTGTCCGCAGCGGCGCGCCGGTGTTCGGATCGTGGACGCCGAGGCTGTTGAACGGCGCGATGATCTGGGGCTGGGTCCAGGTGCTACCGCCATCGGTCGATTTGACGAACGCCACCTGCTGGTTGCTTCGAGTCCCCTGCTTGGGGGTGTTCGGCGCAACGATCAGGTTCATGAAGTCATAGAGCGTATGTGGAGTTGTGGTGGGGTCGACGACGATGATATTGCCGATCGTTTGTTGTCGCTGGGCGGTGTTGACGATGATCTTGGCGGGGGTCCAATCAGTGCCCTTGGTGATCATCGAGAAGTAGGCCGGTCCGGTGTATGACGCCGTGTGCGGGTTGTCGTCGGGTTGGTCGGTGGGCTCGAAAAGGGTGTCCCACACGGTGTAAGCAGTACCCGGAGTGGTCGGATCGGCGGTCGTCGAGTTCTTGTCCGTGCTCTGGTTGAACTGGCTGAACGCGGATCCGGGAATCGCCTTGACGTTCTGCCAGGTCGTGGTGCCTTTGGGCAGGGTGGCGACAACCACGGCGTTGGCCCAGTTGGGTACAGCGATGTTGAAGGCAAGCGCGGAAGCGTACGCAGTTCCATCCGGCCCGAAGGACACCCATGGGTCGGAGTTGCGCTGGTACTTCGTCAGCGAAGGATCGGTGCTGGTGCATGCATCCCATGGCATGACCGACTGGGTCCAGCTGCTCCCTCGGTCTTTGGAGATGCCCACTCCGATGCCATGCCCGCCGCCGTTGGACCACCTGTCCTGATGCCACTGGGCGATCATCTTGTCGCCGAAGACGGCGAGCTGCGGCTCGACCTCAGCGCTTGGGTAGTTTCTTCCTGGCTGACTGTCATTGGGACACCCTGCCAGAGGCGAGGGTTCCTGCGACACCGTCACCACGGAGGCAGCCAGACCGTTGATGGAAGCAATCAGTGTCAGTGCGCTGGCAAACGCCACGATCGAGAAGATCTTCCTAGCCAATCCACCATCCCCCTTGGTGCCCTAAGGCAATCCCTTGGCCTGTAGAAACTTCAGATGACCTTAAACCCAGCCGGTGCGCTGACGCAACCAGGCAACTGCGGCGCGGCCCTGAGCGGCCTGAAATGCTCGCACCGTGGGAATTCCCGGCGGGGGTGGCTCGAGCGCGCGGACCACGAAGTAACCCGCGATCGTACATACCGCCGCGTCGATCGCCCGGTCGGGGACAAGGCTGAGGTCGAACCTGCTCATGAAGTCCTCCGGTTGCGGTCCACTCTGCATGGCGACGCTCGGCGCCATGCCGACCCAATCCACCCACGACGGACCCAGACGAACCCACGGCCAGTCCACCACGTACACACGCTCCCGCGCGATCAGCAGGTTGTCGGCGCGGACGTCGCAGTGAAGCAGCGAGTCTCCATCCACAAGCATTGGCGCCTCCGCCTCGAGCTCGGCGAGCGCGCTCAGGTTCTCCGCGCACCACGACTCGAGGCGGTCCTCGCCTCGCCCGAGCGCCAGCTGCCATCCATTGATCGTGTGCTCGAACCATTCGCCCACCGTCTCGTCGGTTGGGAAAGGCGATGGCGTCAGTACGTCCGCCATGTCCTTGAGCGTGCGCACGACCAGCGCGAGGTCAGGCTCGGTCCACGGCTCGTGCGGGTGCCGCCCATCGACGTCTTCGAAGCACAGCGCGACCCAGCCCTCCTCGTCGTAGCTCCATAGAAATGTCGGCACTGGCGCGTTCCCGGGGAGGGCCGCGACAACACGCGCCTCACGCCGATGAATGCCAGGCGTGTCGGGATTCGCTGTTTCATGCACGGCCTTGAGGAAGAAACGGCGGCCGTCCTCGAGGCGCAGCCGGGCCGCAAGCCCGGGGGAAAAGCCGGTCGGCTGAGTGACCGCTTCGACGACCCGGCCGCCCAGGCGCTTTTCGAACGCCGCCCTGATCTCGGGTGGGATGTTTTCCCAGTGGACGCGGACGCCTCTCGCCGGAACCGGGTTAGAGAAAGACGCCCCTCCGCAGCTTGAGGTTGTCGTAGATACCCTGCTGGATCGTATCGCGCACGTCGTCGGCAAGCGCCATCACGAGGTGCTGGTCCTCGGCGGCCGCCAAAGGAAGATGCGCGACCTCGATCGGCGCATGGAACTGGATTCGCCACTTGCTCGGGAGGGGGATCATGCCTAGCGGGCCGAGCCACGGCCAGAACGGCGTGACAGGGAAGTACGGCAAACCGAGCAGCCTTGCCACGGGCCTGAGGTCGCCGACCATCGGGTAGATCTCCTCGGAGCCGATGACCGAGACCGGGATGATCGGCGCTCGCGCCCGGATCGCCGTCGCGACAAACCCACCGCGACCGAAGCGGCGAAGCCGGTAGCGGTCCTTGAAGCTCTTGCCGGTGCCGCGCGTCCCCTCCGGAAAGACGAGCACCAGCTCGTCGCGCTCGAGCAGGCGACGCGTGTCGTCGGGATGGCCGACAGCCTGGCCGGTGCGGCGCAGGAACCAGCTCATTACCGGCATGCCCATGAACTGGCTCGCGACGAGGGCGCGGACGTGGCGTGGATGCGGGTGCTCTGAGAAGACAGCGGTCTTGATCATCGTGCCATCCCACGGCAGCACGCCCGCGTGGTTGGCGACCAGCAGCGCGCGCCCCGAGGCGGGCACGTTCTCGACGCCCGTGGTTTCGACTCGCCAGTAGTCCCGATAAATCGCCTTGAACGCGCCGAGAAACGACTCCGTCCACTGCGGGTCGAAGCCGAAATCATCGACCGCATAGTTCGGACCACGCCGGACCAGCTCACGCTGCTGGTAGAGAAACTGAACGACCTCCATGATCCGGTTGAGGTCGATCACCTCGCGCCCTGTCATGCGTCGCAACCTCGTCGAAATTTCGCCCAGCGCCTGCAAGGCGTAGAACGGCGCCTGGCGCTGCACGCGCCGGATCGGTTTCGGCAGGCGGAATCCCTGGCGGGGCGCCACGATTGCCGCCTTCTTGCTGGCCCGGCGCCGTTCGACGGGCGTCTTCTCGGCTATCAATTTCGACCTGAGGTCAATCGGGGCTCGCGCCGACGGCGCTGCTGCAGATATACCTGGAGCTCGTACTCCTGTGGCGGCGACGGCGGTTCGATCAGCTCGACGAGCTTGCCGCGGGCAAGAGCATCCATCGTTTGACGCGAGCTGTAGGCGGGCGCCCAGCCGAACTCGGCCTCAACCCTCGTGCAGTCCATGACCGACCCGTACGCGAGAACGTCCGCCAGATGAGCCGGCATGTCGACCCAGCCGAACATCTTCAAGCCGAGCCTGGAGATCCAGCGTCCGAATGGAGGCAAGATTGGGGCTGGCCGCCCGCCCATGATGGCGACCGCCTGGCTCAGGAGGACGACGCCGCGGCCCGCGACGTTGAAGACGCCCGGGTGCTCGCCCACGGTGGCTCGGACGATGATCTCGGCGGCGTCCTCCTCATGCAGCAGCTGAAGGCGTGGATCGAATCCGGCGAACGTGGGGACTATGGGCAGCGAGAGGTACCGGCCGAGACTGGTGTCTTCGCTGACCCGATACCCCAGGCGGAGCACAGAGACGCCACAGCGATCGTTGCGCAGGGCGAACTCGCTGACGAGCTGCTCCATCTCGAGGAGGTCCTGCGTCACGCCCCAGGCAGGCTTCTCCCAGTTGGTCATGTCCTCGGCGAAGAATGAGGGATCGGACGGCCCTGCGCCGTAGACCGCCTGGCTCGACTTCACGACGAGCTTCCGCACCGGGCTCGAGGGCGCGGCGCAGCCGACAAGCACGTTCATCGTCCCGATGACGTCCGTTTCATGAATGGATCGTTCCTCGCGCGGGGTGTCGACCATCACCGCGAGATGGACGACCGTGTCGATATGGAGCCGACGGATCAGCTTGCCGATGACCGACAGCCGGGTATCGGCGTGGACGAAGTCCATCCCCTCGACCACGCTCACGGGGTCACCCTTGTCACAGCCGAACAATGAGGGGACGAGCGGCGCGAGCCGGCGCGCCACCTCAGCGCCGAGCGGGTTGGACACACCAATGAGAAGCACGCGGTTGGGAGTCATGCGACTCACAATCTAGAGGAGTGGAGCTGAAGCCCGGATTTACTCCGGGCGTTCCCAGGCCTGCCAATTAGACCTCCAGACAAAGCTCTATGTCAAAGGGGGGGTCCCGCTGGGGGATCCTGATCCCCGCGCCGTGTGGAGCTGAAGCCCGGATTTATTCCGGGCCTCCCCCAACCCGCCTATCGCGACTCCAGACAATCCTCTATGTCAAAGGGGGGTTCCGCGGGGGGATCCTCATCCCCCCGCGCCTTTTCTATGGATAGATACCTCTCACCGTCGTTGCGTTGGCGACTCGCTGGACAGCGATCGCATATGCCGCCGCGCGCATGTCGACCCGTTTGTTCACCGACGTGTGGAGGATCTCGTAGAAGGCGCGAGTGATCACATGGTGCAGCTTGGTGTTGATCTCTTCCTCTTCCCAGAAGAAGGCCTGCAGGTCTTGCACCCACTCGAAGTACGACACGATCACGCCGCCTGCGTTGGCGATGATGTCCGGGACGAGGAAGATGCCGCGCTCGTGCAGGATTGGATCGGCCTCCGGCGACACCGCCGCGTTGGCGCCTTCTGTGATCAGACGGGCCCGGATGCGGCCCGCGTTCTGCTCAGTGACCTGGTCCTGGGCGGCGGCAGGGACGAGCACCGTCACCGGCAGCTCCATCAGCTCGGCGTTCGTCACCGAGTCGGCCTTCTTGAAACCGCTGACGCCGCCTCGAACCTGGCGGTGCTCGTCGAGGGCGGCGAGGTCAAGACCTTTCGGGTTGTAAACGCCTCCCTTCGAGTCGCTGACAGCGACGATGCGAAGCCCGGCCTCCGCAAGAAGCCTGGCTGCGGAGTGCCCCACCTGGCCATAGCCCTGGACAGCAACCGTGGGGGTCTCCTCATCGATGTGCAGGTACTTCAGGGCTTCAAGGGTGAGATAGGTGGCGCCACGGCCGGGCGCATCGACACGGCCTTCGGAGCCGCCGACGTCGACCGGCTTGCCCGTCACCGAGGCGGTCACCGAGTGGCCCTGGTGCATGGAGATCGTGTCCATGATCCAGGCCATGATCTGGGGATTGGTGCCCATGTCGGGCGCGGGGATGTCCTTCTCAGGCCCGATCAGGATCGAGATCTCCGTCGCGTAGCGCCGCGTGAGGTGCTCGAGCTCGCCCTGGGTGAGCTTGTGCGGGTCAACCGCGACGGCCCCCTTCGAGCCCCCGTACGGCAGGCCGACCGCGGCGCATTTCCAGGTCATGAGCATCGCGAGCGCTTTGACGAGGTCGAGGGTGACATCGGGGTGGTACCGGATGCCGCCTTTGGCCGGGCCCCGGCTGATGTTGTGCTGTACGCGCCACCCGGTGAACACGCGGACCGAGCCATCGTCCATGTGCACCGGGAAATGCACGGTCAGCTCGCGTTTGACCTCGCGCAGGCCTCGACGCGCGTCGTCGGAAAGGCCGATGACGTCCGCCGCGGCGTCGAAGCGGCGCTGTGCGGTCTGGAAAGCGGAGGCTCGGATTTCGACCGCCATGTAGCGACCTCCGATAGTAACTCGGGGCATCCGCGAGTGCCTGAGAATTGACGCGTGATGTCGAGCCGAAACCTCGCCAGCATCGCCCTTCTCGCCCTCGTCGCGCTGGCCACCGGCTTCGTCCTGGCCGGCCAGGTCAAAGCCCAGCTTCTTACACCCTCGAACCAGCTTGCCCGCTACCAGGCACTGGTGCGGAGCGTGCAGGAGCTCGAAGGCACCAATGCCGACTCCCGGCGCCAGATCGCCTCGCTCCGTGGCCAGATCGATTCCCTTGAGTCCCAGGCCGCCGCCCAGTCCGCCGCCACACAGGCCCTCAAGAACGAGGTCGCAGACCTGCGCGCCCATGCGGGCCTGGTCGCAATGCGCGGACCGGGCGTCGAGGTGACTCTGCGGAATGGAGTTCCGGGTCCCGACAGCGGGAGCCAGACCGGCTATCTCGTCAATTTCGAGGACGTGCAGGACGTCGTCAACCTGCTCTTCGCCCAGGGCGCCGAGGGGATCGCGGTCAATGGCCGGCGCCTAACTCCGCTGAGCGAGTTCTCGGGCTCGGCGGGCGAGGTGGTGATCGATCAGGGACCCCCGTTCACTTCGCCGATCAAGGTGGTCGCGGTTGGCGACCGCAACCGGATGCAGGCGGCGCTCGACGACCCATCCGCCCTGCCCGGGGTGCGCGCCCGCCAGGTGCAGTTCCAGGTGCACCTTACGTTTCTGGGCAACCCGGACCTCTCGCTGCCGGCGTATGACTCAAGCCTCCAGATCCCACATGTCAGCCCGACCTGAGGCCGCGCGGCGGCGCTCGATCCGCGTGCGTGGGATCAGCGTGTGGCTGATCGCGCTCCTCGTCGCGCTGGTTGCCACGATCCAGATCCGCAGCCAGGCCGAGGTCGAGCGCAGCCTGGTCGGAGCAGATGCGACCTCGCTGGCTTTTCTCATCGATGATCTGCACCGGGCCAATGACTCGCTCGCGGTTGAAAAGTCCGACCTGGGAAACCAGCGAGCGAAGCTCGAGTCAGGACAGACCGGGGCCGCGGACCAGGTCCTGACCGACGAGGCAAGCCGCCTCCGCGCGATCGAAGGCCTGACGCCGGTGCACGGACCTGGAGTCGTGATCGTGATCGACGCGAGCGGCCTGACCGCCCTCGACCTTCAAGACGCGCTCAACAACCTCGCGGCCGGCGGAGCAGAAGCTGTCGATGTGAACGACCGGAGAGTGATCATGGGCGTTCCGGTCTATCAGACGAACGGCGGGGTGACGATCGACAGCGCGATCGTGATGCCTCCCTGGACGATCTCGGTCATCGGAGACGCCAACCGCCTCGGAGTGGTGGCGGACCTCATGACGCAGCAGCTGCGGGCGGACCGGCGCGTCAGAGCGGCGACCTACCGTGTCGAAGCGGACGTCGCGATCCGCTCGGTGCTTACCGAGAAGCCTTTCGTTTACGCGGTCGCGTCATAGATCCATTGTCGACACGGGCCTTTTTCAGCTGCGCCGCGATCTTGTCCAGGCGGTCGTTGATCCGCTCGATGTCGTGCCTCGTCGGGATGCGAAGCCTTCGCAGTGCACGCTCGATCGTGTCGTCGGCCATGGTCTCGAGGCCTTCGCGCCGCCTCTCGACCTGGTTGCGGAGATCGGTCGGGACATTGAGCGTCTTTCTCACGTAATCGAGCAGCGCCTGGCCACGATCATGCAGCATCTCGCCGCCCGCGTCCACAATCCTCGCTGGCCCTCGCTTCTCCTCTTCCAGGACGATCTGTGACAGCGTGACCTGGGTCAGGTCGTGTCCGTTGTCGCGGTCAACGACCTTGATCTCATGTCCGTCTCGCACGAGCTGCGCGATGCCGTCCAGCGTGACGTATCGACTCGTGCGGGTGTCGTAGAGCTTGCGGTTTGCGTACTTCTTGATAAGGTGTCGTTCGGGGGCTGACGGCAATTCGCGGCCCATTCTAACGCGGCGCGTTATGCGCTCCGCGCGGCATTTTCTTGGAGGTGATGATGGGTAAAAGGAAGCGCACCACACGGCGTCCTTCTGGTCTTGTCGGGCGCGCTGTCAGAGCTGGCCGGCGCGCGCTGAAGGAAGCCGAGAGCCGGGTCCCGCCAGACTTGCGCAGGCAGGTCGAAAGCAGGCTGAAGGAGGCGGACAAGAACGCGCGCGCGGCGATCAAGACGCTTCAGGCGCAAGTGAAGAGAGCCAGCACTCGCGCGGACGTGAACAACGTCCTCAAGCGCATCGACGGCCTGACCAAGCAGGCGAGACAGATCGCGCGAGGAACGGGCACTCGCGCAGCGACGACTCGCCGGCGCACCACCACCACGGTGAAGCGCGCCGCCAGCCGGACGACAAAAAAGGCCACCGCCAGCGCGCGCCGCGCTACGACTCGCCGCACGGCGCCGCGGCGCACGGCGCCGCGCGCCTCATCCGCCAGCGCTTCGACGGCCAGCGCTTCGAGCGCCCGAACCACGACGCCTCGGCGCCGGCCTGCGGCCAGACGACCTCGCCCGACGGAGGCGGCGATGGACACGATGCCGGTGATCCACACGGTGCCGATGGCCCCCGAGAGCGAGGAGATGGGCGGCGGCAGCGAGCCTTAAAGCGAGCCGTACACGCGAGCTCCGCCCAGGAGGACAGCTCTCGGGCGGAGCTCCTCCCACCTGACATCCTCGTCCTCCAGCGGATCGCCTCGGTAAACCTGGAGGTCAGCCAGCATCCCGGGCTCGAGCGTGCCCTTGACGTGCTCTTCGAAGCTCGCATAGGCACCGGCTGCGGTGTAGGCGCGGAGAGCCGCGAGCAGGCTGATGCCGTTGACCGGATCGTCCACCGCGACCCGGATTCCGGGCCATGGGTTCGGGTCCGGGGAGACCGGGAGATCGGAGCTGAACGCGACGGGCACGCCCGCCTTCATCAGACGGCGATGGGGCGCGAGGTCCGCGCGGTCACGGACGGGAAAGAAGATCGTGGACGCCACGCGGCTGAAGCGCGCCGCCATGGGCTGCATCACCGCGACCATGCCAAGCCTGGCGAGTCGCACCTGGAGGTCGGGCGGACAGATGGTGCAGTGCTCGACGCGGTGCCTGAGATCCGTACCGCCGCTTGCCTCGACCGCGTCGCACATGGCTTCGATCGCGGCGTCGCCAATGGCGTGAGCTGCGACCTGCAAGCCGGCCGCGCTGGCCGTCGCCACCAGATTCCGCAGCTCTTCCCGCGTGGTGCGCCACACGCCGCCGCCAGACCGCATCGCAACTCGCTCGGCCCCACCGTCGACGAACACCTTGATGGGGCCGGCGCGCACCATCGCGCCGCCGAACCCCGCCCGCAGGCCAAGGCCGCTTGACGCCTCGAGGAGCTCCCAGGAAAGGAACTCGTTGACCCGGACCTTCAGTCTGCCCTCGCACGCAAGCCGCTCGAATCCGCGGAGGTCGTCAGCAAACCCACGGTTGACGGCCGCGCCGACGGACGTGACTCCCCGCGAGACGAGAAGCTCCTGCGCCATCAAGACGCCCTCGATCCGCCGCTCGACGGCGGGCTTCGGCTGCACGTCGGCGACCAAGCGCATCGCGGCTTCGAGAAGGAGACCGTTGGGTGCCCTGTTGACGTTGCGGCCGATGCGACCGCCGTGTGGGTTCGCCGTCTCTGCAGTGATCGATGCGGCGGCGAGCGCGGCCGAGTTGGCGACCCGTGCGTGCCCGCCGCGCTCATCGATGAAGGCGGGGCGGTCGCCCGTCGCGCGGTCCAGCTCGCTGCTGTTTGGCTGACGCCGCTCGGTCAGCTCGTCTGTCCGGTAGCCCATGCCCAGCAGCCACTCGCCGGGTTTAAGCCTCTTGGCGTGCGCTTTGAGCCGATCGAGGATGTCGTCGATGCCGCGCGCGCCACTCAGGTCGGCCGCAAACCGCGTCAGCCCGTAATAGACGACGTGCGCGTGGGCGTCGTTGAAACCGGGCAGTACCGCCGAGCCGGCCAGGTCGACGACCCGGGTCCGCGGCCCTCGCAAAGCCATCACTTCGCGACCGCCGACGGCGACGACCTTGCCGCCTGCGACCGCAAGGTGGCTCTGGGGGTTGAGACCGGTGCGTCCCAGCGTGCGGATCCGTCCACGCGCCAGAATCAATTCCGCTCGCAACTTGACGGTTAGATTAAGGGCGTGACGGCGATCGATTTGCGGTCCGACACCGTGGCCATGCCAAGCCCCGAGATGCGCCAGGCGATGGTCACGGCTCCTCTAGGCGACGACGTGTTCGGCGACGACCCCACCACGAACCGGCTGATGGAGGTCGCCGCCGAGAGGATGGGCAAGAAGGCGGCCGCCTTTGTCCCCAGCGGCACGATGGGCAACCTGATCGGGATCGCAGTCAACGCCCGAAGTGGCGAGGAGCTGATCGCCGACGCCGATTCACATGCGTTCCACTACGAGACTGCGGGCGCTGCAGCTGTTTGCGGCGTGCAGATCCGTCCGGTCGTCACCGATGCGGGCGTCATGTCGCCGCGGCAGATCGTCGAGGCCGTGCGGCCGCGCGACGATCCACACCAGCCGCTCACCGCGGCCGTCACGTTCGAGAACACGCACAACCGGCACGGTGGCGTCGTGTGGCCTCTCGACGACCTTCGCGCCGCCGCCGACGCGGCCCGCTCGCAGGGCCTGCGCGTCCACCTTGACGGGGCGCGGATCTTCAACGCGTCGGTCGCGCTCGGCGTCGAGGCATCGGAGATCGCCGCCTGCGCCGACACGGTCACCTTCTGCCTGTCCAAAGGGCTCGCGTGTCCGATCGGCAGCATATTCTGCGGATCGGAGGATTCGGTCGAGGAAGCGGTTCGCTGGCGCAAGCGCCTGGGCGGCGGCATGCGCCAGGTTGGAGTGCTTGCCGCGGCGGGGCTGATCGCTCTTGACCACATGGTCGACCGCCTGGCCGAAGATCACGCCAACGCACGCACGCTGGCCGAGGGCCTGGCCGAGCTGCCGGGCGTGACCTGCGACCTGAGGCGAGTCCAGACGAACCTGGTCTTTTTCGACCTGCAGCGCATGCCGGCCGCGATGTTCACGGACGAATGCGCCAAGCGAGGTATGCTCGGCGCCGCGACCGCGCCTCAGCGGATGCGCTTCGTGACTCATTACGGCATCGACGCTGAGGACGTCCAGTCGGTGCTGAAGATCTGCGAGGAGGTCCTCACCGCCTGAGCACGAAGGTGTCGCCGGACGGCATGTACCAATGGGACGGAACGGCCTGGATTCGGGTGGCCGGCGGCCCGCAAGGACATGGTCCTACCCAGGTGCTCCAACCCACCTCCTGGACCCGACCTCTCCAGCTGGCTGTCGTGGCGATGTACGCAGCGCAAGCGCTGTTCGCGGCAAGCGTGCCCTTCTGGTTCATCACGACCATGACCCAATGGGCCAACACCATGAACGAGCGCTACGGCGCGCCAACGCCGCCTCCCGGAGCGCAGGCGGCGGACCCGATGAACGACACGATGACCGCGGCGCTTTACGTGGTTGTCGTGATCGGAATCGTTCTCGCCCTCGCCGCGATCGTCATGGCGCTCAAGCAATGGCCATGGGCTCACTACGCGATCAGCGTCTTCCTCGGCCTTCAGGTGCTCTTTTCTGTGGGGAGCTTGCTGAACGTCCTGGTGCCGACGCTCATCGTCCGCGCGACACCGCCGGCGCCGGTAGTGGTGCCAGAGCTGACCGTCGCCCTGGCGGGCGTTGGCCTGCTGGCATGGATGATCGTGGCGGCGGCTACGCGTGGTCCGTGGGGGATGCGCCGGGTCAGCTGAGCAGGCTCGCGAGCAGGCTCGTATCGATGTTGCCGCCGCTGATCACCGCCACAGTGGTTAGGCCTGGCTCCAGCTGTTCGAGCGCTGCGTAGGACAGCGCGCCCGCGCCCTCCGCCACGACCTTCCCCGCTGCGGCGAGCTCCGGGACCGCCGTCTTCAGTCGCGGCTCAGGCACGACAAGCCAGCGGTCCACCAACTCTTTCAACAGCTCAAACATCCGCTGGTCAAACGGGCCTGTGGTGCCGTCGGCAATCGTTTCGGGCTTGATTGTCACGGGGCCGCCGCTCTCGAACACTCGCGGCCACATGGCGTAGCCGTCGGATTGGACGCCTATGACTTCGATCCCGCTCCGAGAACCTTTGAGGGCCGATGCGATACCGCTCACGAGGCCGCCTCCGCCCACCGGGACCACCACCCGCTCAAGGTGAGGCACGTCTTCAAGGAGCTCGAGTCCAAGCCCCCCATGTCCGGCGATCACCTCCTCGTCCGCGAAGGGATGGATGAACGATTCCGGCTCGTCCTTCCAACCTTCATCAGCCATCCACTGCAGAAGTTCCTCGCGCGGCATCGCGATGGGCGTCGCGCCCCAGCGCTTCACGCCTTCGATCTTGGTCTTGGGGGCGGTGTCGAACGTGAAAACGCGACAAGGCACGCCGAGCTTGTGAGCGACGTAGGCGCAGGCCTGGGCGGCGTTGCCTGCGCTGACCGTGATGAGGCCGCGCCGCAGCTGGTCCTCGGGTAGGGCGAGGGCGGCGGCAAAAAAGCCGCGGACCTTGAAGCTGCCCGTGGGCTGCAGGCACTCGAGCTTGAGCAGGGCGCCTTCGACCGGAATGAGTGGCGTCCTGAGGACATGCGGTCGCGCGCGGTCGGCGGCCGCACGCACACGGTCGATCGGAATCACGGTGATAATCGTAGGGATGCCGATTTACGAGTACCGATGCGAGGAGTGCGGCAAGCGGTCGTCGTCCTTGCTGTCGAGCTACTCGTCACCGGACCCGGCCTGCCCCCACTGTGGCAAGCCCGCTCTACGCCGGCTCGTCTCCACCTTCGCCACGGTGAGCTCGGGCGAGACCGAAGGTGGGGACGGCGGTGACGAATTCGGCGGTGGTGACGACGAATTCGGCGGCGGAGACGACTTCAATGGCGGAGACGACGACTTCTAACCAGTCAGCCCGAGGACCTCGTTGGCGGCCTTGATCAGCTCCCGGCGGTGGGTCTCGTCGTGGGCAAAGATCCGGAACAGCGCCATCCGCACAGGCAGTCGCTTGAAGAGGTCGAGCACCCGACTCTGCCTGTAGCTGTCCTCCAGCGGCTCATAGAACAGGATGTCGGCTGTCTCCGTCATCGGGTTGAAGGCTCGTGACTCCTGCGCCGCGACGTCGACCTCGAAGACGATCTCGCGCAAGCTCGTTGGCAGGCGTTCGCGCAGCTCGCGCGCGAACTGTTCGCGCGTGACGCTCAACGCACCGCTCGGTATATCCCGGGCGTCGGTGTGGCCCTGGTAGATGAGCTTCCACTTGAGCCGCCGCGCCACCACCGCCCCCCACGCCTGGCCGAGCTCGCGATGCGGCCCGTCACCGTCGCCGTGCGCCCAGCGGTCGACCTCGGACAGAAGGGACCACTCGGTGAGGGGCATGAAGCGGTCCAGCCGCTGAAGAGGATTCCCACCCAGCAGCACATCCAGCGTGGGCCGGAAAACCTCGCGCAGCTGCAGGTCGATCCGGCGAACGGTGCGGTGGAAGTACACCTGGTGATAGAGGTAGAGCCTCGAGTTGAGGAACATGTACAGGGCCTCGGCACCGTGCGAGTGCAGAGTGAGGCCGCGCTCTGAGATGAACGAGTAGTGGATGATCCGCTGCACGTCGACCGGCCCGGCCGAGACGCCACATATATAGGAATCGCGAGGCACGTAGTCCATGTTGTCGGCGGAGTAGGCGCCGACCAGTGCGGGACGAAGCGCCGCCAGCCAGGGCGGCGGCTTGAAGTCCTCGAGCTCATTCGACGAGATCAGGTACGCGACCCAGCGCGGATCGATCCGCTCGCCCCGCTCGAAATCCGCCGTGGGGGAGGCGCCCAGCTCGCCGACGAGGTCCGCCAGAGGGCCTGTGATCAGCGCTCGGCCGATGTCTTCATGGTCGATGCCCCACGTGTCGAGGTAGTTCTCGTCAAAGAAGTGGCCGAACGGACCGTGGCCGACGTCGTGCAGCAGCCCGGCCATGCGCATCGTCTCCTCGACCAGCTGCGCAGAGGGAGTCTCCGGGCACGAAACGACGAGTGAGGGCTGGAGGTGGCGAGCCCACTCTCCCGCCAGGTGCATTGCGCCGAGCGCATGCTGGAAGCGCGAGTGCTCGGCGGTCGCGAACACCCACCACGCGCTCTGCAGCTGGTGGATCCTGCGCAGCCGCTGCAGCCAGGCGGCGTCCACGAGGTCCTGCTCCGACGCCTCGCCGGCCACCCCGCCGGGGCCGCCACGCGTGATGCGAAGGTATCGGTAGATGGGATCGCTCGAGAGGTTGACGCGTGAATACTCCGAACGCGCCTGGTCCATGAGCCGATTATTACCGTGACCGAGCTGCTGGGGGAGGGGATCGAGCTCTTTAACAGCGGGCGCTATTGGGATGCGCACGAGGTTTGGGAGCGGGACTGGACGCCGGACCGCAAGGGCCCCGACTCAGGCTTCTACAAGGGATTGATCCAGATTGCGGCCGGCTGCCTGCACTACACACGGCACAACCGGCGCGGCGCGGTCAACAAGTGGAGGAGCGGTGCGGACTACCTCCGACCCTATCTGCCCACGCACCGAGGCGTTCAGCTTGCGGCTCTTGTGAGATCGGTCGAAGGCTACCTTGCCGCGATTTCCGGCCCGGAGTGGCCCGACCTCGAAATGCCACGGATCGCTCAAGGGTAGGGCGGGAAGCGTCGCCCGGCACCGGACTCGATCAAGCCTCCATGACCCAGCCGGCGCACATCGCCGGCGTCGGCCCTGCCGTACGCGAAAACAAACGGCAGCAACAGGTCGAGGGAGCTGTTGCGGCCAAAGCCCGCGCAGGAAGCGACGCCCACAACAGCGGCGCTGTCGAGGCGGCCAAGCCAGAGCATGCTGCCCGGATGCATTGGTGCGCCGACCTGGAGAAGATCGCCGCCGGCATGCGTGAGCTCCGCATATGCGGGGTCGAGGGGATCGATGGCGGATGCCCCAGCGAACAGCACCAGCTCGGCGCCGATCGCGCGAGCTTCGGCATAGGCGGCGGCCACAGCTTCGGGAGTGCGGGGGACCTCGCGTACCGCGAGCAGCTCGGCCCCGTACCAGCCGAGCTTGGCGGTGACCGCGGCTCGAAACAGGTCGCGTGCCTTCGGTTTGAGGCGCTCGGTCGCCACGACGAACGTCTTGAGCGGCCGGAATGGAAGCAGCTCGATCACCGGCCCCCGCTCGCGGCTCAGTCGTTCCGCCTGCTCGATCAGCTCGCCCGGCACCGCGACCGGGGTTACCTTGCACCCGGCAACCTCCTCACCTTCTCCGACCGCCTGGCCGTCCATCACCGTGAATATCGAGATGAGACCGAGCTCGTTGATCGCATCGACGACATCGCCGTTCACGCGCACGAGGCCACGCCTCCGCGCCACCAGTCTCGACTGGCTCTGCACCGGCCGAGTCGCCTCCATACCCGGCCCCGCGAGGGCTGACGCCAACCGAAGCGCGGCCGCGTCCTCGTGCAGGTCACCAGGGTCGAGCTCCACGACATGGACCTCGCCGCTCTGACGCAGGCGGTCGAGGTGGCGCTCGTCGAGGACGGTCCCCTTGCGAAGGTCCGGTCCGAGGTCGTGGACGAGCACGCGTCCTTTTATGTCGGCGGCCGAGGCCGACCTGCCATCGAGACGGAGGGCACGCACCTATTGAGAGGATAGAAGCGAAATGAACTTGCCTCGGGTGCGGCTGTACAACACGTTCAGCCGGACCAAACAGGACCTGGAGCCGGTGAGCGACGGGATGGTGCGCATTTATTCCTGCGGGCCGACGGTGTACCGGTACGTGCACGTCGGCAACTTGCGGACGTTCATGCTGCCGGACCTTTTGCGACGAAGCCTCGAGTACCTCGGCTACCAGACCGAGCAGGTCATGAACATCACTGATGTCGGCCACCTCACAGACGACTCATTCGATCGGGGCGAAGACAAGATGCTGGTCTCCGCCCGGCTCGAGAAGAAGTCGCCCGAAGAGATCGCTGCTTACTACGCCGACGCCTTCATGGAAGACATCCGAAAGATGAACATCCGCGCCTCTGATGCTTATCCGCGCGCGACCGAGTACGTGCCGCGGATGATCGAGCTGATTGAGACGCTGCTCGAGAAGAGACACGCGTACGAAGTCGACGGGACGGTCTACTACGACATCGCGAGCTTCCCCGCGTACGGCAGCCTGTCGCGTAACGCGACCGAAAAGCTGATGGCTGGCACGCGTGGCGAGCCTGATCCACGCAAGCGTCACCCGGGCGATTTCACTCTATGGAAGGCTGCCGGGAGCAACCGCGTGCAGGTCTGGCCCAGCCCGTGGGGACCGGGCTTTCCCGGCTGGCACATCGAGTGCTCGGCGATGTCGATGGCGATCCTCGGTGACCGATTCGACATCCATACAGGCGGCGCCGACAACGTCTTTCCACATCACGAGGCAGAGATCGCGCAATCGGAGGCCGTCACAGGACACCGGGTTGTGAGCCTGTGGATGCACGGCGGGCTCCTGATGCTGTCAGGCGCGCGGATGGCAAAGTCCGCCGGCAACTTCTTTCGCGTTACCGAGCTCGAGGAGCAGGGATTTGACCCGCTCGCGTTTCGCTACCTCGCGCTACAGGCAAGGTACCGCTCGCCTCTCAACTTCAGCACCAGGGGTCTGGGGGGCGCCGACAACGCGCTGCGTCAGCTGCGGGAGAACGTTGCTGAGTGGTCATCGCAACGCGGCGATGAAGACGTGGCCGCGGCCGATGATTGGGACTCACGTTTTCGAGCAGCGATTGCTGATGATCTCGACCTTCCGTCCGCAATGGCGCTGGTCGCCGAACTCGGGCGGTCACCGGTGGCAGCCTCCACCAAGGCCGGCCTTCTCGAATCATGGGACCGGGTGCTCGGCCTGGATCTCGGGAGGTCGCCGGCGAAACGAACGCTGCCCCCGGGGGCGGCCGAGCTGATGGCGCAACGCGAGCAGGCTCGCGCGGCGAGAGACTTCGCGAGGTCAGACCAGCTGCGCGACGCACTCAGGTCGCTGGGCGTTGAGGTGTCCGACCAGCCTCTGAAAAAATAAGGAGCCGAACCTTGCGGCCCGGCCCCACGAGAGGAAGGGGTCTAACTGAACCGGAGCGTCACGGACGAGGCGTGATCTTCACAGGTGCATTTGGGCCGATGGGGTCAATCGGCTCGGGATCGCCTGACTGACTCTTGGGGCTGGCCGGGTGATCCTTGCCATGGCCGCTGTTGCCGCCACTGTGCCCGTTGGCATTGCCGTTGCCGTTTGAGCTGCCATTGGTCTTGGTGCTTCCATCTCCGTTGCCGTTGCCGTGCTGCCGGGCCGCGCTGGCGACGGCCGAACCATGCTGGTTGGCAAACGGGCTGATGCAATCTCCGATCCCGTGGGCGCCCGCGGCGAGCTGCGACTTGCAGTCCGAGACCTGCTGCTCCACTCGCTGGCCCCAGGTTGCAGGGTTCAGGCTGCCGGTCGTCGCAACCCCCGCCACCGTCGCCGCGGCAGCGGCGACCGCGACCCCAGTCAGCACTTTGACAGCGAGGGCCGCCCCGGCGCCTCCCAGCAATGTCTTCAGGGTGCGGTGGGCCTGGATTGACCTGCGCGGCGGGATACGCCGATCCGAGATCGGGTCGAGGACCCGATGCAGCTCCTGCTCCAGCTCGCGCTCTATGTCGCTCATCTGCAAGAAGCCTTAACGCCGACAGGCAGCCGGGCAACCATTCTTCCTGCTAGCGGCCCAGGACGGCCTGCAGGTGCTTGCGGGCGGCGGCCAGGCGAGAGGCGACAGTCTGTTCGGGCACGCCGAGCGCAGCCGCGATCTCGCGGTTGGAGTAGCCGTGGTAGTGCCGGAGCACCAATGCCGCCGCCTGCTTGGTCGGGAGCCTGCTGACCGCTCGGAAAACCTCGGAGCGCTCGGCGACAACGGATGGATCGGGGCCGGGCGCCGGACGGCCGAGCCGCTTGATCACCTCACCCGCCTGGCGGATGCGCTGGTACCGGCGGTCGGAGATGGCCACGTTGATTGCGATTCGGTGCAGCCATGCCTCGACCGGGGCGTCCGGACGCCAGGCGCTCCAGCTCCGGTATGCCCGCTCGAAGGTCTCCTGGGCGCAGTCCTCGGCCGTCGGCACGTCGCGCACCAGCGCGATCAAGGTGCCGAGGATCCGCCTGTACGTGTTGCGGTACAGCCGCTCAAAGTCGCGCTCAGAGCCCGGCTCATAGCGTTCCGCCTCGACCCGGGATTCAGGGACGCCGCCCCTCTCCCCAGATCCCTCTCCCGTGGGGAGAGGGGGTGCCTTTTCCTCTTCCAGCTCGCTTGACTCCAAACGAACGTTCGTCTAACCTCCCGAACATATGTCCGCAGGACCTCGGTTCGATCCGTCCGAGTTTCCAGGTGACATAACGCTGGACCGCGTGATTCCGGCAGTCGCCGCCAATCTCGTGCCGCTGCCGCCCGACCTCCGGCCCGAGCTGG
Source organism: Chloroflexota bacterium (assembly GCA_005880915.1). Taxonomy (GTDB): domain Bacteria; phylum Chloroflexota; class Dormibacteria; order Dormibacterales; family Dormibacteraceae; genus 40CM-4-65-16. The sequence goes on along the minus strand of VBIW01000037.1, from coordinate 171,870 downwards.
TCGCCGCTCTCGCGCGTCGTGGCGTCGAGCGACTGTACTCCCACCAGGCCGAGGCATACGACGCTGTGCGCCAGGGCCGGCACCTGGTCGTGGTCACACCGACCGCGAGCGGCAAGACCCTCTGCTACAACCTCCCCGTCCTTCAGCGTCTGCTCGAGAACCCTGAAAAACGCGCTTTGTATCTGTACCCGACGAAGGCGCTGGCCCAGGACCAGCTGGCAGAGCTCGGTGCGCTGAAGTCCGGCCTTCCGATCGAGGTCCGGGTGGACACCTACGACGGTGACACACCGCCTGGACGGCGCACCGCTATCCGCGAGGGGGGCCACGTCGTGATGACCAACCCCGACATGCTCCACACCGGCCTGCTCCCCCACCACACGCGGTGGCGCCGCCTTTTTTCGAGCCTCGAGTTCGTCGTCATCGACGAGCTCCATACCTATCGCGGCCTTTTCGGCAGCCAGGTCGCCAACGTCATTCGGCGGCTCAAGCGCATCTGCGCCTTTTACGGCTCGAACCCAACTTTCATCTGCGCGTCGGCGACGATCCATAACCCGCTCGAGCTCGCGCAGCGCCTGCTCGAAGAGGAGAACATCGCCCTCGTCGACCGCAGCGGCGCGCCTCGCGGCGAAAGGCGGCTTGTCTTCTACAACCCACCCCTGGTCAATCGCGACCTCGGGGTCAGGCGCAGCTCGATGCTCGAAGCGCGCCGCATCGCAGCGCCATGGATTCGGGCGGGCGTGCAGACAATCGTGTTCTGTCGCAGCCGCCTCGCGGTCGAGGTAATGCTCAGCTACCTCAGGCAGGACCTCGATCCGCGTCTGGACTCGTCGCGGCGCGTCCGCGGTTACCGGGCCGGGTACCTCCCGCTGCATCGACGCGAGATAGAGGCTGGGCTGCGCAGTGGCGACATAACGGGCGTCGTGAGCACGAACGCGCTCGAGCTGGGCATCGACATCGGCAGCCTGCAGTGCGCTGTCCTGGTTGGCTACCCGGGCACCATCGCGTCAACCTGGCAACAGCTCGGCCGCGCAGGACGTCGGTCCGGCTCGGTCGGCGTGTTCGTCGCATCGAGCTCGCCCCTGGACCAGTTCATCGTCCGTCATCCCGAATACTTCCTCGGCTCGGATCCCGAGGAAGGGTTGATCGATCCGGACAACCTGCTGCTGCTTGCGGCGCACCTGCAGGCCGGTTTGTTCGAGCTTCCATTCATGGACGACGAGCGCCTTGGCGGCGCGGACGTGCAGGAGCTGCTCCGCCTGTTTGAGGAAGACGGCTCGGCGACGCGGTCGGGTGGGAGGTGGTTCTGGAGCCGGCAGGCATTCCCGGCCGAGGAGGTGCACTTGCGCCGAATCCTCGCCGACAACGTCGTGATCATCGACACCTCGCAGTCCCGCCCGTCGGTGATCGGCGAGATGGATCAGTTCACTGCCCCAGTGCTGCTCCACGAAGAGGCCGTGTACCTCCACGAAGGCGCGCAGTATCACGTCGACCGGCTCGACTGGGACGAGAAGAAGGCGTACGTCCGTCCGGTCCAAGTCGATTACTACACCGACGCGCTCGCGTCGGTGACGGTTCAGGTGCTCGATACGTTCGCTGGCCCCGATGCGCATGGCCTCACACGCAGCCATGGCGAACTAAAGATCACGAGTCTCGCTTCGATGTTCAAGAAGATTCGGTTCCATACGCACGAGAACATCGGCGCAGGGCCCATCCACCTTCCCGAGCAAACGCTGCATACGACCGGTTACTGGATCACTGTCGACGATGCGCTGTGGCGCTCGCTCGGCGCGGAAACGCTCGAAGCGGGTCTGCAGGGCATGGCCCACTCTCTGCGGCACGTCGCGAGCCTGCGCCTCATGTGCGATCCACGAGACCTCGGTTCCGTCGCCGAGGTGCGGTCCGTGACGACGCAGCTGCCGACTGTCACTGTCTTCGAGGTTTATCCGGGCGGCGTCGGTTTCGCATCACGTCTTTACGACCTGCACCGCGATCTGCTCGACGACGCGGCCATGCTGGTCCGCGACTGTCCCTGCGCCGCGGGCTGTCCGTCGTGCGTCGGGCCGCTTCATCTCGTGGAGGGAGCCAAGGAAGCTTGTCTCAGGCTTCTCTTAGCGAGCGCCTTACCCGTCTAGGGGCGCCGCCACGCCTGCGGCCGCAGCGCAGCTACGAGCTGCCTTTTGGCTTCGCAGAGGTGATGACGCCGTTCGGCTCTGCCGCCATGCGCCAGGATGTGCTCTCGCTGCCGCCACTCGACCCGGACCCGGGGCGCGTCGCCTACATCGATACCGAGACGACCGGCCTGAGCGGAGGCGCGGGCACCTATGTCTTCGCCGCCGCGGTCGCGACTCCCATCGACTGTGGCCTGCGCGTGGCGCAGCTATTTCTCCCAGAGCCAGGCATGGAGTCCGCGTTCCTTCACATGCTGCACGCCGAGATTCAGCAGGCCATGGGTATCGCAACGTTCAACGGCGGTTCGTTCGACCTACCGGTGCTGCGCACTCGCTGGGTCATGGCGCGCATGCCCGGCGAGTTCACGCATGCGGCGCACGTCGACCTGCTGACCCTGGTCCGTGCTCTTTACCGGCATCGCCTCGAGAGCTGCACCCTGCGCCTGGTCGAGGAGCGCGTGCTCGGTTACGAACGCGACGATCCGCTGCCGAGCGCCATGGTGCCCGAGGCCTACTTCGACTACCTCCGCGCCGGCGCGCGCGGACACCTCGAGGCCGCGCTCGAGCACAACCGCCTCGATGTGATCAGCCTCGTCCATCTGCACTCGCGGCTTCTACGCAGGCTCAAGGGCGCCGACGTCGACATGGACGCCGACGATTGGCTCGCCCTCGGCAAGCACCGCTGGCGGCGTGGCGCACGCGCCGACGGATGGCGAGCCCTGCGCAACGCGACAGGGTTCGCTGAAGGCGAGGCAGCCGCAACCGCCGGTCTGCTCATCACGCGGCGTCTGGTGCGACGCGGCTCTGTCGGCGCCGCGGACAGCCTCCTCGCCTGGCTCGAGTCGACCGCGCGAAACGATATGCGCGTCTCCGTCGCTCGGGCGCGGCTGCTCGAATGGAGGAGGCGCGACCCGGACCGGGCTCTGGCTGTGGTTGAAGACGCCCAACGCCGCATGCCGGATGAAGCACAGGAACTCGAGCTGCGGCGGGAACGCCTGCGGAAGAAGGTCGAGCTACGAGGCCGCGACCGGCTCGGGCGCAGGCACGATCGCGGGCAGCGAAATGTCGGGCAGGTTCAGCTCGAGGCCCCGATCCTGGACGGCATGGCCTAGAGCATCGACGACGGCAGGGTCGAATTCCGTACCAGCTCCCTTCTTCACCTCCTCGAGCGCTTCCGGAGAAGCGAGCCTGGCGCAGCCGCGACCTGCCGTCATCGCCTCGAAACGCTCGGCGACCGCAAGGATGCGAGCCATCAAGGGGGCTGGTTCGGTCGAGCCGTCCCACCGATCGTGGTGATGGCGCACGGCGGCCACGACCTCGGGTGAGAAGTTCGCGCCTGCGACGATCTTCTCGCCCTCTTCGCAATGCCCCGGAGCCTCGAATCCGTCTCCACCAGACAGAAGCGTCATGTGGCCGACGTCGTGCAGAAACGCGGCAGCGCGAAGGCTTTCCATGTCGCCTGATGAGATGCCGGCGCGGCGGCCGATCGCATCCGCGATCGCGACCACGCGACTCGAATGACCCTGCGTCACAGGGTTGCGGTGGTCGACCGCATGCGCCGCGGCGACCATGACTTGCGGCCCGGCCTCCGCCAGCATCGAGACGAGGTTGCCGTCGGCGAGCTCGAGCTCGGTGACCAGCTGAGGGAAGGTGCACGGACGGTCTTTGCCCTCGCGCTTGGCGAGATAGAGCGCCTGGTCTGCCGCCGCGACCAGCTCCGTGGCCGTGAATCCGTCCTCCGGGTACGACGCGACGCCGATGCTAAAGGTCAGGTGCTGGCCAGGGATTGTCGTCACCGCGGCGGCGTGGACCGCATCGACGATGCGGTAAGCAAGGCGCTGAGCGGCCGCGCCATTCGCGTCGGCGACGATTACTGCAAGCTCGTCGCCGCCGTAGCGCGCGACGAGGTCCTGGCCTCGGACGGTCGTTCGGGCGATGCGCGCCCCCATCTGCAGCACCAGGTCGCCGTGCTGGTGGCCGAGCTGGTCGTTGACCGACTTGAAGTGGTCGAAGTCGATCAGAAGCACAGATAGGGGTGAATCGCGGCGGTCCGGGCGCGCAAAGGCACCTTCGAGCCGCCGCCGAAACTCGCGTGAGTTGACGAGGCCGGTGAGACCGTCGGTGGTCGCTTCCTGTCGGCTTCGCAGATAGCGCAGCGCGTTCGCGACAGGCACTGCCGAGCTGCCGGTCAGTGCATCGACCGCGAACAGGTCCTGGTTGGTGAAAAGCGCCTTGTCCTGGGTCAGCACGACAAGCACAGTCGCTCCATCTCCCGATGCGATGGGTACCACCAGCTGTTTCCGGTCAGCCGCGAACACGGCCTCGCCTGTGCCGGCCGCCTGGTGTAGCTGGTGCTCGTCCAGCGTTTCAGACTCTGGGACGGTCTCTTTTCCGTCGCGGTTTGCCGCCGCCACGACCGAGAAACCATCTTGTGAAGAGACCACCACGCGCCCGTGCTGTGCGGTCGTCATCTGCACCGCGTGGTCGACGAGCACGTCGAACACGTCTTTGATGTCCGTGTCGCTGACCAGGTTCATGCTCAGCTCGCGCAGCGAGTCTGCCTGCGCTGCCCGCTCCACCGCGGCCCGGCGCTCGCGCTCGAGCTCTCTCGTCATATAGCCGGTGGCCAGGGCGACGACTAGGAACAAGAACATTGTGCCGATGGTCGCGTTGGTGTTGATGTTGAAGTTGGCGGGCGTGAAGCCGCCACCGATGAACAGGTACAGGAAGGAGACGAGCAGCGCCGAGAGAAAGCTGGCGGTCGCGCCGAAACGCACCGCGTTGGTTATCACAGCGAGGAACAGGGCGAGAAAGAACGGACTCTTGAAACCGTCCGAAAGATAGACCAGGGTGGACGCAAAGAGGATGTCGAGCACCATCGTGCTAAGGCTGAACTGCTTCCCGGGCCGGTAACCGCGGACGAGCGTCACCTGGACGACGACGTTCATCACGGCCCAGACGAACAGAACGACGTCGATGATCACCTTGTCGTCGGGGGTCGCGTTGGGGTTCAGGTTGTTCAGCGCGCCGAGGACGATCAGGAAGAGCCACCGGAAGACCAGCGCCACCCGCTCGCCGACGCGACGTCGGTCCGCGTCGAATGTGGCGTCGATCGCCTTCGCGCGCACGTCCTGCCACCGTGGTGTTTGCTTCTGTAAGCCCGCTGACGTTTGGCTCATGTCTTGTGCCGTTGCTTGCGGCGGCTCAATGATGAACCTCCAAACCAAAAAACCGAGGGCTTTAGGTGCTTTGCATTTCCAGCACAGATTTCAACCATTGTTGGGTGATTAAGGCCACCGCGCTTAACAACTCCTGAAGGTTCATTTTTTGTGCGTTTTAGGTGCCCTGCGCGAGCAATTTCGCCCTGCAGAAAACGTTTCGGTCAGCAAGCGGCTGCAACTCCATTGAGAGGAAGGGTTGATCAGGCTGACATTTCGCCACGCCCAGTCTGCATTTCGTTTCGCCGGCACCCATGCGCGTGCCCAGCGCAGCCAGGCGCTGGTCGAATTTGCGTTGGTATCGCCGATCTTCCTGCTGGTGATGTTCAGTGCGATCGACGTCAGCCGTCTGCTGTACACGTACTCCGCGATTTCATCCGCGGCGCGCGACGGCGCGCGGACCGCATCGTTGAGCGGATCGCTCTTCAGCGACTGTCAGATCATCCGGGAGGTCGAGCTTGTAGGTCAGGGATTTCCAGTGACGATGGATCCCGACTCGCTGGCAGGCAATTCCGACCCCAACAATCCCAGCGGCGCCCTCCAGCCAACCACACCACCACCGAATGCGGGATACGCGTACATCTGGCCCGCGGTTGCCACAGCGAATCCGCCCGACGCCAACTGCACCTCATCTCTACAGCGCGCGGTATCGCCTTCAGTGAAGCATGTCGCAGTCGAGATTCAGTACCACTTCACTCCACTGCTGCCCTTTGTCTCGAGTTTTGCACCCAACATCATCGTCAAAACAATTTCCGTGGTGACGACCGAGTGATGTTCTGGCGCATAAGCTCACGCAAGCGTCAGAGCGGTCAATTGCTGCCGATTGCGGCGGCGGCGTTCCTTGTCATGTGCGCGCTCGCGGGCCTGGCCGTCGACGCAAGCCGTGACTACCTCGTCAAGCGGCAGGCCCAGAACGCAGCAGACTTCGCCGTTCTGGCGGCGTCGAAGCAGATGACGCTGACGGGCAACTTGAGCAGCCCTATCGCTTCGAACTCCAATACACTTGTCGCCGCGCACGACTACGCCGCGAACAATGGATTCCGAACCATCTACTCGACGGCATGTGATCAGCCGTCGTCAACAAATTTCACGACTACCTGGTTTGACGTCAGCGGCCTCGGCTGCAGCGCCACCACAGGCTTCAACAACAAAGTAACGGTCAACTCGCCGCCACTTTCGCTGCCTGGGTCTCCAGCACCTCTCGCGTGCGTAGGCGCTGGAAATTTCTCATGCGTGCAGGTCGTGATCACGACGCGCATCGCCGAGCTCTTCACCACCGCCCTCGGCATCAACTCCGCCTTTGTGACCGTCGGCGCAAGCGCGCAGGCAGTCCTTCCCACGTCTTCGTTCCCCGCGCCGCCACCGAACGCGATGGTCATCTATCAGCCACAGGTCGGATGCGACCCCAAGGATCAGCAGTGCTTTGACGAGACCAAACCTGCTGGACGCACGCAACTGTCGTGCAGCGGCGCCACTAACAACTGTCCGACGTTCTGGGTCCGGCAGGGGACCGCGCCGAAGATCTATGGCTACGACGGATCCATCCTGACCCCGCCCGGCGACTACACGACGATGCGGTCCAACGGTGACATGGTCATTCAGGACAGGACGACGATCTGTGATTCGTACGGCGGCGTCACTTGCTCACCCAACGTTGCGACAGGACCTTCGGGTTTTGCGGTGGCCGGTGGGGCGAAACTCTTCTGCTCCAGGATCGGCGGCGGCGGAGCGGGCACCACTCCGTGCACCACGTCCGGCCAGCCGAACCTGAACGAGATCGATGCCAACCAGGCCAGCTGGTCAACGCCCGGCTACTGGTATCCGACAGTCGACTCCAGCAAGCTCACCTACTGCGGAAGGCTGATTCTCAACGGCCAGGCGATGTATGGCCCTTGTGCCAACGCCCAGGAGCCATACCTGATCGGATCGGGCATCTACGACTACATCGTCGTCAACCACGGGAACTACGAGTTTGACTCGGGTCTTTACGACATCACCGGCACAGCACCGGTGAACACGCTGACCTCCGCCGGCTACACCGCCAACGGGATCGACCACAGCCGCGAAGGCGCCTCGGACTTCGATCTCTGCACAGCCGGTCTTCCGAACTCCTGCCCGGGATTGACCGCCGGCGTCTGGATCGGTCACGGCGGCGGCGGCTACTCCGCCTATCAGGGTCCAACCCCTGGCTCGTGCACGAACGGGGTTGCGGGCAGCGGTGGCGGCGGCGGCGACCAGACGGTGATCAGCGGCAGCGGGGTGGTCTTCCGGCTCGGCCCCAGCTCGGGCGGGTTCGTGACCACGCACGAGGTCGCCGGCCTGACGCTCGCGGGGGCCGGCGTCGGTGCACTGCCCGCAGTCAGCGGCTCGCCACTCCTCTTCGACATGGAGAACAGCTCGTTCATCCATCTCGACTCGTCGCAGCCCGGCGCGGGCGTACCGCCCAACACCACCAGCGGGATCATCTACCAGTCGCCGAATGCCACGGGTGGCGGCGTCGAGTTCGACCCGAGCATGGCCGGGTTCGACGTGAGCGGCAATGAGCTGCCCGCGATCCAGGGCCAGATCCTCGCCTACACCGTGACTGTCTTCGGCCAGGCCGGAGGCATCATGGATTTCACGACTGGCTACGGAGGCGGCTCAGTGCCCGGCATCGGCACTAGCGGACGTGACGAGAACTTCATCATCGGCGCGGTCTCGCTGAAGGCCGGCGCACCCGGCTACTCGATCCTCACGGTGAACTACCAGGACGAGTGGATGATGGACGGCTACGACGTCTACGTGAAGATCAACAACGGCAGCCCGCAGTTCTTCTCCCAGGGCATCTGGAATTCAACGCCCGGCCCGGGCACTCCGCTTCCGCCCCCCGGCAACAATCCCGGTGACGCCAACCCGGCCTACCCCAACAGCGGCGCGGCCGGCAACTACACGATCAAAGGTGGATCGGACTGGCTGTACACCATCCCTGGCGGCAACGGCGCCACGATCGAGGCCAAGGGCAGTTGGGCGTGGGGCCACCAGAACACGATTCCAGGCGCCACACAGGCGAACTACACCGCCCAGCTCATCTACACGTTTCCCAACCCGGCCGGCAACTACCTGAGCGTCACCGTGTTCTTCCTCGACGGCGACCGCTGTGGCGACTACGCGTACACCAACTACACGTTCAGGAACACCGGCGGACCTGGTCCTGGACAGCAAACGGTCGGCTCGGTGCATCTGGTCCAGTGACACGCGCAGCCCGGCAGAGGCAAAAAGGTCAGGCGCTCGTCGAGTTCTGCCTGCTCGCGCCGGCACTTCTCATATTCGTCCTGCTGACGGTGGACGTGGGGAGGGCGTTCTGGGAGTCGATCGATGCGGCGGGAGCAGCGCGGGCCGGGGTTCGGATGGGAATCATCTCGGACACTTCTGACATCGGAGGCGCGGTTCGCGATGAGCCCAACACCGGCATCCCGAACACGACCGCCGCCTGGGGTGCGGTCGGTCCGGGAACGACGTGGGGCACGTGCGCCACCTCTAGCGGCACGTGCGGCGACCCCAGCGGATGTGCTTCAACATCCTTCAGCGGCGGCCAGATAGCGTGCTTCGCGGTCCGGACATGCAATCTCTCGTCAGGCGGAGACCTGGGAAGCTGCACCGGTTATGGTGCGTGGGGCGTGCGCCCTGTCTACGGCGGACACGGTCTCCAGGTGGTCGTCGTCATCAAGTTCCCCGCTGTGACCCCGGCCCTCTCGAGGCTTGTTTCCGGCGGGACCCTCTACCTCACACAGTCGGCTGTCGGGGACGAGCTCTACTTCTAGCCGGACGACCGCGGTTCGGGCCCCGATTACAGATTCCTTGCTCTTTTGTCGAACGAAATCGACTTTTTCTGCGTTAGAGGCCAACAGAATGGTTCCCGATTGCTTAAATGTCCGGCATCAAAGTGCCTGAAGGAAGAATGGGCGCCCGCCGCCGAAAACAGCGCGGGCAGTCGCTGGTCGAGTTCGCCATCTCATCGACGGTGCTCCTTCTCCTCGCCATGGGCCTGATCGATCTGTCGCGCGCCTTCTATTACTCCGTCGCCCTGCAAGGCGCTGCACGAGAAGGCGCCCGCCACGCCGCCTGGTTCAACACCCCACTCCGCCAGAACCTCTACCTCAAGGACTCGGAGATCATCACAACCGTCCAGCAGGCGCTGACGGGGGCCGGCTTCAGCAGCGCCCAGGTCACCTTCATACCGACCGCGGGCTGCCTGGCACCGACCGACAGCAACACGGCGAACGACAAGCCGTACCCGCAGTCGGCGTATCCCCCTACGCCGGGCAACGTGTACGTCTACGCGTGCTACACCAACCCCGGCAGCGGCGTGTCAACCGGCTCCAACTTGGTCGCACCCGGTGACAACTCGTGGCGACTGGGCGACATCAACGTCGCGGTGCTGATGAACTTCCAGCTGATCACGCCCTTCATCCAGGGCATCTTCGGCAACAGCATCGACCTCGCTTACAACGAGCACTTCACGATCCAGGGCAAGCCATGAGCAAAGTGACCAAGTACATGCGCAGTCAGCGCTCGCAGGGCCTGACCGAGTTCGCGATCATCGCACCGATCATCCTGCTTCTCACTTTTGGCATCATCGATTTCGGCCGCGCCCTGTACGTCTATATCACGCTTCAGCAGGCAGCCAACGAAGGCGCACGTGTCGCTGTGCGTGCCTCTTACTTCATCGACCCCAGCGGCGGTTCGCACAACTGGCCGACGGACACCGACGTACAGACCGCCGCTCAAGGTCATGCAGTCGCCGTGCTCCTCGGGAACCCCTGTCCCAACGGGCCCATTCCCAACGGAGGCGTGGCACAGGGCTCGGCACAGCTGCCGGCCGCCAACTCCGGCTGGATCTTCATCACCGATCCCAGCGTCGGCGGCGACAAAGGCACGGTCGGCCCACCCGCGATACCCAACGCGCCGCGCGGCCAGCTGCCTTTCAACCCGCCGCCGGCCGGATGCCTTGACGCAGTTGCGGCGGATGGAAACCAGCCGCTCAAGGTGACCATCTGGTACACGTTCCAGCCGATCACTCCAATCATCCAGCAAGTAGTCGGCAACAACATCGTCATCACCGCATATGCGATTTACCGTGCCGAGTACTCGAACTAAGCCCCGCCGCAACCTGCAGGAGGGACAGGCGATCGTCCTGATCGCGCTGCTGATCCTCGTCCTGTTCGGGATGCTCGGTCTCGCCGTGGACTCTGGCCGCGGCTACGTCGACCGGCGCGACCAGCAGACCGCTGTCGACGCGGCGGCGCTCGCGGCAGGGGATGAGTACGACAACTTCGGCGAACCCGTCGCTTCAACCACGATCCCCCCTGCGCTGTCGGTGTACCAGCGCGACCTGCGCCTCTACGGTGCAGCGACCCTCGTCAGCAGTGGTTCGACCCCGACCGGGCCTGGTAACACCCTGACGAAGAACACATGGAGCTACTCATTCTCCGGCGGCTACACACTGGACATCGAAGCCACGAACACGCTGTTCAACGGGTATCAGTTCATTTTCACCTCCAAGCACAGCCTGCCCCTGGCCTTCATCCAGGTCTTCGGTGGGTCGCCAACGGTCGGCATCGGCGCCACCGCGACCTCGATCGTGGGCAACCAGAGGCAGACGCCCGCCTTGCTGACGCTGAGCAACGGCGCCTGCGCGACCCAGATGAAAGGCAACGCCGCGACCCTGACAATCCTCGGCGACGCGTACAGCAACGGAACTGCTTGCGTCGACCCCAACCTGCACATCGCCGGCAACTGCTACGGCGCGACGAACTCGACGTGCAACCAGGCGGTCTACTTCTGCTACAGCTCGATACCGGGGACGATCCCGTACGACCCCCAGAGCAACGGAGGCGTCTGCAATCCAGGGGACATCGTGGGCGCCCCCGTAGTCCCGGCGCCGACACTGCCCGACCCGGGCTACACAGCCAACTCGCAGCAGTACTACTTAGCTGCTGGAGTGACTTACAACCGAGGTGGCTACACGGAGATGACGCCCGGCCAGTACAACAACTGGTCGGTCAGCGGCGGGGGCTGCTACTTCCTCGACGCCGGCGTGTACACGTGGAACGGCGGCTATTCATCCCAGGGCGGGCTGACTTCGAACGAGCTCAAGGCTCCGAACGAGCAGTATTACCTCGCCCCCGGCACGACGCAGACCGCCGCCTCGGCAGCCGGCAACGACTTCTGGGGTTCATGCGCCGGCACCTTCAACATCTCGCTCGTTCAGAACATCGCCTCAGGTAACGGCATCAAGCACCAGGGCGGAGGCAAGTGGGGCGTCGAGCTCAGCTCGGTCCGCTACGACCAGTTCGTCGACCCGACGTTCACCGGAGGCACTGGCAACCCGTGCTCCACCCTGGCCGGATGCCGCCGCGAGAGCGCGCCTTCCGCCTGCCAGGAGATACAGACGGTGGACGGCAACAACGACGGCATCAACGTGAACGTCACCCAGAATGCGCCCGGCGCGCAGTACTACAACGTGTACGTCAACCGCAACGGCTGCGACAGCGTCCAGGACCACTTCGGGTACATGGCTACTTACCTGGCCCCTGGATGGGCCGACGGCGGCTCACCGCCGGCAGTTGCGGCGGCCGGACCATGGACGGGTACACTCGCCAACGCTCGCGGCGGCTTGACCTTCTTCAACTGCGCCCAGGCCGGCGTCACGCTGTGCGGCTTCGACTACAACTCCATGGCGGCGACGGCTCGTTGCAACGCGTACGACCGCCTTCAACTGTGCCGCCCGCCGCAGGACGAGGTCGCGCCTCAGTGCTTCGTCAGCTGCCCTGCCCCTGCGGGCGTACCGCAGGACAACAATGCGATGGCGCTGGAATACGGACCGACGAACAAGGGCGGCGACGTCGCCAACGAGAACTATTGCCAGCAGACGCCCACCTCAGGCGGCGATCCGGCAGCCCCATGTGGCACCGCCAAAATCACACCGGGCGCGGTCCAGTTCTGGTTCCCGGGCGGGAGCTGTCTCGACCAGCGGGGCAACGGCTCGACCCACGTGTTCAGCGGCGAGCAGTACAACTGGATCGTCATCTATGAGAAACCGACCACCGTCGCCACCAGCTGCTCCCAGAACAGCCAGAAGCTCAACGGCAGCTCGTTGACCCAGTACATCGGCACGATCTACTCGCCGACCGCAAGCTGGGACATCCTCGGAGCGAACACCGCCCCACTTGCTGGCCAGGTGATCTGCTGGTCGGCGCTCATCACGGGCTCAACCAACGCCGGGATCTACTTCAACCCGAACTACTCCCCGGCACCACCGGCGGCAAGACTGATCAACTGACCTGGCTCGGGCGCGCCTCATAGCCGAGCGCGCGCAGCGCCTCGTCGATCCACTCGAGGGCCATCTGCTTGGTGTTCGGCCAGACCTCGGCGGAAGAATCGGGCATCCCGGTGTCGATCACCACACGACCCGCAACCCTGAGCAGCCGGCGCACCAAAGGCGCAGCCTCGGGCACGCTCAGCTCGAGGCCGTCCAGGGCGCGCGTCAGCAAAAAGCAGATCGCGTTGAACGTCTCGGCATCGACGGCAGTACCATTCGCCAGCCGTTCGGCGAGCTCGGCCTTCAGATCGGTGGGGTCCATGCGCCCGGCTATTATTCAATTAAGGCTTGGGCATGGATCTAACCGAACCTGTTTTGCTGACTCCGGAGGGGCTCGAGAAGCTCAAGCGCGACCTGGAAGTCGCGCTGAAGCGCCGTGCCGAAGCAGGCGAACGCCTCAAGGAGGCTTTCCAGCCGGGCGACATCGAAGACAACCCCGAATACGAGCAGGCGAAAGAGGAGGTGGGCCTCCTGGACAGCCGCATTTACGAGCTGCAGGAGATGATCGGCCGCGCTCAGATCATCAAGGACCCGCACTCGAGCATCGTCGCACCGGGCTCCACGATCGAGGTCGTCGACCACGACGGTGAAAGCGAGACCTACCACCTTGTCGGAGCCGTGGAGAGCGACCCTTCCGCGGGCCGCATCTCGGTCGACTCGCCGGTCGGGCGCGCGCTCGTCGGCCATAAGAAGGGCGACAAGGTCACCATCAGCGTGCCGTCGGGAACGCTGACTCTCACCATCAGGGCGGTCAAGTAGCACCACGTCCGCGTTAAGGACCAACACCGCTACCACGCCGGACATCGATCCCGAGACGATTGCCGACCGCACCACGCTCGGCGTTTTCTTCCGCCAGGTCGCGAAGTATGGCGATCGCGCGCTGATCCATTACCGGGACCGCGACGCCTGGAGGGTCGAGAGCTGGAACGCGATGGCAGGCCATGTCGTCGCGGTGGCATCAGCACTCATCGAGGCCGGTGTCAAGAGCGGGGACTGCGTGATCCTGCTTTCCGAGAACCGCCTCGAGTGGCTCTACTGCGACGTCGCCATCCAGGCAGCCGGGGCGATCACGGTGCCGATCTATCCGAACACCCCCTCTGAGATCGCGAACACCATCGCCGCGGACTCACGGGCGGTGATGGCGATCGCCTCCGACTCCTCGATGGCCGCCAAGCTCACCGTGGCCAGTCCATTGCGGACCATCGCAGTGATGGATAAGGAGGTGCCCGGCTGGATCCAGAAGGGCGCCACGCAACACGCCGAGGTCACCTCACGCCTGAGCCGCCTACGCCCGGATGATCTCTGCACGATCGTGTACACGGCCGGAACCACAGGCGTGCCGAAAGGAGTCGAGCTGGCCCATCGCAACCTGGTCGATGTCAGCCGAGCGGTGGTCAAGGTGCATCCGATCACCGACGAGGATCGTTCCCTTTCCTGGCTCCCCTACGCACATGTCTATGGGCGGATCAACGAGATCTTCCTCGGCCTCGTCTACGGGGGACAGACGTGGATCTCGCGCGGCTCCGACCACCTCGTGGAGGAGCTTCAAGAGGTGAAGCCGACGGTCATGTGCAGCGTGCCCCGCGTCTACGAAAAGATGTATGCGGCCGTCATGGCGCGAGTGCAGGAAGCCGGCGCTGCGAGACACGCGATTTTCGACTGGGCGCTGCGAGTCGGTACGCGTTTCTCCCGCACGACGAATCCCGGTCCGCTCCTGCGGGCTCAGCGGCGACTTGCCGACCGTTTGGTGCTCGCGGCGCTCCGCAACAGGCTGACCGGCGGCCGATTGCGATTCTTCGTCAGCGGCGGCGCAGGCCTGGCGCGCGAGATCGAGGAATTCTTCTGGGCGATCGGGATTCCAATCCTGAATGGCTGGGGGTTGACCGAAACTTCGTCCGCCGCGTGCTCGAACACGCTCTACGAGCATCGCTTCCTCACTGTGGGCAAGCCTTTTCCGGGTGTTGAGCTGAAGATCGCGAACGATGGCGAGATCCTTGTCAAGGGCCCTGGCAACATGCGTGGCTATCACAACAAGCCCGAGGCGACGGCCGAGGTGATGAAGGACGGCTGGTTTTACACCGGGGACATCGGCGAGGTCGACGGTGATGGGTTCCTGAAGATCACCGACCGCAAGAAGTCCCTCTTCAAGACCGCGGGCGGCAAATACATCGCGCCACAACAGCTCGAGCACGCCCTCCTGAGCGACCCGCTCATCCAACGATCGGTGATCGTTGGCGAAGGCCGTCCTTACGTGACCGCGCTCATCGTTCCCGACTGGGTCGCCGCTCGGAAGCAGGGCATGGACGACTCCGGGGTCAGAGCGCGGATCCAGCAGACCGTCGACAGGGTCAATGAAAAGCTCGGGCAGTGGGAGACGATCAAATACTTCACCCTCCTTCCCCACGATTTCAGCGAGGCCGACGGCGAGCTCTCGCTGAAGCAAGACGTGAAGAGAAAGGCCGTTGCGGACCACTTCAAGGACCAGATAGAAGCCATGTACACGGGGAAGCCGAAACCCTCGTAGATTTGCTGCCGTGGCAGGACCGATCGACCTTTCCGACCTTCACGCGGCGCTTGACCGCCTGCGCCCCCAGCTGTGCCACTGCGGCCTGAAAGGCGAGTGCCTCGGCTGCAAGGGGATCGAGATGGTCCGCGCCCAGGCGGAAGCGGTGGCTGCCGCGGCGAGCCAGCCGATCCTCATCCAGGTGGCCCAGGAATCGGCGATGCAGGACATGGCGTCGCGCTTCCAGGCGATGTCCGAGCGCCTGATGTCGGACCCCGAGATCCGGCGCTCCGCCGAGCAGATGCAAGAGCGCCTGATGGCCGACCCTGAGACCCGGCAGCTCCTGGAGGAGCTGATGCGCCGGTTGGGCGGACCGTCCCCCGAAGAGCTGAACTAACCCGGGATCAAGGCGTCGCGGGCGTGGCGGTCGCCGCGGGCTTGGGCTTGTGGACCGGCGCGTTCCACAACGGGAGCGGCGCGGTCTGCAGCCGCTGCACGATCAGGGTCTCCTGCTGCGAGGTCAGCTTCTTGTCGGTCACTGCTTTGTCGAGCGCCGGCTTCAGGTTGGCGATCAGCTTGGTGCGGAAGTCGGCCTCTGAAACGTGCTGAGCCGCCGCGACCTGGGACAGCGATTGACCGCCCGCCAGGTCCGTCTTGAGCTGGGTCGCGCTCAACCCCAGCGCAGCGGCGGCAGCCGTCACGTACTGCTGCATGTAAGCCGCGATGTCGGTCTTGCTACCTGCATGCCCGATCGTCGATGGCAGCGTGCAAGGGGTCTGATTGGCCAGCTTCTGCTTGATCGCGTCAGCCTGGGTCTGGGTGATCTGTCCGCTCTTCACCTCGTCGGCCAGCGTGTCGGCGATCGCCTTCTGGAAGGCGGCGTTTATCTCGGCCTGGCTCTTTTTGATCTCGACTGCAAAGTGGGACATGAAATCGCCACAGGCGGCGGACGAGGCGGTCGCCTGGGCAGCCGACAGGTTCGCTCCGGCCGACTGAGGAGAGGCGGATTGGCGGAGACCAAAGCTCATGCCCGCGGCCGAAGCGGTGACTATCACCGCCGCGCCGGCCACGGCGACCGCGCCGACGGCCATGCCGGCGATTCGAAGGTGGCGGGATCGCAAAAGGCTTGTCATGCCTCCACTACACATGAGCAGCGCCCAAGCTTCCTCATGGTTTTGTAAGTCCCGGGTCTATATTCGACACTCCGATGGAAGCGCCCCCCGCATCAGGCTGGAGCGGAAAGCACGCCGTTGAGCTGTACGTGCGCACGTACACGACCATGCTGCAGAGCTCCGGCGATATCAAGGTCGAGTCGCTCGTCCAGGCGCATCTCGGCATGGGCTCCGTCCTCCATCCGCTCGCGGCCGAGCCCCAATCCGACATGGGCGCCCTGCTGTACGCCGTGCGGCGGCTTCCTGTTGCCATCAACCAGTGTCGGCGGGTGATCCTGGGCCAGAGCCCTCAGGGGTTCAAGGCCGCGCTTGGCGCCGACATCATGAGCTGGAACGCGGTCAAAGCTCCTGCGCGTCGCCGTCGCTGGTACTACGGCGGCGACAACACGCTCGCAGTGCTGATCGCTTCGCGGTCAGACATCGATGACCTGGTGCCCACCCTCGTCGCCTTCCAGATCGAGTGGAACAAGCTGCATCGCGCGCTGCAGGACGTCGAACTTTCTGATGAGAGCGCCAGGCGCGCCGCGGGAGCAACACCCGACGACTGGCAGCGGCTCCGCGGTGCCTGGGGGGACGGCTTCGACGCCAACCTCGCCGCGATAAAGCGCGAGGAATGCAGGATCGTCCTCCGGCTCATCGGGGGCAGTCACCTGGGATTCGCCCGCAACGCGAGCCGCTGGTGGCAGCCAATCGCGACCGCGATGGACGAGCTGGGCGCGCGGGATGCGCCGATCTACTTCGTGTCCTCGAACTCACACAGCCTCGTCAACGTGTTGACTGGCGTGGCCCGACGGATCGAAAACGAGATCGTCGACTGGATCGGCAAGTCCGACCGCGACCTCGACGACGAGCGGCGCAAGCTCGAAGCCGGGCACAGCCGCGCGTCGCGCCAGAACTGGCTTTACTACGGCGCCCGCCAGGTTTTCGATATCCACCCCGAGCGTGAGCGGCTTCGCAAATGGCGCTCTGAGCTCGAGGCGGCGAACGGCGTCCGCCACATCCCTGCGGTCGGCACTGGCGTCGACTCCGCGGCGCAGGTGTTCATGCTCTCCAAGCTCGACGCATCGGCGATCGATCCGCGCGTCGGAGCGGTCGACGAGCGAAAGCTGCGTGAGTCAGACGCGTGCATCGTCAACGTCGACTACCCGCTGGGCGAAGCTGCGTACCACATACTCCGCCAGGTCGCCGAGCAGGCGTCATGGGTGGCCGGCGTCTACGTGTTGGGCAAGGCGGCGACGCTGAACGCCGACGTCGGCGACGTGATGATCCCGAACGCCGTGTACAACGAGCACTCGGGAAACACGTACTGGCTGAGCAACTGCTTCACAGCAAGCGACGTGCAGCCCAACCTGGTGTACGGATCGGCTCTCGACAACCAGCGCGCGGTCACCGTCCGAGGGACGTTCCTCCAGAATCGCGACTACCTCGACTTCTACTACCAGGGCCGCTACACGGTGGTCGAGATGGAGGCGGGTCCTTACCTCGACGCCTGCTATGAGATCGGGCAGCCCGAACGCTATCCCGTCGCTGAAAGCGTCAACATGGCGCAGCTCAGCTTCGACCTTGGCATCGTCCACTACGCGTCTGACACCCCGTATACGCAAGCGCGAACTCTTGGCGCGCGCGGCTTGAGCTATCGCGGGATGGACTCGACCTACGCTTCCGCTATTGCGGTCGCGCGGCGGATCCTGCAGCGCGAGGAGGCGCTCCTTCCCCAGACGTAAAGGTCAGGTGCCCGTGCGGGTGATTGTGCTCGCCGGCCCCGTGGTGGATCTCGCCACACGGATGACAGCTCTCGACCTGAATCGTCGTGTGCCCGATGTCAAAGCGTCCGCAGAGCCTTCCTTCGAGGTCGCGGACGACGTGCTCGGCATCGCCAAGCGGTAAGTCGCCGACGACGACGTGGACGCTCAGCGCCATGTCCTCCGAAGAAAGCGCCCAGACATGAAGGTCGTGGAGGCTGACAACCTGGTCCGTGTGCCGGATTTCATCGGTCACGGCAGCCAGGTCGACGTCGGAGGGAGTTCCCTCGAGGAGGAGGTTCACGGTTTCGCGGACGATCCTCCAGGCTCCCCAAGCGATCAGGGCAGCGATGCCGAGCGAGAGGATGGGGTCGATATAGAGCCAACCGGTCAGGAGGATCACCGCGCCGGCGATTACAACTCCTACCGAGGCGCCCGTATCGCCGGCGACGTGCAGAAAAGCCGCGCGCATGTTCAAGCTCTTGTTTTCGCCGCGCAGGCCGAAGATGACGAATGAATTCACGGCGACGCCGACGAGCGCCGTCACGATGACGACCGCTCCCTGCACCGGTTCCGGACTCGCCAGACGGCGGACGGCCTCGTAGACGATCGCTATCACGATGACGATCAAGGTCACCGAGTTGACCAGCGCGACGAGGATGCTCACCCGCTGGTAGCCGTAGCTGCGGCGCTTGTCGGCCGGGCGCTTTGACTGCTCCACCGCGAACCAGGCCAACCCCAGGGCGAAGACGTCCGTCAGGACGTGGCCGGCGTCCGAAAGCAAGGCCAACGAGTGGGAGATCAGCCCGCCGGCGAACTCGACCACCAGGACGACGCAGGTGAGCACCAGGGCCGTCCGCAGGGTGGCGCCGCGGCCCTGTCCATCTATCCGTGCCATCAGTTCACTTTACCCATCCCGCCACCAATCTCCTCCACGTTCCAGAAGCGCGAGGAGCATGCCGTGGCGGAGGCCCTCGTGGCTGACATGCAGCAGCGTCAGGCCGTACCAGTCGAGCAGAAGAAGTAGTGCCTCGACGCCCGCCCGGAGCGCTTTGACGCGGCTGGCCGGGAGCCCGAACTGGGCCTCCAGATGCTGCGCCCGGCGCCCGTCGAGCCGCGCCTCGCAGGTGAGCAGGTCGGCGCCGGTCAGGACCGCCGGAGGGTTGCGCCGGGCCAGGATCGTGGGCAGGTTGGAGGCTGTGCCGCCGGTGGCGACCAGCCGCTCCACTTCCCCGTCGGGCGCCTGGGCCAGCTCACGGAGCGCCGCCCGGCGCAGCCTGGCGCGCTCCTCCGGTTTCGGCGGGTCCGACAGGTACGTGGCGGCAAGGACGCCCGAACCGATCGGAAGCGAGGCCGAGCGCAGGATCTGGTGGTCGCGCGCGATCACGACCTCGGTCGATGCGCCGCCCAGGTCCACCAGCCCCCACTCCCGGCGCACGGCGTGGCGGCTCGCCGCGCCCATGAAGCTGAGCGTTGCCTCACGTTTGGCCGAGATGACGCGGATCGGCACGCCGATCTCCTTGCTCGCCTGGCGCACGAAAGCTGCTCCGTCGGAGGCCTGCCGGACGGCCTGCGTGGCGCAGGCGATCAGCTGGTCGTACCTATGGGTCTTGGCCTGTTCGATGACCTTGTGCAAGGCGCGAAGCGCGATGCCGGCGCGGCTGCCGATCACGCCGCTCTTCGCGACGTGGGGTCCGAGCTCCGGCATCTCGACGTAGTGCGCGACGTCGACGAGACGGCCACGGACGACGTCGGCAACGAGGACGTGGATCGTGTTGGAGCCGATGTCGAGCGCGGCCAGACGCGTCACCGCACCAGCCTAGAATCTGGCCGTGGCGAAGAGGACACGGATGGAGAGAGATTCCATGGGCGACATGGAAGTCCCCGCCGACGCGTATTACGGCGCGTCGACGCAGCGCGCCGTGCTGAACTTCCCGATCTCGGGCCAGCCCATGCCTCAGCGTTTCATCCGCGCGCTGGGCATGGTCAAGCGGGCGGCGGCCCAGACCAATCGCGACCTGGGACTCCTGCCCCGGCGCCGTGCCCGCGCGATCGCCGCCGCTGCGCAGGAGGTGATCGACGGAAAGCTCGACGACCAGTTCCCGATCGACGTCTACCAGACGGGCTCAGCGACCTCGACCAACACCAACGCCAACGAGGTCATTGCCAACCGGGCGACCGAGATCCTTGGCGGCGAGCGAGGATCCAAGCTGGTCCATCCCAACGACCACGTCAACCTCGGGCAGTCCTCGAACGACGTCATCCCGACCGCGATTCAGCTTGCGTCCGCCATAGCCGTCCAGGACGAGCTCGTGCCTGCGCTCGAACGCTTGCAACGCGCGCTCGAGGCGAAGAGCAAGGAGTTCTGGCCGGTGATCAAGACCGGCCGCACGCACCTGCAGGACGCCACGCCAATCCGGCTCGGCCAGGAGTTCAAGGGCTACGCGGGCCAGATTGAAGAATCCATCCGCCGCGCCCGCGGCGCAGTCGATGAGCTGTCGCGCGTGCCGCTCGGCGGAACCGCTGTCGGCACCGGCCTCAACTCGCACCCGCAGTACGCCCGCATTGTCGCCGCGCGGCTGGCCAAGGCGAGCAGGGTTGCGGTCAAAGAGACGACCAACCATTTCCACGCCCAGGCCACGCTCGACGTCCTCGTCGCCGCGCATGGCGCGCTCCGAACGATTGGCACGAGCCTGTGGAAGATCGGATCGGACATCCGTCTCATGGGCACTGGACCCGTTGCGGGTCTAGGCGAGCTGCGCCTGCCGGAGACGCAGCCTGGCTCGAGCATCATGCCCGGCAAGGTCAATCCGGTAATCGTGGAGTCACTGCTGATGGTCATCGCGCGCGTCTACGGCAACGACACGGTGGTGCTTGTCGCGGGTCAGGCGGGCAGCATCTTCGAGCTCAACGTCATGATGCCGGTCGCCGGACAGGCCATCCTCGAGTCAATCACCCTGCTGGCAGCCGCAGTACGCAATTTCTCCGAGCGCTGTGTCGATGGCCTGCAGGCCACCGACCGTGGACCGGAGCTCGTCGAGCGCAGCCCTATGCTCGCGACTGCGCTCAACCCGGTGATCGGGTATGACGAGGCGGGCAAGCTGGCCAAGGAATCGATGCGGACGGGGAAGTCGATCCGGCAGTTGGCACGCGCGCGTGGAGTCAGAGAGAAGCAGCTGAACAAGGTGCTGGACCTGGGCAAGATGACCAAGCCTGGTCTGGAAGGTCCCGGCGGAGGCGGCTGACCAGACAGCGCTTGAGACGAGCGCGCAGCGAAAATCCGCTCCTCCGGTTTCGGCTCGCCGTAATCCTGCTCGGCATCGTGATGGTGGTCGGCGTCACGGGCTACAAGTTGATCAACGGGTGGGACCTCCTCGATTCCTTCTACATGGTGATCATCACGATCAGCACCGTCGGCTACACCGAGGTGCACCCTCAGGGCGCGGCCGGGCGTCTCTTCACATCCGGCCTCATCGTGGTCGGCGTAGGCACGATGCTCTACGGCTTCGGCGTGTTCGCGGAGACGCTGGCGGACAATGCTTTCGGGAGGTACCGGAGAGAAAGACAGTTGCAGCGAGAACTGAACCAGCTACGCGACCATTTCATCATCTGCGGCTACGGACGCATCGGGACGCAGGTCGTTGCCGAGTTCGAAGACCACAAGGTCCCATACGTGGTCATAGACCAGACAGACGAGGCGCTCGAGCGAATCCGCGCTGAGGGACGCCTTCACATCGAAGGCGACGCTTCTAAGGAAGACATCCTCAAGCAGGCGGGTATCGAGCGCGCCAGGGGCCTCATCTCGGCTGTTGACTCGGACGAACGCGGTGTCTACATCGTGCTTGCGGCGCGCGCGTTCAATCCCAACCTCTACATCGTCGCGCGCGCCGGCCGGCCGGACTCCATTCGGCGCCTCGAGCTGGCCGGCGCCACCCGAACCATATCGCCCTATGTGATGGCCGGCCACCGGATGGCCGAGCTGGCGATCCGCCCGGCGATGGTCGACGTCCTTGATTCGTTGCATCACGCCGAGGCGGGCATCGGCGTCGAGGAGATGCTCGTCAGCCCAGGCACACCTGCAGTTGGCAAGACCCTGGATGAGATTGGACTCTTCGGCCCTGATACAGCGCGGGTGCTTGCGCTGCGCAGGCGCGACGGGACGCTGCACGTCAACCCCAACGGCAGCCAGCGGCTCGAAGATGGCGACCTGGTGATCGCCCTCGGTACTGAAGATCAGCTCTTCGCGTCCGCCTCAAAGCTGAGGTAATACCGCGCCGGGCACGGCCCAAACGGGCGCTTAAAGTGAAGCAGTGAACAGGCTCGGCCGGCGTCCGGAGCTCGTCGCACTCGGCTCGGTGGCCATCGGCGTGGCGCTGGTCGTGGCCAAGCTCGTCGTCGGTTTGCTCACTGGCAGCCTCGGGATCCTGAGCGAAGCCGCGCATTCCTTCCTCGACCTGGCGGCGAGCGGGTTCACCCTGGTCGCCGTCCGCACCTCGCGCAAGCCTGCGGACACCGAACACCCTTATGGCCACGGCCGGACAGAGAACCTGGCCGCGTTCGCCGAAGGCGTCTTGCTGCTCATCACCGCCGCATTCATCGCCTTCGAGGCGGTGCGCCGCCTGGTCATCGGTGGAGCGACGGTCAATCCCGCCGGTTACGCCTTCGTGTTGCTCATCGGCACACTCCTGGTCGAGGCAGGGCGAGCCGCCGTGCTGCGCCGGGTCGGCCGCCTCGCTTCCAGCGACGCGCTGCTCGCCGACGCAACCAACCGTTTGTCCGATGTGCTCGCGACGGTGGGTGTGCTGGCCGGCCTTCTTGGCGTGCGAATGGGTCTCAGCTGGGCCGACTCGGTCGCCGCATTGCTGGTGGCCGGAATCGTCGCCAGGGCGGCAGGGCTCATTGCATGGCGCTCGGGCGACATCCTCATCGACCGCGCGCCAGCCGGTGCCGAAAAGCAGCTGCGCGAGGCGATCCAGAAAGTGGATGGTGTGCGCGAGGTGCGCTCGGTCCGTGTGAGGAGGTCGGGGCCGAACCTGATCGGCGACGCGAGCATTGCCACGGGACGGATGATCTCGGTCGAGGCGGCGAGCGCTCTCGCCAAAGACGTGAAGGCAAAGGCGCGGACTGCCTTGCCAAGCCTCGATCTTGCTGTCGCAGTCGAGGGGCAGGCTCAGCAGGGCGACCTCGTCGAGCGTGTCCATGCCGCCGCCGCGCGCAACGGCGGCGTGCGCGACTTGCACAACGTCACCGTCGAACGAGAGGCTGACGGATCGCTTCACCTCACCATGCATGCCAAGCTGCCGGGCGACCAGACGCTGGCGGCCGCGTCGCGCACGAGCCGCGACCTCGAGCAGTCGATCCGGACCGAGCTGCCGGAGGTGGCGCGGATCGACATCCACCTGGAACCGATGGAACCGGAGGTAGTGCCAGGCGAAGACGTGACCGGCCGCCGAACCCAGCTGGCCGCGCGCATGCGCGAGATCGTGGAGTCGCACCCTGAGGTCGTGCGCTGCGTGGACGTCGAGCTCAGCGACCGCCAAAGCCGCATATACGCCCATGTCGTCGCCGAGGTTGCGGGCGAGATCAGCCTCGAGCACGCGCACGAGATCGAAAGCCAGCTCGAGGAGATGATCCGGCGCGGAATCCCCGAGGTGCACGAGGTGGTGACCCGAGTCACAGCGTGAGGCCAGGACGCGTCGAGGATCTTCCTATGCTCGTCGACCTGTGGCGGCGCGAGGTCCGCGAGGAGGGTCGGCAGGACTTCGTGCCCGATGAGGGACGAATGCGCAGGCTGCTCGCAAGGTTCGATTGGGATACGAAGTCGCGGGTGGTCGACGATGGCGGCTCGCTCGCCGGCTCGGTGCTCGTCATGAGCCGGCCCTCACCTGACGGCGTCCTGGCGAACGTCTACGCGGCGGGCCGGGGCGACACCTATGGCGAGATGGTGCGGTGGGGTGTGCGGTTCTCTCGGGCGGCGGGCGCTTCGATCGTCCAGGTCACGGTTGCGAAGGGCCATGGCGAAGAGCTCGAAGGGGCAGGTCTGAAGCCGGTGAGGCCATGGTGGCGGATGGACCGCAGCGTGGAAGCCGGTCTGCCGGATGCGGTCGCTGTCCCTGGTTATCGACTTGCAGACGCCGGCACGATCCCGACGAGCATCTGGGCGGACCTGTTCAACCGCACGTTCGCCGACCACTGGCGCTTCGTGCCCCGAGCTGGCGAGGAGATCATCGCCGGCAAGACGCGAGAGCTTTGCCTGCTTGCGGTCACGTCAACAGGCAACTCGCCCGTGGCGGTCACGCTTGGGGAGGTCGAACGGTATGCGGACGATCCGCGGCCGCAGCCGGTCGGGCTGGTGAGCTCAGTGGGAACGCTCCCCGCGCACCGGCGGCGCGGCCTTGCCGCGTGGCTGGTCGCTGAGGTGCTGCACAGGCTGCGCGGCGCGGGCGCGCGCTGCGCGTCGCTCTACGTGGACGGCATCAGCCCGATGCACGCCTACGACGTTTACCGAAGGCTCGGCTTCGAGGTGGCGTTCGAGGCCGAGGTCTGGGAAGCTACCTACCCGTGAGGATCGGGCACGTCATCGCGCTTGGTCTGCTGCTGCTCTCGGCCTGCCAGGCTCCGCACACCGCGGCGCCCCTTCGGTCACTGCCGGCGATTCCCAAGCCGCCGCCCACGCTGGCGACCGCCATCGAGCGCGCGGCCCACCTCGGTCCTGCGGACCAGACGACGACGGTCTACCTGAGCTTCGGCTTGAAGGTCCGCAACCAGGACCAGCTCGCGGCGCTGCTCGCCTCCGGCAAGGCGGTCTCGCCCGCCGAGTACACGAGGCGGTTCGGTCCGGATCCGGCCCAGGTTCAGCGAGCGGTCGCGGCGCTGGACGTCGCGGGTCTTCACGCTTCCTGGCAAGCACCCTCGAGCCTGATCGCCTCGGACGGTCCGGCGCCGGCCGCCGCAGCCCTTCTCAGCGTGGACATCGAGAGCTACCGCATGCCGGACGGGACGCGTTTCTATGCGACGCTCGACCCGCCGCGCCTGCCGCCGGCGCTTGCCGCTGTTACATCGAATGTGAGCGGGCTGGACGATTACCGGCACGCCCGCGGCTACGCGGTGCGGCCGGGGGGCCTCATCCCGGTCGACGTCCTGTCCTACTACAACATCAAACCGCTTCGGGACGCGGGCCTCGACGGCACGGGGCAGACGATCATGTTGCCCGAGATCGACGATCTCCCCAACCTCAAGGATCTCGACAAGTTCGCCTCAGAGTTCGGCCTGCCCGCATTCGGACCGGTGCTGACCTTGAAGCGAGATCCGAGCTGGGGTACGCCGGAAAAGGCGCAGGGCGAGACCGTGCTGGACCTGGAGATCGCACACGCGGTGGCGCCCAATGCAAAGCTGGTGGTCTATTTCTCCGCGCCTGATTTCGGACATGGCGACCGCGCCCTGGACCAGATGGTGACCGACCACCTTGGCTCGATCATCTCCGAGAGCCTCGGCTCGTGCGAGGCCGACACCCCGAGCGGCGCGCGCAACGTCTACGCCTCGATCCAGGACCGCGCGATCGCGCTGGGCATGTCGCACTTCGTGGCGAGTGGCGATAACGGCGCCTACACGTGCGGCCTCGACCAGGCTCCCGCGGGCAGCTTTCCCTCGACGCTGCCGACGGTTACGTCAGTCGGCGGGACCAGCGTATTCGAGTCGCAGCAGGGCGTCTACTACAAGGAATACGCCTGGGGCAGCCCGATCGATCAAAGCGGCGGCGGCGGTGGTGCGAGCCAGTTCTACGCCGTACCCGCCTATCAGAAAAACGAGGTACAGGCTTCGTCGCACGGCCTGCGCCAGGTGCCGGATGTGGCGGCGGACGCTGATCCGTCGACCGGTTTCCACATCGTGTTCGGCGGCCAGGACGGGCAGGCCGGGGGAACCTCCGCGGCGACCCCGCTCTGGGCTGCCACGATCGCTTTGATCAATCAGGACCTCAAGCAAAAGGCTTTGCGCGAGGTTGGGTTCGCCAACCCGGCTCTCTACTGGATGGGTGAGAACTCCGCGAAGCTCAACCCCTCGCCGTTTCACGATGTGACCGCCGGCAACAACCTCTACTTCGACGGCGCCACGGGCTGGGACTTCGCCACGGGTTGGGGCAGCATGGACGCGGCCGCGATGGACGCGGGCTGGATTCGCTACATCAGAGGCGGCGGCGCGTGAAACAGCGGGGACCGGACCGCCGAAAAGGCGGAGGTCGCCGTGCCGCGGACCCCGCATCGCGCCCGCTTGACGGCCCGCCGCTGGTCACCTGCCCGCACTGTGGATCGATCGTGCCAGACGGAGAGTTCTGCGGCCACTGCGGAGCGCACCTCACCACGGGCAGCGTCCGCAGGACGCATGCGTTCGCCGCGGTGCCCACAGAACGTGTGGCCCAGCTCTCGATCATCACCACGCTCCTTCCTCACCTGCCGCACCGTCGCGGCGGCCCGTTTCGCCTCGCCCTCGTCGCGGGCGGCCTGTTGGTGGTGGCACTCGCCGCGCTCCACCTCCTGGCATTCGCGACAGTAGCCGCGGTCCTCGTTCTGCCTGTCCTGTACTTGATGTACCTGTACGAGGTCGAGGTCTACGAGTCCGAGCCGTGGCTCGTGATCGGCGCGACGATGGTGTTGGGCGCGTTGCTCGGGATTGCGTTCACCGCCCTTGCGGGCGGAGCGTTGTCGCGGCTGCAGCTGACGGGCGACCGCGAAACAGCGTTCGTGCTTGGGGGAATCGCGATCCCGGTGATCGCGCAAGCGCTGATGCTGGTGGGCCCTCTATTCCTTTATCTGTTCCGGGAGCGTTTCCGTGAGCCCCTGGACGGCCTCACGTTTGGCGCCGCGTCCGCGCTCGGCTTCACCCTGGCCAGCTCGCTGACCGAGTTCTGGCCGCTGTTGAGCGGGCCGGTGATAGCACCCGGCTCTGCGCTCGACTGGGCCGTCCGGCTTCTGCGGACAGGTCTGCTCGTCGCGCTTGTCAACGCCTGTACGACCGCCCTGGTCGCCGCCGCGCTATGGCTGCAGCGCTTCGACCGGCGGCGCAGCGCGCGGCCATGGCGCTCGAGGCTTCTCGCGGCGATCATCGTCGCGTTCGGTGTGCAGGTCGCCATCGGCATGCTCGAGTTCGCGGTGCAGGACCTGATCCTCGACGTCGTCGTCATCGGCGTTGGCGCAGCCGCTCTTTTGCTGTTTCTGCGCCTCGCTATTCATGAGGCGCTGCTCGTCGAGGGCGCCGAGCACGAGATCGGGCCCGACTCGCCGTGCCCGGAGTGTCATCGCATTGTGCCGACCATGGCGTTCTGCCCCGCGTGCGGCGCCGCACGGGCTGCGGGTTCGAAGCAGGGCCGTGCCGGGCTCGCGCGAGGCGCTTGATGGCGAGCCAGGTGCCGACGCTTTACTGCGGGCGATGCGGCGCGCCCCTTGCGCCAGGCGCGACCTTCTGCGGTCGGTGCGGCACGCCGGTTCAGCTGCAGGCTGCCGCGGCCCCGCCTGTGTACCGCTATCCGCCGCCGCCTCAGGCCGGTTACCGTCCCGCGGGCCGGCAGAGGATGGCACCGGTACTCATCGCGGTCGGCCTTGTCGTGGTCGTGATCATTGCCGCGGTGGGCATCGGCGGGTTCGCTCTCTCGCAGTTCGTCGGTGGCTCGCGCTCGACGTGCACCTCCAACTGTGCGCCCAAGGTCGTAGCGCCGCTGCCCGAGGAGGCGACGTACCGCAGCTCCGCCTACAACTTCCAGGTGAACTATTCGTCCGCCTGGACCGTGCGCTCGCAAGATGCGCATGGCGTCACCCTGGGCACGAAGCTCGGCCTGGTCTCCGTTGTCGGAACGAGCGGCGCGACGCCGGACCAGGTCCTTCAGTCGACGATCAACGCCCTCCCCTCGTCGCAGTTTCAGGACGTGACGCTGGTCGCCAGCCTCAAAGGCGCGCACATCGGCGACCAGGACGGCGTGGGCGAGATCTTTTCCGCGAACCTGCTCGGCGCTTCGCAGACGGCGACCAAGGTGCGATTTGCGGTCATCGCCGCGGCCAGGGGCGGGGTGACCGTCGCAGTCTTCGCACTCAACCCGGCCGACCCCAAGAATTCTCCGAACGGAATGCCCGAAGGCCAGGCATTCGACTATCTCTGCACCGAGTTCACGTGGGGCTGAGGCCCGACGTCTAGATCCTCTCCAAGGCAAGCCGGGCGCCGAAGCCCAGCAGCACCACCCCGGTCACCCGCTGCATCCATTGCCTCACGCGCGGCGCTGTGATGACCTGACGGAGCCGCGTCACGAACAGGCCGTACAGGTTCATCCACAGCCAGCCGATGACCGCGAAAGTCACGCCTAGCACGAGCAGCCGCGGCAGCACCGCCTGGCCTGGCAGCACGAACTGGGGGAGGAATGTGACGAAGAAGACCCCGAGCTTCGGGTTGCTTATGGCGGAAAGGAAACCTTGCCTGAAGACCGCGTGGGCCGGAGCGGCGGGCGGAGTCCCGACGAGGAGGTCCCCGGGCCGCGCTCGCGACTCGAGGAGCGTCCGGAGGCCGAGATAGGCGAGGTAGCAGGCGCCGACCAGCTTGAGGGCGAACAACACCTCGCCAGACCCGTGCAGCAGCGCCGAAAGACCGACCGCCGTCGCGGCAATCCAGATCATCAACGCAAGTGCGATTCCGCTTGTCGTCAGAACGACGCCACGCTTGCCGTGGGCTAGCGCATTTCTGGTCACGACCGCCATGTCCGGACCCGGCGTCACGGCGAGAAGCAGCGAGACCCCCGCGAACGCGATCAGCTGGCTGTCGATCATCTGGTCTCGGGAAGGTCGAACGATATCTCGTACATGCCGCCGCTGAGCCTGGCCTGGTGGATCCAGCCCATCTTTCGCAGCAGGCCAAGCATCTCGCTGTTCTCCGGCAGCACGATCAGCGAGAAGGTCTTGATTTCGTGCGCGCGCCCAACCCGGGCAAGCTCGGTGAGGAGCACACTGCCCAGGCCCCGGCGCTGGAACTCGTCGATCACGGCGACCGCGACCTCCGCGACGTCGGTGCCGCTGGCGCGGTCGTAACGCGCAACGCCGACGATGCGCTCCTTTCCGGTCGGCTTGCGCGTCGTGGCGACGATGGCGAAGCGATCGTTGTAGTCGACGACCGCCAGTCGGTGCGCGAGTGCATCCGACATCCGCTTGATCGGAGAGAAGAACCTGAAGTAGACCGTCCGTTCGGACATCGCGGCGACGGCTTCGTGGAGCAGGGCCTCGTCCTCGGGCACGATGGGACGAAGCTGCAGCTTCGTGCCATCTCTGAGCTCGATGGTCCGTGCCTGAAAGGCGGTCGTATTCATGGATACACATAGTGGCTCAGACCCGAAGATCCGCGGCAGATTTGCGGTATCGGCGGCCGGAGCCAAGGAAGGGGTGGCGCAGCTAGGAGCGCAGCCAAAGCTGCGTGACGACGCGGCGCCGGGCCCCCTGACGTAGGCTTCAGCGCCGGAGGCGCCCGGCTGCCTAGACCGCAAAGATGCAAGGAGCTCCGGGGCTGGGCCACTCGGGTAACCTCCGCGCGTGGCCGAACCTTCGAGCCGGCGCTGGCGCAATCTGGGCACCGCGGCCGGGGCGGCCGCCGCGGGCCCTTTTGCTCTGTTCGACCTCTACCAGTGGGCGGTCGCCACTGCGAGCGATCGGTTCCACAACGACTTCACCTTCTACTACGCCGCCGCGCTGGTCGGCCTGACACACGGCTGGCCGTCGATCTACGACCTGTCCCTTCAGCAGGCGGAGCTGGACGCCTTGGGATCGGGCATCAAGGTCGCCGAGCTCGCGCGCTACATCAGCCCGCCGCCTGTGGCGTGGTCGGCTGTGCCGCTGACGGTGCTGCCGTATCCGGCGGCCTACTGGGTCTGGAGCGCGCTTCTCGTGGCTGCGCTGGTCCTGGCGTGGCACATCGCCGCGCCCGGCAGCGGGCGCACTCGCCTCATCTTCCTTGCCGCGGCCGTCGGGTGGCTGCCCGTCATCTACGCCCTGCAGCTGGGTCAGCCTGGGCTGTTCGTCGCTCTAGGAGTCGCCGGCTGCTATGCCCTTTTGCGCGCGAACCGGCCGCTCTGGGCCGGCGTCGCCCTCGGCGCCCTGGTGCTCAAGCCCCAGCTCGCATTCCTGGTGCCTCCGGCGCTCCTCGCGGCTCGCCAGGGCCGTGCCTTCACCGGCAGCGTGATTGCGCTCGGCGTGCTGGCCGCGGCATCAGCCCTCGCGCTCGGCGTCCCCGGCATCACCGCCTATGAGGCGCGGTTGAGCTTCGCTGCGAGCGTCTCGGTGAACCGCGAGCTGACGCTCGCTTACTTCCTGGGCGACGCCGCCCGACCGCTCCAGGTCGCGATCGCCGCCTGGACCCTCGTGCTCGTCTACCGCCTCCAGCACCGCGGCCTCGAGTGGCCTCTCGTGTGCGCACTGGTCGGCGGCATGCTCGCGACGCCGTACGTCCACCTCGACGACCTGGTGATGCTGGGACTGGCGGCATTGTTGACCCTGCGAGCAAAGACTCCCGCATGGACCTGGATCTATGTCCTGACAGGAATTGTCGCGGTGGAGGGCGAACCGTTCTGGGGTCCTGCGCCGATCCTCGCCTTCGAGGTGGGCGCACTTGTCCTGCTTTCAGTAGCCGCGCTGCAGGGTTCGGCTGTCAGCCGCCGTGACGACCTTTCCCTTCCGCAAACCGACGCGCGCCTTCCTGCGCTTCGCCCGAAGCAATGACCTCGACGCCCGCCCGGTACTCGGCTTGCATCGCGTCGTCCGTGCTGAGGGACCACTGGTGAATGACGCTCCAGCGGTCGCCGCGCAGCGCACCCTGCGGAAACGCCGCGAGCTCGCGGGCCAAGGCTTGCGCAACTCGCAGCGCCTGGCCGGCCTCGACAAGCCTCTCGACCAGACCGATGCGCAGGGCCTCTTGGGCTGACACCGGCCGTCCCGTGAGAATCAGGTCAAGCGCGCGTCCATGCCCGACCATGCGCGGCAGGCGGACCGTGCCGAGGTCGATAAGCGGAACGCCGAAGCGGCGATTGAAAACGCCGAACGTCGCGTCACCGCCCGCAACCCGAAGGTCACACCACAGGGCCAACTCCAAGCCGCCCGCCACAGCGTAGCCCTCGACCGCGGCGATCACAGGCTTGCCCAGGGTCATCCGGGTCGGCCCCATCGGGCCCGCGCCCGTCTCACTTATCGGGCGTCCCGAGCCTGCTGCCAGCGCCTTGAGGTCGAAACCGGCGCAGAAGTTGCCGCCGGCACCGGTCAGCACCGCGACCGAGAGCGACTCGTCGGCGTCGAAGCGCTCGAAGCTTTCCGCTAGCGCCGCGGCTGTGTCCGAGTCGACCGCATTTCGGATCTCGGCCCGATCGATGGTGACGGTGAGGACTGCACCGTCCACGTCATAACCGACATGAGGCTGGCGCGCTACAGGGCGCCTCGTTCGTGATCGTCTTCCATGAACGGATACCGGTGGTTCTTCGGCGGCTCGTAGGTCTCCTTGATGACCCGTGGGCTCACCCAGCGGATCAGGTTGAGGAACGATCCAGCCTTGTCGTTCGTGCCTGAGGCACGCGCCCCACCGAAAGGCTGGAGTCCGACCACCGCACCAGTGGGCTTGTCGTTGATGTAGAAGTTGCCTGCCGCGTTGACGAGCTTCTCCGAAGCCGTCCGAATCGCCCGTCGGTCCGTAGCAAAGATCGCGCCCGTCAAACCGTATGGGCTCGTCCGGTCACACAGGTCGAGAGTCTCTTCGAATTTTCCATCGGCGTACGGGTAGACGGTGAGGATTGGGCCGAAGAGCTCCTCGCGCAGCAGCTTGAAGTCGGGGTCTGTGGTCTCGATCACGGTCGGCCGGATGAACCATCCGACCTTGTCGTCGCCTTTTCCGCCGGCGATGACCTTGGCGCTTTCGTTCTTGCGCGCGTACTCGATTGCGTTCATGTGGTTGGCGTATGCGCGGCCGTCGATGACCGCGCCCATGAAGTTGCGGAAGTCGGCGACGTCGCCTTGAGGTATGGCCTCAACGAGGTCGACGAGCTCCGGCTTCATTCTCTTCCACATCGACTGCGGTACGTACGCACGGGAGGCGGCCGAGCACTTCTGACCCTGGTATTCGAACGCGCCGCGGATCAGCGCGGTGCGCAGTGCGTCCGCGTCCGCCGACTCATGAGCGACCACGAAGTCCTTGCCGCCCGTTTCCCCGACCAGGCGCGGATACGTGCGGTAGCGGTCGATGTTCTGGCCGACCTCCCGCCACATGTTTTGAAAGACCTCGGTCGAGCCGGTGAAATGGATGCCCGCCAGCTCGCGGTGGCTCAGCACCGTCTCCGAGATCTCGGACGCGCTGCCGCTCACCATGTTGATCACACCCGGCGGCATGCCTGCCTCGATGAGCAGCTCCATCAGGAAGTGGCTCACGAGCAG
Organism: Chloroflexota bacterium; assembly: GCA_005880915.1. GTDB lineage: Bacteria > Chloroflexota > Dormibacteria > Dormibacterales > Dormibacteraceae > 40CM-4-65-16. The sequence goes on along the minus strand of VBIW01000037.1, from coordinate 139,272 downwards.
GGTCTGGGTCGCGGGCTTGAAGACGACCGTGTTGCCCATGAGCATCGGTGCGGTTGGCAGGTTGCCACCGATTGACGTGAAGTTGAAGGGGCTGACCGCGAAGACGAAGCCCTCGAGGGGGCGGTACTCCAGCCGGTTCCACGCTGTGCCATCGTTGTAGGGCTGGTTGCGCAGAAGCTGGTCGCCGAAGAACGCGTTGTAGCGCCAGAAGTCGATCGTCTCGCATGCGGCGTCGATCTCGGCCTGATGCACCGTCTTCGATTGACCGAGCATTGTGGCGGCGTTGATCGTGTCGCGCCACGGCCCCGCCAGGAGGGCTGCGGCGCGCAGCAGCACGGCCGCGCGCTCGTGATACGCGGTGGCCGCCCACATCTTGCGCGCGCCAAGCGCGGCGTTGATCGCGTCGTCGAAGTCCCTGGCGCCGCCGACGGCGTACTCGGCGATGGCCAGCTCGTGCCGGTGCGGAGATCGGATGTCGCCGCGAGAAGCACCCCACCGGCGCTGGTCACCGATGAGCATCGGCACCTCGGTGCGGGCGTCGGTCAGCTCGGCCAGGCGCGATTTGAGGGTCTTGCGGTGAGAGTCGTTCGGAGCGTAGGAGCGAACCGCTTCGTTGGCGGGCTGGGGAACCTGAAAATGTCCGTCGGCGGTCATTTGCCCTCCTCCGCGTTGATCTTGCGTCTCGATCATGCCACGTAACCCAAACCCGTATCCCGAATGGTGAGCGTCGGCTACCCGGCGGAGTCCGCGAGCTCCATTGGCGAGCGAGTCCGCCGGACCGTTGCGCTGCTGCGCCGGCGCGGGTACGCGGTCAGTCCGCCCCGCCTCGCCGAGCTCTGTATCGGCGGCCGCGTGTCTGATCCGGAGATTCGCTGGGCGGTCGCAGCTGATCCCGATCTGGCGATGGCCGAGGGCCTTGTGGTCGAGCGCGAAGCGGTCAGCCGGGCGAGTGCGATTCGCAGCCGGTCGCTTGCTCACCGCAAAGACTCCGTCGCTTACCTCGATCTCACCCTGGCCTTCGTCCGCAAGCTCGTCGCGGTTGCGCCGTTCATCAGGGCCGTGTCGATCGCCGGTTCGCTGGCGAGCGGCGGCTTCCGAGCGTCGGACGACGTCGACTTGAATCTCGTCGTCGACGACGGGCATCGTCACCTGGCTTACGTCATCGTCAACGTCTTAGGACTGCTCCACGCCGTGGGCCATCGCGGCAAGCCTGTCGACGACCTCACCCGCAGACCGATCGCGCCGCGGTTGATGACGGCGAACCTGATCCTCGAACGCTCCCAGTGCCGCCCGCTGGCCAGGGACGACGAAGACATGGCTTTCGAAGTACTGGTCAGCCAGCCGGTCTTTGGCCTGGACGTGATCAAGGAGATCGTCGAGGACAACCCGAGGCTGCTCGATCACTTTCCGCAGCTTGCGGGAAAGACTGCCTCGCGGCTCGTCGAGGCTCCGGGGCGGCGCGCGCCAGCTGTGCTCTTTCCTGCGTTTTTCGACCTGCCCGCGCGGTACATCGGCCACGCAGCGTGGCGCTACATGCAGTGGACTCGACGCAACCGGCCCGAGGCGCTCGCACGCGTGGCGTACGTCCGCACGACCATGCGTCCTTACACCTTGTTCGACACGAATTGATGCGTCTGCTCCCGGCCGCGGTCCTGGCGTTGACCAGCGTCCTTCTCTTCGCCTTCGGGCTGAACCTTCTGTATCTCACGGTGCAGGCTTTGCGACTGCCCCACCGGCCGTCCGGGTCACCTCCCCATAAATGGAGAGGAGCGGAGCCCGCCGTTTGTGTGCAGCTTCCGGTCTATAACGAGCGCTACGTCGCGGAGCGCGTGATCGATGCCGTCTGCGCCATCGAGTGGCCCCGCGATCGCTTCGAAGTGCAGGTCCTCGACGACTCCGACGACGAGACGACGGAGATCGTCGCCGCGCGCGTTGCCCACTGGCGGCGGACCGGGATTCATCTCTCGCACGTGCGTCGAGGTTCTCGAGCCGGTTTCAAAGCCGGCGCGCTCGCGTACGGCCTGGAGCTGACGAGGGCGCCTTTCATCGCCATCTTCGATGCCGACTTCGTCCCACCGTCGGATTTCCTGCGACGCACAGTCGGCGCGTTCGACGACCCATCGGTTGGATTCGCGCAGGCGCGGTGGGGCCACCTCGATGAGGGCTACTCCTTCTTCACGCGGCTGCAGGCGATGGCGATCGACTTCCACTTCCTCGTCGAGCAGGCGGTGCGCTCGGCGCGCGGCTACTTCACGAACTTCACCGGCACCGCGGGGGTCTGGCGGCGGACAGCGATCGTAGACGCCGGAGGCTGGAGCGCACGGACCCTCACAGAAGACCTCGACCTCAGCTACAGAGCCCAGCTGCGCGGGTGGAAAGCCGCCTATATCGAAGACCTCGTCGTCCCCGAGGAGCTGCCCGTTTCCGTCGACGCATACCGGCGCCAGCAGTCGCGCTGGGCGACTGGCAGCTTCCAGTCCGCTTTCAGGCTGCTGGGGCCGGTGATGCGCAGCGATGCTCGAGTCGCTGTCAAGTTCCAGGCTGCGGTCCACCTGCTCGCCTACGGCGTGGGCCCGGTGATGCTCGTTCAGCTCGCTTGTTATCCACTCCTCCTGGTGACGTTCGGATGGCCAGGCTTTCAGCTGCCCTGGTTCGTCGCCGACTCGTCCGCGATCACCATCCTCGTCGGCGTCGCGCCGTGGCTGGGGTTCGTCGCCGCACAGACTCGGCGCGGCCGGAGGTGGTGGTCGGGAATCCCGTCCCTCCTGTGCCAGGTCTTCGGCGCGGGTATGTCGCTCAACACGGTGATCGCCCTCAGCCGTTCACTGCGATCTGGAGGCGTCTTCGTCCGGACACCGAAACACCACATCGTTCAGGCGGGACAGGAGTGGCGCGACCAGGCTTACGTTCGCGTGGGCGATCCGCGTGCGCTGATTGAGGGTTTCGCGGGGCTGGGCGCGCTCGGCATGGTGCCGCTCGCGCTGGCGCTGGGCCAGTTTCTGATCGCGATCTACGCTGGCATGTTCGCGCTCGGATTCCTCGTGGTGGCGGCGCTGAGCCTGGTCGACTTCCTCGAGGTGCTGACGCTGCGCCGGCTGGGCCGTCGGGCGCTTTCTCGTGTCCAGGCGGCGGCACCTGCAGTTGGTTTGCTCGGCCTTGGAGCCATCCTCCTACTAGTCGCAGCCCAGCTGCCAGAGCCGTTCGAGGACGGGTATGGGCACTGGCTCATCGCAGCCAACCTGGCGGCGACCGGACATCTGCACGACCCACTCTTCGGCATGGAAGACACGTGGCTTCCCGGCTACCACGTGCTGGCCGCCGGCGTGCTCCGCATTTTTGGCCTATGGCAGCTCGGGGCGCTCAAGGCGCTTAGCGCGCTGCTCGGCGTGGCGACCGCCGTGTGTGTGTACGCCCTCGCCCCGAACGTGCGCCAGGCTCGGCTTGCGGTAGCCCTGCTCGTCCTGAACCCGGTGTTCCTGTTTACCTCCGGGTCGGCTGTCGTCGAACCGCTTCTCACCGCGCTGCTCGCCGCGGCGGGCCTCGCCGCTGCTCGAAACCGGATGAAGCTGGCGGCGCTTCTTGCGGCGATGGCGTGCGTGACGTCCACCAAAGCCTGGATCTGGGTCGCTGCGGCGGCAGTCTTCGCCGGCGTTGAAGCGGTGCGGTCGCGGTCCGCCGGGCGCCGCAGGGCCGGCGCGGTGGCATGGGCGGTTCCGGCGCTTGGTGTGCTTGTCTTTCTTCAATTCGGCTTCGCACCGGTCAGCCACTCGATGGCGCGCGGCGCGGTCGAGCTGATGTCGGCCACCGGACGCGGCAGCATTCCGTCGGGCGGCGTAGGCAGGGTCGGCGAGCTCGCGTCAACGTACGGACTTGCCGCTCTTCCGCTATTTGTGTTTGGCGTGGTCGGCGCGGTGGCCGTGCTGCGCCAACAGGCCCGAGCGGTGCGGCGATTCGTCTACGCCCCCGCCGCGATCTACCTCGCCGCGATCTTCGGGCTCGTCGCCGCCGGCGCCTACAGCGGAAGCCATCGCTACCTCTACCCGGCGCTACCAGCGATGGCGCTGCTGGCGGCAGCCGCTCTCGACCGATACGCAGGTGCGATTCGGCTGACGGCTGTTGGAGCAACTGCCGCGCTTGCGATCGCGTTCGTGCCGGTCTTCTCGAGCTTCGCCAACGCCAACGCGGGCCTCGTTGCCGCTGGTCGGGCGTCGGCGGGGACTCGCGGAGTGCTCCTGACCGACTCGCCCACCGCCGCCTACTACAGCGGCAAGCCACCATCGCAGATCACAGGCAGCCGGGCGCTGCCCCTGGACCGGACGGCGGCGCTGGACTGGATTCGATCCCAGCACGTGAGCGAGCTGGTGCTCGAGAACATCAGCTATTACCGCGCCACGTCGGTGTTTCCCGAGCTCGCCGCGGGCCAGGCGAGCGCTCCATTCCATACTCTCGGCGTAGAGGCTCGTTACCGGGTCGCTGACGGCAAGCCGGTGTTCGCATATCGCGTCGGGACGGAGCTTTTGACCCAATCGATCTATCCCGGGGTCGACGCTTGCGTCGAGGGGTCGCCGGGCGAGGGCAAGACGGCTTCCCTCGCCAAGGGCCTGGTGCTCGAGGTGGCAGGCCGCGATGTGGCGGGCGAAGGCATGGGCATCGGCACCCCGATCGTTAAGTACCCGGACGGATGGGTTTACTCGCTGACCGCCACCACAACCGACCTGTCGACGGTAACCACGACCGTGTGGAAGCGCACCTTCCAGCTCGACGAGATCGGAGGCGACGCCGCCCACAAATACCAGTTCGTGCCAATCCAGTCGCGTGGCGCGATCGAGGTCACATACACGGTCGACGGCAGCGGCGTGACCGTCGAGGTCAACCCTCGCTGGCTCGCCCCAGGCTACTCACAGGTCGGCATCCTCAACGAGCAATCGGCTGCGTTCGACGACCTCGCGGCCGCCAACCATCCCACGCTTGTCGGCGAGGCATTTGGCAACTGGGTCCCGGTGACGGACGCATGGGCGCGGTTGCGCTCCGCCTCGCTAGGAGTGGAGTGGTCGGCTCCGGCGCTTCCCGGAGCGCAGATGTACGCAGGACGCGAGCTTCTCGCGCCGGACTTCGACTGGGCCGGGCTCGACTACATGTTCCCCGCGTCATTCGCGGACGTCAGCTACCACATCAACGTGCAGGAGGCGAGATGAATCCATCAGCCGATGTCGTGCTCGTCTACCCGCAGCGCGCGCCGAAGCAGGGCCGCCACTGGATCATGCCTTCGTTGGGATTGATGTATCTCAGCGCGTCTCTCCGCCGCGCCGGCTACTCGGTGCGCCACATCGACCACACGTTTCTGGAGCGCCACGAGGTCCTCGCGGAGATCGAGCGCCTGCGCCCGTCAGTGATTGGGATTTACTGCATGATCACCATGCAAGACGAGGCCCTATCTCTCGCCGAACAAGTGCGCGGCAAGGCGCTGACCGTCGTCGGCGGACCGTATCCGTCCGGTGAGCCGGAGACGTTTGTCGACCACTTCGACCTGGTCGCCGTGGGTGAGGGCGAGGAGACGATCGTCTCGATCATGGAGCACCTCGATGACCGACGATTCGACGAGATCCCCGGCGTCGTCTTCAAACGCGACGGCGAGATCGTCAAGAGCACCGCACGGCAACGAAGCAAGGACATGACCGACCTGCCCCTGCCCTACCGCGGCGATATTCCGAACGACGAGTACATTCATTACTGGCGCAAGCATTGGAAGGACGCGACGACTCCATTGATGTCGACGCGCGGGTGTCCGTTTCGTTGCGACTTCTGCCACAAGTCCGTGTTCGGCGACCTGTTCAGCGCTCGACCGGTCGAGTCGGTCGTGGCCGAGATGCGCGAGATCGCGGAGCTGGGCTACGACCACATCTGGATGTCGGACGACCTCTTCACCCTCAACTACAAGCGGACGTTGGAGCTGGCAAAGGCAATCGAAGAAGCGCACCTGCCGCTGACATGGGAGTGCCTCAGCCGGGTCACACACGTCGACCAGGCGCTCTTCGAGCAGATGCACCGCGCTGGGTGCAAGCGGATCTTCTTCGGCATCGAGTCAGGTGACGAGCGGGTGCTGAAAGAGATGAAGAAGGGGATCACCCCAGACCAGGCGCGAGCCGCCGTGGAGGCATGCGTCGCCGCGGGGATCAAGGCGGCGGGGTTCTTCATGGTCGGCTACATCGGTGAGACCACGGACTCGCTGATCCGGAGCATCAACTTCTCGAGCAGCCTGCCTCTGGACTATGTGAGCTACACGATCGCCTATCCGCTTCCCGGCACCGGCTTCTACGACCGAGTGCGCGAGCGCCGGATGCACGGCGAGTGGCACAAGGTGCGTCACAACCGGCTGCTGTTCAACACCGACTTCTCCGAGCACAAGCTGCGCGCGGCCATACTCAAGGGAGCGATCCAGCATCGTTTGAACAGAATGCGCATGCGACCCGCGGCCAGAGCCTTCCAGCTCGCCACCGACCACGTGCTACGCGCTCTCAAGTAGCAGTCGCACTGCTGGCCGCGGCGATCTGCGGCTGCGGCGGTCCCGCCGTGGCGCGCATACCGCAGACATATCCGGACACCGGCCTCGTCCTTCTCTCGCTACAAGGTGGCTCTCCGCTCGAGGCCGCCCGCATCGGCAGCGATCCCGTCGCAGTCATCGTCTCGGACGATGGCCGCACGGCCTACGTCGCGGACAGCTCTCCTGGAGACGTGTACGCGGTGAGCCTGCCCGGCATGAGGGTGGCGTGGAAGTCGCATGTCGGCGGTGCGCCCTTCGGCCTGCTCGTCCACCAGGGCCGCCTCCTTGTCACCCTCTTCGACGGCGGCGCGGTGGTCGAGCTGGATCTGGCAACCGGCCAGAAGCTCTCTAGCCACGCCGTGTCGCAGGGTCCGGCCGCGATCACTGCTGACCAATCGGGCAAGGTGGCCGTCGCGGGCACCCGCGGCGAAGTGGACCATCTGGACGGCACGTCGCTGCCGGCCGGCCATGGATTTGGAATCGCAAGCGCGGGAGGGACGTTGTGGACGGCGGACTATGAGCGGGCCGAGCTCGTGACCGCTGGAGGAGGCCTGCGAGTTGGCCTGCCGCTTCCGGTATTTCCGTTCTGGCTCGCGCCAGGGGCCGCTGGATCGCTGTTGATTGCCGCGGAAGGACCGTCCGAGGACATCGACCCTGGTGGCGTGTTCTCCTACGAGAGTGTGAGCGGCGCCTTCCGTACACTCGCCCAGCCGCGCGATCCAGACCAGGTCCTGGAATCGGGCTCGACGGTGTTCGTCGCAGCCCACGGCGATCGCGTTGTTCTCGCAATTCGCGGCGCCAGGACAGAGAAGTGGGCGCTCGGCTCGGCGGCGGTCGCGATCGCGGCCGACCCCCCGCTTGGCGTGCTGGTCGTGACGGTGAACTCGCATGAGTGAAGCCTGGCCGAGCCTGTTCCGAGTCGCGGTGGGCCTGTACTGGCTCTATTTCGCCAGCCAGAAGTGGCAGGGCGTCGGCTGGATGAAGCCTCTGATCGAGGCCACGGCGAAGGCCAACCCGATTCCTGGGCTGCATGAGTTCCTGGTCGCGGTCGTCGTGCCGAACTGGTTCCCCTTCGCGCTCGCACAGGCGGTGGGGGAAACGTTGGTGGCGATTCTCTTGATCCTCGGGCTCGCCACACGGTGGGCGGGCATCCTCGGCCTTCTGCTCGCCGCCAACCTCGCGCTGACAGTGGCGTTCGCGGTGAACGACGACGGGTTCCGCTGGATCTACTACCTCGCGGTCATCGTCAACGCGCAGGTGATCGCATCAGGCCCGGGACCGTTTGCGCTGGGACGATTTGGTTGGGTGCCCGAATTCTTGCGCTGAGGTCCGCGGTGCTTGCAGTCCTGCTCTGCGCATGCGCCACCCCGAGCAACACCTCCGCGCCGTCAGCGCTGACTGTCGGCTGCCGCAGCGGACCGCCTGAGGCCGGCGTCCACAACCCGGACCGTCTACGCGTCCTCGATCCATGCCAGCACGCGGCTGGGACGGTGGTCGACGTGGCCCGCGAAGACGACGGCGACTATCACATCTGGTTCAAGCCGGATGCGGGCTACGAATCCCTCCTCAATGCCGAAAACCACTTCCAGGCCCGCCCCGCGATGCTGGCCGAAATCGTCCCCGCCTGCCCCCTCGACAGCAAGCCTTCCAACGCCGCCGCCGCGGCACGATGTCCGAAGACAAGACTGCCCATCCCGGTCCTCGGCAACCACATCTCACTGTGGGGTCCCTGGGTGCTGGACACGGACCATGGGTGGCAAGAGATCCATCCGGCGGACTCGATCCAGATAGGCTAGTCGCGATGAGTGTCGACGCCGAGGGCTATGGATTCCCGGAACACCAGCGCACGCTTTCGCGTCTGATCGACGACATCCGAGTGCTTTCGCCGGCGGGCGTAGAGCGCGCTGCGCAGGGCTGGGACCGCCACGCGCGGCTGCACGGCCTGGAGGCGATTCATCAAGCGGAGAAGGCGGCGATCCACGCGATCGAAAAAGAAGGGCGCGGCCCGGCATGGGACGAGGTCCGGCGCAATCTGTTCGGTCTGACCGAAGCCGGCGGCGCGCTGGTCAGCTGGAAGGCGGAGCACGGCGAGGTTGGCCACAAAGCGGAAGACGCGGCCTTCATGGCCGCGCTCGGGCTCGTCGCCGGCAACCTGATCAGCAAGGAGCAGCAGGCCGCGCTGATGCGCCCACTGTCCGAAGCCCTGCCCTGGCTGCTGCCTGAGGAAAACCAGCCAGTCGCTTGATCCTGCAGTTCATCGGGAGGTGCCGCCCCTCCCATTTATGGGGCGCCACACAAGCGCCGCGGTGTGCCGGCGTCAGCCGGCGGAGGGACTGCCCACGAACTCGCCAATGTCGAACGCCAGGTTTTCCAGATCGGAAGGATTGACCTTGCGCCGGCTCTCGATGAGCTTTCCACCGAGCTCGTTGGTCTTGCTGTCATTCATCGAAAGCACACCCTCAACGACGCCGCCGCGGAGGTAGAACACAGAAAACGTGAGGGCCTCCCGGTCGCCGCGCCAGGCTGCCGTGTCATCGCCGGACGCCTGACCCCGGTACTCGAGGCTGACGTCGTACTGGTCGGACCAGAAGTAAGGAAGCTTGGTGTAGGGCGTCTCGCCATCCGCTATGGACGCCGCGACGCCGCGCCCGTGTCCTTTGGCCACCTCCCAATGCTCGACCCGAACCTGCCGCCCGAGTATCGGGTGGCTGTGCACGGCGATGTCCCCGCCGGCATAGACGTTGTCGGCGGCCTTCAGCCCTTGGTCCACCAGCACACCACCGCCCTCGATGGGGAGACCCAATTGTCGTGGCAGATCGAGGTTTGGCTCGATGCCCGCCCCGATGAGGACGAGGTCTGCCTCTTCGCGCGTGCCATCCGACAGCGTCACTCCGACGATGCGACCGCCCTGAACGTGCCACTCCTCGACCATCGCTCCGGTGCGCAGATCGACGCCATGGGAGCGGTGAATCTCGGCGTAGATCTCTCCGACCTCAGTGCCGAGCGCCCTCTGCAGAGGGACACCGAGCGCCTCGACGGCAATGACATCCTTCCCGAGCTTGCGCGCCGACGCCGCAACTTCGGCTCCGATAAACCCCGCGCCGATGACGAGCAGCCGAGTCGAGCTGCCCAGTGACTTGCGAAGGGCCTGGCTATCGCCCAGCGACCTGAGCGTGAGCAGGTTGTCCGCGCTCGGAAGGCCGTGCGGGCGGCGCGGCGTCCCACCCAGACCGAGAACCAGGAAATCAAATTCAACCTCACCACCTTTCGCCGTGACGGTGCGCTCCTGGAGTGAACCTCCAGTCACGGCCGACTCCAACCGCAGGTCGATACGCTCTTTGATGTAGTCAGCTTCTTCGTGGAGGAAGACCTTCGGCAGGTCGACCTCCCCACGCAAGAACTCCTTCGACAGGTACGGCCGGTCGTAAGGACGGTCGGTGTCGGCGCTCAGGATGACGATTTCGCCGTCGAAGCCACGCTTACGAAGAGCGAATGCCGCGGCATCGCCTGCGCCGCCGCCGCCGACGATCACGACGCGCGACATCTACCTTTACCTTCCCGACGGGACGCGCGCGTGGTGCAGCCAGCCGTGTTCGTCGGGTGCGGCGCCGCGCTGAATGTCCACCAGCGCCTGGCGCAGCCGCATGCTGACCTCGCCGGGACCGCCATCGCGCACAGTCCACGACCCGCGCGCTGACTTGACCGCACCGACGGGAGTGATCACCGCGGCGGTGCCGCACGCGAACACCTCGGTCAGCGACCCGTCCTCGCACCCCGACCGCCACTCGTCGACGCTGATCCGTCCCTCTTCGACCGCGTACCCGAGATCGCGTCCCAGGGTGAGCAACGAGTCGCGCGTGATGCCCGGCAGCAGCGTCCCAGTGAGAGCAGGGGTCATCAGCCGCGCCTGGCGACCCTCGCCAAACACGAAGCAGAGGTTCATGCCGCCCATCTCCTCGACCCAGCGGTGCTCACGAGAATCGAGCCACACAACCTGGTCGCATCCCTTCTCAGCGGCCTGCGCCTGGGCAAGCAGGCCGCCCGCATAGTTGCCGCCGGTCTTTGCGGCGCCGGTGCCGCCCGGCGCGGCGCGGCTGAAGTCTTCGGAGAGCCAGACCGTGACTGGCTTGACACCACGCGGGAAGTAGGAGCCAGACGGAGACGCGATCAGCAGGAACGTGACCTCTTCGGAGGGATGGACCGACAAGCTCACCTCGCCGGCGAACATGAAGGGCCGGAGATAAAGGCTGTGCTCAGGCGCGGCCGGGACCCATTCGTGGTCGGTTTCGAGCAGGAGGTCGATCGCCTCGAGGAACGCTTCCTCGGGCAGCTCGGGGAGGGCAAGCCTGCGCGCCGAGCTGCGGAAACGCGCAGCATGGGCCTGGGGCCGAAAGGCCGCCACCCCGCCGCTCGCCTGCCGGAAAGCCTTCAGCCCTTCGAACACCGCCTGGGCATAGTGGAGGACCGAGGTCCCCGGGTCGAGGGTGAGCGGCGCATAGGGTGAGAGCTCGGCGTCGTGCCAGCCGCGGCCCGCCGCCCAGCCAATCCGGACCATGTGCTCGGTGAAGATGCGGCCGAAACCAGGGTCGGCCAGCCGCCGCTCGCGCTCCGCTGCCGGCACTCGCCGGGTGGCCGGGTTGGCGTAGAACTTGATCGCCGAGGTGCGTGAGCTCACCGCTTCGCCAACACTAACCGGTGCCGAGGCGCCAGGGCGTTTTGAGCTTGAGGGCAGCAAAGAGGCCGGATCTTGCGACCCGGCCTCGCGAGAGGAAGGAAGGGGTTCTTTCTTAGAGCTGCGGCGCCGAGGCGACCGGAATGGTCACCATCAGCGGCTCGACGGGGATGGCCTCTGCGGCCAGCTCGATCGCGGCCGGTACGACGGCCAGGATCGGCCTCTGAGGCCTCTTAAGCCGCCCCCTTCTCGTGGGTGGCCGAGTGGCTACCACGGGATCGAGCATCTGCCGAAGCTTCAGTTCCAGAAACCGGTCGAACTCGTTCATCTGTAGCAGAAACGTCTCCCACAACCGGAGTACCCGCGGCCCCACAAATTTCCGTGGCGGTCCGCACGGCGGGAGCGGGAAGGCGCCTAAGACGAGCCTACGCCGCGCGCGAGGTGGGCTGAACAGCCGACCGCTTGTCCTCATCGTAAGCCGCCTGGGCAAGCTCCACAACTTCACCGTTGTGGCCGAGAGTGTGGGCGAGCTTGACAAGCCGCAGTCGAGTGGGGCCGGGTCCCAGCACCCTGGCAGCCAGGACGACGAACGGCTTGACAAGGAACAGGCTCGCCGAACCATTCACCTTTTTGATGGCTCGGCGTGCTGTCATGGCGATTAGAGAACGCGTCCGGGCGAGCGAGTATTGGTACGCGCCGGCCTCAGCCAACGATGACGTCATCTGGCTCATGGATCACCCTTCCCCTTCGATCGACGTCGCCGTCAAAGCCACGCCCACCACCCCAGTTTTGAGGAGCTCCACCGAAGCAACCGGTGGTAGCCCCCTCGAATAGTCAACGCCCTCGTAGGATCCAGTACTCGCGCGTACGTACTTGGACGTTTCGCATGTGGTCGAACTACGGAAGTAAAATCCTGTTAGGCGCTTCGCGCGCAGAAGGGGGGACCATTTTGGAGACCGTCGGCGTCGACGCAGGTTACGGCGACGTCCTCGAGACGTTCCAGTCCGCGTCCGACGAGCTGGCTCGGTTCAACACCGTGCCCACCCTCGCGGAGGCCGCTCTCGACCTGGCCCTGAGCATCACGAAATCCTCAGTCGCATTTCTGGCGCTGACGGGCGAAAACGGCGAGGACAAGCGAGTCTTCTCGCGGGCCGTGGATCCAACAGAACCCATGCAGAGGGACGAGATCGAGAAGATCTTTGCTGCCGCGGCCGCTTTCCCGCGTGCCAGCGCCACGTGGAGCGGGATACCGGAAACCAACGTCACGCCGGCTCTGCGCTCGACATGCACGCGTCAGCTTCAGGTCGCGGGCCGCACCCTGGGCATTATCGGAGTGGCCAACCCGGCCGGCTTCACCGCAGTGCAGCAGAGGATGTTCGGAATCTTCGCCAACCACGTGGCAGCCGCAATCGGCCTGGCCGAGCTCGTCGAGCATCGCCAGGAGTTGATCGACACGATGGTCAACCTGCGCGCCGATCTGGACCGAAGCGAACGGCACAGGCTGATCAACGAGGAGCGGGCGAAGAGCGCAGAACGGGTCGAGCGGGCCCACGAGGCGGCCGTTGACGCGCTGCTCGCTGTATCGCGCCACGCTCGCACCGGGCACGGTCTCTCGGATTTCTATCGCCGCCTGACCCGAAGCATCGCCGAGCTTGTCGCTGCCCACAAGGTCTTGTTCTGGCGGCTCAGCGATGACGGAATGCTGATTCCGATCGCGGGCGCGTATGGAATCGACGGTGACTTCCTCGCCGGCGTGCAACCGGTGCCATGCGCGCCGGATCGCGACGATCTGGCGAGTCGGGTCGTCTTTCACGACCTTATGTTCAGGGCATCGCGCGCGGGCGAATCACGTGATTTGCTGTACGTGCTCGATGCGTTGAACGTCCATGACGCGATCGCCATGCCGTGGCGCGCGGGCGACCAACGTCTTGGACTCGTCGCTGCCTACGATTCGCGGCGCGCGGATGGTTTCTCGCGCGAGGACGCGTGGGTCTTGCAGAAGGCCGGGCTCGCGGCGGGCCTCGTTTGGCAGCTCAAATACGCCGACGTTGACTTGAAGAAGACTGCGGAGCGCCTCGAGAAGGTCGACGCGGCGCGACAGGTGCTGCTGAAGAACGTGACCACGGCGGTCGACAAGGCGCGCAAGAGATTTGCCGGCGACCTCCACGACGATGCGCTCCAGAAGCTCACCGCCGCCGAGATTCAGCTCCAGAGAATGCGCGATTCGAACGGCGACGGCCCGGAGCTCCTGACCGAGGCTCAGATGCTTCTGGCGCAGACCGAGGAAGCGCTCCGTCGCTTGCTCTTCGAGGTCCGGCCGCCTGCCCTGGAGGTTCCGGGAGGATTCGCCGAAACCATCCGGGAGAGGGTCCAGATGTTGAAGTCGCTGACCGGGGCCGAGGTCGAGCTCGAGCTCGACCTCCCCGATGATCTGTCTTACGACGACAGGTCGATGCTGTTCCGCCAGATGACAGAGGCGATGACCAATATCGAGAAACATGCGTCGGCGACGCGCGTCCGGGTCCTGCTCAAAGTCGAGGACTCGGGCGTCCATGGCGTGGTCGAGGACAACGGCCGCGGCTTCGTCGTCACCGAGCGCGACCGCCTTCCTGGTCACCTTGGCCTGCTCGCGCTCAACGAACGAGCGCTGCTGGCCGGAGGTTGGAACAAGGTGGAAAGCGAGCCTGGGCTCGGCACCACGGTCGAATTCTGGATGCCGGTGTCAGAATCCACGCTGCAGCCGTGAACACCGACACGACGCGAGTGCTGATCGTTGAAGACCACCAGGTTGTGGCCGATGGGCTGGCCGCGCTCATCAACGACCAGCCGGACATGAAGGTCATTGGGCAGGCGGGCTCTGTGGCCGATTCGCTTGCTCGCGCGGCCGAGCTCCAGCCTGACCTCGTGCTGATCGACTTTCGGCTCACAGACGGAACCGGGGCTGACGCGGCTGCCGGTATCCGTCAGATGCGACCCGAGACCAGGCTCATCTTCTTGACCCGTGAGGACAGCGATGCCGCACGGTTTGCAGCTCTCGAAGCCGGGGCTAGCGCGTTCATCCATAAGTCGCGCGCGGCGCAGGACGTCGTGGACGCGATCCGAACGGTCGCGCATGGGGGGTCCCTTTTCACGCCGCGCTCGATCGCCCAGCTGCTCAACAGCCGGCGCGAAGTCGAAGCGCAGCTAGAGCGTCTGACGCCGCGTGAAAAGGAGGTGCTTCGCCTGATGGCTGAGGGCACGTCCAGCCGCGAGATCGGACACAAGCTGGGGATCAGCTACACCACCGTCCGCACCCATATCCGAAGCCTGGGCAGCAAGCTTGGCGTGCACTCGAAGCTCGAGGCGATCGTAAAAGCACGCGAACTCGCGTTGGTGGAGTAGAGAGATTTAGACAGGTGGCGCCTCCTACTCGTGGGGAGGTGGCTGCACCCCATTTATGGGGAGGTGGCTGCTCCCCATTTAGGGGGAGCTGGCGCAAAGCGCCTGAGGGGCTGCGCCGGAGGGCCTGCGCCGGGCGGCGGGGCCGTTGGATGCCCCGACTAGGCCCCTGAGACGCGTCTCCGACCGCCGGCCCGACCCAGAAGCCGAATGGCCGGTTGGTCCTCCTGTTGCCAGCGCCGCACCGTCTTGCGCCGCCGCTTGTCTTCGTAGAGGTCGGAATCGGCTGCTTGGTAAACCGCCTGCCAGTCCTGGCCCGGCCGCCACGCCGCTATCCCGACGCTGACCTCGACGTGCCCAGGCGCCCTCATGCTCAGCGCTGCCTGGTCGACCGCCCGGCGTAGCCGAGTCGCGACGTCGCGAGCGCGGTCGAGGTCCGTCTCGGGCATTGCCACCGCAAACTCGTCTCCACCAACTCGCGCGCACACGTCGGAGGCACGGACGACGCGCTGGAGCTGCTGAGCAACGAGCTTGAGCGCCCCATCGCCCGCGCTGTGGCCGAGACGGTCATTGATCCGCTTGAGGTTGTCGAGGTCGATCATCATCAGCGACAGCCGGCGACCATGCCTCTCGGCGAGAGCGACCTCCCGCTCCATGACGCGCTCGAACTCGCGCCGGTTCGCCAATCCCGTGAGATGGTCGGTCCGCGCCTCACTTGCAAACTGGCGCGACCGATCGATGGCGATTGCAACCTGGTCGGCAACAGCCGCCATGAAGAGCAGGTCGGAGGCGCTGAACACGCGATCGACCACAGTTCCCACCGTCATCATCCCGACGGTCCTCCCACGCACGCGCAGCTGGGCTCGCATCGCGTTCCATTCCTGACTCGAGACTCGATCGACCTGTGATTCGGACCTCCCCACCGCCGACGCTGACGCCTTGACATGAGGACCTACCTGGCGGCTGAAGTCATCGATCTGGTCCGGGTCCAAACCGACGGTGTGGACCAGCTTGTATGAGGAGCGTTCGCGAAGCCACAGCCCGCCAGTGCTCAGCCGCAGCGCGGCCAATGCCTCGACCAGCGCGACCTCGGCCGTCTCAGGCAGGTCTAGCGAGCGGCCCATCGCGGTGACAATCGCGGCGAGCCCGTACATCTCGCTCTCTCGCGCGCGGTGCTCCTCGTCGATGTGCGCGAGATAACCGCGTGCGATGGCCGTGGTGAGACGCTCGGTCACGTCCTCGAGGCGGCCCTGCGCGAGGTTGATGATCTCTTCGTAGTGCGGTTTGCCCTGGATCGGCCGCGACAGAAGCTCCATCGTGGCGCGTCGATACACCGCAAGCACGTCAATCAAAGATTCGAGCGGCAACCCCTGCGCCGCTCTCAAACGTCCAAACTCGTGTGACCGCTGCTCGAAGGAGAGCCAGGGCGGCTCGATGTCATTACGCAGCGCGGCAAGCAGCATGTCGATGAAGCCCGCCGATGTCGTAACCAGGTCCTCGCCAGTTTGCTCGCTGATCATCACCAGCTCGGGCGAACGGGCACGCACTGCCTCGAGCGCCCTGCGGCCGCTTTCCATCGAGTCGACGCCCAGGCCGCTCGCAAGCGTCCCCAGGACGTCCGCGGCGTACGTGCCGCCTGACTCTGCCCCGGGATTCATTACGTCTTGAAAACGTCGCGGGGCGCGCTGGCACCTGCTACTGCAACTGAGTTAGCCAAAATCCGCCCATCCGTACGGTTACCTGAACCCCCTCTGTGGGCGAGAGTTATGCGCAGGTGAGCACGGGCTAACCGAACTCACGGGGGGTAAACGAACGAATATGGCAGAGCCGATCTCTGCGGAGACCGCCAGCGACAAGCGCGGAACTACGACCTACCAGGCCGGCAATGAGGCCGACTTCGAGCGCCTCTATCAGGCCTCGTACGGAAAAATTCTCGGCACCCTGACCGCGATGCTGGGCGACCGCGCCGCGGCCGAAGATTGCGCCCAGGACGCATTCGAGCGCGCTTACAAAAAGTGGGCTACCTGGCAGCCGATTGCCCCCGCCGAAGCATGGGTTCACCGGATTGCGATCAATGCTGCGGTGTCCTACCAGCGCAAGATGCGCTTGCGAGAGGTCGGCGAGGTGATTCGCCGGCTGGGCCGGCCAGGGCTCGCGCCGGATCCGCAGGAGCTCGTGGAGCATCGCGACCTGGCCATAGCGCTCGCCAAGCTTCCGCCGAAGCAGGCGGCGGCGATCGTCCTCCGCCACTACCACGGATACACCAACCGCGCGATCGCGCAGGCGCTGGGCATTCCCGAGCGGACGGTGGCCTCGCGGCTCGCGGTCGCAAAAGAGCGGCTGCGGGTGATGCTGAAGCACTCGTACGGCCCGCAGGCGGGGCTCGAAGAAAGCGCCGAGAGGAGCGGCGGCTTCGCGGTAGCCGAGTAAATACCAAACACACCCGGGCACGTGTTGCACGCGCAACGCTAGCCCCGCCTTTGGTTCTCTCCTAGCGGACCGAGTTCCGCCTCGTTTACCAGACCCCCGTGATCGGAGCGACTCGCGTCTCGATCAGGCGACCTGCTCTTGGCGCGCCGGACGGACAACCCGCGCCAGGCGAACAAACCAGCGGCGCACCGGACCCCATAGGCCGCCTCTCGTGGGCCGCGGTTCGGCGCGCCGCTCGTAACGCGGCGCGTTGGTATCGGCACACATCTGACAGCCACATCCATGACCGGTATCGGGAAGCCGCTTGCCGAGCTTGTCGAACCTCGCCTGCAAGTTGAAGGCCTAGCAGTGCGTGCCCGGCAGGTAGTACGCCGGCTGACCGTGGCAGTTCTGGTTGATCAGACCCGCAGGCTCCGAGTACCACTCGTCCCCGATACCCATGTAATCGAGGGCCTGCTGCATGAACGGATGCCACATCGGCGCGGCGACGAAGTAGCTGTCCGAGTTCTTGGTCATCTTCATGTTCCAGTTGGCGTTGCCGCCCCAAACGGCCACCACCAGGTGCGGCGTGTAGCCGACCGTCCAGGCGTCTGCGAAAGAATCTGACGTTCCCGTCTTCACGCCGACGTGGCGCCCGGGCAGAGTGAGCAGCGAGTTGCGACCGAAGATCATGGCCCGGTTGTTGTCGTTGGACATGATCTGCTCCATGATGAAAGCCGTTCGCGGGTCGAGGATCGGCTTGCCGGGTGACGCCGTGTGGACGAAGAGAAGGTGGTCGCCCCTCGTGATCAGGGTGATCGCGTACGGCGTGCGCAAAGTGCCCTGTGTTGCAAGCACAGAGGCGCCCGTGGCCATCTGGAGCGGCGTTTCGCCGTAGCCGCCCAGGGTCAACGACGGCCCGAAGGTGTTGAGCGGGTCATCGTTCGTGTAGATCCCAAATCCGTTCTGGTCGGTGCCGTGGAGCTGATACGGCGGAGCGCCCATCAAGCGCGCCATCTGGACCACCGACGACACGCCGACGCCAAGTTCGACCTTGACCGCCGGGATGTTGAGCGAGTTGCCCATGCATGCCTGCAGCTGGCAGGTACCGTGTGTGCGGCCGTCGTAGTTGACCGGCGAGTACACCTCGCCCGACATCGGGTCGCGGTAGGTGAAGCGACTGTCGACGACCGGCGTCGTCATCGTGTATTTGCCGCTGGCGATCGCCGCCGTGTAGGTGAAGATCTTCATCGAGGACCCTGGGTTGCGCGGCGGCCACACGGCGAGGTTGTACTGCCCGCCGTACTCGTTGGGGTTCGCCGAGCCGATCATTGTGATGATCGCGCCGGTCGTCGGATCAAGCGCCACGAGAGCGCCCTGCGTCACGTTGCGGTAGCGCAACGATTGAATGACGCCGCTCACCACGTTCTGGCCGATCTGCTGCAGCGCCGGGTTGAGCGTCGTGACGACACGCATCCCTCCGCTGTAGGTCATCTCTTTACCGAACTGCGCGATGAGCTGCGAAGTGACGTAGCTGACAAACGCCGGAGCCACGATCGTGTTTGAGGGCCTGAACAGGTGCGTAGGTGGTGACAGGTCTTCGGCGAATGCATTCGCGGCGTCGGCAGCAGTGACTTTGCCGTCGCGGATCATCGCCTCGAGCACAATCTTCTGGCGGTTCTTGGCCGAGGTCCAGTTGACGAGGGGGTTGTAGATCGTAGGCCCGCGGATGATGCCGGCGAGCATCGAAGCCTGCGCCAGATCGACGTCTTTCGTCTGCTTGTGGAAGTAAATCTTCGACGCGGCGGCGCTGCCCCAGGCGGTGTTCGCAAAGAAGACGCTGTTCAGATACCACTCGAGAATCTGCGGCTTCGTGTAGCGCCGCTCGATCTCGAACGAGAGCAGCGCCTCTCGCATCTTGCGGTCAATCGAAGTCTGGTTGCCGACCAGCCGCAGCTTGACGAGCTGCTGCGTGATGGTCGACGCGCCCTCGACCGTGGAGCCCGCTTGCCAATTGACCATCGACGCGCGGACGATGCCTTGCGGGTCGACTCCGGGTTCGTTGTAGAAGTTGCGGTCCTCAATCGAGATCACCGCCTCGGGGAGCAGCGTGCCCATGTCGGACAGCGATTCGTAATAGTTCTGGTAGCCGGGCGGGTGGAGGTCGGCGAGCAGCGTCTTGTTGTCGGCGGCGTAGATCAGCGTGTCCTCGGGCACGGTTGACGTCACCTGGCTTGGGTCAGGCAGCTTGTCCGCGAACGCAACGTAGCCTGGCGAGGTGATGATCAAGCTCGGCACGGCGACCACGACGAGGACAATCAGACGGACAAGCCAGCCGGCTGGTCGCGCGACCCTCCCCTTGGTCAGAATCTGCGGCGCGCTCGCGCGCCGCCGCATGCCGTTCGGCCTACGAGGCCAGACGATCTGATCGTTGTGGTTCAGCGTCATCCTCTACCCCCGGTGAAGGCGTCAATCCGTCGCCCAATGGGCCATACCACCCGAGCGACTGCGCGCTTAACAGTGCCTGGATGTCGATGACATGGCCGGCTCGCATGGCGACCGGCGCCAAGCCGCGCTTGGCGGCGCGCGCCGGACCACGGACGGCGCCTGTCGCTTTCACTGCCAGAACGCTCACGGCGGGTTCGCCCGCGGCCATGTACCACGCTCGCGCCGCGTAATTCAGGTGGGCTGTCGCCTCTCGCAGCGACTCCAGGCGAGCCTTTGACTCGCTGCGGCCGGTGGCGGCGGCGTGCGCCAGCCGACGCGCCTCGCGCGGCACCACAACGTCGCGGACCCAGATCGACAGGTCGACCATCTTCGCCATCGCTGCGGTCGCGCCGATGGCGGTCGCGGCGGCCAGACGGCGATTGATGCCGGCCAGCGGATCGCCCTGCACGAGCCGGCGCCGCGCCGGCGCTGTGCGCTCCGTCACGGGTAGCTCCATCCATTCGCGCAGCCTGACGCGCGGCTGCCATGGCTTGGCGTTTCGCAAAGAGCTGAGGAAGATCAATGCGAAGATGTCGACGCCGGCGATCAGGACCATCCAGCTGGCGATGGCGAACCGATGGTCCAAGATCCAGGCGCCAAATCCGCCGAGGATGAGCGACACCATCGTGTTTATGATCTGATCGGCACCCCAGGCGGCCGACGTGCTCAGCTCGCGCGCGTTTGGATCGGTGATGCTCAACACGCCAAGCACGCAGGCGGTCACCAGAGCGATCCACAGCAGGACTTCGACGGGCCTGGGGATCGCTCTCCTGACCGGGGGCACGAAAGTGGCCGCCACCATGCCGGTGAACAGAGCGATAGAAAACTGGAGCAGGAGCGGCACTTCCACGCCTAAAAGAACGCGCCCCCGGCCTTGAGTATTGGTGAGAGTGGTCCCGTTCGCGCCTCTTAATGGGCGGGCGCGAGGAGGGGTCGATGTTAATGAAATCGCCGAGACATGTTCACATTCGCTGTCCGGCGCGTTGTCTGGATGGCGTGGACGCTGACCCGCTCGGTGTCCACGCCCTCGACCTGGGTCATACCAATGGCAGTGCTCCTGATGATCTTGCTGGCAACGATCGGGCTCTCCGTGAGGGCCGGCCTCTATGGAAGGCGATGGAAGATCGCTGACTCGGACACCAGCGAGGACTCCTGGTTGATGGACACCTGCGCGCGGACCTTCGTCCTGGTCTTGCTCTCGCTCCTCGGCCTCCTGGCCCTGGGCCTGATGTACGGCAACGTCCTGGGCGCCGCACACGCCAGCTCATAGCCTGGCGCAGGCGGTAACGCCGCCCGACCCGACGTTGTAATCATCAAGAAGCAGCCCACTGCCCCGGGCTGCTTCGTGTGTTGCCTGGCCGTTCCCCGACGTTTCATGGAGCCGGCACGACCCCCGATGAAGACCTGATGGCTCGCCTGAGCCACGAGCTCGACGGACTGGCCCTCGACCTCGCGTGGAGCCAGTGGACCGAGCTTGGCGTGGATTCCATCGTCAGGCGCCAGGAATGGCGGGCGCTCGACCTTGAGCCGCTGATCATCTTCACGGCCTCGCGCAGCTCGGACAGCCGCCTCCGGGCGGCGTCGCTCGAGTGGTGCATCGACAACGTGCGACTCGCCTCCGCCTTCCGGCTTCGCAACTTCGCCAGCCAGGCCAGCTCGAAAACGCAAGCGGCCTTCGGCCGTTACGCGGCGACAGTCAAGGCCCACTCCGGCGTGTCATGGCCTGCCCACGGTGATCCATACATGCTCGCCCCTCGCTTGCGGCCAGGCCGGGCACCAGACCTCCGGCGTCCTGCACTGATCCAGCTGAGGTTGCGCGCCCTGGTTGGTGTGACAGCCCGGGCGGAAATCCTGAAGCTGATGCTGGCGAACCCCGATCGCCCCTTGACCAAATCAGCCCTTGCCGGCCGCGCCGCATTTACCAAAGGCCGGGTCGCCCAGGCGCTCGAACTGCTGACGGCGGCCGGTTTCGTCGCCGTCCACGCATCGGCGAACCGTCCTCTGTACCGACTCGCGCGACCCGCCGATCTGGCGCGAAGCCTGGAATGGCTCCCGGCCGATTATCCGGACTGGTGGCCGATCTTCAAGGTCGCCGAGACGCTGATCGAATATGCCCACTTGACCTCCGGGCCGCCGTCGGCGCGCGTGAGCCGCGCCCAGGCGGCGCTATCCGAGATCGAGCCCGAGCTTCGACGTCTCGGCATCCCCGGGCCACCTGCGCTCGAGCCACGCTCCGTGGCGGCCTTCGAGCACTGGGCCCTTGAGTTTCTCGAGCGCCAGGTCGAGGGACGGGAGAGTACGCGGTTGAGCCCTGCCACTTACCGGATCCGGCGACTGGCGTCAGGGGTCTGGGAGGCATTCGCTGCGGCCACCGACCGCGAGGCACGGCGCCTGACCGGCGGAAAGCTCGCGAACAGCGCCGACCGGGTCGCTCAGGCTATCTTCGCCGACGCCGTGGCCGCGGGCGCCGAGGTGGCCGTGGACGACGCGGCCATCCAGGTCGTCAGCCGCGAGTTCGCGGCCGAGGTGCTGCGCCAAATGGGACCTGGTGAAGAGCGACCTATACGGCAGAATTCATCCGGCGCTGGTTCGAGAATCGGCGGCGGCGGTACGGCGCCACAGCCTGAGCGCCACAGATCGTGTAAAAACGAGGATTTTCACCCGAATTCAGCGCAATTGACAACGCTTCAGGCTAATTAACCCTCATGCCGTGAGTGCACCGGCATCGCGACCGTAGGTTGCCCCCGACACATCGCGCCACCTTTCCATCGGTGCGCGCCAAACGGGGGTATCGGTGCACTTTCCTCGCAAGCTCAGTTTTCGAGCGCGGCTCAAGCCCGTGCTCGCCATGGCGTTCTTCGTGTTCTCCAACCACGGCGCGCTCGTCGCGCTGGCCGCCGTGCCGTCGGCCGCTGTCCTCAGCGTCCCCGCAGTCCAGGCATCCAGGCTTGCTTGCGACTCGGCCGTGGGATGCACACAGCGGCCTGACGGCCCGGCTTCGGAACTCGGCCTTCCCGCCGGTCTGAACCAGTGCCCGGACTCGGGTCTTTACGCAGCTTGCGCAAGCGATGTGCCTTCGGGCGCCAAGACGGGCGACCCCTCTGTCCCCGAAAGTCAGGCACTTTGCCCTGGAGTTGCCGGCAAGGCTTTGCTTGCAACGCCCGCCGCCTGTTCGGACGCGATGCTGTCCCACGGTAGCCAGGGCAGCGCCGGCACTTCTTCCTCGCCGATCGCACCCAGCGTGCCCGTCTCATCACTCGGCACGCGGTGGGCCACGGAAAAGCTCGACTTGAAGGTCGACGCGACCACCCTGCGGTCAGGCGACAAGGCCCTCCTGACCGCGACAGCCACGGTCAGCGTGACTTCGACCAACGCCGCGATTGAAATTTTCGACCAGACGTCGGGCTCACTTGTCGGGGCTTGCGCGCAACAAAGCCAGTGCGCTGTCGCCTACACATCGCAGGCCGGGCTTCACATCTTCAGGGCGTTCATCACGGAGCCGACTACCAGGATCCCCATCGCGCAAGACGTGCCTGTGGCATCTAACAGCGTCAACGTGAGCTGGCTCGGCGTCACGCTAGCTTCCGACAGCCCCACCGCCGGTCCCGGCCATCCGATCACGTTCACCGCCAGGTCGACCATCGATGTGGCCAACTCTGGGCACGTTCTCCAGATCTACGACGACACGGCCAAGAAGATGCTGACGTACTGCACCCATGGAACCGCATGCAGCACCTCGTACGAGCTGACTGGCGGCGCCACGCATTCGATGGTCGCATACCTCTCCGGGACTCCTGACGTTCGGTCCGCTCCGGTTCGCGCCACGTGGCTGTCCCTATCCCTGAACGCAAGCACAGTGGGCGCCGCCGGAGAGACGTATTTGAAGGCGGCGACCAACATCGACCTCTCGACGACGCCCTGGAGTGTCGCCATCTACGACGCCCACGGCAACCAGCTTGCGATGTGCAAGACCGGCTACACCTGCGCTGGCAGCAGCAACGTTTCCAACGCCCCTTTCACGGCGTCGGTCGGATCAGCCGAGGAGCCGAATCTTGCCGGCCAGCTGGGCTCGGTGGTCGACACCGCACCTGCATCCGTCCCGCTCACCAACATCCAGGTTCGCTCAGGCGCAGTCGAGCCCGCGCGAATCATCTGGGGCGTCGACTCCTGCAAGGCGATGACGGCTGACGTAGGCAGGGAGCACAACCTATACGCCAACACAGCGGGCCACCTCGGAGCTCCGGATTTTTGGGGCCGCTACCTGACTGACACAGTCTGCCCAGGCATCAGCTCCGAGGAGGTCTCGATGGCGCACGGGCTGGGGCTGGGCATCCTGCCGATCTACAACGACTACAACTGCTCGGCCATCGCCGGCTACGACACCGGGTACTCGTACGGCGTTGCGGCCACCAACGCAGCAGCCGGTCTCGCGATTCCGGCCGGCCGGGCCGTCGCGATCGACATCGAGCCGCCGGGCCCAGGGTGTCCGGGAGCGGGCAATGTGGACCCGGCGTTTATCCAGGGGTGGTACGACGCGGTGACGGACGCCCGTTACGCACCCGCGTACTACGGCAACGGAACCGACGGAAGCGAATTTGCGACCGCCTGGTGCTCCGCAGTCAGCCCTGATGGCGGCCGCCCCGAGATCGCTGCGCAGTCGTACCTGTGGTCGTTCGAGCCTTCGTTCATCAATGCAGGGGCCAAAGGCAGCTCACCGGGCTTTGCGGCCTACAGCCCGGGCTGCGCCGGGAACACGGCGGCCTGGCAGTACCTGATCGACACAGGACCGACCCAGAACGTGGACCTCGACGAGTTCCTCACCAGCATGCCCCTCTGGTACCCCTGATCCCCGCAACACACCTCCCCCGAGGCGCCCGGGTGCCGATGTGGCCCCGGGCGTTTCCATACATGCCCACGTTCATCTCTGTTAACCCAAGACCAAGAGGAGGAAGCAATGGAACGCAGGGAGACCGACATCGAGCGGGATCCGGTCACCGGCCAGGTGCATGAGCACCGCCGCGTGACCAGTGACGATCCCGTCATGCCGGCGGACTCCAGCTCGGAGGTCGTCAGCACCACCAACCCAGGTTGGCGGGCAGTGCAGCTCATCTACCTCGTGTTCGGCGTGATCGACGGGCTGCTGCTGATCCGCATGGTGCTCAAGCTGTTGGGCGCCAATCCGCACGCCGGCTTCTCGAACTGGCTGTACAACGTGACGGATATTTTCCTCGCGCCATTCAGGAACCTGCTGCCGACCATCGGCAACGAGCAGTCGCAGCTCGAGATGTCCGTCGTGGTCGCGATCCTTGTCTACGCCTTGATCGGATGGGCGGTGGCCCGCCTCTTCGCGATCGTCTTCTACCGCAACATCACGGTGGCGCGCCGCTCAGGCGGTATGCGACCAAGGGGCTACTAAAGGCGCGCAGCCCCTGGCACCCTCTCCCCTCAGGGGAGAGGGATCAGGGGAGAGGGGCGGGAGAGGATCAGGGGAGAGGGGCGAACGCAGCAACCTATATAGGAAGAGGCGCTAGCCCGCCCGCAGTCCCGGAGCAGCGGCGAGGTCCCGGATGTCTTGAACCTGGCGCGTGATCCAGCGCGCGATGTCACTGGTCCGCACCACGTCGCGCGCACCCTCGTTGCGGCGGCGCTTCTCGTCAATCCCCATGACGATCGCCTGGTGCATGGCGTTAGCGGTCGCCTCGATATCGAACGGGTTGACCGACAGGATGTGCGGCTGAAGCTCCTCATGGGCGCCGACGTTCTCCGAGAGCACGATCACACCGTCTGAGCGGTTGATCAGGGCGCCCTCCTTAGCGACCAGGTTGAGTCCGTCGTAGACGGAATTGACGACGAGCACGTCAAAGTTGCGCATCGCGGCCATCGCCTTGCGCACGCTCTCACCGAGCTCGAGCCGGATCGGCTGCCATCCCTGCGCGCCGTATTGCGCGTTGATCCGCTGCACGGTCTGCCGAACCTTGCGGACGTAGTTTCGATAGACGGCGACGTCCTGCCGCGACGGCTGCAGGAAAGCCCAGAACTGCACCCTGCCCTTGAGCTCGGGGTGATGAGCCAGGAGCTTCTCGTAGGCGAGAAACCCGCGGACGATGTTCTTCGACGGATCTGTGCGGTCGATGCGCACGATGAGGTGCTCAGGCCGCCAGTCGCGAAGCTTGCGCTCCTCGACCATGACGCCATGCGAATAAGCAAGACGTGTCGTGCTAGCGACGTCGATGGAGATCGGATAGGCCCGCGCATAGACGACGCGCCCATCGACGAGCACCGCCTTTTCGCGCTCGTCCACCGCCAGTCCCGCATTCTCCTCGCAAGTCATCAGGAAGTTGCGGACGTCCAGGCTGGTCTGGAAACCGACGATGTCGCAGCCGAGCAGGCCGTGCAGGATCGCGTCTCGCATCTCGCGCGGGAGCACCTTCCAGTACTGCGGTGTCGGCCACGGGATATGCACGAAGTGCTGGATGATCGCCCCCTGGAGCTGCTCGCGTACGAGCTTAGGCACCAGGTAGAGCTGATAGTCATGGACCATCACAAGGGGCCGCCCCGGGAGCCCTCGAGCCACCTCGACCACTTTGCGAGCCATCTGCTTGTTGACCTCGACGTAACCGTTGTTCCACGCGCGGTGGATGCGTCCGTTGATCACCGGTTGGTTGGCCAGATCCCAGAGATAGTGCTGGACGAACCACAGCACCGGATTGGAGATGACCGAGTAATACTGCTCGTACTGCTCCGGTGTCGGAGTCGCGTAGTGGAGGCGCGTCTCGGTACGAATCAGCGGCGCGTTCCAGGTCGTGCCGTGCTCTTCGATGAGCGCGCGCTCGCCATCGGTCCGCGCGCAAGCGACCCAATCTGCGCCTGCGACCTCTGCGAGGGTGAGAAGCGCTGTGATCACTCCACCCGCTCCGCGCGTGAAACCACCTTCGGGTCGCGGTTCGTGGGGAGCTCGGTTGGCCACCACGATCGCAGAGCTGTGAGGAAGCGTGCGTGTGACGTAGCCGCGCAGCGACGTTCCGGGCCGGCGGCGTTCGACGCTCTCGAGAAATGGCGTGTCGGAGCTGCTGGTCATCGCAAGCATCAGCTCGGACTGGCCTTCGGTGGTGGGCTGGCCGAGGGTGACGGCGACGCTGAGGCCGAGGGTGACGGCAGGAGCGAAGGCAGGACCGAAGGCAACACCGAGGGGCTTGTTGAGGGTGATGCGCTTGGCGACGTCGACGGCGAAGGCGATGCCGTGCAAGCTCCGGGCAGGAAAGGATCCTGGGTATCGCTGCCACAGCCCTGGACCACCCCCGGAGGTCGCGCGTACCAATCACGCATGTTCGAGGGCAG
Source organism: Chloroflexota bacterium (assembly GCA_005880915.1). GTDB lineage: Bacteria > Chloroflexota > Dormibacteria > Dormibacterales > Dormibacteraceae > 40CM-4-65-16. The sequence goes on along the minus strand of VBIW01000037.1, from coordinate 112,447 downwards.
CCCATTGACGAAGCGCTTCATGATCGTCAGCCCGACGTTCTCGCCGTACGCGCGGATGAGGCCGCCCCCACCGTTGGGTGCGGTGTTGCCGACCCACACGCCAGCAACGATGTTCGGGTTATACGCCATGATCCACGAGTCGGGGATGCCGCCCTTTCCGTTGTCGCTCGTACCTGTCTTGCTCGCCATCTGGCGGTTCCACCCGAAGCGCCACTGGTTCTGATAGTTCTTCAACACGTCTGACATCAGGAACGCCTCGGCCGGCGTGAGAACTGTGGTGCTGCTCGGGTTTTCGTATTTGAAGACCTCGTGGCCAGTGGCGTCCTCGACAGACCTGATCACTCGAAGGTCGACGCGCTGGCCCTGGTTGGCGAATGTTTCGTAGCCCTGGACGTGTTCGTACAGCGTGATCGAGCTCGCGCCGATCGCGGTCGACAGATACGGCTGGAGCTCGCTCTTGACGCCCATCGCGTGGGCGAGATCGACCACGTTGTTCATGCCCTCCATCTGGCCGACCTGCACTGCCGGAATGTTGCGTGAGTAGAGAATCGCCGTCCTCGCGGGGATGTCGCCCATGCCACCGTTGTCGAAGTCGCGCGGCATGTACCCGTTGAAGTTCGTCAGCCTGTCGTGGAGGGTTGTCGCCCACGTGATCTTGTGGTCGCGCAGCGCGGCTTCATAGACGTAAGGCTTGAAGGACGAGCCGGGCTGCCGTTTGGACAGCACGACGTCGAACTGGCCGCCGATCGAGTCATTTCCGTAATCAGCCGATCCGACCCAGGCCAGGACCTCGCCGGTCTTTGGGTCGGCGGCCATCAGCGCGGCGTTGTTGACGTTGTAGATCCCCAGGTCATGCACGCCATTGGTCACGGCCTGCTGGGCGACAGCCTGCACGTCGAGGTCGAGGGTCGTTCGGACCACGATCCCGCCCTGCTGGACCGCGGCCGAGCCGAACATCGTCTCGAGGTCGGCCAGCACGTGGTCGACGAAATGGGGCGCCTTGCTTTGACGCGCACTCGACTGGATGTGGAGCTCCGACTTGACGTCCTCCTGCGCAGCCTTGTCGGCTTGTTCCGGCGTGAGCGCGTTGATCGCGACCATGCCTTGAAGGACATAGTTCTCGCGACCCTGGGCGAGGTCAAAGTGCACAGCGGGGTCATACAGACTCGGCGCCTGGATCATGGCGGCGAGGAATGCGGCCTGGCTAGGGGTCAGGTCTTTTGCGTCCTTGTTGAAGTAGGTCCGCGCAGCCGCACCGATGCCATACGCGCCGTGACCGAAGTACACGCGGTTCATATACATCTCGAGGATCTGGTCCTTGGAGTAACGCTGCTCCAGTGCCACAGCGAGGACGATCTCCTGGATCTTGCGCGTCACCGACTTCTGCGGTGTGAGCAGCTGGATCTTGACGAGCTGCTGCGTAATCGTGCTGCCACCCTGGTTCAGGCCGTGAGACGTGACATCGACCCACGCTGCGCGTGCCGTCGAAAGGGGGTCGATCGCGCCGTGATGATAGAAGTTGCGGTCCTCTGCGGCGAGCACCGCCTTCGGTGCGTATGGCCCCATCTGCTGGAGAGTGAGGGTTACGTGATAGTGGCCCGCCGGGCTCCAGTCTTCGATCAGCTTCCCGTTGCGATCGAGGACCATGACATCACCGGCCGCGAGCACGTTCTGGCTCGGGTCGGGCAAGTCCTTGATCGCCCACAGCACGTAGAGGGTCATCGCGATGAGGAGGACGCCGAGCCCGGCCGAAATCCAGACCCGTCTGGCCCAAAGCCAGTGGATCGGGCGAAGCCAGAGCGACTGTTGGCCGCTGCGTGCGACCGGTCCGGTTGACACCCCTCTCGCGCTCCTCCTCCGAGCGCTCAAGTAGGCGGTTATGCGCCGCGTCCGAGCGCTACGTCAGAACAACGCCCGGTCAAATCGCGCTACTCAGGAAGCCGGTTCGGGGCCCTTTTAGCTGAACTCGACCGCAATGTAGCCACCGTTCGCCCCGGCGACCCACGCAGTGGCCACGTAGCGGTACGGACCGAGGATGTTGGCTTTGTGCTCGGGGCTGGCCATGAACAAGCCGTTGATCTTTCCGTCGTTGATGCCGCCTGACCACCAGCCGACGTTCTCGCCGGCCTGGCGGCCGAGGCCGCACGTGAGATCGACCGATGGACCGTTAGTGTGCGACAGCGACCCTTGCGCCGCAATGCGGCGTGCGTTGCTGACAGCAACGTTGTAGAGGCAGCTGTTCCACGTCAACGGGCCGAGGCCATACGCAGCTCGATCCTGGTTGATCAAGGCCTGCTGCGTTGATCCCACCACGATCGCGGCGCGCGCGGGCGGCGCCGGTGCAGCGACTGGTGGCGGCGGTGGTGGATCTGGACTCGGGCTCGGCGGCACGATCTTGTGCGGTGGGTCTGGTGCTACCGGGTCGTTGGCGCTGAACAGGCTCGCGGGCTGCCGCGAGGCAGTCAGGTTGTGGCCGCTCGCCGAGCGTAGGTGGGCAGCCGTACCAACACCCACGGCGAGTGTGGCAACGACGAGGACGGCCCCGATCCAGGATAGAAATCGCATTGCAGACGGCAGAGTCTGGGGCTGCCCAGCCGCCTGCTCATGTGCATTGGGTTAAGGCTTGTAAAAGAGGTCGAACGGTTGTCGTGGCAGGTTAATCGGGAAGGCGGCTGTTCAGGCGCTCGAATCCGAGGACGAGATAGGTTTCAGCAATTCGCTGCCACCCGGGCGTCTGGGACCACATAAAGGCCATCGCCCGCAGCGCGAACTGGAGCGCCTCGTAGATGCCAAATCGCTGCAGCGTCGCATTGGGGCGCAGCTCCCGGTAGCGATGGATGAAGCGGGCGCGAGCCTCCTCCACAGCCACAGAATCTCTCCAGTCCTTGGGCAGCGACGGGACCAGATAGGCACAGAACTTGCCGAGGTCATAGCTGGTTTCAGCAGTCGCGTAGTAATCGAAGTCGAGCAGCGTGAAATGGTCGTTGTGAAACATGAACTGGTCGTATTTGAGGTCGCCATGGGTTGGCAGATATTGCTCTTCCTCTGTCTTCCGCAACCGCTCCCGCATATGAATAAGGAGGTCGCGAAGCAAGAAGTGACCATCCGGGAAGACGTATGCGAACTGGTCGACGACTTTGTTCATACGAGCGAGCTCTGCCTTGATCGTGATTCGCTCATCCGTCTCTACGCGGGATTCGTGAATCACCGCCAGAGCATCGGCCGCCGCTTCGGACATGAGCATGAACTGGGTGCTGCGTCGTCTTGCGCTGACTGGCTTGCCGCGAACGCCTTCCTCGATGAGCATGCCGATTTCCTCGTCGAAGCCGAGAGGACGCGGCAAGTTCAAATATCCTGGGTACTTGGCCGACGCTCGCCAGAGATCCTCGACGATGCGAAACGTGCGCAGGCCTCGCCGACCTGGCTGGACCTTGCCATAGATCGTCGCCGGAGCACCCCCGACGTCGATCGTATAGCGAATGATGGCGCCGACCTCGGGCAAGTAGCGAACGCGCTTGATGTCCAGGTACCGAGCCGCAGCCACCATGTCCTCGGCCTTGTCACGCCCGAACAGCCTGCCCGCCATCTGGATCGGATCGTTGGCGAGCGGCAGGTTGGGCATCGCGGGGTCGTAGGGATAGAACCAGTAGGCATGCTGGGTCTCGGGAAAGAGCCGCGGATACCCGACCCCATTGATCGGGTCGGAGGGATTGCCAGCTCCGTGCCGCTCGAGCCGCGCGCTGAGCTTGACCCATGCTTCGGGATTGAGGGCACCTTTGACGACAAGCTGGAGGTTGCGCTCCTCCTCGTCCTTATTAATGTCGATGCTGAAGACCGACCAATAAGAGTTGGGAGGATCCAAGCGATTGCTGCCGCGGCTTATGGAGGCGACCTCCCACCCCGTCCCGGCCAGCGTTTCATCCACGAAAGCGGCGACCGACTCCTGGTCGGTTGCCGCCTCCATGGTTACTAAAGATGAAGTTTGCGTTTCCATTGCAAGCGAATTGCCCTACTAGGGAACGCTGAGCGGGGCGTTCTGCGACATATCCCCGGGACTGCGGGGTTGGTGTCCAGGATGGCGGCGAGGCAATTTGCTCATTTCCACGTGGAGGTGGGCATTTGGAAGCGTTCGGTGAGTTCTTAGCGAGTCGACCAGCGCTCGCACGACGCCTGGTCGTCAATGCATTCATCTTGATGGCCGGACTTCTCCTCATGCTGGCTCGCACGTCTCCGGCTCTGGCCTCGGACAACTCCCACGGTCAGGGCAAAGCACAAGATCACACGAGTGCTTCCGCAGTGGCTCACCGCCAGGACAGCCCGACGGCGAAGAATGACAACCACATAGGCGGCGGTGGCGGGTCGGGCGGCGATGGAGGAGGCAAGGCCGGCGGCTCAAGCAGCGGCAAGAGCAGCGCAGGTGCGACTGCGCCAGCTTCGAAGAAGACGGCGAGCGACAAGCCGTCTGAAAACAACGTCGACTCGGGCAGCACGGGCTCGACCAGCGGTTCGGCGCAGACAGCGTCCGTACCGGCGGGCAGCACCGGCTCGACTAACGGTTCGGCGCAGACAGCGTCCGTTCCGGCGGGGAGCACAGGCTCGACCAATGGGTCGGCCAACACGGCTTCAGTCCCGGCAGGCAGTACCGGCTCGACCAGCGGAAGTGCGAATACCGCCTCAGTCCCGGCGGGCAGCACAGGCTCGACCAACGGTTCGGCGCAGACGGCGTCTGTTCCCGCGGGCAGCACGGGCTCGACCAACGGTTCGGCGCAGACGGCGTCTGTTCCCGCGGGCAGCACGGGCTCGACCAACGGTTCGGCGCAGACAGCGTCTGTTCCCGCGGGCAGCACGGGCTCGACGAGTGGAAGCGCGAACACCGCATCCGTCCCGGCGGGCAGCACCGGCTCGACCCACGGGTCGGCCAACACGGCTTCAGTCCCGGCGGGCAGCACTGGCTCGACCAACGGGTCGGCCAACACGGCTTCAGTCCCGGCCGGCAGCACTGGCTCGACCAACGGGTCGGCCAACACGGCTTCAGTCCCGGCCGGCAGCACTGGCTCGACCAACGGGTCGGCCAACACCGCTTCAGTCCCGGCCGGCAGCACCGGCTCGACGAGCGGAAGCGCGAACACCGCATCCGTTCCAGCCGGCAGCACGGGCAGCACGAATGGGTCGGCCAACACGGCATCCGTCCCGGCGGGCAGCACGGGCAGCACGAATGGGTCGGCTAACACAGCATCCGTCCCGGCAGGCAGCACCGGCTCGACCAGCGGTTCGTCCAACACCGCTTCCGTCCCGGCGGGCAGCACCGGCTCGACCAGCGGCTCATCCAACACCGCTTCCGTCCCGGCGGGCAGCACGGGCAGCACCAACGGGTCGGCCAACACGGCATCCGTCCCGGCAGGCAGCACCGGCTCGACCAACGGGTCGGCCAACACGGCGTCTGTCCCGGCAGGCAGCACCGGCTCGACCAGCGGTTCGGCCAACACGGCGTCCGTCCCGGCCGGCAGCACCGGCTCGACCAGCGGTTCGTCCAACACCGCTTCCGTCCCGGCGGGCAGCACCGGCAGCACCAACGGGTCGGCCAACACGGCGTCTGTCCCGGCGGGCAGCACCGGCAGCACCAACGGGTCGGCCAACACGGCTTCTGTCCCGGCGGGCAGCACCGGCTCGACCAACGGGTCGGCCAACACAGCATCCGTCCCGGCGGGCAGCACGGGCTCGACCAACGGGTCGGCCAACACGGCATCCGTCCCGGCCGGCAGCACCGGCTCGACCAGCGGTTCGTCCAACACCGCTTCTGTCCCGGCGGGCAGCACGGGCAGCACCAACGGGTCGTCCAACACGGCTTCCGTCCCGGCGGGCAGCACGGGCAGCACCAACGGGTCGTCCAACACAGCATCCGTCCCGGCGGGCAGCACCGGCTCGACCAACGGGTCGGCCAACACGGCGTCCGTCCCGGCGGGCAGCACCGGCTCGACCAACGGGTCGGCCAACACGGCGTCTGTCCCGGCGGGCAGCACGGGCAGCACCAACGGGTCGGCCAACACAGCATCCGTCCCGGCGGGCAGCACAGGCAGCACGAACGGGTCGGCTAACACCGCTTCCGTCCCGGCGGGCAGCACCGGCTCGACCAGCGGCTCGTCCAACACCGCTTCCGTCCCGGCGGGCAGCACCGGCTCGACCAGCGGCTCGTCCAACACCGCTTCCGT
>VBIW01000037.1:0-106149 GCA_005880915.1 Chloroflexota bacterium | reverse complement strand
CCTCCAACACCGCTTCGGTCCCGGCAGGCAGCACCGGCTCGACCAGCGGCTCGTCCAACACCGCTTCCGTCCCGGCAGGCAGCACCGGCTCGACCAGCGGCTCGTCCAACACCGCTTCCGTCCCGGCAGGCAGCACCGGCTCGACCAGCGGTTCGTCCAACACCGCTTCCGTCCCGGCAGGCAGCACCGGCTCGACCAGCGGCAGCACACAAACCGCATCCGTCCCAACGCAAACCGGTGGCGGCACCACCGGCGGACAGACCGGCAGCACTCTTGGCGCAACGGCCACGGCCGGCCAAGGTGAGGTCCTCGCCGCAACAGGCACGCCCATCCTGGGCGGCATCCTGGGCGGCATCCTCTTCCTGCTCGGCGGCCTCGGGCTTCGGAACCGGCGGCGCTAAGCGGAACGAAAAGCAACCGGGCTCGCAACTCGCGAGCCCGGTCTTTTGTTTTCTGGCGGGGAGGCCAGCCCGAACTCGGTACCGCGCCCAGCAGACGCGTTTCTTAGACGTGCCCGCCTCGCAAGAGGTGGGCACACCAGTTTCCGGGATCCCGAGCGTCCCGCCTACCTCACTTGTACGGTGACGCAGGCTGCCCCCAGGCGATTTGATGTAGGTCGGAAAATCGCGCCCAGGGGGTAAAAGTGGAAGCAGCTGCGCTGCCGGTCGCGGGCAAGGTGCCCCTGGACCGCGATGGCGGTCCGCGCTCGAGGCGCTCGGGCCACGAGCCGGAGCGGTTTCAGGAGTCCGCCCTCGCGGCTCTTGCGGCGGTCTCGTCCTACCTGGATTCTGACGACGACCTGCCCGGGTTCTTCGGCCGGCTGAGCGCAACGATGGCCGATTTGAGCCGCGCCCGCCGCGCTGCATTCTGGCGCCTGGGTCCGCGCGGCACGCTCACCCTGCAGCCGACGCCGTTCGGCTTCGCCGACGATTCGCCCGTCTACGGAGTCCGTCTCCAGCTCGGCGCCGCGGGTGAAGGCGTGATCGAGCGAGTGGTCTTCGAAGACCAGCTCGACCTTGTCAGGGGGACCGCGCCTGCGCTCGATGCGACCTGGCGCGAATCCGGCCTGAGGGACATCAAGAGTTCGATCGCCGCGGCCTGGATCGCCGGTGAACGCCGCATCGGTGCAGTGGTCGTCTACGACTCACCCCATGGATTCACCCTCAACGACCTGGGGGTCTTGCGCCTCGTCGGCATGGCGACGGGGCTCGTCTGGCAGTACAAGGAGTCAGAGGACGAGCTCGGCCACACGGCCGTGCGCCTGGAAGCGGCGATGTCCGCGCGGCGTCATCTGCTCAATAACATCGCCGCGGGTGGCGACGAGGCCCGTCGCCGCTTCGCCAGCGCGCTGCACGACGATTCCCTACAGCTGCTCACCGGAGCCGAGCTGCAGCTCGAGCGCATCCGCACCGACCCGAATGGCAACCATCAAGTCCAGCTCGACCAGCTCCGCAACACGCTGCGCAAGGTCGAGGACTCGCTCCGCCGGCTCCTCACCAACGTCAGCCCTGAACCGCTGCAGCTCCCGAGCGACATGCGGGAAGCGATCAGCGAGCGCCTGGAGTCGATGCGCGTACGTGCGGGGATCGAGCCGCACATTGACATCCGGCTGAGCGAGGAGGTCCCGCAAGCGATCCAGGCAATTGCCCTGAAGAACATCTCGGAGGCCCTCAACAACGTCGAGAAGCACGCTCACGCAACGCGGGTCACCGTCGTCGCGGAGACAGTCGACGGCGGAGTTCGGGTCGAAGTCAGAGATGACGGCACCGGCTTTGTCGTGGCTGAGTCCGTACGGGTGCCCGGGCATATCGGTCTCGTCGCGATGCGCGAGCGGGCACAGCTCGCCGGGGGCTGGTGCCGAATCCAGAGCGAGCCCGGCAATGGAACCAAAGTCGAATTCTGGGTACCCCGGAGCCTGTGAGAGCGAGAAAACAGCAGTAGTCAAGGAAGGAAGAAAGGGACATGGCCACCAAATCAGCAGTCAGAGGTGCGGCTCAGCACAAGAAGCCACATAACGGAGCGGACATTGACACTAAGGTCACGCTCCAGGTCCTTGCGGCGGTGCGCCGCGGCGACTTCTCCGTGCGCATGCCCGCGGACTGGTCCGGCTCGGCCGGCAAGGTCGCAGCGGCGCTCAACTCGATCATCGAGTCGAACGAGCGCCTCGAGCGCGAGATCCGGCGCTTGAGCCGCCACATCGGTCAGGAAGGTCAGGTCCAGCATGCTTCCATCGGTCAGGCGGGCGGCGCGTGGGCGTCGACCCTCGACGCCGTGAACGACCTGGTCGAAGACCTGGGACGGCCGAACTCTGAGATCGCCCGCGTCATCAGTGCGGTGGCCAACGGCGACCTGTCGCAGACGATGCCCCTCGAGATCGAGGGGCGGCCGCTGCAGGGCCAGTTTCTCAACACCGCCAAGACCGTGAACACCATGGTTGGCCAGCTCAACGCGTTTGCGGGTGAGGTGACCCGTGTCGCTCGCGAGGTCGGCACCGAGGGCAAGCTCGGCGGCCAGGCGCAGGTGCGCGGCGTAGGCGGAGTGTGGAAGGACCTGACCGAGAACGTGAACCTGATGGCGGGCAACCTGACGAGCCAGGTCCGCAACATCGCCGAGGTCACCACCGCGGTCCAGCAGGGCGACCTGTCGAAGAAGATCACTGTTGACGTTCGGGGCGAGATCCTCGAGCTCAAGAACACCATCAACACCATGGTCGACCAGCTCAACGCGTTCGCCAGCGAGGTGACGCGTGTCGCGCGTGAGGTCGGGACCGAGGGCAAGCTGGGCGGCCAGGCCGAGGTGAAGGGAGTCGCCGGCATCTGGAAGGACCTGACCGAGAACGTCAACCAGATGGCGGGCAACCTTACGAGCCAGGTCCGCAACATCGCCGAGGTCACCACGGGTATCGCGAACGGCGACCTCTCGAAGAAGATCACCGTCGACGTTCGCGGCGAGATCCTCGAGCTCAAGAACACCATCAACACGATGGTCGACCAGCTAAACGGCTTCGCCAACGAGGTCACGCGGGTTGCCCGCGAAGTCGGCACAGAAGGCCGGCTGGGCGGTCAGGCAGACGTCAGGGGTGTGGCCGGAATCTGGAAAGACCTGACCCAGAACGTGAACTTCATGGCCGGCAACCTGACGAGCCAGGTCCGCAACATCGCTGAGGTCACCACCGCCGTCCAACAGGGCGACCTGTCGAAGAAGATCACCGTGGACGTTCGCGGCGAGATCCTCGAGCTCAAGCAGACGATCAACACCATGGTGGACCAGCTCAACGGATTCGCCGGTGAGGTCACGCGCGTCGCGCGCGAGGTCGGCACCGAGGGCCGCCTGGGCGGGCAGGCGGACGTCAAGGGCGTCGGCGGGGTGTGGAAGGATCTCACCGACAACGTGAACTTCATGGCGGGCAACCTGACGAGCCAGGTCCGCAATATCGCCGAGGTCACGACCGCCGTCCAACAGGGCGACCTGTCGAAGAAGATCACCGTGGACGTTCGCGGCGAGATCCTCGAGCTCAAGCAGACGATCAACACGATGGTCGACCAGCTCAACGCCTTCGCCAACGAGGTGACTCGCGTTGCGCGTGAGGTTGGAACCGATGGCCGGTTGGGGGGTCAGGCCGAGGTTGTCGGCGTGGGCGGCGTCTGGAAGGACCTCACCGACAACGTCAACATCATGGCCGGCAACCTGACGAGCCAGGTCCGCAACATCGCCGAGGTCACCACCGCCGTCCAGCAGGGTGACCTGTCGAAGAAGATCACCGTCGACGTCCGCGGCGAGATTCTGGAACTCAAGAACACCATCAACACGATGGTCGACCAGCTGAACGCGTTCGCCAAAGAGGTGACGCGCGTGGCGCGCGAGGTCGGCACCGACGGCAAGCTGGGAGGCCAGGCCAACGTGGAAGGCGTGGCCGGTACGTGGAAAGACCTGACCGACAACGTCAACACGATGGCCAGCAACCTGACCGACCAGGTGCGGGGCATCGCGCGTGTCGTGACCAGGGTCGCCAATGGAGACCTGAGAGGCAAGCTGACGCTGGAGGCGAAGGGCGAGATCGCGGAGCTCGCCGACACGATCAACAGCATGACCCAGACCCTCGCCGTCTTCGCCGAGCAGGTCACGACCGTGGCCCGCGAGGTGGGCGCCGAAGGACGTTTGGGCGGGCAGGCGAGCGTGCCTGGCGCTTCCGGTACCTGGCGCGATCTGACCGACAACGTGAACCAGCTGTCGGCGACCCTCACGACACAGGTCCGCGCCATCGCGGAGGTCGCGACAGCCGTGACGAAGGGCGACCTCACGCGGTCGATCGGCGTCGATGCGAAGGGTGAGGTTGCCAACCTCAAAGACAACATCAACGAGATGATCGGCAACCTTCGCGTCACCACGGAGAAGAACAACGAGCAGGACTGGCTCAAGACCAACCTGACTCGCTTCACCCGGATGCTGCAGGGCCAGCGTGACCTGATGACCGTCTCGAAGATGATCTTGTCCGAGCTCGCTCCGCTGGTCCACGCGGAGCACGGAGTGTTTTACGGCATGGTGAGCGCCAACGGCCGGCCGGCATACCTGGCACTGCAGACCGGCTACGCCTACAAGCAGCGCAAGAACATTCCAATGGAGTTTGCCCTTGGCGAAGGTCTGGTCGGCCAGTGCGCGCTCGAGAAGAAGCGGATCGTTGTGACCAGCGTCCCGAAGGACTACATCAAGATCGCGTCCGCTCTTGGGGAATCAACCCCGACGAACATCGTCGAGCTCCCCGTCCTCTTCGAGGGCGAGGTCCGGGCGGTCATTGAGCTGGCATCGTTCCAGCCGTTCAGCGCCACACACATCGACTTTCTCGACCAGCTCGCAGAGAGCATCGGCATCGTGCTCAACACGATCGAGGCGAACAGCCGCACCGAGGACCTGCTGAAGCAGTCGCAGTCCCTCGCCACCGAACTGCAGAGCCAGCAAGACCAGCTGCAGCGCACCAACGAGGAGCTCGCCGAGAAAGCTCGGCAGCTGGCGGAGCAGAACGCCGAAGTGGAGCAGCGCCGGCTCGAAGTCGAAGGGGCCAAGGCGCTCGTCGAAGAGAAGGCGGAGCAGCTAGCCATCACTTCGCGGTACAAGTCGGAGTTCCTGGCCAACATGTCGCACGAGCTGCGCACGCCGCTCAACAGCCTGCTGATTCTGGCTCAGGAGCTGGCCGCCAACCCTGACGGCAACCTGCTGCCGAAGCAGATCGAGTACGCCACGATCATCCGGTCTTCTGGCACAGACCTTTTGAAGTTGATCAACGACATCCTGGACATCTCGAAGATCGAGTCCGGGACGGTGGCCCTCGACATCAGCAGCTGGCCGCTCGCCGAGCTCAAGCCGATGCTCGAGCGCACGTTCCGGCACGTTGCCGAAGCCACGAAGCTCGCTTTCTCGATCGACCTCCGGTCGGATCTCCCGGAGACCATTCCCACCGACCCGCAGCGCTTGCAGCAGATCCTGAACAACCTGCTGAGCAACGCATTCAAGTTCACCGAACGCGGCAAAGTGGAGTTCGTCGCCGAGATGGCGACCTCCGGCTGGAGCCCGTCCAACGAGGGTTTGAACCACACGCCAAAGGTGCTCGCGCTGCGCGTGATCGACACTGGGATCGGCATCGCGATCGACAAGCAGCAGTCGATCTTCGAATCGTTCGCGCAGGCAGACGGCTCGACGAGCCGGAAGTACGGCGGCACGGGACTCGGTCTATCGATCTGCCGCGAGCTGACTCGGCTGTTGGGCGGCGAGATCCGACTCCAGAGCGAGCCTGGCGTGGGCAGCATCTTCACCGTCTACCTGCCGCTGATCGCACCGGCGCACCAGCGGCGGGGCGGCCCGGCAGAACCTGTGGAAACGGCTGCCGACATTGCGCCGCAGCCCGTCCTCGTCGGAGCCGGCAGTCACGGCCCGTGGAGGTCAGGGGCCGGAGCGCTGGCCTCTGGAGGCAATGGCTCTGAGGAGGCGAAATCGCTCCTCGTCGTCGAGGACGATCCCATCCAGCGGCAGTACATCACCGACCTGATGGCGCCGACCAACACCAGGACGACCGCAGTGTCATCGGGTGACGAAGCCCTGGCTCTTCTTCAGAAGGAGAGGTTCGACTGCGTCGTCCTCGACCTGGGGCTTCCGGGCATGAGCGGCTGGCGGGTGATCGAGGAGCTTCAGGCGAACCGGTCGCTCGGCTCGACACCGCTCCTGGTCTACACGGCGAGAGACCTGACCCACAGGGAGGAGCTCAAGCTGGGCAAGGCTGCCAAGAGCATCGTGATCAAAGACGCCCGCTCGCCGGAGCGGCTGAAGCAGGAGATCACTTCGGCCCTCCGTGACGCTGATCAAGAGAACAAGACAGTTGAGGAGGTGAGGTCGAACGGAACCGAGCCCGCCGACGGCGCGCTGACCGGCAAGAAGGTGCTGGTCGTGGATGACGACATCCGCAACATCTTTGCCCTGACGGCGATGCTCGAGCGGCAGAAGATGGAGGTTGTCTCGGTGGACTCAGGCCAGGAAGCGTTGGACCTCTTGCAGCAAGCGGACGACATCGACATCGCCCTCGTCGACGTGATGATGCCCGAGATGGATGGCTACGTGACGATGTCGAAGATGCGTGAGCTCGACTCATTCGGGGAGCGGCCGATCATCGCTCTGACCGCCAAAGCAATGAAAGGAGACCGCGAGAAATGCATCGAAGCGGGAGCATCCGATTACATCGCCAAACCGATAAACAACGCGCACCTGCTTTCCATGCTCAAGTCATGGCTGGTTCAGTGACCCGGAGTGAGGGGGCAGCACTCCGCCTTGAAGGGACAGGTACCGAGCTAGAGGAGGTCGAGATCCGGCTGCTGCTCGACGGAATCCGGCTGTGCTATGGCTACGACTTCCGTGAATATGCGCTGAGCCCGCTGCGGCGCGCCGTCATGACTGCGATGACGCAGGAGAAGGTCCGCACAGTGTCCGCCTTCCAGGATCGGATCCTGCACGACGCCGCATGCATGCAGCGTTTCCTTGGCGTGGTGGGCGTGAACGTGACCACGATGTTTCGCGATCCCGAGCTGGTGCACACCCTGCGCGACGAGGTGATACCTCTGCTCAGAACCTATCCCTCAAGCCGGATCTGGATCGCAGGTTGCGCCACGGGGGAAGAGGTCTATTCGCTGGCGGTCCTCCTGCAGGAGGAGGGGCTTCTGACACGGAGCACCATCTACGCCACCGACCTCAACGAGGACATGCTGGCGGTCGCCCGGCTCGGCTCCTATCCCCTCGATCGGGTACGCCGCTACGACGAGTCCTATCAGGCGTCGGGCGGCAGGGGATCCCTGGCCGACCACTACTCGGTCGCCGGGCGCAGCGCGCGTTTCCATTCCGCGCTTCAGCACAGCATCGTGTTTTCTCGACACAACCTGGTGACGGACGGGTCGTTCAACGACTTCCATCTGATCGTGTGCGCAAACGTACTGATCTATTTCCGATCTTCCCTTCAGGAGCGTGCTCATCGCCTCTTCTATGACAGCTTGATTCGCGGCGGCTACCTGGCGCTGGGCAAGCGCGAATCGCTCCTCTACTGTCCAGACCGCGACCACTATCAGCAGGTACGGGAGGGGGTGAACCTGTTCCGCAAGATGAGATGGTGACGCGGCAGCCGCGGCGAGCGGCTCCCGATGATGAGCCTGCGGTGCCGCCGACCAAGCCCAAGGTCAACATCCTGGTGGTCGACGACGACGCGACCAAGCGATTTGCCTTGCGGACCATCCTCTCGCCCCTGGACGAGACCATCATCGAGGCATCGTCCGGCGCGGACGCCTTGCGCCAGCTGCTACGCAACGAGTTTGCGGTGGTGCTGCTCGACGTGAGGATGCCGATCATGGACGGCTTCGAGACAGCGCAGCTGGTTCGCCAGCGCCCGCGCTCTGAGCTCACTCCTCTCATCTTCGTCACCGCGCTCGACCAGGCCGAGACGGACATGGGCCGCGGCTACAACCTCGGCGCGGTCGACTTCGTATTCGCGCCGGTCGTGCCGGCGATCCTTCGAGCCAAGGTTACCGTGTTCGTGGAGCTCTACCGCGCGCAACAAGAGCTTCGCCGCTACCGGACCCAGCTGGAAACCCTGGTCGAGGAACGGACCATCGCGCTCACCGCGATAAACCGTGAGCTGGAGGCATTCAGCTACTCCGTGTCGCACGACCTGCGTGGACCACTCGTCTCCTTCGACGGCCTAAGCCGGAGCCTGCTCGACAACTACGGGGAACAGCTGGACGAGACGGCCCGGGACTACTTGAAGCGGATGCGAGAGGCCAGCCTGCGCATGACTTCGGTTTTCGACGGGCTGCAGATGCTGTTCCGGCTGACGAGCGGCGAGATGCGCCGTGAAGAGGTCGACATCTCTGCCATGGCGATGCAGATCGTCGAGGAGATGCGCGCCGCGAACCCCGACACCCATGTCGAGGTCGAGATTGCTCCGGGGATCCTGGCTTCCGCCGACAAGCGCCTGGTGCGGATCCTGCTCGCCAACCTGATCAACAATGCGTGGAAGTTCAGCAGCCTCAAGAGCTCGCCCGAGATCAAGGTCGGCCGGGAGGTGGTGGACGGCGAGGCCCGCATCTTCGTCAAAGACAACGGGGCGGGCTTCGACATGATCGACTCGCACCGGCTCTTCGGCGCCTTCCAGCGGCTTCACAGCCAGAGCGAGTTTCCAGGAGCGGGCATCGGCCTGGCCACGGCCAGGCGAATCGTCAACCGGCATGGGGGCCGGATCTGGGCTGAGGGAGCCGTCGGAGAGGGAGCGACCCTCTACTTCGTCCTTTAGCCTGCAATGGACGTTCTACAAGCGAGATGCACGCCCGCCGTGCGTTTGGCCGGTATGCCCTGGCGCCCGCGCGTCGCCGCTTCGGGCTGGGCCGGGCTCTCACTGTGCTCTGGGCTGGCTGCCTCGTTGCGGGGATCATCATGCTCAGTAATTTCGCATTCGGGATGTGGAGGGGTGTTTCCGACCAGCAGCATCTGAACCAGGTCTGGACCTACCAGATCGGCCCCACCAAAGCGGCGCCTAAAGGCGTCGACCCGAGCCTGAAGCGTCCTGTTGACGGCGTGGACTTCGCCATCCGGATTCCAAGGCTGGGGTACTTCGCCGCGATCAAAGAAGGCATCGACAGCGGCGTCCTATATGCGAGCCCTGGGCACTACCCGACGACTCGATGGCCCGGCGACCCCGGCACGGTGGGGGTGGCCGCACACAACGTTTACTGGATCAACTTTCCGCAGTTGGCGAAGGGTGACGAGATCGACCTCGAAACACGCTACGGCCTCTATCGCTATCGATTGGTCAGCACGGAGATCGTGGACCCGAACAGCCGAACGGCGCTGGTCACTGACGTCAACGGCTACCACCTGACGCTCACGACGTGCTGGCCCCTTTGGGCCGGCGCATTTGCGACCCAGCGCTACATCATCCACGCCGACCAGGTATGGCCCGTCCCGATCCGGCCGGGGTATACATAGGGTGCTGTGCGCCTGTGGCTCGCCGCGATGCTGGCGTTCGCCGTTGCCGCGTGTCTCTCCTCTGGGCAGCGGGTGTCGCACGAGTACGCGGTCGGAGACTCGCAGAACGGGCTGACCGTCAAGGTGCACACCGGTGACACCGTCCGCGTGACGCTCGACAGCACGGCATGGACGATCTCCGGCAGCTCCGACGCCGCAGTTTTGGAGCAGGATGGACAGCAGCTGGTATCGCCCGCGCCCGCGGGCACGTGCTTCCCGGGCGAAGGCTGTGGGACGACGTCGGCGCTTTACCGCGCGGTCAAGCTGGGGAAGGCAATCGTGGACGCCAGCCGGGTCAGCTGCGGCGAAGCCCGTGTTTGCGTCGGTGCGGAGGGCAAATACGAAGTGACCGTAGTCGTCGTCTAACGGGCTTCGAGGTGGAGATCGATCAACGGAGCGCCTTCCTGCTGGCCGAGGACGAAGATCGCCGTGCCTTCGGCGACCCAGATCGTCAGTGTTTGTGACCCATTGATGAAGTTCTGATTGCCGCCTAGCTTTCCGTGCACATAAGAAGGCAGCGCGTCAGGCGCCTTCTCCTTTTTGCCGACCGAGCCCGCGACAGTCACGTTGCTCTGCGTGAGGGGGATCCTGACCGAAACGCCGATGCTGATCGCGGTATTGAAGATGGTCAGCAGCAAGCCAACTGTCAGGACGATGATCACACTCGCGCATCCGCCTCCGCAGCCTCGACAGCCACCTCTTCCGCCGCCAGACCATCTGCGCCCGGTGCGAGTGTCGTCCCTCATCTCACCCGCGTCATTCTGATCCGAATCCGCTACGAATCGACAGGGTGTTTACCCGCCTGCGATCGCGCCGATGATGAGGAGCGGCTCCGTGCCGGAGTTGACTTTCTCGGGTAAGGGAGAATCGAGGGGAGCGTCTGACAGGTCCTCTTCGCACGCAAAGAACCTGATCATGGGGCGGCGTTTCTTGGTCACCGGGTCTCGCATGGTGCCGAGCAGCGCCGGATGGCGCGCCTCGAGAGCGTCTAGCACCGAACGCTGCGTGGCATGGCCCGCGACCTCCACTTCGACCACCCTGCCGACTCCGGCGAGGATCTGCAGGTTCTTGGGCAGGACGACCTGGATCACGTCAGCGTTTGGACTTCGACCGAGCACACAGGCGGAAGGTCCCTGACGATTGCGGACCAGGTGTCGCCGCCGTCGGGTGATGCGTAAACCTGACCCCCGCTCGTGCCGAAGTAGATTCCAGATGGGTCGAGCGTGTCGACCGTCATCGCGTCGCGCAGAACGTTGACGTAACAGTTCTCCTGCGGCAGGCCCTTGGTGAGCGCCTCCCACTCGTCGCCCCCGCTGCGGCTCCGGTAGACGCGAAGCTTTCCGTCCGGTACGAAGTGATGCGAGTCGCTTGTGATCGGGACGACATATACCGTGTCGGGCTCGTTGGCGTTGACGTCGATGACAAACCCGAAGTCAGTCGGCAGGTTGCCGCTGATCTCGCGCCAGTTTTCACCACCGTCGTCGGTGCGCATCACGTCCCAGTGCTTCTGCATGAAGAGCGTGTTCGGGCGCGACGGGTGCATGGCGATGCGGTGCACGCAGTGGCCGACGTAGGCGTCAGGGTCGGGGATGTAATTCGATTTGAGTCCATTGTTGATGGGACGCCACGACGCGCCGCGGTCATCGGACCGGAAGGTGCCGGCCGACGAGATGGCGGCGAATATCCGGTCGTGGTTGCTCGGATCGATGACGAGCGTGTGGAGACACATCCCTCCCGCGCCGGGCGCCCATTCTGCGGCCGTCTTGTGTGTGCGCAGGCCGGACAGCTCGGTCCATGTTTGGCCGCTGTCCGGCGACTCAAAAAGGGCCGCGTCCTCGACTCCGGCGTACACCTTTTCGGCGTCGCTCAGGGAAGGCTCCAGGTGCCAGACGCGCTTGAACTCCCACGGATGCGGGGATCCGTCGTACCACTTGTGCGTACCGGTCGCGCCGTCGTAGAGGAACTGGTTGCCGGCGGCCTCCCATGTCTTGCCGCCGTCCTCGGACCGCTGGAGCACCTGGCCGAACCAGCCGCTCGACTGCGAGGCGTAGATCCTGTCGGGGTTCACCGGGGATGCCTTCAAGTGGTAGATCTCCCAGCCCGCAAAGTGCGGGCCATCGACCTTCCAGCTCTTGCGGCTCGCGTCCGAGCTCAAGATGAACGCTCCCTTCCGCGTGCCGACGAGTACCCGAACGCTGCTCATTTTCTTCCCACCTGCTCAGAAACGGATGGACGCGGGCCGACCAAGATTGCCCTCACCGAGATGTAGACCAAGCGGAACACTAAAACTAATCGGTCGGCGCCGGTTCATCGCGTGGCGCGGGTGGCGATGGGCCGCTCGGCCACGCCAAGCTCTCCATCGCTGCCTGGCGCTCCCACCGGGCCTGCCGAGACCGGCTCGGCCGCGCCGGCGACTGGAAGCTGGAGGGTGAACGTGCTGCCCTTGCCTTCGACCGAGGCGACCGTGATGTCGCCGCCCTGCATTCGGGCCAGCTGCCGCCCCAGAAAGAGGCCGAGGCCGGTGCCCTTGAGGTGCTCGGTTTGGGGTGTGATGACCCTGCCGAATCGAGTGAACAGGGTTGGCATGTGTTCCTTGGCGATGCCCAGTCCTTCGTCGGTCACAGCAACCCTCGCGACGCCTGCACGCGCGCGGACCTGGCAGGTGATCTCGCCCCCCGCGGGCGAGTACTTGATCGCGTTGCTGAGCAGGTTCGCGATGATCGTCCTCGTCCGGTCGGGGTCGACATTGACCCGCACCCGGCGCTCCGGCAGATCCATCACGATGCGATGCTGCACGTCCACCAGCGCGGCCACAGTCGCCGCGGCGGACTGCGCCACGTCGCGAAGGTCCGCCTCGACGGTGCGCAGCGTGAGGCCGCCCTCTTCGAGCCGAGCGGCTTCGATCATCTCCTCGATCAGCTCGTTCATCTCGGACACCTTGGCGGCCATCACGCCCACGGCCTTGCGACCGCGCTGGTTGAGGTTGCCAAGGAGACCGCCTTCCAGCATCGACACGTAACCCCGAATCACCGTCACTGGTCCGCGGAGCTCATGCGATGCCAGATTGAGAAACTGCGTCTTATGCTCCTCGATCGCGGCCAGGCGCTCGGTGACACGGGCACGCTCGAGGCCGGCCGAGACCGAGTTGGCGTACGCCCTCAGCTGGGATATCTCGTCACTGCCAAACAAAGGCGTGAAACGGCCGCCGACAACCGCCAGCGATCCCTGTCCCTCGGCCATATGCACAGGTGCCTGGACGATCTGAGCCCGCGCTTCAGCCTGACTGGAGACAAGGTTCGCCGCGCGGTCTGCATCGATTCCCACACTGGCGACCACCTGGCCATTCGCATCAGTGATGAATCCTGATGTAGCGCCAAGCAGCCGAACGGCCCAGAAGACGGCGCGGTCGGCAAGGTCCTCGCGGTTAGGGCTGAAGATGAGGAGATCCTGCATGGCCGCCCTGAGCTCGTTCTCCTCGCCCATGCGCCAGATCCGGCGCAAGAGAGGTGGCGGCGCAAAGCTGACATAGATCAGTGGAACGACTGAGAGCGCCAGCAGCTGCGTGACTATTACCGCGCTGGGGCTCTGCAGCGCGCCGCCGCCCAGCACATCGACAAAGAGAATGACGATCAAGACCGCAAACCCAAGGCTGAGGAATCGCATCCGGGCCTTCTGCACTGCCGGCAGGGCGTTGCTCGCGACCCAGAAACGAAAGGTCGGCTCACCGGTGAAAATCGACCATGACGTGATGAGGAGGAACCCTGCGGCCGACACCACCACAGGACTCGCATGTTGGAGGGCCACGACGTCCAGGATGCCGACCAAGATCGAGACACCGAGCAGGACCCATGCGGCCCGGTAGGCCGTGCGTCCGAGCGGGATGAACTCGTTTCGAAAAAGCAGGACAAAAAAGCCGGACAGCATGAACAAGACGATCAGGAGCACCGACAGCGGCACCGATGAGGGCACCCTGCCGAGCGCGGCGACCGTGCCGAGCGCGATCAGGCCCAGGGCAAGTTTGCCTTGCGCGCGCCCACGCTCGCGATACCAGCGGTAAGCGATTGCCAGGCCGAGGGCGACAAAGCCTGCTGCCGTCAGGTCCTGGACCAGGGTTACCGCGAGGGTCAAGACTCCTGGGGCCCCCTCCGGCCACGCTCAACCCAACTGGGAATCTGGCCCGAGATGTCTCCGGGCGTCACGCGCGACTTGACGAGATACTCGACGGCGCCGAGCGCGCGGCCCCGATCGATCATCGAAGGCTCGCCGTAGTTGGAAAGGATGACAACGGGCGGATGATTCGGGAATCGCTCGTTGAGCGCCGCCAGCACCTCGAAGCCACTCTGGTCAGGCAGCAGCAGGTCGAGCAGAACGATATCGGGCGCCGATCCGGTCAGGGTCGAGAAGGCGAGCTCGCCCGTCGTCGCGACGGTGACCTTGTACCCATCGTGTTCGAGCTGAAGCCGGTACATCTCCGCAATCGACCCGTCATCCTCGATCATCAGCACGTGAATGCCGGGGCCGCGCCCCGAGTCCAGGCGGGCCGGAACGTACGGCCTGCGCAACCATCCGGCGGCTGAAATCCCGGCCCGATCGGGAAACCAGTGGAGTTGCGCCGCGTCCACGTTCATGCTGACCGAATCCCCCGTCGCCATCCCCCGTTTGCGTGATCATAATGTTCGGTTTCACGCCCTGCGTGCTCCAATCCCGCACAACGTTCACAGCAGCGCAGTAAAGCCTTGTTAAGCTTGGCCTCGGGGGGAAGAATGGAGGGCTTTGGTCCGGTGACCGGCCGCTGATGGACCACTTGCGGCCCAGCGCCGATGACGTCGAGCGGGCACACGACCTGGAAGTCGAGGTGCTCCTGGCGGTGTCGTCCCACGCTGTCGCGGGTCAGAGCCTGATGGACTTCTACGGCCGCCTGGCCCAGACGATGGGCGAGCTGGTCAGCGCGGAGAAGGTGTTGTTCTGGCGGCTCGGCGATGACAGCATGCTGGCTCCTCTGGCGAGCGGCTACGGCGTGGACAAGGCATTCCTCTCCAGCCTTCGCGCGACCCGCTGCGAGCCAGGCGGCGACGACCTCGCCAGCCAGGTCGTCCACCACGACTTGATCTTTCGCGCGAACAACAAGGATCGACCCACCGAGTTTGCCTACGTGCTCGAAACGCTCGGCGTCAAGAGCGCCATCAGCGTGCCGTGGCGCGCCGGCGACATTCGCCTGGGACTGGTCGCCGCTTACGACTCAACGCGGCCCGGTGGTTTTTCCAGGCAAGACACATGGGTGCTGCAGAAGGCGGGTCTCGCCGCTGGGCTGGTGACGCAGCTTTGGCACACGCAGGAGCAGCTGAGGAAGACCGTCGAACGCCTGACCAAGGTCGACGGGGCCCGCCAGATGCTGCTCAAGAACATGACGACAGTCGCTGAGAAGGAGCGCAAGCGTTTCGTCACGGAGCTTCACGACGACGCGCTCCAGAAGCTGACGGCCGCCGAGCTCCAGCTCGGTCGCATGATCCAGGAGGGCAAGGCCGATCCCATCTCGCTCGAGAGCTTGCGGACCTTGCTGGACGAGACGGAGAGCTCGCTGCGGCGGTTGGTTTTCGAAGTTCGCCCGCCCGCCCTCGAAAGCCCGGGTGGACTTGCGCAATCGATCCAGGACCGGCTCGTGATGCTCGGTGCGTCGGGGATCAGTCATGAGGTCGTACTGGAAATTCCTGAAGATCTGAGTCTCGACCTGAAGATGACGATCTTTCGCCAGCTGACAGAGGCGGTCAGCAACGTCGAAAGGCACTCCGAGGCGAAGAGGGTCAAGGTGTCTTTGACCGTTGAGGATGGCGGCATCTTGGGGGTGATCGAGGACAACGGACAGGGCTTTGTGGTGTCAGAGCGCAGCAACATCCCGGGCCATCTCGGATTGCTTGCGCTCAGGGAGCGAGCCCTGATGGCGGGCGGGCGCTACAGGATCGAAAGTCAGCCGGGTTCGGGCACGCGGGTCGAATTCTGGATCCCGCTCGACACCTGACTCAGGTCAGGGCGTTGCAGGCGCAGGCTCGGCCGCCGGAACGACACCGCCGCCTTCGCGGCGGCGGGCCTGGGAGGGCGTCGCCACGAGGGCCACAAGACCGGCCGCCGCCACCACGGCCGTGGCGGCGAGGAACATCGCGCGCGGTCCCAGCGTGCCGTAGATCAGCCCGCCTCCGAGCGAGCCGGCGATCGGTGCCAGCCCAAACGTGACCGATTTCACCAGGGCCTGCCCGGTTGCGCGCAGACGGGCCGGCGTGAGCTCGTCGGCGATCACTACCGAGGCCACATAGGTCAACGCGAATGCGACTCCGATCGCCAGCTTGAGCAAGGCCGCGACGAGTGGGCTGGAAACGAATGCCCACGCGACGAAGACCACGACGTAGATCGCGCAGCCGATCGCGAAAAGAGCTCGGTGACTGAGGCGCCTGGTCAACAGGTGGGTGTAGCCCATGGTCGGAATCTCGGTCAGGGCCTGGAACGCGGCTGCGGCTCCGACGAGCAGGGCTCCGCCGCCCAGCAGGTTGATCTGCAACGTGAGGAAGTTCCCCGTCGCGGCCAGCGAGGCGCCGAGCAGGAAAGAGCTGACCAGAAAAACGAACATGGCGGGCGGAATCTTCGGCAGGTCGCCCGGAACGGTAGGCGCCGGGTCCGGTTCAGGTGTTTGTTCGGGGGCGGCCGGCTGCAGCGCATTCCACGCCCATAGCCCGAACAGTGCGCTGAGCGGTGCATAGAGAAATGGGACGAGCCGCACGCCGAGCGCCTGATAGGTCGC
Organism: Chloroflexota bacterium; assembly: GCA_005880915.1. Lineage (GTDB taxonomy): Bacteria > Chloroflexota > Dormibacteria > Dormibacterales > Dormibacteraceae > 40CM-4-65-16. The sequence goes on along the minus strand of VBIW01000037.1, from coordinate 89,810 downwards.
CCCTGCCACGACAGTGGACGCGGCGAATCCCGCGCTCATCCGCAACCTGATCCGCGCGTAGTGCGTTCGGCGCGCGACGCGCAGCCGTCGGAGGGCGATCGGGTCGATGAGCATCAAAGGCGAACGCGCCAGAGAAAGAGCAACGATGCCGACCGCCAGCCCGACGGCTCCGCTGGATAGCGCAAGCAGGGCCGCGGCTGATGCCGAGGCGGCACCGGCCACGACCACCATGCGTTCGGGCCGCCACCTGCGATCGGCAAGATAGGCCCAGGCCAGGCCGGCGACGAGTGAAGCCAGCGACGAGCTGGCAAGCACCGCGCCGATCAGGGGTGCGCTCAACCCGCGATCGAAGAGGAGGAGCGGAATAAACGGGAGCAAAGTCCCATCCGCCACGCCGGTCAGGATGTAGGCGCCTCGCAGCCCGCTGGTCTCAGGTCGCGTCTTGACAGCCATGCAAGGCGGATAGCGTGGCAAATTTGATGCCCGGCCGGCCGCCTTTAGGGCTTTTCAGACGCCCGCGCGGTAAGCGGAGGCAACTCGTTTCGGGACTACCATCCGCCAAGCGTCAATCACGATCTCCTCCATCTCTCTCTTGTCGAGCGCGGCCAGTCGCGTCAGCACCCAGTTGTAGCGAAGGTCCGACGCGATGGGCTGCATGAATTTGTCAGGCGAGCCGCCGATCAGCCAGTCGCGCTCTTCTTTGGGGAAGGCGAAACCCATCACCGCGCTGTCGCGTGAGAACGAGAGATAGACGATCCGGCCGACTCGAAACTTGACGCGCCCCCCAACCAGCGCCTCATAGCTGAGAGGCAGGTTCACCGCCAGCGCCCGCACATCATCGATCGTCACCATGTGGTCACTGGCTGGCGGTGAGCGATGGCATGCCGCCCTGCACGACCTCAAGGTCGAGCCACATCCCACTTGCCTCGCTTCCCCTGACGAGCGAGGCGATGCGATAGGCGCCTGATGTTGTTGGTGTGAAGGCGAAGCTGGCCGACTGGCCGGGGCTCAGACCGCGCTGTGGATCCGGCGTGCTCCAGCCGGGCTGGATCGGCTCTGTCGCCGCAGCGTTCGCCACCACGGCGCAGGAGTTCGGCACGGTCGAGTGATTCGCGCACTGCACGGTGACCTGCCAGCCGACAGGTACCTTCAAGTTCAGCGTTCCGTTGCCGTAGCCGTCGTAGTTGAACTGGTAATCGGTGGCCGGGTAGCCGGCGATCAGCGTGACTACCGCGGTCTGCGTCGTGGGATCGACCTTCAGATACTGTCGAGGATCGGGCGGAGTCCCGGCGCCAGTGCCGGTCACCGGATCGCAGGCACAGATCAGTAAGAGGACGAACGTCGCAGCCAGCAACAATGAACGGGTGAAACCACCCCCTCGAGCCGTCCTCTGGTGGGAGTCGCTCGACACGTGGAAGCAGCTTGCGCTGTCGTTTCCGGTGCTGGGCGTGCTCACCTTCGCGATCAACATTGGCCCTTTTTACCAGCCGCTAGGAAGATCGATTTTCTACGGGTTTTTCGAGGGAGGCGTGCTGGCCGGCCTGTTGGCGGTCGCGACCAGGACCGAGCGCGACCGGCGGAAGTAGGACCTAGGCCTGGGAAGCTTCCTGCAAGGACACGCTCTCTTTTTCCTTGTGGACGTAATGCCCACCCCGCATCGCCGATGCGAGCGCCGCGACGACGCTCGCGACGATCGAGAAGCTGAGCACCAGCACGAGGCCGTGATGGAACGGCTCGGCGATGAGCGACGGAAAGAAAGTATTTCCGGTGAGGCGAGCCGCGTCGGCCGGGGAGAGCTGGGCGAGAAGAGGGCCTAACAGCGCTTGCAACGGGTTGTAGCCAGGAACGATGCGAAGAGGTAGCTGATCGGTGGGAGGTTCGCCAGGCGCTGGGCCACCGCGGCCGGCACGCCGTTGGCGGTCAGCTCGCTGAACATGGCCGAGGGCACGATGGGCGGTTGAGAGCTAGGCCAGCTGTGCGGAGGGCGAACTTTCGACGTTGCTGAGGGAGTCGACGGGTTGGTCCGGGCTTAGTGCCGTCAGCCCGATTCCGAACGGCGCATAACCAAGTTCACCGGCCAGTTCGCTCTTGATGCGATTCAGGATTGGCCAGGCGTCGGTTCTATCCATGTCGGCGAAGGAGCAAACGAGTTCGTTTTCTGCATTCCTGAATATCAAGTCTTCCCGCCTCAAGCGAGACCTCAGACGATCAGCAACCAGACGGATGAGTTCGTTGGAATTGGTTGACTCAGGTGAGGCCAGGCGCAGTACGGCAACGCAGTGGCGGCCAAGCAGCGTTCGGCGTGCACGCAGCACATCCCGCTCTAGAGCCGCGAGCCCTAAGTGCCGACTCAGTAGGCCGGTGGTAACGTCGATTGCCGTTCGTGAAGCCAGGGTGGTAATCAGATCATCGAGCTTGGCGAATGCGTGATCGACATCCTCAATGGAGCCATTCTTGGAATTCTTCAGCTCAAGCATTCGCTGCTTGATTGGCTTCACAGATTCGCGCAATTCGTCGACGACGCTAGGAACCAAACCCAGCGCGGTCATCTCGGCTGTGCGATTCTTTGCCACCGCCGAAAGTAGGTCGTGTTTATCCGAGGCGGAGTTCAGGCTTGAGCTCGTCAAACGGGCAAGTGTGCCAAGCAGATATTGCTGAAGCTGGTCGACCGCCGGGCCATCACGGGCGGACGCGGCAAGCAACCCGTGCAGCGCTCCTGCGCAGTAGACGGGCGCCATGATGAGCACGGGCCAACCAATGCGATCGGCGAGCTCGCGCAAAGGGCTGCCGAGGTGGTCCGGACGAACGAACGCCGGCCTGCCGGTGCGAATGGCGGCACGGGCGGCTTGATTTCCGCTTAATGGATACTCAAATCCGCTCGCCATCTCGCTTTCCGACGGCTCATCTACAACTACTGTGATCTTGATGCGCTCGCCGATGACCTCATGGAAGGAGGCGTGGGCCGGCCGATTGTTGCCCGATCTAGAAATCCCTCGGCCCGCTGCATACACCGCGGTCTTGAGGATCACATCGCGATCCGAGGTTGTGGCAAGCGATTCCGCCGTTTCGAGCAAGGAGGTCAGACCGTCGAGGCGGCGGTCGTTGGCTGAATTACGGCGCGCGCTCAGTTCTCTTGCTGCCGCGAGATGGGCAAGACCGGTCAAGGAAGTCACGATCGCGATCTGGACAAGGCCAGTCGTCCAGGACACGGTGCCCAACCACAGGCATGCTGCCAGGGCGACCACTTCAGCAAGACAGATAAGCCTCGCGACTCTGCCGGACAACAGCCAGCCGGCACCTCCACCAAGAACGGCCAGAACGGCGAATCCGGCGTCCCGCGGGCCGCGGTAGAGAAGCAGCGCGAAGCCGATCGCAAGTAGGGCGGCAACCACTGGCCGAAGCTTGTGGGCCTGCTGGGCCTTGGGCCCGATCGCACTTTGCAGAGCCAGAGCCGCCACTTTCCGGCCGAACCCGCCAGGCGACGCCCAGGTTGGCTGCGTCAAATTGGTTTGAGGCCCCCATTGACCGAAATGGGCTCCTCGGACGGTGCCTTTTGGCACTCCGACCCTTCGCCTGGCGTACCGATCTCCCCGCTCACCCCGCTACCCGCCTGATGTCCGAGCATATGCTGACCTTGGTGGATCTGAGCGCGTTAAGCGAAAAACATCCCAAGTTGGCCGGCGTCAAGCGATGACCGAAAATCGCGCTCGTCGCGCCCCGCCGGGAGGGGGCCGGCCAGGATTGATCTCACGCCCAGGCCACGCGCCCGATGGCGCAATCTCGCGCTGGCCGCTCTACGCGCCGGTCGCAGTACTCGGATTCGAGTGCATGGCGTGCTTCATCGCTGGCTCCATCGAGTGGGGAGAGCGAAGCGTCATGGTAGGGGCCGACACAGCTGAAGCCGCCGAGCAGGCGCGTTTTGCGATTGAGCTCTACGCCATCGGAGCGCTTAACCTTGTCGCCTCCATCCCGTTCCTTCTCCGCCGATCGGGCTGGAGTTGGGGTCTTGTGCTCGGAATACAGGTGGGGGTTTTCGTGCTGGGAATGATCGAAGGAGTGCTCACAGACCTGGGCTGGTTTTACGTCAGCAGCCTCCCGCTGTTGACCTTGTTCCTGCTGATTCTGATTTGGCTAAGGACAAGAAGGCGAGACACCGTTCCACCTCCGCAGCTGACCCAACATGTCTGAGTGGCGGGTCAATGGCGATTTACGTGTGGATGGATGCGATCTTGCCGTCCTGGGCCACCCGCATGAGCGAGGCCACGGACCTGGGATGCTTCCCCCAAGAAATTAGGTAGTGGCGGCGAGTAGGGCTGCGACCAGGAGCCGAGCGCGACGGGCGGCCGTCAGGATCACGTCCCACCGCCACCAGGTGACGGCCCTCTCGTTCTCCGTGATGCTCCAGATAACCACTGTAGGAAGAGGAACGCGGATAGGACGGTCGGCAACCAAACTTCGTTAGAGCCCTCGTATGGCGTCGACTCTAGTCTCCGAGAGAGGACCCCCTCTGAGCGCCCAGGCCTCAGAGGCGTTCAATCGTCGCGAGCCAAGCCTGCGCCCGTTCCGACTCGATGGCGATGGCGATGGCGAACTGCGCCGGCTCGATCGACCGGACTGACCAGCCGTCCGTGAATGAAGCCCGGATCTCCGCTTTCGAGACACGCCGTGGCCCCCAGTCGCCAGGCTGCTCATCACTGAAGCACATCATGTAGTACGTCCCGCCCGGCCGCAGCGCTGACCGCAGGCTGCTGACAAAAGCCGGACGCTCGGAATCGCTGAAGACATGAAACAGGCCGCTGTCGGTGATGACGTCGAACTGCCGCCCCAACCGGTCGAGGTGCATCACATCTCCGACCTGGAACGTGGCAAGGATCCCGCGCTCCTGCGCCTTCTCCCGCGCCCGCTGGATCGCGAGCTCGGCGATGTCCACCCCCAGGGCTTCAGCTCCATGCGTCGCCGCGAGCATCACCTGCTCGCCCGTTCCGCACCCGACGTCGAGGACCTGGCCGGCCAGCTTACCCGCGTCGGCCAGCCGCACAAAGTCGGGCTGCGGCCGGCCAATATCCCAGGGGGGAGAGCCCTCGTATTCGCTGTTCCAGGAGGGACGCTCGGCCATTGCTCGAGCTTAGCCGCGGACGGTCGTTTGGCGAAACCAGTCACCCCTTCGTCAGCAACTCTTCCAGGCGCTCGAGCGAGGTTTCGAACATCTTGGCGAGATACGCGGAGTTGCCGCGTATCTGCTGCTCCTTGTCTGCGTCGGCGGGTCGCTGGCGTGACTCCATAACGACACGAGTCGAGTCCGGTCCGTCAGCCTCGAGCTTGATCCTTACGACCGTTTCCAGGGCGAATCGTGGCGCTGGCACACCCCCGAGCCGTTCTGACTCGTGACGCCATTCGAGCAGGCGACCTGGCTCGAATGCGGAGATCACCTGGTCGACCTCCGACTCCTGCCCGCGCCATGTGCTGCTGATGCGCTGGCGTCGGCCGAGACCGGCGCCCTCTAGCACTTCAACCTTGTCGGATCGGGCGTACCACTCGGGCAGGCGGTCCGCCGAGGCGATCACCTCCCAAACCCGCGGCGCCGGGGCGGGAATGAGTCTCTCCGTGTGTATCGTCACCATGGCCCTAACCCTCCTTACGAGTCGTGCGCTGATCGGGTAGATTGTACGGCGTGGCGAACCAATCGATGGCCGAACAGTTCGACCTTCTGTACAGTAATCTGTGGCGCGCATTCTTCAAGCCAGAGGCGGCTGACCTTTCCCAGCACGAGCGCCAGCTCCTCCACCACGTTCCTGCTGTCCGCGGCATCCCTCTCGGTGACGTTTCCAATCACCTCGGCATCCCCAAAAGCTCGGCGTCGGAACAGGTCAAGAGCCTCGAGCGCCGGGGATTCCTGCGGCGGCGCCGCGACCCCGATGACGAGCGGCGACTATCGATCGTGTTAACCAAGAAGGGCCAGGAGCGCGTGGCGTCTGACAGCGTGCTCGATCTGGACCGTCTGGCGATGGCGCTGAAGAAGCTGTCCGCCACGGAGCGGGTTGCTGTGCTCGCCGGCCTGGAGCGCCTTACGGCGGCGGCGCCAAAGGTTCCCCCATCGAGGCCCCGGCTCTAAGAGCGGAGCATCACAGCCCTAAATGTGTGCGGTGCCGGACTTCAAAGGAACGGAGGACGTCCGCGAACGCCCAGAGGCTGACGCAGCAACAGTATGCCGATGCGGTTGACGTTTTGGGCCGACGACGTAGCCTGGGTGGGATTCCTTTGGTGCGAGGCCGAGAACCTGCTGGGCGGCCTACCGTAGGTCCTTGGATGGTGGCTGCATGATGCGATGGAAGTCCTGAAGGCGGCGGCACTGGCGACCGGTTGCATTGTTGCCCTGGTCACCGGCATTGCCTTCCTGGTTGCGGGTGTGTACGAGATTTCCGCCGGGCGGCGCCCACCCGGCTTTCTGGGATCGGGCTTCATGCCTGGGGGGTCGTAGAGGCCAAGTGGTCTGAAAACAAATGGCGGCAAAACGGCCTTACTGTGGTGGCGATAGCGTTTGGCTTGCTGATGGTCTCCCTGTGGGCACTCCTCGCCCTCCTCGGGCTAACAGGTTGAGCCCGGCTGACGTAGACCGCCAGGCTCCGATGGGTCGATGCACTTTGGTGCCGATAGCAGGTGTTTTTATCGCGAGCTTCCTGGCGGTGGCAGTGTGCGGACTGCCCATAGACGGAGGACGCGCGATGCCGTGGGACCGCAAACGATTTAGAAAACCGTTTGTAGTTCGGCTGTCACTGCAGCCAAAACCGCGAAAATTTGGCGGGGATGGATGGGAATCGAACCCACCTTCCCCAGAAGGTCGCTTTACGAGGCATCGCTGTAGATTGGGGGTGTGAAGGGCAGGCGTCGTGAGCTGCTGGCGGACGAGGTAGCGACCTTCATCAAGCAATACCAGCGCAAGCACTACCCGAACACCGACCCCAACGATCGAAGCTACGACCGCGATATCGAAGCCAAGGTCAAGCGCATGAGTCCGGAGGAGCTGGATGAGCTTCTCCATGGAGACGCGTAGGGCAAAGGGGCGCCCGTTAGGTTGGCGGGGATGGATGGGAATCGAACCCACCCAGGACGCCTCAACAGCGCCCCGCAAACGGTTTTGAAGACCGCGTTTCTGGCGTCCGCCAGCATCCAGCAGTGTCCGCGCAAGATGAAAATCACAAGCCGGCATCCGCTGACGTTCGCTGACGGTTGGCCACCGTCCGACAGAATGGCTGTCAACTTGGCTGTCAGGACCTCTGCCTCCATCGACGACGAACCCGAACTGGCCGCTGCACGGCTCCTCGGAGTGGACATGTCAGCCCATCCCGGAAGCGCCCCCCTTCCCAAGCACTCCGATTGGCGCCATCATTGGCCGTACGCCCTTCGGGCGCTCCGTCAGCCCGAGGCGGGATCAGGCTGGCAGAGGCCGATAGTCCAGGAGAAGAACCGATGCATAGGTTCAACCGACGCTTTCTAAAGTTCGCATCAGCGCTCGGCGGAGCTTGCCTTGCGGTGGCGGTCTCGATCCCCTATTCGACCGCCTCGGCCGCGCCTCCAGCCCTCGCTCCTGGCGGGCCGGGCGCGCTTTCTCATTTCGACCTCGCGCGGAAGGACTGCCTCGGCACCGCGGCCGACACCGCATCGAAGGTGTGGTACACGGTCGCGGGCGGCGTGCTAAGCGACGTCTACTACCCGACCGTCGACAACACCAACGTCGAGACGCTTCAGTACATCGTCACCGACGGATCAACCTTCACCGACCTGCAGACCCGTGACATGACGTATGCGGTGCGCGCAGTCGACCCGGGCGGCATGGAATGCGAGGTCACCGCAACGGCAAAAAGCGGCGCGTACCGCATTGTCACCGACTACTTCACCGATCCCGCCCGCAACACGCTCCTGATGCAGGTGCGTGTCCACAACTCGACGCACTCCAATCTCCAGGTATACGTTCGCTTCGACGCGAGCGTGAACGGCAACGGAGGAGGGGGAGTCGGCAACGGCGGCGGCGACTCCTCGACGGTCGACGATTCGACCGGCCATCCCGTCCTCGTCTCGTACGACACTCAGACTGCGACCAACGCCGTGAACCGCGATTACGCTCAGCCCGTCTTCGCGGCGCTCGACGGTCCGTTCGACCAGGCGACCAGCGGCTTTGTCGGCACGCCGAGCGATGGCCTCAACCAACTCGACGCCTCGCACGGCCTGACCCACATGTACACCGACGCGACGAACGGCAACGTCGTGCAAACGGGACGTGTCAAGCTGGCACCGCGCGGCAACGGATCGGTCACTCTTGCCCTCGGCCTTGGCCCGGATGCGGTCTCCGCAATCGCGAGTGCTGAGGGATCGCTAGGTTCCAACCTAGACACGGTGCGCAGCGCCTACGAAGCGGGTTGGCAGATCTACGACGCCGGCCTGAATGCGCCGCCGGCTCACCTCTCCGGTTTGACCGAGGCGGCCGTGCACCAGCTCGCCGCCGAGTACTACCTGAGTGCGAACGTGGTCAAGGCTTCCGAGGACAAGACATTTCCGGGCGCGATCGTCGCGAGCGTTGCGTCTCCGTGGGGCCAGGCGGTTTCCGCCGGCGATCCAAACAGCACCTACTTCGGCTCGTATCGCGAGGTGTTCGCGCGCGACTTGTATGAAGCGTGGACTGGACTGGTGGCGGACGGGGACCTTGCCACGGCGCGCGACGCGGTGACCTTTCTATTCGATCGGCAGCAGCAGCCCGACGGCTCGATGCCGCGCAACAGCCTGGTCAACGGCAAGCCCGCGCCTGACTCTTTCAACACGCAGCTGGACGAGTGCTCGTATCCGATCTTGATGGCGTGGACACTCGGGATGACCGATTCGGCGCTCTACATGCAGCACATCCGCCCGGCCGCCTACTTCGTTGTCGCTCATGGTCCGAGCTTCGGCCCCGAGCGGTGGGAGGAGCAGGGCGGATACTCGCCCTCGACCATTGCGGCGGAGATCGCTGGGCTGATCTCTGCGGCTGACCTCGCCGACGTCAACCGCGACGCGGTCTCAGCTAGCGTGTTTCGCGCTACCGCCGACCAGTGGCAGCGCTCGATCAAGGGCTGGACGGTCACCACATCCGGACCGCTCGCGTCGCATCCGTACTTCATCCGCCTTTCGAAGACCGGCGACCCCAACGCCGCAATTTCGTACAACCTCGGCAATGGTGGGCCGACGCTCGACCAACGCACCGTCATCGACGCCGGCTTTCTCGAGCTCTCTCGGTTGGGTGAGCTGGCTGCGTCCGACCCTGCGATTCAGGAGTCGACGCCGGTGGTCGACGCCACCATCGAGACCACCACCCCAGATGGGCCCGGATGGCATCGCTACAACGGAGACGGGTACGGGGACGGTTCAAGCGACGGCCACCCATGGGCGCCCAGCGGCAAAGGCACCGGCCATCCCTGGCCAGCGCTTTCGGCCGAGCGCGGCGAGAATGGGCTACAGACCGGCGACGCGGCGGAGGCGATCGCGTTGCTCCAGAGCATGCAGAGCTTCGCTTCGGGCGTTGGCCTGATTCCGGAGCAGGACTGGGAGCTGCCCGGTCTCGCGCCCTCGCCCTATGGCACCGATCCCACGGTCGCCTCGATTGGATTCGTCGACGGGAAGCCCGCTGGATCGGCCGCGCCGCTCACATGGTCGGCGGGCGCTTTCGTCCGACTGGCCTCCGACATCGGAGCCGGCAGAGCGCTAGACCAGCCGGTCAACACTACCGATCGTTACGTGAGCCACCAGCAAGGCGCAACGAGGCTCACCATCTCCTCACCCGCCAACCAGTCGGCGATAAACGGATCGCCGCTAACCGTGACTGGCACGACCGCGGGGGGGAACGCGGTTTCGGTCGCGACGACTAACGTCGACACATCGTTCACCACCGCTTCTGCCGAAACGGCCGCGGCTTCAGATGGCTCGTTCAGCACTTCTGTCGCCGTTTCACCCGGGACGACCGTGATCACGGTCGCGGCTACTGCCGCCGACGGAAGTACAGCTCAGGCTAGCCGCACGGTGGTGTGGGACTTCGTCCCCGGGAACAAGATCCTCGACAACACCGACCCGAGCGGCGATGACAATGGCCCAGGCAACTACGCCTATCCGACGGCCGGAGATTTCCACGCCGGAGCGTTCGACATCACGGACTTCCAGGTCTACGACGACAGCGCCGGCTCCGGCAACATCATCTTCCGCGTCCAGACTCGCGACCTGTCGCCGACGTTTGGCAGCCCGCTCGGAGCGCAGTTGGTCGACGTCTACGTTCACGATCCTGGCGCGGCGACTTCCGACACCTCCAAAGGCGCCTCGTTTTCCCAGCGCAACTATCAGATCGCACCGTCCGCGGCGTGGAGCCGTCTGATCGAGGTGCAGGGCTTCGGCCAGCGGTACGTCGATGCGCATGGCACGACGCTGGGCACCGTCTCGATCCGGGCAAACCAGGTCTCGCGCTACATCACGTTCAGCGTGCCGGCGTCGAGCCTCGGCCATCCCGGAAGCGGATGGGGCTTCTCCGTCGTCCTGACCGGGCAGGACGGGTTCAGCTCGGACCAGGCTCGGGACTTCGCGCCGACGCCTCAGCCCTACCTGTTCGGTGTGTGCGCGGCGGCGAGCAGTGACCCGCACTGCACGGCCGATCCGTCGACAGTGCCGAAGGCAATGGACGTCCTGACGCCACCGGGCGTGCTACAAAGTGACGAGCTCGACTACACGCTGCACAATCCGGTGGTAATCACCGACGTCGTGATCCCGTGATGGGCTGACTCTAAGTCGGCCCTGACGCGGGAGAAGTCCGACGGCCACTCCTCGCGCGTTCGTGCCGAAAAGTTCGCGACACATTGACAGCCACAGCAAGTTGCCTCGCAACTAAACCGGCCGACGAAGTGCGCTCAGTTCCCAGGATTAGTCACATTGATTGGTGGATTTGGGACCTTAGTCGCCTCCGCGACAAGTCATGCGGGCCTTCGGTCTGTCTCGCTATCGCTTCGATCGTGCCCGGCTTTACAGCCGCTATTACAGGGTTTGCGCTGCAATTCGACGCTGACGAGCGCGACCCCGATCGCCCCTAGTCGGAAACGCGTTTTAATAGCGCGTGGCTCAAGGCAACTTGCCGCATCCTCTCACATCATTCGTCGGCCGCCGAACGCAGATCCGACAGATCGGAGCCCTCGTCGCCTCGGAGCGCCTGATCACGCTCGTGGGGCCAGGCGGTTGCGGCAAGAGCCGGCTTGGACTGCAGGTCGCGGCCGCCCACGCTGCAACCTTCCCCGACGGTGTCTTCGTCGTCGAGCTCGCGCCCATCGGCACCGCTCCGATGGTGCCTAGAGCCGTTGCCGACGCGTTGGCGGTCACCGTTCGGCCTCGAAGGGACATGGCCGCCCAGATTTCGGATGCGCTGCGCACAAAGCACGTATTGCTGATTCTCGACAACTGTGAGCACGTCGCCGCGGAGATGGCGGGACTGATCGATTCGCTGCTTCGTGGTTGTCCGCGAGTCCATGTGCTCGCGACCAGTCGCATCGCTCTCGGCGTAGCCGGTGAGCGCGTGTGGAGCGTCCCGCCGATGACGGCTCGCGAGGCCATCGAACTGTTCGGCGCGCGCGCCGCGATGTCGGCGCCCGGGCACACCGAACCGTCCGAGGCCGACGCGGTTGAGATCTGCGGCCGCCTGGACGGGATGCCACTAGCGATTGAGCTGGCGGCAGCACGCCTCAAGACGCTCTCGCCAAGCCAGCTGGCGGCCCGGCTCACGAACCGTTTCGACGTTCTGACCACAGGCGACCGCCAAGCCCAGCCCAGGCAGCGCACGCTAATCGCAACGATGGACTGGAGTTACGAGCTCCTCTCGCGCGAGGCTCGAACCGCCTGGCGATTTGCATCGGTGTTCGTCGGCGGCTTCGGGCTCGAAGCAATCGAATCAGTCTCGCACGAACTCGCTGCTCACCCAAGTGCCGTTCTGGACGCGATCACCGAGCTGGTCGATAACTCGATCGTCAGCGTTCCCGGCACCACGGGTGATCGGCGTTTCCAGATGCTGGAGACCGTCCGGGAGTACGGTCTGCTGAAGCTTGCAGAAGCAGGTGAGGACGGCGAGGCCGAGTCTCGGCACCTGCGGTGGTTTGTGGCCCTCGGGCTGCGTGCCGAACCCGAGTGGCGCGGGCCTAACCAGCAGAGGTGGCTCGGTCGAGTCACCGCCGACCTCGGCAACATCCGTGCCGCGCTGGAATTCGGCCGCCGCGATCCAGCCTACAGGAACGATGCGTTACGGCTCGCGTCGTCCCTGTGGCTCGGTTGGCAGACACGTCACGCGAGCGAAGGCAGGATGTGGCTGGAGCGGTTGCTGGACGGGGCAACCGATGGCCGTGCTCGAGCGTATGGGCTGAATGTGGCCGGATTTCTCGCGTACGTTCAGGGAGACTCCACCGCAGCGGTCCCACTCCTCGAAGAAAGCGTGCGCGTCAGCAGCGCGATCGGCGAGCCAGCCGCGGTGAACCTATCCGTAATGAGGTACGGCATCGCGCTGCTGTACGACAACAGGCTCGCCGAGTCGGTCGAGGTTCTCACCGATGCGGTGGCGCGTTATCGCAAGGCACGCGACCGCATCGGCATTTACGTAGCCGCCTACGAGCTGGCCGAGGCGCTCACGATGATCGGCGACTACGAAGCCGCGTGGTCGCTGCATCGCGAGAGTCTCGTCTTGAAACAGCAGCAAGGAGATCGTTGGCACATCGCACTATCTCATTTCGGAATCGGCCTTCTCGAGTGGATGCAGGGCGCCTATGACAGCGCCGTCGAGGCGCTCCGTCAGTCGCTGACTCTGCGCCGGGATCTGGATGAAGAATGGGGAATCAGCAAATCACTCGAGGGCCTGGGTTGGGTCGAGATTTCGCGTGGCCGTTGTACACGCGGTCTCGTCCTGCTCGGCGCAAGTTCAGGGTTCAACGAACGGCTGGGCATTGTGTTGTCGAAGAACTACCAGGTGCTGCACGACCGATCCATCGGCATGGCGCGAAAGAAGCTCGGTGAAGTCGAGTTACGCACGATGTGGCGTCAGGGCGGGAAGCTTTCGGTTGATGACGCGATTGCATACGCCCTCGGTGACGAGCGCGGGGCACCATCGAAGTCGAAACCGCGTGATGCCATCAGCAAACGCGAGCACGAGGTTGCCGGCCTCATCGCGGGCGGCATGACGAATCGCAGCATCGCGCGCAGACTTGGAGTCGCCGAGCGGACCATAGACGCCCACGTCGAGCACCTGATGAATAAGCTGGGCTACCGCTCCCGGTCGCAGATCGCCGCCTGGGTCACATCCCGAGGGTCTGAGTCCGGAAATTAGGTGTTTTCCCCGATGTTCGCCCAGACGGCGAAACATACGCTCGGGCCATCTTCTTCAGGAGGTTGCGAGATGGCTGTCTACATGGTGGAGCGCGAACTGCCGGGAATCACTTTGGAACAGTTGGGGGGAGCGCAGAGGGCGGCGATCGAAACGAGCCACCGCTTCTCTGATGAGGGCAAGCCGGTGCGCTACATCCGGAGCACCTATGTGCCCGGTGAGGCAAAGTGCATGTGCCTGTTCGAGGCACCGAGCGCCCAGCGGGTCAAGGAAGTCAACGAGGCGGCGCAGATCCCATTCAGCCGCATCGTCGAAGCCCTCGATCTGACCCCAAACGCATGAAGGGGTCCGATTGCAAATGGGAAGCTGCACAGGTGTTGAAATGGCTCCAACGTAGGTCGCAGTCGACTGTTGCTGTGGTCGTAGCGATGCTTGTATTCGGTGCGGTAGGGGGGTTCGCCGACTCGAGCAATGTCACATATGCCGGATGCGAGAACATTTCCACGGGAGTCATCCGTCTGTTGCCTTCCAATTTGCCGGCGCCCTTGAACACGACCTGCAATACCAAGACGACCAACAAACTGCTCCTCGAAGTGCCAATTACCTGGAACCAGACCGGACCGCCAGGTCCCGCCGGCTCGCAAGGCTTGCCTGGGACCCGGGGCGAGACAGGTGCGACTGGCGGGGCGGGCCCCGCGGGGCCTGTGGGGCCAGCTGGGCCGGTCGGCCCGCAAGGATCCGAGGGACAGCAAGGTCCAGCCGGAAACTCCCTCGGTTCGGTCGACGCTCTGGGCGGCCTGCCGTGTGGAAGCGGTGCGGCGTCCGGCACCGTGAGCGTCAACTACGGAACCAGTGGCGCGATCAGCCTCGTCTGCACACCGAGCAGCAAGACCCTGACCGTGACGCTCAACGGAACGCCCGGTGGTTCGATCACCAGTGTGCCCTCCGGCATCGACTGCCCGGGGACATGCTCCGCATGGTTTGCTAACGGCTCAACGGTGACTCTCACCGCCCACGACACGACCGCGTCGTTCTTCAACGGTTGGTCTGGCGACTGTGGAGCAATGGCCGGCTGCGCGGTAAACATGGCGGCTAATCGAGCAGTGACGGCGGCGTTTGGGACCATGTACGTGCTCATCGAGACACTCGACCACTCGTCTGACGTGGCGGGCGGCAATGTGAGCGGCTCGCCAGGTGGCTTCAACTGCCTGATTCTTCCGCGGATCTCGAGGGCCGTTGACTGTCAGGCCTATTTCACGCCCGGGACGGTCGTCACGCTCAGCGCTTCGGCGACGACGAGCTCCGCGTTCGTATGGGGCGGCGACTGCGCTGCAGCCGGAACCGGCGACTGCACCATGACGATGAGCACAAACCATTCCATTACTGCGGTCTTCGGGCTTGTTCATGATCTCTGGCCAAGCACTGGAGCCGACGCGACCAATCTTGGCGAAATTGCATGTGCCGCCACGCTGACGGAGTCGGGGACGACCGACGCGTTGGGCCAGCACGACTGGTTCATGTTCACGCTGCCGGCCGGGTGCGGGGCTGTTTTCACGCTTGCGGACCCGTACACCGCGGGAGTGGTGTTGCACGTGTACCCATATACGCCGTCGAGCCTCAGCCTCGGACCCCTACCCCCAGGACCGATCATTGTTGATGCGCCCGGCCCGTACTGGGTCGAGGCGACCAACAGCCTGGCGCCCGGAAGTCCAGAATGCAGAGTTGGGTGCGGGACCGGAATCTGGGGGGTCACCATCCGGACTTAGGTCTGGGCCCGAACGACGGCAATTGTGTTTGGTCACGCTGCTCGAAGGCGGCGTGACCGAACGGCTCGCGACGAGTTTCTCGATAACCATCACGCACGCGTCGGCCCTCTCGCGCCGGCGCCCTGTCTCGATGATGAAGGCCTCGCCCCCGACGGCTACCCGGTGCGCCGCCGCGGCTGTCATCTTGGCTGTCATTACAGCGCGAATGGCGGGGATGGATGGGAATCGAACCCACCCAGGACGCCTCAGCAGCGCCCCGCAAACGGTTTTGAAGACCGCGGGGAGCACCAGCTCCCATACATCCCCAGCGCCGGGCTAGATTAGCGCGGGCGGACGAAGGCGCGGCGCAGGCGCTCCGATTCGCGACCCGCGTCGCAGCCGCGGAGGTGGTCGTTGACCAGGCCCATAGCCTGCATAAAGGAATGGACGGTGGTCGGCCCCACAAACGCCCATCCCCGGCGACGCAGGTCCTTGCTCATCGCGATCGCCTCGGCCGGCAATTCGATCTCCGCCAGCTCGTCGCGGTCGAGAAGCCGGCGCCGCGGTTTGGGCTCGTACTTCCAGGCGTAGGCGGCGAAGCTGCCGAACTCCTGTGTCAGATCCGCGTAGCGGCGCGCGTTGTTGATCGTCGCCTCGATCTTGGCGCGATTGCGGACGATCCCCTCGTCGCGCATCAACCGGGAGACGTCTCGCGATGTGAATCGAGCTATTTTGGCCGGCTCGAAGCTCCGAAACGCGGCGCGAAAGTTCTCCCTCTTGCGCAGGATGGTCAGCCAGCTCAAACCGGCCATGAACCCTTCGAGGTTCAGCTTTTCGAAGAGGCGCGGGTCGTCGTTGACCGGCCTGCCCCATTCGTTGTCGTGATACGAGCGGAGGTCGTCCGAGTCCCCCCACCAGCATCGGCTCACGCCGTTGGCGCCGACGCTGATGCCGGGCGAAGCGGTGATCGGTTAGATCAGCGCCTCGAGCTTTGCCTTGAGGTCGCCCTTCATGTTCGGGCGGTACCCGACCGTCCGCTCGGCGGCCTTGCCGTCCTTGAAGATGATCACGGTGGGGATCGACATGATCCCTAGCTGCATCGGCACGGACGGGTTCTCGTCGATGTCCATCTTCATGACCTTGATCTTGTCGCCAAGCTCGCCATGGATCTGCTCGACGATCGGGGCGATCATGCGGCACGGGCCGCACCACGTCGCCCAGAAGTCGACCAGGACCGGCTTGTCAGCCTTCAAGACCGCAGTCTCGAACTCGCTGTCTGTAACTTCCTGGATGTTTGCCACGTGCACTCCCTCTACCTGAGTTAATCGCTGGATTCCGACTTTGATTCCGGCTTGGACTCGGGTTTCGAGTCCGGCTTCGTCTCGGAGCTTGGGCTGGAGCCGTTGCTCGAGGCTTCCTTACCCGAGGCTTCCTTACCGGAGGCTTCCTTGCCGGAAGCCCTGTAGTCGGTGCTGTAATACCCGCTGCCCTTGAAGATCACCCCGCTCGGGTAGAGGATCTTGGTCAGCTCTCCCTGGCACTTGGGGCAGATCTTGAGCGGTTCGTCGGCCATCCTTTGCTGGATCTCGAACTGGTGTCCGCAGCTGCTGCATCGGTAACCGTAAATGGGCAATTTATTTGGGTTCCTAACTATAAACGTCGATCTCGTTCCAGCCGATCGAAAACCATTCCCGAGGGTGGTTTCGGATGGAAATATGTCGCTTTCTGAGGGAGAGTCTTCCCATCTCGGGCCAGCTTCAAAACCTGGTGCAGGTCTGGCGCGTCGAGGAAGAAGGCGGCCGTGCCCACGCCTTCGTCCACCCACCGGACGGCCTCTGCCGCATCGCGTGTGTAGAGGAGGAAATCCTCGGGATCTC
Source organism: Chloroflexota bacterium (assembly GCA_005880915.1). GTDB lineage: Bacteria > Chloroflexota > Dormibacteria > Dormibacterales > Dormibacteraceae > 40CM-4-65-16. The sequence continues at coordinate 72,828 of VBIW01000037.1, read as the reverse complement.
GCTTGCCGAGGATGTTGTCGATCACCTGCTCATGGAGCTCCACCAGGGCCACCTCCCCCTCCAGGGGCAGGACCTGGTACTGGTGGTTGCGGTAGGCCCCGGCCGCCACCCTTCCCCGCAGCGAGTCCAGCGTCTCCGCCAGGGACCCCCTCGGCTCGCCGCCGGTCACCCCGACTCCAGCTTTCAGGACGCGATGAGTGGGCAGGACGACGAGGCCGGGGTCGGCCAGGTCGGTCAGGAGAGCAAGTGTGAAGCGGGAGGCGGCGTCCGGCTCCCCGCCCACCTCCCCGGCGTAGGCGAGGGCAGTCTCATAACGGTGATGGCCGTCCGCAATCAGCACCGGAACGCGCTCCAGGGTGGCATGGACGGTGGCGTGAATTGCCGGGTCGGAGATCACCCAGAGACGGTGGTCGGTGTTTTCGGGCCCGGTAAACGACACAGCGGGCGCCCGCGAGGCAACCCGTTCCAGCATCTCAGGGATTCCTGTCGCGCCCCCGTCGTAGAGAAACCACAGCGGCTCGAGGCTGACCCGCGTCGCGCGCAGCAGGGCCAGACGGTCCTCCTTTGGGCCGCGATGCGTCCGCTCGTGGGGCAGGACAACCTTGTCCGAGTAGGGCTGGAGGCGCAGCCCGGCGATGAGGTCGCGGCGCACTCTTCCGTCGAAGCTCACCTCGTGTAGGTACATCGAGCGCGGGTCGGGTTCGAGGATTCGCTCGTCCAGCCACCGCTCGAAAGTCCTGGCGGCGCCCTCATAGTCGGTTCCCGGTCGCGTCAGGTGAACGACGTTGTAGGGCGACAGCCCGCGATAGTGCGGAAGGTCCGACTCGGGGATGACGTCATATGGCGGGGCGACGAGATTGCGCGGGTCACCTGCCCGAGACAGGTAGTACCTGACGCCGGGCAGCGCCCGGACGTCAGCCGTCGGAGTTAGAGCCGAGCTCTACATACCGCAGATCGGACATCCCCCCAACCCCTCTCAACCGCGTCAGCACGTCTGGCGCAACCCGATCGTCTACGGCCAGAATCATCATCGCATTGCCGCGCGGCTCATCACGGCCGACCTGCATGCTCGCGATGTTCACGTCGTGCTCGCCGAGGATGGTGCCCACCCTGCCGACCACGCCTGGCCGGTCGTCGTGGCGGCTGACGAGGAAGCGGCCTTCCGGCACGAGGTCGACTCGAAACGAATCGATGCGCACCGCACGCGGCTCGCCCATCAGGACCGTGCCGGCGATCTCGTGGCCGTGGATGCGAACGGTGACCAGGCTCGCGTAGCTGCTTTGCGAGCGACTGCGCCGCTCGACGAGCTTGATGCCTCGACTGCCTGCAATGAGCCGGGCGTTAACCGCGTTGATCCGCTCCTCGGTGAACGGCTGGAGGACTCCTTCGATAGCGGCCGCGACAAGCAAGTTCACGTCGTGCTCTGCGAGCTCGCCTTCGAAGTCGAGCTCGATTGCGCCGATGCGGCCGCCGAAAAGCTGGGCGTGGAGCGCCGCGAGGCGCTCGGTCAAGGTCGCAAACGGACGGAGGTAGGTGAGCTCCTCGGGTGGCAGCGCCGGCGCGTTGACGGCGAAGCGGGGGAGGTCTCCCGCCAGTACGGCAGCCACTTCTTCTGCAACGTCAAAGGCGACTGAGACCTGCGCTTCTGCGGTCGACGCGCCGATGTGCGGCGTGGCGATGAAGTTAGGCAGCGTAAGTAGTCGGTTCTCCCCCGGCGGCTCTTTTTCGAATACGTCAGCGGCAGCGGCAGCGAGCCGCCCGGACTCAAGCGCGGCCGCCAGCGCCGCCTCGTCGACGATGCCGCCGCGCGCGGTGTTGATCAGCCGAGCGGTCGGCTTCATGCGCGCGAGCTCGGCTGCGCCGATCAGGTTTCGATTTGATTCGACGAGCGGCACGTGGACGGTGATGAAGTCGGCCCGTTCGAGCAGCTCTTGCAGAGTGACCAGCGCCACGTTGAACAGCTCCGCGCGCTCGACCGAGACCACCGGGTCGTACGCGACAACATCCATCTCCAGGCCGTGCGCCCGCTTGGCGACCTCCGAGCCGACATTGCCCAGGCCGACGACCCCCAGCGTCTTGCCCCGAACCTCAACGCCGACGAACTTGGCGCGCGTCCACTCGCCGCGCCTGACCGACGCGTCAGCCTGCAACACCCAACGCGCGAGCGCAAACAGCAGCGCCATCGTGTGCTCGGCCGCCGCGACGATGTTGCCGCGCGGGGCGTTGACGACCAGGATCCCCTTCCGTGTCGCCGCCGCGACGTCGATGTTGTCCACGCCGACCCCTGCGCGTCCGACGACGCGCAGCTTCCGTCCCGCCTCGATGACGCGGGCTGTGACACGCGTTTCGCTCCGCACCACCAGCGCGTCGAAATCGGGAATCTGCCCGATCAGCTCGGCCTCGCCCAGCTTGCTGACCACGGTGACCTCGCCCGCCTGGCGCAGACGTTCCAGCCCGTCCTCCGCCAGAGGATCGGCGACGAGGATTTTCGGCACGCTCGCCCTCCGCGCCTAGCGCGCGGTCGCCGGCACGCCCTGCACCGAGGCGGTGACCGCGGCCACACCGCGCCCGTCAGCCGGCGCGATGTCGAGCTCCTCCAGCGCCTGCTCGATGGCCCAGATCACCTGCACAACGTCGCCGTCGGCGATCGCGCCAAGGTGACCGACCCGGACCATCTTGCCCGTCATCTTGCCCTGGCCGCCTGCGATGACCACGCCGTACTTGGTGTCCAGCAGCTGGCGCAGCGCCGCCACCTCCAGGCCCGGCGGCGGAAGCGCCGACGTCACCGTGTTCGAGCGGTATCCGTCCTGTGCGAAAAGATGAAACCCGAGCGCCTGCAGGCCGGCCTGGGTTGCCCGAGCCATGCGCGCGTGCCGCTCGTACACGTTGGTCAGGCCCTCTTCCTCGAGCATGTGCAGGCCCTCCTGCATGGCGAACGCCACCTGGATCGCGGGCGTGAACGGCGTCATGCCCTTCTCCGCCCAGGTCTTCGCCTCTTTCCAGTCGAAGTAGAAGCGTGGCGAGCGGGCATTCGCCTGCTGCGCCCACGCGCGCTCGCTGACGCTGACGAGCGCCAATCCCGGAGGCGACATCCAGCCCTTCTGCGACCCGCTCACGGCGACGTCGATGCCCCAGGCGTCCGTCTCGATTTCAATGGAACTGATCGAGCTCACCCCGTCGACGACAACGATCCGGTCTGCGTCTCGCGCCACGCGCGCCAGCTCACGCAGCGGATTGGTCAGGCCGGTCGAGGTCTCGTTGTGGGTGAGCAGAACGACCTTCGCTTTCGGATGCCGCTCCAGGAGTATCCGGAGGTCGTCCGCGTCGACGGGCTGGCCCCACTCGAACTCGAGGCGCACCACCTCGGCGCCGTAGGCCGCGGCCAGGGCGGCAAAGCGTTCGCCGAAGTTTCCACACAGCGCGGCGACGACCTCGTCACCCGGCGAGACGAGGTTGGCCACGGCCGATTCCAGGCCTCCCGTCCCCGAGCTGGTGAGCAGGAGCAGGTCGTGCTTGGTCTTGAAGACGCGCTTGGCTCCTGCGGTGATCTCGCCCAGGATGGCCGCGAACTCAGACCCGCGGTGGTCGATCATCGGCCGGCTCATGCTCCGGACCACCCGCTCGGGGAGCGGCGTCGGGCCGGGGATTCGCAGCTGCGTGTTAAAGGTCATGGGCGCGCTCCATCGCTGGGTGTAGGCGGCGCTGTGATTTTGACCTAATGCTGCTCCGTCGTGTACGGCAACAGCGCGATCGCGCGGGCGCGCTCGAGGGCCGTGGTGAGCGGTCGCTGGTGTCGGGCGCACGTTCCAGTTACGCGCCGGGGCAAGATCTTGCCGCGGTCGCTGACGAAGCGCCGCAGCCGCGAGATCTCCTTGTAGTCGATGTACGCGATCTTCTCGACGCAGAAAGTGCAGACCTTGCGGTGCTGCCGCTTCGGTCCGCGAGGACCGCCTGGGCCAGATCCGGTCTGTTCGCGATGTGGTGGACGGCTGACTGCCATGGGTTAGCTCCTAAAAAGGGATTTCGTCCGGGTCGACGTCGCGCGGCGCGTCGTCCGGAGCGGGGATGTCATCGGTTGCCGCGGGTCGGCGCGCGGGCGGAGTCCCGTCGGCCGCGCCTCCGCCGCCGCTGCGGCTGTCGAGGAACTGCACGTCGTTGGCGATGATCTCGGTGGTGCGCCGCTTCTGTCCGTCCTGCCCTTCCCACGAGCGGGTCTGGATGCGCCCCTCGATGAAGACGAGCGCGCCCTTGCGCGTGTACTGGGCCACGATCTCGGCCAGGTTTCGCTTGCCGGCGTTGTAGGCAACGATGTTGTGGTAGTCGGTGAACTCCTTACGCTCGCCTTCCGGTCCGCTCGACCAGCGGTTGGTAGCGATGCTGAAGTTCGTGACCGCGGTCCCGCTCGGGGTGTAGCGCATCTCCGGATCCTTGGTCAGCCGACCGATGAGCAGCGCCTTGTTCAAGTTCGACATCTATTTGTTCTCCTCTCCATCCGCCCGCGCTGGACCCGCCGCCTGGCCGGTTTCCGCTGCGATCGGCTCCAGCACGACCTCCGCCGGCGGCGGCGCCACGGCGGTCACGGGAGCTGCTTTCTCGGGCTTGCGCACGATGAGATGGCGCAAGACCTCCTCGGTGATCTTGAGGCTGGCCTCGAGCTCAGGCACGCGGTTGGGGTCGAGCTGGAAGTCCTGGAGCACATAGGACCCTTCCTTCTGGTGCTTGACCTCGTAAGCGAGCTTGCGCTTGCCCCAGAGGTTGGTCTGCTCGATGGCGCCGCCAGACCGCTCGATCAGCGTGTTGACTCGTTTAACCGCGTCCTGCACCTTGTCGTCTTCAAGGTCGGCGCGAACTATGTACAGAACTTCGTAATCCCTCAATGGGGAACCTCCTTCCTATGGGTGGAGGCCCCGGTCGAGCGGAGGTCGCCGGGCGCCCGCCGGGCGCCCATTAAGATCCTCCGGCCGAGGCCAGAAAGGTCAGGCCGGTATTCTACCAGTCGGAGTCATGGCACCCAAATCCCGAGCAAAGGCTGCCGCGGGCGCCGGCAAAGGCAAGGCCGGTCGCCGCTCGCCGGTCAGGTCGAAGACGGCCGGCGTACCGCTGCTGCCGATCGTGGTCGGCGGCATCCTCGGCGTGCTGGTCATCGCCATGGTCGCCGCAATCGTCTATTTCGGTAGGCCGGCGGCGACGCCCCAGTCAGTGGGTGTGATCAAGTGCGACCAGCTCGAGCACACGCAGGTGCACTACCACGCCGCCATCCAGATCATGTACCACGGCAACGTGGTCAACATCCCGGACAACGTCGGGATCCAGCTCGATTCGACCGGCACGAACGTGAGCTGCTACTACTGGCTGCACGTCCACGCGGCGAACAAGAACATCGTCCACATCGAGTCGCCGGCCAGCGATACGTTCACCGTCGGCCAGTTCTTCGATGTGTGGACCGCATGGAGCAAGGCCAACGGCGGCCAGCCACAGCGGCTCGACGCCACTCACGTCTCGACTTTCACGCTGAGCCCCACGGACAAGATCGCTGTGTACATCGACCTGGGGGACGGCAAAGGCGCCCAGCCCTACGCGGGCGACCCGCGCGCCATCGTGCTCAAGTCGCATGAGGTGATCACGATCGAGATCGCGCCGCCGGACGTGAATCCGCCGCCCGCCTTCAGCTTCCCGTCGGGGCTTTAGCCCCTCCGGCAGCTTCGCCGCCACCTCCCCATGAATGGGGAGGATTAACCTCCAAAAGGATCCGCGCCGCGCGGTAGTGCTCCAGCTCGTCGTGTGGATTGCCGTGCCGTGCTGCGCGGTCGGCCAGGTGCAGGTGGGCTTCGACCGCGTCGCCCTCGAAATGGAACCGTTCGCCCCGCTCGACGGCGCGCAGGCGGTCGAGGCGATGCCGGTCGTTATGGAGCTCGATCGTCTTCTTCTCGCGCGCGATGACCTCGGCCGCCTCGTCCTTGCGCCCCATCACGAGCAGGGCCTGCGCCCGGCAGACCCGCGCGTCTGAGCCGAGGGGCCAGTCGTAGGAAGCGACCGCCGGCTTCAGGGCGAGCATCGCCCGCCGCGTCTCCCCCCGCGCGAGCAGCACCCGGCCTTTCTCGAGCGCGAGCTCGCGTTCTATGCCCGCCTCCTGGCCCTCGAGGATGTACTCGACCTCTGTGCCGAGCCGGTCGGCGATGATTCGGAGGACCCGGATCGAAGGTCTCGCCTTGCCAAGCTCGACCTGGTTGAGGAAAGCGCGGCTGAAATCGTCGCGCACGACCTTGGCGAGGCTCATACCCCGCTCGGTGCGGATCCGCTTGATGCGCTGGCCAAGCGTCTCGTTTTCCGGCATGGGCAGGGCTTAGAGGTAGTCGCGCGGATCGAGGCTGCGGGTCAGCGTGGTGAAGTTCTGGAAACCGTGCTTCGTCACCATCCCCGTGTCCTCGACTCGAACCCCGCCAAGCCCCAGGAGGTACAGGCCCGGTTCGACCGTGACCACGTCGCCTTCCTGGAGCGGATCGCGGACAGTGTGGCGCAGCGATGGGGCCTCGTGCACAGCCAGGCCGACGCCGTGGCCTGTGCTGTGGTTCATCCGTGCCACGCCGTCGCGGCCCTCGTAGCCCTTGGTTGTGGTGCCGTACCCGCGATCGACGAGCACATGACACACCGCGAGGTGGGGTTCCTCGGCTGGAATCCCTGGCGCGATGGACTCGATCCCGGCGTCGATCGCCTGAAGGACGGCAGCGTGCATGTTTCGCACCTCGTCACTGATCTCGCCAACGACCACCGTCCGGGTCAGGTCGCCGTTGAAGTGCGTCGTGCGGCTGGTCGGAAAGATGTCGATGATCACGGGGGCGTTCGCTTTGATGGCGCCGTCGCCGCGGTAGTGAGGCAGCGCGTTGTCCGGCGAGCCGGCGACGATCATGTCCGGGCAGGTGAAGCCTTTTTCGCCGAGTGCCAGCTGGGCGCGCGCGTACAGGTGCTCGGAGGTGAGCGGCGTTCCATCTGACCAGAGGACCCCATCCTTGATCTGAGCCCCGGCGAGCTCGCGCACGACAGCCACCACGGCCCATTCGGCTGCCTGCTGAGCCAGGCGGATTGCTTCAGCCTCCTGCACCGACTTGCGCCGCCGCTCCGCGACGAAGAGGTTGCGGTCCACCACCACTTCGAGCCCCCTCGCGCGGAGATCCTCGAGATATTCCGCTCGGAGCGTCGGTGCGATGCGTGCGCGCGAGATCCCCTTTTCCCGCAGCATCGTTGCCGCCAGCTGCGCCCACGCGTCTCGGACATAGGCCTCCCGATCCTCGACGACCTTGCTCGCGTGCGATTGGGCCCGAGCCCGGTCGGCCTCGAGCGGGCTGGTGACCAGCACATCGTCCTTATCGGCGTACCGGATGTAGAGCCCTGTTTCGATGCCCATGCCGGTCGCGTACCTGAAGTCCGGGTCTTCTTCGCCGCTCGGGATCATGACCAGCGCAGCGGGGCCGGAGGCGCGTGCCTTGTTGCGGCGAGGAGCGATGACCTCGGTGTGCTCAGTGTCCCGCCACAGGCCGGCCGTCTCGACCGCCTGGGCCACCGCCTGCAGCAGCGCGTCGTCGCCCCGGCCCCGAGGCCGGCGCTTGGCGCGCCCATCCAGGTTTAGCTTCTCCTGTACCTCGTACCCGCTTGTGTAGGCGACCTCGTAACCCAGCTCGCGGAGCTGGGCCAGGTCGCGGCGGAGGGTACGTTCGGAGACGCCCGCGCGGTCAGCCAGCTCCAATGGGTTCAGCCCAGGCTCCGCGATGATCGCGGCCAGGACTCTCAGGAGCCGGGCCAGCCGCTCAGCGCGGTTCATGAGAAGAGGAGGTGGAGCTGTAGGCCGGATTTACTCCGGCCGTCCCCCAAGCGTTTCATACGAGACGCCTCCCAGTGTGGCATGTGGGAGGAGGGGGTCCCGCGGGGGAGCAATCAATTGGCCGCTTCTTTACCGCGCTTGCGCGCGACGACCGTCCTCACCCGCGCCTTCTAGCTGATCTCTTCCCAGGAAGTGGCGTTTCCCTCAAAGGGGTCTGGCTCGGCCTCCTCCTGGTTCCCCACCTTCTGGTGGAACCGGCTGGCGATCATCTGGTAGGCCATCGCCTTTGGGATACCGAGCTTGGTGAGGGACTTCACCTCGTCGGCCATCACCTTGTCGCGCGCCGCGTCGATTGAGGCGAGCACCTCTTCGATCGATGCTGTCTTCTTGACCATGCGCAATTGATTCTACCGGGTCGGATTTGACCCGGCCTTAGACTTGTTGCACACAACCAAAGCGGACGCTTCTGGTGGGGGTTTGGATGGCGACTGAGTACGCTCCGGACAAGATCAGAAACGTGGTCCTGCTGGGCCACTCGCACGACGGAAAAACCACGCTCGCCGAGGCGATGCTCTTCGCGTCCGGTGCCATCGCCCGTCTGGGCTCTACCGACCAGGCGACCGCGACCATGGACTACGAACCCGAGGAACAGAAGAAGAAGATCTCGATCAACCTCGGCGTCGGTTCCGTCGAGCACAACGGCTACAAGATCAACATCCTGGACGCGCCCGGCTTCTTTGATTTTGCGGGCCAGGTCCTGAGCGGACTGCGCGTGGCGGAGGGCGCTGTGGTGGTCGTGGGCCCAAGCTCTCAGCTCGCGGTGGGAACGGAGATCGCATGGGAGCACTGCAACCGGACCAATAAGCCGCGTGTCGTGGTGGTCAACAAGCTCGACAAGGAGAACTCTGACTTTTACGGCGCGGTCGCCGCGATGCGTGAGCACCTCTCACCTCGCCCGTTTCCACTGCACCTTCCAATAGGTTCCGAGCACGACTTCCGCGGCATCGTCGACCTGCTTCATCTGAAGGCGTTCGTCACCACCGAGGACGGCAAGGGAAGCGAGGTCCCGATCCCCGACGACATGAAACAGCGCGTCGAGGAGTACCGCGGCCAGCTCATCGAGGCGGCCGCCGAGAGCGACGACTCGCTGCTCGAGAAGTACCTCGACGCAGGCACTCTGAGCGAGGAGGAGATCCAGCGGGGTCTGCGCGAGGGGATTCTCGAAGGCAAGGTCGCCCCGGTTCTGTGCTGCTCGGCGACGAAGCTGCTCGGCGTGCGCACCCTGATGTCCGCCGTCGCCGAGCTGATGCCGCCGCCAGAGGCGGAGCCGGACAAGCCCGTCAAGGCGTTCGTGTTCAGCACCGGCGGCGATCAGTTCGGTCGGGTGAGCTACTTCAAGGTGGTCGCCGGTGCTGTAACGGCCGACGCCCATCTCCCCAACCTCAGCCGCGGCGGCGAAGAGCGGCTCGCCCAGATCTTCTACCCGCGCGGCAAGGAGCACGTCGCGGCTTCTGAGGTACGGGCCGGCGATATCGGCGCCGCCACGAAGCTCGCCCACACGCTGACCGGCGACACGCTCGGGATGAAGGACGGCGGTCCGCTACCTCCGCTCGAGCTGCCCGGGCCGGCTTACAGCGTGGCCATCACGCCCAAGTCCCGCGGCGACGAGGAGAAGATCTCGAGCGGCCTGGCACGGCTCAGCGAAGAGGACCCGACCCTGCACGTGGAACGGGTCGAGGAGACCAAGCAGCTGGTCATCGCCGGGCTCGGCGACGTGCATCTGGACGTGACCCTCGAGAAGCTCAAGCGCAAGTACGGAGTGGAGGCATCGACCCAGGTGCCACGCGTCGCGTATCGCGAAACCGTCTCGGGCCACAGTCGAGCCGAGGGCCGGCACGTGAAGCAGTCCGGCGGCCACGGCCAGTACGGAATCTGCGTGATCGAGGTCTCACCGACCAAGCGCGGCGAGGGTTTCGTCTGGGAGGACAAGATCTTCGGGGGCGCAATCCCGCAAAACTTCCGCGCCTCGGTGCAGAAGGGCATCGTCGACAACATGGCCAAGGGTGTGGTTGCGGGCTATCCGATGGTCGATGTCAAGGTGACTCTCGTCGACGGCAAATACCACGCGGTCGACTCGAATGACATGGCCTTCCAGATCGCCGGCTCGATGGCCATCCGAAGGGCAGCCCTGGACGCGGGCCCGGTGCTCCTGGAGCCGGTCGTGGAGGCCGACATCCGCGTGCCAGAGAAGAATTTGGGCGACATCATGTCCGACGTGAACGGCCGGCGCGGCAAGATCCTCGGCACTGAGCCCGACGACGGATACCAGAAAGTGCACGCGACGGTGCCGGCGCACGAGATGCTGCGATTTGCCCTCGACCTGCGCTCGATAACTCAGGGCCGAGGCTCATTTCAACAGAGGTTCTCGCATTACGACGAGATGCCCGCGCATCTGGCCAAGGCGATCATCGAAGAATTCCAGAAAGAGCACGAGGCGGCCAGCGCGGCGCACTAGTATCCCGCACGTGACCGCGCCGAGCGCGCACGACGTGGTGGTTATCGGCGGCGGTGTGACCGGTGCCGGCGTCGCGCGCGACCTATCGCTGCGCGGCTTATCCGTCCTCCTGCTCGAGAAAGGCGACTGGGGGGCGGGCACCAGCGGTGCTTCGAGCTGGATGATCCACGGCGGTCCTCGCTATCTCGAGTATGACTGGGACACCACGCGCCGGTCGTGCATCGATGCCGGGCACATCGTCACGATCGCGCGGAACCTCGTCTACCGGGTCGTCTTCATCATCCCGGTCCTGCCTCACGACCGGAACAACATCGAGCGGATGGAAACGGCGATGGAGGTTTACGACCGGTTCCAGCCATTGAAGAAGGCGCACCCGCACCGGCGCCTCACCGCAGCCGAGGCGCGCCAGGCCGAGCCCGGACTGTCGCCTGACGTGATCGCGGCCGTGACCATGGAGGAATGGGGCGTCGATCCGCACCGGCTCGTCTATGCCAACGTCCAGGACGCTATGGCGCACGGCGCTCGCGCGCTCAACCACACCCGCGTGACCGAGCTCATCCGAGACGGTGGGAAGGTGATCGGTGTGCGCTACAGAGGACGGGACGGCGCAAGTTCTGAAGCGCGCGCCCGCGTGGTGGTCAATGCGACAGGCCCATGGTCGCCCGAGGTCGGCGCCATGGCCGGCGTCAAGGTCGACCTCAGACCCGCCAAAGGCATTCACATCGTCTACCCGCATCGCATCTCGAATTTCTCGATCAGCGCGGAATCGATCGACGGACGCGACCTGCTGATGGTGGCCCACGCCGGGTTCACCCTGCTCGGCACGACCGACGACGACTTCTACGGCGACCTCGATTCCGTCGACGTGATGGAGGACGAGGTCGAGTACCTGCTGCAGGGATTCGAACGTGTTTTCCCGGCGATCCGGGACTACCGGCCGGTGCGAACCACGACTGGTGTCCGGCCAACGTTGTTCAAGTGGCGGCGTTATGAGGACGAGCTCTCGCGGCGGTACGCGGTGATCGACCACTCCGCGTCGGGAGCCGACGGTTTCATCACGATCGCGGGCGGCAAGCTCTCGATGTACCGCCTGATGGCCGAAGAGACGTCCGACGCAGTCTGCCGAAGGCTGGGACACCAGGCGCCATGCACGACCGCGACCCGGCCCCTGCCCGGAAACGAATCCGACCCTGAGCCTGCCTCCGATCTGGCATCTCGCTGCGGAATTCCGGCGCTTGCGGTGATCAAGCTGCAGGGCCGGCATGGCTCGAATGCGGAGAAGGTGCTCGACGAGGGCGCCGCGCGCGGTCAGGGCGCACAGTCGACCATGTCGTCACGGATCCTGTGCCGGTGCGAACCCGTCACGGAAGCCGAGCTGATATATGCCGCGCGCCACGAGCAGGTGCACACGCTGGCGGATGCTTTTCGGCGCGTGGGAGTTGCGGCAGGACCTTGCGCGGGCGCGGGATGCATCTTGCGCGCCGCAGAGGTTGTCGGCAGAGAGCTCGGCTGGAGCGCGATGCAGAGGTTCGACGCAGCGCGCGAATTCGCTCGCGGCGCGTGGTTGGGAAGGGCTCCCGTCCTGCCCCATGCAGGATGGGCGCAGGAAGAGCTGGCACAAGGCGCCATGCGCGGGCTGATGCGGATCGAGCGCTGAGATGGCGCGCACCGATTCACTGGCCAAGCTCGCCTGGGCCTACGGAGTTCACCTCGCGCGCCGGCGCCTGCGACGTCCGCGACCACAGCTCGCTGCGCTGCTCGAGACGTACTCTTCGGACGGCATTCGAGCCATCACTCCTGCGGAGCGCGAACGTCATCCCCGCCTTGTGACGTGCATCAACTGCGGCCTATGTGCACTCGCTGCCGGCCGCATCGGGAAGACGCGGCTGCCCGATCTCGCTTCCTCTTATATTCGTCTCTACGCGCGACTCGGCGAGGCGTCCTCCGACTTGGCCGGTGACGCACCTGACCTGGCGGCTGCGTCCGCTGTTTGTCCGGTGGGACTACCGCTCGAAGAAGTTGCGGCGGTGGTCCGGCGCATGACCATTCGCTGAGGGCGGGGGCTCACCCGCCAGGCGGTGATCCCGATCCGGATCACCCTCTGGACCTTGTCCGGACGGCCATGATCCATGTCCCCGACCAGCGCCGCGGCCGGCCGCACCCCTGACTGGAGCCGGCGGCGCGAGCTCGCGGCCGCCTCGAGCGGGCACTTTGCCGGCATCCTCGACTGCGCCAGGACTTGCGGGTTATCCACATTCTGTATACAGTCTGGGGAGATCACACAACATCTAGCGCCAATGGTCAAGAAGATTTTTCGACCGCTCAGACGCTGGCCGGTCGTGGAAACGTTCTTTTTGCGGCTCGCCGGCCAGTTCACGACCTGGCCGGCAGACGACTTCGGCCGGTTCGTCAGCGCTTCGGTGGGCACCGGAATGGCTGGGGCATTCGCCGCCATACCGCCGCCCATCGAACCCCTTCGACCGCCGCCCCCGGCTTCCGCGACGCCCGCCACGATCGAGATGCGGTTCATGAGGCTGCATTCGGAAGGACGCTTTGACGAGATGTGGGAGATGATCGCCGAAGACGCCCAGCGGGCATGGGGCGGGCTACAGAACTTCATTCGGGAGATGCCGCGGCTCGACGAGTGGCTGGAGATACTCGACATGCAGGTGGCAAGCGTCACCGTGCTCGAGAGCTGGACTGACCAATTGCATCAGCGCACGTACAACAACGTGGCGCGTTTGGTCATGCGATACCGAGTGCGTCAGCAGTGGAAAGAGTGGACTTTCGACCGTCAGGTCCACCTCGTTCCCGCTGCCGGGGGATGGCGAACTCTTTGCTATCCATCAAGAGCAAGGACTGCGGTAGGTCACTGATATAGTGGGTTGGAGCCCATGCTTCAGCAGACTATCGAGGAGCAGGACAGGTATCGGCGATGGCATCGACGCCGTACTCGCGCGATGACACCTCGACGCTTGCTGCAGGAATCGGATGAGCTGCTCTTCTGGGTTGAAGAATGCCTGGTGCAGCAAGTCAAGATCGTCCCTGGCTGGTTGATCCCCAGGTTGATGACAGTGCTTCGGCAAGCACATCCCCAACTGCCGGCGCGACTTGGTCGCGAACGCCGGCCCGAGCAGGTGATGGAGATCATCTATGACGCGCAAGCCGCGCTCATGGACCAGGCGTGCATCAGTCGCGGACCTGCCCAAGTGATCCCGCTGTTCGCGCGCTCGCGCGAGCGAATGCTGAAAGAAGCCGCGCTCTAAGGCGCGGATGCTCCGCGTCGATCTTCATCTCCACTCCAATTTTTCGCACGATGGGCGTAGCTCTCTCCAACAGGTCGTCGATCGCGCCCGCGAATGCGGTCTCGACCGCCTGGCGCTGACCGATCACAACACGGTGGAAGGAGCGCTCAATTTTGTGCGCATGGCCCCGGAGCTCGCCATCGCAGGTGAGGAGATAAAGACCCTGGAGGGCGAGGTCATCGGCCTGTTCATCACCGGCCGGGTCCCGCCCTACCTCGCGCCGGAGGAGGCGCTGGACCTCATCCACGGGATGGGTGGACTGACCTATATACCCCATCCGCTCGATCGCCATCGCGCAAATTTCCGACCCGAGCGAATCGAGGAGCTGGCTGCCCGGATCGACATCATCGAGACCTACAACCCGTGGTGCGATGCTTCAGCGAACCAGGCGGCGTCGCAGCTGGCCGACGAGCTCGGCAAGGTCATGGCCACCGGCTCCGACTCGCATTCAGCTGAAGAGCTGGGACGCAGCTGGATGGAAATCGAAGATTATTCCGGGATCCATGACTTCCTCGAGAAGCTGCGTTACGCACGCCACGTCGTGACCGCGAGCAGCGGTACCGGGCGGCGTGCCTGACGCACCCGAGCTGCTGGTCGTCGGGTCGATAGCGCTCGACACACGCGACGGGCCGTTTGGCAAGATCAAAGATGAGCTCGGTGGCTCCGCTCTGTATTTCGCGTTGGCGGCGAGTCTGATCTTGCCGGTGAAGATTTCGGCGGCAGTCGGGCGCGACGCCGTGGAGCGCGTTTCCACGTTGTTCGAGGGACGGCCGGTCGACACCACACTTCTCGAGATCTTCGACACGCCGACGTACCGTTGGACGGCACACCAGGAGCACGGTCGCAATGTCGACCTGGGCAGCGCCGATGGCATCTACGACAGCTGGGAGCCGCACGTGCCCGCCGGCTACGCGGGCTGGGCGTTCATCGGCTCGATGCGCCCAGACCGTCAGGCCCAGGCGGTGAAGGCGCTTCATTCTGCGCGACTCATCGCAGCTGACGCGATGCTGTCATACGTCAAGGAGCAGGTCGCGGAATCGAAAGACGTGCTCCAGCGCGCACAGTGGTACTTCTGCAACGAAGAAGAGTTCGCTGCACTCGGTGGCGGAGTGGCAGAGGAATTTCGCCGTCAGTGGTGGCTCGATGGCCTGGTCTTGAAAGCGGGCGCAGGGGGAGTTACCGCGCACACTGTGGCCGGACCTGTCCACGTGCCGGCGCTCCTGAAGTATCCGGCGTTTGATACCACTGGGGCCGGAGACGCGGTGGCCGGTGGAATGCTTGCCCGGTGGCTGAGCACGGGAGCTCAACCTTCTGGGTTGCAGGATGCTCTCGTTTGCGGCGTGGCGTGCGCCTCGCTGGCGATCGAGTCGATCGGGATTCGCGGTATCGCGAGCGCAACGCCGAAGCTGCTCGACGAACGCGTCGCAGAGGTGTGGGAATGGATGAAACGCGAGTCGTGATCATCAGCGGCGACCTGGTGCAGCAAGAGGTGGACGCCATCGTCAACGCCGCCAACAATGACTTGCAGCTTGGAGGCGGAGTCGCGGGTGCGATTCGCAGAGCCGGCGGCCCTCAGATACAGGACGAGTGCGATGCACACGGAGCCGTGCGAGTCGGGGAAGCGGCAATCACCGGCGCCGGCAAATTGCGCGCGCGTTACGTGATCCACGCGGCCAGCATGGCGCTTGGTGGACGCACCACCAGAGGCTCTCTGAAGTCGTCGATGGACGATGTGTTTCGTCTCGCTCATCAACATCAGGTCGAGACGATCGCGGTGCCCGCGGTCGGCACAGGCATCGCCGGGTTTCCTATCGACGAGTGCGCGCGCGTGATGGCCGAGTCCTTGATGGCAGCGTTAAGTGGCGGCTGGCAGGCGATCGAGGTGCGCTTTGTTCTTTTCGGAGAAGAGTCCAAACGGCCTTTTGAGACCGCCTTTTGGCACGTTTTCCGGGCCCAGGATCTGAATTCAGTTTGAATTGGGGTTGTGTTGACCAAATACGCACCCCTAGAATGGGCGAGTCCGCCCCCACGACAGAATCTCTAATAAGGACGGTGAGTTTGTGGAAGGCTACTGCTTGAAGGACAAGAGAAAGGTCGAGATGAAAGACCCTCAGCCGATCACGATGAAGAACGGCAAGCCAGCAACGGTCGGCACGTGCCCCTATTGCGGCACCAAGATCTACAAGATCGGCAAGGCCTCATAACCTAGAGATTCGACTAGGGGGCCGCTCATCATGAGCGGCCCTTTCTTATTCGTCAGGTGGTGATCGGTGGCTCGAGCGCCGCGAGGAGCACGTCGGTTGCCGATACCGCTTCGTCAACCCCGAGCGTCTTGAAGATCTCGACGTTCGACGGATTGTTCACTCGGGCGACTGTCTTTTTGACGCGGAAGTGCTTCTTCGCCATCTGCAGGGCGATCAGGTTGTCCTCATCGTCGGCGGTCACGGCCACGATCGCATCGGCGCGCTCGATGCCAGTCTGAGCCAGGAATCTAACCTCGCAGCCGTCGCCGCGCATGACGATGCTGCCGAGCTGAGTTTCAAGCCAATCAGCGCGCTTCGCGTCCCTCTCGATGAGAGTCACCTCATGCCCGCGCTCAACGAGATCGCGCGACATGTAGTAGCCGACGGTTCCGCCCCCCACGACGATCACATACACGCCGCTATTTGCTCTCCCGCTCCAGCAATACCTTCTGGATGTGAAGCGCGCCTTCGATTGTGGGGCAGATCGTGTGCAGACCGAGCTTTTCGTATGCGTCGGCTCGCTCAGGATCGTAGATGCGGGCCACGACGTGCGGGACCTTGAAGACGTGCTTGGCGATCTGCGAGGCCATGATGTTGCGATTGTCGCCCTCGGTCACGGCAACGAAGCCGTCCGCATGTTCGATCCCCGCTCGGCGCAAGACATCGGCGTCGGTGCCGTTGCCCACGACCTGGTCGCCTTTGAACTCCCTGGTCAGCACGCCCCGCGTCGAGGCGCGGGAGAACGCGTTTGGATCTCGGTCGACGATCACAACCTCATGGCCAGAGCGATCCATATCGGATGCGATCTGTGATCCGACCCGCCCACACCCAACGATGACGAGCTTCAACCCCGGTTGATTATAGGGAGGCCCATCAAGCCCCCTCCGGCGAGGAAGTCGGAGGTTGGTAGGATTTGGGCGCTTGCGTTTCCCATTCACCTTCATGGGCTTCATGGCGCTCGCGATCGGGATCTGGGTGGTCGCGTACCTGGCTGTACATCGAACCCTCGATCCGATCTCGCAGGACCTCGCCGCCGCCACGGCGGTGGTCTGCTTCATCTTCGCCGGCTACGTCCTCGTCCGTCGCGTCACGCACGGGCCGCAGCACTGATGGCCGACCGAACCGCGCATGTCCATCCGACAACGTCGCGCAAGGTCTTGGTGGCGGTAGGCGGCCAGGACATCGACGCGGAGACCGTACGTTTGGCGTGCCGAATGACCGACCCGCAGGGCGGGCGGCTCTACGGGGTGCATATCATCGAGGTGAACCGGTCGCTTCCCCTAGGTGCGGTGCTCGACGACGTGGTGGAGCGGGGGGAGAAGATCCTCGACGAGGTGGAGAAGCTGGCTGCAGCCTCGCAGCTGCCGGTCGAGACCGAGCTGGTGCAGGCGCGGGACACCGGCCCGGCCCTGGTCGACGAAGCGGTCGAATGGGGGGCCGACCTGATCGTGATGGGGCTGCCTTACAAGCGGCGGTTTGGGGAGTTCAACCTCGGCAAGACCGTTCCTTACGTGCTCAAGAACGCGAACTGCCGGGTGATGCTCTTCCGGGAGCACCGAGAGCACCGCGACGAGGGCACACCGTAAACCCGACTCCGGCCGGGTGCCGCGATCCCTTTCGCGGGCCCTCCCCCTCCCAGCGGCGCCCTCCCCCAGCCTGCCGAGCCTGACCTGGACCCTAGGCGACGCAGACACCGTTAACAACCCTGCTTGTTAAGGTCAGTCGCGATGGCCAGGACCACGCACCAGCGTCCCCACTATTTCGCCCGTCTGTGGCACGAGCTCGGTACCATCGGCGGCGAGCACGACGCGTTTATCAAGGTCATCATCGTCGAGCGCCTCGTCAAGTCAACCATCCTGATAATCCTCGCAATCGGCCTGCTGGTCGCAGGCCGCAAGGGTTGGCTCGACAACTGGGCCGACTACGCCGAAAACCAGCTGAACCTCAATGTGGGACGCGGCGTCATCATGCAGCTGCTGCTGCGGGGTCTTGTTTATGTCGGCGCCTTCAGCCACATCAACCTGCTTGCGCTGAGCGCCATCACCTACGCAACACTCGAGGCGACCGAGGGGGTCGGGCTCGCCATGCGCCGACGCTGGGCCGAATACCTGACCGTCATCGCGACCGGGATCCTGATTCCCTACGAGCTCTACGAGGTTGTCATCCATCCGACCCTGTTCAAGGTCGGCGCGCTGGTGCTAAACCTGGCTGTGGTGGGCTACCTGGCTTACCGCAAGCGCCTGTTTGTCGGCATCTGACGCCGGGGTCAGCCACGGCGACCTGAACCCCGCTCGGTGCATCACGTAGCGAACAAGTGCGCCGAGGGTCTTCAAGCCATAGATCGTCGAGGTCTTGAAGCTCGTCGAGCTCGCGTCCGCGTGGTACCGGCCGATCGCAGGCACCTCTCCGATCTTGAAGCCGAAGGTGGCCGCCTGGACCAGGACCTGGGTGTCGAAAACAAAGTCGTTGCTGTTCTCGAGAAATGGGATGGCCTCGAGAAAACGCCGCGAATAGGCGCGATAGCCAGTGTGGTATTCGGAGAGCTTGAGGCCCAACACCCGGTTCTCGGATGCGGTGAGGAAGCGGTTGCCGAGCCTCTTCCACCACGGCATCCCTGCCTTGGCGGGGTCGAGACCAAGCCACCGCGAACCGAGCACGATATCCGCCTCTCCACTCTCGATGACGCGACAGAGATTCGGGACCAGGGCCGGGTCGTACTGACCATCGGGATGAAGCATCACCACTACGTCCGCGCCCATCGCCAGCGCCTGGCGATAGCATGTCTTCTGGTTCCCGCCATAGCCCAGGTTGCGTTGATGTCGGATCACGTCGAGTCTGAGCGCGGTCGCCACGCTGACTGTCGCGTCGGCACTTGCGTCATCTACGAGCAGGATTCGATCGGCTGAGCCTTGAGGAATGTCCCCGACCACCTCGACCAGCGTCTTCGCCGCTCGATAGGCGGGAAGTACTATCACGCGACGCGGCCGCGGGCCGCTCCACTGCAGCTCGCCAAGCGGAATTGGGTCCGGCCGCACGGCCATCCGTTCGGCTGTGAGATAACCCGCGACGGCGAGCGCCCCGACTGCCGCCGACCAGAAGTTGATGGCGAGCGTCAGATCGATCGCGGCGTACGCAAAGAACAGGACTGCTGCCGTGACGTGGGGCCAGCGAAGCTGGCCCGCGAGTGCCAGGTCTGCCAGCGCAAAGCCCGGGATCACCAGCAGTGCCAGGTCGTGCACGTTCTGGTGCGGGCTCAAGACGAGCGACGCCGCGATCGCAAGGGCGAAATCGAGGCGCGGTTTGTCGGGGCGCCAGCTGAGTGACAGGGCGACGAGGGCCAGCAGCAAGACCAGGATCACGAAAGCGACGACTTTCCCGCCACCTGGCACGGCCTCGAGGATGTTGCGCAGCGAGTACACCGCCGGGTCGGTGTAGACAAGCTGACCGGTGTTTGGCAGGTGGCCCGTGATGGCCCACGTCCCGACTGAGGTCAGGTACGTGATCACAGGATCCAAGCCGAAGCCGGCAACGGAAATCACGCCGAGTGCGAGCAGGACTCCGACGAAGGACGCGAGCGCACGCCACGAGCGCCGAGCCAGGAACAGAATCGGTATCAGTAACAGCAGCTGCGGCTTGGAGAGCGCGAGCGCGCTCAATGCACCGGCCATGCCGTAACGGCCCTTTGCCCAGGCGGCATAGGCGCCGGCCAGGGGTACCAGGACCACCAGGTCCGACTGGCCTTGCAGCACAGTCACAAATAGGGGAAAAAAGCCGGCGATCATCGCGGCGGCCACCAGCCAGCCGCGGCCCCGGACCCGCAGGCTGCTTTTGACCAGGATCGCAATCAGAGCCGCGACCAAGATGGCGTTGAAAGCAGCCATCACGTAGTAGGCGTTGCGATAGTCGAGATACGCGAGCGGCGCGATCAGCAGCGTGTAGTAGGGCGGATGAAAGTACGGCAAGACGATGAACCGAGAGGGATCTGCGCCCGTAATCTGGAGCTCGACCTGGCGCTGCATCGCGATGTCGTAGACGGCCGACCCACCATTTGAGACAAAGAGCTTCGCGGCTGCGTAGAAGTTGAAGAAATCTGGGCCGCGCAGGTTGCCGCGGACAAACGAGAACCAATAGACGGTCCAGAACAGGAAAGAGCCAATACCCGCCCCGGCGGCAGCCGCGTAGCCGAGCCGCACCAACCTCATGGCCAGCCGCGGGTTCATCGACCGCTTTCGAGTCGAAGGGCGAATCGCTCCGGGAGCTTGGCTTTTCGGATCGCGCGCTGGGCGCCTTTGATGTCGTAGCGGACGCGCCGGAACTCGAACGTTTTCTGGTCCACGTCCCAGACACCGTAGCTGGCGGTCGGCAAGCCATCGCGTGGCTGGCCGACGCTGCCTGGATTCACGAGGGCCGGCCCCTCGAGCCGAAACTTGTCCACGCGATATTCGTGCGTCACCGCGCCGTTGCTGACGCCAAAGATTCCCGGTACATGGGTATGTCCATGAAAGCAGATGCCCCCGTCGAGCAGCTCGAGGTTGGAGTGAGCGACCGCGGTGTCGAGGACGTACTCATAGATGTGGTCGCGTGGGCTCGCATGAACAAGCAGCACGTCATGCTCGACGTGACTGTCCGGCAGTCCGCGCAGCCATTCCAACCTTTCTTCTCCAATCACTTCAATCGTCCAACGCACGACCGATGCCGCGTCGTCGTTGAACCACTCGAGTATCTCCGGATCCGTGCAGGCGCGATCGTGGTTACCTACGAGGGTCAGCCACTTGCGCCTGATGACCTCGTCGGCGCAACGCTTTGGATCCCCGCCGTAACCGACCACATCCCCGAGACATATCGTCTCGTCAACGGGCGGGCAGTCACGCAACACGGCGTCGAGCGCCTGCCAGTTGGCATGGATGTCCGACACCAGGGCGATCTTCACACCGGCCTCTCGTAAAGGCGCGGATAGATGTGGTCGAACAGGATGCGCAGCGTCGCCGCCATGGGCACAGCGACGAACATTCCGAGAATCCCACCCCAGCTGAAGCCGGCGATCAAGGCGACGATGACGAGAATCGGCGGAAGTTTGACCGCGTCTCCCATGATTTTCGGATAGACGACGTTGAGGATCACATTCGAGATCAAGAGATAGAGAAGCCCGATCAGCAGGGCGGAGCCCGGAGACTGGCTCAAGCCGACGAGGATCGCCGGCACCGCGCCGATGAACGGCCCGAAGTAAGGGATAAGGGCGGTGATTCCGGCAATCAAACCTAGGGCAACTGGGTCGGGAAGACCGATCGCGGCGCAGGCGATGCCGGAGCAGATCCCGATCAGCGCGGCGATGATGAGCTGTCCGCGAACGTAGGCGTAGAGCATTTTGCGAACCTGGCGCCAGATCTGGTCGAAGTCGCTGCGATAGTCGCTGGGCACGAATCGGCGGAGGTCACGGCGTACCGCAGGGGCTTCGATGGCGAGGAGGAAGGCCACGATGAACATCAGCAGGAGCTGCAGCACAGTGGTCAGCGCCGTGAGGCCGAGCGTGACCGCGTTGCCAAACTGACCAAGCACATATTCGCGTAGGTGCGAGTTGATTGTCGCCGTCACGCCCTTCAGGTCGATGTCAATGCCGAAGACCTGGATGGGCTGAAGACCGTTGAGACTCTTCTGCGCCGCAGCGGCCAGTGTGGGCGCCTGGACCTGAAGCTGACCCACCTCACTCACACCAAGTGGAACGATCAAGAGCACCAAACCCGCCAGGATGATGATGATCGCGACGAAGACGAGCGAGATGGCCAGCAGCCGGGGTACGCCGGCGGCGTGGAGCCGAGTCACCGCGGGCTGAATCAGAAACGCGATCGCAGCTCCGAGCACGAACGCGCCCAGGAAGTCGCGAAGCAGGAAGAGGATGACGATCGCGACGAAAAGGGCCGCGATGCCGAATCCGATTTGCAGATAGCGACGCCGCCGCTTCGGGTCGAGAGGCCGCACGGAAACCGCCACCCCGCTGATCGGGGGTGGGCTCTCGAGTTCTGGCTCGCGGGGCGCTCCCGGCTGCGGGTTTGGTCGCACGTTATGCAATCACGCGCAGTATGACCAGAGGGACCTTGGGCGCAGCGGGGTCAGGTCTTGGCCTGCTGGAGGACCGCTTCCTCATAGGGCGCGCCGTGTAGCGGATTCGTCGTGCTACGCCCGGCCGCAAGAGCGTAGAGGGCCAGCATTACCAATCCCAGGCCCAGGACGCCGAATGCCAGTTGCGGACTGCGCAGGCTGGTGATCAGACCACCGACGGCGATCCCGATAATTCCTGCTGTTTGAGCGAGACCAAACCGCGTAGCCATCACGCTGCCGCGGTTGGATGCGTCGGCAGTCTCTACCAGGGCGGTCTGATTTGCGACGGTGTAAATCGGATTGCCCACGGATGCGATGAACAGAACGGCCACGATCACTGAGATGTCGTGTGTCATCGAGAGCGCCACCGAGAAGGCACCGGTCAAAAGTAGACCAGCTCCCACGGTGCGCATAGTGCCGATCGCAGCCAAGCGACTGACAACAAGTGACCCAACGAAAATGCCAATTGCCGACACGAGCTCTAGCAGTGAATAGGTCTCACCACCCGAGCCACCCGGCGTCGGCACCTGGTAAGCGAGCGCAAGCACCGCCGGAAGACTGATCGGAATCAGGAAAGCGGCCAGAGTACTGATCACGAGATGGGGGCGCGCTTCAACCAGAGACCATGCTCGGCGGAGGGCACCTGAGACGGATGTGCTGACGAGACCGCCGCCGAGGTTTGGGATGCCGAGGATGATGACCGCGGCGAGGGCGAAGGTCATGGCGTCAGCGATGAACAGGGTGTTGATCGAAGTCGGAAACTTGCTGAGGATCCCAGCGGCTAGTCCAAAGCCAACTGCGCCGGCAAGCATCGTGGTCGCAGCGACGATCGCATTGGCTTTACCCACCTGTCCGGCTGGGACAAGGCCTGGGATCGCGGCTTGTTTGGCCGGCTGAACGATCGCGTTGATAGCGGCGAGCAGGAAAAGGATAGGCAGGATCAGGCGCCAATCTCGACCGATAAGTAAAGCCGTCGCAACAAGAGTCGCTGCGCGGAGCAGCTCAAGTCCCACGACCAGTCCGCGTCGAGGAAGCCTGTCCACAATCCCGCCGGCCAGACTGGTGACCGCGATCGTTGCAATGGCCTGGATGATGAAACCGAGTGCGACAATGCGAGCGTCGCGGGTGTTCGCGTAAATCGCGATGAGCGCAGCGACCTGAGTAAGTGGATCACCCAGTGACGAGATGCCGATCGCCGCGAGCAAGCTGCTGAAGCCTGGGTTAGCCCGCAACACCCTCAGAGTCGTAATTCGGCGCGGTACTTCGGGCCGGTTGAGGACCTCCATTGGTGGGAGCCCGTGCAGCTCCCGAAGGGCATCGACAACGTTGGGGTCGTACCACTGATTTGCTCGTCGGCTGATGTCCTCGACACCCTCGATCGGTGTCATCAAAGATCGTCGGTAAAGACGAGCACCAGTGATGGTGTCAAACGAATCTGCCACCGACAGAATGCGAGCCCCAAAAGGAATGACGTCCCCTTTCAGGCCAGCGGGATAGCCCGAGCCATCCCAACGCTCGTGATGGTGACGCACAAGCGGCGCCACCTCGGCGAGGGCAGAGTGCTGGGCGATCATGTCCGCCCCGATATCGGGATGCCGCCGCATGATCTCCCATTCCTCTTCCGTCAAGGGACCTGGTTTGTTGAGGATGTCATCACGGACGCCGATCTTGCCGAGGTCGTGCAGCGCTGCAGCTGTTCGAATGAGTTCGACTTCCCTGTCACCCAACTCCAGTCGCTCACCTAGGTTGCCCGCCATTTCGGCTACGCGAATCGAATGCGACTCGGTGTACCTATCCCGTGCGTCAAGGACCTGAGCGGCAAGTTCCAGCGTCTGATCCTTGAGCAATGTTTGACGCTGCGCGTCGGCGAGATTGCCGCGCACGGCCAAGACGAAACCGAAGAGTCCCGGGGCCATGATGTAACCAAGGGGAACCTGCAACGGCCCTATCTCGACAGGCGGGCTCTGAAGGAGGAGGAAAATGATGCCCCCCGAAAAACTCACAGCCGCGGTCCCGAGGACAGCAGCCAGGCCAACGTTTTCAAACAACGTCGCTACAAGGGAAGCGCGCGCAACAAACGCCCATCCGAGTGCCGTAAGGGTGTAGTTAAGGCCAAGCGCTGTTCCCACATACAGCAGAGTCTTAAGGGGCAACCATTCCAGACCATGGCCCAGGGAAGCGACGGCTATGGATGGAACTGTGTAGGCCGTGGCCAACATCGCCCGGTTAAACAAGAACGCCCACCATGTGATCGTCCGACCGGGGACGCGGCCGTCAAATACGGCCAACCATGCGACCGACGCCACTCCCGCGCCTGGGGCGATCAGGCCGGTCGCTATCAGCAGTGGATCCACGACCCATTGACGGCCACGCCTCCACGGGATCGGTCGGAGTGCGGCTATCTGGGTGCCAATGCCCAAATAGACAACGGTGGCAACGAAGGCCGGCGGAACTGGACTGACGAGCCAGCCCAAGAGGACCGACATTACGCCGACTGCCACAACGCCGACGATGTACAGTTGCGCGGCCCGCGATAGCGAGCTGAACGAGGTCAAGACGGTGGAATTCTAGACCCCGCCTTTCGCGCCCAGTACCTCCTAAACCTAGGGTCTTTAAGCCTTAGCTATCCTGCAGCTAAAAGACCCAAGCGCCAGCAACCCGCTGCCTGCTACCGCCACGCATCAATCGTCGGAACATGCGGACCATGTTTCCCTCCTATCCCCTTAGATTCCTGTCGCTTGCAACTGCGTTTTCCACGTCACTTGAGTGAGGCCAAGTCTCACCGTTGTGACTGCAAGGGGGAATCGTCAATTTCCATGAGTGCGACTCATTGAAATCCCTGAGTCCAGGGTCCGGAATCTGATGACCTAAAGGTCGGCTAGCGTAATAAGTCCGAGCTTGAGAGCCGCGCTGACCGCCTCACCTCGATTCCTGGCGTCCAGCTTCTTGAAGATGTTTCGAAGATGAGTTTCGATCGAAGGGGCCGCCAGCCCGAGATCGCTCGCCAGTCGCTTCGTCGTATGACCCTTGGCAACCGCGCGAAGGACTTGCATCTCCCGCGACGTCAGGTTCACCTGGCCGCCACCGGACAGAGGCGTCGCCTCGGCCACCCGTCGCAACACCTCTGGAATCATTCGCCGGGGAACAGGGCTTTCGCTACGCATTGCGGCCAGGAGTGCCCGTTGAAGCTCGCTCGGGCCAACGTCCTTGAGTACGTACCCGGAGCAGCCGGCCCGTATCATCCGCAAGAGATCGTCGCTTGATTCGGATACAGTCCATGCGACGATCTTGGTGGCTGGGAATCTGGCTAGGAGGGCCTTCGCAGTTGTAGGTCCGTCCATGACCGGCATATGTACATCCATGAGTACGAGGTCGGGTCTCAGGTTTTCCATCGCTTTCAGGGCCTCCACGCCGGAGGATGCCTCGCCGACGTACCGGAGTTCAGGCGTCGAGCCTAGCATTGCCCGAGCCGCCGTCCGCGGAACAATGCTGTCGTCCACGACCAACACGCGGTACCTGTCGTGATCGTGCGTAGCCTTCGCGATGCGGCGCAGCTTACCAACAAGCCATTCGGTAGGCACGTGGCGGCATACGGATTTCTGGTGCTAGTGGCGGCGTCGACGGTCGCCGCCAACATCTATTGGCGGCGAGATACCACTTCACAACGCGACAATGCCATTGAGGTCCTGTATCTCCTTATTGCTTTGATTTTCCTGAGCGCAGTCTCGGTCCGCATGGAGCGCGGACGACTAACGCTCGGTAGCATCGCGATCGGCGCCGCCGCAATCCTCCTTAATCCTCTCGACGCGACCATCGTCGGCCTTTCACTCGGAATTCCGATGGTTCGCCGAGGCCACTGGCCGATTATGGGTGCGGTCATGGCAGCTGCTTATGCGTGCCTCGGCGCGATCCTGGCAGCACACCTGAGAGCGGGTGACGCTTTATCGCTTCAATCTCGCGTGCTAGTGCTAATCGTGATCAATTTGGCCGCGTGGATCCTTGTGGCAATCGGGCTGTCGCTACAGAGCGGAGAGTCGATTGGGAGCATTGTCAGGCACAACTTCAGCGCCCAGTTCTATGTGGCTTACGGCTACTTTGCCCTTGCCTCTTTACTGGGTAGTTATGTTCTCGATGGGTCGGCGCGCGGCTACTTGCTCGCGACTATCGTCTTTGTCCTCTCACTTGCTCTAACCGACACGATCGCGGGCCGTCGGATTCGACGCGTGCTCGAGTCGGAGCTCACCGACGCTGATCGTCATCTCTTCCACAGCCGCGCCATCGAGGGCGTCGTCCATAACCTGCGCAATCACATGGCTACGGCTGTCGGCTACCTCAAGGAGGTCGATCCGCGTCGACTCGACCCAGTTGACCGCGAAGCCATCGAGACGGCCACCGCAGCCGCCAACGACGCCGTCACGGTTCTGCGCACGCTATCCGAGGGCGCCACTCCACGGGTCACCTACTCCGCCGAGCCGGTTGACCTGAACGAGCTCCTCACCCGGTCGGTTGGAATGGCGCGCCCGCGGGCGCGCACGAAGGAGGTGGAGCTTGGGCTGCGCGAAACGACGGAGGATGTGAGCGTCAAGGCCGACCCACTGCTGCTTCGCGAGGTCGCCACCAATCTGATCAACAACGCAATCGACGCGGTGCCGCCGCGTGGCCACGTCGAGCTGACCCTCGGCCGGCGGGCGAACGGCTGGCCATACTTCAGCGTCGCGGACAACGGCCCCGGCGTTGCCGAGGAGAATCGCCACCACCTCTTCGAGCCGCACTTCACCACCAAAGAGACCGGCACCGGACTCGGCCTGTTCATGTCCTACGGGATCGTGCGTGAACACCAGGGCGAGCTGCTTTACGAAGGTAACCGCCGAGGCGCTGTCTTCACGGTTGTCCTTCCCCCCTTCAGCAACCTCAGCACAAAGCAGCGAGCACGATGACCACGCCTGCGGACAGGCCCCAGATGTCGACGCCGCCACCCTCAATGGTCATGTCAAAACGCATCTAGGCCGATGCCCGGCGCTTGATCGCGGCGGCCAGCTCGTCCAGCTCCACCGGTTTGACGAGGTAGCTGCTGGCATCCAGGTCCTCCGCAATAGCGCGCGAGCCCGGGTCGGCTGCTCCGGTGACGACGATCGGTTTCGCTCCCTTCAGAGCGGCGAGCTCTGCAGCATCCAGCGACCCGGATACTCCGAGGTCAAAGACCACCACCTCGCGCGGCCGCAGCGTTCGCAGCCGGCCCGTCGACTCGGCGTCAAACCCCAGCCGGCGCAGGCCTCGGGCGGTCAGCTCGCCCAGCCTCTCGTCGTCGTCCACCACCAGCACGTGTACGATTGCCAGCACCGCCGACTCGACCTCGCCCAAGAGGTTCAGGGCCTCGCCCAGGTCTCCAATCAGGCGCTCGACCGGCGGCGCCTCGCCGTCGGACTGGGCGATCTCCAGCTCCGCCCGCATCCTTGCGAGCGTCGAGCGGAGGCGGTGCAAGGCCGCCGCCGTCTCAGGCCTGGACGACGAGCCTGTAGCCAATCCCACGCACGGTTTCGATCCACCCCGGCTCCTTGAGTGCGCGGCGGACCTGGTGCACCGCCTGCTCCAGGCTGTGCTCGAAGCCGGTGTACGAGCTGCCCCAGACGCGCTCCAGGAGCTCCGAGCGTGGCACCACATCGCCTGATCTGTTCACCAGCAGCTGGAGCATCAGCAGCGGCCGGCGCTCGAGCTTGAGCGTTCGCTCCCCAAGTCGTGCCTCGCCACGCGCAGCGTCCACATGGAGGCGGCCGCGCACTACCGCGCCGGAAGGTGATGAGCGTTCGCGCAGTGCGCCGCGGACGCGGGCGAGGAGCACCTGGCGGTCTGTGCCCTTGACGATGAAGTCGGTCGCACCGCGCTCGATCCCGACGACCTGGTCGGCCGGGGCGTGGCGCGCGCCGGTCAGGATGATCACCGGAAACGGAATCCGGTCTCCTCCCGAGCGCAATGAATCGAGCACCTCCGGGGCTTCCATGTCAGGCATCTCGTAATCGAGAAGCATCAGATCCGGTGAGGTGATCCGCACGTGTTCGAGCGCCTCAGTGCCGCTGCGCGCCACATCGACCGAGTAGCCCGCGCGCCGCAAGATCTCAGCCGTGAGCTCCGCCATGCGCGGCTCGTCATCAACCACCAGCAACTTGGCGGTCATGCCTCCAAATCCCCGACGCAAGCTAGCAGGTTCAGGGTTTCTTGAGGAAATGCTGAACCGGATGTGAGGTCAAGCAAGCCCGAGCGGCCATAACCTGCTGGTCATGGGCCAGCTTCCAGACCTCCAAGATGCCAGGCGCCGGCTGGGACTGGCCCTCAGCGCTGTTCGCCACGACCGGTGGGTTCTCGGCTACCTGCGCGGCGGGTGCCTGCAGCCGATCGCTGCGTCAGAGATCTCCCGCAAGTTCCTGCAGAGCCGGCCCCTCATGCCGCTTTCGCGCCGCGCCCTCTATGAGAAGAGACCGATGGTGATCAACACCGTGATCGAAAACCCCGTCACGTCGGTCGGGTATGACTGGGAGCTCGACTGGCCAGCGATCCTCTACGCGCCCGTCGGCGAGATCGACCAGCGACCGATCGGCTTGATGATCATCGGTTGCCGGCGAGACCACTGGTACACCGAGGACGACGTCGCATACGCCCTTACCCTCGGCTTCAGCCTCGCGACCCTTGTCGCCGCCCTGCGCGGGCCGATGAGCCGCCTCACCGAGAGCGAAGCTGAGGTGGCACACCTTCTGAGCCACGGGCTGTCGACCGACGAGATAGCACGTGCCATCCACACCAGCCGCGGGCACGCGCGAGCGCTGAGCGAGAGCGTCGCGAAGAAATTTGAGTCAGTCAGCGCGGATCGACTGATGTTTCCCGCGATTCAGCTCAAGCGAATGACCTGGTAGCTAGTTCGGGCCGAAGAGAAAGACCGTAGTGCCGCGACCCTCGGTGCTCACGACCTCGAGCCGCCCTCCTATCCCGGCCGCCCGCTCGCGCATGCCCATCAAGCCGTAGCCGACCGGGCCGGCGGCCGCAAATCCCCGACCCTCGTCCGATACCTCGATCAGGAAGGGCCGCGCCGCAAATGCCATCTTGACCCGGCATATTGCCGACCCGGAGTGGCGCCGGACGTTGGTGAGCGCTTCTCGAACGACCTGCGCAACGACCTCACGGTGTTGGGCGGGGAGGATGTCCTCGGCGCCGCTGGTGGACAGCTCGACCCTGATGCCATAAAGGCGGGCGAACTCGTCGGCCTGGTGGCGCAGGTCGCCAACCAGACCATCGGGGCTGATCGCGGCGGGTCGCAAATCGGCGAGGGATTCGCGGACTCGTTTCAGCGACCCTTCCATGATGTCGAAGACGTTCTTCAACGTCTCGTCCTGGGTGTTGTGCTTCTCGAGGTAGAGCTTGAACAGCGAGATCGCTCCTGCGAGCTCGGTCGCCAGGCCGTCGTGAAGGTCTCGGGCGATGCGGGCCCGCTCGCGCCCGACCGCGTCTTCGACCGCCTGGTGCGCGAAACCCTCGTTCACCGCGCGGACGCTCGTCGCCTGGCGTAGGACTGCAACAGCGCGATCGCCAGCGGATGCCGCAGCCAGCGCAAGAGGCGCCGGTACGGCTGCCACAGGACCTGGGTTTCAGCCAGAGCGCCGCGCAGGCGCTCGACGTCGGCCTGTAGGCGCCCCTGGTCAGTCATCAGACGGGTCCTCAGCGCCCGACCGTGCCGGGCAATGCGCAGGCTCCAGGCGATGGCCAGCACGCCTTCGACAAGGATGGCCGCAACGCCGATGACCAGCAGCCAGATCCCAATCCAGCCGAGGTCTCTCACTCTTTGGCGTCGCCCTCTTCGATCCCGGCCACCGGAGCAATCGCGACCACCTGGTCGTCCGGCGCCAGCCGCATGACGATGACGCCCTGCGTCTGACGGCCGATCTGTGAGATGGCGCCGACCGCCGTGCGCAACACCATGCCGGACGAGCTGATGACGAGGATTTCTTCTTCCGGGTCGCTCGTCACGCGGACCGCGGCCAGCTTGCCGACGCGGTCCGTGACCTTGAGCGTGAAGACGCCCTGGCCGGCTCGATGGTGCATCGGATACTCGGAAAGCGGAGTCCGCTTGCCATAGCCGCGCTGTGTGATCACGAGCAGGTCGCCGCCCTCGACCACCGCCGCCATTCCGGCGACCGCGTCGCCCTTGCCGAGCTTGATGCCGATCACGCCCTGGGTGTCGCGACCCATCGCGCGGACCTCGACCTCGCTGAAACGAATCGCCTTGCCGAGCTCGGTCGCGATGATCACCTCATCCCTCCCGGTGGTGGGCGTGACCCAGTCGAGCTCGTCACCCTCCTGGAGGTTGATGGCAATCAGCCCATTGCGACGCACGTTCGCGTACTCGGCCATCGCCGTCTTCTTTATGTATCCGTTCTTGGTGACCATCAGCATGTAGTGCGCTTCGCTCTCGGTCTCAGGTCGCACGAAGACCGATGTGATCCGCTCGTTGGACCCTATGTCGATCAGGTTGTTGATCGGCATGCCCTTGGCCTGGCGCTCTCGCTCGGGGACCTCATGGACTCGAAGCTGGAACACTCGCCCGCTCTGCGTGAAGAACAGCATCGACGCATGCGTGTGGGTGGTCAACAGGTGCAGCGCGTAATCCTCTTCGCGAGTGCCGCTCGGCGCCTCGCTGCTCGCGGTCGGACGCGCGCCCTTTAGACCGACGCCTCCGCGCTTCTGCGCTCGAAAGACGCGCAGGGGCTGTCTCTTTACATAGCCGCGATGCGTCAGGGTCACGACGACGTCTTCCTTCGGCACCAGGTCCTCAGCTGACAGCTCCGTGGCCTCCAGGTCGGTGATCTCAGTGCGGCGGTCGTCGCCGTACTTCTTCACGACGTCGTCCATCTCTTCCTTGATCAGCAGCCGTACCTTCTGGTCGCTGGCCAGGATGCTTTCGAGGTAGGCGATGGTCTTGATCACCTGCTCGTACTCCTCGTCGATCTTGCCTCGCTCCAGGCGCGTCAACCGACCCAGGGTCAGGGCCAGCACAGCCTTGGCCTGGCGCTCGCTGAGGCCGAACCTGGATTGCAGCTCAGTGGAGGCGACCTCCTGGTCGGAGGCAGCGCGGATCGTCTTGATCACCTCGTCCAGGTGGTCGAGGCAGATCTTCAGTCCTTCCAGGATGTGCGCTCGCTCCTGGGCGCGCTCGAGGTCGTAGCGGGTCCGGCGGAGGATGACATTTCGGCGGTGATCGATGAAGAGCTGCAACGCCTGCTTCAGGCTCAGAACGACCGGCCGCCCGTCGACGATGGCCAGCATGATCACGCCGAACGTGGTCTGCAGGGTCGTGTGCTTGTACAGGTTGTTGAGCACCGTGAAGACCTTCGCTTCGCGCTTCAGCTCGATGACGATCCGCATCCCGTTGCGGTCTGATTCGTCACGGAGATCGGCGATGCCTTCGAGCTTTCGGTCCGAGACCAGCTCGGCGATCTTGGCCACAAGGGCAGCTTTGTTCACGGCGTAAGGAAGCTCGTAGACGATGATCCGCTCGCGCCCGTTTGCCGCCTGCTCCAGCGAGTGGCGCCCGCGCACGATGACGCGGCCATGGCCGGTCGAGTACGCGGCCTTGATCCCAGTCGTGCCCATGATCACACCGCCGGTCGGAAAGTCAGGGCCCTTGACGAAGCTCAGCAGGTCCTCGGCAGTCGCCTCAGGGTTGTCGACGAGCTGCTTGACCGCGGCCGAGACCTCGCGCAAGTTGTGCGGCGGAATGTTCGTCGTCATGCCGACCGCAATGCCCGAAGCGCCGTTGATGAGCAGGTTGGGGATCCGTGCCGGCAGCACCGAAGGCTGCACTTCCGAGTCGTCGTAGTTCGGAACCATGTCGACGGTTTCTTTTTCGATGTCCGCCATCAGCTCGCCGGTGATCGCCGACAGCTTCGCCTCCGTGTACCGCATCGCGGCGGGAGGATCCCCGTCGACGCTGCCGAAGTTGCCCTGGCCCTCGATCAGCGGATAGCGCAGAGAGAACGGCTGCGCCATGCGCACCAGGGCGTCATAGATCGCGGCGTCGCCGTGCGGGTGATACAGCTTCATCACGTCGCCGACGAACGCGGCCGACTTCTTGGTCCTGCTGCCGCTCGTCGCGCCCGCGCGGTGCATGGCGTAAAGGATTCGCCGCTGCACCGGCTTCAGCCCGTCGCGTACGTCGGGCAGCGCCCGGCTGACGATGACGGACATCGCGTACTCCATGTAGGAGGTCTGCATCTCCTCCTGGAGGCTGCGACTGATGACGGTGCCTAGTGTGTCCTCTGCCATGACTCAGTCATTCCTCGTACTTTCCGAGCACCACGACCGCGTTGTGCCCGCCGAATCCAAATCCGTTGGAGATTGCGATGCGCACGTCCTTGCGCCGCGCGGTGTTGGGAACGTAGTCCAGGTCGCAGGCGGGGTCTGGGTTTTCGTAGTTGATCGTCGGGTGGATCATTCCGCGATTGATGGTGAGCAGTGTCGCGATCGCTTCGACCGCGCCGGCGGCGCCGAGCAGGTGGCCGATCATCGACTTCGTGCTGCTGATCGCGACCTTATACGCGTGGTCGCCCAGCGCGATCTTCAACGCCTTCGTCTCACCCGCATCGTTGAGCTGCGTCGAGGTTCCATGCGCGTTGACGTAGTCGATGTCCTTCGGCTCGAGACCCGCGTCATGCAGCGCGAGCGACACAGCCTTCGCAGGCGCCTCGCCAGTCTCGTCCGGCGCGACCTGGTGATACGCGTCGTTCGTGGTCGCGTAGCCGAGGATCTCACCGTAGATCCGCGCGCCGCGGTTGATCGCGTGCTCGCGTGTCTCGAGGATCAGAGTGCCGGCGCCTTCACCAGGCACGAATCCGTCTCGATCGCGGTCGAACGGCCGGCTCGCCTTCTCGGGCGCCTCGTTGCGCGTCGACAGGGCGCGGATGGCGTTGAACGACGCGATGCCGACCTCGCATAGCGACGCCTCGGTCCCGCCCGCCAGCATCACGTCGACGTCGCCGCGCTGGATCATCCGCGTCGCGTCGCCGATCGTTTGCGTCGACGCGGCGCACGCCGTGGTCACGGTGGTGTTTGGCCCGCGGACGTGGTACTGCATCGCGACCGAGGCGCCGGCCATGTTGGGGATGATGGTTGGCGCATAGAGCGGGTTCAGGCGGCCTTTCGTCATGAACGAGACGGCCCCCTGCGTCATGTCGTCGAAGGCTCCGATCCCGGTGCCCATCGCCACGCCGACGCGGAAGCTGTCCTCTTTGGCCAGGTCAAGTCCCGAATCGGCGAGGGCCATCCCAGAAGCCACCACCGCGAACTGCGAGAAGCGCGCCATGCGCTGCGCCGTCTTGCGCTCGATAAACGTCTGTGGGTCGAAGTTATGGACCTGGCATGAGAACTTGGTGGTCAGGCGCTCCGTCGGAAAGCCCTCGGTGTTGCGTGCTGTGCTGCGCCCTTCGATCAGGCCGTGCCAGTACTCCTCGAGGTCTTTGCCCAGTGGATTGACCGTCCCCATGCCGGTCACGACAACGCGGGGATGGCTCGGTTTCACGGCTTCCCCACCTCCGCTCGAATCTTACCGACGAGCTGGTTCTCAACCGCGTCACGGGTGACCCGGATCGCGTTTTTCATCGCTCGCGCATCGGACCGCCCGTGGGCGACCACGGCCACGCCGTCGATGCCGAGAAGCGGCGCGCCCCCAAACTCCCTCCAGTCGATGCGGGCGCGGATCTGGCGTACGCCCGGCCGGATCAAGAGCCCGCCCACCTTGCCACTCAGCGTTTTGGGAATCTCGTCACGAAGGCTGCGGAATAGAAAATCGGCCGTCGCCTCGGCCATCTTGATCGCGACGTTGCCGACGAAGCCGTCCGCGACCACAACGTCGGCGCGGGCGGCGAAGATGTCCTTCGGCTCCACGTTGCCGACAAATCCCGGGAGCGTTCCCTTGAGGCGTCTGCCCGTCTCACGCACGAGCTCATCGCCCTTGCCTTCTTCCTCGCCGTTGCTCAGCAGGCCGATGCGCGGCTCGGGGCGGCCCATCATCTCGCGCGCGTAGACGGCGCCCATTGCCGCGAACTGTGTCAGGTAGTCAGGCTTCGAGTCGACGTTGGCGCCCACGTCGAGGAAGTAGGCGAACCCATCCTGAGTCGGCACGATCGACCCGAGCGCAGGCCGTTCCACGCCACGGATCCTGCCCTGGATCAAAAGCGCCGCCGCCATGATCGCGCCTGAGTTGCCGGCGGAGGTCCAACCGTCGGCCCTCCCGTCCTTGCACAATCGCGCGCATACCGACATCGACGAGTCCGGCTTGCTCCGCACCGCGTGAGCTGGGTGCTCGTCCATCGCTATAACCTGGGTGCAGGGAACCATCTGCAATCGGGGATGGCTGTCGAGGAGGGGCTGCACCTCACGCGGCAAGCCAACGAGCGAGATGTCGATCCCGAACTCCCGTGCTGCCTCCGCCGCCCCCTTGACGATCTCAGCCGGCGCGTGGTCGCCGCCCATGGCGTCGACCGCTATTCGCATTTTGGAAACCGCCTAGTGGACTGTAACGGCCAGAGCTGGAGCAAGCCGCAGGCTCGAGATATGACTGGTACGGTCCACTAGATGTCGAGGTTCCGGACGCTCTTGGCGTGCGCCTGGATGAACTTTTTCCGCGGCTCGACGTCTGGTCCCATCAACTTCTCGAACGTGTCGTTGACCGCCGCCGCGTCGTCCACGGCCACTTTCAACAGGACGCGCGTGGCGGGATTCATCGTTGTCTCCCACAGCTCCTCGGCGTTCATCTCGCCGAGACCCTTCATGCGCGCGGCTTCGGCGCCCTTGCCCAGCTCGCGCATCGCCTTGTCGCGCGCCGCCTCGGACTGGCACCAGATGACCTTCATGTTCTTGCCAGTTCCCTTCGAGACCTTGAACAGCGGCGGCTGTGCCATGTAGAGGTAGCCCTTGTCGATGACCTCGCGGAAGTAGCGGAAGAAAAAGGTGAGCAGGAGCGTGCGGATGTGGCTTCCGTCGACGTCGGCATCGGTCATGGTGACGATGCGGTGATAGCGGAGCTTCTCGATATTGAAGTTGTCACCTACACCGGCGCCCATGGCGGTGATCAGGTTGCGGATCTCGTCTGAGGTGAGGACCTTGTCGAGTCGCGCCTTCTCCACGTTGAGGATTTTGCCGCGCAAGGGGAGGATCGCCTGCGTGCGCCGGTCGCGGCCGCCCTTGGCGGTGCCGCCCGCGGAGTCGCCCTCGACGATGTAGAGCTCGGACAGCGCAGGGTCACGCTCCGAGCAGTCGGCCAGCTTGCCGGGCAGAGTGCTCGACTCGAGCAGGCTCTTGCGCTGGACCAGGTCACGAGCCTTGCGCGCGGCCTCGCGGGCGCGGGCTGCGGTGAGCGACTTCTCGATGAGGCGTCTGCCTTCCGACGGGTTCTCTTCGAGGTACTGCGTGAGGCCTTCGGTGAGTGCGATGGACACATGGCCCTGCACCTCGGCGTTGCCGAGCTTGGACTTGGTCTGGCCCTCGAACTGCGGCTCGAGCACCTTGACGCTGATCACCGCGGTCAACCCTTCGCGCACGTCCTCTCCCGTGAGATTTGGGTCCTGCTCCTTGAGGATCCCGGCCTTGCGTGCGTAGCGGTTGAGCACGTTGGTCAGCGCGGAGCGAAAACCTGTCAGGTGGGTGCCGCCCTCGGTCGTGTGGATCGTGTTGGCGAACGCGATCACGTTCTCGACGAAGGTCTCGTTGTACTGCAACGCGATCTCGACCTGCGTTCCCTCGATCTCGCGGTCGACGTAAAACGGCGGCACGTTGACCACCGTCGCGTCGCGGTTCAGCGCCCTCACGAAGGAAACGACGCCGCCTTCGAAGTAGAACGTTGTCGTGAAGCCGAGCGACTCGTCGGCGAGCGCAATCTCGAGGCGCTTGTTCAGGTACGCCATCTCGCGCAAGCGATGCAGGATGACCTCACGGTCGAACTTAGTGTCGGGAAAGATCTGCGGGTCGGGCCAGAAGCGGACGATGGTGCCCGTGCGGTCGGTCTTGCCGACAGCCTTGACCGCCGCCTTGGGCACGCCCCGCTCGTACTCCTGTTGGTAGATCTTGCCGCCCCGATGGACCCATACCTGGAGCCGCTCGCTCAGGAAGTTGACGGCCGAGACGCCGACGCCGTGAAGACCCGACGAGACCTTGTAGCCGCCACCGCCGAACTTGCCCCCTGCGTTCAGGCGGGTCATCACGAGCTCGAGGGCGGACAGGCCCTCTTTTTTGTGGATGTCGACCGGGATTCCCCGGCCGTCGTCGTCGACCTGGACGCTGCCGTCGGCGAAGAGGGTGACGACGATCTTCCTGGCATAGCCGGCCAGGGCCTCATCGACCGCGTTGTCGACCACCTCATAGACCAGGTGGTGGAGGCCCGTCGTGCTGGTCGAACCGATGTACATGCTCGGACGCCGCCGAACATGCTCCCGGCCCTCAAGGACCTGGATCTGCTCGGCGTTGTACGCCACATCCGCGCCTAGTGGTTTGGGCCTTGGACCGTCAGGGTGCGCCTTGCGCGCGCCCCGCGGCTCCGGAAGCGGCTTTCTAACCGCCATTACTGGCGCGCCCCCCGCTCGACCTGTAGGGCGCCCGGCCGGTGATTTGGCCCTCCCAGCGTGGAAAACTCGTGGAGGTCAACTGGGCAGAACTTCAGGCTATGAATTCTACCGGATTTTGAATACGAAAATGGCCGGACGGACGGTCTTAACAGACCTCCTCAGAGGGGTTGCCCGAAGGTGCTTTCCAGCCCAGGATCGGGTCCTCGCTCTGGCCCTGCAGATAGGCGTTGATCCGGCGCGCCGCGGTCACCTCGTCGAGGCGCCCTACGGGCAGGTTTTTCGGCTCGTCGTGGAGGCCCTGGGGGTCGGTCCTGGCCTGGGCGACGATCTCCTTGATCGCCTGGGCAAACGAATCGAGGGTCGCCTTGCTTTCGGTCTCGGTCGGCTCGACCATGATCGCCTCTGGGACGACCAGCGGGAAGTACACCGTCGGGGCGTAGAACTGGCGATCCAGGAGCGCCTTGGCGACGTCCAGCGCCCTCACCCCGTTCTCGTGGAGATTGTGTGCGCTGGCCACGAACTCGTGCATGCAGGGGCCGTCGTGGGGCATCTCGAGGTCACCCTCGACCAGCTTGCGGAGGTAGTTGGCCGACAGCACCGCATCCTGTGACGCCTGGCTGAGGCCGTCGCCGCCCATGGCGAGGATGTAGGTGTAGGCGCGGACCAGCATTCCGAAATTGCCGTAAAAGCTCCGCACCCGACCAATTGACTGTGGTCGCTTGTAATCCAGCGTGAGGTGACCGTTAGCGCGCTCTACCGTGGGCGAGGGCAGGAACGGCACGAGCTCGGCTTTGACGCCCACCGGCCCCGCGCCTGGGCCGCCCCCGCCATGCGGGGTGGTGAAGGTCTTGTGCAGGTTCATGTGCACCGCGTCGAAGCCCATGTCACCCGGGCGGCAGATCCCCATGAAGGCGTTGAGATTGGCTCCGTCGTAGTACAGCATCGCCCCGGTTGCGTGCACCATCTCCGCAATATCTAGTATCTCTCGCTCGAATAACCCCAAGGTGTTGGGGTTGGTCAGCATCAGGGCGGCGGTCTGGGGCGATAGCTTCGACTCCAGGTCGGCCAGGCTGATCCGGCCGTCGAGGCCCGACTTGACCTCGACCACGTGGAAGCCGCTCAGGGCGGCGCTTGCCGGGTTGGTGCCATGCGCGGAGTCGGGCACGAGGACCTCGGTCCGCGTCTCCTTCCGCGAGTGGTGGAAGGCGGCGATCATTCGCAAGGCCGTCCATTCGCCATGAGCGCCGGCTGCCGGCTGCAGAGTCACGCGGTCCACACCGACGATGGCGCACAGGGCTCGCTCGAGCCGCCACATGAGCTCCAGGGCGCCCTGCACGGTGTCCTCGTCCTGGTACGGGTGGAGGCCCGCAAACCCGGGCAGGGCCGCGGCGGCCTCGTTGAGGACCGGGTTGTACTTCATCGTGCAGCTCCCGAGCGGATAGAAGTTCTCGCTGATGGAGTAGTTGAGCGAGGCCATGCGGCTGTAATGGCGCATGATCTCGGGCTCGCTGAGACGAGGCAGCCCGGGCGGCCTGGAGCGCAGGGCCTCTCTCGGCAGCACGTCGCTGGGGTTTGGCCCCGCGACGTCGGCCTCGGGCAGGCGCGGCGGGTCGACCGCCGGCCGGCTGAGCTCGAAGCTGAGCGGCTCGGTCACGACGCCAGCGCCTCCAGCAGCTCGTCCAGGGCGCGCGCGTCGTTGACCTCGGTGCAGGTGAACGTCAGCACACCCTTGAGCTCGCGGAACCACCGGCTGACCTCCAGGCCACCCAGGATTCCCTTGCGGGCGAGCCGGCGGACGACGGCCGGGGCCTTGGGCACGCGGACAGGGAACTCATTCAGAAACTGGCGTTCGGGAAAGGGCGGCTCCCAGCCAGGCAGGGCCGTGAGCCGCTCGGCCAGGTTGTGCGCTCGCTTGAAGCTGACCTCCGCGACCTGGCGCAGCCCGTAAGGCCCCATGTAGGTCAGGTAAACGGCCGCCGCCAGCGCGCATAGCGAGTGGTTGGTGCAGATGTTGGAGGTCGCCTTCTCGCGCCGAATATGTTGTTCTCGGGCCGCCAGCGCCAGGACAAAACCACGCCGCCCCTGGGCGTCGTGCGCGGTGCCGACGAGGCGACCCGGGAGCTTCCGCACAAGCTCCTTCCGGCACGCGATGAAGCCGACGTGGGGTCCGCCAAAGCTCGGCGCCAGGCCGAGCTGCTGGCCCTCCCCGACGGCGATGTCGGCCCCATACTCCCCGGGCGGCGCGAGGATCGCCAGGCTGATCGGGTCGACGCATGCGATCGCCAGCGCCCCCGCGTCGTGCGCCGCCGCGGTCAGCGCTCGAGGGTCGACGAGCAGGCCGAGGAAGTCGGGCTGCTGGAAGATCACGGCGGCCGTCTTCTTGTTGGGCTCGCCGTCCTTCCGGACCTTGATCCCGCGACCCTCGCCGAACGCGCGCAGCACCTGCACGTACTCGGGATGCACGTAACCCGAGACGAGCACCTCATTCCGACCGTTGTGGACGTGCGCCATCATCGCGGCCTCCGCCACCGCGGTCGCGCCGTCGTAGAGCGAGGCGTTCGACACATCGAGGGCGGTGAGCTCCGCGATCAGCGACTGGTATTCGAAGATCGCCTGGAGCGTGCCCTGGCTTGCCTCGGCCTGGTAGGGCGTGTAAGCCGTGTAGAACTCTGGCTTTGACGTCACCGCGGCGACGGCGGCAGGGATGAAGCGCCGGTACACGCCGCCGCCGCGAAAGGTCAGCCGGTCCGGATAGACGCGGTTGCGCGCGGCAAGGTCGGAGACGTGGGCCATGGTCTCGAACTCAGAAAGGCCGTCGGGCAGCTGAAGCGACTCCAGGCGAAGCGACTGCGGGATGTCGACGAGCAGGTCGCTCATCGAGCGCACGCCGATGGTCTCCAGCATCGCCGAGCGGTCTTCGGGAGAGTGGACGAGGTACGGCAACTAGCTGGCGGACGCCTCGGTCACTTTTTTGTACTCGGCCTCATCGAGGAGGTCGGAAGGCAGATCACCGGAGAGCTCGAGCTTGAGGATCCAGCCCTCGCCGTAGGGATCGGAGTTGATCAATTCGGGTTTCGACGCCAGCTTCTCGTTCACCTCGGCGATCCGTCCCGCCACCGGCGCGTAGAGGTCGCTCGCGGCCTTGACCGATTCGATCACGCCGAAGGTCTCCCGCGACGCGAGCTTTCTGCCCGCGCTTGGCAGCTCCAGGAAGACGACGTCGCCGAGCTGAGACTGCGCAAAGTCTGTGATGCCGATGGTCGCGTGTTTCCCGTCCACGGTGACCCACTCATGCGTCTTGGTGTAGCGACGGTCTGCCATGGCGACTCTCCTTCTTCTCGCTGAGTGAGCGGGCCGAACCTCGATAGAAAGGTAGCTTGACGACATCGGCACCGGCGTCTCGTCCGCGTACCTCCACCGAGGCGGTGTCTCCAACTTGCAATGATCGCGCTTGCACCATCGCGAGGGCGATCGGATAGCCCAGGAAGAAGGAGTGCGTGCCGCTGGTGACGACACCGATGGGCCTTCCGCCCGCCGACACCGCAGCTCCATGACGCGCGATGTCGCCTGGCTGCAGCTTCAGCCCGACGAGCTGGCGGCGCGGTCCCTCTGCCTTGACCCTTTGCAGTGCCTCTCGGCCGATGAAGTCGCCCTTGTCGAGCTTGACCGTCCAGCCAAGGCCCGCTTCGTAGGCGTTGACCGTCTCGTCCATGTCATTGCCCCACAGGCGAAGCGCAGCCTCCAGGCGAGTCGCGTCGCGTGCACCGAGACCGGCCGGCAGTACCCCCGCCGACCTCCCGTGTTCGAGGATCGCATCCCACGCGTCGCCGACTTTGTCGCTGCTGATGAACAGCTCGAATCCATCCTCGCCCGTGTAGCCGGTGCGCGAGATCAAGGCGTGTATGCCGGCGACGTCGCCTTGACCGAACCCGAAATAGGGAATCTGGTCGAGGCCCTCGCAGGGCAGAAGGTCCTCGGACCGTGGCCCCTGAAAAGCGAGGAGACCGAGCTCAAAGGTGCGGTCTTCGACCTCGATGTCTTTGGGGGCAAGAGACCGCATCCACTCCAGGTCCTTCTCCCGATTCGACGCGTTCACCACCACGAAAAATCCCTCGCTGCCCCGGTAGACGACGAGATCGTCGATGACGCCGCCTTGCTCGTTGCACATCAGGTTGTACTGCGCCTGGCCGTGCACGAGCAGCGCTAGATCGTTGGTCAAGAGGCCCTGCAAGAACTCGACGCAGGAATCGCCCGCGACGCGAAATCGGCCCATGTGCGAAACATCGAAGAGACCGGCCACCTGGCGGACGGCGAGGTGCTCATCGCGGATGGAGCTGTACTGCTGCGGCATGTCCCAGCCACCGAAGTCGACCATGCGGCCGCCCAGCGCGAGATGGCGGTCGTACAGCGGCGTGCGCCGGGGCGCGCTAGGCGTCAATCGCGTCGTCGATGTCTTCTATGGCGTCAGGGTCGACGAAGGCAAGCAGCTCTTCGTCGTGACGGCGCCGCGCCTCCGCAACGACCTGCGCCACGTACCGCGTTCGATCGACCGTCCACTCGAGCTTTTCAGCAATCTGGGCGGCTGTCGGGTCGTGGCCCAACAGGCGGCGGAGCAGCACCCAGGTCCGCTCGTAATCGCCGGCCGCGGCGACCAGGAGCTCAGCATCGCGCACGGCCGTCGCCTCGGCGGCGATCGCGGCATTCATCTGCTCGCCGATCCGTTGCTCGGCAAAGCGCGCGAAGTCCACCTCACCGCTGGTGGCAAACGAACGTACCGCCTCGAAAAGGCCGAGCGAACCCTCCTGGACGAGGTCCGGCAGGGAAAGGCCCTTGTCTTCGCGGGCCTCGGCCAGGCGGATCACGAGACCGAGGTTGGCGGCGACCAGGCGCTCCTGGCTTTTGCGGTCGCCGAGGGCGGACTTCTCGAGCAGGACTGCCTGCTCAGACTCCCCCACTGGCGGCGTCATCCGGGCTTGCCCGCGCAGGTCATGCATGAGCAGCTCATCGCCGTCGGGGTTGATCGATTCGGCTGGCACCGCTCGATTCTACGCCCGGCTCGCGAGGCCTCCAGAAAGCCGATGTTCCACGTTTTACATGGGCAGTCGAGGCGGTGGGTTGCCATACTCGCAACATGCGCGCACGAGTTGCGCTCCGGCTGGTCGGGATGCTTTTTGCCGCCGTCGCCGCGCTCCTGCCGCTCCAGGCCGGAGCCGCCGCGCCCCACGTCGAGGAAGTCGACCTCAACGGCGATATCAACAACATCATGTCCGCCTACATCCAGAGCGCGGTCAACCGCGCGGAAGCCGACCACGCCGGCGCCCTTCTCGTGGTGATGAACACGCCCGGCGGCATCTCGACCTCGATGGACGAGATCGTGACCAGCCTGCTCAACTCCAGCGTGCCCGTCGTCGTCTACGTCTCTCCCACCGGTGCTCGAGCCGCGTCCGCCGGCCTGTTTGTCGCCCAGGCGGCCGATGTGGTGGCGATGGCTCCGGGCACCAACATCGGCTCCGCCCATCCGATCCAGGCAACGGGCGAGAACCTGACCGGCGACCTCGGGGCAAAAGTCCTCAACGACGCCGTCACACGCGTCCGCAACCTCGCCACGATGCACGGCCGCAACGCCGACTGGGCAGAGCAGGCCGTGCGAAACAGCGTGAACATCAATGCGGAAGACGCCGTTCGACTGCATGTCGCCGACCTCGAAGCCATGGACATCAGGTCCTTGCTCAGCGAGATCGACGGCCGCTCGGTGCCCCGGACCAACGGCAGCCTTGTCATTCACTCCGCAGGCGCGGTGGTCGACGACTATCCAATGCCCTTCTGGCAGGTGTTCCTCAACGCCCTGATCGATCCGACCATCGCCGCCTTGCTGATCATCGTCGCGGGCTACGGAATCATCACCGAGATGCAGAACCCAGGCCTGATCCTGCCCGGGGTCATCGGCGGCATCGCGGCCGTCCTTGCCATCGTTTCGCTCGCCAACCTGCCGGTCAACATCGCCGGCGGACTGATGATGCTGCTCGCCCTCCTGCTGTTCATCGCCGACCTGAAGGCGCCAACGCACGGATTCCTGTCCGTGGGCGGTGTCTTCGCGCTCGTGCTCGGGATGGCCTTTCTCATCAACACCGGGCCGATCGGCCTCGGCGTCAATCCCATCGCCTCCCTCATCACGGGACTCCTGACGCTAGGTTTCTTCGCGTTCTTCATCCGGAAGGTGATCGCAGCCCGGCGCCAGCCCGCTCTGTCTGGGGCTGACAGCATGGTCGGAGCGCTCGGCGAGGCCCGCGAGGAGCTCGCGCCTGAAGGTCTAGTCTTTGTGGCGGGCGCGCTGTGGAAGGCGACGTCTGACGG
Source organism: Chloroflexota bacterium (assembly GCA_005880915.1). Classification (GTDB taxonomy): domain Bacteria; phylum Chloroflexota; class Dormibacteria; order Dormibacterales; family Dormibacteraceae; genus 40CM-4-65-16. The sequence goes on along the minus strand of VBIW01000037.1, from coordinate 29,899 downwards.
GCCGATCCCGGCCGGATCCCCAGTGCGGGTCGTCGGGCGCCAGGGCCTTCAGCTGCAGGTCGCGCGAGAGAACGGCCAGGCCAAGGAGAAGAGATAGTGGACGTGGGGACGCTCGTCGTCATCGCCGTGATCCTTTTCGTGATCCTCATCGCGATCTTCTCCAGCCTGCGCATCGCGGCTGAATACGAGCGCGGGGTCGTGTTCCGGCTGGGCCGCCTGATCGCCCTGAAAGGTCCGGGGCTCTTCTTCATCATTCCGTTCGGCGTCGACCGCCTGGTGAAGATCGATCTGCGCGTGATCACGCTCGAGGTGCCGCCGCAGGAGGTCATCACGAAGGACAACGTGACCGCCAAGGTCAACGCCGTGATCTACTTCCAGGTCGTCGACGCGCGAAGAGCCGTCGTGCAGGTGCTGAACTACATCAACGCGTCGTCACAGATCGCACAGACGACGCTGCGCGCCGTGCTTGGTCAGTCCACGCTCGATGAGCTCCTCGCCGAGCGCGACAGGATCAACCAGAACCTGCAGAAGATCATCGACGAGCAGACCGAACCATGGGGCATCAAGGTCTCGGTGGTCGAGATCAAGGACGTCGAGCTGCCCAGCACGATGCAGCGCGCGATGGCCAAGCAGGCGGAGGCGGAGCGCGAGAAGCGCGCGAAGATCATCAACGCCGAAGGCGAGTTTCAGGCTTCGCAGACCCTGGCCAATGCAGCGCAGGTGATCTCGTCCCAGCAGGGCGCGCTCCAGCTCCGGTTCCTCCAGACGATGGTCGAGATCGGCTCCGAGAAGAACACGACGATCATCCTCCCGCTCCCCATCGAGCTCATCCGCCCGCTGATCGACATGGGGAGACCCATCGATGGCTCGCCGGCGGCGCCGCTGCCCGACAAGGGCGCCAAAACCGGCTGATCGCTCACCTTCCCCTCGACGCCGGCACGGCTCTCGTCGAGCTCCTGCCGCTCCCGCTGATCATCCTGGCCAACGCTGCGGTGGGGAAAACGTGGGCCGCGGTGGCCACCCCCGCCCTGGCCGCGATTCCAGCCGTCATGACCGGGCTCGTCGGGACGCTCGACCTGCTGGGCGCACCGACCGGAGCGGCAGGCCTGAGCCGCCAGGCCACCTTCGCCGTCGACGCGGGCACCATCGTGACGGCGGTCGCGGCGGGCGGATTTGCCTTCAAACCGATCCGCCAGGACCTCGCTGCGTTACTCCCCATCGACCCCAACAGCCCGGTCCACGCGCTCGCGCTCGTCCTGGCGACCATCTTCTTCGGCACCCAGGTCACCTTTATCGCCTTCACCGACGTGCTTGCAGCCAACAACGCTCAGCCGGCGCTGACCATCTTTGACCTCTTCTTGAACGAGGTCCCCTTCTTAATCCTTGCCCTGGCCGGAGTCGGCATCTTCATGCGCCGCAGCGTGCCCGAGGCCGGAAGCCGGCTGGGACTGATCCGCCCCGCCTGGTGGCATATCGCTCTCGCCCTCGCGGCGGCCGGCGCCCTTTTTGCCTTTGGCCAGGAGTCCGACGCCCTCAACCACGCGTGGTCGCCGGATATCGCGCGGCGGGTTGACGCCACCACCCAGCACATCTTCGGCCAGCTTGGCACCCCGTATGGAATCGCAGCGGTGGCCCTGCTTCCCGGCATCTGCGAGGAGGTCCTGTTTCGTGGGGCCCTGCAGCCTCGGATCGGACTGATCGCGACAGCTCTCCTTTTCACCTCGATCCACACCCAGTACGGCACCTCGGTCGACACGGTCGCCGTCTTCGCGATCGCGCTCGGCCTCGGCCTGATCCGCAAGTACACAAACACCACGACATCGTGCGTCTGCCACGTCAGCTACAACCTGTTGGTTGGCATCGGACTTACGGGTGTGCTGCTGAGCGGGGCCTTCATCGTCGAGCTGGCGCTCGTCGCAGTCACCGGCTACGCGATCTGGGCCAACCGTCGAAACGCGGCCACGGCCGGTGGAAGCACTTAACAGGATGGCTGGCCAATCGATCGAGCCAGGGCTAGAATTTCGCCCAATGGCCCCAGATGTAGGAGCTGCAAGTGAAGCCCGGCCCAATATGTTGGCAACCACTGAGATGCCGGTCGTGGCGGTGGTCAACCAGAAGGGCGGTGTAGGCAAAACGACCACCGCGATCAACCTGGCTGCGGCGCTGGCCGAAGTCGGCCATCCGACCCTGCTCGTCGACCTGGATCCGCAGGCGAACTCGACATCAGGCCTGGGCCTCGACCCCGCGCGAGCCCGGCTGAACATCTACCACATGCTCACCGGAGAGGCCACGGTCGCCGAGGTCGTGCAGCCGACCGGGATGACCGGACTGTCGCTCATTCCCTCTCACATCGACCTCGCCGGGGCGGAGATCGAGCTGGCCGGGATGACTGAGCGAGAGGGCCTCCTCCGCCAGGCGCTCGCCTCGACTCCGGCCGGAGTCGAGATCGTCCTGCTCGACTGTCCCCCATCGCTGGGCCTGCTCACGCTCAACGCGCTGGTCGCAGCCACCAGCATGCTCATACCCACCCAGTGCGAGTACTTCGCGCTCGAGGGGCTCCGTCACCTCATGTACACGCATCAGCTGGTCCGGTCCCGGCTCAATCCGAAGCTCGCAATCGCGGGCATCCTGATGACGCAATTTGACGCACGGACCACGCTCGCGTGGGACGTTCTCAACGCGGTCCGGCGTTCTCACCCGCACCATATCCTCGAGACGCTGATCCCGCGCAACGTCCGCCTGAGCGAAGCACCGAGCCACGGCAAGTCCGTGATCGAATACGACCCCACATGTCGAGGCGCTGTGGCGTATCGCGCCCTCGCGAAGGAGCTGCTTGAACGATGAGCCAACCACGCCCGCGCGGACTCGGTCGCGGACTCGACGCGTTGATCCCGATGTCGAGCCAGGGCGACGCATTGGTCCCGCAGATGATCGCCGTCGACCAGATCCGACCCTCTCGCCAGCAGGTGCGCTCACGATTCGACGCTGAGCCGCTCGGCGAGCTCGCGGAGTCCATCCGCCTCCACGGCGTCCTCCAACCCCTTCTCGTGCGGCGCCTGTCCGACGGCTACGAGCTGATCGCCGGTGAACGGCGATGGCGCGCGGCGCGGCTCGCCGGACTCAACACGGTGCCCGCGGTCGTGCGCGGCGACGCCGGCAATGACGAGCAGCTCGTGCTCGGCCTGATCGAAAACCTTCAGCGCACCGACCTCGACCCAATCGAAGAAGCTCGCGGCCTCAGGCGGCTCATCGAAGATTTCGGCCTGACGCATGAAGACGTCGCGCAGCGACTTGGCAAGCATCGCGTATCGGTTACGCAATCGATGCGCCTGCTCGCCGGCTGCGCAGCGGTGCAGTCCTCTGTCGGGTCCGGCGTGATCACGGCAGGGCACGCACGAGCGCTCATCGCGCTGGCGAGCCAGGCCGCTCAAGAGCATGGCCTCAAAGTCGTGATCGCACGACATCTTTCCGTGCGTCAGACGGAGAACTGGGTCAGGACGTACCGCCCGCGCCGCCGCAGCCACTCTGACTCTGCTGCCGAGCTGCGCGCGCTCGCCGCTGACGTCGAATCAAGCCTCGGCCTGCCGATCAAGCTGAGCGGAAATCTGAATCGCGGCAAGCTCGAGCTTCGCTACTCGAGTCGGGAAGAGCTGGAACGGGTCTGCGCTAAGCTCGTCTCCTGACAAGCATGGCGGCCCAACACGAACAAGCGGCTGGTGCCGCCTCGACAGATCGCTCGGCCGCCGGCTCGTTGCTGCGCGAGGTCGCCGAGGTCCTCGTCCTCGCGGTCATCCTGTACGTCGGCATCAGCTTTGCCGTGCAGGCGGTGCACGTCGAAGGTCTTTCGATGTTCGCGACGCTCGACAACAACGATTACCTGATCGCAAACAAGATCGACTACCGACTGCACGCACCCCAGCGCGGCGACATCATCATCTTGCGGCCGCCGACGAGCAACTCCACCGACTTCATCAAACGCATCATTGCGCTGCCCGGCGAGAAGCTGCTGATCCGCAGCGGCATCGTCTATATCAACGGGCACAGGCTGGTCGAGCCGTACCTGCCGGAGGAGTGGACCAGTGAGAACAACTACCCGACAGACGGGACCGACGGCAAGGTGATCCCGCCGAACAACTACTTCGTCATGGGCGACAACCGCAATCGTTCGCAGGATTCGCGCTTTTTCGGGCCGATAAGCCGCGACCGGATCGACGGCAAGGCATGGTTCCGCATCTGGCCGCTCGATCACTTCGGAAACATCTACGCGAAGATGCCGATCCTGCAGACCGGGCCATCATCTGTCGGAGCGCGGCAGGCAGCGCCGGCCACGGGCTAGCCTGGGTCAGGCTCCGATCGCGAGGCGAAAAGCGCTGTCGCGAGAAAAGGGCCCGATCACCGACATCTGCATCGGGCGGCTGAACACCTCGGCCGCGACCCGCATCACATCCGCCCCGGTCACGGCGTCGACCAGTGCGATCTCCTCTTCGATGGTGTTGATCTCACCGAGCAGCAGCTCCTGGTAGGCGAGCCAGAACACCACGCCGTTGGTCGTCTCGAGCTCGAGCCGCAGGCGACCCTTGGTGAATTCCTTCGCACGCGCCAGCTCAGCCGCACCGACCTCGTTCTCAGTCAAGCCGCGCAGCTCGGCCATCACAGCATTCACCGCATCGACGGCTTTTTTGGGATCAACTCCGATGTAGACGCCGAGGTAGCCGGTGTCGCGGTGTTTCTGCGTGAAGCTGTGCACGTCGTAGGCGATGCCCAGGCGCTCCCGGATGTTGAGGAAGAGCCGGGAGCTCATGCCTTCGCCGAGCACGGTGTTGAGCAGGTCCAGCGCGTAGCGGTCGGGGTCCAGGTAGCTGACGGCGCGCGTCCCCAGGCAGATGTGCGCCTGCTCCGTCTCGCGACGGCGGACCAGCACATGAGGAGAGTCGAGGGACGGCGGCGGCGCCGCCTCGAGCGAACCGTTCGCCTCGGGGCGCAACGAGAGTTTGCGCGTCACCTCGGACATGGTCGCCGCCTCGTCGAGCGATCCGGCGGCTCCGATGACGAGATTGGGCAGTCGATAGTGCGCGTCCGCGTACTCCAGGATGTCGTCACGGCCGAGTCGCGATACCGAATCCTCGGTACCGGCGATGTCGCGGCCCAGCGCATGGCCGGGCCAGATCAGCTCCTCAAAGAGGTTCTGGACGTAATCCTGGGGTTGGTCCTGGTACATGCGAAGCTCCTCGAGGATCACCATCCGCTCTCGCTCTACGTCGGCCGCATCGAGCTTCGAGTTGGCGACGATGTCGAAGAGAACGTCGAGCCCCAGGTTCATATGCTCGGCGGGAACGCGGGCCCAGTAGGCGGTCAATTCTTTGTCGGTCGACGCGTTGATGAACCCACCAACACCCTCGATCGCGTCGGCGATCTCCTTTGAAGTGGGCCGCTTCTTGGTGCCTTTGAAGAAGAGATGCTCGATGAAGTGGGAGACGCCGGCGAGGCGATCGTCTTCCAGCCGCGAGCCACCGGCGAACATCAGGACCACGCTCGCCGACTGCCGCTCGGGCATTGCCTCGACCACCATCTTCGCTCCCCCCGGTAGGTGGTGCACTCGGTGAGGGGCAGGCATGGGACGGTCAGTATAAGAACGGCCTGGTCAGGTCCCCTCGCGTAACGCGCCCAGGGCGGCATAGAGCGTCATCGCCACGAAGTCCGCAGGCATGCCGTCGGACACGGCATCGAGCGCTTCACCGAGGTACCGGCGCACGTTGGGTACCGCGTCCACGTCGCTCAGCTCGAGGCAGTCGCGGATGGCTTCCGCGATCTCCGTCGGGGTGATCTCCTCGTCGCCCGCTTCGTCAGCGACGGAGTTGACGAGCGCGATCGCCTTGCGGATCCGCTCGGCGCCGCGTTGCGGGTCCCGGCCGGGCACCCGGCCTCTAGCGGACCGCTGACTCGTCGGCCGGCTTGCGGGGGCCGACGACGACGCGGCGCTCAGGCTCCTCGCCGATGCTGGAGCTTGTGACGTCCGGGTCGCCTTCGAGCGCCAGGTGGATGGCGCGGCGCTCGAACGGCTGCATCGCGTCGAGGGTGATCGCGTCGCCGGTCATCTTGACCTGGCGCGCAGCGCGCATCGCGATCTCTCGCACGGTGTGCTCGCGGCGCTGCCGGTACCGCTCGACGTCGACAATGATGCGCTCGCCCTCGGCGAGGTGTTTGCCGACCATAACGTTCGTCACGGACTGCAGCGCGCGCAAAGTCTCGCCGCGCCAGCCGATCAGGCCCCCGAGGTCGCGCCCGCTGATGTCCAGCGTGATCGGGTCGGCGCCGGTCCGAACGCTGACCTGGGCGCGCACTCCCATGTGCTTGAGCAAACCCTCGACAAGGGACCGGGCGATCTCGGCCTTTCCGTTGGGAGCAGCAGGCGCAGCCCCTATCGCCGGCGCGCTCTGGTCGATGACTGCGACCTCGACCAGGGTCTCCTCGGACGTTTCGCTGAGGATCTTGACGTCGACGTTGCGCCGGCTTTCTTGAAGCTCGATGAGCGCGGCGTCGACCGCCTCGTCAAGCGTGCGGCCCCGGCCTTGAGCGGATCTCACCTGCGTTCACTCTCCTTGCCTTGTCTTTGCGCTTTGTTCTTAGCCTTCTTTGAGCTGTTCAAGTTAGCGCTGGTCGGCGGAAGGGCCTTCTGACCGTTGGTCGCCCCCTTGCTGGGCAGCAAAGGCGCTCCCCCGGCCGCCCTGCGGAACCTGGCCGGCAGCACGTTCCCCCACCCGACGACGAAGCTCTGCTGAATGATACTGACGCAGTTCCCGACGAACCAGTAAAGGCCGAGGCCGGCCGGAACGTTGAGGGCGAACCAGCCGATCATGAGCGGCGAGATCAAAACCATCGTGCGCTGCATCTGCAGGGTTTGCTGCTCCTGCTCGGTCGGGTTGGGCGGAGCCGGCATCTGCAGCATCCTCGACTGGATCAAGGTCGTGATCGCGGCAAGCAGCGGGAACACGATGTAGGCCAGAACCGGGATCGGCAGCCCCGCGAACATCAGGTGATGGTTCGGGTTGTCGTTCAGGTTCGGAATGAAGAGAAAGTGCGTCGCCACGTCATGGCTGCGGGCGAAGCCCGTGAACACGTAATAGAGGGCGGTGAGGATCGGGAGCTGGACGACCAGTGGCAGACAGCCGATCAGGCCGCCCAACGGGTTGACCCCATGCTCCTGGTACATCTTCATCATCTCGGTGTTCAGGCGCTGCGGGTCCTTCTTGTACTTCTTGCGGAGCTCGGCGACCTGCGGCGCGAGCTTTCGCTGCTCGACCAGGGTCTTGCGCTGAGTTACGAGCTGAAACTGCTGCAGCGGAGCCAGCAGCAGCCGGATGATGATCGTCAGGACGATGATCGCGACGCCGTAGGCGCCGATCGCGCTGACCACCGGAATCCCCTGCACGTGCGAGTAGATGAAGCCGAGCGCGCTGTTCAGGGTCACGCCGAAGATCGCCCACCACGCGTCGTGGATCGGGCTGAATAACTTGAAGATGTCTGTGAACGAGGCCAGTGGGATGTCAGTGCCTCCTTGTCAGGGCACCGGGTCGTAGCCGCCACGCGCGAATGGGTGACAGCGGGCGATTCGCGCCGCACCCATCCATCCACCCCTGAGCCAGCCGTAGCGCTCGATCGCCTCGTACGTGTAGTGCGAGCACGACGGGTAGTAGCGGCAGGAAGGCGGGAGGATCTTCGCGAAAGACAGCTGATAACCGCGGATCAAAATCAGGAAGAGCTTGGTCATGGCTTGGTCATGGCTTTATTTGCGCGAGCCTGAGCGCAGCCAGCGAAGCCTCCGCCCTGAGATCGGCGAACGAGACCTCGAGCGCCGCCGGGCGGGCGATCAGGACCACGTCATATCGTATTCCCACCTGGCGCAGCGGCGAACCAGGTCCCAGCAATCCCTCTCGCGCGACCTCGCGGAGCCGCCGCCTGGCCCGGTTGCGCTCGACCGAGCTTTTGATTGCCCGGCTGACGGTCACGCCGATCCGGCTCTCCGACTGCTCGGTGGGCACCGCGAACCCAACCAGCGCCTGCCCGCTGTGGAAGCGCCTTCCGCTGACCGCCTTCTGGAAGTCCGACCGCCGCCGGAGCCGCGAGCGCCTCTTCATCTTCCCCGCGCCGGCGACGGCGCGACCAGCAGGCGCTAGGTCAGCCGCGCGCGGCCCTTGCGGCGGCGATTGCGGAGCACGCGGACCCCGCCACGAGCGCTCATCCGGCGCAAGAATCCGTGGACGCGCCGGCGATATCTTTTCTTGGGTTGATAGGTCCGTTTGATCGGGCCAGTCTAGCGGAGGCAACGCGGGCGACTTGTTATAGCGCTTCTATCACTTCATTGTGTGCGCGGTGGCCTTGCGGTATCCACAGGCCGGTGCTATATTCCCCGGCCGGAAGCAGCAAGGCCAAAGCGTCTATCCACAGTCACAGTACGAATTGCGCCACTCAGTCTCAGCAAACATTTACTAGTAACTAACACCTAGTCGTACAACCCCGCTTCCATATTTCGGGATCGACCGGATGGTGGATTTCGGACAGGTCGGCACCGCCAGCCTGTGGAAATCCGATCCGCTCTTTTCCACAGGGACCAAGGAGGCGGAGCTCATGCTTGAAGAGCTTCGGTTGAATCCGGGGTCGTCCGGGGCGCGAACTTGGGGTCGCTGCTCGGGCGAGGCCGCGGTTGCCGGCAGCTGGAGAGAAGGATCGGGGTTGTCCACAGGATTTGCAGAGCGGCAGCGACTTCGCTCCACAGGTCCAGCGGGGCATATCTGTGCCGCGTGGGGCGGTATGGCGAAGGAGAAGGTGGGGTGAGTCAGGACCAGATCTGGTCGCAGGTCCAGGAGGAGCTGCGTTTCCAGCTAGCCAAGCGAACGTATGACATGTGGCTCAAGAACACCTCGGTCGTTTCAGCCGACGGAGGTACCTTCCGGATCGGCGTGCCGAGCAAGCTCGCCAAGGACTGGCTCGAGGATCGCTTCTCGGGCCTCATCCAGGAGACGCTCCAGGCCGTCACAGGATCAGAGGTCGACATCGATTTCGTCATCGCCCCGTCCGGCCACCGGCCCGCGCACACGATGTTCGACGACGACGACCACCGCCCGGAGAACGGACACGACAACGGCGTCGAGGTGGCAGAGGTCGCGGCCGTCGCGCCGTCGGAGCTCAATGCGCGTTTTCGGTTCTCATCATTCGTGGTTGGTCATAACTCACAGTTCGCGCACGCCGCGGCCAAAGCGGTAGCGGAGGCCCCGGGCGACAGCTATAACCCGCTCTTCCTTTACGGGGGAGTGGGGCTCGGCAAGACCCACCTCATGCACGCCATCGGACACGAAGTTCACGACCGCTTTCCGCGCAAGCGCGTCGTCTATCTGACATCGGAGCAGTTCACCAACGAGGTGATCAGCTCCATCGCCACCGCTCGCATGGGCGAGTTCCGGCACAAGTACCGCACAGTTGACGTGCTGCTGATCGACGACGTCCAGTTCCTCGCCGGCAAGGACCGGACCAAAGAAGAGTTCTTCCACACGTTCAACGCGCTGCACGAGATCAACAAGCAGATCGTGATCTCGTCTGACCGCCCGCCCAAGGAGATCCCGACGCTCGAGGACCGCCTTCGCTCGCGGTTTGAATGGGGCCTCATCGCCGACATCCAGCCTCCGGACTTCGAGACGCGACTCGCGATTCTGCACTCCAAGCTGGGTAACAACACAAGCCTCATCCCGGAAGACGTGCTCAACTTCATCGCCCACAAGGTGCAGCGCAACATCCGCGAGCTCGAGGGAGCACTGACACGCGTGCAAGCATTCGCCGCCGTGCATCAGCGCCAGGTCGATGAGGAGGAGGCTGCTCGGCTTCTCTCCGACATCATCCCGGCCGGCACACGCAAGCCCATCAACGTCGAGCGAATCCAGGCACTGGTCGCCGACTACTACAACGTCACGCTTGACGATATGAAGGGGAAACGGCGCGACAAGCACATCGTCTTTCCGCGCCAGGTCGCCATGTTTCTCGTCCGCGAAGAGACGCCATCGTCACTGCCCGCGATCGGGAAAGCGTTTGGCGGACGCGATCACACCACCGCGCTGCACTCGATAGAAAAGATCGCCAACGAGCTCAAGGAAGACGAGCGTCTCCGCTACGAGGTTCAGGCGATACGCGAGAAGCTCTACGTCCAGTGAGAAACCTTTCAACACTTTATGAGAATCGCCTTGGGACGCAGCTTGAATGGACCGCAGGCTGGCATTTCCTCCCCAGCACATCAACAGCGATCCCTGTGCCGGGCGTCGATTCCCCAGACCTTACCCACAGCTCATTTCGATCTGTAAATGATCTCGACATCCACAGTGTGCACAGCGCTTACTGTTATCGGATACGGATTCCTTCTACTAAGAGAATCTTTAACAACGGGGGACAACTTTCGTGAATGCCAAAGTTCTGACAGCTCAAATGAAGGTCACCTGTAGGCCGGCGGTCCTTGGTCAGGCTCTGCAGGTCGTTTCCCGAGCGATCTCGAGCCGGACCACGTTGCCGATCCTGAACAACATCCTCATCGAGACCACCTCCGAGGGCCTGGCGTTGACCGCCACCAACCTGGAAATCGGGATTCGCAAAGTCGTCCCCGCCGAGGTCGCCGTCGAAGGCTCAACCACGGCACCCGCTCGTTTGCTGACCGACTTCGTCGGTACGCTGCCCGACGACGATCTCGAGATGACGCTGGACCCCAGCACGCAGTCGCTCGGCCTGCGCTGCGCACGATTCGACACGCACATCAAATGCATCGAGGCCGAGGAGTTTCCGCCCGGGCCGCGGCCGGACGAAGGCGACAAGCTGGAGGTTGCCCTCGACGACCTTGTCGGCGCCGTGGAACAGACCCAGATGGCCGCGTCGACTGACGAGGCGAGACCCGTGCTCACAGGCGTGCTGGTCATGGTGCAGGGCGGCAACCTGACGCTCGCCGCGACCGACGGCCACCGGCTGGCGGTGCGCAAGCTGGCCGCGGCCGCGCCGTCAGAGCTGGAGGCGAGCCTGATCGTTCCGGCTCGGGCGCTGGCGGAGCTCGCCAGGGTCCTCAAGGGCGAGCCCGGCAAGGTCGAGGTGATCATCTCCAAGGCTCGGAACCAGGTGTTCTTTCGCGCCGGCAGCTCGGAGCTGACCTCCAGGCTTATCGACGGTAAGTATCCAAACTACGCACAGGTTATCCCCAGCAAGAGCTCGACCAAGGTCAAGGTCTCGACCAGCGAGCTGACCCAGACGGTGCGCGCGGTGTCGCTTTTCGCCCGGGACAGCGCAAATGTCATCCGGGTCAAGGCGCAGGCCGGCGCGCTGACTCTCTCGGCCACCACCAACGAGGTGGGCGACAGCAAGGCTGAGATGGCCGCCGACGTGGACGGATCAGACATCCAGATCGCGTTCAATGCCCGCTACGTCCTCGACGCCCTGGGAGTGATTGGGGAGGATGAGGTCGAGCTGCTGTTCGACGGCCCTCTCAGCCCGGGGCTCATGCGACCGCCGGGCAAGGAGCACTACCAGTACGTGATCATGCCCGTGCGGGTGGCGATGTCCTGACGGAGTGCGCCTCCGTCGGTTGCAGCTCAGAAATCACCGCAACTACAGCCAGCTGGACCTGACCCCAGGACCCAGCCTCAACGTGTTCATCGGCGCGAATGGTCAGGGCAAGACCAACCTGCTGGAAGCGGTCTCAATGCTCGCTCTGTCGTCGTCGCCCAGAGCGCGCCGGGAGTCCGAGCTCGTCGGGCCGGCGGGCCCCGGCTCACGCATCGAGGCCGAGGTGGAAAGCGGTGTCACGACCCGCGAGATCGCGATCACCCTCGCGGTCGAGGGGGAACGGACCCATCGGACTATCGAGGTTGACGGCGTCCGGCGCCGGGCGTTCGACCTGCCGGGCAACTTCAGGGCCGCGCTCTTCTGGCCGGACGACCTCGGTTTGGTGAAGGCAGGCCCTGAGCTTCGCCGCCGGTTTCTGAACCAGATGCTTGTCCAGGTCGAACCCGGATATGCCAGAGCACTGGCGAATCTGCGCCGGGTGCTCGAGCAGCGCAACAGCCTGCTGAAGCGAATTGCCGCGGGCGAGGGCGGGGAGGACATGCTCGAGGCGTGGAACCACGAGCTCGTCCAGGTCAGCGGCGAGATCGTCGCCGCGAGGACCAGGGCGGTCGCGGAGCTGGACCCTGAGGCAGCCAGGTGCCACGCCGAAATCGCCTCCGGCGAGCGCCTCGAGATCCAATATTTGGCGCCTCCGCAAAACTATGCGGAAGCTGTGCATAACTCTCTGGCCGAAGACCTGCGCCGGGGCACCACCAGCCTCGGACCGCACAGAGACGACCTCCTGGTCCTGCTGGACGGCCACGACGCCCGTTCGTATGCCTCGCAGGGCCAGCAGCGTACCGCGGTGGTGAGCCTGAAGCTGGCCGAAGCCGGGCTGATCGAGAGGCGCACGGGCGAGAGGCCCGTGCTCTTGCTGGACGACGTCCTCTCCGAGCTGGACGGCGAACGGCGGGGCGCTCTTCTGGCCGAGGTGGCTGCCGGCGGCCAGGTCGTGATCACGTCGGTCGAAGTCGGGCCGTTTCCGCGCGACCTGATCGCAAAGGCGATGGTCTGGATGGTCTCCGAAGGCAGGATCACGCCCTGTGGATAAGCTGGGCAATATCCTGCCCAGGATCGTCCGCCGGCAGCCCGGCGGGGCGCGCCTCCTGGGCGGCCAGGTGGCCGCCGCTTTCAAGACCCTCATGGGTCCCGACGTCGCGGGTTTGTGCGACGAGGTCGAGCTCCGCTCCGGCACGCTCCTGGTGACCACGCCGAGCCCGGCCCTCGCCCATCAGCTCCGGCTCGATGCGGAGACCATCCTTGCCCGGCTGAACCGGCCCGACCTCGGCCGCAAGGTGCGCACGCTCCGCGTCCGCATCGGCCGAACAACCCTCACATGAATCTCGGTCGGGAGCAGCAACAGGCGGCGGCGCTCGGGGCGGGGGCGGTCCGCGTCGTGGCGGGGGCAGGTACTGGCAAGACTGCGGTCATTGCGGAGCGGTTCCGGCGCCTGGTTGCAAGCGGCATCTCGCCTGCCTCGATCCTCGTCATGACTTTCACCGAGCGCGCCGCACGCGAGATGCGCGAGCGCATCGAAGACCTGATCGACGCCCAGGCGCCCGCGGTCGGGACCGTCCACTCGATGGCGCTTGGTTGGCTGCGTGAGGACGGCGAAGCGGTTGGTGTGCCCGCCGGCTTTCGGATCCTGATGGGCGCGGATCGGTGGATCCTGGCCCGGGAGCTGATGTGGAGCATCGGCGACGCCGCACTGACTGGAGACGAGCGCCCGGACGACCTGGTCGGCCCGGCGCTTCAGATGCTCGAGCGCATGAAACAGGAGCTGGTACCGCTCGAGCGGCTGGAGTCATGGGCCACGTCCACGGATGACAAGGAGCGTGCCGAGCTCATGCGAGCCTGCATCAAGCTCTTCCGAGCCTACGAAAGCGAATGCCGCCAACAGGGATTCCTCGACTTCGACGATCTGCTCCTGCTCGCGGTCCGCCTTCTGGAGAAGAATCCCGCGTTGCGCCGGGGCTACTCGGCCCGCTACCCGTTCGTGCTGGTCGACGAGTACCAGGACCTGAACCTGGCTCAGGAGCGTCTGGTCGAGCTGGTGGCGCGGGGAGGCGATCCATTCGTCGTCGGCGACGACGACCAGTCGATCTACCGTTTTCGGGGCGCCTCCCGGGCCAGCCTCGAGAGATTCCTGCACAGCTTTCCCGCGGCCAGCACCATTACGTTGGGGCGCAACCGGAGAAGCTCGCGGCCGATCGTCTCCGCCGCCGCCACGCTGATCGACCACAACCCCGACCGACTGTCGAAGCACCTTCGCTCCGGCGCGGGCGGGGCGGCGGTGCAGCTGTGGCGCTGTGAGGACGGTTTGTCCGAGGCGGAGGCGATCGCGCGGGAATCCGAGCGACTCCTCGAGTCCGGAACACGGCCTTCCTCGATCGCCGTGCTGTGCCGAACCAATGCGATCGCGCGACCGATCGCGACAGCACTTGCAGCGCATGGACTACCTCATGTGGTCATCGGGGGCCACGGATTCCACGACCGTCCCGAGATCCGGGACATGATCGCGATGCTCCGGGTGATTCGCGATCCCGGCGATCTCGTCGCGCTGGCGCGGCCCGCGGCGGCCGCATCTCAGCCGCTGCTCGAGCGCATCGCGGTGCTGGCCCGGCAGGTCGACGTGCGTGACCTCTTCTTCGAGCTGATGGAACAGTCCGGTTATCTGGCGGCGTGGCCGGACGCCACGGCCAACGTGAGCCGGTTCGCCGAAAACATCGCTGAATTCTGCGAGCTGTCGCCGGACCACTCGCTCGAGGCCTACATGCGCCACCTCGATCTGGTCCTTCTCTCCGGCGAAGACGAGGAGCCCGCGTCCATCGACGCCGCTGATGCCATTCAGGTCATGACGATCCATCAGTCGAAGGGCCTCGAGTTCGATGTCGTTTTCGTCCCTTCGTTGGTGGAGGGCCGGCTCCCGCAGTCCGGCCGCTCGCCTCGGTTCGAGCTGCCCGCATCAGTGCTGGAGCCACTTGTGCGCGGCCGCGAGGACGTGGTTGCGGAGGAGCGCCGTCTGCTCTACGTGGCGATGACGCGCGCACGAGGGCGCCTTTACCTGACGCGGGCGTCCCACTACGAAGGCGGAAGGCGATGGAGGGACTCACGCTTCCTGGACGAGGTGCGCGCCGCTGGACCTCGCACCATTGTCGAGACGGAGGTCGCGGCGTCGCCCAAGTCGCTGCCCCAGGTCGTGGTCGACGGGCACGCCGGCGAAATCCATCTGTCCTACAGCGCGATCACCGCTTACCGGGATTGTCCGCGGCAGTACTGGTACCGCCACGTCGAACGGTTGCCCGCGATCCAGAGCGCGGAGGCTGTCCACGGCGTGATCCTGCATGAGGTGCTGCGCAAAGCCGGCGAGCTGAGGCGAGAGGGCAAGCCGGTCAGCGCGTCGCGACTGAGGTCTATCCACACCGACGTGTGGAGCAAGACGGCATTTCCCGACCCGCGGCGGGCGCCCGCATTCAAGCGCAACGGCGCAGCCGAGCTCGAGGCCTATCGGGCCGGCGGTGGATTCGAGGTGGTGCCGGCATTCCTGGAGCAGCCTTTCGCTATGGCAGTCGACGGCTGGAACCTGCGAGGTGTGATCGACCGCATCGACCGCACGGCCGATGGATGGCGGATCATCGATTACAAAAGCGGCCGTCCCATCGCGCGGCGCCGCCGCGACCTGCAGGTGGCCCTCTATGCGCTGGGTGCGACCTCGGCCATGAAGCTCGAACCGGTCGAGCTGGAAGTCGTCTACCTGGCGTCGGGCGAGTCGGCGCGGGTGGAGAAGGTCGCTGACCTCATGCACCACGCCGAGGTGGAGGGCACCGAGGTGGCCGAGGGGATCAGGGCCGGACATTTCGAAACGAGACCGGAGCGGCGTCGCTGCCGGTTGTGCCCTTACCGACTCGCCTGCGCCGACGCCCTGTAGCGCGCGGCCAGCAGCAGGCACTCGCGGGCGATGTCCGAAGAAGCGTAAGGATGCGCGAGCTCGTCGGCTTTGCGGGACATCTCGCGCCATGTCGGTCCGCCTTCGGCCAACACGCGCACCTCGTCGAGAAGCTCTGACTCTTTCGGCGCAAACGCGCCGATCCCGGATTCGACGACGAAGTCGACGTTGGGCGACTCCTGGCCCGGCAAGAATCCCGTGATCACGAGCGGCAGGCCGGTGGCGAGGGCCTCGGCGATCGCGCCGGGTCCCGCCTTGGTGACCACCAGGTCACACGCGCGCATCAGCTCCGGCATGTAGTCGACGAACCCGAACACGAGCATGGGCGTGGAGGCCTCGAGCTCATAGAGCCGCCGCCGCAGCTTTTCGTTTCGACCACACACGACGGCAAGCTGCCAGGGATGCGGCTCCTGGGCCAGCTCACGGACCTGCGCCGCGAGATGCCCGACCCCAGCCGCCCCTCCCATCACCAGGACTGTGAATCGGTCTTCGTCGAGCCCGAATCGGCGGCGGAGCGCCTGCTTCTCACCCGGGGCGGGCGGACGGAAGCGCAGGTCGACAGGCAGGCCCAACAGCTTGACCCGGTCGGCGGGGACGCGCCGGCGCAAGGCGACCTTGCGCGCGCGCTCGGTCGGCGCTATCACGAGGTCCGCCTGGCTGAACGTCCACCCTCGGTGAAAGTCCACGAGGTCGGTGATCACCGTCATCAGCGCTCGCGGGCGTCCGCTGCGCCGGATGGCCTGATGCGCAACATGGTTGAGGAGCGGGTGGACCGACAGCACGACGTCAGGGTCGTGCTGCTTCAACAGATGAAGCACGACCTTGCGCACCCCGGGCCCGAATATGGCGCGAATCGCGGCGAAGGTGGCCTGAGTGTTGCTCGTGTGATACAGCGCTCCCCACGCGGCGCGCGAGCGGCGGATCATCGGCGAATACAGCGCCGCGAGCCGGCGAGTGATGGTCGGCCCCTGGCCGATCAGCGGGTCCGCGACAGTGATCACGCATGTGGGGTCGAGGGCCTTGAGCGCGTCGGTGAGTGCGCGCGCTGCCGCGCGGTGGCCGCCACCGGTGTCGCTGAACAGGATCAGGATCCGTGGCGAGCCCCCCGCCGGTGTCGGATGAAGAGGCGGGGCGTGCTGCGGCGAGCCGGACGCCTCTTGTGTTACTTGCGTCGCGCTGCGGCGCGGCGCGCGATCCAGCGCATGTTGTACGTGGCCAGCAGGTAGGTGATGAAACCCATCGCGATGATCGCGACGGAGACCCACAGGATCGTGCGCTTGGCGAGCTCGCCCGGAGACAGGGCGCCGCCGATCTGTGTGCGGTTCTGCTGAATGATGTAGGCGGCGAGGTCCCTGACGTCCTGTTCGGTCAGCGCGGTGTTCCCACCTTTCGCCGGCATCTTTCGATTACCGTCCGTCCGTCCGTTGGTGATGACTTCGATCAGGAAGGCCGGGTCGAGCGGGTTCGACACGCCAGGCAGCTTCTCGATCGGGTTGAGGACCGCGCCGATGCCGCCCTCCATGCTCGCGCCGTGGCACTGCGTGCAGTTCTGGGCGTACAGGGTTGCACCCTTCTGCGGGTCGCCAGGGAGCGCCGTCGCGCCGCTCGCCGAGCTGCCCGGCGAGGGCGAGGTGTCGGCCAGCGTCGAGATGCCGGTCAGGATGAAGAAGGCTGGAATCCCGACCGCCAGGAGAAGGCCTCTGCTCACCCGCATTCAGGCCAAATCATATCCAGCCCCGTTCCCAGCGTTGGGCGGGAATACGGCCGAGCGTCGTAGGTTTTACCAGTTATGGGTTCTTGCTCGCCGGTCTCCGGCTCCGGCTTCTGCTGCGTTTCCAGACGCTGGCTTGACTCGAGATCGGCCTATCGTGGCTGAGGAAACCGGACCTATCGGCGGCCGCACCGCACCGCGGATCGCGGTCATATCCATGCACACCTCGCCCACCGCGTCTTTGGGCAACAACGCCAACGGCGGCCTGAACGTGTACGTCCACGAGATCTGCAGTGCGTTCAGCGACCGCGGCATCGCGACTGACGTGTTCACGCGCCGGCAGTCCTCGGACGATCCCAATACGGAGTCGTTGGCCGCACTCTCGCGAGTCATCTATCTGCCGATTGGTGCCGGCGTGGACAAGTACGCTCTCTATGGCCAGGTCCCTGCATTTGCGAAGGGAATCCTGGAGTTCGCGGCGCGCGAGGGCGTGAGCTACGACCTCGTCTTCTCCCACTACTGGCTGTCCGGCGAGGTCGCATGTGTCATGCGGCCGCGGCTGGCCGCCGGTTGGGCACACGTTGCGCACACGCTCGGCCTGGTCAAAAACCGGACGCTTGCCGAGGGGGCTCGTCCCGAGCCTGAGCTTCGCATCAGGGTGGAGAGCGAGATCGCGCAGCAGGCGGACCTCTTGATCACGTCGACGAACGACGAGAGCGCCGAGCTGGTCCAGGCGTACGGCGCCGACCCGGCTCGAGTCTTCGTCGTCCCGCCTGGCGTCGACCTCTCGATGTTCCAGCCGATCGATCGAGCCGAGGCTCGCCGCAAAATCGGATACGGCGCCGGTCGACTGCTGCTCTTTGTGGGCCGGCTCGAGAGGCTTAAGGGTGTCGAGGTTGCGATTCGCGCCCTCGCGCTGCTCAGCGACCGCGCGCATGACGACCTCCGCCTGCTGATCCTCGGCGAGGACAGCAAGGACGGCGATGAGAGCGAGAAGGAACGGCTGAAGGCAGTCGCGTCGGCGGTTGGGGTGCGCGAGCGGGTCGACTTCCTGGGCTCGGTCGCCCACCACGAGCTGCCGTTCTTCTATTCGGCGGCGGACGTGTGTGTGATGCCTTCTTACAGCGAATCTTTCGGCCTGGTTGGACTCGAGGCACAGGCGTGCGGGTGCCCGGTCGTGGGCTCAGGCGTGGCGGGTCTGCGTTCGGTGGTGCGAGATGAGGTCAGCGGTTACCTGATCGACAGTCACGACCCCGCGACTTATGCGGAACGGATCGGGCGCCTGCTGAACAGCCCTGACCTTGCGCAGCAGATGGGCCGCCGGGGACGGCTGCTCGCCCAGCGCTACTCGTGGACGCGCACCGCGGACAGGCTGCAGGAGCTCTTCGAAGACGTCGTCGAGCGGGCTCAGCTCCGCGTCCACGCCAGCGCGCGACAGGAGTAGGGAAAGGACGCCGGGTCCTGCTTTGTCAGGGCCGTCGGCCTGGTGCCGTCGGCGTTCATCAGCCAGACCTGGTCGCCACTCAGAAACGCGATTTGATGACCATCTGGCGAGGACACCGGCGACGTCACGTCGATCGTCGGATCTGACGGCAGGCCTGACGCAGGGCTGAGCGCCGCCGGGGGCGAGGCCACGTTGAGGACGAACGCTTTGTGCAGCACACCGGTGGCCTTCGAGTTCGAGATCGTGGCCGAGAAGACGAGATGGGTAGCGTCGGGCAGCCACGCCGGCCGGCCGACGATGTCGCCGCCGGTCAGGGTCGTCGTCGCGGCGGCCCCGGTCAGGCTGCGGAGGCGAAGGCTCATGCCCGTCACGTCTTGGCGCACGTACGCGATCCGCTTGCCCCCGGGATCCCACGCCAGAGCACTGACCGGCGCTGAGTCGAGCACCAGCTGGTAGCGCGCTCGCAGCCCGACGTCGTAACCCCAGATCGCGTTGGGGTCGGAGGCAGAATGGATGAACGCCACGCGAAGGCCGTTCGGCGCGACCGCGGCCTCGGCGACGTCGCTCGATATCACATCATCGGATCCAGTGGCCCCCTGCCGGTGGAGCGCTCCGGCATCGTCGATGTAGACGTATCCCATCCCTGCAGCAAGAGCGGCGGCCCATGGCCCTTTGAAGCTCATGCGTGCGGTGCTGCCCCCTGGGCTGTACTGCCACCACGTCTCCTTCTGGTCCTCGATCAACAGCGCATCGCCGTTCGGAGACCAGCTGAAGGTGCGGACGGCACTGGCGTCAAAGAGCTGGCGCGGGAACGCCGACTCGTTGACGATCCACACTCCGCCTGGAGAACCGTCGACGCCGTCCGTGGCGAATGCGATCCAGTGGCGCAGGGGTTGGAGCTGTCCGGTGGTGAATTTAACGGTCTGGTCGCGACCGAGCTGATTGCCATCGATGTCGAGGGCTGAGGTGTTGAGCAGCACCTGATAGTCGGTGTTGGCCGCGAGAAGCTGAGAGGGCGAGATGATCGCGCGACGGTTGTCCGCGGGATCGAGGCGGACGTCAAAGGGGACGTTGGGGTTGATCGCGAGCGCGCTCTTGAGGCTTGAGGCGTCCATGGCCCGCGTGAAATCGAGGCTGAGGTAGGCGGACGGATCCACGCTGCCTTCACCGTTCGCCGGTGCCGAGCCTGCCAGGGCAGGCGGTCCTTCTGTCGTGAACGACCAATGGTGGCGCAGCGTGTAAACGTTGCCGGCGCGGTCGTGATAGCCCGACTCGAGGATGACGTCATAGGTCGTGCTGGTGCGCAGCGTTGGGTGGTAGTAGACGAGCTGGTGCCCGTTCAGCCACTGCGTGGAGCCCGTCGTCGCCGGGGCGAGGTGGAGGCGGCTCGCCACCGATGCCTGGTCAACGTCGTGGTCGAAGGTGATGCGAAGCGGGGCGGCGGTCGACACGTCGACCGAGTTGCGTTGGGGGGAGTAGTCCACGATCTGCGGTGGATCGCTGCCGCACGCCGTGAGGGCCAAGCTCGAGCAGATGGCACCGGCCGCCAGAACGGCGAACTTCTTGCTGGGCCCTCCCTCTCCCGACGGCCCCCTCCCCCGAGCCGAACCAGCCGAAGCCCAGCCTAGCTTGGAGAGGAGCAAGCGCCAACCCACCCTGTTAAGGGTGTACACCGGCCCCTAGAGGTGGGACTTGAGGCGCGCCCTCATCTCTTGCGCCAGCTGTTCGAGGCGCGAAGAATCGACAAACAGCAGCGAGATGCTGGGTATCTGGTCGATCGCGGCCTCGATTCCGGCGAGGGACGGATCCGCCGCCCCAAGGATGTCCTTCACCTTGCGCGCCCGGTTGCCGAGGGCGTCCTCTGCCATCGCTTGCAGCTCGGCCGTGATCGCGGCCCAATCCAGCTGAGGCCCACCGCCGCCGGAACGCGGCGGGGTGGTTGGCGCGACCTGTGTCGGCACGGCCGAAGGCTGGGCGAAGCCGGAGGAGAAAGAGCTGGTCGGGATCTGCGCGGTGGGTGGTTCCGCAGGCATGACCGGCATCGTCGCGATCGTCGGCGCGACCGGCTCAGGCGCCGGTGGCGCTGCCACCGAAGACTGGCCCTGCCGCGTCCTCTGCCCGACCACGATCTCCTCGACGTCGAGCGGCGGGTGCTTCGCTGGATCGGCCGACTTGACCTCGATCATCGCATTGGGGTCGTCGCACAGCGCCAGCGCGCGGTCGGGCTTGTCCGAGATGTCGCGCGACTCGCTCGTGTAGGCGCCGGCGAGCTCTCCGCCGGCAAGGATGATGACGCCAGTCCCCGCGGCCGAGCGAATCATCACGCTCCCGCTGAGCTTGCGTTCGCTGAGGAAGTTCAGCAGCGCCTTCATGTCGACCCAGCCGGCGTACAGCTCGGTGTACATCGGTCTGGACACAGTCAGCTCGTAGAGGCCGTCGATCAGCTCTGGTGAGAGCCCGACGACGTCGAGCACGCCATGCCCAGCGGTCACGTCGTCGTTGAACTCCTGAAGGGCCTGCTTGCCGAGGACCAGGCTCCCCACGTCGGCCGCGCCGTCGTACAGGCACTCGAGCGCTGAGCCTTCCCGGAAAAGAATCAGGCCTGAAGCATCGTCGGTCAGCAGCCGGACGTATCCCGTGTAGCCCTCGCGCTCCAGCGTGGTGAGGAGGCGCGGGAAGTCGACGAAGGACGTCTTCAGCGAGTCATATAGGATCTGTCCAGCGGGCACCGGGATCGGCTCGCGGCCGTGCTTCGGCTGCGGGCGATGCTTCACGCCACGTCTCGGCTGGGGGGCTTCCACCTTTCTTTCCGGTTCAGCATGATCGTTCCTCTCACTTCTGGGCTGTGGTGCCTCGACCTGGGGTTCTGGCTTCGGCTCGGCGGGAGCCGCTTTCGGAGCCGCCTCCGCGGCATGGACCAGCTCAGGGATGCCGGCTTTGACGGTCTCGTCCGCGGGGAGCTTGGCCTTCGCGTCGAACTCGAAATCGCCCCTGGTCCAATGGAGGGCGCTGACAACCGCCTCGTCGCCCGACTTTCCGTCGCCCTGGGCATGAAACAGATGTCCGAACAGGAAGTAGAGCGAGGCTGACTGCCCGTTCCCATCCCGGACGATAAGCGTACCTGTGGACCGCTCTCCCTGAGCGGATTCAAGAAGCGAGCGAAGGGGGATTTCGGCCAGTGAGCCGTGAGATTGCAACAGTCTTCTCCTGAGATCGGCCCAGCCCGATCGGGATTAAAGAGAAAGTTAGTATAGGCATCGAGATCAGAGCAGCGCGCCCGGAGCCTCCGGACTTTCCAATACCCCCTCGCCCGGCCCCGACGCGCCTCGTCTTGATCCGCCACGGGCAGTCGACCTGGAACCAGGAGCACCGCATCCAGGGCCAGCTCGACCCGCCCCTTTCGCCCGAAGGTCGCCGCCAGGCCGAGCTTTTGGCCCGCAGGCTCGCCGGCCGCACACTCGCCGGCTTCTACACCAGCGACCTGAAGCGAGCGTTTGAGACGGCGGAGATCCTCGCGCCGAGCGTCCGCATGCGGCCCGAGGCGGCGTCTTCGCTGCGCGAGATCTTTCTTGGCGAGTGGGAGGGGCTGACGACAGAAGAGATCGCCGTGCGTTATCCAGAGGAATGGTCGAGGTGGGTCGAGGAGCCGGACTGGGACGCCGTGCCGGGTGGCGAGGGCGCCGAGCAGTTCGACGCGAGGGTTGGCGCCGCGCTGGAAGCGATTCTCGCCGGGCATCCTCAAGGTGATGTTCTGGTCGTCACGCACGGTGGCGTGATCCAGATCGCCCTGCACCGCGTGGTCGGCAGGCCGAGCCACGGCCTGTTTCCATTCAAAATCCAGAACGCGTCGATCTCTCTGATCGAGAAGCGCGACGGACGCACGGTCATCGCAGGAGTCAACGACATCGCTCACCTGGAGGCCGCGCTCGTGACGGACGTCGGACCGGGATGAGCTCTGAGTCCGCACGATGGGACGGCGAGCTCGACGACCTCGCACCGCAAGTGCCTTTGCTCCAGACGTGGGCCTGGGGCGAGGTGCAAATCCGGTCCGGATGGACGGTTGAGCGCGTAAGGCTCCCGAGCGCCGCGATGGCCAGCATTCAAGTTCGCAAAGTCGGTCCGACCCAGGAAGCGTATGTCCCGCGTGGACCGGTGCCGGCCTCGGAAGAAACTCTCGCCTCGCTGGTGGCCTGGGCGCGCAATTCAGGCGTGGCACGACTTGTCGTCGAGCCCGAAGCGCCTGAGACTTTCGGCGAAGTGCTGGCGGCAAAAGGCTTCAAGAAAATCGCTCCAATCCAACCTCAGCACACGCGCATCGTCACGTTGATGCCGCCGAACGAGCTGCTCGCGACGTTTCGTCACGGGCGCCGCTACAACATTCGCGCCGGGCTCAAGCGTGGCGTCATCGTCGAAGAGGGCAAGGACGCTGCCGAGCTTGCGCACCAGTCGGCCGCTGTCGAGCGCCGTGAATCGATCCACCTGCCGGACCGCCGCTACTACGAGCTGTTGCTCGAGCTTCTTCCGTGGTGCCGCACTTACACCGCGTTCGCGCCCGAAAAGCGCGAGCCCCTCGCCACCGTCCTGGTCGCGCGCCATGGCGGACGTGCGTACAGCCTGTTCGCGGGCCGGAGCGGCAGGCATCGTGAGCTGATGGGCAACGACCTCGCTTGGTGGTCGGCCATATCGTCGGCCGCCGAGGCGGGCTGCACCGACTTCGACCTGTGGGGAGTGCCGCCACCCGGCGCCGGTGACGAGCATCGGTGGCACGGCATCGGGATTTTCAAGTCAGAGTTCGGCGGTGAGGTCGTGGCTTATCCCGGCGCGTGGGAGCTCGTGCTCTCGGCGGCGGGCGCGACGCTCATCGGTATCGAACGTAAAACTCGAGCCTACATTCGGGGCCTGAAACGCAACATTCCCTAACAATCCTTCAATTACGTTAGGATGGTCTGGTGGCTGTGGCGGAGACTTCGCGCAAGGTCCTGGTCGTGGAACCGGACAGCACGACGCGAAGGGAGATCAAGCTGGTTTGCGAGCAGGACGGCTATCAGGTCGTCGAGGCCGACGCCGGCTCCGAAGCCCTGCGCCAGGTCGAGAGCTCGCGGCCAAACGTCGTGCTCCTCGAGGTCACGCTGCCGGACTTAGCGGGGTTTGACGTCTGCCGCGAGCTACGCAAGGTCGACCCCGGCGTGCCCGTGATCATGATGAGCTCGCGGTCGGACGAGATCGACGCGGTGGTCGCGCTGGAGATCGGCGCCGATGATTACGTCACCAAACCGCTGCGCCTGCGCGAGCTCGTCGCGCGGATGGCGGCGCACCTGCGGCGCTCGCGGCTCGAGAACGCTGAGGCGATGCGCAGCCGGCTCGAATTTCGTGACCTCGTCATCGACGTAAACGAGCGCCGCACTTACAAAGGCGGCAAAGAGGTCGAGCTGACGCACACCGAGTTCGACTTGCTGACATTCCTCGCCAGCAATGCGGGCAAGGTGTTGAGCAGGGAGAAGATCCTCAACTCGATCTGGGGTTACGAATATCCGATCGAGACGCGGGTTATCGACGTCCATATCCGAAACCTTCGCCGCAAGATCGAGACGCAGCCTTCGCGGCCTTACTACATCCTGGCCGTCCCGGGCATCGGTTACCGCTTCACGAACGCGCGGCCCGCTTAGGGGCCTTCTCAAGCCCGAGCTCCTCGAGCGACCGCATCACGAACGGCCGCTCAGCGATGCGCGGATGCGGAATCACGAGATCGCGCATCGCGATGCGCTCGTCGCCGAACAGCAAGATGTCGACGTCGATCACGCGCGGTCCCCAATGCCTCGTCCTGGTGCGCCCCCCTTCGCGCTCGACTTCCTTGGCGGCTTTCAGCAGCTGTCGCGGGGTGCCGGACCACTCACCTTCGACGACCTGGTTCAAAAAACGGGGTTGATCGGCGAATCCCCACGGCTCTGTCTCGATGACATGACTCTGACGGCGGATGCGGACTCCTTTCTCACGCAGTCGCCTGCGCGCGGCGCTCAGGTTGCGCAGCCGAGTTCCGAGGTTTGACCCAAGACCGAGGTAGACGGTGGTTGCCAAGAGCACCTCCCCATCCGGCCGCGTAGCGGCGGGCCGCCTTCCCCCTTGGTGGGGACGAATCACCGCATGCGGTCGGCCGCGCGGACAGCGCGCTTCATCGGCAGCACGTCGTGCACGCGCACGATATCAGCGCCACGCAAGACCGCAGCCACCACAGTCGCGGCGGTGCCCTCGACCCGGTCGTCCACAGGTAGGTCGAGCAGCCTGCCGATGAACGACTTGCGCGAGGTGCCGATCAGGATCGGCTGCCCGATCTGTTTCAGCTCGTCGAGCCGGCGCATCACCTCCCAGTTCTGGTCCGCCGTCTTACCGAACCCGATCCCGGGGTCGACGATGACCTTTTCCTTCGGCACCCCCGCCGCGATCGCTCGCGCCGCGGCGGCGGTGAGGAACCTCTTGATCTCCTCCATGATGTCGCCCGTGTATTCAGTTCCGTCCTGGTTGTGCATCAGGACGAGCGCGCTGCCGCTGCTCGCGGCGAGGTCCGCCAGAGCAGGCGATCGCGTCAATCCCCAAACGTCGTTGACGATCGTCGCACCGGCGGCGATCGCGAGTTTCGCCACTTCTTCCTTATATGTATCGATCGATACAGGAACGCCGGCCTCCCGCGCAAGCCGGCGCACGACGTCCTCCGTGCGTGCGACCTCTTCTGCGGTGGTGATCGGGACATGCCCGGGACGCGTCGACTCGCCGCCGACGTCGAGCATGTCCGCGCCTTCACCAACCATGCGTAGCCCCTGAGCCACCGCGGCGTCGACATCGGAGCCCAGACCATCACCGCTGAACGAGTCGGGGGTTACGTTGACGATGCCCATGACGTATGTACGAGAGCCCCACTCGAAAGGCCTGCCCCCGATTTCGGCAAACACGAGCCGATTATCCTCAGACACGAGATGAGGTTGGCCGACATCGCCCGCGGCGCGGGCGCGGTGCTCGAAGGCAACCCCGACGTCGAGATCACCGGGATCGCTTACGACTCGCGTCGGGTCGCACCCGGAGACCTCTTCGTCGCTGTGCAGGGTATTCGCGTCGACGGCCACCACTACCTGGCCGATGCGGTCGCCAAGGGGGCGGCCGCTCTCGTCATCGAACGCACCGTGAGGATCCCTGAGGGTGTGCCGGTGCTGCGGATGCCCTCGACCCGGATCGGACTGGCCGACCTGTCGGCCGAGTTCTACGGCCGCCCTTCGCGTCGTCTCAAGCTCGCGGGTGTCACAGGCACCGACGGAAAGACGACGGTGACGCACATGGCGGAGCACGTGCTGGGGGCCAGCGGGATCGTCGCCGGCGCGATGAGCACGGTTGCGTTCAAGGTGAGCGGCCGTGAGGTCGACAACCTCAGCGGGCAGACGACCACCGAGGCGCCAGAGGTCCAGGCGTGGCTGGCGCGGATGGTCGAAGCCGGCGCGCAGTGCGCAGTCATCGAGACTACGTCCCACGCGCTGGTCCAGGAACGGGTTCGCGCATGCGAGTTCGACGTGGCGGCTTTCACCAATGTCGGCCATGATCACCTCGACTACCACGCCACCTGGGAGGAGTACCTCGAGGCCAAGGCACGGCTGATCGACCTGACGGCTCGAGCGGCGGATAAAGGTGTGGAGAAGACGGCGGTGCTCAACCGCGACGATCCGAGCTATGAGCGCCTCGCGCGAAGGCAGATCCCACGGCGCTGGACTTACGGCATGACTACCGCATCGGACCTGCACCCGCTCGACCTGGCGATCACAGGTTCGGGATCGCGCTTCCGGATGAAGACTCCGCTCGGCGAGACAGAAGTCATCCTCAACGTGCCGGCTCGCTTCAACATCTACAACGCGCTATGCGCCGCCGGAGTCTGCCTCGCGCTCGGCGTGCCGGTCGAGGATGTCGGTCAGGGCCTGGGAGGTTTCGAGGGGGTACGAGGCCGGCTCGAGCCCGTCGACCTGGGCCAGGACTTCCGCGTCTACATCGACTTCGCCCACGCGGCCGGATCACTGGCGAGTGCGCTGGCTGAGCTGCGGCCGTTCACGCGCGGGCGTTTGATCGCCGTGTTCGGCTCGACCGCGCGCTCCGACCATGACCGGCCCGGGATGGGCCGTGCCGCCGCCGAGTTCAGCGACTTCTTCATCATCACGACGGACGATCCGTTGAGCGAGGACCCGGTCGAGATCGCGCGTGATGTGCAGGCAGGCGCGGAAGGAAAGGCTCCTGGCCGCGATTTCGAGGTCGTCATCGACCGCAGGGCCGCGATCCGCCGCGCCATCGAGATCGCGCAGCCGGGCGACACTGTGCTGCTTGCGGGCAAAGGCCACGAACGTTCGATGCGGACCGCGCGCGGCTCCGAACCGTGGGACGAGCGAGCGGAGGCGGAAGCGGCAATCAAGGAAAAAAGGAAGGGCACCCTCTCCCCTTAGGGGAGAGGGCTCAGGGGAGAGGGGCGTGAGCAGCACTACCCCACCGGGGGAGGGCTCAGGGGAGAGGGGCGCGAAGAGCACCCCCACCAACCATGCGAACTATCTCGACCCGGTCGCCCTCGCGCAGGGTGACCGTTGCAAAGGCCGCGCGTTCGACGATCTCGCCGTTGTGCTCCACCGCCACGGCGCGAGGGTTCACACCAAGCTGGTCGAGATAGGCGAGCAGAGGCGTCGGCCGCTCGAGCTCCACGTGCTTGCCGTTGACCTGCAGCGAGATCATTCGAAAAGCCGGATCGCCGCGTATCCTGCTGCTCCTGCGGTTCCGGATTCCGCGATGCGGTCCTCCGTCACGCCGCCGATGGCGAGCACCGGGATACGCAGAGCGTGAGCGACGCGCGACAGAGCCTCGACGCCGGCGGCCTTTTCATGCGGGTGGCTGGAGCTCTCCCAGACCGGGCCGAAGATTACGAAATCGGCGCCTTCACGTTCCGCCGCGAGCGCGACCTCCAGCGAGTGGACTGAGCGACCTATCAAACGCTCGCCGAGCAACGTCCGCGCGTCGCGGGTCGAGATGTCGCGCTCGGGAAGATTCACGCCGGCAGCGTTGCACGCGAGGGCTACGTCGCAGCGCGAGCTGATCAAGACGGGGACTGGCGAGCTCGCGACCAGGAGCATTGCTTCGCGCTCGATGCCGGCTGCGGTCATGGCGGGAGCCCGCAGCTGAAGGATTGTGGCGCGCGAGGCGGCCTGGAGGCCTGCCTCCGCGCTGGAGACGATTGCCATCGCCACTGGCCTGACTAGTTCGGGCGCGAGATGCCCTCTGATGGCGAGCTAGGGCTGGCCTCGGCCCGCTTGGGGATCCGGCCCGCGAGGTAGGCCTTGCGCCCGGCTTCCACGCCGCCCTTGATCGCCTCTGCCATAAGTGCGGGGTCGCTTGCCAGCGCGATCGCCGTGTTGACGAGGACGGCGTCAGCGCCGAGCTCCATCGCCAGCGCCGCGTCGGAGGGAGCTCCGATCCCGGCGTCGACCACCACCGGCACGCGCGCCTGGTCGATGATGATCCGGATCTGCTCCAGGGTCTGGATGCCCTGCCC
Organism: Chloroflexota bacterium; assembly: GCA_005880915.1. Lineage (GTDB taxonomy): Bacteria > Chloroflexota > Dormibacteria > Dormibacterales > Dormibacteraceae > 40CM-4-65-16. The sequence goes on along the minus strand of VBIW01000037.1, from coordinate 1,611 downwards.
CGAACCTATCGGCGACCCCAGCGGCATCACCGTGGCAGTGCCGATCTCTTCGAGCTTGCGGGCAAGCACCGGGTCGGCGTTGATGTAAGGCAGCACCTTGAACCCCTCGTCGACGAGCACGCGCGCAGCCTTCAGCGTCTCTTCCGGGTCGGGGAACAAGTAACGCGGGTCGGGAATCACCTCGAGCTTGACCCAATCCGACAGGCCCATGGACCGGGCGAGCCTGGCGATGCGAATCGCCTCATCTGCGGTCTTGCATCCCGCGGTGTTCGGCAGGATGCGGAAGCGATGCCAGTCGATGACGTCGAGGATGGTCTTCTTCTTCGGGTCGTCCAGGTCGAGGCGGCGGAGCGCCACGGTGACGAGCTCGCACTCCGATGCCTCGAGCGCGGCGAGCATCGATTCGTCGGTCGGGTATTTGCCGGTGCCGATGAAGAGCCGCGAGCGCAGCTCGACGCCGGCGACGACAAGCGGGTCAGCGTGGGTCAGCGTCTGCGCCACGCGGACGAGTTTACCGAGCCCCTCCGGCCCCTGCCCCTCAGGCGCTGCCCCTCAGGCGCTGCCCCTCAGGCGCTGCCCCTCAGGCGCTGCCCCTCAGGCGCTGCCCCTCAGGCGCTGCCCCTCAGGCGCTGCCCCTCAGGCGCTTCGCGCCAGCTCCCCATAAATGGGGAGCAGCCACCCCCTCATGAATGCGGCCACCTCCCCATGAATGGGGAGGACCTCATTACAGGTCCTGTTGCAGCAGCAGAGTTTTGTCGCGGCCGTAGCTGAGGCGCTTCACGGCGTCATCGACTGACAGCCAGAGCAGCTTGTCGACCTCGATGCCCGGCTTGAAACGTCCCCCGCGCACCTCCATGACCCAATAGCAGGCGACCTTGTCTCGACCACGGCGGTCGACGTAGGCGGTGCAGCCGAGAGGCCGGACAAGGTCGCAGCGAAGGCCGGTCTCTTCGCGGACCTCGCGCAGCGCGCAGTCCTCCGGCGTCTCGTCAGGTTCGATCTTGCCCTTGGGCAGAGTCCAGTCGTCATATTCGGGCCTGTGGATGACCGCGATCTCGGCCTCGCCAGACTTCGAGCTTCGCACTACAACGCCACCCGCAGCTCTGATCACGCTCACATCCGCTACATCAAGAATCTTTGTTGCCACCGTTGCTCCTTCGTCAGCTGAAACGTCTGGATGCCGCTCGAAATTTCTCGCCTGCGTTGGGCGAGCGCAGTCAGTTTAATGGTGACGTCCCTGATATGAAACGTTTCTTTGCTGGTGGGAAGAGCTAGCCGCGCAGGCCAGCTGTGTGCAAGATGGCATACGCAACCCAGGCGATCATCGCTGAGGCCGGAATGGTCACGATCCAGGCCAGGACGATGCTCGCGCCGAGTCCCCAGCGAACTGCGGCGAGCTTTCGGCTTACGCCGACGCCAATCACGGAGCCGGTGATTACGTGAGTCGTGCTGACGGGAAGGCCGACCACAGTGGCAGCTTGGATGACTGTCGCGCCCATCAGCTGAGCTGACAGGGCAGTTACGGGCTCGAGCTTGAGGATGCTCCAACCCAGCGTGCGGATGATTCGCCATCCACCCGCGTAGGTCCCGAATCCAATTGCGGCGGCTGAC
>VBIW01000175.1 GCA_005880915.1 Chloroflexota bacterium | reverse complement strand
CCAGGCGTCTCACCACCAAGCGCCACCCAACGTTGCTTGTCACAGGGGTTGGCCCGCGGAGGGGACGCCAGTCCCCACCGCGCTTTGGAGGGGTTGGCCCGCGGAGGGGACGCAAGTCCCCACCGCGCCTCTCTCCCCACCGCGACTCTTAGACCTGTCTCCGTCGGACCGCGACGTAAACGAGTGACGCAAAAACGACGATCACAAACGCCCACCAGACGATGTCGCCCACGCTGGATGGTCCAGGAATGCCCGAAACCGCCTGAGACGCACTCTCCCCAACATTCACGTTTCCGGCGTTGAAGATGGCGAACTCCTGTCGCGCAATCTCACGCGGCGCGTCACTGACAAGGCTGTGCGGCACGATCCAGTAAAGGATCGTGAGGCCCGTATGGACGATCTGGTTGTCGCCGAGAAACCCGTTCTCCATCTGGTTGTGCAGCGCGACCACGATGCCCGCGGCGCCGTTGTAGATGAAAGCGACGACGGCGGCGACGATGTTGTTCATCCACGTGGTCAGCGCCAGGACGAGGAGCATCAGGGTGACCGCGTTCGCGACGCTGGCGAGGATTTCCAGCGTCAGCGCCTGTTCGAGGCCTCCACCGAACAGCAGGATGAAGAGCCTGGCCTCAATGCCGAGCAGGCCAACGATGACGATGATCGCCGCGACGGCCGCTGCGAGCTTGCCTATGGTGAACGCCACTCGCGATACGGGCTTGGAGAAGATGCTGACCGCGGACCCTGACTCGAGATCGTGATAGATCGCGGTCATGCCGATCGCGTAGGCGATCAGCAGCGCGAACAGCCCAAGCACGCCGATGAGGTTCTGGACGAACGTCAGCTCCAAGAGCTGGTTCAGCTGCGCCGGCGTCAGCGGTGGTGGGCCGTTGGGGCCGCCCCCGCCGCCCCCGCCATTCTGAAACGTGCCCGAGATCGATGAGCTGAAGACCTTGAGGAGGATCCCGAGCAAGGCAATGCCGGCGGCTCCGATGATGAAGAAGACGAGAAGGATGCGGCGGCGGGTCAGCTCGAGCAGCGTGTAACGCGCCACCGCCATGGTGCCGTTCAGGGTTTCCTCTCCTGCTCGGAGATGAACGACGGCAGCTGCTCGTGTGGCGGCGTGAGACCTTGCACCAGCTCGACGAAAACGTCTTCGAGGTTGCGGCCCTGGGGCACGACTTCCGCCATCGTCCCTTCTTTGAGTACGCGGCCCTTGACCATGATCGCGACGGTGTCGCACACGAGCTCGACCTCGCTGAGCAGGTGGCTGTTGAGCAAGACCGCCACCCCGCTCTCCTTGAGCCGGTCGATGAGTGCTCGCACATCCCGGCGCCCAAGAGGATCGAGGTCCGCCGTGGGCTCGTCGAGGATCAACAGCTTGGGACGGCCCAATATCGCCTGCGCGATGCCGAGTCGCTGCTTCATGCCTTTTGAGAACTGGCGGATCTGGCGCCGCTCGGTGTCGAGGCCGGCAAATGCAAGCGTCTCGGGGATGCGCCGCTTTCGCTCGATGTCGTCGAGCCCGAGCAGGCTCGCGAAGTAATCCATCACCTCGCGCGCCCGCAGGAACTTGGGAAAGTCTGGATCTTCGGGCGCGAAGCCCAGTTCCGTGCGCGAGGTCGGGGTGCCGGGGTCGGACCCGAACAAAGAGACGGAGCCGCTATCGGGCCTCAGCAGCCCGGCGATCACCTTGACCACCGTGCTCTTCCCCGCGCCGTTTGGACCCAACAATCCGAAAGCCTGGCCGGGCTCCAGCTGAATCGTCACACCATCCACTGCCCATGGATCGCGACGTCGATAACGCTTCCGGAGCTGTTCGACGCTCACCACCGCAGCCATGGGTCAGCCGAATATACAGGCACGTGATCGATCTGGACGTGCAGCAGCGCCGCACCCTGATCTGGGCCGGGCTTGCTGTCGTCCTCGCCGCTTTCGATGGTTCCGTCCTGGTGCTCGCCCTCCCCGCCGTCGCGTCCGACTTCGACGCGCGCACGCCTGCCCTCTCCAACCTGGGATCGGTCCTCGCCCTCGGAGCCCTTGGCGCGCTGCCGCTCGCGACCCTCGCCGATCACTTCGGCCGGCGCCGCCTGATCGCGATCGGGGTTGCCGGTTTCTCCGCCGCGAACTTCGCCAGCGCGTTCGCCCCATCGTTGACCGCCCTCGCGTTGCTTCGCCTTGTCGCGGTCTGCTTCGAGGCGCTCGTCGGGGGTGTCGCGACAGCGCTGATCGTGGAAGAGGCCCCCCCGGCGCGGCGCGGGCAGGCCGTCAGCGTGCTTGCGCTCCTGGCCGGCTTAGGCACCGGGATCACGGTGGTCAGCTACCCGATCCTGGCTCCCCACTGGCGGTGGCTCTTCCTCGCCGGCGGCGCCGGCCTGGTCGCGGCGCCCGTGATCTGGTTCAGGCTGCCGGAGGGGAGGGCCTGGCAGGCGGTTCGCTTGAGCGGGTCGGCGCTGCGCCTGCTGATGGAGGCGCCGTGGCGGCGGCGCGTCGCCGTGATCGCCTTGACCACCGCCCTGCTCGCCGTTCTGCTCGAGCCCGCCGGGCTACTTTTCACCGTGTATGCCAGCCAGGTGCTGCGAATGTCCGCCATCGCGATCAGCGTGCTGATCGCCGTTTCCGGGGCGGCGGGGGCGATCTCCTATGTGGCGGGAGGATTTCTGAGCGACCGCTACGGCCGCCGCACTCCAGCGATCGTCCTCACCGCCGCCACTGCGATCTCGGTGAGCCTGAGCTTTGCGACCGCCACCGTCGGGTTCTTCGCCGGCAATGTGCTGTGGAGCGCCTTCGCCAGCGCCGCCACTCCCGTGTTCGGCGCGTGGTCCGCCGAGCTGTTCCCGACCCGCGCGCGTGCGACTGCCGAGGCGATCAGCTCGGTCGCGGCTGCGGTCGGAAGCATCGCCGGGCTGCAGGCCGTCGGCTTCATCTCGCAATCGGCCGGCCTCGGCCGCGCGATTGAGCTCGGCGGCGTCGCCGCGCTCGCCGGAGCCGCGCTGCTGTTCCTGCTGCCCGA
>VBIW01000044.1 GCA_005880915.1 Chloroflexota bacterium | reverse complement strand
AAAGAGGAAAAGACCAAGAGCGGGATTGTCCTTCCGGACACCGCCAAGGAGAAGCCCCAGGAGGGCATCGTCGAGGCCGTGGGGACCGGAAGGATCCTGGACAACGGCACCAAGGTGCCGATGGAGCTCAAGGTCGGCGACAAGGTGCTCTACGCCAAGTACGCCGGCAACGAATTCAAGGTCGACGAGATCGAGTACCTGATCGTCTCGGAGAAAGACGTGTTGGCGGTCCTCGCCAGCAACGGCAAGAAGTAAAAGAAGAAGAGGGACGCATATGGCAAAACAAGTCACATTCGATGTAGAGGCGCGACAGCACCTCAAGAAGGGCATCGACACCGTTGCCCAATCCGTACGCATCACTCTCGGCCCCAAGGGCCGCAACGTAGTCCTGGAGAAGAAGTTCGGCGCTCCGACCGTCACCAACGACGGCGTGACGATCGTGCGCGAGATCGAACTCAAGGACGCAATGGAGAACACCGGCGCGCAGCTGCTGCGCGAGGTCGCGACCAAGACCAACGACGTGGCCGGTGACGGCACCACCACGGCGACGATCCTGGCCCAGACCATGATCAACGAAGGCTTCCGCAACGTCACCGCGGGCGCCAACCCCATGCAGCTGAAGATCGGCATCGAGAAGGCCGTCGAAGCTGTCGTCGAGGAGATCAAGAGGCTCGCCCAGCCGGTGGCAGACAAGAGCGAGGACGTTGCTCACGTTGCCGCCATCTCCAGCCAGTCGGAGGAGATCGGCAAGCTCATCGCCGAGGCGAACCTGAAGGTCGGCAAGGATGGCGTGATCACCGTCGAGGACAACCAGGCCATCACCACCGAGCTCGAGTTCGTCGAAGGGATGCAGTTCGACCGCGGCTACATCGCGGCCTACATGGTCACCAACCCGGACCGCATGGAAGCGGTGCTGGACGACCCCTACGTGCTCATCACCGACCGCAAGATCTCAGCCATCCAGGACCTGCTCCCCGTGCTGGAGCGCGTAGTCCAGCAGGGCAAGCCCCTTCTGATCGTGGCCGAGGACGTCGAGGGTGAGGCGCTCGCGACGCTGGTCGTGAACAAGCTTCGTGGAACATTCACCGCCGTCGCCGTCAAGGCGCCGGGCTTCGGCGACCGCCGCAAGGCGATGCTCGAGGACATGGCGATCCTGACCGGCGGCACCGTCATCTCGGAGGACGCCGGCTTCAAGCTCGACCAGACCAAGGTGGAGCAGCTGGGCAGGGCGCGCAAGGTGACCGTCAACAAGGACGACACCACGATCGTGGTCGACATCGAGCACGACGACAAGCGCCGCCAGGCCATCCAGGGCCGGATCAAGCAGATCAAGGCGCAGATCGAGGAGACCACGTCCGACTTCGACAAGGAGAAGCTGCAGGAGCGGCTGGCCAAGCTGGCTGGCGGCGTGGCGGTCATCAAGGTCGGAGCCGCGACCGAGGTTGAGCAGAAAGAGAAGAAGCACCGCATCGAGGACGCCCTGAGCGCGACGAGAGCCGCGATCGAAGAGGGCATCGTGGCGGGTGGTGGCACCGTGCTGCTGAACGCGCAGAAGAAGCTGGACGGCGGGCTCGGGCTGAAGGACGACCAGGCGACGGGTGTCGCGATCGTTCGCAAGTCGCTCGAGGAGCCGGTCAAGCAGATCGCGCTCAACGCCGGCAAGGAAGGCTCGCTCATCGTGGAGCAGATCCGCAAGAGCAAGCCGGGTGAGGGCTACGACGCGCTCAACGACAAGTTCGTGAACATGTTCGAGGCGGGAATCGTCGACCCCGCGAAGGTCACCCGGTCGGCGCTGCAGAACGCCGCATCGATCGCCGCCATGGTGCTCACCACCGAGGCGATGGTCACCGAGGTGCCCGAGGACAGGAGAAACTCCGGTGGTGGAATGCCGGGCGGCATGTCGCCCGACATGATGTAAGGATCCGACCGTTGAAGAGCCCCTCTTCGGAGGGGCTCTTTTTTTATGGCCGGAGCTTAGTCACCTCCCCACTTGCTGGGGCAATCAGTTGCCGCTGCAGCTTCACCTCCCCACTTGCTGGGGAGGTCGGCGGCGCAGCCGCCGGGTGGGGACTTCCGCACCCGGTTCATCGACCGGGATGATCCCGCCCATGCCCGCAAGGCGCCGGCCTGCGACGGAGACCGCCAGCGGCAAGAGGAGCATGAACGTCGCGACGATGACCGAGAGGGCATCGGGCAGTCGTTTCGGATCCTTCAGCCCGACATAGGTCAGATAGCCACCACCCCCGGCCGTCAGCAGGACGAGCAGCGCGGCGGCGCCAACCGCCCAGACGCGATATTCGCGATAGAGGGGCGGGGCGTTGCGGCTCGCCAACCGGAGGAGCCACCAGGCCGTGAGACCGTTCAAGACCAGACCGCTGACCAGGGCGCAGGCGGCGATGCCGATGCGGAACTCGGTCAAGTGGACCATCACGAACGCGGACGCATTGACGGCCAGGATCCCGATGGGCGTGAGAACGCCCAGGGTCAGAAGCGCTATCTCTCTAAGGCGTCTGGAACGAAGCGTCTAGTGGCCGCAGCCGCAGGCCTGCGCACCGCTTGCGTCGTCGCCCGTGTCGAACGAGTGGCCGCAGGAGCACGAGTGCACCGCGTTGGGGTTGTGCACGGTGAATCCGGCGCCCATCAGGCTGTCGACATAGTCGATCTCCGAGCCGCGGATGTAGGAAACGCTGAAGTCGTCGACCAGGATCTGGACGCCTTCGTTTTCGATCACCAGATCGTCGGCGCGGCGCTGGTCGTCGAAAGCCATGCCGTACTGCATGCCCGAGCAGCCGCCGCCGCTGACGAAGATGCGGAGGGCGAGCTGGGGATTGGCCTCTTTGGTCAGGAGCTCCTTCAGGCGCGACTGGGCTTCGGAGGTGAGTGAGACGACAGCTTGTTCGATCACAGCTGGGATGTTACCAGCCCCACCGGCGCTGCGCGCCACCTCCCCGCGAACGGGCAGGAGTCCCCTTACCGGCGTCCGAGTTTGAAGCCGCCCTTCTTTTCGGGGCCCTTGGTCTCAGCCGCCGTCGATCCGGCGATGATCTGAGCCAGCTGCTCAGCGCCGCGCGACAACGCGCTCTTAGGGTCAGTCAGCACCAGGATCTCGCCCTTCACCGCCGCCTCATCCGGCTTGGTCCCGTCGAAGTCGATCTCGACCGCGAGCTCCTGCTTCAGCGTCCGCACCACGTCTTCTTTGCTCACGACGGACTTCGGCACCTTGTTGTTCAGGGCGAGGATCACGCGGCCGGGAACGATGTTCAGGACGTTCGTGAAAATGTTGAGCAGCTCGCCGACATCTTTGAGCGACGACAACTCTGGGGTGACCAGGACGAGCACGCGCTGAGAGTGGTCAAGAACGCTGATCACGATGTCGGTGAATGCGACACCGAGGTCGAACACGATGTATCGGAACGCATTGACCAGGATGCCCATCGCCCGGTTGACCAGATCGACGGTGATGAGGTCCGCCTGCTCGGCGCGCAGAACGCCCGGGAGCAGCATCATGCCGCCCGGGTGATGGAGGATGGCGCCCAGCACCGCCTCTTCGAAGTTCTGCGGGGGCACCTGGCTCGCGGCAGCGAGACAGCCGGTGGGGGTCAGGTAGGAGATCAGCGCGGCGTGGTTGTAGGGGAGGGCCAGGTCGACGAGCAGCACCTCGCCGGGAAACCGCTTGGCCAGGGCCGCCGCCAGGTTGACGGCGATCGTCGTGCGGCCCGAACCGCCCTTCGGCGAGTAGACGGCCACGGTCGAGGCAGCTTGCTCAGGCGCGACCATCCGGGCGCGGGCGATCAGGTTGGGCAGGGTGTCCTTGCGCTGTTCGACGAGCTTGGTCAGCTCGATCAGCGCGTCGGAGTCCGCGGGCACGGTCTCATAGAGGGTCTTCCGGTCGAGAGTCAGCAGGCGGCAGTCCTCGAGCGCGCGCACGCTGGCGGTTCGCGTTTCTTCAGAGATCAAGGCCATTTCGCCGAAGAAATCGTCGGGGCCCATCAGCGCGATCGTGATCGTGTGGCCAGGCGACTCCTCGACGTAGACCTCGCAGCGGCCGGATTCGACGATGAACATGGTGTCGCCAGGGTCGCCCTGGTGGACGATCACTGATCCCTTGGCGGCTGAAGCCGGGGCGAGGCGCCGGGCGATGGCATGGAGGATGTTGTCCGGGAGCGTGAAGAAGATCGCGACCCGCTCCAGGATCTGGAACCGCCTCCGGAGCTCGTCCGGGGAGCCTGCACTTGAACGATCGGTGTCGCCCACGCCGGAGGGAATTATAGGTATGGGGTCTGCCGGTTCCCCCGCTCCTCCCGATTCATGAGGAGGTGGCGCCGAAGGCGCCAGAGGGGCTCGAAGTCCCATTCCATGCCGTTGGTAGACTTAGCCGCTGCCGGTCCCGTGGTGTAGCCTGGCCAAACACGCGGCCCTGTCAAGGCCGAGAGCGCCGGTTCGAATCCGGTCGGGACCGCCATGCGCCCGGAGCAGATGCGGCTCTATGGAGAGGTGGCCGAGTCCGGTTGAAGGCGACGGTCTCGAAAACCGTTATGGGTCACTGGCCCATCGAGAGTTCAAATCTCTCCCTCTCCGCCATGGCCTTTAACGCGATCAAAAGGCCACAACCCTCTGACAGGCTCTACGGAAGGCGTATCGATCCGTCTTCCCCAATCGTCCAGCCTGGGTTGTGGGCGACCTCCCAAACGTATCCGTCCGGATCCGCGAATGCGCCGGTGTAACCGCCCCAGACTGCCTGATGCCCCGGCCGCACGACCTTCCCGCCCGCACGCTCGGCTTCCCTGAGCACCGTGTCGACTTCGCCTGGACTCCGGACGTTGTGGGCCAGCTCGATTCCCGGTGCACCGTGACCACCGAGCTTTGTCCAGAGGCCAAAGACCATGCTTCCTGACTGAAAGAAGACGATCTCATCGTCCGGTTGCTGCGCTCCGGTCCATCCCATCGCTTCATAGAAAGCACGCGCCCTGGCCAGATCCTCGACGCAAAACGTCACCAAGCTGATGCGTTGTTCCACGCGGCCATGCTAGTCCGGCCGTTCCATGTGCTGGTCCTGGATGTCCAGGTCGCCTAGGGCTTGGAGAGAAGGCGGCCGTAACTGCATGCTCCGGCGCGTCGAAACTGCGTGAGAGGCACGCGAGTGCATGCTCCGGCACAAAGAAAAGCCCGAACCGAGCAAGTCTTTACCGATAGCTCGGCGCAAACGCGTGCCCTGCCGCTTATCGTCCCGCCCCTCGAGGGAGCAACGGGATGTCGAGGCTGCATTGGGGACTGTTCGCGGGAGTGCTGATCCTCGTCGCCGCGCCCCTGATCTCAGGCGCCGCGCCACCCACTGTCTCGGTCAGAGCGGTCTCGATCACCAACGGCCCCCGCTCCACCACCGCCGGCGCATCAATCGACGCCCACAGCGGCACGATCCTGAGAGCCCAAGACGGATTCTTCTACTGGTACGGCGAGACCTACGCCTGTGGCTTTTACTGGACGGACCCATCCACGCCCTACTGCGGTGCGCAGGTTTACCGCTCGAACGATATGGTCGACTGGGAAGGTCCATGGCCCCTCTTCGACGCCACGTCCGCGGCATGGCAAAACCTGTGCATGCACCAGCCCTCAGCCCCCGGCAACGGCTGCTTCCGGCCGAAAGTCGTCTTCAACAAGTCGACGCGCCTCTACGTCCTGTGGCTCAACACACCCAACTTCACCGCCAACGGATACCGCGTACTGACCAGCCCGAACCCGACCGGCCCATTCACGCTGGCCGCCAAGCCGGACCTGCACGATGAAGGCGTTCCCGACTGGCGCGGCAATCCGCATGCACAGGACGGCGACGAGGGACTGTTCGTGGACGGGGCGGGGATTGCGTGGCTGGTGTGGAGCCGAGGCGGCCGCCTCCTCCAGGAGCGCTTGAACAGCGCGTACACGACCGGGACCGGAGCGCCCGCGGTGATCATGAACTACCCCCAGCTCGCGCCATGGGGCGGCGTCGAGTCGCCTTCGGAGTTCGTGCACGAAGGCCGTTACTACATCGCCATGAGCCTGCCGCGCTGTCCTTACTGTGCCGGCACCGGAACCGCCATCGAGCAGGCGACGGCACCCGGTGGGCCGTGGACCTACCAGGGCACGGTCTCGGCCGACTCATGCGGCGGACAGCCCAACGAAGTCGACGAGCTCGCGCCCGGCCTCCTGCTCTGGTCGAGTGACCGCTGGCTGCAAGCAGGAGCGGCAGGCAGCTGGCCCAGGCTGAACGAAGCCAAAGCCACCCAGCAGTGGGAGGTCATCACCTTCGACGAGATTGATGTGGCGCCAATCGTCTGCGCCTCGAGCTTCAACCTCGTATTTCGCGGAGGTGGCGTGTAACCCGTCGCGGTAGCACGAGATACGTCGGGGAGGGGAAATTCTGGCTGGAGGAAAGGCATGAGACGTCTGCTGCTCTTTGGGATCTGTTTGGTTCCGATCGCGCTGTTCGGTTTCGCCAACGATGCGCTGGCGGGCCAGACCGACGGCATCAATGGGGAAGGGGGAAGGCCTTTCACGACTACGCTCGCTGGCGCTAATGAAGTGCCCTCCGCCCCCACCTCTGACCTGACCGGGACGGCCAAGGTGACCATCAACCTCGGCCAGAGCGAGCTGTGCTGGGACCTCGACTACACCACGACTCAGACGGTGACTGCCGCGCACATTCACAAAGGCGGGCCCGGAGTGGCCAATCCGCCGATCTTTCCGTTCTTTGGCGGCGGCAATGTTGTGAACAGCGGTTGCCGTGCGGGCGATCCGGCGCTTCTCGCCGACATCGCGGCGCACCCTGGCAACTACTACGTCAACGTCCACACGACCGCGCACCCGGCTGGCGCGGGACGCGGACAGCTGACTAAATAAAACCTCGGCGCGTCAGATGAAGACGATGGCTTCGTACACAGGGCCGCGCGTGAACCAGTCACCCGAAAAGGTCACGTGCATCGCGTTCTGCTCCCAGGGGTCATTCGTCCAGTAATCTGACGCGCCGTTTCGACCCGTCAGCACGACGAAGTGCGTCGTGCCCTTGGGCAGGTTCATGCCCACGATCACAGGATGTCCGGCCGACACCTGCGCCGCGATCCAGGACGGGTCCGGGTTCATGACGATCGACGTCGAGTGGCCCGGCACCCTGAGCGCCGAGTTGAAGATGGCGCCGCTCGGGTTGAACCACTCGGTGTGCGCCGCGATGGTCGCCGGCGTGGTGGACCCAAAGCCAAAGTGCGAGTACACCATCGCGAGGTCGGATAGGAGGCAGCCGATCTTCCACACGGGATACGTCGCCGAGCCGACGCTCGCCGCTGCCCATCGCGTGTCGCGCTGGTTGTAGTAGGCGCCCCAGCCGTCGTTCAAGGGCGAGGCGTCGAGGATCAGGCGCTCCGTGCTGCCGCCACCGCTCCCGCCGCCAGCGAGGCCACGGGCGATGTCCCAGGTCGCCCACGTCTGCGACGGCGCAAGCGAGGGCGCGCTGCCCCACGGGTGAATGTCGCCGTGGCGGTCCAGCACCCATCCGCCCGGCGAGGAGGCTGGAGCTCGCGTCCACGCGACCATCGAGTCGGCCATGTCCTGCCCCGGCCATTGCGCCGATGGCGTCACGGCGGGCGCCGCCCCGAAGGCATGGATGCCGCCCGAATAGTCGAGCGTGTACCCGCTCACGAGCAGCCCGCCGCCGCCGTCGAGCAAGACGAGCCCACGAGCGATGTCCGTGTCCCAGTGAGCCGCACCAAACACCGCACGTGCGCCACCGAAGGGGTGGACTCCGCCGAAACCGTCGAGCGTATATCCGGCCACCGCCGACGGCGTGCTGTTGGATGTCAGAACGAGCGCGCGTGCGATGCCTTCACCCGGCCATACCGTGTTGCCCGTGACCGGCGGTGCGCCCCCGAACGGGTGGATGCCTCCGTCGGCGTCGAGCAAGTAGCCGTCCGGGGCGATCGTCGAGGACCACGGCGCCATCACGACCTCGCGAGCACCGATCCAGTTCGGCCAGCTCACATGGCTGTCGGCGGCCGGCGCCAGGCCAACCGGGTGGAGGCCGCCCCATCCATCGAGGACGTATCCGCCGCTCGCGTCGGGAAAAAGGGCCAGGCTGTAAGCGATGTCTTTGTTGGGCCACATCGTCGTCGTCGCCAGCTGAGGCGATGCGCCCACAGGATGAACGCCACCCCATCCGTCCAGCACATAGAGGTGGTTCTGGTTGTCGACTGGCGGAGCGACTCGTGGTGCGGCGCCCACTGCCCCCACGGCAACGGAATTTGACAAACCGACTGAAGAGTTGAAGAGGAATGCCACCGACCCCAGCACGAGGGAGACTGCGATGGACACGATGAGCAACGGCCGGGAGCTGCGGCGCCACATGGCTGGGGGATCGTAGCCCATGGCCCCGACGCACGCACGCGATGTCTTCGAGGCGGCAGCCAGGGAGCCCGAGGTCACCCTGACGACCTACGGCCGGAAGACGGGCAAGCCGGTTCATGTGACGATCTGGATCTCAACTGATGGCGAGCACCTCTACATCCGATCCGGCCGGGGAATGGTCCGCGACTGGCCGCAGAACTTCGTGGCGCGCGGCGAGGCGGTCCTCGACCTCGGCGGGCGGAAGCTGAAAGTGAAGCCGCGGCTGATCGCCGACCCCGACGAGGCGCGCGCCGCCTCGCGGATCATCCGCGGCAAATATGGCTCTACGGTCAAGCCGTCCAGGCCTGGTGAGCCCCTGACACCCGGGGAGCAGGCGACCTTCGAGCTGCTTCCCTCGGATTGATCGCTCGCCAGCGGACAGCGGTCTCGATCGCATTCCTCGCGTTCGGCGTGACAGTCGGCGGCCTCATCCCACGCATTCCCGCGCTCAAGGATCACCTCCATCTCACTGACGGTCAGGTTGGCATCGCCCTGCTCGGCGCGTCGCTGGGCGGCATCGCGGGAGTGCTGGCCTCGCGCCTGGTGATTCGTCGAGGGGCAAGCCGATATGTGCGTCTTGGCCTCCTCGCCCTGTGCGTCGTCGCAGTCGGCCCCGCGCTGGCTGCAAACCTCGTCGCACTCGTGGCGTCGCTCTTCACCGTCGGGTTCCTGTGGGGCTTCATGGACACTCTCGATAACGCCCTGGGAGCTCAGCTCGAACGTATCGAAGGCAAACCGCTCATCAACGGATTCCATGGTTTCTGGAGCCTTGGTGCGTTTCTTGGGTCGCTTGTCGCCGGCGCCGCCGCGTTCATCGGGGTCGGGCCGATGCAGCAGTTCGTGGCAACCGGCGTCGTGATCGCGATCGCCTCAGCGTGGTTCCTGAGCTTCCTCCCGGACTTTGTTCCAAAGGCAGCGGAGGGCCCGCGCCGGAGAGGGTGGACCTCATCGCCTCTGACCGGGCCGATCATCGCAGTCGCGGCGATCAGCTTCGCCGGCATCATCGCGGAAGGAGGCACCAGCGACTGGAGCGCGCTCTATCTGCGCGATCTCAGCCATGCCAGCGCCGGTACCGCGGCCGCAGGCTTCTCAGGTTTCGCACTGGCCGCGATGCTCGTCCGCTTTCGCGCCGACCTTCTGACCGCGCGCACCGGCCGGGCGACGGTCACGAGGATCGGCGCCCTGGTCGCCGTTGTGGGCCTTGCGCTCGCGATCGCGTTTCCGGTCCTACCGGTCGCAGTGGCGGGATTCGCTCTCGTGGGCATGGGCACCGCCGTTGTCCTTCCGCTTGCCTTCGCCGCCGGAGCAAACCTTGGCCAGTCGGGAACCTCGCTCGCCCTGGTCATGGCTTCGGCGTACGCGGGGACGATCGCCGGCCCGCCGCTGATCGGGACGATGGCGGACCATTTCGGTCTCCGTCTGGCGATGGCCGTCCCATTGGTCGCCGCGCTGGCAGTCCTTGCCGCGGCGGCCAAGATGGCGGCTGCTGAACAACCGACGGGTGACCTCCGCGAGTCGGCGGAGGCCACCATGTCGAAAGGGGCTAGTGGCTAGAGGCTACTTGTGACCGCTCAGCCGAACGCACGCCGTGTCGTACTGCGACACGGCGGCCGTGCTGTTCGAGTGCGCGAGAGACGCGGTACCCGGGTTTCCCGCATAAACGTTCCCAGCCTGACCGGTCGGGTTGAAAGGCGAGCCGGGAGAGTTGGCCGCGTTCCCGGGCGTCACCGGGTTGCTCTCTCCGCATGTGTTGGCTGGAGCGCCGGGCTGTCCGGTCGACGGCGTCTGAAGGGCGAACGCCGACACTCCACTGGCCGCCGTCAACAGGACTCCGCATGCCACGCTGGTCACGAGGTTCCGAAGCATCCTTCGCATCTGACGCCTCCTGAGAGTTGATACCCCTTCCCCGAGGCGATACGAGGCGTGGTTACTCCGCCAGCCCGCAGATGAACCGGATCACGGCCTCGATCCCGCGGTGGTAGTTATCGATGACAAGGTGCTCGTTCGGTGAGTGGATGGCCGAGTCCGCCTGCGCGATGCCGCTGATCACCAGGGGCGCGCCGACCGCTTCCTGAAAATCGACCGCCACCGGAATCGAGCCTCCGACCCGGATCAGCGCCGTGTCGCTGCCGAACGCCTCCCTGTACGCGGCACGCAGGACGTGCGCCGCTTTGTGCTCGACGCTGCATGTGACGGGAGGCGCTGAGCCAAGCACCTCGACAGTGATCTCGACGCCCGGCGTGGTCAGCTCGCTCACCCTTTTCGTGAAAGCGGCCAGGATCGCCTGCCAGTCCTGGTCGGGCACGAGCCGCATGCTCACCTTGGCCGACGCTTCCGCCGGGATGACCGTCTTCGCGCCCTTGCCTGTGAACCCGCCCAGGAAACCGTTGGCGTCGAGCGTTGGACGGCTGCCTGTGCGCTCGAGCGCGAGGAAACCGTCCTCGCCTTCGAGTGCCTTCGCACCGGTCATCCGCTTCATGCTCTGGACATATTTCGCGTCGTTCTTCTTCCAGGCCGCCAGCTCCTCAGCGCTTGGCGGCTGCACGGCGTCGTAGAAACCCGGGATGGTGACGTGGCCATGGCGGTCCTTGAGCTCGCCGACGACGCGGGCCAGCGTGTTGATCGGGTTGGGCGCCACACCGCCGAACGTCCCTGAGTGCAGGTCCACGGCAGGGCCCTTCGCACGCAGCTCGGTATAGAGAAGTCCACGCAGCGCGGTCGCTAGAGTCGGTCGGCCGTCTTCGTCCATGCCGCTGTCCCAGATGAGCACGGCGTCGGTCTTCAGCTGCGCGCCGTGGGCGCGGAGATAGTGCGGCAGCGATGGACCCGTGATCTCCTCCTCGCCCTCGATCACGAAGCGCACATTGATAGGAAGGCCGCCCGCGGCGTGCAGGTGCTCAGCCGCCTTGACGCAAACCATGTGGTTGCCCTTGTTGTCGGCGGCGCCACGTGCCCACAGCTCGCCGCCGTGCACGGCCGGTTCGAAGGGCGGCGACTTCCACTCGTCGACCGGGTCGACCGGTTGCACGTCGTAGTGGCCGTACATCGTCAGGTGGGGCTTGCCCGGCCGGCCCTGCCAGTCGGCGATCACCACCGGCAGGCCGCCGTCGACCACGTCGACGATCTGGGTCTCCATGCCCATCGCATCGAAGCGATCCCGCAGCCATCGCGCATTGCGCAGGCAGTCTTCGCGACGCTCGGGGAGCGTGCTGATCGAGGGGATGCGCAGCTCTTCGATGAGGTCGTCGAGGTCTGACTTGCGGCGGGTCTGCGCCAGGGCGACCGCGGCGTCGAGCAGGGACCTGGTCGTCGCCACCCCTACGACCTCCCGCGCGCGCGGGCGATCTGGCCCGCGTGGTCGTGCGCGTGGGCGGCGTAGATCTTCAGCCAGTCCTCTGTTCCGTAGCGGCCACTCTCGGTGTGGGTGCCCACGATTCGCCAGTCGGCCTCGGTCATCCGGTCGAGCAGCTGCGCGCAGGTCTCGCGCGCCCAGCGCATCGCCTCGAGCGACTGAGCGATCGGCCGGTCCGAGGTCAGCCGCTCCGCGAACGCCTTCTCGTCATATCCATATATGACGGGGTCGGGCTCGGCCAACAGGCGGCGGATACGGATCGCCGACATCATCTCGCTGTCCGCGAGGTGGTGCGCGATCTGCCGCGGAGTCCAGTCGCCTTCCACAGAGCGGTCGAGCTCGTCGTCGGTGATCCCCTCAAGCGCCTCGGTCACCTCGCGGTAGCCGTCCCTGTATTGCTGGATCAGCCGCGCCCTCTCCTCGGTGTTCACGGGAAAATCGTATGGTGGCCGCGACCAACCGCGCAAAGATCGAACGCCTCCTCTCAGTTTCCCGGGCAACACGCCCACTTCCGGCCACCGACGGAAGCCTCTACTTCGCTTCCAACCGAGGCGGCCACCCGCAGGTGTACCGCCAGACCGCGCCCGGCGCCGAGCCGGAGCTGGTCTTTGCGAGCGAGACCCGCATGGTGCCGCACGCCCACACGCCTCTCGGCCTGCTCGTCCGCGAGGACCGGGGCGGAAACGAGATCTGGCAGCTGGCTCTCATCGCCGACGGCCACTACCGGCCCTTGACGACGGACGCCCGGGCCATCCATCAATCGGTCACCTTGCACCCCGACAAGCGGCGCGTGGGCCTGGGATGGAATCCAGGTGGGCAGGCAGACGTCGTGCTGGGCGAGCTGGATCTCGCGACGGGCGGGATGACGCGGTGGGCCGAGCCACGCGGCTTCTGGATGTGGGGGGCATGGAGTCGAGACGGCAACCGGGCCGTGGTGAGCAAAAGCATGGGAACGCCGACCGAGAGCTACATCCTGGAACGGGACGGCGGGCTCACGCGGCTCCTCCCAGGCGCGCTGCGCGCCCTCCCCGTCGAGTGGCTGGACGAGGGCATCCTGGTTGCGACTGACGCGGACCGCGATTTCCTCGGCCTTGCGTTGATTGACCCTGCGCAACCCGAAGTTGTCTCGCGATGGCTCCTCAGCGAGGAGCACGACGTCGAGGGCACGGCCCTGGACCCCGAGAGGAAGAGGCTCGCTGTCGTCGTGAACGAGGGGATCTACGACAGCGTCCGGGTGGTCGAGATGGACCGCGAGCTCGACCGCGCACTGCTTCCGCCCGGCATCGTCATCGCGGATCATTCCGGCGAGCAGAGCTATCACCTCGCCTGGAGCGAGGACGGGGCGAGCCTGTTCGTGAGCTGGGAGCTGGCGACCCGGCCGGCGGAGATCTATCAATGGTCGGGAGGGACGCGCTGGACCTTTACCTCCGACCTACCGCCAAGCCTGGCCGAGCCCGAGGAGACGTCCTACCCGAGCTTCGACGGACTGACCATCCCATCCATCTTGTACAAGGTTGACGACGCACCACGACCCGCGGTCGTGTACTTCCACGGTGGGCCCGAGGGCCAGTCGCGAGGCGGGTACCTACCGGCTGCGCAGCTGCTGACCTCGATCGGGATCAACGTTCTGCTCCCCAACGTCCGCGGTTCGACCGGGTACGGTATTCGCTACCAACGCCTGGACGACAAGATCCTGCGCTGGAACTCGGTCAAAGACGGATGCGAAGCGGCGCGCTTCCTCAAGGGCTCAGGTTTGGCGACGCGCACCGCGGCGATGGGCGGCTCCTACGGCGGATTCATGACCCTGGCGGTCCTGGTCGAGGATGCGGACCTGTGGGACGCCGGCGTCGACACGGTCGGGATCGCCGACTGGCACACGTTCTTCCAGAACATGCCGCCGTGGCGCGGGGTCCTGAGGATTAACGAGTACGGGGACCCCAACGGACCCGAGTCCGACTTTCTGCGTGAAATCAGCCCCATCAATCGCGCGGGCACGATCAAGGCGGCGCTGCTGGTGATCCACGGCCGGAACGACCCGCGGGTACCTGTCGGGGAAAGTATCCAGATCGCAGAAGCGGTCGCCCAGTCGGAGCTGCTGATCTTCGAGGACGAGGGTCATGGCATCGCGACGCTGCCGAACCAGGTCACGGCAAACAGCAAGATCCTGGAGTTCCTGGCCGCCCACCTGCTCTGAACACGCCGGAGCATGCACTCGCTCGCCCGTCAGTCGTTCGGAGCACGCCGGAGCATGCACTCGCGAGGTTTCACCGCTGATTGGAGCCGCCGACAGGAATCGAACCCGTAACCTGCTGTTTACAAAACAGCTGCTCTGCCAATTGAGCTACGGCGGCGCTCCAATGATTTTGCCCATTTCGCGTTATCCGAACCGAAAGGAACGCGGAGATGCTCGACCGAAAAAACGCCCGGCTCATGGATCTGGTCAACAACCAGCTCGCCCGGCAGACCGGCAAGCCGGGTGCCGATGCCTTCCGGCCCCTGGGCTGGATGATCCGTGGCATCGACACGTGGGAGTCCAACCAGCCACGTGCTCTCGAGGACCTGCGGGCCCACGCCCGCCAGGGGGTCGTCGACCTCTACGACTTCCTCGTCGAGCAGCCGGCCACATTCAGCTGCTCACCCGAGGAGTTCATCCTTGGCTACCGGCCGGCCCTGGAAGCGGCTGTGCCGCCTGAACACGTCGCCGCCCTCGAGGCTTGGTACCGCGGAGTCGGCACGGTGTTCCGGTGGCTGGATGTTCCCCGAGGCGAAGCGCTCGACGATGCGACTGCCGACCGATTCCGGCAGGAGGTCGGCCGGGCCCTGACGGGCGTCGCGGACGTCCTGCTGCCGGCGCAAGAGGCGTGGGGCCGGATCCGCGCGCGCCTCGGCTGAGCCGATTTGTAAAACCTTCGTTATTCGCTCATTTCGCTCCTGGGCCTGGGTACGCTTTCTCGACTCGCGGGCGCGACCGTAGAGGGTGTGTCGTAGGGGTTTGTAAGAGGGTGTGTATGCCGTTTCGTCTTCCGCTCGCCGTCGTTGTCGCCACCGTCAGCGCGCTCGTTTTCTCCACGACGGGCCTGGCCGAAGACCCGTCCCCGCACCAAATCGGCGATGAGGACCTGAACTCCACCTCGAACAGCTTTCAGGAGACCGCTCCGCAGGAGGCCGCGCACACGATCCGGCACTGGGTCGGTCAGTCGACCAACCCGGTGAACGGCGTGACCTACAGCTACAGCATCGTCGGCGCCGACCCCACGTCCGAGGAGGGCTCGGCGACGATCGGGGTCGACATCGTCCCGGTCAACCTCACCATCGCGGGGAGGTCATTCGACGGATCAGCCAGCGTGGCCGGTGTGTTGGCATCGCCCCTGTTTGCAGAGGGCGACTACTCCACCACCGCCGCGGCGAGCACCTCGGGTGGGGCGAAGGGTGCTGGCGGAAGCCTCTCCACCGGCAACAACGACGTCCAGCTACTGGATGCCGAGATGCGTTCGGAGTTCAATGAGGTCGGGACGTCTTACCACCTGACCCTCCAGCGCCCGCAGGTCCACGCGCCGATCACCATCGCCGTCCCGACCGCTTTCGGCACTACCCTGACGAGCAGGGGAGGAGTCACCATCGGCGACGTCGACGTGACGTGGCTCCAGCCCCAAGTCGAGGCCCTGACCGCGCAGCTGCACTACCTCAAACCCAATCGGCTGGCCATCTTCCTTACCAAGGACGTGCTGGCTTACGTCGACAACAACCCGATGCACTGCTGCGTGCTGGGCGCGCACGGATCCATCGACACGACGGGCGCGGCACAGGGCGAAGAGCAGGATGGCCGCCAGCGCGTCCAGACTTTCGTCTGGTCGTCCTGGCTGACCGCCGGCTTCTTCAACCCGGCCAGGCAGTGGGCTCGGCAGGACATCCACGGGCTGAGCCATGAGCTCTCCGAGTGGGCCAACGACCCATTCGGCACGAACACCGTCCAGCCGTGGTTCTCGCCGGCCGCACCGCAGTACGGCTGCAACAACCTGCTCGAGACCGGTGACCCAGTGCTTGGCATCGGCTTCTCGCAGGGCGAGAATCCGTTCGACCAGAACAGCTTCAGCGACGGCACCTACCACCCGGAGGACGAGGCGTTCCTGCCGTGGTTCATGCGCTCGAACCCGAACACGACCTCGCAGCCCGCGCAGGACTCGGCCAACGGCCGCTACACGTTCATGGGTGCCTTGAACCCGTTCGCGTTCTTCCACCAGCCGCCGCCCGGCTGCTAAATCGCAGGTTGGGGAGAGGGCGTATCGCCCATCGGAGGGGCCCGGGTAACCGGGCCTCTCTTTATTCTTGGCGGGACTTGATCGAACCGAAAGACGTCGTGGTCGCGATCCTCGGGGCGTCCGCGGCCCTGGCGGGCTTCGTCCTGGTCTTTCTCGGTGTGATCATCGCCTCCTACGAGTCGTACACCGGCAGCGTGCCGGAGCATGTCGTCCAGCCTTATCGCACGACCGGCAGCGCCCTGCTCGGCACGTTCGGCTTCAGCCTGGTCACGGTCGCTTTCTGCCTCCTCTGGCTGATCAACGGCGGCTCGCCAAGCCTCTACGGCTGGACGATCGGCCTGTTCGCAGTCCAGCTTGTAGCAGTGTTTGGGTCCGCCGCATGGGCGACGCGGATGGTGCTGTGGCGCTGACCCAGAAGAAGCTGCAGGACCTGAAGGACGCGAGCCTGACCTCGCTCCTCCAGGACGACGCCGCCGGCTGGAAGGCCAAGGCTAGACACGCGTACATTGCGACTCACGGTTTCATCAAGGAGATCCGGCCGGATGATGTCATCCCGCTGCTGATCGCCGAGCTCGAGGTGACGCCGGAGTTCAGGAATTACCTGGCCAAAAAGAAGCTGAAACAGAAATACTGGTCGGAGTGGTTTGCGGAGCTGATCATCGATCGTTTCTGGTCTGACTTGAAGGGAGGCTGAAGTTGGCGAAGGACTCGTCTGATCTGGCCAAGAAGTACATCGACGCGGCGCTCAAGCGGAGCTCGAGGCCGCCGAGCAAGGCGGCGTACGCCCGCGCTGTCCGGCTCGCAAAACAGGCCATCGACGACCTGACCCACGTCAGTCACCGGGCAGAATCTCCAGGCCGCTAACTCCGCCCCCTTTCGTGGGCAGGGGCTGCACCAAACAGCGAATACTGCAATTGAGGGATGCCCCAAGACCGGCAACCTGATATCTCCATAAGGCAGCAAGCAGCCGGATAGCGCCAGGCCTGGCAGCCAGGGCGCGGAAAGTTGGGGGGTGTCGGTGATGGTTCGTTCTCGCGTTGCCTTCTACGCGCTCGCGGCCCTGGCCCTGGGCATGGTGGCCCTGGCGCCCGCGCGGCTCGGAGTGATCAACGCCAGCTCGGCCGCGATCTCCTTCGAGACCCCGTCGATCGTCGACCCGATCCACACGAACGGCGAGCCCGACATCGCCGTCGATCCACAAGGCCGCGTCTTCAACAGCGGACCGACCGGCACGGGCACCCAGCGCAGCACGTGGTTCGGCTCCGTGGATGGAGGCCACACCTTCCGGGTCATGGCGCAGAAGACCGTGCCCTCACCGATCATGGGCATCCCGGCGCCAGGTCCGGGCGGCGGCGATACGGACATCGCCTTCGACCGTTCAGGCAAGCAATATTTCTCCGACCTCTGGGCGCTCGCCTGCCAGCGAGTCGCGACCACCGGTCCCACCAACCCGGGCGCGCATGACGAGGAGAACTTCCTCGGCTGCGCCGGCAGCAGCCCGGGCTCCGACCGCCAGTGGTTCGCGGTCTATGACCCCTCGCCGACCACGCCCAACCAGTCCGCCTATCGCACCGCGCGTGGGCAGACGCCGCTTGTCTATCTCGTATGGAACAACCTCGTCGGTCCCGGCCCCAATTCCGGTGAGCAGTGGAACAAGAGCACCGACGGCCTGACCTACACCAACGCGACGGCGGGCGAGAATCCGCCTGGAACTGGCGCGATGTATTCGCCCTTCGGCGGAGACGGATATCCGGCGATCGACCAGGTCACCGGCAAGGTGTTCCAGGCGGCCGCCTGCAATGCGCAGACCTGCGGTACCTCGACCACCGCGACACCGGGCCTGTACATGAACATCGGCACGCCCGACTCCAGCGGCAACCTTCACTTCCTGGACGACAACGGTGCAGGCGGCCAGGACCTGACAAAGCTCGTCCATATCGCCGACGCCGCGGGCTCGCCGGACACGCTCTTCTCGGTCCTCTCGATGGACAGCGGGCGCAACCTTGTCGTGGTCTGGACCGTGAGCAACGCCAATCCCGCGCTGCGCCAGACCTTCGTCAGCGCGGCGAGCGCCGCCAGCGGGTGGAGAACGTGGACGGCGCCGGTACAGGTGAGCGACGGCTCCACTGTCACGGGTGACGCGACCAACGTGTTCCCCTGGATCAAGGCCGGAGGGCCTGGCCGCGCAGATGCGGTCTGGTACGGCTCCAACCTCCAGGTCGACCCGAGCAGCCACAACAACCAGGCCTGGAACGTCTTCATGTCGCAAGTCGTGTTTCCGACCGACTCGACCGGTGCGATCACCGGCGCCGCACCTGCGAGGCAGCTCATCAAGGTGACACCGCACCCGATGCACTACGACGACGTCTGCTTGCAGGGCACGGGGTGCATCACGAGCCAGGGCAACCGCAATCTGGCTGATTTCTTCGAGATCACCATCGACCGCAGCGGCGCTGCGGAGATCGTCTACGACGACACCTCCAACAAGCTCGTCCAGCCGCCCAACACCTGCACCGTGCAGGCCGCCGACCACTGTGGGGCCGGGATCATCACCGTTGCGCGGCAGTCGGCCGGGCCGGGCCTGTTCGGGACCGCCGTGAGTGGTCGCTCCAATGCCGTTGTCACCGGCATGAATCACGCCGCGGGCGCGGCGCTATACCCCGTGATCGGCGGCACCAACCAGCCCGGCATGGACATCCGCTCGAGCCGCGTCACCGTTTCGTCGAACGGCCAGTTCCTCAACGTCAGCATGCAGGTCACCGACCTGGCACACCCGGCGCAGACCATCGCGGGAATTCCGGGCGCGACCAACCTCCAGTACGTGACGCGATGGCAGATGGGCAACACGGTCTATTACGCCGCGATGGAGAACAACGCGCTGAACCAGCCGATCTTCTACGCGGGCAAGCAGCAGACGATCGACCTCTGCTCGGTGTCAGCGTGCTTTCCGCACGTCCTGACCTATCCTGAGCCGGGGACTGGCCCGACCTTCACGGGTCTGGCCGAGGCGGGTTCGATCACCTGTCCCTCCAACGGGCCGTGCACAGTGACGGTCAGGGTCAAGCTGGCCGACGTGGGCAGCCCGACATCATCGAGCGTGCTCGAATCCGTGGGCGGCTACTCGCTGGCTGCCGCGATCCAGGAAGGCGCAGAGGACAACGCCTCGGCCCAGAGCGACACGGTGCCGCTCGAGATCGACGGCGTTTGCTGCTACAACGCCAAAGGGTAGATGAGGGTCCTCCCCATTCATGGGGAGGTGGCCCGAAGGGCCGGAGGGGCTGCGCTTAAATCCCAGCCCTGACCCGTTCCGCCGCTTTGGCCAGCACGCTCAGCTTGCCGAAAGCCTTCTCCCGCGGCAGGTACTTCATCCCGCAATCCGGTGCGAGGACCAGTCGCTCCGCGTCGACGAATCGCAGCGCGTTCTTGATCCGGCCGGCGACGGTCTCGACGTCCTCCACTGAGCTCTCGTCCGACAGGTCGATCATGCCGACGATCAGCACCTTGCCCCGCAGCGACTTCAGCACCCCCAGGTCGACATTCTGTTGCGCGGACTCAATCGAGATCTGTTGCGCGGTCGTGTCTGCGAGCTGCTCGAGAAATGGGTAGCCGTTGGGCCGGTTGTGCACGATGTGCGCGTAGCCGAAGCAAGTGTGCAACGCCGTGTTGCCGGTGATCCCCTCGAGCGCGCGATTGATCGCCTTGATCGCGAACCCCGCCGCCTTCTCGGCCCGTGCCTGCAAGTAGGGCTCGTCGAGCTGGACGATGTCGGCCCCCGCGACGAAAAGGTCCCGCACCTCCTCGTTCACAGCCGCGGCGAGCCCCATCGCCAGCGCTTCCTCGTCGTGGTAGAAATCGTCCTGCGCCTGCTGCGACATCGTGAAGGGGCCCGGCAGAGTGGCCTTGATGGGGTGGTCAGTGTGGGCGCGGAGAAATTCGACGTCGCGCTTCTCGACAGGCCGTGTGCGGCGGATCGGTCCCACGACCCGTGGCACCGGGTTGGGATGACCGGTCCTGTCCAGCGCGGTGCCGGGATTGTCGAGGTCCATGCCGTCGAGTGCCGTGGCGAATCGGTTGGAGTAGCTCTCGCGCCGCACCTCGCCGTCCGTGATGATGTCGATCCCCGCGCGCTCCATGTCGCGGATCGCGACGATCGTCGCGTCGTCCTGCGCCTGCTCTAGAAGATCCGGCGCGACACGCCAGATCTCGAGCGCGCGCGTGCGCGGCGGCAGGCGACCGCCGAGCATCTTCCGGTCGACCAGCCATTCCGGCTGGGGATAGCTGCCGACCACCGTCGTCGGCAAGATTGAGACCACCTCGGCAAGGTTAATCTGTGCCTCGAGATGGCAGCGAACCGATTGCCGGGCGACAACTGCGAGCGGGATTGGATCTGGGAGCGCGAGATCGAAGCCGCCCCCTGGGAGGAGACAAGACGCCTTTCCGTCGCGGCATGGGAGCGCCAGTACCGGCGCATCCGGGAGTCATCGCCCTTTTACGCGCGCAAGTTTCGCGAGGCGGGAGCCGGCAACTCGTTTGTCAGCCTTGCCGACCTGAGCCAGCTGCCCTTCACCACCAAGCAGGAGCTGAAGGAGGCGCTGGACGAAAACCCGCCTTTCGGCAGCAACCTCTGCGTCTCGCCAGAGCAGGTCAAGCGCGTCTATCAGACGAGCGGCACATCGGGTGCCCCCAGCGTGCTCGCGCTGACGCGCGGCGACATGGAGACCTGGACCATCATGGGCACGCGCACCTACTACGCGACCGGCATCCACGAGCACAGCAGCGTGCTGACCACGTTCGGCGCCGGTCCGTTCGTCGCGGGACACACGCACTTCGTGCTGCTGCGCATCGGGTCACGTTCCGTCCCCGTCGCGCCCGGAGACACCGAGCGTGTCATATTCGGCCTGCGCTCGGGCCTCGCCGACACGCTGCTGTCAACAGCGTCCTTCGCGCAATTCTTGGCCAACCGCCTCGAGCAAACGGACGCTGAGCCCAGCGCGATTCCGCTGACCCACGTCGTCACCGGAGGCGAGCCAGGCGGCGGCATCCCCGCCATCCGCGACCACATCCAGCGCGTTCTCGGTGTCACCGTGACCGAAGTGATGGGGATCGGCGACATCGCGCCGTCGCTGTTCGGCGAGTGCACGCATCAGCAGGGCATGCACTTCTGCGGCGGAGGCCATGTCTGGGTCGAGCTGATCGACCCCGAGACTCGCGAACCGATGGAGATCGAAACTGGCGCCGAGGGCGAGCTCGCCTACACGACGCTGACGCGCGAAGCCATGCCGGTCGTGCGCTTCCTGGGCGGCGACATTGTCCGCATCGAAGGCACGGAGTGCGAGTGCGGGCGGACGAGCTTCCGACAGCGAGTGCTCGGCCGCCGCGACGACATGTTCATCGTCCGCGGAGTGAACGTATATCCAGCCGCGATCCTGTCCGTGGTCGGCGATTTCCGGCCGCGGGTCACGGGGCGCGCGCGAGTGGTCCGTGAGGGTCCCGAGACTTCGATCGAGCCGCCGATCCCGGTCGAGGTCGAGGTCACTGAACGTCACGAATCAGACAGGGTGCTGGTCACCCAGATCGAGAACGCCATCCACTCCAAGCTGATGTTCCGGAGCAAGGTCGAGCTTGTGCCGGAGTCCGAGTTCGGCGAGGCCGGCTACAAGACGCGGCTCACCGTCCGGCGATGACGCGCAAGCTGAAATCCGGGCTCGGCCGCAGCACGGCCGACCAGATCTTCGTCCGCGGCCACGACCTGACCGAGGAGATCATCGGCAAGGTCTCGCTGGGCGACTTCGCCTTCCTCGAGCTGATGGCCCGCCTGCCGACGCCCCAGGAGTCGGTCATGTTCAACGCGGTGGTCGTCACGCTGGTCGAGCACGGTCTGACCCCGAGCACGATCGCCGCCCGCATGACCTATTTCGGCGCGCCCGAGGCGCTGCAGGCGGCCGTCGCCGCTGGCCTCTTGGGCATGGGCGACCGCTTCGGCGGCTCGATCGAGCAGGCGGCCCGGATCTTGCAGGAGGCGTCACCCGGTGATGACCTTCAGGCAACAGCGCGCCGGATCGTGCAGGACTATCAGGCCAGGAAAGAGATCATCCCGGGCCTCGGCCACCCGATTCACAAGCCCGCCGACCCACGCACCGCGAGGCTCTTCGCGCTGGCGGCGGAGAACGGCTTTGCGGGCCGCCACGTGAAGCTGATGCAGCACCTCTCCACCGAAGCTTCGGCAGCCTATGGCCGCGCCCTGCCGGTCAATGCCACGGGCGCAATCGCTGCCATCGCCGCCGAGATGGGGATCCCCTGGCGCATCACCCGCGGACTCGCGGTGATGGCCCGCGCGATCGGCCTGGTGGCCCATGTTCAGGAGGAGATGGAAGACCCGATGGCGGCCGAAATCTGGGCGCGGGCGGAGGACGAGGCATCGAGGTGACAGCCGTTCCAGGCGGGCCTAATATGGGGGTGCACGGAATAATCCGAACGGAGGGCTGATGGCCGCCGGCATCCCAGGCATTCACCACGTGACGTGCATCACCGGCGACGTGCAGAAGTGCGTCAACTTCTACGTCGGCGTGTTGGGCCTGCGCTTCATCAAGAAGAGCATCAACCAGGACCTGCCCGACACCTACCACATCTATTTCGGCGACTACCTGGGCACGCCTGGGACGGCGATGACCTTCTTCGGCTGGCCGACGTGGCCCAAGCGGCGGACCGGGACCGGCCAGGTCACCACGGTGTCGTTTGCGGTCCCGCGCGGCTCGCTTGACTTCTGGGCCAACCGGCTGAAGAAGGTCGGGGTGGAGCACAAGAAAGTCCGTCGGTTCGACGTCGACGCGCTCGTGCTGCGCGACACGGACGGCATCGAGCTCGAGCTGGTCGGCGAGTCTTCAGACGAACGTTTCGTGCCGTGGAAGGAAGCGCCCGTCGCGCAGGAGAACGCGATCCGCGGTTTTCATTCGGTGACGATGACGCTGGCCGAGACCGCGGCGACGTTCAGCCTGCTCACGTCGACGATGGGTTTCCGCCAGGCCGGCAAGGAGGGCAGCCGCACACGCTTTGAGACAGGAGCCGGCGGGCCGCACTCGGTGCTCGACGTCGTCGAGTCGCCAGAGGGACCCGAGGGAGAGGAGTCGATCGGCACCGTGCACCATGTCGCGTGGCGGACCGAGAACGCCGCGTCACAGATCTCGTGGCGCGAGCTTCTGTTGCGCGCCGGCCGCAACGTGACGCCTGTGATCGATCGCTGGTACTTCAAGTCAATCTACTTCCGGGAGCCGGGCGGCGTGTTGTTCGAGATCGCCACCGATGGCCCCGGTTTCACGGTCGACGAATCGCCCGAGAAGCTCGGCACCACGTTGAGCCTGCCGCCCTGGTTCCAGGTGCGGCGCGACCGCCTCGACGAGATTCTGCCGCCGATTGTCGTGCCGACCACGGCGACGACCGGCGCCCATTAGCCGCCCGTGGTCTGCACCTCTGGAGGGGAGCTTTGATGAGCACGGCAGTGATCGCCCCGGTGAACCCGATGGCGGCCGAAGGCAAGGACACGGTCATGCGGGTCATGCGCCGGGACCGCGAGAACTTCACGCGTTTGGTCTCCGACCCGAAGAACTGGAATGTCGACACGCGTTGCACCGGCTGGGAGACGCGTGACCTGGTCGGCCACATGATCGACGTGATGGAGGGATATTTCAAAAACTGGGATGCGGCGCGGTCAGGCAAGGACGGCACGGCGCTCGGCTTGCCAGTGATGGGTGAGACCCTAAACGACCACGCCCTCGAGTTCCGCAAGCTTTCGCGTGAAGAGGCGCTCGAGCGCTTCAAGAAGGACGCGCAGAAGCTCGACAAGATGCTGGAGGAGCTCACGCCAGAAGAGTGGACCAGCTTCATGGTCTATCACCCGTTCGCGGGGCCTGTGCCGGCGGGCTTCTACGGCACCTTCCAGATCATGGACTACGGCGTCCACCCGTACGACATCGAGTACGGGCTGGGCAACAAGCTGGCGACTGTCGATGAGGCGTCCGCCGGCTTGATCCTGCCGTTCGCGTTCATCTTCTGGATGTACACGGTCGACCAGAATGTGGCGAAAGGACAGAAGTTCACCTATGGAATCCAGGTCGACGGGCCCTGGGGTGGCAAGTGGCGTGCGACGGTCAAAGATGGGACGTGGTCGTCCGAAGCCGAGAACGGCAACTTCGAAGGCTGCGACGCGCTACTCCACTTCAACAACGCCGCCGAGGCCGTGCTGACGTTCTTCCAGCGCTTCCCGGGCGGTTCGGCGAGCGGCGACGAGAACGTGATCAACACGATCCGCAAGCTGCACTTCCGCTTCTGATCCGAAGCACCATCTGGGCGGCGGACCTCGATTATTCGGGTCCGCCGCCTCCGTTTCCGGTCGAGGAGCTCGACCGGTTGCACGCGCCACTTGTCGCTGCCGCGATGGGACCCGACGGCGACCTCGTGACTGAGCGCCTGGCGCGTGGCGTTCGGTGCTTCGTCGTTCGGATCGAAGACGCGCTCGCCGGTTACGGGTGGCTGTCGACCGGCCCGGAGTGGATCGGCGAGATTCAGCTCGAACTCAGGCCCCGGCAACGCGAGGGTTACATCTGGAACTGTGTGACCGCGCCCGAACACCGCCAGAAGGGCGTGTTCGGATCGCTGGTGCTCGGCATTGCGTCAGCGGCGCGGCGAACCGGCCTCAGGCGAGTGTGGATAGGCACCGTCGCCGTCCCCGCCGAGAAGGCGCTCGAGCCGGCAGGATTCCGCCCAGCTCTCCACTTCGACGTCTCAGCTCTCGCGGGTATGCGCCTGATGCGAGTGCGCCGATCAGCAGACACCGCCCTCGCAACCGATGCCAGCTCGGCGTTGCGGGTACGAGCGGGACTGGTGATCCGAGGCTCGCACCCCCGGCGCCACTAGCGGGATGCGCGCTTTGCGCAGAACGCACGTCTGACTTGCGGTGAGAGGTCCGTTGTGCACAAGCCGTACGTATTCCCGTCGCTTAGAGCGCCGCCACGTAGATCGCGAGCAGGTCTGCGGCCGGGTACTGGTTCGCCAGCTCGTCTGCCGCCACCCGCAGCGCCGCCTGGCCGACGTCGAACTGGCTGATGTGCTGCGGCAGGCCAAGCGAGGCGACGAGCTCCTCGACGCGGTCGGCGGGGTCGACCCCGGTGGCTTGCGCGAGGAGAAGCATTCGCTCCGGCATCGTCCTGCCCAAGTAGCGCATGACGTGCGGCAGCAGAAGGCACGAAGTGACGCCGTGTGGGATGCCGTGGCGGGCACCGATCTGCTTGCCCATCATGTGGCTCAAGCCCGCCGCAGATGCTCCTGGGAGTGTGAACGAGAACCACGCCGCGAGCTGGTTCTCCGTGCGCACGCCGACATCAGAGCGGAAGGCCTTGGCCCGAGGCAGCGAATCGAACAGCCGGCGGATCCCTTCCAGCGCCATCACGTCGTTGAAGGGGTGCTCGCCGGGCGCGAGGAATCCCTCCACCGCGTGGTCCAGGGCGCGGATCCCGGTTGACAGCCACAGCTGCATCGGCGTCGCGAGGGTGAGCTCGGCGTCGTAGATCACCGTCTCGACCATGAGGCGGGGGTCGCGCATACCCGCCTTGTCGCCCTGGTCGTTGGTGAACCCCGCTCCGGCGGCCAGCTCCGCGACCGACAACGTGGTTGGAATGGCGATGTGGGGGAGGGCGCGGCCGTCGCCGTCCGCCAGGCGCACCGCGATGATCTTCGCCGCGTCGATCGCGCTCCCGCCGCCGAAGCTGACAACGCAGTCGACGGTCGCGGCCTTCGCGACATCCACACCGTCCCTGACCTGCGACATCGGCGCGTGCTGTCCGATGACCACTGTCGCGACAGGCTGCACAGGCAATCGATGCAGCGATTCCGTGAGTGAGCGCGTGGTGACGAGCGCTACTCGCCCGGCCTCGAGGCGCTGAAGCTCCCCGCCCAGCTGCGCGACGGACTCGGGTCCCCAGTGGATGACGCGCGGATTGGAGTACGTGAAGACGGCAGTCAAGCTCTGGTCATACTAATTTGCGATGGCTGTTGCTCACGGACAGCGCATTGTGCAGGGTGGCGAACCGCTCGCCTCGGCCCGCGCGGCGATGATCCTCCTCCACGGGCGCGGTGCGTCGGCCGAGGACATCATGACCATCGCGTCTGAGGTGCAGCAGCCCGGTTGGGCATACCTCGCGCCGCAGGCCGCCGGCAGCGCGTGGTACCCGAATCCATTCACGGCGCCGCTCGAGCGCAACGAGCCGTACCTCTCGGCAGCGCTCGACATGCTCTCGAACCTGGTCGGCCGCGTCGAGGCCACCGTACCCGCACAGCGGCTGATCTTGCTCGGTTTCTCCCAGGGCGCCTGCCTGACGCTGGAGTGGGCGGCGCGGCACGCGCGCAGGTACGGCGCGGTGGTGGGTTTGAGCGGCGGCCTGATCGGGCCTGACGGCACGCCGCGCGATTATCCGGGCAGCGTCGAGGGCACGCCGGCGTTTCTCGGTTGCAGCGACGTGGATCCATACATTGGCAAGGACCGTGTGATCGAAGCCTCTGAGGTCTTCAAGCGCATGGGCGCCGAGGTGACGGTGCGCCTCTACCCCGGCATGGCCCACACGGTCAGCGGCGACGAGATCGCGGCCGTCCGCGCCCTGGTCGAGTCGATCTAACTCTTCCGCCCGGCGGTCTGCCTCTCGTAGACCGTCACGATCGCCGACATCTCGAGGTCGCCGGCCGTCTTCGCCGCGCGGTCGTACAGATCTTTCGTTGTGTCGGCCAGAGGTGTGAACGCGCCGGCGCGATGGTAGACATCCGTCGCGAGGCGAATGTCCTTGGCTGCGTCGCGCAGGGCGAACGTGACCGGTTCGTGTTTGTGCTCGATTAGCCCGGCGCGCCTCGCCGCCAGGACCGGAGCGAATCGCGTCAGGACCCAGAAGACGTCTTCAGGGTCGAGCCCGGCAGCCGCACCGGCTGCAAGCAGCTCAGCGGCCAGGGCGCTGATCACGGTCAGCCCCGTGTTGGCAATCAACTTCAGCTTGGCCGCGCTCTCCGCGTCCTTGAGGCGCCGCATCTCGCCGATCGCCTCCAGCACCGGCCCTGCCCTTTCGATTGCGGCGTCATCGCCCGCGGCCATGAGGATTCCCTTGCCCGTTTCCATGGCCATGACGCTGCCCATCACCGGGCACTCGACGAACTTCGCACCTGCGCGCTCGATCGCGGGCTGGACTTCTTTGATGATGTCCGGACCCGCGGTGCTCATCTCGACGAAGACCTGGCTTCGAGCCGCCGCCGCCGCACCGTTCTCGCCGAGATAGGCGCTCCGGACGGCGTCGGCGTTAGTGAGGATCGAGATCACCACGTCTGCGTCCTTGACCGCCTCGACCGGTGTCCCCGCCACCTTGCCGATGCCGACCGCCTCTGCGCGCGAGCGCCTGCGATTCCACAGCGTCAGCTCATGGCCCGACTCGTTCAAGCGCTTGGCGATCGCCGCGCCCATCTTTCCAATGCCGAGAATCGCAACCCGCATGAGCTCTTCTCCTTCAGGCGTTCTTTTCCGCCTCTTCGCCCTGCTCGCCGTGCTTCACGATATCCCCTTCCTTGAAGAGGACGGATCGCAGGACCGCCCGCCACTTTGGCTTGCGCCGAGACAGGAACTCGAGCGCCATCGCGAAGTGCTTGAACTCCTCTTCCTGCGCATCCTCCATGATGGCCCGCGCCTGCGGGTCGCGTTCGAGTGACAGGCGCTGCTCGTACCAGCCGATCGCCTCTGCCTCCTCCTGAAGGGAGGCGGCGAGGCGGGCGAAGGTCCTGATCTCGGGGGTCAGGTCCGCGGGTGGCTCGTGGTACTGGTCAGTTGGCATAACAACAAGAAAACGCGCTGAACAGGCTTAAATAGCTTCAGTGAGCCTCGGGGACGTCCTGATCTTCATATTCGTGGGCCTGGTGGCCGGGTTCCTGGCGAGCCGGGTCGTCTTCGGCAAGGGCCGCGGTTGGTTGTGGGACATCATCATCGGCATCCTCGGCGCGGTGCTCGGCGGCTGGCTGGCCGGCCTGGTCCACTTTTCGATCGGTTATGGCATCTTCGGCCAGATCGTCATCGCGTTCGTCGGCGCGGTGATCCTCCTGTTGATCTGGCGCCTCCTGTTCCACCGCGGCAGGAAATAGCAGGACGACCCGGCTTGTAGTCCAGTACATGGACTACGGGCAGCCGGTCCGGTTTGGCGTCTTCGTCACTCCCGAAGCCACCGAGCGACCCATGCAGAACGCGGTCCTGGCGGACGAGCTCGGCTTCGACCTGGTCGGGATCCAGGATCACCCCTACCAGCGCCGTTTCTACGACACATGGACGCTGCTGACCGCGATCGCGATGCGCACGGAGCGGATCGCCGTCTTTCCCGACGTCGCCAACCTGCCGCTGCGACCGCCGGCGATGCTCGCCAAAGCAGCCGCTACGCTCGACATCCTGAGCGGCGGCCGGGTCGAGCTGGGATTGGGCGCCGGCGGATTCTGGGACGGCATAAAGGCCTACGACGGGCCGGTGCGGACGCCGGGTGAGTCGGTATCCGCGCTCGAGGAGGCGATCCAGGTCATCCGCCTCCTGTGGAGCGGCCAGCACGGCATCCGTTTCGAAGGCAAGTTTTACAAGCTCGCCGGCGCGCACTCGGGACCGCTCCCGGCCCATCCGATCGGCATCTGGCTCGGGGCCTACAGGCCGCGGATGCTGTCGCTGACCGGGCGCCTGGCCGAAGGCTGGATGCCGTCTCTGGGCTACTTCAAGCCCGCAGACCTTCTCGAAGGCAACCGGCGAATCGATGAGGCGGCGACGACAGCGGGCCGCGACCCACGCTCGATCCGCCGTCTGTTGAACGCGGGTTTCCTCGACGCAGAGTCGCTCGTTGCTCTGGTCATCGAGTTTGGAATGGACACGTTCCTCGTCGCCGACGATCCGGACGAGATGCGAACGTTCATGGCCGAGGTAGCGCCAAAGGTGCGGGAAGAAGTTGAATCACGCCGATCTCGTAGCACTCATTAGAGAAGGTGTCCTCCCCATTCATGGGGAGGTGGCGGGCAGCGCCGGAGGGGTTGGTGGAACCCGATGGGCGGACCTTGGGGCAGGCGAAGGCAACTTCACCCGCGCGCTGGCCGACCTGCTCGGGCCCGATGCCCACATCACCGCAATCGACAAAGACGCGCGCGCATTACGCGCGATCGACGGAACGATCGAGACGCGCGTCGCGGATTTCACCCGGCCGCTCGACCTTCATGACCTCGATGGTGTTGTGATGGCGAACTCGCTGCATTTCGTCCGCGACAAGCAGCCGGTCCTGGAAGCGGTGCATCGGATGCTCGGCCCACAAGGACGGCTGATCATCGTCGAGTATGGAACCGACCGCGTGAACCACTGGGTCCCGCATCCGTTCACTTACGAGCAGTGGGAAAAGATGGCGGCCCGGGCGGGGTTCAGAAACACGCAGCTTCTGTCCACCATCCCGAGCCGCTGGCTGGGGAGCATGTATTCAGCGGTAAGTGAGGCCTAGAAGACCTGCGATTGCGCCTCCGCCGGCCGTTCGTGCCGTCCGCGATGCCGTCGCATCCAGCGCCGGATCATCACGCTTCGCCGGTCATCGCCGCGGCCTCCGCCTCCGCCGCCCGGGTTGAAGCGCTTGGTCACGCCATCGAGCTTCGCCCCCCAGGTGACGTACTTCTTGAAGCGCTCCTCCGCCTCCTGGGCGATGCCGATGCGCTGGCCGCGTGTCTCCTCACGGAAGCGGGCGATGCGTCCCGCCGCGGCCCCTTCTTTCTCCTCGGGCGTGGAGCCGAGGTTGGTCTCCGGCAGCGTGCCGATGACCACGATCTGGTCATCCTCGACGGCGACCTCTACCCCCGCGAACCAGCCGTCCGGGAGCCTTCCGGCAAACCAACCCTTGATCGAACCGAGCTCTTTTTCATTCATGCGTTACATAATTACACTGTAATAAATGAGAAGTCAAGCGGATGTTCACCTCCCCGCATGCCGGGGAGGTCGGCAGCCCAGCTGCCGGGTGGGGACGTGGAGCTGCGGATAACCTCGCGTAAGCTCGCAATCACATGGGAATGATGCCGCCGGGCTCGCACGGGCCTGTCATCTGGTGGGGCGGTTGGGGGCGAGGCCGGCGAAACGCCGAAAGCGGGCCCGCCAACAGCGGTCTGACAGGCGACCCGACGCTGGAGCCGCCGCAGCAGCCCGAGGGCCCAAAGGACCTGCGTGGTCGCTGGGAGAGCCTGAAACAGGCCGTCATGGGCACGACCGCTGCGCTGCCCCAGGTCCTGCGCCTGGTCTGGGAGGCGAGCCGCCCGGTCACGATCGGCCTGTTCATCACGACTGCGCTCGCCGGGATAATCCCGACCATCTCGGTCGGCCTCACCCTGATGCTGACTAATGCGGTCGTGTCGGGGATCAAGATCAACGCGTTTCACCTCCCCGACCACGTCCGGGTCTCGGAGCTGGGCGTGCCATGGCTCCCCGGCCTGACTTTCTCCGCGGTCGGGATGATCGTCTTCCTGGCGGTGCTGCAGCTGATCATCTTCGCGGTCAGCGCGCTGCTGAACACTCTGCGCAACATCTCGCAGCAGCTTCTCCAGAACTCGGTCTCGATGCGGATCCAGCTGATGGTCATGGAGAAGGCCGCGTCTCTCGATCTCCAGTTCTATGAAGACCCGGCCTCTTACGACCTTCTGCGGCGGGCCCAGAACGATTCCATCAACCGGCCGGTCCTGATGATCGCCACAGCGTTCGGCCTGCTCCAGACGCTCCTCACGCTTATCACGATGATCGCCCTGCTCTTCGGTGTCAGCTGGATCCTGGCCGCGGTGGTGATCATCTCGCCGATCCCGGCCTTCATCGCCGACACCCGATACGGCTGGCGCGGATACAACATCGCGCGCTGGGGCTCGCGGCTGCTGCGGCGCATGAACTACATGGTCAACCTCGTCACGACCGACTCATTCGCCAAAGAGGTGAAGCTGTTTGGGCTCGGTCACTACTTCATTGAGCGCTATCGCCTGATCGCCAGCGCGTTCTACGACACTCAGCGCTCGCAGGTCGTGCGCCGGTACATGACGGGTTTCGCCCTGGGCAACATCAGCACGCTTGTGACCTCGATCACCTATCTGTACATCGCTCTCCAAGCGATTGCCGGCCGCCTCTCGCTGGGTGCCCTGACGGCCTACACGCAGGCGGCCGTCCAGGTGCAGAACTCGATCCAGAGCGTGCTCAGCGGCTTCTCCGGCATGTACGAGCACAACCTCTACCTGAACAACCTGGTCGAGCTGATGGCGAAGGAGCCTTCGATGCCGGTCGCGCCGCAGCCCGTGCCGGTCCCTCAGCCCCTTCGCGGCGAGATCCGGTTCGAGAACGTGACCTTCGCCTATCCGGGATCCGAAACCCTGGCCCTGGACGACGTTTCTTTCACGGTTAAGGCGGGGGAGACGCTGGCCGTCGTGGGGCGCAACGGGGCCGGGAAGACGACGCTGTTCAAGCTGATCTGCCGGCTTTACGACCCCAGTCAGGGCCGCATCTTGATCGACGGAATCGACCTGCGCGACTTCGATCCGGCCGAGGTGCGGCGTCAGATCGGCGCCATGTTCCAGGACTATGTCGACTACCAGGCGACGGCGGCGGAAAACATCGGACTCGGCAGCCTGTCTGACATCGCCAACCGCGACGCGGTCATCAGCGCGAGCAAGCAGGCCGGGTCGGACGAGCTGATCGCAAAGCTGCCGGCGGGCTATGACACCGCGCTCGGCAAATGGTTCGACGCGGGCGTAAACCTTTCCGGCGGCGAATGGCAGAAGGTCGCGCTGGCGCGGGCGTTCATGCGCGAGGACGCGAGGATCCTTCTCCTGGACGAGCCGACGTCCGCACTCGACGCGCAGGCGGAGTTCGACCTTTTCGAACGCCTGCAATCGCTGACCCACGGTCGCACCGCGGTCTACATCTCGCACCGTTTCTCTACGGTGCGGCGCGCGGACCGCATCATCTTCCTCGAGCATGGCCGGCTGGTCGAGGAGGGCACGCATGAGGAGCTCATGCGCGTGAACGGCCGCTACGCGAAACTGTTCCGGATGCAGGCGGCCGCCTACACCGGCGAATACTCCGAGATCCTTCCGGAAGAAGTCGAACCTTCCCCGGTTGTGGGGAACTGACCTGTCCTCCCCATTTATGGGGAGGTGGCCCGAAGGGCCGGAGGGGCAGCCGGGGGATGGGGCTGGCGGCTAAGCGAGAGGCGCTCGCAGCAGCAGCGCTTGGGGTCGCGACTTTCGCCGTCTACATGATTGGCTCGAATCGATCCTTCGGCTACGACGCGGCCGCCAGCTTCGCCAACTTCATCGCCACGCCCTCGATCTGGGACGCGTTCGCGGTGCGCTCGGTGATCCCGACGATTCCGGTAGCGCAGGTTGCAACCAACGACCACGTGCTGGTGTCGCTGGTGAGCCACGTCATCTACTCGCTGACCGGCTCGCGAAGCGAGGTCGCGTACAGGGTGCTTCCCGCGCTGGCCGCGGGCGGGACGGTAGGCCTCTCGACGGGCGCCCTGGCTCGGCGCTTTGGCATGCTCGCCGGGGTCTGCGCCGGGCTGTACATCGCGACCGACCCGTTGTTCGTCGACAACGGTCGCGAACTGCGCGGCTACAGCCTGGCGGCGCTCGGTTCAGTCGCGGGCACCCTGATCCTGACCGGGAAGTTGACCAGATGGCGGCTGGTCGGATACGCGGTGGTGATGGGCCTGGCGATCGCCGCCCAGCTGTTCGCCGTCGTCGTTCTGCTGTGCCACATCGCGTGGATCGCCACCCGGCGTTCCCGCCCCAAACTCCTCCAGCTGGCGCCGGCGTGGACCGGTGCGCTGCTGATCGGTGTCGCGGCCAACGCGACGATCCAGCTCACCGAGCTGACACAGCACGGCTTGCCCGCGCCGCTGTTCTACCCCACGTTTCCTCGCGACCTCGTGCTGTTCCTGGTCGGCGCGCCGGTGCTGTTACCGGTAGGACTATGGCTGTCCAGCGTTGGCCTGGGATTGTGGACGCAGCGACGCGAGCCGTGGGTGTTGGCATCGCTCGGGGTGGTGGCGGCGGTGGTGATTGTCCTGTGGCTCGGCTTGAAGCCCGCGTTCCTCTACCCGCGATTTTTCATCTTCCTGGTCCCAGCCTGCGCCTACCTCATCGCGGGCGCGATCGCGCGGTGGTGGGTTCTGGGCCCCGTGGTCGCGTTGGGGGCGGCGGCGGCCCTGGTCAGCCAGGCGGCTGCCTATACGCAGGACCCGCTGGCTCTGCCCCAAGCGGCCGCGGCTGTGGAGCGCGTCCATGCCTCGGGGGGGCGAGCATGCGTGATCCACAGCGATGAGCAGATCCTGTCCGCATACACGACCGACTTCGCGGTCGTGAGCCGGCCGGACCAGCTGTCCGGCTGCGAAGCGGTCATCGTGGTCAGCTGGGGTGTCGACCTCGGGCTGCGCGACCAGGCCGCGCAGGAGTTCCCGCGACTGACGACGCTACAGGCCTACTACCCGGCTGTCGTTCTAGAGAGATGAGTGGGCGCTGCAGGCGTGGATGCCCTGAGGCGTCATCTGGAGGACCCGCACGGCCCGTCCCCGCATACGGTCACAGCGCCAGCAGAAGACGACGGCGTCAATCCCCCAGGGCAGAATCCCCTTCAGCAGCACCTCGCGCTCTTTTCGGTGGAAAAACCAGCAGATGAAGAAATGCATCCGGCCGACAGAAGCTATCAGGAATCCCCCGACAAAACAAAGGAAAGCCGGTTAAGAACATGTGAAAGGGCCCGGGTCGGCGGCAGAA
This sequence comes from Chloroflexota bacterium, assembly GCA_005880915.1. Taxonomy (GTDB): domain Bacteria; phylum Chloroflexota; class Dormibacteria; order Dormibacterales; family Dormibacteraceae; genus 40CM-4-65-16. The sequence goes on along the minus strand of VBIW01000044.1, from coordinate 65,314 downwards.
CGGCGCCGATCACGCCCCTTTGGGGGCGACCTGGTCGACTTTTGCGGCCAGGACGAAGTCGTTCTCAGTCAACCCACCTGCGGCGTGGGTCCATAGCCTCACGGTGAGCGAGCCGTAGCTGAGCAGAAGATCGGGGTGGTGACCCTCTGCCTCAGCGATGGGGGCGATCCGGTCGACGAGCTCGACGCCGGGCATGAACCCCTTGAACTTGTAGGTCCTGGTCAGCTCGAGGTGCCCACCGGATTCGACGACCGTCCAGCCCGGCAGCTGCGCGAGGAGCTGGTCGATCTCGGAGCGAGAGAGGGTGGGAGTGCCGGGCGTGCAGACCTCACAGTGGCGCTCGGCGAGCGGGGTGGACATCCCTGAGCATCGTACTGGGGGTGGGTAGAATGAAACCTCCCATGGGGCGGCTAGCTCAGTGGGAGAGCGCTTGCCTCACACGCAAGAGGTCATTGGTTCAAACCCAATGCCGCCCACCAGGAAGTGGCCCCGTCGTCTAGCGGCCTAGGACGCAGCCCTCTCAAGGCTGAGATCGCGGGTTCGAATCCCGCCGGGGCTACCAACTGGACGCCCTGGAAAGTGCGCCCTGCGCGCGCCCGGCGAGGCTGAGATCGCGGGTTCGAATCCCGCCGGGGCTACCAACTGCGCGCCCTGGAAAGTGCGCCCTGCGCGCGCCCGGCGAGGCTGAGATCGCGGGTTCGAATCCCGCCGGGGCTACCAACTGCGCAATCACGCGTTAGGCGCCAAACGCGCCTATCAAAGGCCGTCGATGCACGCGTCTGGCGCCAAACGCGTCGATCATCGACCTGCCTTGACTGCTTAATTCAACGTTTGTAGAATTTCGCGCAATGAGGCAACTTCTTCGACCTCTCGTCGTTCCCCTCGTCGGAGGCCTTGTCTTCCTCGTCGCGCTGCTTGGGCTCATCGGCACTGCGATTCGAGACCCGCATCCTCACGACTTGCCGGTAGGGCTCGTCGGGCCGGCTCCCGCGGTGCAGCAGATCTCGACCGCATTCGCGAGCAACGCGCCGGGAGCCTTCCGCTTCACCACCTACTCCACCGAATCCGAGGCCAGGGCAGCGATCGACTCGCGCGACATCGACGCCGCCCTCCTGTTCGGCCAGAACAGCTCTCGGCTGATCGTGGCGGGAGCGGCAGGCGATGGAGTCACCGGAGTCATCACAGCAGCATTCACCAATGTCTTTCAGAGCCAGGGTTCCACGCTGAACGTCGAGGTCGTGCACCCGTTTTCAAACGGCGATGCCCACGGCCTCGTCCTCTTCTTTGTCGTGGTGGCGGTGATCATCTCTTCGGTCGTGGTGCAGGCTCTCCTCTTCACGACCACAGACGACGCTGGATTCAGCACGGCACTTCTTGTGGTGCTCGGTTACGCGGTCATCACCGGCCCGGTCGCGATGGGCGCCGCGGAATGGATTGCCGACGACTACGGGTCGGGGATCTGGGCCGCCATCGGACTTCTGATGCTCGCAGCGGCGGCCGTGGGTGCGGTCGTTGCGGGGCTCGTGCGCCTGCTCGGGCGTGCCGGGTTAGCCCTGGCCGCGCTTATCGTCGTGCTGTTAGACCTCGTCTCGTCGGGAGGACCGGTCGGCAGCCAGCTGCTGCCTGACTTCTATCGCTGGCTGGCCCCATGGCTGCCTGCGGGTCTCCTGTACAGCGGGCTTCGCGGCGCGCTCTATTTCGACGGTGCGGGGGTCGGGCAACCAATCCTCATTCTGGCCGAGTGGTTTGGCGCCGGAATTGTCCTCATGGCGGTTGGCGAGCTCGTTTTCTACCTCATGCATCGAGGCTCGCTCGCCCCCGAGACGGTGCCGTAGCAGAGGTTTTGGCTCGCACCGGCAGACGGCCAGGAACCGGCGACACGGCGGCGAATATCCTTGCCGCTGCTCGCGTCCGGTTCGCCCGGGTCGGCTACGCCGCCGGAACCATTCGCAGCATCGCCGCTGAGGCAGGCGTCGATCCGGCGCTGGTCCTGCACTACTTCGGATCCAAAGCGGGGCTTTTTCGCGCAGCCGTCGATTTTCCAGTCGATCCCGCGGTGTTTGTGCCGCAGCTGCTGGCCCCAGGCCTCGATGGACTCGGAGGGCGGCTGGTCCATTTCTTCCTCGAGACCTGGGACTCACCGTCCGGGCGCCCGCTTCTTGCCCTGATCCGATCAGTCGTCGCGAGCGATGAGGCAGCCGCCCTCCTGCGCGAGTTCGTCAGCCGTGAGGTGCTTGGCCGCCTGGCCCGGGCGCTGAGGGTCGATCGACCCCAGCTGCGTGCCAGCCTCGCCGCAAGCACGTTGATTGGAATGGCGATGCTGCGTTATGTGATCAAGGTCGAACCACTCGCCACGGCGCGCTCAGACGCGGTTGCGGGTTGGCTTGGGCCTGCGGTTCAGCGGTACCTAACGGACCCGGAGGTCACGAGCCGCAGCAGGTGACATGGGACTCACCCGACTGCATGCACCCGGGCGAAAGTGAGACCGGCGCGCGGCTGAACGGCCGAGGCGCGCCGGTCGATTCGTCTCTAGGTCAGTAGCCGAAGCATCCCGCGGCCAGCATACCGCTGATGTTCAGCTTGCCATCCGTGGAGTTGATGTCTGCGAACTCGCTGGTGAACTGTCCGCCGAGCGCGGAGATCGAACCTCCAGCACCGGCGCCGCTCGATTGATTTGTGCTGCTCCCATCCTCTACGTAATCGAGGCACTGGATGCTGAACGTGTTCTTGTAGGTCGTGACCGCGCCGGTCGCGCCCCATGTGACATTGACAGTGATCGGTAGGGCGAGCCCACTGTTGCCGCCCGCGTATGCGACGTCCTTGCCACTGCCGACCGGCTTTCCATAACCCGGGCACGCCTCGTCGGCCGTCAGGGTCGCGTGCAGAGTCGCCGACTGCAGGTCGCGGCTGACATTGAAATCGCCATCCGGGACGATGAAGCATCCGTAGCCGCCTTTGCCGGTCGCGTCGAACTCCGTGACGAAGACCATGGTGCTGTCACTCACGATGCGCGGCCCACTGGGTTGGCTGGGCTTGAACGAGTTCAGGCCCTGGTTGACCGAAACGCTCCACGACGCGGTGGGCGGACCGCCCTTCTTGCCCATGCCGAAGAAGGCGTTGGCGCCAGTGCTGTGAAACGTGTACTTGCCGGGACCCATGCCGCCGGCAGCGACGGCCGCGGCGGCCAGCGCGAGAGAACCACAGAAGACGATGGAAATAACAAGTGCAAAACGCCGAGCGAACATTGTTCTTGACTCCGTTGCATGACGATCCGACCCCCTTGCCGAGCGTAAGCAGGCATGACTCGACCAGTGCCGGCGACCACCTCCCCCGGTGAAGATTCGTTACACCATTAACGACGATGCCTAGCCGACGGTTTCGTCCCACACCTGCGCGTCGGCGCCGTCGGGGTGATCGTTGACGTAGTCGAAAGGCTGCACCAGCTCACGCAGGACCATCTCGTAATGGAAGACGCCCGCAGTGCCCGCATCGCCATGGAAGGAATACGTCTTCGACTCACCCTGCGCGAGGTCTCCGCAGTCGAAGGCGGACTCCTCGGTCGCGACGACGCAACCTCCGAGGTCGGTCATCTTGTGCCGCTCGAACCAGTGGTCGGCGGTCCGGAACACGAGACCGAGGTGGGGGATGACAGGGCCTGTATTGGTCACCTTGACCACCAGCTGGGCCGCCGACCCTGCCTTGACGTCACGGCTTGCGACCTGCTCGACGCTGGCAGTGAGAGGAACCGGAGGCGCGCACAGGCCCGCCGCCAACAGCGCCGCGACAAGCCCTGCCACCTTCATCAACGTTGTCGATCCTTAACCCAGCGGTAAACGCCCAGGCGGTATTCTGGGCGACTTGCGCCGCGACCGGACGCCCGTAACGAGTCCATACCTATGTTCGTTTCAACCAGTCGTGAGGAACGGGGTAGTAATCCTCTTGTGCCTGGCTGCGATCGCGGGCTGCACCGCGAACGGACCGCTGGCTCCTGTGACCAGCCCCTCCGCCAAGCGGCCGTCGCCATCGGCGAGCCCAACCCCAAGCCCGCTCGAGAGCCCGACCCCCAGCCCGTCACCCTCGCCCAGCGTCATACCGAGCCCGGTCGCGGTGCCGGCCTGGGCCGCGCTCCAGGGCAGCTGCGTCAGCGCACCGACCGCGCAGGAGGCGGTGCTCCAGCTGCAGGGCACGGCCAACCCGGTGCTGGCTGACGTCTCCACCGCCAAAGCCCCGCGCACCCTATGTGGGATCAGCGGCGGCTCTTTTCAGCCTGAGCTGGTGACCCAGACGATGATCTCGTGGTACGCGACCCAGGGCAATCCGACGGCCGCCGGGACGAGCGTGATCGCCGTGCTCGACCTTTTCACCGGGACATCGACCGTCGCGGCCACCTGGTCCGGCGGCAGCTTCATGGACGGCCTCCACGCATGGAGCCCTGACCGAGGCTTCCTGGCCTACGTCGCATCTGACCAGAGCGGAGTCGCTCTCCACCTCCTGAGCGGCGGAGGCGACCGCGTGGTGGGGACGATGGGAGCGGTGCCCGGCCGGGGATCCAACCCAAACGAGGACGATTCATACCTCGCGTTCTCTCCGGACGGCGCGTATTTCGCCCTGGTCCAGACCTTCACCAGCTCCGGCGACCAACTCCAGGTCCGGCGGACGATCGACGGCAGCCTCGCTTTCAGCCTCTCCCGGGGCACGATGGCGACATGGGGCTTCGCCGGGAGCCGCCTGTACTACCGCATGCCCAGCTCGAGCGTGATCCAGGTGTGGGATTCCGCCGCGGGGGTGTCCCAGGCATTCGGCCAGCAGCTGTCGTGGATTCGGCCGCGCGCCGACGCAGGCGACGACAGCCTCGCTTTCACGGTCCGCGACCCAAACGGAAGTCCCCATGTCTGGCTCTATGGGCACGGCGGTCGCTCCGGCGGGCAGCTTCCCAACGTTCGGTCCTCGCCCTCCTGGCTCAACTCCACGACCTTCTTCTATGTCGAGGAGGCGGTCTGCTCGGCCAACTGCGGACCCGGTCCTGGCTGGCAGCCGGACGGCAAGACGTTCACATTCGACATCTCGGCGCAGGCTGAAACGAGCTCGAAGATCAGCCAGGTGTACGGCGCCTGGCCGCGGCTCGGGCAAACGTGATCCCGAGTACCCGGGTGGTGCGATCATGACGCCGACCGAGATGGACCAGACCACCAAGCCCGCAGACCGAGCGGACTTGCAGCCGGCCGACCAGTACCTGCCGGCACCTTCGAGACTGGGGACGGCCCCACGACCGGCCTGGCTCACGACGTTCCAGCGCCATGAGCGACGGTGGTGGACGGTAGCGCTCGCGGCCACCCTGCTGGTCACCGCCCTTGGTCTTGGCTTGCTTTACGCGGACGACCAGAGCAACCAGGCCGCGGTGCGCTCGCTGACGACCCACAACGAATCACTCACGGGGCGCAACCAGATCCTCCTCGACCAGCTGAAGGCATCCCAGACCAACCTGACCGCCACGCTGGGCGAGCTGGCCAAGACGAAGGCGGCGCTGGAGCATCCTCAGCTGACGATCTGGAACGTGCCGCAGCAGATCAAGGGACCGAACTACTACCTGGCGGGCGGCGTCCCAGACACGTTCACCTATCACCTGCAGGCGACCGCGACCGGGCCGATGTCCGTCAGCATCATCACGCTGCAGGAGTGGGCCAAGGCTGTCGAGTGCTTCGACTACACCCAGAGCACGACGCATTACTGCATGCACCACCAGGGTGCGGTCTGGAGCTCGCTGGGCGTGACAAGCGTCAACTACGACTTCCACCTCGCCGAGGGATGCGCCGACTACATCGCCGTCTTCACCGCGGCGACGCCTATCACCGTCACGCCGAACGTGAGCGTCACGTACAGCCCGGCGACGTCCGCGACCGGCGACTGCTCCTAGAGGCTCCCCAGGTCACGATCTGAGCCAAGCGGATCAAACCGCCGCAAAGTTAGGTTATCCTATCTTGAGTGGTAGGTTCGCCAGCAAATTCGATTAGGAAGGCCTAGGCGGTGGTAGAGCAGCTCGAGCGCCGAAGCACCTTCACCCGCTCCCAGCAGGATTACCTGAAGGCGCTCTATCTCCTTGGCGGTGGTGAGCGGCCTGTCCCGACCCGCGACCTCGCACAGCGCCTGGGCATCTCTTCACCGAGCGTCAGCGAGATGGTCACGCGCCTCTCGGCCCAAGGCCTCGTCGAGCATGACCGCTACCGCGGCCAGCAGCTGACCCGGGATGGCCGCAAGGTCGCCCTCGAGCTGGTCAGGCATCATCGCCTGCTCGAGATGTTCCTGGTCCGGGTGCTCGGCTACAGCTGGGACGAGGTGCACGACGAGGCCGAGCGCCTGGAGCACGTCATCTCGGAACGGATGGAGCAGCGCATATTCGACCTCCTCGGTCGGCCTGAGCTCGACCCGCACGGCCACGCCATCCCGACGCTGACCGGCAAGGTAAGGCCGGTCAGCAACCGGCCGCTGAGCGAATGCAGGGCGGGGGAGAAGGTCGTCGTGCAGGGCGTTTCTGACGACGATCCGGGCAAGCTGCGCGAGCTGGAGCGCCGCGGCCTTCTGCCCGGGACGCGGATCACGGTCCTCGCGGCAAGCGAGTTCGAGGGGCCCATCGACGTCCGGCTCAGGGGGCGCCGCGAGAGCGTGCCGCTCGGCCTGGCACGCGCGATCTTCGTCGCCGAGGCCCGTTAGTGGCGGTCGAAGCGGTCAAGACCGCCGTCCTCAAGGCACCGACCCAGGTCCTCGGCGTGGAACATGCGTTGCCAGGTGAGCTTCGCGTCTTGCGCGCCGCGGAGCGCTCGCTGACTGGCGAGCGGCGCGGCGTGCGCGCCGTGCTCCCGTTCCTGGGGCCGGCCTTTATCGCGGCGGTCGCCTATGTGGATCCAGGCAACTTCGCCACCAACATGGCCGGCGGCGCGCAGTACGGCTACATGCTGCTCTGGGTTGTCCTCGGCGCGAACCTCATGGCGATGCTCATCCAGTCGATGAGCGCCAAGCTCGGCATCGCGACGGGCATGAGCCTGCCGGAGGTCTGCCGGGAGCGCTTCCCCCGGCCGCTGGTGATCTTTCTGTGGATCCAGGCCGAGCTGATCGCCATGGCGACGGACCTGGCGGAGTTCGTCGGCGCCGCGCTCGGCATCTATCTGGTGTTTGGCATACCGCTGTTCATTTCCGGCCTGCTGACCGGCGTGCTGGCCTTCGGCATCCTCAGCCTCCAGGCCTGGGGCTTCCGTCGCCTCGAAGCGACGATCAGCAGCCTCGTCGGCGTGATCGTCATCGCGTTTGGGCTCGAGGTGTTTCGGAGCAACCCGTCGTGGGGATCGGTCGCCGGCTCGACCTTCGTGCCGCACCTGGACGGCAGCGCCTCGATCCTTCTCGCGGCCGGCATCCTCGGCGCGACGGTTATGCCTCACGTCATCTACCTCCACTCCGCGCTGACGCAAAAGCGAATCGTCGGCGCGAACCCGGAAGCGAAGCGAAAAATCTTCCACTTCGAGATGGTCGACGTGATGATCGCGATGGGCATCGCCGGCTTGATCAACATCGCGATGCTCACCCTGGCGGCCGCGGTGTTCGGCTCGCGCGGCCTGACCACCGCAGGCAGTGATCTCGGCCAGGTGTTCCACCTGCTGGATCAGTACCTGGGCGCGCATTCCGGAACTGTGTTCGGCATTGCGCTGCTCGCTTCCGGGGTGTCCTCGTCGTCGGTCGGAACTCTGGCGGGCCAGGTCGTGATGCAGGGCTTCATCCGCCGGAAGATCCCTGTGTTCCTGCGCAGGGCCATCACGATGGTGCCCGCGATGATCTTGATCGCGAGCCACTTCGACCCCTCGCGCGCGCTGGTGCTAAGCCAGGTCCTGCTGTCGTTCGGGATCCCGTTCGCCCTGATCCCGCTTGTGATGTTCACGCGCGACAGAAAGCTGATGGGGACGCTGGCCAACAGCCGGCTGACGAACTACGCCGCCTACGCTGTGGCGGCCATGATCATCAGCTTGAACGTCTTCCTGCTCTACCAGACGCTGGCGGTTCGGGCCTAGCTGCCCTTCGGACCGTCGCCCTGGAGCAGGTCGCGCGCCTTCTGGTATTCCTCAGGGCTGATCTCGCCGGCGGCGAATCGCCGGGCGAGGATGTCGAGCGGGGTTCCCGACGCCGGCCCAGCGGCCGCATGGAGAGATGGGGATTGGTTCCGAGTCAGCGCCGAGGCCACGACCACGACGACCACCACGGCGATGGCCATCAGGAACAGGACACCGACCAGCCACAAGAAGTGGAAGGGCATCTCAATCACTCCAATGGTGCAGCATAGCCCTTGGGTGAAGAGGTGAAGCTCGGCGTCAGCGTCGGTTACTGGGGCCTGGGGCTCACCGCAGCGGACCAGCTCGATATCGCGCAGACTGCCGAGGCCCTTGGCTACGACTCGATCTGGACCGCCGAGGCCTATGGCTCCGATGCCGCGACCGTGCTCGCGTGGCTGGCCGCGGGGACAAGCCGGATCAAGCTCGCTTCGGGCATCTTTCAGATCCCGGCGCGCAGCGCCGCCATGACCGCGATGACGGCGGCTACGATCGACAACCTCTCTGGCGGACGTTTCATCCTGGGCCTGGGCACTTCTGGACCGCAAGTCTCCGAGGGCTTCCACGGAGTCCGGTTCGGCAAGCAGCTCCAGCGCACCCGCGAGTACGTGGCGGTTGTGCGGCTGGCTTTGTCCCGCCAGAAGATCGAGTTCCACGGCGAGACCCTCGAGCTCCCCCTGCCCGACGGCCCTGGAAAGGCTCTGAAGCTGACCATCCGCCCGGTGCAGGAGAATATCCCGATCTTCCTCGCCGTGCTCGGGCCCAAGAACGTGGCGCTCGCCGGTGAGATTGCCGATGGATGGCTTCCGGTGTTCTTCTCGCCCGACCACACGAAAGCGCTGCGCGCCCCGCTCGAGGAGGGCGCTGCGCGCGCAGGGCGTTCGCTCGACGATTTCCGGATCTGCCCCTCGGTCAACGTCATGATCGGCGACGACGTCGAGAACGCGCGCAACGCGATGCGTCCGGTGCTCGCGCTGTACGTGGGCGGGATGGGATCGCGGGAGCAGAACTTCTACAACCGTCTCGTGTCGACCTACGGATTCGAAAAGGCCGCGCAGGAGGTCCAGGAGCTGTACCTGGCGGGGAAGAAGACCGAGGCGATGTTCGCGCTGCCCGACGAGCTCATCGACCTCGTCTCGATCGTCGGGCCGCGCGACAAGGCGAAAGAAAAGATTCGCGCGTTTCGAGACGCCGGCGTGGACACGCTGATCGTGTGGCCGGTTATGCCGGACCACGATGAACGCAAGGAGCAGCTCCGGATCGTTGCGGAGCTGGCGAACGAAGTCGGGTAATCAACCGTCGGTCCGGGAAATCTTTGCGGGCCCGGTTACGCGGGAGGACTGGCAGCTGGTGTGGATGCTCGCGGGCCTGGTCGCGTTAGACGTCGCCGTGGCTGCGTACCTGAGTCTGGTTCCAGTGGATGGAGGCTTTCTCTATTTCATCGTCGGGATCATGTTCGGAGCAAGCGTCTTAATCGGGGTGGGGAGTCTGCGGTTCAGGCATCACTACAGCGCCGCCGGATTCTTCTGGTTCCTTGCGTCTATCGGCGCTTTCCAGGCCTGGAACATCGTCATCATGTGGGGCAGCCTCCTCAGCCGCTGGTGGACACACAATCAACCCGGCTATCACATCGGCATTGGTGCCGTGATCGGACTGATTCCACTGTTGATCGGGATCTGGAGGCTTGGCCAGAAACTCATGAGCCCAATGTCGTCTCCAAACCGATCGATTTGAATATAGCCAATTGGGTATAATTGGAACATGACGAGGACCGAGATCGGGATGCTGCTCGCGCGAGCGAGGATGCAGGCTGCGATGACCCAGTCGAGGCTCGCCGAGGCCATGGGTACGACCCAGCCTGTCGTGGCTCGGGCCGAGGGTGGCTACCGGCTGCCGACCATCGACTTCATCGACCGTTGGGCCAGGGCCACCGGCGCACCCCTGACGATCACGTTTGGAGGCTCAGGCGAGGCTGACGCTTCGCCAGCTCGAAAACGCGCCCTCATCGACTCGGTCCTGGGTCCTGGGCGGTTCGATCCGTGGGAGCGAGATCCATCCAGCGTCGAGGCTGCCCTGCTGGAACGAGCTGGCCGGACGCCGGCCTATTTCAGCCGTCTGAAGGCGTCACGTGGCAAGGAACGACGACCTAAGGCGCGCTAAAAGCCTGCTCTTGAAAATCCCCCATGCCCGATCTGAGCAGCGGCAGCGTCTGTTGATGGCAGCGGCAGTGACAACCTTGATGCGCAGGACACCGATCGTCGTTGGGGGTACGGCCGAGGCCTACTGGGCGGGAGGCGCGTACCACCCGACCGACCTTGACCTTTGTCCGATGCCCAATGCATCGGACGTAGCAGCGCTGCGAGCCGTGGGCTTGAGTAAGCAAGGCCGACACTGGACACGAGATGACCTCCCCGTCGCCGTTGAGTTCCCTGGCGCGGGGGACGACATAGAGCGGAGCGTCCAGGTGGTGGTGGATGGGGTCGCCGTGAGAATCATCGCCCGCGAAGACCTGTACCTCGATCGCGTCCGGCAGGCGACCGCAGGTTGGCCACACGAAGACTTGAGCTTCGATTCTGCCTTCGGGATCGCCTTGACGAACTACCAGAAGATGGATTGGATGTTAGTCAGGGATCGGATCACCGCGATAACGAAACACAAGCCGTCGGTCGGTGAGACGATGCATCGCGTGAACCGCCGAGTCAGGGCACGGGCCCGACGACGGGCGATAGAAGCTCTCGCCCGACCGCGTCAGTGAGCGCGAACCAGCCGCCGCCGCTTGTCGATTACAACCTCTTCGAGTCCGACGCGCCGCTGCGCGAGTCGCTCGAGCGCGAGAACGCTTCGTGGGCGCACGACATGGTGCACGATCTCGGCTCGCTGGCGGGAACCCAGCAGGCCATCGACTGGGGCTTCCAGGCCAACGCCAACCCGCCTCAGCTGCGGACGCACGACCGGTTCGGCGAGCGGATCGACGAGGTTGAGTTTCACCCCGCATGGCATGAGCTGATGAGAGTCGCAGTCGGCCACGGCCTGCATGCCCTGCCGTGGCGCGAGCCGCGCCCGGGCGCGCACGCCGCACGCGCCGCGGCCTTCTACGTCTGGTCGCAGGTCGAGGGCGGCCACGGATGTCCCGTCTCGATGACCTACGCCGCGATTCCGACGCTGCGCAAAGAGCCAAAGCTGGCCGCGCAGTGGGAGCCCCTCGCCACGACTCTCGACTACGACCCCGGTCTCAGGCTCGCCTCCACCAAGCAGGGCGCGCTGTTCGGCATGGCCATGACCGAGCGCCAGGGCGGCTCCGACGTGCGGTCCAACACAACGCGCGCGACACCCACCGGGGTGGATGGCGAGCACCTGCTGAAAGGACAGAAGTGGTTCTGCTCCGCGCCCATGTGCGACGCGTTTCTCGTCCTGGCCCAGGCACCCGGCGGCCTCTCCTGCTTCTTGCTCCCCCGCGTGCTGCCGGATGGCAGACGCAACCGGTTTCACATCCAACGCTTGAAGGACAAGCTGGGCAACCGGTCGAACGCGTCGTCCGAGATCGAGCTCGACGACGCGTGGGCGGTTCTCGTCGGGGAAGAGGGCAAGGGAGTAAGGGTCATCATCGATATGGTCAATCACACGCGGCTCGACTGCGTGATCGGATCCGCGTCTCTCATGCGCCAGGCGGTGGCGCAGGCCACGCACCACACCGCTCATCGCAGCGCCTTCGGCAAGCTGCTCAGCGAGCAGCCGTTGATGGCCAACGTGCTGGCCGACATCGCGGTCGAGTCCGAGGCAACGACCATCCTGATGATGCGGCTGGCAGGAGCGTTCGATCGCGCATCCGACCCGGCCGAGTCGCACTTTCGGCGCATCGGCGTGGCCATCGGCAAGTTCTGGACCTGCAAACGCGCCATCGTGGTGGTGGCGGAGGCCCTCGAATGCCACGGCGGCAACGGCTATGTGGAGGAGTCGATCCTGCCCCGCCTGTATCGCGAAGCACCCCTCAACTCGATCTGGGAAGGCTCGGGCAACGTCAACGCTCTTGATGTGTTGCGCGCCATGCAGCGCGAACCCGAATCGGTGGCCGCGTACTTCGCTGAGGTTGAGCTGGCGCGGGGAATGGACGCAAGGCTCGACCGTTCGATCGCCGACCTCAAGGCGGAGCTGGCGAGTTCAAATGAAATCGAATCGGGGGCTCGTCGTATCGTCGAACACATGGCGCTCGCCCTCGAGGCTTCTCTCATGCTCCGGCACGGCGATGGGGCGGCCGCCGCGATCTTCTGCAGCTCGAGGCTCGGCGGCGAATGGGGACATACGTTCGGTACGCTGTCACCTTCAACCGGGCTCAAAACGGTGATCGAGCGGCACCGGCCGCGTTTGTAAGTAGGAGGGATGATTCAAGAAACCGAAGAAATCACGCATGTCTGGCACCGCTCGCCTGTCGCGCGAGTACCGCCAGGCGAACTAATCCTGGTTACCGACTTTGACGGAACGCTGGCGGAGGTCGTTCACGATCCAGCCGCGGCGAGGGCCAGGCCCGAGGCGCTGGAGGCCCTGCAAGAGCTTGTTGGACTGCTTGCTGACGTGATCGTGCTCAGCAGCCGGACGCCGGCGCAGCTGGAGACTCTCGTGCCCATCTCGGGGGTGAGACTCATCGGCGACAGCGGTCTCGTCATCCCGCGCCACGCGCAGAAGGAGGCGCTCGATCGCTTCAACGCCGACGCGAGCAGACTCCTGGAGCGGATCCCGGGCGCGTGGCTCGAGGTCAAGCCGGCAAGCACCGCGGTCCACTTTCGCAGCACAAACATGAGCGGGGAGGAGATGCTCGCGCTGCTGCGACCTCTTCTCGATGGAGCGCGCCTCTCGGCCGCTCTCGGCCGCAAGGTGGTCGAGGTCCACGCTCCGAAGGCAGGCAAGGGCAGCGCGCTCGCGGCGCTGATGCCCGCCGAAGACCCCGCGGGCGTCGTGTGCTTCGGCGACGACGAGAACGACCGCTCGCTGTTTGAGTACGTGAGCGCCCTCGACATCCCGCACATGGCGGTCGGCGTCTGGTCGCCGGAGGCGCCGGTTGACCTGTTCGACCGATGCGATGTCGTGGTTCAAGGCCCTGCAGGAGCCACCGCGCTGCTGCACGAGATCGTGGAGTGGGCTAAGGCCGCAAGCTGATCCGCTCGGCCGGGGCAACGAGGTCGCGCATGTCCTGGACCTGGTTGCTGATCCATTTGGCGATATCGTTCGTCCGCACCACGTTTTTCGCGCCCTCGTTCATCCGATGCCGTTCTTCCGCCGGCATGGTCAGTCCGGCATACATCGCTGCGGCCGTCGCTTCGACGTCGAATGGGTTGACCGAAAGCACGTTGCCTCTCAACTCCTCATGCGCACCGGCGTTTTCCGAGAGCACGATCACGCCGTCGGTCTGATTGACCAGCGCGCCTTCCTTGGCGACGAGGTTCAAGCCGTCGTACACCGGGTTGACGAGCAACACGTCGAAGTTCTTCATCATCGCAATCGCCTTGCGTTCGCTCTCGGCGATCTCGAGGCGAATCGGCTGCCACTGTTCATTGCCGAACTCGCTGTTGATCCGCCCTGCAGTCTGCCGGATGTGGCGCAAGTACCGGCTGTACGCGGCGACGTCTTGACGTGACGGTTGGAGGAACGCCCAGAACTGGACCTGCCCATGAAGGTCGGGGTGGTACCGGAGCAGCTTGTCGAACGCGATGAAGCCCCGGACGATGTTCTTCGACGGGTCTGTGCGGTCGATGCGCGCGATCAGCTTCGCCGGACGCAGCGCGCCCATCTCGGCTTCTTGCCGCTCGACCCCGCGTGACGAGGCAAGGCGCATCGTCATGGGGACGTCGACTGAGATCGGGTAGTGGCGCGCGTAAACGACCCGGCCCCCCGCGACGACGGCGCGCTCGTGCTCGTCGACCTGCAGACCCATGTTCTCCTCGCAGGTCAGCAGGAAGTTGCGCACGTCGAGGCTTGACTGGAAGCCAACGATGTCGCAGGCGAGGAGTCCGTCAAGGATTGCGTCCCGCATCTCCTTGGGCAGGACCTTCCAGTACTGGGGAGTCGCCCACGGCACGTGAAGGAAGAACTGGATGACCGAGCCCGGAAGCTCCTCGCGGACGAAGCGCGGCACGAGATAGAGCTGGTAGTCGTGCACCAGCACGAGCGGCCGCGCCGACGCGCCACGCGCGAGACCGACGACTCGCGCGGCCATCTGCCTGTTGACCTCGACGTAACCGTCGGTCCACGCCTGGTGGATGCGATCGTCGATCACCGGCTCGCTGGCCAGGTCCCAGAGGTAGTGCTGGAGGAACCACAGCATCGGATTGGAGATGACCGAGTAGTACATCTCGTACTGCTCTTTGGTCGGCGTGGCGTAATAGAGTTGGCCAGACGATTGCGCCAGGGGCACGATATGACCGCCCGAGTGCTTTGACGCCAGCGCGCGCTCGGCGTCGCTGCGAGCACACGCCACCCAGTCGGCGCCCATCGCTTCTGCCAGTGTGAGCAGCCCAGTGATCACGCCGCCCGCGCCACGCCGGAAGCTGCCGTCGGGCCGCGGCTCGTGCGGGCCGCGGTTGGAGACGAGGATTGGGTAGTGGCCTGACAGCGTCCGCGCGACGTAGCCGCGCATCGAGCTGCCTCTAGCGTCCGTCTTTAGCGGTCCCCACAAGAAGCCATCTGTCGATGGGCACGTCGCGCACGCGCACGCCGGACGCGCGGGAGACTGCGTTGGCGAGGGCGGCGGTTCCCGGGATGGCCGGTGGCTCACCGACACCCTTGGCCCCCAGCGGCCCGACCGGCGATGGGACCTCGATCAGGGTCACATCGATATCCGGTATCTGGTCGACCGCCGGCAGCTCGTAGTCCAGGAAGGACGCGGTGCGGAGCTGGCCGTCGCCGTCATAGACGAGCTGTTCGCCGAGGGCGCGCCCAAGCGCCTGTGTGGCGCCGCCGTGGATCTGGCCCTCGACCTCGGGGGGGTTGATGGCGCGGCCGACGTCCTGGATCGCCGCGTACCCGATCAGCTGGAACGCGCCGGTCTCGCGGTCGATGCGGACGCGGGCGATGTGGACCGTGAACATCGGAGACGCGGCCTGCACCGCCGAGCGGCCGGTGGCCTGTATGGGACGGTGCCGGCCCATGAACTCGGTGCTCAGCCGGACCAGCTTGGTGATCTCGACCGACCGGCCGGGTGCGCCCTTCACCGCGACACGCCCGCCGATGATGTCGAGGTCTTCGGGCGCCGCCTCGAGCTCCTCGGTGGCGATCTCGAGGAGCTGGCGCCGGGCCTCCCGCGCCGCTTCAAACACTGCGCCGCCGAGGCTGTAGGTGACCTGGCTGCCGCTCGAAGTCGGGCCGAAGGGCGCGGAAGCGGTGTCGCCGACCTCGACCCTCACCTTGTCGGGAGAGATCCCGAACGCCTCCGCCGCGATCATTGCGAGCCCGGTCGCGGTGCCGCTGATGTCGGGCGAACCGACCATCACCGAGACCGTTCCGTCGGGCTCCACCCGGCACCCCGCAGCGGACGGCGTGCGGGCGCCGCCCCACGCGCCGAGGGCCACGCCCACGGCTTCATCAGCGCCAAGCGGCGCGGCGTATACCGGGTGCCGCCTCGCCTCCTCGAGTACCTCGACCGAGGCGATGCGCGGCCATCGCTGGCCGTCTGCAGTGGGATCGCCTTCCCGCGACACGTTGGCGAGCCGGAGCTCGATCGGGTCCACCTCGAGCCTGGCCGCCAGCTCGTCCATCGCCGACTCGAGGGCGAAGTAGGCCTGCGTCGCGCCGGGCGCGCGGTAGGCGTCGGTCGGGGTCTTGTTGGTCGAGACCTCGAACCCCCGCAGGTCGTAGTTCGGGATCCGGTAGGTGCCGCCCAGGAAGCTTGCGGTCAGGCCCGCGTGCCACCCCGAGCTTGCACCGTTGTCGTAGTGAAAGCGCACCCGCAGCGCGACGAGCGTTCCATCGCGCTTGGCGCCGAGCTCCAGCTCGAACTGAGCGGCGGGGGCGGGGTGGCCGACCACGAACTCATGCGACCGCCCCAGGGCCAGCCGCACCGGCCGCCTCAAACGGGCTGCGAGCAGCGCCAGCAGCGGCTCGAGCAGCGAGATCTTGCCGCCGAATCCGCCACCCACCGGCATCGCGACGACGCGCACCTTATGCGGGGGCAGGTCGATGAGGCCGGCCACGGTGTCACGCACGACGAACGGACCCTGTGTGGAGGACCAGATCGTCATTCCTCCGTCCGGCTCCGGCCTTGCGACCGCGACGTGAGGCTCCATGAACGAGTGGTGCGCGCCCGCGATCCGGTACGTCCCTTTGACCACGACTTCCGCGCTCTTCAGCGCGGCATCGGTGTCACCGCGCCTGAGGTGTGCCACGCCGCTGACGTTGCGCGGCCGCGCGTCGGGCGCGCCATCAGCGGCGGCTGAAGCGCCATGGAGCGAGGCGTCCTCGGCAGCGGCTCCGTCTCCCTCGCCGAGCACGAGGGGCGCCTGGTCTGCCATCGCCGCGATAGGGTCGATCGCCGGCGGCGTCTCCTCGTAATCGACCTGGACCAGCGCCGCGGCGTCGGCGGCTGCTGACTCGGTCTCTGCCACCACTGCGGCCACCGGCTGACCCGCGTAGAAGACCTGCCCGAAAGCGAGCGGAAGGTCCGGCGCGGCTCGGTCGAGCCCGGGCAGGTCGGGGCCGGTGACGATGTCGACGACACCAGGCACGGCGCGGGCTGTTTCGACATCGATGCTGCGGATCCGTGCGCTTGGTGTGTGCGACAGGACGAGCTGGACGTGAAGGAGGCCGGCGAGCTCCATATCCGCGGTGAAGCGCGTGGCCCCGGTGACCTTCTCGCTTCCTTCCTGCCGTCGCCTGCCTGCGGCGGGTACGCTCATCACCCGAAGATGCTACGCAGAGGGGGGGCATGGCCGTTTGCGGCGCTCGCGGGACTGGTGCTTATCGCATGCTCCAGCGGGTCGACCGGGACGCCGCAGCCGACTGGGCTGGCGAGCCAGCAGACACTTCGTTTTCCGATTCAGCACGACGTCAGCACGCTCGATCCCGCGATGATCGACAGCGAGGCCGAAGCGGCGATCGCGCAGAACATCTTCGACGGCCTGCTGAAGTTCGACAGCAACCTCAACATCTCGCCCGACATCGCCGCGGCTCTGCCGACAATGTCGAGCGACGGGCTCACCTACACGTTCAAGCTGCGCCAGGACGTGACATTCTCCAACGGCGACAAGCTCACGGCGAAGGACGTCGTCTACTCGTGGAATCGCGCGGCGGCGATGCAGGGACCCTTCGCGACGAACCTCTCAGCCATCGAGGGCTACGACCACGTCGCGACGAACCAGGTCTCGAGCTCGGCTCTCGAGGGGCTGCTCGAAAAGAACGACCCATCGGTGACGATGACCGGTCTGACAGCGCCTGACGATTTCACGGTCGTCGTCAAGCTCACCGGCGCCGCCGGCTGGTTCGAGTCGGCGATCGCCCAGCCCGCCACGGCCGGCATGGTCGTGGATCCGAAGGTGGTGAAGGCCGACTTCGACAACTGGTGGAACAAGCCTGAGACGCTCGTCGGCACCGGTGCCTACAAGATGACCGCGCACACAGCCGACCAGTCGCTTGATTTCGGCGCCATCACCGGCTGGTGGGGTCGGCCGAAACCAACGCTGACCGCGATCCAGGTCAACGTGGTCAGCGACCCGACGGCCGCACTCGCCAGGTATGAAGGGGGCACCTTCGACCTCTACGGATACGCCGCCTACGGCCCGGCGCCGGCCGACGTCGCGAAGATCCAGGCGAAGCCGGCAGAGAAGTCGCAGCTGGTGCTGGAGGTAAAGAACAAGACGTACTTCGTGAGCTTCAACATGGTCGCGGACGCAAAGCGGCCCGCGGGCGGTCCGTTCACGCTCGACCAGGGCAACATCTCGCACAATCTGCGGCTGGCCTTCAACCTATCGATCGACCGCGCCAAGCTGGCCAAGGATCTGTGCTCCAACATCGCCTGCGTTCCGGCCACCGGCGGCATCATCCCCAAGGGTTTGGTGGGCTACCTGGGCGACGGCTCGGACCCGCTCGCCGTCTTCGACCCTGTGAAGGCGCGAAGTCTCAGGTCGCTGGCCGACCCGGATGGGACGAAAACCAAAGACCTGGTCTACACATACGATCCGGAAAACCCGTTCAACGAGCCGGCGGCCAAGCTTCTCCAGGCCCAGTGGCTGGACAACCTCGGGGTGACGGTGAAGCTCCAGTCGATCCCACACAGTCGCTTCATCACGGAACGGCTGAAGGGCACGTACGTCCTCTCACGCGATGGGTGGTCGGCCGACTACAACCACCCTCAGGACTGGTTCGACAACCTGTACGGCGCATCGGCCGGCTGCCCTGACGTCAGCTGCACGACCGGGTACGACACGAAGTCTTACGACCAGCTTCTGGCCAAGGCGAACGCCGAGCCGCTGAGCGCCGCGATCGCCGACTACAAGACGCTGAGCCATCAGCTCATCGACGACGTGGTCTACATCCCGCTCTTCTACACAGTCAACGCGTTCATGTTCAAGCCGTACGTGTTAGGTGCAGGCTCGAACAACATGTTCGACTACTGGTGGAACCAGATCCAGATCACATCGCACTGATCTAGCGTTGCTTTGGCGGCCGGGGTTTCCCCGGCCGCGACTATGCCCTTTTGGCTGCCAAACGCCGCTTCGAGTGGCTACTCAATTAATCCGAACCGTATACCGGAAAGAGAGCAGCGCCTGCGGCGAAGCCGCACGCGCGATGAGATCAGGAAGTCACTACCTGCCCGCGCTTGGCGCGCAGAGGGAACCATCTGGGTTCCCTCTCATAATTGACCCGGAAAGTGGCATGCCGCGAACCGGCCGGGCTCCTTCATCTCCAGCGGCGGCTCGACCTCGGAGCAGATCTGTTGCGCGATGGGGCACCGTGTGTGAAAGCGGCAGGCAGACGGTGGGTTGACCGGCGAGGGAATCTCTCCCTTCAACAGGATCGGCTTGCGCGCCGCCTCGAGGTCGGGGTCCGGCACGGGCACCGAGCTCTCGAGGACCCTTGTATAAGGGTGCAGCGGCCTGTCGCGGATCGCGTTGCTGGTTCCGATCTCCACGATCTTGCCCAGGTACATGACCGCGATCCGGTCGCTGATGTGCCTGACCACCGAAAGGTCGTGAGCGATAAAGAGAAAGGTCAGGTTGTATTTGGCCTGAAGATCCTCCATCAGGTTGACGATCTGCGCCTGGATCGAGACGTCGAGGGCTGACACCGGCTCGTCGGCGACGATGAACGTCGGCTCGAGGACCAGTGCGCGCGCGATGCCGATGCGCTGGCGCTGGCCACCTGAGAACTCATGCGGATACCGGTTCACGAAGTTGGGGTTGAGACCCACCACCCGCATCACTTCCTGGACCTTTCGCTCCGCCTTGCGGCCTCGTGCAACGCCGAAGTTGCGCAGCGGCTCGGAGACGATGTCGCCGACAGTCATGCGCGGGTTCAGCGATGCGTACGGGTCCTGGAAGATCATCTGGATCTGCTGTCGCGTGCGGCGCAGCTTCTCTCCGCGGACCTTCGTCAGGTCGGTGTCTTTGAAATAGACGTGGCCGGACGTCGCGGGGAGCAGCCGCACGATCACCCGGCCCAAGGTCGACTTGCCGCAGCCCGATTCGCCCACGAGGCCAAGCGTTTCGCCCGCTTCTATGGCGAGGCTCACCCCGTCCACCGCATGCACCACGGATCGTCCAAACAAGGCGGCGCCGGTGGGAAAGTGCTTGACCAGGTCTTCAACCCGGATCAGGGGTGACTTCAGCGTAGGGTCGGTCGCCGGGGTCGGTGCTGCTTGGGTGCTCACGCTTTCGCTTCGGGGTCGGGCACGTTCTTCATCAAGACCCAGCACCGGGCACGCTGCATTGGATCGACCTCATCCAGCGGAGGCTCCTCGGTGAGGCAGCGGTCGATCCGAAACTTGCAGCGAGGGTGGAACTTGCATCCGGGCGGCATCTTGCCGAGGTCCGGCGGGAGGCCCTTGATCGCGATGAGCCTCTCCTTGGTGACTTCGTCGACGCGGGGCATCGACCTCAGGAGCGACCACGTGTACGGATGCTGAGGGTTCTTGAAGATCGCACGGGTGGGGCCCTCCTCGACGACTCGGCCCGCGTACATGACGATGACGCGGTTGCAGAGGCTTGCCACGAGCGCCATGTTGTGTGTGATCAGGATCACCGCCGCGCGCAGCTCCCGGCTCAGGTCGCGCAGCAGCTCGATGATCGAGGCCTGCACCGTGACGTCCAGCGCGGTGGTGGGCTCGTCGGCGATCAGCAGCGACGGCTCGTTGGAGACTCCCATCGCGATCATGGCGCGCTGGCGCATTCCGCCTGAGAACTGGTGCGGATAGTCGCGCACGCGGTCCTTCGCCGCCGGGATGCGCACGCGCTGCAGCATCGGGACGACTCGCTGCTTGGCCTGCTGGCGCGTGAAGCGCGCGTGGGCGGCCATCGCCTCCTCGACCTGGAACCCGACCCGGAGCACCGGGTTGAGCGAGGTCATCGGGTCCTGGAAGATCATCGCGACCTCGTTGCCGCGGAACTCCCTGATCTCCTCGTCCGTCATCTCGACGACGTCTTTCTCGCCGTAGAGGATCCGTCCGCTGGTGATCTTGCCGGGCTCGGGGATCAGCCGCAGGATGGACAGCGCCGTCATCGTCTTGCCGGACCCGGATTCGCCCACGATTCCGACGATCTCGCCCCTGTCGATCTCGAAGTCGATTCCGTCGACTGCCGTTACCGTGCCGCCGGACGTGGCGAACTGAACCCGAAGGTCCTGCACGCGAAGGAGAGAGGCCAGCGGACTAACGCCTCATCCGGGGGTCGAATGCGTCGCGCAGGCCGTCACCCACCCAGTTGAACGCCATCAGGGTCAGGGACAGGGCGATCGTCGGAGCGAGCACGATGTGCGGCGCAAAGTCCATGCCGTGGTAGCCGTCGGCGGCCATCGCGCCCCACGACGGCGTGGGTGAGGGGAGGCCAAGGCCGAGGAAGCTGAGGAACGCCTCGAAAAGGACAGCCGCCGGAATCGCAAAAGTCGCCTGCACGATGATCGGGCCGAGCGCGTTGGGAAAGATGTGGCGGAACAGAAGCCCAAAGTCGCGCGCGCCGGACATTCGCGCGGCCTCGACGAACTCTCTTTCGCGCAACGCAAGCGCCTGGCCGCGGACCAGGCGGGCGACGTCCATCCAGCGGGTCAAGGAGAAGGCGACGATGATCACCAGGACTCCACGCGGGATTAGATGGAGGGCGTCCGACAGGACGAACACCAGGATCAACGCCACCAGCAGGTCGGGGATCCCGTACCAGATGTTGATGAAGAACGAGATGACCGTGTCGACCGACCCGCGGTAGAAGCCTGCGAGCAGCCCGAGGGGGATGCCGATCAGGCTCACGATGATCGCGCTCCCGACGCCGACCTGGACCGTGATCAGCGCTCCACCCATGATCCGGCTCAGGATGTCGCGGCCGGCCTGATCGAGACCCAGGAGATGCGCTGGGCTGGGAGGCTGGTAGGTCGGGCCCACGGCTTGCAGCCAGACCGGGTATGGCGTCCACACGATCGAGATCAACGCGGTGATGAACAGGACCAG
Source organism: Chloroflexota bacterium (assembly GCA_005880915.1). Classification (GTDB taxonomy): domain Bacteria; phylum Chloroflexota; class Dormibacteria; order Dormibacterales; family Dormibacteraceae; genus 40CM-4-65-16. Next base: position 43,588 of record VBIW01000044.1, on the reverse strand, counting down.
GATGATCACTCCACCGACGAGCGCCAGCCGGTTGCGGCGGATCCTGCGCCATGCGTCGGTGAGCAGCGTCGCCTGCTCGGGCATCTCATAAGCGAGCTCGAGGTCGGGCTGGATGACGGGTGCTGCTTGCGCCACTAGTAACGAATCCTCGGGTCGAGCACCGGATAGATCACGTCCACTGTCAGGTTGGCCAGGCCGACCAGCGCGGCGTAGAACGTGAACACGCCGATCACGATGTTGTAGTCCCGGGCGGTGATGCTCGTGATGAACTCCTTGCCCAGGCCCGGGATGCCGAATATGTTCTCGATCACAACGGATCCGGTGATGATCCCCGTCGTAAGTGGCCCCAGGATGGTGACGACCGGGATGAGGGCGTTACGGAGCGCGTGCCGGGTGACCACGACCCGCGCCTTGAGGCCTTTCGCCCAGGCGGTCCGGACGTAGTCCGTGCGAATGGTCTCGAGCATGCTCGCTCGCGTGAGCCGGGCGACATAGGACGCGTAGGGCAGCCCGAGGGCCAGGGCAGGCACTTCGACCTGAGTCCAGGGACTGGTAAATCCGGGCGTATAAAAGACGGTGCCCTGGGTCCAGATGAAGAAGTAGTGACCGAAGACCAGTAGCCCGAAGATCGCGAGCACAAAGCTCGGGATGCTGTAGCCCACCACGGCCGTGCTCGAGGCGACGTAGTCGACCCAGGTGTTCTGCCTGAGCGCCGCGATGACGCCGAGGATAAGGCCGAGCCCGATCGTCACGAGCAGGGCGAAGAAGCCAACCGTCGCGCTGACCGACGTCTCGCGGATCAGCAGCGGCGTGATCTTCACGCCCCGGTTCACGAGCGACTCGCCCAGGTCGCCGTGAATCACGGCCTGGACCCAGTTCGCGTACTGCTGCTGCAGCGGCAGGTCGAGGCCGTAATGGTGGAGCGCAGCTGCCAGCGTCTGCGGGCTCTGGCGAGTCTCGTTCAGGAAAGCGTTGCCCGGGATCTGGTGGAGGAGAAGGAAGACGATGGAGGACACGAGCACGGTCGTGATCGCGATCAGGATCAGCCGCTGCCCGATGTAGAGGAGGGTACCCCTCATCCGCGAATCACCTCTCCGTTATCTCTTTGACGAAGGGGGTCCGTCATGGCGACGGACCCCCCTAATTGTGTCTGGTATCTACGGCCTAGTGCTGGAGGATCTTGAGGTCGAACCAGTAGTTGTCGTAAAGAGGGCTGCCGCCGACTCCCTTGACGTAGGAGTGCGTCAGGTACTGCTGGACGCCGTAGACGAGGTTGCCAGTGACTGTGTTGTCGACCAGGATCTTGTTCATCTGCTTGTAGGTGTCGATCGACTGAGACAGTGGCTTGGCGTTGGCCTGGGTGGCCAGCTGGTCGAGCTGCGAGTTCGAGTAGCACGCGCCGCCTGAACCTGCGTCAGTGACGAACAGGAAGTCGAACCAGTCCTGGGGGTTGTCGTAGTCCGCGCCCCAGCTGTGCCGGAAGATGGGGAAGGTGCACTTGGTTCGAGAGTGGAAGAACGACGCGGTGTCCTGTGAAGCGCACTGCATCGTGACGTTCAGGTTTGCCTTCCACTGCGACGCCAGGTTGTCGCAGACCGCCTTGTTGAAGGCGCTGTTGTTATAGGTGTAGACAAGGTTTTTGACCTTGCTGCCTGTGGGGTCCCACTGCTGGTAAAGGGATTGCGCTTTTGCCTTGTCAAAAACGGCCCAGGGGTCGGTGTTGTCGCCGAGGTAGCCCTTGAGGCCCTTGGTGATCACGCCTCCGGTTGCTTTCGTACAAGTGGTCCCCTTGGAGCACGCGATGTCTAGCAGCTGGTCGCGGTCGACCGCCAGGCTGAACGCTTCGCGGCCGAGCTTGCCGGCGTCCCCGCCGAACGGGCTGGCGAAGGTGCAGTTTTTCGACGGCTTGCCGGGACCTTCGCACATGTTGAAGCCGATCCATGTAGTGCGGGCCTGAGGCAGGAGCTGCAGCTGCGTCTTCAGCTGCGCGTCGGAGTTGTAGCGGATGACGTCTTCGGGGGTGAGGCTCTGGTTGGCGTTCCCGATCAGCGTGTAGCCGCCCGACTCGTACTTGGTCAGCTGCGCCTTCTGGTCGGCGATGATCTCGATGTGGATCTTGGTGATGGCGCCAGTCGAGCCGCCCCACCAGTTCGGAACCGGTGCGAAGTCAGTTGACTGCTTGGGCGTGCGAGCCGTCATCTTGAACGGCCCGGTCCCGATCGCGGTCGCGGGATCGCTGGCCCAGTTCTGGTCATCTTCCTTCCCGGCAGCCTTGATGACCTTCTGGTCGACCACCCAGGCCGTCCAGAGAGCGGTTTCGGTGTACCAGTAGCCGGCCTGTGAGCTGAGAGTGGCCGAGAAGCTGTAGTCGTCGATCTTCTTGAGGCCGGTCATGTCGTGGGCCTTGCCGTTCGCCACGTCGTCGTAGCCCGCGACGGGCTGGAAGACGCTCGCGTAGTCGCCCTGCATACGAGCGGCCCGGTTCCAGCTGAAGATGAAGTCGTCAGCCTTGACCGGATCGCCGTTGGAGAACTTGGCGTTGTTCCTCATCTTGAAGGTGTAGGTCAGGCCGTCCGACGAGATGGTGGGAGGCGCGGAGGCGATGTCCGGGACCTCGTTCAGCTGGTCGTCGAACTTGTACAGGCCTGAGTAGACGTTGCGGAAGACATCGATGTCCTGCCCGGACGACATGTGGCCCGGGTCAAGGTCCGAGAATTCGCTGACCATCGGGAAGCTGACAGTCTGGTCAGAGGCGAGGTTTTCCGACTGGTTTCCTGGGCCTCCTCCACAGGCAACAGCCACCGAAACTGCTCCCAGCGCCACGGCGAGGGAACGGAACAATGCGATTCGCGTCATGCCACCTCCTACAAAACACGGCTTGAGGAGGGCGCACTTATAGGCATTCATCCCTCCCCGAAATCCATCGCCCTCTTCCCGGCGAACCGGGGCGAGAGTGCGCCGGCGACGGACCTTTGCCACCTTCCGATGGCCCCGCTACTCCATCTTCATATTTGAACTTTGCTTCACCGAAGTCAAGTTTCGGCGACAAATAGGGCCGAGCGGTGCTTGAATTGAGATCAGGATGAGGCGGACGGCGGCTTTCCTGTCGGCCGGCCTGGCGGGGGTCGTGGCGCTGCTTTCCGGCCTGGCCCTCGATGCGTACCTCCATGCCCGCGACCCGAGCCTGGCCCACCGGGAGGGCATTTTCACGCTGAGCAACCCCGGCCATGTCCTCCTCGGGATCGGGATCGGGCTGGTCGTGGTCGGCGTGATCGGCGCGGCCTACACAACCCTGCCGTTCGGGGTCTGGATGCGCCGGGGGATGCTGGCCGCCGCCCTGGCGCTGATCGTGGTCTCAGGCGACGTCGCGGGTTGGGCCGCGTCGGTCCAGCTCTCGAGCTCGTCCAGCTCCACTGCAAATGGACACAACCACACCGCCGCGGCGCCTTCCCGCCAGCCTAGCGCGGCCGAGCTGGCGGCGGCGGCCAAGCTCGTCGCGGATACGAAGGCGGCCGTCGCCAGGTATGTGGATCTCAAAATTGCCGTCGCCGCGGGGTACACGCCCCTCGAGCCGACTGACTTCCAGATCGTGCATTACGTAAACACGAGCTATATGACCGACACCGACATCCTCCGGCCGGAGCACGTCCAGTCGCTGATCTACTACAACGCCAAGCAGGGGCCGATGCTGATCGGCGCGATGTACATCATGCCCAGGCGTGGCATGCCAGGCCCCGAGGTGGGAGGGCCGCTCACGATCTGGCATCAGCACTCCAACCTCTGCTTCGACAACACGACGGGCATGGCGGTTGCATTCGCGCACTCGGGTTTCTTCGACAACGGGGACAAAAGCGGATCGTGTCCGCGCGGGAGCACCAACAAGACGACGCCTCAGATGCTTCACGTCTGGCTCATCGACAACCCTGGCGGCCCGTTTGCGTCGGACATGGAGCCTCAGGTCCTCGGCACGACCGCCGCCGTCAGCTAGTGCTTCGCAATTCGGATTCCGGTCCAGTCGTAGTCATAGAGCGCGTTTCCGCCGGCTCCCCTGACATATGGATGGACGAGATACTGCTGCGTTCCGTAGAGCAGCCCGGCAAAGACTGAGTCGTTGACGAGCATGAATCCCGCGACGCGATAATCGCTCGCGGCCGCACTCGCGGTCTTCGCGTCAGCTCCCGCCACGACCTTGTCGAGGTTGGGATTCGAGTAGCAGGACCCGGACGAGCTGGCGCCGCTGACGAAGAGGTAATCGAACCAGTCCTGCGGGTGGTCGTAGTCGGCGGCCCAGCTCTGGCGGAACGTCGCATACGCGCACGCGCCGTTGCGCTGATCGAAGAACGTCTTGCGGTCCATGTCGACGCAGCCGACCGTGACCCCGAGGTTCTTCTTCCACTGTGCCGCAACGTTGTCGCAAACTGCCTTGTTGAAGCCGTTGGTGTCATAGGTGTAGGTGAGCCCCTTGACCTTCGACCCGTCCGGATCCCACGCCTGATACTCGGCCTTCGCGGCTGTCGCGTCGAACTTCACGTTGTTGTCGGCTGCGTCGCCGAGGTACCCGTGCAGGCCCTTGCTGATCACGCCGCCGGTCGCTTCGATGCACGTCGTCTGCTGGTTGCAGACGGCGTTGACGAGGGCCTTGCGGTCGATCGCCTCGCTGAAGGCATGGCGTCCGGACCGCCCTGCGTCGATGCCGGCGAAGGGGCCCGACCTCAAGTTGAATCCGACCCAGAAAGTGGTACCGATCGGGACGATGGTCAGCTGGCCCCGGAGCTTGGCGTCTGACGTGTAGCGCGTCGCAGCCGCGGGCGCGAGGCCCTGGCGGCCGTAGCCGATCAGGCTGAAGACGCCTGACTCGTACTGGGTGACCTGGGCCGCGGTGTCGGCCATGACCTCGACGTGGACGCGCGTCAGCGCCCCCCCCTTGCCGCCGTACCAGCCCGCGACCGGCTCGAAGTCCATCGACTGGCCCGCGGTGCGGGCGCTCATTCGAAACGGACCGCTTCCGACCAGCGTGTCCGGCTTGTTGAACCACGCGTTCTCGCCGGCGGACGCGATGACCTTCTGGTCCACGAGCCAGAACGGCCACAGGCCGACCTCGGTGATGAAGTAGCCCGCGCGCTTGAGCAGCATGACCGTGAGGGTGAAGTCGTCAAGCTTGCCCAGACCACTCAGCTGTCCTGTCTTGCCGGACGCCACGTCCGGATAGCCCGAGATGACGCCGAAGAGTGCCGAGAGGTCGCCCTGCTTTGCGGCGGCTCGGTTCCAGCTGTAGATGAAATCGCCGGCTGTAATCGGGTCTCCGTTGGAAAAGTGCGCGTCGTGGCGGAGGGCGAACGTGTACGTGAGGCCGTCGGCTGACACGGTCGGCTGGCCGACAGCGAGGTCGGGCACCTCACGCAGCTGCTGATCGAACCTGTACAGCCCCGAAAAGACGTTCCGCATGATGTCGACGTCAGCCGAGGCGGAGATCAGCGCCGGGTCGAAATCGGCGACGTCCTGCGCGATCGGAAAGCTGAGCGTCTGGTCGGCGGCCAGGGGTTCGGGAGCCGGCCGGGCGTTGCTCGGCCTGCCCACGATGAGGACCAGAAGCAAGGCAATCAAACCGACCGCGACCCCCGCACTCGCGGGCAGGTACCGACGAACCCGAAAGCGGGGAGGTGGGGGTGAGACCGGCGGCTCAGACACCGAGGATCACCCTGAGCACCGGCGCGACCGGGTGTGCTTGCGTGCGCACCCGGGGAAGGCTACAGCCGAGCGGCCTCGGCTTGTAGTGGGGCGTGCCGCACCGCCACAGCAAACTGGAATTGAGGACAATCGTTTCCGGCCGGCGTAGCTCAGCTTGGTTAGAGCAGCGGTCTTTTAAACCGAGGGTCCGGGGTTCGAATCCCCGCGCCGGCACCAACCGACCCGATTACGCGCCGCTGTATCCAACGGTGCGTATCGAGCGCGCGAATTCCGCCTCGCTGTATCCAACGGTGCGTGTCGAGGCGCGTGTGTCTCTGGAATGCCGGGCGGGGCGGCCTAGACTTTCCGGCACCCAGATGGCAATCGCAGAGGCTGTGCCCGCCGCGACCCCAGCGACCAGCGACCTTCTCGGAGAACCCGTCGGCCTGGAGCTCACCAACGTGGTGCGCGTGCACCGCATGGGCGAGGTCGCGGTCACCGCGCTGCGCGGCATGTCGCTGACGATCGCACCTGGCGAGTTCGTCGCCGTCATGGGTCCCTCGGGTTGCGGCAAGTCGACGCTGCTGTCACTGCTCGGAGGCCTCGACCGGCCCACCCAGGGCACGATCGTCGCCGGTGGCCGAACGCTCAGCGATATGAAGGATCGCCAGCTCGCCGATTACCGCCTGCAGCATGTCGGCACGATCTTTCAGAGCTTCAACCTGATCCCGACGCTTAGCGCGCTCGACAACGTCGCGCTGCCCATGACGCTGGGCGGCATCCCGTCAACCCAGCGGCGCGAGAGGAGCCGGCGCCTCCTCGAGAAGGTCGGCCTGAAGGAACGCATCATGTTCCGGCCGACCAGGCTGTCCGGGGGCGAGCAGCAGCGAGTCTCGGTCGCTCGCGCGCTGGCCAACCGGCCCGGCCTGATCCTGGCCGACGAGCCGACGGGCAACCTCGACGAAGAAGCCGGCCAGGGGGTGCTGGACCTCATCAAGGAGATGCACGACCTCGGCGCGACCGTGGTGATGGTCACGCACGACCCCGACGTGGCCTCGGTGGCGGGTCGAATCGTGCGCATGCGCAACGGCAACATCGTCGAAGACCCAGGGGGCATGGCGTCGCCCAAGCAAGCCGCCGGCGAGAAGGGCCGGGTCAAGAGGCTCTCATGGCTCGATTCCTTCCGGATGGGCGGATCGAGCGTCAGACGGCGCAAGCTCCGCACCACGCTGAGCTCGGCGGGGGTCGCGATCGGCATCGCGGCGATGGCCATCATCGTTTCCTTCGCCACCGGTGTGCAAGACTCGCTCACCAACGCGTTTGCCATCACTGGCCAGCTCGATCAGGTCTCGGTCGGGGACAGCAGCTTCGGCATCGCGGATCCCGCGAAGCACAAACCCCTCGATGCGGCGGCGCTCACCAAGCTGGCGGCGCTGCCACATGTAAAGGACGCGTTCGGAAGCCTGGAGATGGAAGGCAACCTGACTGGTGGACAGTCCAGCCTGACCAACGTCTATCTCACCTCGTCCGCGCCACTGTCCGAAACGCCCAAGGCTCTATCCAAGTTCCTCGCCGCCGGCAATTTTCAATCCTCTGACACTGCGAACGAGGTCCTGCTCAGCGCCGACGCGGCGAGCAAGTTCGGCTTTACGCCCTCGGGTGCCATCGGCCAGAAGCTGACGTTCAACGGCCTGTATCCCGGGTTCGTCATTGCAGGGGCTGGCCAGCAGCCGGCGGCGCAATCTCTGCCGATCGAGCTGACGATCGTCGGCGTGGTGACGAATGCGGGCAACATCGGAAACGGCAGCGCCAGCTTCATCAGCGTGCCCTACGGGACCGCGACGGGCTACTGGGAGCGGATGGCGAAGGCGAACCAGTGGACGGCGGACGAGTTCAACGGCATCACGCTCGTGAGCGAGTCGTCGGGGACCGTCGACACGGTCGCCAAAGAGGTCAGAAGCCTGGGCTACCAGGCGACCACCACCAGCGATTTGCTCAAGGGCTTCAGCCAGTTCGTCACGATCCTGGGAATCGGCCTCTCCGGCCTGGCCGCGATCGCGCTGATCGTCGCCTGCCTGGGCATCGCGAACACGATGTACACAGCGGTGCTCGAGCGCACCCGCGAGATCGGGATCATGAAGGCGCTGGGCGCGCGCTCGGCCGACGTGCGCGGGATGTTCATGTCCGAGGCGGGAATGATCGGCCTGCTCGGCGGCGCAGCGGGGTTGTTGATCGCCGCCGTGGTCGGCGTCGCCGGCAATGCGATCGTGACCGCCATAGCTCGACAGCAGGGCATCCCGCTCGATCTATCTGTCTTCCGGCTTACGTGGTGGCTGGTCGCCGGCGCCCTGGCGCTCGCGACGCTGTTCAGCGCTCTGAGCGGGTTCTTCCCGGCCCTTCGCGCCAGCCGCCTGGATCCGGTCGCCGCGCTCCGTTACGAGTAAGCCCGACCAACGGCTGCGGAAGCTGCGTTGAGTCTTTCGCAATGGGCTTCAACTCAGCGCAGGGATTTGTCGTCACTCGCGTCACTACGGTCAAGTGAAGACGCCGTTCCGGAGAACTGTCGGCCGAGCCTCGGTGGCGGCAGCGTTCGCTGCGATGCTGCCGCTGGCTTTCGCGGCCCCCGCGCAAGCCGCGGTGGTGGGCGACCAGGCGCAGCCCTCCGGGATCTCGCTGATCAGCTACGACTCCATGGCCCAGATGTTCATCGCGGGCAAGACGGGCCGTCTCGACCATGTGACCCTGAGGATCTTCACGTCGTACGGCACTGCGACTGTCTCGATTCGCCAGCTGGGCTCTGACGGCAACCCTGGCCTGACCGACATCGGCAACGCCAGGGCGGTCAGCAGCGGCTATGTGTCCGGTTACCACACCTTCGACTTCTCGAAAGCGAATGTCCCTATCACAGCAGGCAACAAGTACGTGGTCCTGCTCAACGCCTCGAACGGCTATGTCTCCTGGTACGCGACCAGAGCCACACCGCCCATCACTCCTACCTTCCTCGGCGGAAAGCTCTTCGTGGGCATGCCGTGGACATCCTTCAGCGGCGATTTCGTGTTCTCGACCTTCGTCAACACGAGCACCATGGCGCTCCCGACGATCGCGACCGACACGGCGGGTAGCACCGCCAACGAAGGCGCCGCGCCCACCATGACCGGTACATTCTCCGATCCCAACGGTGACGCCGTCACGCTTGCTGTGACCGGCGGAGGCGCCGTCACTCCGACTGCGGGCACCGGAAGCGGCACCTGGTCCTGGACGGAGTCCGCGGCGGACGAATCGGGCGGCCAGCAGGTCACTGTGACCGTCACAAACAGCCACGGCTTGTTTGCATCGGCTCAGTTCCCAGTCACGGTGAAGGGCGTCAAGCCGACCGTGACGATCACCAATGATCCCCCCGCCGTCCCCGAGGGCACGCAGCTGTCCCTAGTGGGAACGGCCAACAGCCCCGACTCTGCCGACAATGTGGCCGGATTCAACTATCTCTGGAGCGTGAGCAAGGACAACGGCACGCCGACCACGACACCGGGCCCATCGTTCAACTTCACGGTCGCGGATGAAGGCACGTACGTCGTGACCCTCGATGCGACCGACGACGGCGGGATTACAGGTACCAGCTCATTCACCGTCGTCGGGACCGAGATCAACCCGACCGCGCGAATCGACGGCGTCAAGCCGGCGGATGCACAGTTCGCGAACTCACCCCTCTTTGCGCCGCAGGAGAACCTCAGCTTCGCGGGCAGTTTCGTGGACGCAGCGACAAACGACACGCACACGGCATCGTGGAACTTTGGCGACGGACAGTCGGCCAACGGTTTCGGCGCCACCCACTTCTACACCGCGGCCGGCACGTACACCGTCACCTTGATCGTCAAGGACGACGATGGCGCCCAGGGCCAGGCCACCACCACGGTCGTGGTCCTCTCGCCCCAGCAGATGCTGAGCCGGATGGAGAGCTATATCAACGGCCTCCAGGGCCTCAACGCAGGACAGAAGAACAGCCTGAACGCGAAGCTGAATGCGGCCTCAGACTCCATCGGCCGCGGTGACACGAAGGCAGCCAGCAACCAGTTGAACGCATTCCTCAATGAGCTGACCGCGTACCAGGGCTCGAACAAGATCTCAGGCGCCGCATTCAACACTCTGGTTACCGAGGCGCACGAAGTGCAGGGCTCGCTGGGCACGTTCAACCGATTCCTGGAGTGGTTGCCCTTCTTGGCTTAGCCTGAATCCGCGGCGATCTGAGGATCCCAGCTCACCCGGGCTTACACTCGCCGTGCTTTGGCTGTAGCCGGCACATCGTTACCCGCGGCGGATCTCCTACCCGTCGGGCCGCGCGCCAACATTCCCTACCGAATCGTCCGCATGGTCGGGATCCCGCTCCTCCGCCTTTGCTTCCGGTTTGAGGTCACGGGACGCGACAACATCCCACGCTCGGGCAACTACGTCGTCATCGCCAACCACTTGAACTGGCTGGACGAGTTCGCCCTGCTGCTTTTGATGCCAGTCGAGCCCCGGCTCCACTTCCTGGCCGATCCGACCATGCTCGTCACACGGAAGTTCCAGTGGTGGCTGGTCCGGAGTACCGGTGGCTACGTGCCCGTCGTCCGCGAGCGCCACGGCGACAAGGCGCTGTACCGGCACGTCGACCGCTGCCTCGAGGTGGGTGGGGCCGTGGCGATCTTTCCGGAGGGCAACTATGGGCCGAAGGAGGGCGAGCTGCTTCCCTTTCACAAGGGGTTCGCCCATTTCGCGATCAAGGCAGGGGTGCCGGTCGTTCCGGTGGCGCTCTCGGGCACCAAGGACCTGTGGTTTGGCAAGCCAATCAAGGTTGTGATCGGCAAGCCGCTGCCCACGCTCGACGGTCCGGCCGCGCTGACCGAGGTCGCCTTTCAGGCAGTGAAGGACATGCTGCCGGCGTATGTCGAGCCGCCCGGCCGCAAGCTGCTGAGGAATAAGCTGACCCACCTGTTCTGATGGCCCTCTCGCGTGTCCTCTGCCCAACCCTGGTCGGCCGCGATCCCGAGATCTCGACGCTCGAGGACGCCCTCCTTTCCGCGCTGCGCGGCGACGGCGGTGTGGTCATCGTCGGCGGCGAGGCGGGAATGGGCAAGACGCGGATCGTCAACGCGCTTGGCGAACGCGCCCGCCGGCTAGGCTGCGCGGTCATCTCCGGTGGCTGCAGCGAGGCCGAGCTGTCGCTGCCCTACCTGCCGTTTCTCGAGGCAATCGGCAACTACCTCGCGACGGCGGAGATCGGCCCGCTGCGCGAGCGGCTCGATTCGGCGGCGGACGAGCTGGCGCAGCTGTTTCCGCAGCTAGGTCGCGCGGTGGCCACCACAGGCGATGCGGCGCAGGCGAAGATGCGGCTTTTCGAGTCGATCCTGATGCTGCTGCGCGACGCCGCTACCCGCCGCGCGCTGCTCGTCATCCTCGAGGACCTCCAGTGGGCCGACCCCGCGACGCGGGAGCTGCTGGACTACGCGACGCGCCGCCTGCGGTCGACAAATGTCTTGATCGTCGCCACCTATCGGACTGACGAGATGCACCGCAAGCACGCGCTGCTTCCCACCATCCAGGGCTGGCGCCGGAACGGCCAGGTCGAGATGGTCGACCTCAACTCCCTCAGTGCCGAGCAGGTTGGCGACATGGTGTGCGCCATCTTCGAGGAGGAGACGATCAGCGCCGAGTTTCGTGACTTCCTTCGCGAGCGGAGCGAGGGAAACCCGTTCGTGCTCGAGGAGATGCTGCGCGACGCGCTCGACCGCGGCGACATCTTTCGGACAGACACCGGATGGGACCGCAAGACGCTGACGGAGATCCGCATCCCGCCCACCGTCCGCGACACCATCTTGCAGCGGCTCGAGCGGCTGAGCCGCGAGGACGTCGCTGTTCTTGCAGCCGCGTCGGTGATGGGTCGGTCATTTGATCTGCCGTCGCTCGCGGAGGTGGCGCGGGTCGACGAATCGGTCGCGCTCGCCGCCCTCGAGGCGAGCGTGACCGCTCAGCTGACCGAGCAGGAAGACCGCGTGTCGGGGCGCTATCGATTTCGCCACGCGCTGACACGGGAGGCGATCTACGACGACCTCGTGGTGCCGCGCCGGCAGCAGCTTCACTCCCGCGTCGCCGACGTCCTGGGGGCCAGGGGCGGCGAGGCGCCAATCGACCTCGCCAACCACCTCTTCATGGCCGGCCGCCATGTCGACGCGGTGGCGATGTGTGTCGCTGCCGCCGAGGATGCGATCCGCGGCCGTGCGTACCGCGATGCGGCAGAGCTGCTCGAACGGGGGGCCGGTTCCGTAAGCGACCCGATCGAGCGGGCGCGCATGTTCTGCCGCGCCGCCGACGCCTACTGGAACAACAGCGAGCCGGCCAACGCGAGGCGGCTGCTCGAAGAGGGAATCACAGACCTCGAGACGGCAGGCCTCGCGGTTGAAGCCGCAGGACATCGCGTTCTGCTTGGGCGGTGCTGGTGGGAGCTCATGCGCACTGACCTCGCCAGGGAGCACTTCGAGAAAGCCCGCGCGGTCCTCGAGCCGGCGGGCCCGAGCGAGGCGCTCGCGATCGTCTACATCAGGCTCGCGGGGCTCGCCATGTTCAGCACCGATCCAGCGGGCTGCGTCCAGTTCGCGACCCAGGCGGTAAAGACGGCGGAAGCGTGCGGAGCTGAGCTGGCCCGGGCGTGGGCGCTCATCTTTCTCTCCGGAGGCGAGACCGGCTTGGGCCGCGTAACCGAGGGCTTCCAGCGCATGGAGGAGGGGTACCTGGCCTCGGTCGCGGGTGATTTCCCGTTCCAGGTCGGGAATGCCGTGTTCAACGCCGCGTGGGAGGCGCTGCATCTCGCGCACGGCGACCAGATTGCGATCTGGTATCGACGCGCCGGAAAGATTGGATACGCCGCTGATGGGTGGCCGAGGTACGTGCAGGGACTCATCGGACTGGAGCGGGGCGAGATAGAGACTGCGTTAGAGGCCGGTCGCAATTCCAATCAGCTTTCGCGCGACTCCGGGTACCAGAAGATGGTCTGGCGGTCCGCCGTTCTCCAGGCGCACGCGCTGGCAGAAAGCCTGCGTCCAGAGGAGGCGGCGGCAGTGCTGCCTTCGCAGTCGAGCAGGGTCGATGCGCAGGACGCCACATACGACACAGGCGCGCGCGTGCGGACCTGTCTTGCCGCCGGCGACGTGGAAGGCGCAGCGAAGGCGGCCATGACTGTCGAGCCAAGCATTTGCAACTCAGGTTCGCCGGCCGACGTGGTCGCGGAAGCCGTGACGGATCCAGCCTGGCTCCGCGCATTCGTCGAGGCGCTGGCTGTGCGGGGAGAGGTCACGGAATCGCCGCGGCTGGCCGCAGCACGTGGCCGGCTCGCCCTGCTCGAAGATCGAGTGGGCGAAGCCGTGGAGCTTCTTCGCCAGGCGGACGCAGGTTTCATGTCGGCCGGCTTACGCCTCGACTGCTGGCACCTGGGCCGCGCCCTCGGCGAGGCTGAGTTTCGCCTGGGCCATCGCGAGGCTGCCGAAAGCCGCCTGAAGGAGGTGGTCGCCAGTGCCGCGGCTGCGGGCGCCCTGCTGGCGGCGAAGCTTGCGGCTGAGACCGCGGCTCGACTCGGTCTCGATACGGGAGCAGTCCCGGCCCAGCGCCAAACGCCGACCGGCCGCCCGGTTGCGACAGGCGAGCGGATGGTCTCAGTGCTCTTCGCCGATGTTCGCGGGTACTCGGAGCTCGCTGGCCGAACCTCGCCCGCGGACCTCGCCGACAGGATCGGCAGCCTGCAGCGATGGGCGAGACACGAGGTCGATCGGCGGCACGGGGTCGTAGACAAGTTCGCCGGCGACGCCATCATGGCGACCTTCAACGTCTCCGGGCAGAGCGTCGACCATGCTGTCCAGGCGCTCCGCGCCGCGCTCGCCATCATCGACAAGGCCGCGCTCGCGGGGCTGCCTGTCGGCGCGGGGGTTGCCGTCGGGCCGGCGGTGGTGGGCAACCTGGCGGAGTCTGCCAACCTCAGCGTCCTGGGCGAGGTCACGAACCTGGCTTCGCGGCTCCAGGCCCGGGCCGCGGCGGGGCAGGTTCTGCTCTCGGAGGAGGTCTACCGGCGGGCGGCCGCCTGGCTCGAGCAGCAGCGGATTTCGGTCGATCAAGCCGAGCTGGAGCTGAAGGGCTTCGCGGTCCCGGTGGTCGCCTACGTGGTGAATACGGCGGTCCCTGAGACTGCCCTGGTGTAGGTTTCGGTACTGGGGCGTACGGCTACTGGAAGTCGCCGGTCGTGTGGTAAGGTGGCTCCTTTCCCGGATTCCTGAGCGCGTCTTGCACACGTTTTAGCTCCTTGCTCAGGCCTGAAAGCGTCCCAGGGGTAGGGCGCAAGAAAGGAGGAGCTCGGAAGGGGTTTGCTGCCGCTATTTCGTGCGGTGCTGGTGTGGGTCGTCGTCCTGGTGAGCATTGTCTTGCCGCGCCTCGAGCCGCCCCAGCAGCAGTCTGTAACGGTCGCCGTGACCCAGCTCACCGCGTTCGACCGGACGTCGGTCGTTCAGCAGGCGAGAACGCAGAAGGTCCAGGCCGCCCAGATGGCCCAGGTCCAGTCGTGGTCGCTCGAGCTGAAGCAAGGGCTCGCCGACTACGAGGCTCGGCAGCAGGCACTCGCCGCCGCCCAGGCGCAAGCCGACGCCATCGCGGCCCGCAGCAACCACCCGGGCCCGCCGCCCGAGATCGCCAAGGACATCACCGACGCTTTCAGCCCGCTCGGGCCGGGGGCGGTGCAGTGGGCGATGAACGTCGCCTACTGCGAGTCGCGCTACCACCCGAACTCGGTCAACACGGACAGCGGCGCGTCAGGCCTGTTCCAGTTCCTGCCCAGCACCTGGTCCGGAACGCCGTACGCGAGCCAGTCGCCGTTCGATCCCCGCGCCAACGCCTTCGCCGCCGCCTGGCTGTACTCGCACTACGGCCCCGGCCGCTGGGTCTGCCAGGGGTAGGCGTCTCGCGCCCCTCTCCCTGCCCTCTCCCCTGAGGGGAGAGGATCCTAGCTACTCGGCTGTGACGGTGATCGACAGCTCGAAGATCGGCTGGGGCCGGTTCGCGCCCTTGAGCAGCGTTGGCTCGTAGTCGGTGACCTGGAAGCCGGCGGGCAGCCGCTCCCTCGTCGTCTCGGACATCAGCACGCGAGCGGGTCGGATCTTGGAGAGGAACGCGCTGTTGTTCACCGGCACGCCGATCAGCGTGAACTCCATCCGGTCGTCTGACCCGACGTGCCCCGCCACCACCTCGCCGGTGTCCAGGCCCATTCCGACGGCGATCGCCGGCAAGCCTGCGCTGATCTGCTCTCGGTTGAAGCGGTCGATCTCCTTCACCATCGCCAGCGCGGCGTGCAGCGCGCGCTCCGCATGGTCCTCGACCGGGTTGGGCGCTCCGAAGACGACCAGCATGCCATCGCCCTGGAACTTGTCGATGTTGCCGCCGTGGTCCAGGACAACCCTGATCATCCGCTCGAAGTAGCCGTTCAGGAACCTGACCAGCTCCTCGGCGTCCATGCTCTGGGAGAGCGTCGAGAACCCGGCGATGTCGGAATTGAGCATCGTGACGTCGCGCCGCTCGCCAGGCAGGAATCTCAGTGCCCGACCTGACCGCCTGATCACGTAATCGGTCACCTGCTTGTTGACATGCGCCTCGAAGAGCTGGCGCAGGAACTCCGAGCGTTCGTACTGACGCGCGTTGTCGATAGCGATCGCCGCCAGGTCCGATATCGCCTGCAGGAATTCCTTGTCCTTCTCCTCGAAGATCGAGGCGCGGAAGGGATTGTCGACGTACACAGCTCCGATGACCTTGTCCTTGGTCACGAGGGGCACCGCGATGATCGAGCGCAGGTTCTGGAGGATCACCGACTGCTGGCCCTTGAAACGGTCGTCCAGGCTGGCGTCGGTCGACACCACTGCCTGGCCGGTCTTTACGACGTGCTCGATGACCGTCCGCGAGCCGAGGAACTGGCGGGTCTTTTCGGCGTCGGCCTCGCCGCTCGACATCTGAACTGAGAGGGTGCCGTCGACCGGGTCGACCAGCACGATGAACCCTCGGGACGCCTTCATGAGGGTGATCACCCTATCCATGACTTTGGCGAGCACGACGTCGAGCTCGAGCGAGGAGCTGAGATCTCGCGCGAGCTCGTAAAGCAGGTGATCGCGCATACCAAAATCGACTTCGCGAGCCACGGCCACGAGGAGCATAACGGCGGGGGTGGCCGTTTCCCTCCACTTACGGAGAGGGGTCTGAGAGAGGGGCGCGGACGGGCCTGGGTAAACTCGATTCCTCTTGATTGGCGAGTCTTCCCAGGCCCAGATCGACGCCTTGCTGGCGCGCCTCAACCCCCCGCAGCAGGAAGCCGTCACGCACGGTGACGGACCGCTCCTGATCTTCGCGGGCGCGGGCAGCGGTAAGACCCGCGTGCTGACCGCACGAATCGCCTACCTGATCGCTTCGAAGCGGGTCTGGCCGGACCGCCTGGTGGCCGTCACCTTCACCAACAAGGCAGCGCGCGAGATGCGCGGCCGGGTCGGGACCCTGGTCGGGGAGGGGGCCGAGAAGATGTGGGTCGGGACCTTCCACTCGACTGCCGTGAAGATCCTCCGGCGCGAATCGCACCGGATAGGCATCGCTTCAAGCTTCGTGATCTTCGACGAAGACGACACGAGGGCGGCGCTGAAGCGCGTCCTCGACGAGCTTCGTCTCGACCCGAAACGCTATCCAATCGGCGCGTTGAGCAACGCCATCTCGCAGGCGAAGAACGAGCTCAAGCGCCCTGAGGACTATCCCAACCGGAGCTACGCCGACGAGGTTGCGCGCCGCGTGTACGAGTCATACCAGGAGGTGCTGCGACGCTCCGGCGGGTTGGACTTCGACGACCTGATCATGAAGCTGGTCGAGCTCTTCAGCACCGACGCCGAGGCGCTTGCGAAGTGGCGCGACCGCTTCCGCCACGTCCTGGTCGACGAGTACCAGGACACCAACCGCGCCCAGTACGTTCTGGTGAACCTGCTTGCGCAGGAGCACCGCAACGTGGCCGTGGTGGGCGACGACGACCAGTCGATCTACCGCTTCCGCGGCGCGGACGTGCGCAACATCCTCGACTTTCGCAAGGACTATCCGGACGCCCACGTGGTGCACCTGGAACAGAACTACCGCTCGAGCCAGGCGATCCTCGACGCCGCCTACAGCGTGATCCGCAGCAACCCCGAACGCGCGGAGAAGCGGCTGTGGACGGAGCGCGCCGGAGGCGAAAAGGTCATGGCGATGCAGGCGTACAACGAGGTCGAGGAGGCGGAGTTCGTCGCCGACGAGATCGAGCGCTTGCGCAAGACCGAGAAACGCGGCTACTCCGATTTCGCAATCCTCTACCGGACCAACGCCCAGTCCCGCTCGTTTGAGGACGTGCTGGCGCGGCGGCGCATCCCATACCGCCTGGTGGGTGGCATCCGCTTCTGGGAACGGCGCGAGGTCAAGGACCTGGTCGCTTATCTGCGCTTCTGCTTCAACCCTCGTGACGCGCTCAGCTTTGCGCGGATCGTGTCGGTGCCATCGCGCAAGATCGGCAACGTGACGGTCGACGCGATAAACGCATTCGCCCGCGGGGGCGATTCCGACATCATGTCGATCCTCGCCGACCCGGGAAAGGTGCCTGGCGTCCCCAAAACAGCCGTGGGCCCGCTGCGAGGTTTTCGGGCCCAGGTCGAATCGGTGCGCGCCACGATGGGCGTTCTGCGACCGAGCGAGCTGATCGATCACGTGATCGAGGTCATGGACCTGCGCCGGCACTACCTCGACGGCACCCCGCAAGGCGAAGCTCGAATCGAAAACCTCAACGAGCTGCGCGGGCTGGCCGAGGACTTCGACGACCGCGACCCGACCACTGGTGTCGAAGATTTCCTGGCCGAGGTCGCGCTGGTCTCCGACGTCGACGCGTACGACGAGAACGGCGAGGGCGTGACTTTGATCACGCTGCACATGGTCAAGGGCCTCGAGTTCCCTGTCGTCTACATGGTCGGCATGGAGGAGGGCTTGCTGCCCCATCAGCGGGCCCTCGACGAGCGCGAGGAGAACCCGTCCGCCGTGGGCGCGGCGACCGAGATGGCGGAGGAGCGCAGGCTCTGCTACGTCGGCATGACGCGCGCCAAAGACCGGCTCTATCTGAGCTGTGCATTTCGCCGCCACCTCTACGGCCGCTCCCAGCCGGCTTTCCCGAGCCGTTTCCTGACTGACATCCCACAGTCGCTCCTCGTCGCGCCGCGAGGCAGCGCGCCGGTGGCGCCCCCGAGGCAGGGTTACAAGGAGCGGTACATCGAACGCCAGGTGGAGGCCGCCCCGGCGGCTCCGCCGGTTCAGCGATTCACCAGCGGCGATCGCGTCCAGCACCCGGCCTTCGGTCCAGGCACTGTCGTGAAGAGCACCCTCACGCGGACGGATGAGGAGCTGCTGATCAAGTTCGACAGGGTCGGTTTGAAAATCCTGAGCGGCATGCTGGCGCCGTTGACGAAATGAATTCAGAAAAGCCCAATCTGACCGGTGCGCGCAGCCAGCGACAGAGAAAGAAAGCTGTCGATCCAGCGGTACGGGTCCAAGAGTTGCGGGAGCTGATCCGCCGCCACGAGCATGCCTACTACGTCCTCGACGAACCGGCGGTCTCCGACGCCGAGTACGACGCGCTGTTTCTCGAGCTGCGCCGGATCGAGGAAGAGCGGCCAGACCTGCTGACCACCGACTCCCCGACCCAGCGCGTGGGCGGCGAGGCCTCGGACCAGTTCGCCAAGGTGCGTCATCGCTCGCCGATGCTCAGCCTGCAGAACGCGTTCGACGAAGCTGAGATCCGCGCCTTCGACAAGCGGGTCCGCGCAGCGGTGGGCGAAAAGGTCGTGTACTGCGCCGAGCTGAAGATCGACGGCCTGGCCATGAGCCTCACCTACGCCAAAGGCCGCCTGCAGCGCGCGGCGACGCGCGGCGACGGCACGGTAGGCGAGGACGTCACCGCCAACGTCCGCACGATCCGGAGCGTGCCGCTCTCCGTCACGCCGGCGAAGGGCCTCCCCGACTTGTTCGAGGTGCGCGGCGAGGTCTACTTTCCAATCGCGGGATTCGAAAAGCTCAACCGCGAGATGGAGGCGGCCGGCAAGCCGCGCTTCGTCAACCCGCGGAACACCGCGGCGGGAAGCGTGCGGCAGATCGATCCCAACGTAACCGCGAGCCGCGACCTGCAGACCTTCATGTACACACTCGACCCGGCCGGCCCGGCCAGGTCGCAGTGGGACGTGTTGAACACGCTCGACCAGATGGGGTTCCGGGTCAACCGCAACCGGCGCCGCCTCAAGTCCATCGACGAGGTCATCGACTACCACGCCGACTGGCAGCGCCGCCGTCACGAGCTCGAGTACGAGATCGACGGCATGGTGGTGAAGGTCGACGGTTTTGCGCAGCAGCTCGAGCTCGGCTTTGTCGCGCGCTCGCCGCGGTGGGCGATCGCCTTCAAGTACGCGCCTGAGCAGGCCGAGACCGAGGTCGAGAAGATCGATTGCTACGTCGGCCGCACCGGCGTGTTGACCCCGGTCGCACATGTGAAGCCGGTCATCGTGGGCGGCGTGACGATCAAGAACGTGACCATGCACAACGAGGCGCAGGTCAACGAGAAGGGCGTATACGTCGGCGCGCGCGTGATGATCCACCGCGCGGGCGACGTCATCCCCGAGATCGTCAGCGTCAAAGACCCGAAGCCGGGCTGGAGGATGCCGACGAAATGCCCGGTGTGTGGGGGAGAGGTCGTGCGCGAAGAACCGTACATCGCGCACCGCTGCATCAACCCCTTCTGCGGCGCGCAGAGGCTGGAGCGCCTGCGTCACTTCGCGGCCGTCATGGACATCGAAGGCCTCGGTTACGCAACGCTCACCCAGGTGATCGATCGCGGTGTGGTCGAGGACCCGAGCGACCTCTACGGGATGAGCAAGGACCAGGTCATCCAGCTGGAGGGCTTCGCCGACAAGTCGGCGCAGAACCTTGTGGACCGAATTGCAGCAAGCAGACGGCCGGATCTCTGGCGCTTCCTGTACGCGCTCGGCATCCCACAGGTCGGCGAGGCGACCGCGCAGCTGCTTGCAGCGGAGTTCGGCAGCATCGACAGCCTGCGCGAGGCAACGGAGGAGGACCTGCAGCGCATCGAGGGCGTGGGACCGAACATGGCCGGCGAGGTGCGCCGCTACTTCCAGGGCCACGGCGCCGAGCTCGTCCAGAAGCTGATCGCCGCAGGCGTCGAGCCACAGGCTGCCGAGGCGGTGGGTGATGGACCTTTCGCGGGCAAAACGTTTGTGTTCACCGGCACGTTGGAGACCATGAGCCGGCCTGACGCGGAGGCGCTCGTCCGCAAGCTGGGCGGCAAGCCCGCGGGAAGCGTCAGCGCGAAGACCGACTTCGTGGTCGCAGGCCCCGGCGCGGGATCCAAGCTGGAGAGGGCGCAGAAGTTGAAGCTGACCATCCTCGACGAAGAGCAGTTCAAAGCACTGCTCCCTAAATGAGGAGCGCGCGATGGATCTGGTCCACTCTGATGACCGGCTCGGCGATCCTCCTGGTGTGGGGCGTGTTCGTCCTCAGCTTCAAGTCGGAACCTTCCGCCATAGGCCGGGTATGGATCGCGCTCATGCTGATCGGGGGCGGGTCGATCGGCACGGCAGTCGTCGGCGTGGTGGCCGCCGTCGGTCTGCGGCGTGAGGCGCGCTGGGGGACATCAGCGGCGTGGCTCGCATCGGTGCTGATGGTGCTCACCGTCGTGAGCTCGTGGGCGGGCATCATCGGACTGGTCGGGCTCATCACGAGCCGCACGCGCTCCAGAACCTAAGCTAAGTCACGTGCCGCTTTCGAAGGACGAAGTTCGCCATGTCGCCATGCTCGCGAGAATTGGCCTCGAGCCGGGCGACGAGGATTTTTATGCCGGGCAGCTGAGCGGCATCCTCGAGCACATCGACCGCCTGCAGCAGCTGGACACTGAGGACATCCCGCCGACCGCGCAGGTGGTCGAGATCGCGAGCCGCCTGCGCGAGGACGAGCCGCGTCCGTGCCTGAGCCAGGAGGAGGCGCTGGCCAACGCGCCGGCGGCGGTAGACGGATTCTTCCGAGTGCCTTCGATCCAGGAAGAGACGTGACCGACGACCTCACGAGTCTCACGATCCAGGAGGCGTCACGCTTGCTGCGGCTGGGTTCGATCTCGTCAGCGGACCTGGTGACCGCACACGTCGAGCGCATCGAGCGCGTCGACCCTCAGGTGAAGGCCTACCTGCGTCTGACCCAGCAGCTCTGGGAAAAGCAGGCCGACGACGCGGACCGCAAGATCAGGCGGGGCGACGCGGAACCGCTGGCCGGCATTCCCATCGCAATCAAGGACGTGCTGTGCGTGCGTGGGGTGGAGACGACCGCGGGCTCGCAGATCCTGCGCGGCTTCAAGCCGCCCTACACGGGCACCGCCGTCGCGCGGCTGTTCGAGGCTGGAGCGGTGATGCTGGGCGTGACGAACTGTGACGAGTTCGCCATGGGCAGCTCGACAGAAAACTCGGGCTACTTCCCGACGCACAATCCATGGGACCTGGATCGGGTGCCCGGCGGAAGCTCGGGAGGCAGCGCGGCCGCCGTGGCGGCGGGTGAGGCGATCATCGCGCTCGGCACCGACACCGGAGGCTCGATCCGCCAGCCGGCCGCGTTGTGCGGCGTCGTCGGAATGAAGCCCACCTACGGGCGCGTCAGCCGGTATGGCCTGATCGCGTTCGCCTCGAGCCTCGACCAGATCGGACCGTTCGCCCGCAGCGTCGACGACGCGGCTCTCACGCTCTCGTTGATGGCGGGCTACGACCCTCTCGACTCCACATCGTCGGACCGCGCGGCGATGGAGGTGCTCAACAACTACGGCGCAGGCGTGAAGGGCATGCGGCTCGGCGTGCCGCGCGAGTACTACGACGTGCAGGGCATCGAGGCCGGCGTGAAGGCGGCGATCGACGCGGCGCTGTTCATCCTGCAGAAGCAAGGCGCGGAGATCGTCGACGTCTCCCTTCCGCACACCGACTACGGCCTCGCCGCCTACTACATCATCGCGCCGGCCGAGTGTTCGTCGAACCTTGCGCGATTCGACGGTGTCCGCTACGGCCTCTCGGAAGTCGACGCGCCGAACATCACCGAGGAATATTCGAGGACGCGGCGCAAGGGCTTCGGGACCGAAGTTCGACGCCGCGTGATGCTTGGCACGTATGCGCTTTCGAGCGGCTACTACGACGCTTACTACTTGAAGGCACAAAAGGTGCGCACGCTGATCAAGCGCGACTTCGATGCGGCGTTCGAGAAGTGCGACGCGATCGTCAGCGCGACCTCGCCGACCGTCGCGTTTCCGATCGGGTCGAAGACACAGGACCCGCTCTCGATGTATCTGTGCGATGTCCTGACCCTGGGCGGCAACCTGGCGGGCCTGCCCGGGATCAGCGTGCCATGCGGGACCTCGAATGGGCTGCCGGTCGGCTTGCAGGTGCTGGGCCCGCAGTGGGGAGAGAACGTGGTGTTCCGCGTCGCCCGCGCGTACGAGGAGGCGAGCGAGATGAAAGCCGAGGTCGCGACTCCAGTCCCCTCTCCCCACAGGGGAGAGGGTTAGGGAGAGGGGCGTGGACTGGGAGACCGTGATCGGCATGGAGGTGCACGTCCAGCCGAAGACCCACTCCAAGATGTTCTGCGGCTGTTCCGTGGCGGACGTGAACGAGCCGCCGAACACTCACGTTTGCGAGATCTGCCTGGGCATGCCGGGCACGCTGCCGGCGATCAACCGGGCCGCGGTCGAAGCGTGCATGAAGACCGCGCTAGCGCTGAGTTGCGAGATCCCACGTCACACCAAGTTCGACCGCAAGAACTACATGTATCCCGACCTGCCCAAGGGCTACCAGATCAGCCAGTACGACCTGCCCATGAGCGTCAACGGCGTGCTCGAGGTGGACGGACGCAAGGTTCGCATCCGGCGCGTGCACCTGGAGGAGGACACCGGCAAGCTCGTTCACGCCGGCGACAAGCTGCACAAAGCGTGGGAGTCATACGTCGACCTGAATCGCGCGGGCGTGCCGTTGATGGAGATCGTCAGCGAGCCGGACTTGCGCTCCGCAGACGAGGCGCGCGATTACGCGATCGAGCTGCGTACGGTGCTGCGAGCGATCGGCGCGTCGGAGGCGGACATGGAGAAGGGCCAGCTCCGCGCCGAGCCGAACATCTCCATCCGCCGCGCCGGCACCGATGCGCTCGGGGTGAAGACCGAGCTGAAGAACATCAATTCTTTCCGAGCCCTGCACCGGGCGATCCTCTACGAGGTCGACCGCCAGCAAAAGCTGCTCGAAACCGGTGGAACGGTCGTCCAGGAGACGCGGGGCTGGTCGGAGGATGAAGAGCGCACCTTCTCCCAGCGCAGCAAAGAGTTCGCGGAGGACTACCGCTACTTTCCCGAGCCGGACCTGCCGCCGCTCGAGCTGGATCGAGCGTGGATCGAGGAGCTGCGGGCCGCGCTGCCAGAGCTTCCCGCGATCCGGCGAGCCAGGCTGGTCTCCCAGCACGGCTTGACCGCCGGCCAGGCTGCCATCATCAGCGCCGACCGAGACCTGGCGGATCTTTACGAAACCGCGGTGATGCAAGGAGCGCCGCCGCTGCCGACCGCAAACTGGATCGTCAACGAGGTGGCGCCGACGGGCAAGCTGCTCGACCCTGCCTACCTCGCCGAGCTGATGACGATGCTCCAAGCCAAAGACATCACGCGAGACCAGGCGCGAGAGGCGTATTTCGAGTCAGTCGAGACTGGGCGGACGCCGGCCGAGATCGTCGCCGAGCACGGCTACAGGCAGGTCAGTGACGAGTCAGAGCTTCGCGTCATCGCCGAGGCCGTCATCGACGCGAACCCGAAGGCGGTGGCCGACTACCGAAGCGGCAAGACCCAGGCCCTCAACGCGCTCCTCAACGAGCTGCGCAAGAAAGCGCCCCAGGCCAACCCGAAGGTTGCGCGAGAGCTGCTGCTGAAGCTCCTCTCCTAGCGCTTTTTCCGCCTCGTTGTATCCAGCGGAGGCAATCGAACGCGAAAATTTGATGCCGCTGGCGTCAACGGTATGGAATTCCGGTTGGACAGCTCAGGCTGCCGAGCGGCGGGACAGCCAGGTGCTGAACAGGAACAGCCCGACCGCGACCACGTAGGCCGCCATCGCAAGCACCACGAGGAGGCCCGCCACCACGTCGGGGGCAACAGTCGTGAAGACGATCGCCAGGATCGAGACCCCAAGGCCGACGGCCGCCCAGCCCTGCAGATGGGAGACGGTCGGTGTCAACCGAACCAGCGGCCACAGCAGACGCTCACGCCACCACGTCGGGAACGTGCCGCGCAGCACGAGATAAAGGCCGGCGCCGATCAGGACCGTGCCGCCGACGTAGGCGATGCCCTCCACCACGTACCCCACGGAGCCGATTTTATAGACAGTCTCTTCCCCGCTCGCTGGGAAATAGGGCCCAGCGCCGATGGGGAGGTGGAAGCCCGCTAGCCTTTGCGCGTGCCTCTGCCGCCTGACCTCCACGTGCACACCGAATGGTCCTGGGACGCCCCCCACGGATCGATGGAACGCAGCTGCGAGCGGGCGCTCGAGGTCGGCCTGCCGGCGATCGCGTTCACGGAGCACGCGGACTGGGCCGTCGTCCACCAGGGCCAGCACTCGGTCGACCTGGGTGGCTACTTCGAGTCGATCGAGCGCTGCCGGGCCAGGTTCACCGACCTGCGCATCCTGACCGGCGTCGAGCTTGGCGAGCCGCACTGGTTCCCGGACGAGACCGCGGGCGTCCTGGCCGCGGGTCCGCTCGACCAGGTCCTGGGCTCGATTCACTGCATCCGCTTCGACGGCGGAATGCTCGACGCCAGCCAGTTCCGGAGCGTAGCCGGCATCGACTTTCCTGCTGCGGTCAGGGAGTACTTTCGAGAGGTGCTCGCCATGGTCGAGAGCAACCAGCCGTTTGAGACGCTGGCCCACATCGACTACCCCAAGCGGTACTGGCTCGACGGCGCGGCGCCATACCAGGAGAAGGATTACGAGGCGGAGATCCGCGCGATCCTCGCCGCCGCCGCGCACACGGGGCGAGTGCTCGAGGTCAACACCACGCGCGGCCACACCTTGAGCCCGGACATCACGGTCGTTCGCTGGTGGCGGGAGGTGGGGGGTCAGGCCGTGCAGTACGGCAGCGACGCACATCAACCGGACAAGGTGGCGGAAGGCTTCAAGGTCGCCACCCAGATGGTCGAGGCGGCAGGCTTCAAGCCGGCGCACGACCCTGTCTCGCTTTGGCGCCGCTGATCCTCAGGCCATCGTCCCCCGCCCACGGCGGCGCGTCGGTGGCCCGGGACGACGGCAAGGTCTGGCTCGTGAGCTACGCACTGCCTGGCGAGGTCGTCGAAGCCGAGCCGCGAGGCCGCCAGGGGGGCGTCGCGGTGGCCGCCACGACTCGCGTGATCGAGGCCTCACCCCATCGGGTCAATGCGCCGTGTCCCTATTTCGGGGACTGTGGTGGCTGCCAGCTGCAGCACGCCGCGTATGCGCACCAGCTCGCCCTCAAGCGGCAGGTGGTCGAAGAGGCGTGGGCTCGGGCCGGCCTGCGTCTGCCCCCCGACGCGGCGGTGCTCGGCATGGACGACCCATGGCGCTACCGGATCCGCGGCGAGTTCGAGGCGGTCGCCGGCGGCGGCGGCTGGAGTTTCGGATTCCACCGCATGCGCTCGCATTCGGTGCTGGCGGTCGACAGCTGTCTCATCCATGACATTCGCATCGAGCACGCGCTGCCCGCGTTCGCGCAGGCCGCCAACGAGATGAGACTTACCGGGCTGCAGAATCTGTTGCTCACCGTTGAGCCACAAGGTCGAGGCCTGTTGTGGCGAATGCGCTTTCAAGGACGCGAACCGGCGTGGCCGCGAGACGATTTCGCGCACCGCGTCGCTGAGCTCCTCCCAGAATCGACTCTGCTCGATGACGCGATGACGCTCGAGCTCTGGGACCTCACGTTTCGCGTTCGAAGCGACACGTTTGTCCAGACCAACTACCGCCAGATGCTCGTCCTCTATCGGACCGCGCTCGACATGCTCCAGGCGAAGGCCGAAGAGCGTGTGATCGACCTGTACGCGGGCATCGGCACCATCTCCGTGGCGGCGGCCCGCGACGCGGGCGGAGTGACCGCGATCGAGGAGAACCCGCATGCTGTGCAGCTCGGTCGCCTCAACGCTCGCATCAACTCGGCGCGGGTCGAGTATCTGCCGGGCAAGGTCGAGGCTGTGCTCAAGGGCATCCGGCTCGGCCGCTTCCAGGCTGTGATCCTCGACCCGCCGCGGGCCGGGTGCGAGCCGGCGGCGCTTGCGGAGCTGATCCGGCTGGGCGCGGAGCGGATCGTCTATATCTCCTGTGAGCCGTCGACCCACGCGCGGGACCTGATGCGCCTCGTCCAGGGCGGCTATCGGATCAGGCGCGCGGCGATCGTGGATATGTTTCCGCAGACATATCACATCGAATCGGTGGCGCTGCTGGAGCGGAGCTAGGTTGTTCCGCACAGCCCCTCCGGCGCTGCCCCATCCCCGCCGCAAGCGGCGGTACTTCCCCACTGCGTGTGGAAGAGCCACCTCCCCATGAATGGGAGGAGCGGAGTTAGCTTGTTCGGCACAGCCCCGTCCGGCGCTGCCCCATCCCCGCCGCAAGCGGCGGTACTTCCCCACTGCGTGGGGAAGCGCCATCTCCCCATGAATGGGGAGGAGCGGGGCTGACGGGTGGGTTTGCCACGATGGCTTCGTCAGGCCGGGGCCGTGTCGTTCGTGCTGTGCGCGGTCGGGTTCGTTGTGGGTCTGATCACCCTCTATGCGGCGGAAGGTCCAAACGCTCCCGACCTATGGGTCTACCTGGCGAGTCCCTCCGGGCGATCCGACCTGAGTCTCTCGACGTTCGCGCTGACCGCCGCTATCGTCCTGCTCTTCGTCGGGATCGCGGTCCTGTCGATGACATTGACTGCAGCCTCTGGCGCGACGGGGCGCCTCGCGCGGTATCTCGCCGCAATTGCGACCGCGGCATTCGTCGGGTTTCTTTCCCTCCAGTACGCGCTGGTTGCGGTCGTGGACGAAGGCATCGATCCGATGTCGCAACAGTTCAAGGTGCTCGTACTGCAGCAGCATGCCGCGACCGATTGGGCCGGCTGGACGGGGATCGTCCTGCTCGGGTTGTCCCTTCTACTCCTGGGATTGGCGCTTGTACGAGAAGGCGAGCGGCGAGTCACGGGCTGGTCCGCGATCGGAGCGGGCGTAATGGGGCTCGTCCTGATCCCGATCGGGTTCGGCTTCCTGTTCACCCTGGTCGCGGCGATCTGGGCCATCGTGGCCGCGATCGATCTGGTTAGGGGCGGTCGAGCCTCTGTGCGAACTTGACCACGACGAGCCGCAGCCTGCCTGGGCCAAGCTGTCTGGCGACCATGGTCAGGATGGGCCTCAGCAGCTGCATATCGGGCCAAACGGAACGTGGAGTGGGACGGTTACGCCCGAGTTCAACTGGGGCAGGATAAACGAAATCCCCCGATCACCTACCCCTGTGCACGAATTCAGCCAGCCGGCCAACTCCCTCCTCGAGATCGGCGTCCGAGCTGGCGAGGCTGATCCGGACCGCCTGCCCGGCAACCTGACCGAAAGCCGAGCCGGGCGCCAAGCTCACCCCCCGTTCACGCAAGAGCGCGAACGCGAGCTCGCGGGACGGTAATCCGGCCGGCGAAACGTCGGCCATGATGTAAAAAGCCCCGGTTGGCCTTGCGATCAACAGCTCGGCGTCCTGGAGGATTCCGGCGACCAGGTCACGCCGGCGCCGGTACGCAGCGACCATCTCGGCCACGCAGTCCTGCGGACCGTCCAGCGCGGCTTCAGCAGCGACCTGGCTGATGGTCGAGACGCACGAGGAGTTGGACTCGAGCACCTTGGTCGCGGTGTCGATCAGTTCCGCAGATCCGGTCAGATAACCAAGGCGCCATCCAGTCATCGAGTAGGTCTTGGAGAACGTGAACACGGTCGCGATCCGCGCGTCGTCGGGAGCAAGACTCGCAGGGCTCGTCCATGTGCCGTCCAGCAGGATCTGGTCGTAGCACTCGTCGCTGAGCAGCCATAGGTTTTGGCGCTTTGCGAGCTCGATCATCGCGGCGAGAGTGGACGCCGGATAGACCGCCCCGGTCGGATTGTTCGGGCTGTTGACGACCAGGATCTTCGTCCGTGGCCCGATCAGCGCCGCGAGTGCCTGAAGGTCTGGCTGGAAGCCGTCATTCGGTGGGCAGGGGTAGTAGACGGCGCGTGCCCCGAGCCAGGGCAGCATCATGCGGTAGTTCGGCCAGCCCGGATCCGGCAGCAGGACTTCGTCACCTTGCTCGAGCACGGCCGCGAACATCGCGGCGATCGCACCCACGCCGCCGGGACCACACGCGATACGGTCGGGCGTGGTGGCGATCCCATTCACGCGCGCGAGCTTGGCGACGAGCTTCTCGCGCAGCGAGAGCAGGCCCTGCGTGTGCGTGTAGAAAGTCTTGTTCTCGTCGATCGCCCGCTTACCCGCATCTTTGACGTGTTGTGGAGTGGGAAAGTCCGGCTGGCCAACGTCGAGCCGGATCGCGCCGGGCGTGCGCAGCGCCTCGTTGGCGATCTCGCGGATCCCTGAATGCGCCATCTCGCCGGGTCCCTGAGCCAACGAAGGCAGCGCCAGTCGAGCCATTTCTGTCGATAGACTATCGGGCGGGGACCGCCAACCCGAGCCAAACGATGCCGCACGCCCCAGAAACCTTCGTCCACCTCCACAACCACACCGAGTACTCGCTGCTCGATGGGGCCAGCCGCATCCCCGCCATGGTCGCCCGCGCGGCCGAGCTGGGGATGCCGGCGATCGGCCTCACCGACCACGGCGTCATGTACGGGGCGATCCACTTCTACAAGGCGTGCAAGGACGCCGGGATCAAGCCGATCATCGGCTGCGAGGTCTATGTCGCGCCGCGTTCGCGCCTGCTGCGCGAAGGCCGGGTCGACCGCGATCCGAACCACCTGACCCTGCTCGCCGCCAACCACGAGGGCTACGTGAACCTAATGCGGCTGTGCACGGTCGGCCAGATGGAGGGGATGTACTACAAGCCCCGCATCGACAAGGAGATCCTGGCCGAACACTCGAAAGGTCTGATCGCGCTGTCGGGCTGCCTGCAGGGTGAGGCCGCGAGCCGCATCGTGGAGGGCGACGTCGATGGCGCGCGCGAGTCGGTCGCCGCGTATCGAGACATCTTCGGCAAGGACCGCTTCCTGCTCGAAGTCCAACGCCACGGCATCGACCGGCAGGTCGAGGTCAACACGGTGCTCGAGCACTTCGGCAAGGAATTCGGGCTGCGCCTGTGCGCGACCAACGACCTGCACTACGTCCACCGCCACGACTCGGAGGCGCACGACGTACTGCTGTGCCTCCAGACCGGGGCGCGGTTCAACGATCCCAACCGGTGGCGCTTCTCGACCCAGGAGAACTATCTGAAGACGTCGGCCGAGATGATCGAGACGTTCGGGGATCTACCCGAGGCCCTGGCCAGCACGCTCGAGGTGGCAGACCAGGTCGACCTGAAGCTGAACCTCGGCGCGACGCTTCTTCCCCCGTTCGACGTGCCAGACGGGTTGACGCCGGACCAGTACCTGAAGCAGCTCGTCGCGAAAGGGATGGAGTGGCGGTTCGGCAGTCCCTCCGCCCAGGTCAAGGAGAGGGCGGAGCAAGAGCTGTTCGTCATCAGCCAGACCGGCTATGCCTCCTACTTCCTGATCGTCTGGGACTTCTACAACTTCGCGCGCCAGAACGGGATCGTCGTGGGGCCGGGCCGCGGCAGCGCAGCGGGCAGCCTGGTGTCGTACTGCCTTGGCATCACCAACCTCGACCCGATCCAGCACGGCCTGATCTTCGAGCGCTTCCTGAACATCGACCGCGTGTCGATGCCCGACATCGACTGCGACTTCTCGGTCGAGGGACGCGAGAAGGTGATCCGCTACGTGTCGGAAAAGTACGGGTCCGACCGCGTGGCGCAGATCATCACCTTCACCACGATGGCCTCGAAAGCCGCAATCCGCGACGTGGGCCGCGTGCTCGAGGTGCCGCTGCGCGACACCGACCGGCTCGCGAAGCTCATCCCCGTGTGGCAAGGGCGGTCGAAGTCGCTCGACGACGCGATGAAAGAGGTGCCGGACCTTCGCGAGGCGTACGAGTCGAACGAGGATCAGAAGCGGCTGATCGACGTCGCGCGCGCGTTGGAAAACGTGAGCCGAAACGTCAGCACGCACGCCGCCGGCGTGGTGATCGCACCCGAGCCTCTGGTGCGCTACACGCCGCTGCAGTACGGCCCGAAGAGCGAGGCAGTGATCACGCAGTACGACATGAAGGCGGTCGGTGACATCGGCCTGCTGAAGATCGACTTCCTCGGCTTGCAGAACCTCGACATCATCGCGACATGTCTGCGGCTCGTGCGAGAGCGCCGAGACATCGAGGTCGACCTCGAGTCGGTGCCGTTCGACGACGCCAAGACCTATGAGCTGATCGCCGCCGGGGACACGCACGGAGTGTTCCAGTTCGAAGGTGCGGGCATGCGCCGGATGCTCATGGACATGCGTCCGCAGTCGTTCGGTGACGTCTCGGCCGCGGTCGCGTTGTTCCGCCCCGGCCCTATGGTCAACATTCCGGCGTTCATTGCACGCAAGCAGGGGCGCGAGCCAATCGAGTACATGCACGAACGGCTCGAGCCGATCCTGCGTGAGACGTACGGCGTGATGATCTATCAGGAGCAGGTGATGATGGCCGCGCGCGAGCTGGCCGGATTCACGATGAGCGAGGCCGACATCCTCCGGGCCGCGATGGGCAAGAAGGACAAGGCGAAGATGGCCAAGCTGCGCACGAAGTTCATCGACGGAACGGTTGAGCGCGGCATCCCGAAGTCCACCGCCGAGGCGCTGTTCGACGGCATCGCGAAGTTCGCCGAGTACGGATTCAACCGAGCGCATTCAGCGGCGTACGGGGTGATCGCATACCAGACCGCGTATCTGAAGGCCAACTATCCGCTCGAGTACATGACAGCCTTGCTGATCCACATGGAGGGCAATGCCGAACGTGTGGCGACGGCGATCGTCGACTGCCGGCTGCGTGGGATCGACGTGCTTGCGCCGGACATCAACCGTTCGCGCGCCGACTTCTCGATCGCGGACGGACGCATCCAGTTCGGCCTTGCCGCCATCAAGAACGTGGGCCAACATGCGGTGGAATCGATCGTCTCGCTGCGCGACGCGGACGGGCCGTTCAAGTCGCTCGAGGACCTGTGCGAGCGCACGTCGGCGATCCAGGACGTGAACCGGAGGGTTCTCGAGGCCCTGGTCCAATCGGGCGCCTGCGACTCGTTGGGTGAGCGGGCTCGCTTGATCGCCGCGCTCGACCATGCGGTGAGCCGGGCCGAGCGGGCGCGGCGCGACCGCGAGTCGGGTCAGACGTCGCTGCTCGAGATGGTTGGCTCGGAGGAGGTGACGGCCGACGATTACGGCCTGACCATCGACGTGGCGCCGATGGCGGGCGAGGAGAAGCTGCGCCTGGAGAAAGAGCTCCTCGGTCTGTATCTGAGCGACCATCCTCTGCGCCGTATATCGGCCGAGCTCGCAAAGCTGTCCGACACCCAGGCGGTCGAGGTGACGAGCGCGCTCCAGGACACCGAGGTTCGGGTCGCGGGTTTGGTCCGAGAGGTCCGGCGCGTCGTGACGCGCAAGGGCCAGATCATGGCTTACGCGACTCTCGAAGACCTGACCGGCTCGGTCGACATCGTCCTGTTTCCACGCGTCTTCGAGCAGGCGAGGCTGCTGTTCGAGCCGGACAGGGTCGTCGTGGTGCAGGGCAAGGTGGACGCGCGGGCAGGCAGCACGCGCGCGAGCGGCGCGGCGTCATCGCCCGTCGATCCCGAGATTGAGGTCGAGGTCGAGACGGCGTCCGTCGTGGCCGACATGGCGTGGCTGTGGGACGACCCGGAATGTGTCCCGGTCTCGCGGCGTCAGCTCGTGCACGTGCGGATCCCGAGCAGTGATGCCGGTCTCGCCGAGCAGCTTGAGGCGGTGCTGGCGAGGCACCCGGGGACCGACGAGGTCGTGCTCCACGTGGTGGTGGGCAGCCGGGAGGTAGTCGTAAATGCCGACCGCTATCATGTCCTCGGCGGTCCGGCGCTCGCGGCCGAGATCGATCAGCTGGTAGGTGAGGCGTCGACCAGGCTCGAGACAGTGCGGCCGAAGGTGCAATCCAACGGGAATGGACGGGGTTATGGTGAGCGAGGACGAAGAGCCCAGTAGCCGCTACATAGTGGTCAAGGCGCTGGAGGACGGCGTCGTGATCATGGGCCTGACGCGCGGCAAGGACACGCGCTCACATCACTCGGAGCGGCTCGACGCAGGCGAGGTGCTGGTCGCGCAGTTCACAGAGCTGACCGCGGCGATCAAGGTGCGGGGCAAGGCCGAGATCCTGACCGACGTGGGGAAGGTGGCCTCGGGGCTCTAGGTCGTGACGGGGAGGCCGGCTGCCTTCCAGGCCTCGAACCCGCCGATGACGTCGGTGGCGTTGACGAGCCCGATTTCCTGCAGCGACGCCGCGGCGAGACTCGACGAGAAGCCCTCGGCGCAGACCACGATCACGCGGACCTCGCGGCCGGTCGCTTCCGGAATCCGCGAATCAGAAGTTGGGTCGAGGCGCCACTCGAGGACGGTGCGATCGATGACAAGCGCGCCCGGAATCTGGCCGTCCCTCGCCCGCTGCTCATGCGTGCGCGTGTCGACCAGCAGAGCTCCTCGCGATTGCTCCGCGGCGGCCTGCTCGGGCGTGACCCGCACGAGCCGGCGCCGTGCCCGCGCGAGCACTTCATCGATGGTTGGCATGAGTCTGGGCCAGAGTATGGAGCAGATAGAATCGGACGCAAGCCCCGCCCACGTAGCTCAGGCGGTAGAGCATTTCCTTGGTAAGGAAAAGGTCCCCGGTTCGAATCCGGGCGTGGGCTCCA
This sequence comes from Chloroflexota bacterium, assembly GCA_005880915.1. Classification (GTDB taxonomy): domain Bacteria; phylum Chloroflexota; class Dormibacteria; order Dormibacterales; family Dormibacteraceae; genus 40CM-4-65-16. The sequence goes on along the minus strand of VBIW01000044.1, from coordinate 10,819 downwards.
ACGACCCCTTTGGCTTGTTTCCCGCGGATTACGTACGGCTCGCGCGAAACGCACCTTTTGATAACGCTGCCATACGTGCGGGTTGTGCAAAACGCACGCGTCCGACCGGGTCTGACTCCGGACACTAGCGCGCCTGAGACAGGTAGATCAGTACTGCCTTGACTCGTTTGTGAATGTCGGTTACTCATCGTCCACCAATTTGACGCGGTTATCCCGTGTCGACAGTCAGGGCGCGCTGGCGTCGCCGAAGACGCTGCGCGCTACGGCAGCATGCTGGGGATTAGCGATCGGCGATCGATCGAGGGGTGCCTGAACGGCGGTCCAGCAGGCTACGCCGGTGTTGGAGCCGCCTGAGAGTCGTCCTGCGGTCCCAACCGCACGCCGTATTTGCATGGGCTTCGGTTGTCCAATGCGTGGAAGCGCCGCCTCTGCGTTCGGCTCGGCGTCGATCGCTCCCTGACCGCCTCGCGGTCGACCTCAGGTCGTTCATTCGCCTCCTTTGGCCTCCTACTGCCTCCAGGTTCTGCGCTCGATGTCGAGGCAACTGACCTCAGCCAAAGTTGTGCTGATGTGCTTTCGGGGCGATGACCAACGTGCAGTCGAAGTCCTCGCCTAGCTTGTAAACGTGTCAAGAAGTGACTCTCACCGGTCAGTCCGACAACAGTCATGCGTTCGCCGTCCAACTGAACCGCCTGGATGGCACGTCCGGAATTCCAAGCTCCCTGGCGGCCAGCTTCACCGCTTCGCGATCCAGCCGGCGATCTGGGCCCGGGAGTTGAAGCCGAGCTTGTTCAGGATGCTGCGGACGTGGCTGTCCACGGTGCGCTCGGAAATGAACAGGCGCGCGCCGATTTGCCTGTTACTGAGGCCCTCGGCGATGAGCCGAGCGACCTCGGTCTCTCGCTGTCCGAGCTCGCCAAGGGCGCCCTCAACGGAGGCGCGGGTTGGCCTGGCAACCTGGTCTGACTCACCCAGCGCCAGCGCGATCGCTGCCTCCCGGTCCATTTGCCTCCCCGCGGCGAGCTCCTCTTCGAACTTCGCCTGACCCAGCAGGGCGATCGCGGTCTCCTCGGTCTCGACCATCAGCGGCGCCAGTGGCGCCATCACAGCCGCGCCGGCTCCCAGGCGTGTCGACTCCGCCGCGCCCAGCAGCCGGGCCGCCAGACGCCCATGGCGGGCCAAGGCCGCGTAGTAGCCGAACGCGGCTATCAGATAGGACTGAACCAGCCGGTCGTCGATCTGGCGCGCGATCTGCAGAGCCTCCGTGTGGAGCGGCCTCGGTCCGTCGAGGTCGCCCGCCATGAGAAGAGAGAAGGCCAGCTCCATGAGCATGATCTCGAGCACGTATAGATCGCCGGCCTCCCGGCTCAGCCGCACTCCCTCCGTGGAGGCTTGTCGGACCGCGTCAAGCTCGCCCGTGAACATCCCATTCAAAGCGCGTGTCTGGAGGACCGCCGTCGTGGCCGCCAGGTCGTCGGCGCCCGCCAGCGCCGTCAGCGCCTCCTCATGCAGAGCATCGGCGGCGCTGCGGTCGCCCGCCAACATCGCCGCGATCGAACCCATCGCGCACGACTGGGTCAGCAGCGCCATGTCACCCAGCTCGGTGGCGGCTGCTGCGGCGCGCGCCAGCCACGGTCGAGCGGACAGCGGGTCGTTCTGGAGCACCGCCAGGAACCCACGCAGGAAGCACGCCCATGCCAGGCCCTCCGAGTTACCCTCGGCCGGCGCGAGCATCTCCTCCAACCACCGCACGCCTTCAGTGGTGGCGCGCGTGATCCAGAACCAGCCGAGCGACGCCACCAGGTCAACGCCGCGCGTGAAATCCCGTCGCGTCAGACAGTGCCGCAGGATGGCGCGGACGTTATCGATCTCGAGCTCCATCCACCCGAGCCACTCGGCCAGCCGATACCTGCCCGGAGGTCCGGTCGCGCCGCATTTGAGAACGTAGTACTCGGTGGCACGTTCGCCGAGGGTCTCGTCTTCGCCGGCCTCCTTTAGCTTGAGGACGGCGTACTCACGCATCGTCTCGTGCAGGCGGTAGCAGGCCTGGCCGCGTACGTCATCTTTGATGACGAGCGACCTGTCGACCAGCGACGACAGCGAATCGAGCACCGAGCCGGTAGGCAGCTCGTCAGAAGGGCAGATGCCCTCGACGTCCTCGAGGGTGAATCGTCCCGCGAACACGCAAAGCCTGCGCAGCAACATCCGCTCGGCGGCCGAAAGCAGATCGTGGCTCCACTCGATTGTGGTGTGCAGGGTCTGATGCCGGGGCAGCGCGGCGCGGCCGCCGCCCACCAGGAGGCTGAACCTGTCGCTGAGGCGCTCGAGGATCTGCTCCACCGAAAGGGCTCGAGTCCGAACTGCCGCTAGCTCGATCGCGAGCGGCAAGCCATCCAGCCGCCGGCACACATCGGCTACCGCCGACCGATTCGACGCGGTCAGCTCGAAGGTCCCCGAAGCCGCGGCTGCCCGCTCGACGAAGAGCGCCACCGACTCGTTCTGCTCCAGGCTGGCGCCATCTGAGGCGGGCAGCTCCAGAGGGGGGATCGGGAGGACGTGCTCTCCCGGTACATCGAGCGGCTCGCGGCTCGTCGCCATCACCCGTGCGCCGGGCGCCGCCTTGACCACCTCGTTGACGAGATCGCCCACCGCCGCCAGGAGGTGCTCGCAGTTGTCCAGCAGCAGCAGCAGCTCCTTGTCGGCGAGGTAGGCACGCAGCAAGGCGAACGGCTCGGTCGCGGCCTGGTCGCGCAGGTCAAGCGCCGCCATCACCGCGTTGCCGACCAATGCCGGGTCCTGCACCTCGGCCAGCTCGACGAGCCAAGCGCCATTCCGGAACCCGCGTGACAGGTCGGTGGCCGCGCGAATGGCGAGACGGGTCTTGCCCACGCCTCCGGGCCCCACCAGGCTCACCACCCGCGCCGATGACAGCTTCTTGCGCAGCTCGGCCAGCTCGCGCCGGCGGCCGATGAAGCTGGTCGCTTCGGCGGGGAGGTTGCCAACACGGCGGGCGGGCTTGGCCATCGTGAGACGGCAAGTTACTACCGAGACAAGAATCGGTGATTCCACCGATTCAGATCGAGGGCAGGCCACGTAGCTTGGCCGGCGTGACCGAGGTGCCTCAGTTGAGAAAGGTGGAGGTCAGCTTCGTGGGCGCGCCGCCCGCGCAGCAGATCGCGCGGGCGTCAGGAGTCAGCCGGGTCGAGACCCACGGCGGGGTCCTCCGCTGCGTCGTCTACGGCAGCTTCCAGCCGTTTCTCGAGGCGCTGCACGGTCACGAGGTGGTCAGCCTCGAATCAACCAACATCATCCAGGAGGGGTGAACAAGTGGTCAGCAGCTATCCGGTCCAGTTCGACGTCGATTTTCCCGCCCGCCCGCTCAGCCGGCTGACGACGGCCTTCCGGCTGCTCATCGCGATCCCCATCGTCGTCCTGCTCACAATGCTGTCCGGCGAGACCTTTCAGGACGGCGACAATCAGAGGGCACTCGTTATCGGGGGTGCTGCTGTCTTCGTGCCCCTCGTCCTGATGCTCGTCTTCCGCCAGAAGTACCCGCGGTGGTGGTTCGATTGGAACCTCAACCTGCTCCGTTTCTCCAATCGCGTCACCGCATACATGGCGCTGCTCGACGACCGCTACCCGTCGACCGACGAGGAGCAGTCCGTGCACCTCGACTTCGCCTATCCCGACGCCAAGCAGCTCAACCGGTGGCTGCCCCTGGTCAAGTGGCTGCTCGCCATCCCGCACTACGTCTTGCTGCTGTTCCTGTGGATCGGCGCCGCCTTCGCAATCATCGCCGCCTGGTTCGCCATCCTCTTCACGGGCACCTATCCAAAGGGGCTCTTCCGCTACGTCGTCGGTGTGCTGCGTTGGAACAACCGGGTGACCGCCTACGCCTTCACCCTCGTGACCGACCAGTACCCACCGTTCAGCCTGAGCTGACGCAGATGAAAGCGATTGTCTGCGAGAAGCGCGGCGTGATGAAGCTCGAGGAGATCGAGCCGCCCGCTGTGCCAGACGACGGCGTGCTCGTCCGCATGCACGCGTCGTCTGTGAACCCGGTGGATCTGTTTCCCCTCTCGGGTGCCGGGCGCCTGATGCGAAAGCTGGCCCGCAAGCCGAAGCGCGATGGGATGGGCACCGACTTCGCGGGCATCGTCCAGGCGGTGGGCAAGGACGTCACACGGTTCCGGCCGGGCGATGAGGTGTTCGGGGGCGAGCACGGGTCCTTCGCCGAATACATATGCCTCTCGGAGTCTGAGGCGCTGGCGCGCAAACCAGCCAACGTGTCTTTCGAGAAGGCGGGCTGCGTGGCGGTCGCGGCGCTGACGGCGCTGCAGGCGATCCGGGACCACGGCCACGTCAAACCGGGCCAGAAGGTGTTGATCAATGGCGCTTCCGGAGGCGTGGGGACGTTTGCGGTCCAGGTCGCGAGGGCTCTCGGCGCCGAGGTCACCGCGGTCTGCAGCCCGCGCAACGTGGACGCCGTCCGCTCGCTTGGCGCGCAGCGCGTGATCGACTACACGCAGCAGGACTTTACGAAGAGCGGAGAGCGTTATGACGCCTTGATCGACATTGCAGGGAGCCGCTCCCTCTCGGAGTGCAGGCGGGTCCTCCAACCAGGCGCCATCTTCGTGTTGGTGGGTGCGGCCGCGATCCAGCACACCAGCGAGATGAAAGCCTTCGGCCACATCATCGGCACGCGCCTCGGTTCCATGCGCGGCCGTCAGAAAGTCGTGTTCTTCATTGCCAAACTGACGCAAAAGGACATGGAGGCCATCGCGGAGCTCATGGCGAACGGGAAGGTGGCATCCGTCATCGACAGGCGGTACACGCTCGACCAGCTCGACGAAGCGTTCGCCTACTTCAACGAGGGCCACGCGAAGGGAAAGATCGCCATCGAGCTGATGCGGCCCGAGCCCGCGTACGAAGCGGCCGGCGCGCCGCAGGAGCGCGTCACCGCGTGAGCTCCTCGAGGAGACGGTGCTCTAGACCCCTGTCAGGAAGAGGTCTGATCGCGTCTTGATCCGATTGAAACACTGCACGGACGGTGTGTGCACCCCTGCGTCCGGCGTTCGACAATTGTTGGGTGATCAAGACCGCATTCACCGAGCTGCTCGCCGTTCAACACCCGATTGCTCAGGCTGGGATGGGAGGCGCGACGTCGCCGGAGCTGGTGGCGGCCGTGAGCAATGCCGGCGGCCTGGGTATCCTCGGCGCCTCCGATCACGAGGCCGCTGCAATTCACGAGCTCGCCCACGTTATCAGAAGCAGGACAAAGCGACCGTATGGGATCAATCTGCTGCTCCACGGTGCGGATGACGACCAGATGCAAGCAGTGCTGGACGTTCGCCCTTCGGTGCTGTCGACAGCCTGGCCGCGCGACGACCAGGACCTCGGCGCGATCTTTGCGAGTGCTCACGAGCGCGGCATCAAGGTGCTGCACATGGTCCCGACGGTAGCCGACGCCGCAAAGGCGGCGGCGGCCGGCGCGGACGTGATCATCGCCCAGGGCACCGATGGCGGCGGTCATATCGGCCTTTTGGGAACCGCGGTCATCGTGCCGATGGTCGCGCGCGAGGTCGCACCCACGCCCGTCCTGGCAGCAGGCGGAATCGCAGATGGCCGAGGACTCGCCGCGATGCTTGCGTTGGGCGCTGCAGGCGTTCTGGTCGGGACGCGGTTCCTTGTTACCCCAGAGTCGTCCCTCCACGCGGCTTTCAAGAAGCTGATCATCGACAGCGATGGGAGCGACACGATCGTCACGGACCTCGCCGACATCATGCTTGGCACGGACTGGCCGGGTGCGGTCGAACGGATCGCGCGAAATCGCGTCGTGGAACGTTGGCTCGGTCGCACCAACGAGCTGCGCCGGCGGCGCGACGAGGCGGTCCCCGCAATGCGTGAGGCCCGCCGAGCCGGCGACGTTGATGAGGCGATCGTCTACTACGGTCAGTCCGCGGCGCTGATCCACGAGGTCATGCCGGCCGGCGAGGTGGTGGCTGAGATGATTCGAGAGGCGGAGTCGATCCTCCGTGAGCGATTGCCGAGCCTGGTTAGCGACTAGACGGCTTGCGCAAAATGCTCGTTTGAGAACTCTGCCATTTGTGCGAGTTGCGCAAATCGCACGCATCCGGCCGCGATATCGTGATTGAAAGTTACGCTCGGTGCGCCGGCGGGAGGTCGCGCCGTTCGCGACCTCCCGTTCTGACCGATTTCAGTCCGCGAAGATTCCGTTCTGGACGCGCCCGAGCTGGGCGAAAAAGCTGGCCCGACGTGGCTGCGGCCCGATCTTAGGCCTGACCCGGGGATCTGTCCACGCGGCCTTGGTAACGCTCGCGGCCCTACGCTAGTTAGGAACAACAGCGATGGGCGACCGGCGGGGGCTCGGCGTTCTGGTGGCGCTTTTGATCGGCGGTGCCGCGAGCGGCTGCGGCAGTCATACGCCCGCCTCGATGGCGACTGCGCCCGCCTCGATACCGGCCGAGCAGGCGGCAGCTGCCGGGACACCAGGTCTGGTCTGGTACCTCAAGGGTGCTGACCCCTCTCTTCGCCGCTCGGACTGGTCGGGCCGGCTGGGGCTGCCGTTCGCGATGCCCGCCGCCCCGCCCTCCACGCCGCGCTATCCAGGCAAGGCTGCCCCGACGCACCTGGGGGTCGGCAGCGTATCGCCCGACGGCAGCCGGATCATGTTTTTGAACGACGGCTCCGTTCGAGACGCGGACGGCGCCGTCGTGGGGCGCATCGATCCGAATTTGGGGCTCCTGCCCACATGGGCCGATGACAGCCGGCACTACTGCCGGATGACAACTCCTGGGTACGAGTCATTCACCGGGGGGACCCTGACGGGCCCCGCTGTTCTTACCTGGGGGGCTGTCGGATCGGCGCCGCGGACAGTCGCGTCCGTCGGCCGGTTCGGTGCCAACGCGATGACCTCGATCGAAGCCTGCAGCGCTCGTACGGGCGTTGCTGTTCTGGCGGAACGAACCGCTTCAGATTTGACGCAAGCCGCCAAGACAGGTCTGGATCCAGTGACAGAGCTCGTCGTGGTCAACCTTTCAGACGGGTCGGTGCTCTATCGGCGGGGGTACCCCGTGACGAGCAGTCCCGTCGGTGGCACGCTCACCACCGTCTCATCGGACGGTCGCTACGTTGCCGAGGTCTTCACGGTCGTCCGCCAGGGTCCGGCGGCCAAAGGTCAGATTCGTGCACTACCCCAGGGAAGCGTGGTCGCGACGCTTGGGCAGACCATCGTTCAAGGATTTTCGGGCGATGACGAACTGGTCTTCGTCGGCGGGGCGGGAACGACGGACAATGCTCAACTTGTCAGCTGGCGTACCGGTCAGGTGCTTCGCACGGAGCCTGGCCCGCAATATCTCAGCGCGAGTCAACCGGGCGGATCTGCGTTCATGGTGCGCAAACCGACAACTAGAGGCGGACTTCTTAGGAATGACCTCTGGCTGGTTCCGGCGTCGGGAATGAGTCGCCTTGTCGATACCGACGTGCTCGATGTATACGGCAGCGTCTGACCGCTGACGCGCCGCCTAGGCCTCACACTTGGGGCCGTCGTGAGGCTCCAGCTCATTGCCGGCACCGTGGTGCTGATTGCGATCCTTGTGCTGTTGTGGGTGTTTCCGAGCGTGCTGTTCCCGCACCCCTCGACGAACGAGGCAATCGAGTTGAGCGCCCTCGAGCTGCCAGTCCTGCTCGCCGGCCTTCTTGGTCTCGTTGCTGCCATCGTCGTATTCCGCGGCAGGCAGTCAACTGTGCTGCGGGTCGGCCTGGGTGTGTTCTTGCTCGGGGTCGCCGCCGACTTTGTGCTCGGCCTGTCGGCTTTCGGCAACCTCAGTGACGATCGCTTCATGCCACTTCTCTTTCTGCCGGTGCCGATTGGTCTGGCCGGCCTGCTGACCCTGATCACCGGTTTCATCGGCATGGGCCGGGCGCGGCGGGACATCTTGCTGGGTGCCGGCATTGGCTTCGCCGCTGCGGCATTCGTTGCCGTTTGGACCCTGGTCCGCAGCTCGCGCGATTGGCTGCAGGCGCCTTATGGCTTCGACATTGCGGTTCTGATCGTGGTGGTAGGAGTCGTTGTCGCGTTCGTGGGCTTGATTGCGTCGAGGGCGCCGGCAACCGGGGGCGGTTCTTAGACGCCCCCGGTCGCCAGCAGATCTCTCAGGCGCAGACGAAGTTGACGTTGCTGTACTGGATGTGCCCGATTCCGGTTGCCAGGTCGAGACCTGTGACGTGAATGTCGGCGTTGAAGGTGCATGTCACGCCCCCGCTCGTCGTGACTGACGATTCGTGCATTCCACCTTCCTGCAGGACGGTGAACCCATTCGTATACAGGACGTGCTCCTGAAAGGAGTCGCTTCCGCTGGCGAGGACGGCCCCGTTGAGGCTGGCGACGAAGCTGCTCGACACGTTGATCTCCGCGCTCAGGTTCCCTGAGGGGGTCTGAACGATGTTCTCCTGGCCGGTGGAGGCCACGCAGAACGTGGAGCCGAATTTGCCGGGAAAGCACTGCTCCGGCATGCTCAGGTTGATGTGCTGGACGGTGGCGCCCGCCGAGGCACCCACCGCAAGCAGCATCGTCGCTGCCGCCGCCGCGACTGACGCCAATAGTGCCTTGACCATGTGAACCTCTCCTCTCGTGAATGCGGGGTTGACTGCGATGGCGCGCAGCCTCCTGCCGCAGCGGTATCGAATTCAGTCCCGAGGAGGTGTCAAAGTCGGTATCAATCGTGACTGACGCCCTGCGGATCGCCAACTGCTCCGGGTTCTACGGCGACCGCTTCTCCGCGGCTCGCGAGATGCTCGAGGGAGGGCCGATCGACGTCCTCACCGGCGAGTACCTGGCGGAGCTGACGATGCTGATCCTATGGAAGTCGCGGCTCAAAAATCCCGATGCAGGCTACGCGACGACTTTCCTCAGACAGATGGAGGACGTCGTCGGTCTGGCCATCGATCGCCGCGTGAAGATCGTCGTCAACGCCGGCGGCCTCAACCCGGCCGGTCTCGCGACCAGGCTGCGCGAGCTGCTGGCGCGGTTGGGCCTCCGGGCGACCGTCGCCCACATCGAGGGCGACGACCTGATGCCGCGGCTGTTCGAGCTGCAGGCCGCCGGCCGCGAGCTTCGCCATCTCGACACTGGCCGCTCCCTGGCCGAATCCGGTGTCGAGCCTGTCTCGGCCAACGTCTATCTCGGAGCCTGGGGCATCGTCGAAGCGCTCAAGGCCGGGGCTGACATCGTCATCTGCCCGCGTGTGACCGACGCGTCGCTCGTGGTCGGCCCGGCCGCCTGGCGTTTCGGTTGGGCGCGGGACGACTGGGACCGGCTCGCCGGAGCGGTGGTCGCCGGGCATGTCATCGAGTGCGGCGCGCAGGCGACCGGCGGCAACTACAGCTTCTTCTCCGAGGTGCCAGGAATCACTCATCTCGGCTTTCCGATCGCCGAGCTTCGCGAGGACGGTAGCGCTGTGATCACGAAGCATCCGGGGAGTGGGGGATTGGTCTCGGTCGGCACGGTCACCGCGCAGCTCCTCTACGAGATCCAGGGCCGGCGCTACCTGAATGCCGATGTCGTGGCGAGGTTCGACACCATCAACTTGTCGCCAGACGGACCGGACCGCGTGCTCGTGTCGGGCGTCCGCGGGGAGCCCGCGCCCGACACCCTCAAGGTTTCGCTCAATTACATCGGCGGCTTCCGGAACACCATGACGTTCGTCCTCACCGGCCTCGACATCGACGCCAAGGCCGAGCTCGCGCGCCGTCAGCTGTTCGAGTCGCTGGGTGGCGAGGCAGCCTTCGACCACGTCGACGTTCAGCTTCTTCGGACGAGCGAGGCGACCGCTCAGCTCCGCGTGACCGTGAAGGACTCAGACGCCAAAAAGGTCGGGCGTGCATTCTCCAACAAGGCGATCGAGCTGGCGCTGGCCAGCTATCCGGGTTTCTTCACGACAAGCCCGCCCGAGGCGGAGACCACGTACGGGGTCTACTGGCCGGCGCTCATCCCGGCGGAGCTTGTGGCGCAGACGGTGGTACTGGAAGACGGGCGCCGCCTCGACGTGACCGAGCCGCCGAGGCGAGGGGGGCAAGCCGAGGACTCGGACCCTGGCAGTGGGCCGCTTTCCGACATCGAACCCACGCGCCGTGTCCCGTTGGGAACTGCTTTCGGTGCGAGGTCAGGCGACAAGGGCGGAAATGCGAACGTCGGTGTCTGGGCCCGGAGTGAAGACGGATACCGCTGGTTGGAAGCATTTCTGACGGTGAATCGGCTCAAGGAGCTGCTGCCCGAGACGTCAGGGCTCCAGGTGGATCGTTATTCGCTGCCCAACATCCAGTCGCTGAATTTCGTCATCGCCGGGCTGCTGGGCGAAGGCGTCGCGTCCTCCACGCGCATCGATCCCCAGGCCAAGGGTCTCGGCGAGTACCTGCGCTCGCGCATGGTTGATCTGCCAGAAGCACTGCTAGAGGACGCACCGAATCCCGATGTCGCTTAGAGGCGGCATCGCGTCTGCAGCGTTGCTCCCGCTCGCAACTGTTGCGTGCACCGCGAACAACTTGCTCGAGTGCTAACCGCGGGATAGGCGGCGCGGCGCCTTGACCGGTCGATCCTGCGGCGCGCGGGCGGCTTTCGCCGCCTTCACGCTCGCTTCGAGCGCCGCCATCAGGTCGACGATCCGTGTCGGAGACGGCGCGGTTGGCGACTCGGCAAGGCTGGGAGTCTTCGCGCCGATCGCGTCGAGCAGGCGCTGCCTGTGCTCGTCCGGGTATCGCTCGGGCTCGAATGGTCCGGAGAGGGTGTCGATCAGGAGGC
>VBIW01000148.1 GCA_005880915.1 Chloroflexota bacterium | reverse complement strand
ATCACGCGCTGCCGCATGCCGCCCGAGAACTGGTGCGGATAGTCGTCGATGCGGTGCTCGGCGCGGGGGATCCCGACCGCCTTCAGCGCTTCGAGCGCGCGGGCCTTCGCCTGCGCCTTCGAGATCTCGTCGTTGTGGAGCAGGACGGCCTCGACCAGCTGCCGGCCGATCGAGTGCACCGGGTTCAGCGAGGTCATCGGATCCTGGAAGATCATCGAGATCTCGTCGCCGCGAATCGCGCGCAGCCGGGAGCTGTTCGCCCGGATCAGGTCTTCGCCCTTGAAGAGCGCCTGACCGGAGACCGAGGCGCTGCGCTTCGGGTTCAGGCCCATGATCGACAGGCAGGTGACGCTCTTTCCGGAGCCGGACTCGCCGACGATCCCGAGCGTCTTCCCCTTCTCGACCGAGAAGCTGACGCCGTCGACCGCCTTGACGATGCCGTCGTCGGTGACGAAGTGCGTTACGAGGTCCTTGACTTCGAGTAGCGCCATCCGAGTCGCCGTCCGTTCTACGCGAGCCTGATCCTCGGGTCGATCCACGCGTAGAGGAGATCGACCACGAGGTTGAAGACGATGATAGCCGTCGTGGCGAAGACGATCGTGCCAGTGATCACGCTGTAGTCGAAGTTGTTCAGGGCGAGGATCGAGATCCGTCCGAGTCCCGGCAGTCCGTAGACCGATTCGGTGAAGACAGCCCCTCCCAGCGCCACCGCGATGTCCATGCCCAGCATCGTCACGACCGGCAGCATCGCGTTCCGCAGGATGTGCGAGATCATCACCGTGCGCTCTGGGGCGCCCTTCGCCCTCGCCGTGCGCACGTAGTCCTCGTTCATCGTCTCGAGGACGTTGGCGCGGATCATCCGGACGTAGAGCGCGGCGAACAGGATGGCGAACGTGAACCAGGGCAGGACCATGTGGTACGCCCACTGCACGGGACCGCTCGGCTGCCCGAGCAAGGGCGTGAAGAAGTTCGAGTAGCCCGCGATCGGGGTGATCTTCCACTTGTAGCCGAAGAAGTAGGAGAAGATCAGGCCGAGCCAGATCGGGTGCGCGGAGATCCCGACCAGGACGAAGGTCATCGACGTTCGGTCTAAGAGCGAGCGGGGGCGCAGGGCCGAGAGGATGCCGACCGGCAGCGCGATCAGCATCCAGACGATGGCGCCGCCGAGGACGAGCGACGCGGTGATCGGCGCCGCCTGCCCGATGAGGTAGTCGACGCTCGTCCGGCTGACGAACGAGTGGCCGAGGCTCGGCTCCTTGAAGTGGAAGCCGCCCGTGAAGCTGACCGGCATCAGCCGCCCGAGGAACTTGCCGTACTGGACGTAGACGGGACGGTCGGTGCCGAGGTAGTGCGCCACGCGCTGGATCGTCTGCGGCGAGCAGGCGCGGCCGCAGACGAGCTGCGCCGGGTTGGCGGGAATCAGGAAGAAGACTCGACTGTTTCGGCGGGGGCGCCGAAAGCTTCCGGCGCCCCCGTCGTTTCGCTCGTTTGCTCCCAGTTCCTACTTGAGGAAGAAGGTCGCCAGGTCCGCCGCCCCGACGAACGGAGCGTACGTGTAGCCGCCGACCTTCCCCGAGATGAAGTCGTGGTTGTTGGAGTTGGTGTACGGAGCGATCGGCGCGTACTTGCTCATCGTCGATAGATCGAGGGCGCCGTACGCCTTGAGCCGGGCAGCGCCGGTCAGGAGGTTATCCGTCGCGATCGCTGCGTTCACGCTCGGGTTGTCGAAGTACGAGAAGTTCGTGTTGTTCGACGCCACGATCGTGGTTCCATCGAGAAGCAGGTGATAGAAGTCGTACGGATCCGGATAGTCCGCGATCCAGCCCGACCGCATGACGTCGAACGAGGCTCCCTTCGTGCCCGCTGCCGTGTAGATCGAGCTGCCCTGGAAGGGCTTGATCGTCACGTTGCAGCCGGCCTGGGTGAGCTCGAACTTCGCGAGCTGACCGACCGCCGAGCCGTTCGCGCTCGTGGTCGTCCAGAGCTCGAGGTTGCCGCAGTTGCCGGCCAACTGCTTGGCCTTCCTCGGATCGGCACCGCGGATCGGGTACACGGCCTTGTAGTTGCCGCCGGCCAGTGCCGCCGGCAGCAGCTGCGTCGTCCGCTTGCCGCCCAGGTAGCCGAACAGGCGGGTCAGCGACGGCCGGTCGATCGCGTAGTTCGTGGCCTGACGCAGCTTCACGTTCGTCATCGGGCCCCTCGAGGTGTTCAGGGCCAGATACCAGGTCGTCAACTGCTGGTTGACGAAGAACCGGCTCTTGTTGACGCCGAAGTCCTTCGCCAGCCCGGCGTAGTCCGCCGGGGGCGGACCGGCGCCCATGTCATAGGCATAGGTGCCGTTCCGGACCTGCAGCACCGTCTGCTGCTGGTCGGTGTTGGTCGTGATCACGATCGTGTCCGTACCGCGCGGGCGCGGCCCGTGGTAGTTCGGGTTCTTCTTCAGCACGACCTGCCGGTTGACCGTGCGGCTCGCGATGTAGTACGGACCCGCGCTCGGCGGCGTCTGGATGCCGTTCGGGTCGTGCGGCAGGCTGACCGGGATGGCGCAGAAGAACGGCAGCGCCAGCTTGTTCAACAGACCGCCGTCCGGGTGCGTCAGCCGAATGGTCAGCTTCATGCCGCTCGCGGTCACGCCGCTGACGCTCTTCGCCTTCTTGTCGAGAACGGCCTTGACGCCGACCACGTCGTCGATGAACGCGGTCACCGGCGAGTTCATCGCCGGATCCGAGTCACGGTCGAACGCGGCCTTGAAGGTTGCGGCCGTCACCGCCTCCCCGGTGTTGAACTTGAACCCGGGCTTGATCGTGAACGTGTACGTCTTGCCGTTCTTGGCCACGACCGGGAACCCGGCCGCCGCGTCTGGAATCAGGTTCGATCCCGCGGGCGGCCCCTTGTCCGGCGTGTTCATCAGTTTGAGGCACGTCACGTACTCGACCATCCAGTCGTCCTGGACGTAAGCGATCGCGGGATCCAGGTTGTCGAAATCGCCCGCCGAATGAGCGACGTTCAACGTCCCACCCGTCTTCGCCTGACGCGAGGTCGAGCTGGAGGCCGGCCCGGCCAGGACTGCGGCGACGAGCATCGCAGCCCCGAGCACGCACATGCCGACCGAACCCAGCAACTTCTTTCGCATCGGACTCCTTTCTCGAGGCCAGGACCCACGGCCTGCCCTCTGTGGTTACTCCGAAAGGCTGAGACGCGACGCTCGAAGTTTAGTTAGTGCTGTCAGATCAGCCGCAAGCGGCGGATCAGTGCGCGGCGCCGCGCGGGTCGAGCGCGTCGCGGAGGCCGTCGCCGAGCAGGTTGAACGCGAGCACGGCGCCGAAGATGGCCAGGCCCGGGAACGTGGCCAGGTTGGGGTCCGAGAAGATGTAGTTGCGCGAGGAGCCGAGCATCGTGCCCCACTCCGGCGTCGGCGCCTGCACGCCGAGGCCGAGGAACCCGAGCCCGGCCGCGATCAGGATGGCCGCGCCCAGCTGCAGGCTGCCCTGGACGATGACCGGCGCGAGCGAGTTGGGGACCACGTGCCGGAAGAGCGTCACGGTCGAGGACACCCCGAGCGCTCGCGCCGCCTCCACGTACGGCAGCTCGCGCACGCTGAGCGCCGAGGCGCGGACCAGCCGGACGAAGATGGGGATCGAGGTGACGCCGACCGCGATGATGACGTTCTGCAGGCCGACGCCCAGCGCGGCGACCAGCGCCAGAGCCAGCAGGATGTTGGGGAACGCGAGCAGGATGTCCGTCAGGCGCTGACCGAGAAGGTCCACCCAGCCGCCGAAGTAGCCGCACAGGGCCCCGAGCGGGACGCCGACCGCCAGCCCGATCGCAACCGCCGCGAAGCCCAGCACCAGGGTGTAGCGGGTGCCGTAGAGCAGGCGCGCCAGCTCGTCCCGGCCCAGGTCGTCGGTGCCCAGCGGGTGGGCCGGCGACCCGGGCAGGAAGGCGTCCAACAGGTTCTGGCGGACCGGGTCGTAGTGGAGGAGCAGCGGGCCGGCGGCGCCGGCCACGACGTAGAGCAGCAGGATCGCGATGCCCACCATCGCGCTGGGATGCGTGCGCAGCCTCGCCCAGACCCGGCTGCCGCCCTCGCGGGCGACCACCACGTCCAGCGCCGGGGCGACGTCAGCTGTAGCGGATGCGGGGATCGACATAGGCGTACACCAGGTCGGTGACCAGGTTGATCATGATGAAGCTTCCGGACAGCATGAGCACAACGCCCTGCACGACGGGGTAGTCGCGGGACCCGATCGAGTCGACCAGCAGCCGGCCCACGCCGGGCCAGGCGAACACGGTCTCCGTGAGCACCGCGCCGCCCAGCAGCGTGCCGAACTGCAGCCCGATCGTCGTCACGATCGGCAGGAGCGCGTTGCGCAGCGCGTGGCGGACGAGCACCGCCGGGCGCGGCGCCCCCTTCGCCCGCGCCGTGCGCACGAAGTCCTGGCCCAGGACC
>VBIW01000147.1 GCA_005880915.1 Chloroflexota bacterium | reverse complement strand
TTGAGTTGCCCACTCCGGACACGCTGCCGGGCGTTTGGTCAGGGCGCTGTTACGCCAGCGCCTGCTTCATGGGTAGACCGCGCTAATGCATTGGGCTCCCGCATCCGATGACTGTGATCTATTGTGTGACGTGATGACTCGCGCACTTTCACTCCCGGACGCAGACCACGAGCAGTTCGACAACCCCCCGCTGAAGGTCATGCTCGGGCAGGTTCGCTTCCCAGCGATCCTGAAGCTCGCGGATCCTGCTGGGCTGGCGGCTTTTCAAGACGAGATCAGGAGCGAGTACTCCGAGTACGGGGTTGAGCAGCAGCTCAACCTCGCCGTGGGGCCAGAAGGGATGTCCACAGCGGGAGAGGCGAAGAACTACAAGTTCTCGACTAGCGACGGCGCGTGGAGCGTTGTCGTCAATCCGATGTTCGTCACGCTTGAGGCGTCGGTCGCGACGAGGTACTCCAACTATGAGGAGTTCAGCGACCGCTTCGGGCGGATCTGGGAAGCTGCGCTACGGCTGCTCGGCCCCACCAAGTCGCAGCAGCAGGGCTTGCGGTACATCGACTTTTTCGATTGGCCAGATGTCGCGCCGTCCGAGTGGGGCCGCTACCTCAACCCGTACCTTCTCGGGCTTCTTGGGGCGGAGGAGATTGTCAACAACGTCGAACACACCTTGACCGATGCACGGTTGAAGCTTACCGACGACATCGCAATCGCCTTCAAGTATGGGCTCGTCCGTAGCGGTCCTGAAAATGCGCTCGGATTCCTGATGGACACCGACTGTCTGTCACAAACGCCACAGGACGATGTGACGACAGAGGCCATCCTAAAGCGATTCAATGACTTTCACGAGGAAATCCACAGGCTCTTCCATTGGTGCCTCACCCCTGAGGCGATAGAGAGGTTCCGTGTCGGTAGCGCCCGCAGCAACTGAAGTCGTATCAGAGCCGGCCCGCTGGACTGGCTTCAAGCGATCAGCTGGCGAGGGCAATGTCCGTCCTCGGCGTTGGCTCGACCAGATTCGGAGTCAGACGGGAAGGGTTCTGTACCGCTACGGAGGCGGTACCACGACGATCAATGAATGGCTGCCTGCAGCCGCGCAGGCCCTCACGCTGGAAACCATCCACGGTTCGCTGCGGGAGGCGTATCGCGGCGCGGACCTCGTGATGAAGACAGCAAGTGGGGTGCTCGTCTTCGAGATCAAGCTCGGCAGCATCCAGATCACGGCCCAAGACTTGGAGGATGAACCTGTTCCGGCACTGCCTGAAACTGCTCTGATCGCAAAGGAGGTCCGCGATTTGTCAGGACTCAGCGCTGCGCGACTGGGCGACATCTTCCCGATCGAGCGGGAGACGTTCCAGCGATGGATGTCAGGTAGGATCACCCCGCCGTCGGCAAATCTAGAACGCCTCCTGGCCCTTCGGCATTTCCTTCGAGAACTGGCGAATCGCACAGAAGACCCGAAGAGCGTTCTTCTCTCACCCCTGTCGGAAGGCCAACCGTCCGACACTCTGTACGGTCTTCTCAAGTCTGGCAACCTGTCCGCCGCGTGGGGCGCGATCGCAAATATGACGAGCACAGCGTCGCGTTATACGCGCGAGACCGAGGATGGAGCTGTTTTGACCGTCACGAGGGGAAGCCTTCGCGGGCGGGACGTTAGGGAAGCCGAGGAGGATCTCGGTAACTACGACGAATGGCTCAGCGAGGATGAATGACCTCCTCGGCAGGCGCATGGCTTCCTAACGAAAGCATCTTTCTCGAGAGGGCGGCAACACCGCACGTTCGACCGCACCGCCCACTGAATCAAGGCGACATCTTCACGGATATCACCATCACGCTCACGAATCGCAAGAACAACGGCGAGGCTTCTCCAAAGCTGAGACTCGGCTGTGCCATGCTCATCGGTCACCCCTGCTCCCTGCGTGGCGGCGCGAATCTAGCTGCTCTCCAAAACGTTGCTGAGGTTCGACCAATCAAGGAGAACGAGGCAGAGAGATTCAGAGAGCCCTGGAACACGAATCTGAAGCTGTTTCCGCTCACAGGTTTTGTTGAAGGCGAGCTTTGGGTGACTGACTTCAACGTGCTGGGGACGGTTCACTTCAAGCTCCTCGAACAGAGACGTGTCGCCTGCTTGACCCTCGAGGGCTGGGCCGCGATGCAGCGTCGTTACGCTGCGCACTCCTTGCGCATCGACCAGAGCATCGAACTGCGAGCGGCTGACATCAGGAGCCAATGGAACGAGATCGAAATCTGGGAGGAGTGCTGCTCGCGCGGGTACACCGACACCTACTTGCCTTCGAGTTCGCATCCGACGTGATACGCGCAGAGTTGCCTGAGCCTGTGACCGACTAGACGGCCTCCTCGCCAGCGGACTGACGGGTAGGTGCGCCAGACTAGACGGCGTGGATCGCGTCGATGAGTTCCTCGAGGAAGTTGATGTCGGCACTCGCCTGGGAGACGGAGATTCCGTTCAGCCCCCCATCGCGGGGCCGATCCAGCCGTCGGTAGTCACCCTCATGGACGATTTGGTTACGCCGCATGACGATGGAGTTGAGCCGGTCGCGAATCTCGTCTGGCTGGAGCGGCGGGTCGAAGCGCTTCCCAATCGTCTGCCAGTTGCCGCTAAGGCCCGCCATGCCTAACGCCTTCGTCACGTTGGCATAGCTCTGGAAGGTCTCGCGGAGCAGTCGGTCGCGGAGCTGGCGCTTGAGAGCTACGCGTGGGCGGGACTTGTGCGGTCGCCTGCGGGCCGCAACCTTCGCCTCGTCAACCCACCCTAGTAAGGCGTCAAACGGAAACTCGAGCTTGGCGAGACTCCCTGGCAGCTCGTCGGAACCATGAACGTATGCCCTCTCAACGATAAGCCGGTGCATATACGTGTCCAAGGCGGCAACCGCCATCACGATGCTCATCCGGCGCATATCAGCTCGGGCGGTTGGTGGGATTCGTCGCTGCTGTCTGCGAGTTTGGTCAAGGAGGCCGGCGAGCCGAACGCCGTCGCGCGATGCCGGACGCTGCAACGCGGCCCGGCCCATCCTCAGCCTACGATCGCGTAGCTCGATTCGCCAGACGCATTTCGAGACATGTCCCGTCGGGCGAATGTCAGTGGCCAGCCTTAGTTCGTAATGATCCAGCTAAGCGGCGGCCTTAGGCCGGCGACCGCGCCGCGCCTGCTTGCGACCCTTCTGCCCTAGCTCCTCGCTTTCAGCTTCACTGACGTCTAGGACGTAGGTTCCCTTCCTCGCGTCAGCGAACTTGATTGAGATCGTTGCGCTCTTGCCGTCAGCGATCTCGGCGCCAGAAAGGTCCGAGACGAAAACCGTCTTCTTTGCCATGAGACTCCTTTTGGTTGAAAGAGACTGGACCTTAATAGATGCCTCTGTCGCATCATAAGTGCATCGTAATCCGGTCGCCCAGCCTGCTCAGTGTCAATCTCCGGGAATGCAGTCCAGACGTCAAGACCTGCCGGGAAGTCAGTGGCTCCCTCGTGACTCTTTCTCAGAACCAAGCTCCTCGAGCCAAATCTTGAGACGAGGAACGATTGGGCGCGCATAGATCCCCGCGAGCAGGACGTAGAGCGCGAGTATTGCTCTCAACCAAGTCGGGACGAACGGGAATACCAGCACGACCGCACATGTCGCCGCTGTGATGATTGGCAGAAAGTGGAGGCGATTAGCTCGTCCGGGGCGAGGTGTGCGATCGTCCATCTGCTATCCGGGGCGAGCGTCCAGACGCGCTCTACATGACTCAAGGCGTGCGCTAGCAGGCTCAAGTGAGCACGAGACTTCCGTCCTGCGCATAAAGAGAACGCTCCTCGCTTCTGTGGGGCTTTCCGCAGCGACTTAATAGATCTGCGGTTCCTTGTCTATCCCCCTTACACAGAACCAGCATGCCATAAGGACATGCTTCGTCAAGGCCGATCGTCAGAAATAGTTGATTTGCAGGTGCTTCTGTACGCGGCGGCACCTGCCAATCAACAACCGATGGACCCTATGACGCGGGTCTCGGATGGGTCGGTATCTCATCCATGCCCTACTATTTTGACAAGTTGCCATCTATCGCTAGTGGGTCACTCTTAGGTCAGTCAGCCAGCAGCACAAGTGATCCAACATAGTCAACTTATTGCTGATTGCAGGCACTTGTTGATAGCTCGTTGAGGGATGCTGGATGAAAGATGTCTTCTCATTGCCTCTGTTCCCCTCAGGAAAGAAAAGGATGAACCCGATGAATAGCGAAGGTCCGGAGGGGAATGTTCTTAAGTCGCAGGTGCAAGGGAGGACATGGAAATGGACGGTCTTGCGGTCGTTGTCGCGCTCCTTGTCGTGCTCGTAGCGTTTGTGATCGCTCTTGGATGGCTCGTCCTCGTGATTCGGAACCGATGAAGTAACGGGACGATGCCAGGACGCGGCGAGCCGGCGTCAGACGGGACGTTTCGACGGGCCGTCGACGTTCCCGAATGACTGCCAGACGCGCTGTCGCGTGCGCCCGAGGCGCTCGGCGATCTCGCGAATGCTCATGCCAGCCTTCCTGACGCGCGGTTGGGGCTTACAGCGGGCCTGGATTGGGCTCGCGTCGTGCCGCCTGGCCTCGCCCGCGTGGCCGTGGGTGCCAGCGTGTCGCGACCCTCCGCGCCCCAAGAGGAAACGATCCCCCCGGCTCTGTCAATCGCTTTGACGGGTGACGATTGGCCGCGGAGCTACTCGAAGGAGTGAACTTTCGGTACTCGGGCACCCCATCCCCGTTCGAGGGGTTGTCACATTGAGTTCTCAATGCGACAGTGAGAGCGACAACGTAAACGGGCCGGCAGCGCGCGAACGCCCCGGCCCCGGACACGGAGGTTCAGCTCCATGTCAGCTCTACACGCTAGTGATTTCCGCGATGTCCTCGATTGCCCTCACTGCGCGGGCACCGGCTCCATCCCGACCGAGGACGGCGAGCTTCTCTGCGGCGAGGACTGCCACTATCCAGCGCGAGCGGATCTCTGGGTGCGCCTTGAGAACGCGCCCGAGAACTGCGAGGCAGTGGCAGATCTATGGCACTGGTCCACGAACTTCGAGGCAGGGCGCGGGCCTGCGGCCCTCCTCCTCGACCTCATCGGCTACACCGCTGACGAGTACGGCTGCAACGTCTACCCGTGTGGCGACGGCTTCCCCGACCTCGGCTACGTCGAGCTGAGCAAGCTGGGGCACGCGCTCGTGGAGTACGCGAACGATCCGCAAGCCGTGCGCGAGTACGTCTGTGAGCTGCTCGACGCCGAGGCGCAGCTTTGACGCAGGGCATGACATCCCCTCAGGCGGGCGATGCTGCGGCCCCGCTTCGTGCGGTCCTGTACGCGCGAACCTCCGCCACGAACCACGCCGACTCGCTCCAGGCGCAGCTAGACCACTGCCGCAGCTACGCGGGCAAGATCGCAGCCGAGGTCATCCAGGAGTGCGCCGACGATGGGATCTCGGGCGCAAGGGACGAGCGAGCCGGACTGTCAGCGGCGTTGGCATCCATCGTTGAGCGTCGCGCCGATCTGCTGGTGGTCCACAGGCTGGATCGTCTGGCGCGCGAGCTGCACTTGCAGGAAGCGATCCTCTCGCGCGTCTGGCTCGTTGGCGGCGAGGTGCACGAGGCCGTCTACGGCCAGATCCCGCAGGACGACCCCGATGATCCTATGCGGACCTTCTGCCGCCAGGTGATGGGCGCCGCAGCGCAGCTCGAGCGAGGACTCACCCGCGCGCGCCTGATTGGGGGCAAGCGACGTGCTCGGGCCGCAGGCCGCCACATCGGCGGACGGCGGGCTCCGTTCGGCTACAGAGTCGCCGACTCAGGAGCCCTGATCCACCTGCCGTCGGAGCAAGCCGTTATCCGACGAGTCAGAGACCTAAGAGGAGCCGATGCCGGCATACGCGAGATCGGAAGACAGCTACATCTCCATCCTGAGCAAGTCCGGCGCATCCTGGCGAGGGTAGAAGAGAATGCCTGATGCGACCCAGGGAATTCTTATCCTCCGA
>VBIW01000061.1 GCA_005880915.1 Chloroflexota bacterium | reverse complement strand
GGTAATATCACGCATATTTTAGCAAAGCAGGCGGCAAGCCTGCCTACATGCAGCCTAGGCGGCATCTACGAGGCTTCCTCAGCTGGTGGCTCGTCATCCAGGAGAAGCCGCAGGAGTTGCTTTAGGCGGTCGTCGTCTGGCTCGTACTCGCGTGTTACTTCAAGTTCAAGCTGAGGTGCAGGCTTGGCCCGTCCCATACGTCGCTCCGACAAATCGTTCTGTCAGAGCGGAACGGTTCCCTGGCGTGCAGGGCCTTCTAACTTCCGCGGTGGTTGGCCTCCGCCAACTGACGAGCTGCAACGGAGGATTCGCGCGCCGCGTCACGGCGCCGTGTGACCTTATCACGCGATGAATGCCCGCTGGGTGAGCCGAGGGCTCGAGCTTGTCATGCGGTGAGTCCCTGGAGCCTCGCCTGCCGGATGATTGCGCGGCCGAGTTCTTGGGCGTCTTCCTTGGAGCTGATATCTCCGTGAATCGTTATCTGGCCGATATGGAGATTTCCATTACCGCCGCCGAAGCCAAAGTCCTTGGCCTTGGAGAGTGGGACCACAGCCTCCGGCCCCGCATCACCGATCTTGGCCATCGTCGGCCTCATCGCGATGCCTCCTCGATACAGGCTTTGCACCTCTGACCAGTAGTACCCCTGGGCGACTATCGAGCGTGCCCAATCAAGGTCAGGCATGTTCCCGTGGTTGTGGGTATAGGCAGCGTAAACGTCGTCGAGCGTGGCTAGGCGGTCCTGTGCGGAGGCTGCCTTGTGCTTCGGTCCAGCCCCTGATCCACTGCCGGACGAGCCACTTCCGCTTCCGCTTCCGCTTCCGGCACCGGAGTTTTGATTGCCCCAGTCCGCCCCAGGAACCGGGCCACGGACCGAACTGGACGGCAGTGACAGCTAGCACCACCCCTACAGCGAGCGTGATCGTCACCGGTGCCGAGGCTCCGGCAGCGATAGCTACGGAAGCCGCTGCCACTCCAGCCATCGCCGTCTGGACAAGTTTGTAGAAGTCGTCGACGCGGAGCCCTGCACCGCTCGCGAGTTCGCCGAGCTTCACCGCCGCGATGGTGATGACCGCCGTGGCCGCGAGGACTACTGCGACGGGTGCGGGTACCTTCGAGATGCCCATCCCGATGACACTGACGTTCGAGAGCAGTCGGATCAGGTCATCGACGCCAAAGGCCTTTATGGCGGTGTCGGCGGCGAGCGTGATACTTCCGACCTTGAGGACCAGGCCGAGCGCGCCCATGGAGTCAAATTGCTTACCAATGTCGCTCAGCATCTGCTTGATGATGGGCGGGACGTCAGCAGCCAACTTCTTGAAGGCCCCACGGATCTTGCTGTCGTCTCCGCTGTTCAAGTCATCGACGACTTCCTTGAACTTGTCCATGAGTTTCGTGAAGTCCCCGATCAAGTCGCCGAGGAACTTTGGCATCTCAGTGCCGAAGAGCGTCTTCCAGATGTCTCGCAAGTTCTTCATCTTTGTACCTGTCGCGTCCATGAGGAACAGGTGAAAGAACTTTTGGAGTCCTTGCATCATTCGATTACCGAAGACGACGACCTTCGTGAAGACCGGAAGGAAGACGCTGCCGATTGACTTCGTGAGCGTGTCCCACTCGGCGCCCAGCTTCGCGACGGCCCCGCCGGCGGACGCGAGCATTCGGTCACTGGTGCCAACAACTTTGATCTTGTTGGCCGCGAGGTTCGTGCTGTACGCGACCTGGTTGGTCTCCACGCCGAGGCGGCGCATGAGGTTGAAGATTCCCTGACCACCGGTGACAACGGCGCTGAGCGCCTGCGCGTAGCTCAGGGTCGACGCGGCGGCGAAGGCGTAGGCCTGTCCCGTGGCTTGCGCGCCCTTCTCGCTCGTGTCCAGGTCGTTGTTCGTCCGGTTCAACATCGTCTGGACACCCTGTCCGCCCGCTTGGATGGCGTTGTACGCCTCCGAAAGCGAGAGGTGAGCCCGCGCTGCGATCGCGCCGGCCTGCGCCGCCTGAATGTCCAGGCTGGTCACCCGGTCCGTGAAGACGCCCTGCGTCTTGAGCAAGTTGATTTGTCCAGCGGTCTGCTCAGAGAGCGTCGACACAGCCGAGGCCAGCGATTCGCTCTTGGCCCGCGCCACGTCGTACGCCAAGGCGACGATCTCTTGAGCACGGGCTAGGTCATGCGTCTTGTAGGTCGCGGTTCCCAGTGCGTCGATGATCTCGCTTTGCGTGAAGCCCGCTGCCTGAGACTGCGCCTGGATCCAGTCCTTCATGGCGCCGCTGAGGTCATCCGTGACCGCCATGCCAGCGTTCTGCGCCGCCTGCTCGAGTCGCGCGAAGGACATCTCCTGGTCGGCGGCCGCCTTGGCCAGGTACCCGGCGGTGCCGAGGGCGGCGAGGCCAAGTCCGATGACGTCCCTTTCGAAGTGCTCAACGTTGCTAGATACCTGGTTGGCTGACTTGCCCAGCTGGTCCATGTCTTTGTGAACTCTCTGGATGCCTTGGACCGCTTGATCAACCTTCGCGCCGATCTGGATGAAGAGCTGGGCTGCACTACCGGCCACTTAGTTCTCCACTTCTGTCGTCGTGACCACGGGTTCGCTGGCGTACAGCTCCTGCACCCGGTCGCGGATCTTCTGGCGGCTCGGCTCCGCCAGCCGGACGTCAGAGATGAGCTGCAGGACTTCGATGCGCGCGGCTAGGCACCACCCGATGTACTCCGCCAGTGACGCGACGTTGCTCAGCTCGTAGCGCGTGACCCTCTGGCCCAGGTCGCGGTTGCCTTTCCGCCAGGTGACCTCCACCCTGCCGGACGTCCTCGCCTGATCGAAGCGATCCCACGACCACCGCACGAAGTCGAGCGCTTCTTGCGGAGGATTACCCATCAGACTCCGCTGCCGGTCGGCCAAGGCTTGAGCAGTCGCGTTGCTGGCGCTCAGCCTCGCGGTGAATGCCTGGCCCTGCTCCTGTTGGGCGGCCAGCAGCGCCTTCTTGAGTTCATCGACCTTCGCGGTGGTTCGCTCGTACGCTGCGTTGAGGCCCGGCATCTCCTTTTCGCTGGCCTTCGTAATGGCCGCGATCGCGGCGACATCTCGTCGGCGTTGTTCATCTAAGGCTCGCTCCGCGTCGCGCTCGGACTCGGCGATGGCCTTCTGGACCATCGGTGATTCGGCGAGCTTCTCGATTTGTTCCATCGTGATTTTTGACATGGCCTAGTTCCTCCGTTCTTCCAATTTGTTCCAGGGATCGTTGGGGTCGTCGCTTGACTCGATGGGGATCGGACTCACGCGCTCTTGGGTGGCCGGCGTAGCACCGAATTTCCCGAGGGCCGCGAACAGCTCCTTCCGCAGGCTGCGGATTTCTCTGGGTAGTGGATGCGACTTCACCCGGCCCTTGGAGTCCGTATATGTGAAGGGTTCGCCGAGTTCTTGCCACTTCGCTTGGGCCTGCTCGTACTCGAGGTGCGTGTGAACCAGCATCACCAGCGCCATACCGTGGCTGAGCGAGAGAATCCCGCGCTCGTTGAATTGGTTGGCGTACTGGTAGTAGGCGAGCTGAGCCGCCGCGTTGAGGCCGGGCGGTGGCACCGGGATCCCGCGCACCAAGCGCGGGCCGTCCGTTCTGCCCTGTTTCTTGAGGCGCGTTTCGTTGGCCGTGCCAGCCGCCCGCATGGCGGCCACTGGCTTTCGCGCGCGGCCAGTAGTGCCGCCCATCAGCTCAGCACCCGGATCTGACGGTCCACGACGGCGATCTGCGATTGCCAGTAGGCGCGCTTCTGCGGCTGCTTCCGGACGTACTCTTGAAAACGGGCGCGAAGGCCGAGCAGATTCGCAATCACGCTGGAAGGCGAGTACGTAAGGTTTTTCCACTCCTCGCGCTGTTCGTCGTCGGTGAGCCGGCTGCGATTGCTCGATGTTGGATGCACCAGGTCGTCCCACTCCGCGCGCTGCTCGTCGTCGCTGAGGTAACTCACTTCGATCTTGTCCTTTCTTTTTGGCAATTCGTCGTCACGTTTTGCAGTAAATGGACGCGCGCACCTAGCCTTGCTTCTGCGCACCTCGATCGGTCGCAAATGTTCGGGGCCCTTAGGGGTGCTCCTTTCTGCCATTCCTTGTTCGGTGGTCAGAGAACACCGATTCGCACATACGCTTGATGAGGGACTGATCCGCATGCGGCAAACACCGAGATCGCCGATTCGCACACACGACGCGAGCGAACACCGAACCGTGATTCGCACACGCGGTGAATGCTTGGCGCGGTGATAAAGCTCAGTGCGCCAACGCGCCAAGGTGATGGCGCGGTGAATGTTTGGCGCGGTGAGAAAGCTCAGTGCGCCAACGCGAAGCTCAGCGCGCCTATATATATGTGTCTTGGCGCTATGAGGATTTATTGGGGTTTTGGCATATGCGTTGGCGCGGTGAGGTGCGTTGGCGTGGTGAGAAAGCTCAGTGCGCCAAGCTGCACTTATTAGCCGAAGTGGCGCGGTGAGCCCGCGTGGCGCGGTGAGGTAGCTCAGTGCGCCAACGTCTTGGCGCAGTGGCGCACTGAGTTGGTAGATCAAAACTGTTCCTCCGGATAGGCCGTAGCGCCGCGCTGTGGCAACGACCAGTACGAGGTCGTGCCTCGCTTGTTGCCGAGCCCTTCGAACTTGACCTGCACGTTGAGCGACTTCATGGCGCGTTCAAGCGTTCGTTCGCTGATGCCGATCAGCTTGGCTTCGCGGACGATGTCGGGTTTGGCATGGGGCTTACCGTCGGAAAGCTCAGCAGCGAGGAACGCGATTGCCGTGTCAGCCTTGCGCTCCTTGCCGGTGTTGTCGCTGCTCTGGAGCAGGTCCTGGCCGGTCAAGTCCGAGGGGCCGTTGTCGACAATCTTTGAGGTGGCGATCACCACGCCGTTCTTGCCCGTGACCTGCGACGGCTGGATCAGCATCGCGCGGCTCTCCTGGAGCTGACCGTAGTTGGATTTGGTGTGTGCTAGAACGCGACGATTGCCCTTGACGCCCTCGGGATCTCCCGGGTCACGAGCGAGCAGGAGGGCCGACCGGGCAGCACCGCCGATGCCCACGGACCCACCGATCCGCATCATCGGATCGTCGCCCTTCTGCTTGTTGGTGTGCAGCACTGCGATCACCGCGCCGGTGTACTTTTCAGCGAGCCGATGCAGCGGGGCGAGCGCTGTCCGGATGGACTGGTCGCTCCAAGAATTGATCTTCGCGGACAAGTGCGCAGTGAGTGGATCGATGATGATGAGGTTGGCGCCGTACTGGTCGATGAGCGCGTCAAGCTGATCCACGTCGTCGGGCAGGACGAGGCCATCCTCCTCGCCGTCGCGACGCATCTTGATGAAGTAGACGCGATTGAGGTCCGCCCCGGCCGCTTCAAGGCGCGGTCGCAGCACTGAACTCAGGGCGTCTTCAGCCGTAGCCATCAGAGTCACCCCGGGATTGGCTGCGGCGAGGCGGCAGGTCTCCTGCGATTTTCCTAGGCCGACAGGTCCGTAGAGGACGGTGACCGCGCGGAGCGGGATGCTCTTGCGAGCGTCGAGGAAGGTGACCTCCTCAGCTTCGATGGATGACGCTGAGATCGCGTAAGCGCCTGCCCGCTGTCGGCGCGGCACCCTGTAGCCGTCCGGAGTCCGCGCGATCGCGTGCGCAATGGTCTGAGCGCCCCAAGTGGAGTCACCGCGGCGGCTGTCCCACTTGGAACGGAAGAGACCGCATTGGCGGAAGAACGCGTCCATCCGCGTGGCCTCTCGGTTGGTCCACCACGCCAGGTGCGCACACAAGGCGGCATCGGCCTCGGAGTGATCGTCGCCGTGGTTCGAGGTGTCCCCGTCCCAGAGGCGCTTGATCTTGTCCCCGTTCTTCGAGGCAAACATCTTCTGTAGGAGTTCCTCGTCGTCCAGCTCGACGTGCTCGGGAGGTGTTGCCTCTTGGGACGATTGGCTCGGCGGCGGGAAGAGTTCGCCGTAGAGAAGGTTGATCTCGTCCTGGCGATCCTCGATCGTCGCCGGAGTTCCCGCGAGGTGCGCGCCGGTCATCACGAAGAACCGCTCGTCGTCGTACATCTCGATGTTCCGCGTGCGACACCGGGCGCCTGGCTTGCGAGCCTCCACGATGACGTGCAAGCCGCACTCCGACTGAGTGATCTCGGTGTAGCTGGCTAGGCGCTCGACAATCGACTGCGCTTCGGCCGTGAGCGCACCGCTCTCCGAATTGCGGACCTTATCGAGGTCGACGCCGGTGTAAGGGTCGTCGGCGGTGAACACGTAGCCGATCCCGGCGAATCCGTCGGCCGCTGCAGCGCGAAGAGCCTCGTCGAAGGTTCCCCACGTTCGTGGGTCGTCAACCGCCGCAGGCTCTCCTGAAAATTGGTACGGCAGCTTTGTAGCTTTGCCGTCACGCTGCACGATTTTCCACACGACCCACTGCGGCCGCCGCTGCAGCTCAAGAGGTACGGCTGTGAGGTTCCGGGCTACCTGCGTGGTCACGCGTCACCGTCGGCAAGCCGTTGAGCGAGCAGCAGAAGAGCGATGGGCCCGCCGTGCTTCTGCCAGATGTGATCGGCGAAGGTGTAACCACGATGGAGAGGGGTGACCCAGCGCTTGAAGGAAACCCAGTAGCCGCCGGGATCATGCTCGGCACAAGCAAAGCGAACCTCGTCGCAGTCGACGATGCGTGGCAGAAAGTGAATCGTGTCGGCTCGGGCGCCACACTCGTCGCAGCGATATCCGCCTCGTCGCTTCGGTAGGGTCGCCATGGTCCACTCCGCCGCTTCATCCTTGGGAGCGACGTCCGGCTGCACGTCAGCTGCTTTGATGGCAACGGCGATCGCAGTCACGCCGAGTCCTTCAGCGACTCGCGCGCAAGGGCCACGGCCTCTGGGCTTGGGACATAGGTCACGAGGTGGACGACACCGGCCTCGTCGCACAGCCGGACGAGGGTCCCTATTTCGTCCTCCGTAGGCTGTTGCTCCAAGGATCCGCTGATGGGCTGCGGTTTGGGCGGGAAGAGGAGCACCCTGTCGCCCCGCGCGACCATCTCGTAGAAGCGGCGCATGGCCGCCAGCGACTTCGCGTCAAGTTTCTTGTCCTCGCCAACGGCAGCGGCGAGTCGCTCCTCAAACTTCACTTTCGTACCTGTCCTTCAGTTTCTGAAACTTGTGCTCCCACTCGACCCGCTCGAACACCCGACCGAGCAGGAATCCGAGGTTCAACGTGGCGAGACACATCAGGAGCACGGCCGCATCGGTCATCTCCGCACGCTCGACGCGCGAGCGGGAAGGGAAGTCGCCGCGGGACGACACCGCGCCGACTCGGCCGGACTCAAAGGAGCCGGCTGGCCCTCCCCGCCGCGCGCTGAAAGGATGGAGATGGAGATGACGGTCATGACGCGGCCTCGGGACCGGGCGCGACCGGCTCAGGCTGATCGCCGTGGCGTCGCTGCTTGTGCTCGTCCAGGTCGACCTTCCAATGCCCGCAGATCGGGCACTTCTTCGCGGCGCGACGCTTCGGCTGCGCTGGAGCTGGCTCGCCGCTAGGCAGCGGGTCGAGGAAAGCCGGCGGTAGCTGGAAGACCTCCGCGAAGGATTCGACGAAGGGGCGTGTCGCGGCGCGGCGACCCCGGAACACTTGCGAAATTAATGGCGCCGAGTAACCGCTACGTTGCGCGAGGATCTTCTGATTTACGCCGTGCCACCGAAGGATGGTCTGAAGCGTGACGAGCGGCGTGAACGAATTGCCGACGGGCTTTGGTAGCGTGACCGGTGCCGGAATTTTCACCAATGCAAGTCCTCACGTTTCTGTGAGCAAACTCCATCGGTGAAACTGGTTCGGGCTGCGGATTTGGATGCCACGGGTCCCTCCAATTTTTTGGAGCGGAACCCTTCCTGCAGCCAGGTTGTGATTCTCGCTAAGTAGATTTGGGCGCTTGCTAGCTATTAATAGCACCTAGGGAATGCCGTGTACAGGGATTTCGGCCTTATTTTACCACCAAAATTCTCGCCTCCCGAAACCGCGAAAAGCACCGTTCTCCCACCTAGTTGACAGCCCCTTTCTCGAGGTGCAGGCGGCAGCTGCAAGCAGCATCTGAGCAGCGCGCCGAGGCTCTGGGCGGCTCCTCCACGCAAAGCGGGCAATAGCCACGCTCCGCCGGGCCCGGACGCTCTGAGCACCTCTCCCCGAAGTTATTCCGCGAAAATCTCCGCGCGAGAATGCGGTGGACCGATCGAACGGAGTACGAAATCGCGCGCGTACGGCGAGCGAAACGACGACCTAGCTTGTCATTGTTCTACGTCGCTTCGGTCCCCGGCTCCTTTGGAAACGATGCCGCTGGAATCGTCGTCTCGTGCCCGCACTCGTCGCATCGCCACGTTTCCCGCTTCTGGTCGGAGCTGACAAAGACGTGCCGCGCGAACTTCACCGCGTGACCGTTATCGGCGCTCACGCAGAGCAAGTCTCGGTGCTTGCTCCCGCGCACGGCCCGCCGCACCGGCACTTTCGTCTTAGTGACGATGGAGCTGAGCCACGCGGTCAGCTGGTCGTAGAGCTCCGCCGAAGACGTCGCCGGGAACTCGTGCCAACGCAAGCGGCCGAGCTGAATCCGCTCGGTCTCGTGCAACCCGATGTATACGCGCTGCGTCACGTCCATACACATGACGGTCCCTACGTCCTTGGCCCCGAGGGTAAGGTTGAAAGTCCCAAGGTCGCCCGGCATCAGAGGCTCGAGTTGGAGTCCGAGAGGTGCCACTGCATCAGCGACGAGACTAGGCGCTGACTGGGCCCAACGAAGGCGATCCTCTACCTTCCAGCGCTCGATCGTTAGGTCCATGTTCCGCAACCGCACATCTAGGTCATCTACCGAGTCGGCCATTCAGCTAGCGGATCCGCCACGAAGCGGAGATCTTCATGCAGTCGCCTGACTTCCCGTTTTGCGCCCGTCGTTCCGCTCAAGATATGCCAGGCCATCTGAGGCCAGCGCGCGCTCCTCCGCGGTCAAGCTCATCGTTGGTGATAACAGGATCGAGTAGATTCGTTTGGCTTCGGCGGCATCGCCGCGTCCATCTGCCAGCGTCGCCAGGCTGATCAACGGCAGAACGAGGGCGCGGCCATGGGGTCCCTGACTTAACGACAACGCCTTGACAACAAGTCGGATCGTTGCCTCAGCAAGCGGAGCCTCGCCGGACTGAAAGAGCATTTCATAGAGCAGATTCGCGCACCGAGTGAGGGTATCGGCATCGATCATTTGAAGGACGAACAAGTCGAGCGTTATCGGCAGGGCGATTTCAAGCACCCTGACGCTGTCCTCATATCTTGCTTGCCGCGAAAGGCTGTGACCCCACGTTGTCAGGGCCAGCGCAAATTCCCGATCCCTATTGGCCACCCACAGGATCTCTATCGGACGTCGGCGATCGCAGAGGAGCCCGATCGCTGTAACCGCAATGGCGTCGGCTTCACGGAGGTGCCCCGCTATTAGCTCCCTGACCGCCGCGTCACACAACTTCGACGGCTCGCCAGGATCCAACTCTTCTCCGCCCTGTGTGCGAAATGCCGAGTTCTTTCCCTCACGCGTGTCTGCTACAGCGCAGAAGAGACACATGGAGATAGGTGAAGGCGACGACTTACCACAGCGGGCGCAAATCACAGCTGTCCTGCCTCAGCCTTTCTGGTCGCGATAGACCCGCTTGGCCATGCGCAGGAAGGCGCTCACGCCAACGCCGACCTTCGGATTCTTTACCTTCGCCTGCAGTGCCTCGAGGTCCGCCCGGTCGGCCCGCCAGATCGCGTCGAGCCGATACTCGCTATCCATCAGCACTAGCAGCGCGTAGTCGAAGTCCCAGCTGTGAAACCGTCCGACTCGGCCGACGGGGTTTACGTGATCGAGCACCCGAGGCGATCGTGACTTGATCTGGACCTTTCGGCCATCTGAGTCAACGGCGTCGTAGCCGGTCATCCCGGCGGTCGCGCGATTGAGGCCCAGGAGGGTGCAGGCGTGCAGCTCTCCGAGCTCGTCCGTCAGGGCGAGCGTCCGCCCGAATATTCGCTTGTGGGCGCTGGCCAGCTCAGTCAGATGACTGAGCCACTCAGCCTTGGTGAGACCATCGAAGTCCACGCCTGATGCTGACCTCGGCGGCTTGGTTTCCACGGCCGTAGCGTAGGCGGCGGTGGAAGAGGTCTCCCCAGGTACTAAGGGCGCGCGGCGCTGCACGAACTCTGATTGCGAATTCGGTGGCCGCTGGGTCGTGCGGAAGATGCGGGTCCTTCGCAACGGCAAGCTCCTCTGCCTTGGCAAGGGCTGCCACACGGTCTACGAGGCGCGCGAGGTGATCGACCCTGCGAACGATGGCTACCGGCTCTGGGTCGGCGACTAGGTTTGGGCTCCCGGTCTCAGAAATGTTCCGGGCCTAGGACACGACTCGCTTCGGCACATGGGCCAAAAGGTCGCCGGATCAGCTCCGCTAATGCCGCGCACCGGCTTGTGTCGGCTGACGGTCCCGCAGGCGGGACAGTGCCACGCGATTCCGCGCTTCCCGCGCCGAAACCGTTCCACGATCAAAGTCTACGCCCGCGAGCACGCCCAAACATGCGGTTTTCGATATCCCGGGTGGCCTCCAGAACTGAACTGAACCGGTGCGGACGCTGATACCCGATGCGCCCGAGGTAGCCTTCAGCCGCGAGGTGGCGGGTGGAAGGGCAGGATCGAAACGCTCCCATGTATTAGTCGTGGCTCGGTCGGATCAGAGAAATCATCCGGCCACGGGCGATGAGTGGAACTGGTCGGTACTCGCGGACTGGTCTGCCGCCGATCGTGGCAAGTTGGCCAACAGCGAACGTTTGGGTGATCGGCGCCGGTAGCCACCTCTCTGGTCTGGCTTGCTATGCCGGCGATCGGGTCTCTATCGGTTTTCCGCCACGACAGCGAGACCACGTAGCTCTCGACGAAATCGCTGAGGGAATTGATCCGGAGTACGTGGTCTTCGGAAGGCCGACCTACACAACCGCGAAATTCCACGCTTACCTAAAAGCTCCACTGACGGAGTTTTCAAACCTGGGCCTCAGTGCCGTGAAGGACAAACCCGGGACGACGGCTTTGTACTTCCAGCGTTCGGCCGGGACCTACGTCGCGATCTCCCTGGCAGACGATGAGAGGGCACGCTTACTTGAACTTCAGGTGCGGGAGATTTGGGACCAGGCAACCCTGGCGTTCAGAAACTGGCAGCAGCATCTTGGACCAAAGGGCTTGATGGAGCTGTCGCCGAGCGCTTTTGAGCGTCTGGTGACGTCACAGTTCGAGTCCGTTGGCGCCAAAGCACGGCACACGGGAAAGACCGGCGACGGCGGGGTCGATGCCGAGTTCACTTACTTGGAGAGGCTCTACATCGTGCAGTGCAAGAGGTTTACGTCGCCAGTAGGTCCCGGCCCGGTGCGGGAGCTACTCGGTACCGCTCTTCTTCGAGGAGCCGTCATGGGCTTCCTTGTGTCAACAAGCGGCTTCACTCAGGCGGCACGTACGAGCGCCAAAGGTCAACCTGTCCGCCTCCTCGGACCAAACGATCTGGCAGCGCTCGACCGCTCAATGTTCGACCCAGAGAGGCCGGCAGAGCCATCGCGCTTGGCTGCCAGCGAGGGTGGAACTAGCCTTCCTCGCGTCGTGTGGCCGACACCACAGAACGCACTCCGACTGAAGAACAGTCCGTCGACCCCACAGTTCGCGCAATTGCCGCTGGCGACGCGTAACCAGGCAATGCTGCGCGGCCTACGTCACGGCTTGGAAACATGGGTCTTCGGCCTGGTCGTATTGGCCCTTGTTCTTTGGTTCACAACGCACAGGCTCGATCTTGTCCTCGCCCCGCTTCCAATCCTCCTTGCCCTGACCACTGTTTGGGGGACACGTTCCTATAGGCACGAGGAGGCGCGACGAGGCCCCACTTGCCTCAGCTGTCGGCACGCCGCGCAGAACCACCGTCTGGCGACCTTCTCTCCGAACCGCATGCGTCTCTCCTGTGTCGCGAGCTGCAAGTGCGACCATCTCCTTCCGGATCCCGCGAAGAGTTCTGGTCCTCAGCCCGACTTGAAGGCGCTGCTGTATCTCGCAGTTCCAAAGGACCAGCCAGCAGTTCCCGGCCGCGTTGTTGCCATCGAAAGAAGCGTCGAGCAGGGCGAGCAAGGTTGGAGGCAGATCATCGAACTGCCCCTTGCTTGGGGCCACGCACTGTTTACTGACAGCGGCGCGAGCAAGTTCGCGCGGTATCGATATCGCTTTCGACAACGGCAAGAGCCTGGCACGGTCGGGAGGTCGGCTTGACCAAGAAGACCGCAGGCGACTACGAGCGTGAAATGTTCCGTTCGAAGTACGCCGTGATGTCGGACGCCACGCGCGGCCCGAAGACCGTCGCGCCGCTAGGCCGAGCGCACCTGGCGAAAGGTTGCTTCATCCACACATTCTTCGCCGCTGACTGCGACATCTGCGAAATCGCCGATCGCCCGAAACCTCGCAGGCTTTGATGCCTTCAGGGAACTAATTAGTAGCAGTCGACTGCCGCCCGACGCGAGGGCCGCTCATCGTTCGACCTTCGAGTTGGCCTCGTATTTCGCCTCTGTCATGGTCGAACGTAGGAAAGCATCGTCCAGCAGTCGGATGATGAGCCAGCGTCTTTGCGGGTCAGACTCGAACTTCAGCTTCTTCACCCCCGCGACGTTCACCACTTCAATCTTGAGGCCGTACTCCTTGATCACCCTCTCGCAGTCGGCCATCGTCAGGGTCTTGAGATATGTCCGCTTCTCGATGTTCGCGAGCTTGGTGGCCATCGCGGGCATTCGAGAACACAGGGTCTTCATCTTGTCGAAGTTCTCTATGGGTATCTGTTGATTCACTAGGGCGAGCACCTTCTGCGCTGCTGCCTGCAGTTGTGCGAGAAAGTCGAACATCCGCTGGAACGCTGTGACTGATCGAATGAAGATGTACCCGTCGAAGTCGACACAGTCGTACTTATCGTCAAAGAGAAAAGTCGTTCGTCTGACCTTGTTGAACGTGCCGCCTTCGAATATCAGCGGAAGGAGCCCCGAGCGCGTCAACTCCTGTTTTGCGGAGTAACTGCCAAGGAAGAGCACACGCGACTTCGCACCACTAGCGTTGATGCCGAAGAAACGCAGGTTGTTTATGAACTCCTCTGTAAGGTCGAAGTGTCCAAGACCCGCCGGACGGCGCACAGGTCCGATGAGGTCCGCGACAGTGGAATTCTCTTCAAGACTGAGATAGACGATCTCTCCGGGACCTGGTAGATATCCCGGCGCATATGGCCGTAGCTCCGCATCTGCAATCTCTGACTTAATGAAACGGTTGACGTCACGAGTTAGTTCGTTCTGCACGTTCGTCCCGATGGCAGCATGTCCAAACCGGTAGACATCACCGTTTGCGCGTTCGAAACGGGCGGCAAGTGCCATGGAGTCCGCGCGCAGCCCGCTCATCTTGCGCAGCGCGTCAAACGACTCCTCCGCTGTCACGCTGTTGCCTCCAGCAGAACGTAGTCGGCCAGACGGATCGCTTGAACCTCTGATCCGACTCGGTGGTGACGGACGCGCGAAAGCAGAATCTGGGTTTCGCCCGAATCCGTCTGTATCTCAAAGAGGTGGTAGCCGAAGATGCTCAGCAAGGGGTTGACGAAAAACATGCACGAATTCAAGTAGATGAACCCCGTTACGACGAGCAACACCAGCAACGACGCCGCCTTTGTGACATCAGTGAAGGGCACGTCAATCAACGGAAGGATGTAGGTGACGAGGTAGGCAACGGCGTCGCTCTCGCGCGACGACACGGCGGTAATCCGAACCGGGATGCTGGCGATCGATCGACGAGTGAACGCGATGATTCCCCACATGGCGACGGCTGACACGACCGCGACAACCAGCAGAAGCTCCGCAATTTCGCGCGTCGCGTTCCACTGTCTGATCCCGAGAATCAGCCACAGCGGTGTATATGAGCCGAGGAAAAAGACTCCACCCACCCAACCTCGCCACATCGGAACTCGCCCGCCTCCGTTTGGAGTTCAACAATAGCCAACCGGCGGTTTGACTGCGGCGCCCTTAACGGGAGGGTTCTGCTGCTAGAAAGACGACGTGCTCCCGCACCAGCGCGGGTGTGTAGCGGGGTAAAACGCTCCACGAAGAAGTGGTGCTCGCTACACCGGTTATAGCCGCTGCCGGGCGCCGAAAGTAGGTGATGTGCAGGCGTGGCCGACCGCTAGCGAGAGAGACAACGACGCCCTTGGTGACGGTGGGAACGATGGCGGCGCGCTTTGCTGGCGCGTGGCATGCGAAACGGCTTCACCAGGCTCGCACTGCAAGTGCCGGCCGATATGGTTACCGAGGCGGGCGCGGCCGCGGCGCAGGTGTAGGCCAAGGCGGCTGGAACCCGCATGACGCGTCCGGCTACGCGCCGCCTCGAGTCGGACACGAACTGAGAGCGCCCAATCCTGGCGCGCTCTCAGTTCCCGATGCCTACGACGTGAGCTCAGCGACCAGCTCGTTCATCGCAGCCCTGACCTCCTGGTTGCGTGCGCTCGGCGTTGTCTTACCGAGAGCTACGAAGCCTGAGCGCTGCCACATCTCCGCAGAAGGGCGGAAGTCGACTTCCGCGAACTTCGGCGCGAGCGCCTTCAGTGTCTTGCTCTTGTCCTTCTGCTGAACTGTGTACAGCGCAGCCGCCACCATCTTGAGCGTCGTTCCGTTGAGCAAGATGCTCTCAACGCGCTTATCTTCCGTGACCGAAGGATCTTTGAGGGCCTCCTCGAGCTCCGGACGTGCGAACACGAAGCTGAATAGCTCGTTGGCGCGGTCCTTCAAGTACTGCCATTGGAACTTGCCGGGATCGCGGACACGACCCTCTGCACCAACGATGTACCGACGAAGCGCGTCGTAAAGAGCGCCCAGTGTGTAGATCTTGTCAGTGCCCCGACGCACCGAGGACTTCTGCTTCTCGACTCGTTCATCGAGCTCGGGATGGGCGGCTAGGAACTCGTTGACAGCGTGTGCAAATGGATCGCGGATGTTGAAGCCAACGTTGACTGACTTAGGTACAGCTCGCTGATTCCAGTTGATGTCGGAGAACATCTGCTTGCGCTTTTCGAGCTCGGGTTCGACGTAGACCAGAACGGCCAGGTGGTCGTTGTCGAGCTTCGCGTCCTGCGACAGGGCTTCGGGGATTGCGCGCCGTCGGTGCTGGCCGTCAATCGATCGGAGGGTGGCCTCAAGCGGGAGATAGAGCATCCCCATATTTGAGCCGTCCTCGATCTCTTCGAATTCGCCTTCTGTGTCAACGGCATACTGGATCGCACCGAGGACGTAGTCGCCGGGGTTCTGCACGAGGTACTGCGTAATTCCCTTTGAGTGCGCTGGATCGAACGAACGCTGTGATTTCTCGAGTTCAGGCTCCATGTCAGGGCTCATCGTGTTGTTGACGACCCTGAGCGTCGGAAGCACGAGATACATCGTCCGGCCCCCCTGCCGTCCCCGAATCGCAGGCAGGCTAAAACCGGCGCGAGGCTTGATGCGCGGCGCTGTAGCGAGTGCTGTTGCCATGACTTTGGTCTCCAGTCATCCCAATGCGGGCGTCGTTATCGCGGTCACTATGCGCACCTAGCTAGGCAGTTGTCAAGGCCGAGCTAGGACGCCCATAAGCACTGGCCTTACTTACCGCCGTCCGAGCTAGGTGGTACCATCGCGCCGACGACGGAGCTTCCACCAGCCGTTGAAAGGAGGTGAAAGGACATGGCGAAGATGCGACCGTGGCATTCCAGCCGGTCGAGCGATCGGCCGGTCTATCACGACAACAGCAGTTGCACCGAAGGCAACAACATCGAAACGCGTTACCGCGTCGATGGCACAGGTGGCAGACGGCAATGTGAGCACTGCGCGCGCCTTCCTTAGCGACCAAGCGTCATTCGGGCTCCGACTGATCAACGGGCCCGATCCCTTTTCTCCGCTGCGCGCCTAAGCGTCTCGGATCACAGGAGAACGTGCTCCCGCACCAGCGCGGGTGTGTAGCGGTGGTGCGAAGTTAGAGAACTACGCGCTCATCGACGGCAAGTTCATGGCGGTCAGCATCGTGTTCTTCCAGGACGATGCCGAGCTGGCACGTCTCCTCGCGGCTGGGACACCCTCGCCGGCTGTCCGCACTCGAGCGCCAGCATCGCCGTCGGCGACACCGCGCGCGATCCCGTCATCCTGCTGCCAGGCTGCGCGGCCGGTCGCGACCCCGATGCCCACGCCCCCGCCGGCGCGGCCGATCCGGCCCGGCATCTCGCTCCTTCCGGTCAGCGCGCCGCTCACCAGCCTCGAGGTCCTCCGTGGACGCCCCGTCGCCTTGTGGGTACGCGCATTCGTCGATGATCGTGAGGTCCCAGTGGTGTCGTGGACCCTCATCGCGGGCGACGCGGGCGAAGCTCTGGCGATCGCGGGCTCAGGCGGTGCTCCGTTCCAGACGTCGTGGCGTCGCCTCGCCTCGCCCGGTTCGGCCTACGACCTTGTGTTCCGGATCGAAGTCGACACGCCCGATGCGGGGCACCGCGTGACCCACGCGAGAATCGCCGTGATCGTCCGCTCGCCCGCGCTCGAGAATTGATCGGCCAGCGCGCGCTGATCGCGGTTGCCCTCGCCGCGGGGGCGCTCTCCGGGATCCTGTATTACCTCAGCGCCCAACGCACTCCGGTGGTCGTCGCCGCGCGTGATGTCGACGCGAGCCATTCCCTCGTAGCCGATGACCTCGCCATCGTGTCGTTGCCCGCGGACGCGGTTCCGCAGGGCGCGCTCGCTGACACGGCCGGCGCGGTGGGGAAGCTTCCGCGAGCGCCGCTCTGGCGCGGCCAGATCCTCCT
The DNA here is from genome assembly GCA_005880915.1 of Chloroflexota bacterium. Taxonomy (GTDB): domain Bacteria; phylum Chloroflexota; class Dormibacteria; order Dormibacterales; family Dormibacteraceae; genus 40CM-4-65-16. The sequence continues at coordinate 15,871 of VBIW01000061.1, read as the reverse complement.
CGGGTCGGCGCTCTCCGACGAGGCGGCTTCGTTCCACACGGGTCTCACGGTGCCGATCGGGATGCGCGCGGTCGCGCTGCCGGTCGCGAACGCGGCCCAGGCGGTGGGCGGCGCGATCGTTCCGGGAGCGCGCGTCGACGTCGTCGCCGTGCCGGTCGTGGGACGGGCCCCTGCCGGACGGACCACCGAGGTGCTGCTGCAGGCCGCGATGGTCCTCGACGTGCGTTCGGAAACCGGCGCGCCGTTCGGCCCCGGGCTGTCGAAGGGCGCGGTGTCGACCCTCGCCGAAAGGATCGGCAGCGTCGTCGTCGCGATCGACACACTCGACGAGATCCGTTTTGCCGATCGCATCGCGACGAGCACGTTCGTGCTGGCCCTCGCCGGATCGCGGTAGTGACGGTGCTGCGCTGCGAGCGCCTCGCGAACGGAGAGGTCGATGCGGCGGTCGCGTCGCTCGGGGCGGTCGCACTCGCGCGGACTCCGGTCGGCGCGTTCATCGAGGTCGAGGACCACCTCGTCGATCGCGCACGGCGACTCCTTGCCTTCGCGGGCGTCCGAGCGACGGTATGCCTCGAAACGCTTGCACCTCGGCCGGGGACGCGCGCCGCGATCGGCAGAGACCTCACGCCCTTGCCTCTTGCGTCACTGGCGCTCGACCTGGTTCACATCCGGTCGCTTCCCCTCGGCCCGGAGACCGCTCGCCTCCTGCGAGCCGGACCGTTTCGCCGGCCAAGCGCGCCACGGCGTGCCCTCGTCCGCGATCTGCTCTCGGGCGTCGACGCATCGTTCGGTTGGCGGCGCCGCGCGTGGACAACACGAGATGTACTGCGCAGCGGAGAGGCGCGCCGCGTCCTTCGACCCGTGGTCTTCGACATCGCGGCGATCGGCGCGCCGCCGGAGCGACGTGCGCTAGCGGGCCAGGGAAGCATCGCGCGCTGGCTTTTCGCGTGAGCAGGCTTCGCGCGTTCCTCGACGCATCGCCGATCTCTCAGGTCGCCCTCGCCCTCATGCGCGAGGCCACCGGTCGCACCGAACCACTCGCCGCGATCGCGCCGACGCGGCCCGCGGCATTTCGAAGAGGAAGACGCGTCGGGTTCTGGTCCCTCGCGGCCGGGGCCGGTTCGAGCACCGTGGCCGCGCTCGTTGCTCATCGCTCCGCCGCGGGCGGCGAGGCGGCGCTCCTCGTCGATCTGGATCGGTGGGTCCCGTCGCTCGCGCTCAGGGCGGGCCTCAGCGCGGCGAACGTCGCGGACGCTCTGCTGCAGCCGGGTCGCGAAGCAGAGCTCGTCTCGCGGTGGTCGGCGACCCCATTCCTACCCGGCGCCCCCTCACTGCACGCGACGTTCGACGGCGAACGGCTCGTGAGCCTCATCAACTCGTGCGCGGCAGGCCGTGCGGCCGTCCTCGACCTCGGTTCCGGCGCCGACGCGCTCGATCCGGCGATCCTGTCGTCCCTCGATCGGCTGTGTCTCGTCGCCGGAACGCGGTCTGCCCAGCTGCAAGCGCTGTTCTGCGCGGCGCCGCTTCTCGGTCGTGTCCCCTGCGCGGTCGGATTGGTCGTCGTCGCCGCGGGCGAGGATGACGCCGCACGCGTCGCGGAGCGGGCCGGTTTTCCGCTTCTCGCCGCGATTCCGCACGACGCGTACCTGGCGGACGACACGTTCGCGGCGCGCGCTCCGACTCTGCGCGCCGTCGACGCGCTGTTGCGCGCGCTCGCATGATCGATCAGGCGATCGTCGCGCGCGTTCGTGCGGAAGTCGCATCGGGAATCGACCCCGCGAGCCTCCTCGCCGTCTACGCGGAGCCGGCGCGTCGTGCGCTGCTGCGCGAACGCGTACGCGCGGCCGCGCGGGCGCCTCTCGCCGAGGCGGAGCTCGACGCGGTCTGTGCCGAGCTTTTCGGCTTCGGACCACTTCAGCGGCTACTCGACGATCCTCTGGTCACAGACGTCCTCGTCAACGGTCCTCGAGATGTGTTCTGCGAGCGGTCTGGCCGCCTGGAGCGTGCCGACGTCGCGTTCCGCGGACCGGAAGAGGTCGCGGAGCTCGCACATCGGATCGCAGGAAGCGTCGGCCGCGAGCTCACGCTCGAGCGGCCATTCGTCGATGCGCGTATGCGTGACGGCAGCCGCGCGAACGCGGTCATCGCGCCGATCGGCGGCCCCAGCCTTTCCATCCGCAAGTTCAACCGACTCTCGATCCCGCTGCGAGGAGCCGCGCCGTCCTGGGTCGCGAGCGGGCTCCACGACGACGCCGCGTCGCTCCTCGAAACGTGCGTTCGGGAGCGCGCCAGCATCCTCGTCAGCGGGGCGACCGGATCGGGCAAGAGCACGCTGCTCCGGTCCCTCGCGTCGGCGATACCCGACGACGAGCGCCTCGTCGTGATCGAAGATACGAACGAGCTCGTCCTCCCGCACTCGCATGTCGTGCATCTCGAGTGCGTCCCCGTGCGGGACGCACCCGGCATAGGCATCGCCGACCTGGTCGCGAACGCGCTGCGCATGCGTCCTGACCGGATCCTGGTTGGAGAGGTCCGCACGCCACGCGAGGCGTCGGCGCTAATCGAGGCGCTCAGCACCGGACACGAGGGCTCGCTCACGACCATTCATGCCGGATCGGCGGCGGGTGCGATCGACCGGCTGGCGCTGCTCCTCGCGCGCGCCGGCGAGCTCGGGGAAGCGGCGATCGCGCGCCACGTCGCCCAGGGGATCGACATCCTGGTGCACGTCGTCCGCGACCGCATGGGCGGGCGATCGGTGCGCGAGATCGCGGCCATCGAGGAGGGCGGCGTCACGACCCTCTGGCGCTTGGGCGATGTCGCCGTGCGTATGCCGGTGCGTCTGCGACAGCGACTCGCATGAGCCTCGCGGCTGCCGGCGCGCTCGCGGCCGCTCTCGCGATCAGCAGCTTGATCTTCGCGCCCTTCGCCCGCGGGAAGGCGTTGCCATCTCTTCGGGTCGCGCACCCGGATGCACGTGACCTCAACGATGCCGGTTGGCGCTGCCCGCTCTGGCACTGGGAGGCGCGGCGGGCGGGCTGCGTCCTCGCCGGGGCGGCGCTCTCGATGGCTACGCCGGTTCCGTTCTTCGGCGTCGTCGTTGTGGCCGCGCTCGGCCCTTCCATCCTGGTGCGTTCGCGAGCGGCCGCCGCTCGATCGCGTGCGGGCCTTGCGCTGACCCGCCTGCTCCGCGCCACGGAAGCGGCGCTGCGATCCGGCGCATCGGTTCCGGAAGCGCTTCGCCGGGCGACACAGGCGAGCGAGGATCGGTTGGCGCGACGCCCGTTCGTGGAGGCACTGCGCGCGTTCGACCTGGGGGCTCCACTCGATCAGGCGCTCCGAGGCGCAGCGCGGGGATCGGCGACGGACGCGCGGTCGCGCGTTGCGTTTGAAACGCTGGCGATCGGCATCGAATCGCGGCTCCCGCACGACCGCGCCGCGATCCTGGTTGCGGCCGTCGCCGACCGTCTTTCCTTCGAGGAACGCCTCGACGAGGAGGTGCGTGCTCGTACGGGTGGTCTGCGCGCGCAGGTCGCTCTGCTCGCGCTCGTCGTGCCCGCCATCGCCGCGTACCTTGCGCTCACGGTCCCCTCGCTCGCGACCACGCTCGGACAGCCGATCGGACGGTTCGTCCTCATACCGGCAGCGGTGGGGCTCGAGGTCATCGGTCTGATCGCGAGCCGCCGTGCCGCGGCGGGGACGCGACAGTGATCATCTCGGGAGCCGTGCTCGTCGCGATCTCGTTGGCCGCGACGGTGCTCGCGAGCCGGCCGAGATCCGCGGTTCGAGTCCGTCTGGCGCGACTCGCGCCGCGCGCGCAGCTGCCGGTGCGCGTGCGTTCCGTCCTCGTCACTCCCGAGCTCACGCAAAGCGGGCTCGGCTGGACCGAGGCCGAGCTCGTGCGCGCGAAGATCGTGCTCGGTCTGATCGGCGCGGTGATGTCCGCGGCCGTCGGCCTGTTTCTGCCGATCGGCCCGCTCGCGGTCGCGGGTGCGGCCTATGCCGGCTTCATCGCACCGACGCTGCGTGTCGACCATGCCGCGGCCTCTCGGCGGGCGGAGGCCGAACGCGCGCTCGTCGCACTTGTCGAGTGGGCCGAGGCGCTCGTCGCGAGCGGTCGTCCGATCGAGACCACGTTCGTCGCGATCGCGGAGAGAGGCGTGAGCGGCGGGTTGATCGATCGCGCGATCGCAGCTGCCGCCCGCTCCTACGCGCTTGGAGCACCGCTCTTTGGGGCGCTCGCGCGTGAGGCGGCTGGCCTTGGATTGTCGACCCTCGCATCCGTCGCGAGCGATCTCGAGCGAGCCCGCGACCTGGGGCGTGGGGCGCTCGTCGTCCTGCGCGACCATCGAGATCGCCTGCGTGCGTCCGAACGCGCGAAGAGCCTCGACGCGGCCGGTCGTGTTGAAGGACGGCTGATGCTCGTGCTGGTGCTCTGCTACCTCCCGGCCCTGATGCTGCTCGTCGTCATCCCGCTCTTCCTCGGTCTGCTGGACGGCCTGTTCGTCTAGAAACGTGTCTACACTGACAAGATCGAGGCGGATCGAGCGCGCCTCGCGAGGGAGTGAACGATGCCGAATATCGGTGGCCCGGAGCTCCTCCTCGTCCTCGCGGTCGTGCTGATCGTGTTCGGGGCGGGGAAGCTGCCCGACGTCCTCGGCCAGCTTGGCAGGGGCGTGCGGACATTCCGCGACGAGTCCACGAACGACAAGCCCGCCTCGGTGGCCGCGGGATCGACCACGACCGCCGCGCCGGCGGCGCCCGGCACGACCGTGTACTGCCGCAATTGCGGTCGGCCGAACGCCAGTGACTCGAAGTTCTGCACCAACTGCGGGCAAGCGCTCTAGCTCACGGGCTTCGGCCAGGACGCCTACGACTTCGTCCACGGGCGCTACGCGCTCGATCCGGTCAGCGCATCAATCGCGGGGATTCACGCTCACGACGATCGCCTGGGTGATTTCAGTGTTGACGGATTCTTGGCGCGCGAGCGCTTCAACGATGACTGGCTCGCGCGCTTCGAGGCATTCAGCGAAAACGAGCTCTTTCCCGCGGAGCGCGTCGACCGCGCGCTGATCGTCGGGGACCTTCGCGGCGAGCGTGCCGTCCGGCCGTTCGCGCGGTGGCGAAGACAACCGACCCTCTACTCCGACCCGATCACCCGCGGCGCGTATTACGCCTTCCTTCGCGAGCATGCGCCGCTCGCCGACCGCGTCGCGACGCTCGCGGAGCGGCTTGCGCAAGCGCCCGCTGCGCTCGAAGCCGCGAAGGCGAATCTCGACCCGGCGCTCGTGCCGAGGGAGTTCGTCGAGACCGCGCTTCGCTCCGTCCCCGCGGGCGCCGCGTTCCTGCGCGTCGGCGCGCCGGCGATGGTGCCGAAGACGAGCGCTCTCGAGCGCGCCGCGGAGCGTGCGTTCCGGCCCGCCGCAGAAGCCGCCGCGAAGGCGCTCCAAGCGTACGCGCGGTGGCTCGAGAAGGAGCTCCTGCCGAAAGCGCGCGGCACGTTCGCGATCGGCCGCGACGCCGTCGATGCATGGCTCAAAGAGAAGGAGCTCCTCGACCACGACGCGGCGTCGCTTCGTGCATGGGGTGAGGAGTTCTACGGCGAGACCGAAGCGGCGCTCAACGCCGCCGCCATGGAGCTCGGTCACCAGGATTGGCGCGCGGCGGTCGAGGCGCTGCGCGAAGACCATCCCCGCGAGGACGCGCTCGTCGAAACGTACCGCGCGGAGATGGAGCGCTCGCGTCTCGCCGTCGCGACCGCGGGGCTCGCGACGGTCCCGTACGGCGAGGATCTCGTCGTCGAGGCGATGCCCGAGTTTCAGCGACCGACCTATCCCTATGCCGCGTACGTCGGCGCCGGGCCGTTCGAGTCATCTCGCCGCGGGCGCTTCTGGGTGACTCTTCCGGACGCGCGCGACGACGAGAAGACCCGACGCGAGCGGCTCGAGGGTCATCCGCGCGCGGGCATCGCGGTGATCGCCTGTCACGAGGGTTACCCCGGTCATCACCTTCAGCTCACCGTCGCGGCCGATCAGCCCTCGCTTGCGCGCAAGGCGATCCGTTCGAACCTGATGGTGGAGGGCTGGGGCCTTTACGTGGAAGAGCTCATGACCGAGCTCGGCTACCTCGACTCGCCCGAGACGCGGCTCCTGCGTCTCAAGGATCTCCTCTGGCGCGCGGCGCGCGTCACCGTCGACGTCGGGCTGGCTACGGGCGAGATGAGCTTCGACGAAGCCGTGCGATTCATGGTTGAGCGCGCGCGCCTCGAGCCGCCGAACGCGGTCGCGGAGGTCCGTCGCTACACCCTGAATCCGCTGCAGCCCTCGAGCTACGCGCTCGGTCGCGAGGCGATCCTCGCGTTGCGCGACAAGGCGCGCGACGCGGGCTGGGGAATGAGGCTCTTTCACGATCGTCTGCTCGGAGCGGGATCGCTTCCACCGAAGCTCTTGGCGACGGAGCTCGGCCTCTAGGAGGCGCCGCCGCCGCTTGGCGTGCTAGCCGCCGCTCTGGGTCCCGTCGCTCTGCTGCTCCCACACGCCGCCATCGTGCATGTCGACCTCGGTGTCGACCGGAACTTCCTGGTACTGGACGCGCAGCACTTCGGTAGCGGCCGGGCCGGCGGCTACCGGCCGCTTCGCCTCGTGGCGGGTGGCGCTCATCGCGTTCGCGGCACCGAGCCAGAAGCTCGCGATGAGCACGATGGCTGCGATGACCACGAGCGTTTTCTTCACGGCGTCGACGCTAGCTCCTGGCCGGCGCGCGCAGATCACCTGTCAGAGGGATAAAAGAAGGCCCGCCTTTCGGCGGGCCTTCCGTCAAGACGAGCTTGGCCCTATTCGGCGAGACGCGGGAGGATCGGCTGTGCGGTCGTGGTCGGGTTGTAGTTGATCGTGATGTTGCCGTTCTGGATGTCGACGGTCCGCGCGATCAATTGACTACCGTCGAGCGTGGACGGGTTTCCGTTGAACCGGAAGGCCGCCGCCGGAAGGTAGACCGAGCCGGTGCCGATGAACGTGCCGTTGCCGCCGATCGTCATCTGGATCGTGCAGGCCGGGTCCTGGTAGACGAGCAGGTTCGCCCACGTGCCGGTTGTCTGAGCCGAAAGAGTGGTCGCGGCGTTTCCCTGCAGGTTGATGTTCGTGCACGTGGGGTTGGCGCCCGGCGCGCCCGGGTAGTTCGAGTAGGTGTTGTAGAGGAAGACGCCGGTCCCGGTGACATTGGCGTTGCCGCCCGTATCCATGCCGGCGTCCAGGACGTAGACGCCCGGGTTCAGGACGAGGTTCGCGTTTCCGGTACCCCCGAGGTTGACCTTGTACACGCCGGGGTTCTGGTTACCCGCGCCGTCCTGACAGGCGGCCAGCGAGTTACAGGTCGGGAGTCCCAGCGTCGCAGGCTTGGGCGGGGGGAACCCCGCGAACGGGTCGGGGAGCTGGTTGTGACCTGCGTTCACCGGGATGCCGATGCTCGTCCACGAACCTGAGGCATCCCCGTTGACGTCGAGGGTGTACGGCGACTGGATCGTGAAGCGACCGGCGTTGCTCTGGTTGTTGACGGCGGCGCTGCCGCTGCAGGAGGAGTTCACGAGGATCCCGCCGCCGGTCAGGTGCAGGTCGGCGTTCGATTGGTCGGTGAAGGCATTGCAGATGTTGCTGCGGTCGAGCGCCATGATGGCGTAGCCGTTGTTGAGCGGCTCGGAGCCGGCGACGCCGCGCGCGCGCACCGGGTTGAACGCGGCCTCGGCCGGCACGAGCGAGGTCTTCACCTGGCGCGTGATCTCGACCTCGACGTGCTTGTTGTTTCCGATGTAGGAGCCGGTGATCGGCGGCCAGTAGACGGTGACCGTCGTTTGGGTCGCCGCATCGGTGCACGGCCCGGGCGTCGTGAGGAGGCACGCGGCACCGCTCGAGTAGCCGTTGGTGAGCGCATCCGTGCGCGCCGCGGCGATGGCCTCCGAGCCGGTTCCCAGCTGGTAGAGCACGACGGCGCCGGCAAAGGCCGCGGCGTCGGCGGCTTCCTGCTCCGAGCGCTTGGCCGAGTAGAGCTGGCCGGCGTCGATCGCGAGGCCGACCGCGAAGAGAAGGGCCAGCATCAGGATCGCGAACAGGACGACGGCCTGGCCTTCTTCGCCGTTATCACGTCCAAAGAAACGACGGAATGCGTTCATCGCTGGATCACCAACTGCGAGCCCCCCCTCAGGGTTATTTGGAACGCGCCGTTCAGCAGGTACTGCGACGGCAGCGGAACGAACGGTGCGGATGCCTCGACGGACACGCGGCAGTTGCGGTCGGCGCATTTCTTGGCCGGGCTGACTCCCGGGATGTTGTCCGGGTAATTGACGACCACCGTGATGTTCGGCACGCCAATGGCCGCGGCACGGACGACTGCGGGAATGTTCGTGCAGATCACGATGTCGCACCCCGGGTCCGTCGGGTCCGCGGGCGGACTGCCGTATGAGCCGTGCACGATCCCGTAGCGCGTGCCCTCGCGGGCGGCGTAGGCGAGGGTGTTCTCCTCCCACACCGCGCGGGCGACGTCGAAGAGCCCGGTGATGATGAGCAGCATCAGCGGCAAGAGCAACGCGAACTCGACGAGCGACTGCCCTCGGTCGTCGTCGCGGTCGGTGAAGAAGCGCCTGAGCCGGCTCAATAGAAGGTCCTCACCGTGGTGCTGCGGTTGAAGTTCGCGGTATTCGGGATGAAGGGCCATGGAATGATCGTCTTGAACGTGTACTGCACGGTGACCGTGTAAAAGCAGGGCGCCGCCACCGTCGGTGTTCCCGAGCAGTTGGTGCCGTCCGCGTGCTGGGGGACGGTGGGGGTGTCGATCACGAGGCTCGGGTCGTTGATGTCGATGCCCGGGGTGCGTGAGATCTCATCCAGGGCACGCTGCGCTGCCGCCGCGGGCGTCGGCGCGAACGCGATCGCGTACGCCTCGGCGCCCGCTCGCGCGCCGTTCTGGATGGCGAGCTGGCTGGCAAACGCTCGGGCGAGGTCGGCCGCGCCGATCAGGCCGAAAACGAGTATCGGCAGCATGAGCGCGAGCTCGACCATCGACTGGCCGATTTCCTCACGTACCGCATGTTGAAAGCGCGAAAAAGCCCTGCCCACAGGTCGTCAGTCTAGGTAACGACCAGGCGCTGCCAATCCTTAGGCGCTCCCCCGTTAGTACCAGTTCGGGGGCAGCACGCGTACCTCAGCCGTATTGATTACTAGTCGGCGGCGGCTACGGGTGCGCGGGCCTGCGACAGGACGGCGGCGACGACCGCGAGCGCGTCGTCGATGTCCCTCGCCTCCACGCCGTGGTGGGTCACGGCCCGGAGGCGTGGCGAGTTCCCGAGATACCGCGAGATGCGGAGGCCCTGCGCGGCGCACCCCTTCACGAACGCGCCCGGTTCCATCCATGACGGGTCCACCTCGAACGACACGATGTTCGTGACGACCCGGTCGGCGTCGATCCGGATCCCGCGAATCGCGGCGAGCCCTTTCGCGAAGCTCTGCGCGTTGCGGTGGTCGTCTCCGAGACGCTCGCGCATCTCTTCGAGCCCCACGAGTGCCGCGGCCGCGATCACGCCGGCCTGTCGCATCGCGCCGCCCAGGAGCTTTCGCACGCGGCGGGCCTTCGCGACGGTGTCGGCGCTGCCGCAGAGGATCGAGCCGACGGGCGCGGCGAGACCCTTCGAGAAACAGAACTGCACGGTGTCCACGGGCGCGCAAAGATCGCGCGCGTCAACGCCGAGGGCCGTCGCGGCGTTGAAGATCCGTGCGCCGTCCAGATGCACGCGCAGTCCCCGGCGATGTGCGAGGTCGGCTGCGGCCTTGGTTTCGTCCACCGTGATCACCGAGCCTCCGCAGTTGTTGTGCGTGTTCTCGAGGCACAGCAGGGAGGTGTGCGGGTACATGCCCGCGGGACGGATCGCTCCCTCGATGTCCTCGAGCGTGGGCAGGCCCGCGCGGTTCGGGATGACGCGAGGCTGGATCGAGCCGAGGACGAACGAAGCGCCCATCTCGTTCTGATAGATGTGCGCGAGATCCCCGAGGATCACCTCGTCGCCGCGCTCGGTCTGGGAGAGCACGCCGCACAGGTTCCCGAGCATCCCGCTCGCGACATAGACCGCCGCTTCTTTGCCGACGATCTCCGCGGAGCGACGCTCCAGTCGATTCACCGTCGGGTCCTCGCCGTATTGGTCGTCGCCGACCTCGGCATCGGCCATCGCTCGGCGCATCGCGGGAGTGGGCAGCGTAAAGGTGTCGCTGCGAAGCTCGATCGTCTTTTGTGCGGTCACTTCGGGAGCGCCTCCAACAGTCTTGCGAACGCCGCCACGACGAGCGGCGAGAGAACGATCGCCGGCAGGAAGTCCGCGACCTGGACGTCGCGGATGGCGAGAAGTTTGAGACCCACGCCGATGATGAGCAAGCCGCCCACCGCGCTCATCTCCCGGAGCTGCAGGTCGCTGAGAAGGCCGACGAACAGCGAGGCGCCGAGCGCGAGGCCGCCCTGATACAGAAGGATCAGCGGGATGGTGAGCAGCACGCCCCATCCGAGCGTCGCCGCGAGAGCGATCGCGGTGAAGCCATCGAGCACGCTCTTGACCGTGAGGAGACTGGCGTCTCCGGTGAGTCCGTTCTGGATCGATCCAAGGAAGGTCAGCGGTCCGACGCAGAAGATGATCGATGCGGTGACGAAGCCTTCGGCCACGGTGCTCGTTTTCCCTCGCGCGAACCGGCGCTGCAGCCACTCGCCGAGCTGGTTCAGCCGCGCGTCGACGCCCACGAGTCCGCCAACGATGCCGCCGAGGAGCATCGCGCCGAGGACATAGAGAAGGTTCGTCGTCTCGATGGCGAACTTCACACCCATCGCGAGCGTGAACAGGCCCACACCGCGCACCACGTTCTCGCGCAAGGTCGCGGGCAGGCGATCGCCGAGAGCCGTCCCGAGGAGACCCCCGATGAGAACCGTCGCCGCGTTGAGGAGAGTCCCGGAGAGGGCGGCCACCAGGGTCCGTAGTATGCGAATCCGGTGACGAACATCGTCGTGTGGTCCGCCTTCTCGACCTCGCCCGAGAAGGTCGCGGCCCGTTTCCCCGACGATCGCGTTCTCGCGATCGCGGACGAGAGTGCGCTGGGCGCGGCGGTCGACGCCGAGGTGGCTTTCGGCGGGAACAACCCGCGCCGGGTCCGCCAGCTCCTCGACGCGACGCCGAAGCTCCGCTGGTATCACACGGTCTCGGCGGGCGTCGAGAACATGCCGCTGCCCGAGCTTGCGCAGCGCGGCATCGTCCTCACGAACAACAGCGGGTCGTACGACATCCAGATCGCCGAGCATCTCTTGGCGTTCGTGTTCGCTGCGTCGCGGCAGCTGCACCGGTACCGGGACAGCCAGCGTGCCAGCGAATGGAAGGGGCAGCCTCAGGAGGAGCTGCGCGACGCGACCATCGTCGTGTACGGCATGGGCAGCATCGGAGGCGAGATCGCCCGTCTCGCGAGCGCGATCGGGATGCGCGTGATCGGCGTCCGTCGAACCGCGGGCTCCGGCGCGCCCGGCGTCGATCGCGTCGTGGCGGCGGACCGTCTCGCCGACGTTATCGGCGAGGCCGACTACCTCGCGATCGCGGCCCCGCTCACACCCGCAACGCGCGGCGCCGTGTCTCGCGAGGTTATCTCGCGAATGAAGCCGACCGCCTGGATCATGAACATCGCTCGCGGGGCGATCGTGGACGAGCCCGCGATGATCGAGGCGCTTCAGGCGAAGCGGATCGGGGGCGCCGCGCTCGACGTGTTCACGACCGAGCCGTTGCCCAAAGAGAGTCCCCTCTGGACCCTCGAAAACGTCATCGTGACGCCGCATCACTCGGGATCCTCGCCGCGCGCGGGCGAGCGAACACTCGCGCTTTTCGCCGAGAACCTGCGCCGCTACAAGTCGGGCGAGCCGCTCATCAACCGCGTGGATTTCGAGGCGGGCTACTGATGCGGGTCGCGCGGCACCGCGTCGCTCGGCGGACCGTGGGCTTCACCGAGTCGGTCATCCGCGAGATGACGCGGCTCTCCGCGATGCACGGCGGGATCAACCTCGCGCAGGGTTTTCCGAACTTCGCCGCGCCGCCCGAGGTCAAGGAGGCGGCGAAACGCGCCATCGATGCGGACATCAACCAGTACGCGATCACGTGGGGCTCGAAGAGCCTTCGCGATGCGCTCACCCGCACCTACCGTGAGCTCTACGCGATGCAGGTCGACCCGGAGACGATGCTCACCGTGACCTGCGGGTCCACCGAGGCGATGATTTCCACGCTCCTCGCGATCTGCGATCCCGGCGACGAGGTGATCGTCCTCGAACCGTTCTACGAGAACTACGGCCCCGACGCCGCGATCTCCGGCGCGACGCCGATCTTCGTTCCGCTCCGACCGCCGTCCTTCGAGTTCGACCCGGAGGAGCTCGCCCGCGCGTTCACCGAACGGACGAAGGCGATCATCGTCAACACGCCGAACAATCCGACCGGCCGGGTCTTCACGCGAGCGGAGCTGGAGACGATAGCGGGGCTCTGCCGCGAGCACGATGTCATCGCCGTCACCGATGAGATCTACGAGCACATCCGCTACGAGGTCGAGCACATTCCGATCGCGACTCTCGAAGGAATGGCCGAGCGCACCGTGACGATCTCCGGCGCGAGCAAGACGTTTTCCGTGACCGGGTGGCGCGTCGGTTGGATCGCCGCGCCCCCCGAGCTCACCGCCGCGATCCGCAAAGTCCACGACTTCGTGACCGTCGGCGCGCCGGCGCCGCTGCAGGAGGCGATCGGCATCGCGCTGAAGATGAGCCGTCCGTACTACGACCGGCTAGCGATCGACTACCGTGCCCGTCGCGATCACCTCGTGCGGGTCCTCGATGCGGCGGGGTTCAGCCCGAACACCCCGGAGGGCGCGTATTACGTGCTCTGCGACATCCGCCCTTTCGGTTTCGATGATGACGTCGCATTCGCGCAATGGCTCGTGCGCGAAGTCGGGGTCGCCGGCGTCCCCGGATCGTCCTTCTACTCGCGGCGTGAGCTCGGGCGGCACCTCATCCGGTTCACGTTCTGCAAGACCGCTGATCTGCTCGATGAAGCGGGTGCCCGTCTGCTCCATACGGGCGCGAAGGCCAAGGCGCGGGCGAATGGCTGACTTGCGCACACGCGTCGCACCTCGAAGCGCAAGGACCGCGAGACCTACCCAAACGTACTAGGCACCTCTCGCAATCTGCTGATACGAAGGTCCCACATCTTGCTGACTCCCCTCTCGTTAGCCTCGTGCCATGAAATTCGGCTGCTCGGAGAGGGGGCAGGCCATCGTCGAATTTGCGATGTTGCTGCCTGTTCTCGTTCTTCTCATCGTCGGGATTTTCGAGTTCGCCCTCGTGTGGAACTCGCGAAACACCGTGCTCTTCGCGAGCCGCGACGGCTCGATGATCGCGGCCGAGGGCGGGAGCCTCACCGGGACGGACTGCGTGGTCCTCAAGCGGATCGAAAGCGACGTCGTGTCGCCGTCGACGGCGCTGCGGATCCAGAGCGTCACCATCTACTGGTCGGATCGGAACGGCGATGAGATCGGCGCGAATCACAACGTCTACACCCGTAGCGGGTCGACCTCCTGCGATTACCCGGACGGCTCCACGATCACCGTCCCGTACACGCTCACGACGGCCGGCTATCTCGAGAGCGCGCGGTGCAGCGTCCTAGCCGGATGCGGCGGAAGTCACACGACGGTCGACACCATCGGTGTCCGCGTGACCTATCAGCACTTCTGGGCGACGAGCTTCGTGCGGTTCGCGGGAAACAGCGTCACCTTCACCGAAGCGACGATCACCCGGGCGGAGCCGCAGCTGTGATCCGGTTCTTTAAAGCCGAGGATGCTCAAGGCCTGGTCGAGTTCGCGCTGGTGCTGCCGCCGGTCCTCTTGCTCCTTGTCTTCGGCCTGGTGGAGCTCGGTTCGGTCCTGAGCGTCGCCATGACGATGTCCTCGGCCACGCGCGAGGGCGCGCGTGTGGCCAGCGCTCTCGTAAATGGAGGCGGCGCGCTCGGCTGCAGCGCGGGCCAGTCCCCGAACGCCGCGAGCGTCGACCCGAACGTGATCGCCGCGGTCGAGCGCGTCCTTGTCGGAACAGGCACGCGGATCACCCTCGCCGACTTGAGTCAGATACGGATCGCCAAAGCGACGGCGAGTGGCGCGGAGACGGGCGGATCCATCAATACCTGGAGCTATCAGTTGAACGGCGGACCCGTCGTCGACGGTCAGCAGCTCGATTTCGTGGCGACGAGCCAACCGTGGCAGGCGTGCTCGCGCGACAACAGCACCCCCAACGCCGATTCGGCGGTCATCACGGTCACCTACACATACCGGGGGCGAACCCCTCTGCGCCTGCTCATCCCGATGTTCAACCAATTCACGATGACGGATCACACCGTCATGGCGATGAATGCGACCCGCTAAGTTCCGCCGCGAAGAGCGCGGACAAACGCTCGTAATCGTCGCGCTGACGATCGTCGCGCTTCTTGGCTTCACCGGGCTCGTCACCGACATCGCGTGGTACGAGGTGAACCTCATGCGGATCCAGCGTGCCGCGGACGCGGCCGCACTCGCGGGAGTGGTCTATCTGCCGGCGAACGTCTCCGGCGCGCAGACCGCCGCGCTGCAGGAGTCTTCGAAGAACGGATTTGCGAACGGACAGAATGGCGTGACGGTCACCGCCGCACCGGAGGGGCTGAACGACCTCATCCTCGATGTGACGGTGGCCGCACCGGTCCGCTCGTGGTTCGCACGACTCTTCGGCGTGACGCAGTTCAACGCAAGGCGGACTGCTCGCGCGGAGTTCGTCTTGCCGGTGCCGATGGGCAGTCCCCAGAACTACTACGGCATCAACGTCGTGTGCCGAAACTCGGACACCCCCCCGAACTGTCCGCAAGTCGCGTCCGCCGACGGCAGCGGACCCCTCGTTCCGCTCGGTTTCTTCGGCGGCGTCGAAGCGCGCGGCACCGAGCGGCAAAACGGCGACGCCTATTCGACGTACTACAACAACAACCCGAGCCTCAACACCGGGTTCGACCCGAACGGCTACCAGTACATCGTCGAGTTCGCACCGGGAACGGTGAACGGCAGCGTTTGGCTGTACGACCCGCTCTTCTGCGCGACAGGTGGCAACACCTCGAACGGCCGCAGGCTCGGGGTCGGCGACTTCTGGTTCGCCAACGGCGCGACCGGGATCTCGACGGTCTACAACCTCTTCGACATGAACGGCACTCCGTACACGCTCGCTGACGACACCCTCCTGGCGTCCAGCGGCAACCTCTTCATGAACTCGAACGCCGTCGACAAGGGCCCGGTCTACAGCGGCAATCAGAACTACGGGGGCGGCGCGAACGGCTCCGGGTCGGCGAACTGCGACTCGAGCCCGTACCACAACAGCTGGTGGCGCCTCGCGACCGGCCTCAGCGACGGGCAGTACCGTCTCCAGGTCACGACGAGCAGCGGCTCGAACTCGGAGAACGCGATCAACGGCTTCGGGATCGAAGCGACCGCGTCGGGCGGCCCGGCAGCGCGGGTCTACGGCCAGAGCCGGATGGAAGCGTTCATCGTCATCAACAACACGTCGGTCTTCTACCTCGCGCAGATCGCAGCGACGCATGCGGGCAAGACCCTCGAGATCAAGCTCTTCGACCCCGGCGACATATCGAGCACCAACTTCAAGATCCGGATCCCCACCTCGACCGGTTTCCAGTACGCGACGTTCACCTGGACGAGCACCGGCATCAACGGATGCGCGCCGGGGAGCGCCGCGAGCGGCGGGCCGACGACGACCCTCGTCACATCGACCAGCACCTGCAACTACTACAACAACCAGTGGGTCA
>VBIW01000146.1 GCA_005880915.1 Chloroflexota bacterium | reverse complement strand
GTCCTGGCGGCTGTTCCAATCGGGGCGGCCGCCGGATTCCTCGGTCTTCCCCTCCTGTACGCAGTGGCGCTCGCGAGCGGGGTGCTGACGATCTTCTTCGACCTCGCCTATCTGTCATACGTGCCTGAGCTGGTCAAGCGCGAGAGTCTGGGCGATGCCAACTCGCTGATCCAGCTGAGCAACTCCGCCTCCAACCTGGCTGGACCGGGCATCGGCGGCCTGCTCATCCAGGCGGTCGGCGCCGCACGCGCGATGAGCCTGGACGCCGCGTCATTCGTGATTTCGTTTCTCAGCCTGCTCTGGATGGGCCCCGACCCTAAGCGCGCCGAGCGCGCGCCAGGCCTCGGCATCATCTCCGAGCTTAGAGAAGGGCTGGCGCACGTCTTCGCCGACCCCGTTCTTCGCGTGCTCGTCACCGTTTTCGGGGCAGCGATCGTGGTCGGTCACATGTCTGAGCCAAACCTTTACCCCTTCGCCTACCGGCAGCTGCACTTTTCGCCCGCAACCCTTGGATGGCTGCTTAGCCTCGAAGGTGCGGCCGCGGTGGTTGGGGCATATTTCGGCCCCTTTTTCATGCGGCGCATGCCGGCGGGCTGGATTCTCGCGATTACGGGCGCTTTCAGCGGAGCCGCTTGGGTGATCGTTTCCCTGGCCGGTCGGGGTCCGACCCTGCTCATCTTTCTCGGTGCGATGGTCATCGGCGGGCTGGTGGACCCGCTCAACAACGTGACCCAGTGGTCTCTGCGGCAGCTGCTCACGCCGGATCACCTGCAGGGCCGGATGAACTCGATCTTCCGAACGGTGTACTGGGGCGCATGGCCACTCGGCAACCTGATCGGCGGTTACCTCGGCAGCGTGATCGGTTCGCAGGAGTCGATCTTCGTCGCGGGCGCCGGTTTTGCGCTGATCATGGCGTTGTTTCTGGCCGGCCCGCTCCGCACCGCCAGGGTCGGATTGCGACCTGCGACCCCGGGCGGTTAGCCGCCCGGGCGTTTTGAAACAAAAATTGACCGATAAGGGGTGATGATTGCGGGCGGGGATGCCCGAAGATAGCCGCGACCTGGACAAAACCTCCGTTCCCAGCGACGTTTACTTTCACGCACCGGGGGTGGCTTCGGTGAAATGGGACCAGGCCAGCGCCGCGGTCTTGGTGGAATGGGAGGGCTGGGCGAGCGGTCCCGAGTTCATGGCGCTGCTCGACGCCGGGCTCAAGGCTCTCGAGGAACACGACGGATCGCGCTGGCTCGCTGACTGCCGGCGACAGAAGGTCCTCAACCCGGCTGACCAGGATCGCGCCGATCGGGAGTGGCTGCCCAGGGCGTTGGCAGCCGGTCTGAAGCGATTCGCCGTGGTGCTTCCGGCGAGCGGCCTCGCGACCATGAACCTGAGGGAGCGACTCGGTAAGGTTCCGAACACCGCCATGCGGGTGGGGTACTTCACCACGGTCGATCTGGCCAGAGCCTGGCTGGCGGAGTGAGTTAGAGCCAGGGAGGTCGTTTAGCTTTCCGCGAGCCACCGCTGCGCCGCTATCACCGAGTCGAACGAGCGCACCTCCAGGTCGGGTCGGTCAACCATGTGAATGGTCTCTTCGACGGTCACCTTGCCCAACCCGGCGCCGGCCAGCACCACCGCGACCCGCTTGAGGCCGGCCGCCACTGCCAGCGGCGTCCATGTCTCTTTCACCCACGCCTGGTCCTCGCGGACGATCACCCTGGTGCTTCGGGTGTCGGTCAGGTAGTTGACCGCATGATTCTCCCGGATCGCCTCCAGGCCCTTCATCAGCCCAGCTCGATACTCCTTGCTGTTGGCGA
The DNA here is from genome assembly GCA_005880915.1 of Chloroflexota bacterium. GTDB lineage: Bacteria > Chloroflexota > Dormibacteria > Dormibacterales > Dormibacteraceae > 40CM-4-65-16. The sequence continues at coordinate 1,221 of VBIW01000146.1, read as the reverse complement.
ATGCCTTCCACTCCGAATGGACGCAGCGGTTCGCGTCATCCCAGCGAAGAGTCAGCCAGGGCTCTTCGACGTAGACCTTGTCCACTACACGCGGTTCCTCAATGCGACGTTAAGACTACGGTTAACGCCCGAAGATGGGTGCGTTCAGCGCGTGCACCTTGACACCGCGGCTCTGGTCAAACGACCATTGACTCGCGCCGCCGACTCAAGCGCATGATCGAGCCGAAAGACGTTGTTCTTGGCGTTTTGGGCGCTGCGGCCGCACTTGGCGGCCTGGTCCTCGTCTTTCTTGGAATCATCATCGCCGCATATCAGTCATATCCCGGTGGCGTGCCCGTTCCGGTCGTCACTCCCTATCGAATAGGCGGCGGAGCCCTGTTCGGAGCCTTTGCCCTCAGCCTCCTGACCGTTGCGGTCTGTGTCCTCTGGCTCGCGCTGGGCGGGCCCTCGGGCCTCTACGGCTGGACGATCGCCCTGTTCGGCGCGCAGCTGATCGCGGTGCTGCTCTCCGCCGGCTGGACGACGCGTATGGTCCTGTGGCAATAACCGTGGCTCTCACGCAAAAGAAGCTTCAGGACTTGAAGGACGCCGGCCTGACCACCCTCTTCGAGGACGACAGCGCCGGCTGGAAAGCCAAAGCCAAGCACGCGTACACTGCGACTCACGCGTACATCAAGGAGATCCGTCCCGACGACGTCACGGCCCTGCTCGTCGCGGAGCTCGAGGTGACGCCGGAGTTCAGGAACTACCTGGCCAAGAAGAAGCTGAAACAGAAGTACTGGTCTGAGTGGTTTGCGGAATTGATCATCGATCGGTTGTGGTCTGAGCTGAAAGGAGGATGAAGTTGGCGCAAGAGCCGTCAGTGCTGGCGAAGAAGTACATCGACGCGTCGCTGCAGGCACGGGCCCGTCAGGGACGCGCGGCCATGCCAAGCAAAGCCGCCTACGCGCGCGGGGTCAAGCTGGCCCGCGCCGCCATCGAGGATCTGACCGTCGTGGCGCGGCGAGCCCAGGGATTACCGTCCCGCTAGCGCGAACCTGACCTTGGCCGCAGCGCGCGCGAGCGCCGACAGCTTTCCGAAAGCCTTGTCGCGAGGCAGGTACTTCATGCCGCAGTCAGGCGCAACGATCAGGCGGTCGGCCTCGATATATCTCAGGGCATTCCTGATTCGGTCGACGACCGTTTCGGTGTCCTCGATAGGGCTGTCATCGGCGAGGTCGA
>VBIW01000145.1 GCA_005880915.1 Chloroflexota bacterium | reverse complement strand
CGGCGACCGTCGCCGAAACTGGCGTCGGCAAAGGGTCCGCGCAGCGAACCGCGACCAGGATCTCGTCGACCTGCTCGCCGTTGCCAGGATGCGGGTCGTTAGTGTGGCCCTCGAAGTGGGCCGCCACCAGGTGGCCTTCGCCGTCATCGAGCGCCTCGGCGAGCTGCTGGGCGACGGCGATCGCCGCGGCGGCCATGGCCGGCCCCTTCGTATTGCTGCCGTGCGAGACCCGTGCAGCGGCGGCTTCAGCAGCCTGCTCGAGATGCTCGAGAGGGACCGGGCCCGCGTCGAATCCCCAGTCATGTCGTGCCATCAGCTGTCTCCGAAGATGTTGATCGTCTGGGCCGCGCCAGCATTGGTGCCCGCGCCCGCGACCGCAACCAGGCGTAAGCCCTGCCCGAAGTCCCCGCCGACCACCGTGTTGGCCGCCAACGCTGGAGTTAGCCCCGTGCCGACAACGACGGGGGCCGCACCCGAGTTGCCCTGGCGGCTGACCGTAATCAATCGCGTGATCTGCGCGGCAGCCGCGGCGAGCTGGGCGAAGTGGGCGTAGTCCCACCAGGTCGTGCCGTTGTCGTACGTCACTTGCAAGTACAGATCGAGCGTGCCGCCGCCTCCGCCCTGAATGGTCGCCTCGATGTGGAGCGATCGGTACTGCGCGAGATTGAGGAGCGCCGCGCCAATAGCCGCCGTCGACGCGGCGGCCGGCGAGTTGCCCGTGATCTGCGCGGTGAACGAGCCGCCGGTGACGATCGCGGGGTCCGCGCTCTCGGCGGTGGGGATGATCGTGATCGTGGCCGTGCCGCTGGCGGGGTTGGCCAGATCGCGCACGCGGAGATTGGTGAACCCTCCGAGGTCGAGCTCCCAGGCTCGCGCCTGGTTGGCCAGAAGCGCCCCTGACGTCGTCTCCGCAACAAACGCATCGCTGCGGACCGCCTGAACCGCGTACCACGTGCCCGACCCGTCGTCGGCTTCGAACGCCAGGTTCAGCCCAGCGCCATAGACGCCGTGGACGGAGATGATCGCCGAGCCCAGGTTCTGCATCGACACGGGCCCGACGACGGATGTCCCAGGGGTGCTGCCTGTCGTGAAGGTGCCCGTTGTCGCGACGGGATGGACAGGCTGATTGGTGATGACCGACTGATCGCTCGCCACCACCACCGGTAGCGCCGACGCGCTCACCTTCTGGCCGAGGGTGATCCCGACCCCACCGACCTGGCTCAGGTTTTCGCCGACCACGCCCTGCTGAGCGACGGCCACCGGGTTCGCTGGTCCGACGGCAGTGCCGCCGTACTGGCTCAGGTTGATGTTCCCCGGAACGTTGGTCGTCGAGACGCTCGGCTGGGCGATCAGCGCGGCCGTCACGGTCCAGATGCCCGAGGTGACGACGAGCTGAACCTTCACATAGGGCCGGACGCCGCCGACGTTTCTCTTGACCTGGCCGACCATGCCGTTGGCGACGCCGTTCGCGTCGACCACCGCCGTGAAGCCGGACCCATCCGAGATCGAGTCGACCACCGTCAGGGACGCGTTCGCGCCCGCACCCTCGGGGGTGGCTTCGATGGCCACCCCGTTGTAGCCAGGTGGCACGAACAGCGTGTCAGCGCTGAGCGGCTGCGAGTTCGGCCCGACTCGACTGAGCAGAACCTTGGCCAGCACGATGCCAGCCGGAGGCGCCGGCGCTCCCGGTGGCGCGTTCAGGACCACGGCGGGTCCCCGCTGTTCCTGACTAGCCGCGGCGCGGAGGGGATGCCGATCGAGCTGGCGCCCGCGGCGAGCGCGGCACCAGGCACGGCCGAGTTGTCGTCGGCGACCTGGAACTGGTACTGGCTCGATTGGGTGAAGTCCCAGGTCTTCATGTTGACCGGCGTGCGGCCGTCGGCGGTGCGCAGGCCGATCTCGGAGACGGCATTTGCCGCAATGCCATCGGTGCGGACGTCGTTCGGGCTCGCCCCCGACAGAATCATCACCGTCGAGCGCCGGTAGAAGAAGCCAGGCGCCAGCGGCCAGTTCCCCGCCAGGCCGGCGATGTTCTGCGGCGGCGTGAACGGCGAGCTGACCCACTGGGGGTAGTACTTCGGCTCGTCGGCGCTCGTGGCAGGGAAGAAGCTCACCGGCGTGACGCGCAGCAGCGTGCCTGCGCCGACGGTGCGGTTGGCGCCGATCGACGTGTTGGCCGCCCACGTGACCTGGACGCGCAGGTCGGTGTCGGGAGCGATAGCAGCCGTCGAGTCAAAGAAGTTCGTGTGGTCGTCCACGCGCAGCGGGTTCACGCCGAACAGCAGCGGCAGTTGGTGGCGGAACGTGACCGCGCCCGCCTGCATGTCTGGGGCCTTGGCTCGCCCGCGCAGCCGCAGGCGTGTCGCCCAGTACAGCGCGCGCAGGTCAGGGCCTGAGACGGTGAGGTAGGGCTTGCCGCCGCCCATCACGCTGATGCCCGTCATCGAGCGGTACAGCCAGTCCTGGTACGTCGTCGGGCCGCCGGCGTCCGTCTTTGCGAGCTCGATGTCGAGCAGCAGGCCGGTGATCCAGCCAAAGGCGGTGCCCAGCACCGCCGGCGCGGACGCCAGGCCCGCGGAGTAGGGGATCGTCAGTGAGGACTGGGCAATCTGGAATTTGCTTCCCATCGTCTTGCCCTCCCTACAGGCCCGCGTTCAGGTTGGACGCCAGCCCGCGCGCGTACTGCGAGTAGGGCGGGTAGCGCGTCTGATCGGGCCCGGCCGTCAGCGGCAAGGTGCCGCCGGTCGGCGTGGCCATGCCGCTGGCCGCCGTGCCGCCAGTGACGCCAGGCGTCGGGACGGGCGGCGCGCCGAGCGCTGGGAAGTGGATCGGGAACTGCGCGCTCAGCGAGAAGCCGGGCAGGAACGCGGTGATCCCGCGTGCGACCGCCAGCAGCATCCCGCCGCGGCGCACCTTGCGCCCCACGGGATTGTCGACGAAGCCGATCACGCCGCCCGC
>VBIW01000144.1 GCA_005880915.1 Chloroflexota bacterium | reverse complement strand
GATGACGGCGTCGATGAAGGGGCGTTTTGCCTCGGTGTACGAAGGGCCTGGTCCTGACCATCGGCGCTGACGGCACAGTGCGCAGCGAGGAGGTGGCGCGGGTGGCGGTGCCTCACCGAGGCTGCTGAGGACTCGGCGAGCGCACGCCTCCGCTAGCGCGCTCGGTCGACGCAAACGGTCCTGGGATCCGCCGACGACATGTAGGCCTCCGTCCCGACCGGGCACGCCCCCGGATTCGCGACAATGGTCACGATCATGCCGTCGTGATGCGCGGTGCAATCGACCGCGCCGTCCAAGCTCAGATCGGTGATCTGCACACACGTGCCGGGTAGGCGGGGATCTATGGCGCTGACCTGGGTCGGCTGACGAGACGTGTAGATTCCGGCAATCACGATGGCGAGCACCACTGCCACGGTCACCGCGAATCCCGGCCGCTGCCACACGGGCCGACCGGCTGGCAGGGGTGCCGAATAAGGGGACGCGACCGCCGGGTCGCGGTATTGCGCTGGCGGCATGGCATTGAGACGGCGATACTGCCGGAGGTTCGAGATGAGCGCGAACCAGTTGAAGAAGACCGCCGAGAGCACACCCCACCACCCCAGCAGCAGGTTCTGGTTGTTCTCGTGTCGGATGACCTCGGTTCCGCAGGCGCGGCAGGCGGCAAAGTCGCGCCGGCTGAATCGCATGACGATGACCATGCCCCTGTGCGTGCGCACGCGGATCGGAGTCGCCGGCACGCATCCGCAGAGCAGGCACTCCGTCGCCCCAGGCCAGCGCATGCCGGGGGGCGGCGGCCCGCTCGCCAGTGGGGGCGCGGGCTGGGGAGGGGCCGGGTTCCACCCGACCGGGGGTGCCGTCACCGCAAGGATCCTCCGTCGGTCCGCCGATGACCCTTGCAGGGTCCAGCGGCGGACCGTCTCCGTCTGGAACGGATCGCCCGGCTGCTTCCTTGCGGGCTCGTCGGTGGCGCTGGGCTCACGGGCCCCCTGCCGCCGGTCCTCGGGTCGGCACTCGCTGCGGGTCCGCGGTGGACAGGCGCCGCGCATCCGCACGCGCCGCCCATCAGAGCTCACGGCCGTGATCCCGCTCCCGCTCACGCTCGCGGTCACGGCGCCGCTGGCGCTCGTAGTACTCGCAGGCGACATCCCGGTCGGCGGGAGGGCGAGACGCTGGCTCCTGCGCAGGGGCCTCGACGGATGCCACCTGGCCAGGCCGTTGCCGGACTTGGACGGCAGAGCCGGGGGTGGCCACCCCAGACCGCTGCTCCCCCGGCGGCTCCGAGCCAGTCCCGAGGAGTCGGTCGGTGAGCGCGTCCTCCATCGCCCGGGCGGCCGTCCCCCGGCTCGTCCATGCCCACCGGTCGGACAGTGATGAGGCCACGGTTGCCGAGGTGACGGGGGCAACGTCGCCGACCAGCTGCGGTTCGGGGTCAGGCGCCAGGCTGACGCTGGCGGTCTTGTCCCTGTCGAGAGCGAAGCGGTCGGCAAGCTCGGCGAGGGCTTCCTCGGGGCGGACAGGGTCGACGCCCAGCGAGGAGTAGTCGCTGATGACGTGCGACGCCTCGCGGGCCCGGCTGACGGCCACGTAGCTGCTGGAGCGGTCGGTCTGCCATCCGCCGGTGACGACATAGACCTCGTCGACAGTGCGGCCCTGGGCGGAGTAGACGTGCTGGGCGTAGGCGAGGCGCAACGCGGAGAGATCCTCGCCGTCGACCGTCACCTCACGGTCGCGAAGGCGCACGGTCACGGTCTGCTCGTCCGGATCCACGGCCGTCACTGTGCCCGCCTGCCCGTTCTCGATGCGGCGGCGCGACCCGGGGACCGCCACCGCGCGCCGGAAGGAGACGAGGTCGCCGGCGTGGAGGTCCTCCTCGCGGAGGTGTCGCATGGAGCCCTCGACGGCCAGCACGTGGACCGACTCGGTGCCGAGCTCGCCGGTCCGCTGCCGGGCCTCCTGGGCGAGGCGGTTGAGCTGGTCGACCTCGACGTTGCTCCCGTCGGTGAGGAGGAGGCGGCGGTCGAGGCTCACGGTGCCGCTCGACTGCCGGCGGCGCTCGTCCCAGAGCGCGACGGCCGTCTCGCGGGCCGCGGCGCGGTTGGCCTCGATCCGGATGAGGCCACGATCGGCGTAGGCCCGGAGCGCGGGCCGGCTGTCGCCGCGCCGCAGGGCCGACCAGGCGTCCCGTGCCCACTCGTCCTGGGCCCGGTAGTTCTCGGTGAGCTCCACGCTGCGCACTCCTTGGGTCAGGACGGTCCACATTCCGCCGGCCTCGATCGGGGCGAGCTGGCGGCCGTCGCCGACCGCCACGACCTTGGCTGGGCCGGCGGCGGCGAGAAGCTTCTGCCAGCGACGGGTCTCGAGCAGGGCGGCTTCGTCGATGACAAGCAGGTCGTGGGGGCCCGGCGAGGTCAGGCCGGCCGCAGCCCGCCGGACCAGGGCATCCACCGTCGTGGCCTCAGTGTCCAGCTCGCGGCCGAGGCGCTGCGCGGTCTCGCCGGCCGCCGCCAGGGCCAGGACCCGCCGCCCATCCCGGCGGTGGGCGTCGGCGACGGCGCGCAGGACCTCGCCCTTTCCCGCTCCGGCGGGAGCGCTGAGCAGGGCGATGCCCTCGTGTCCGGTGAGCGCCACGACGGCGTTCGCCTGGTCCTCGGACAGGGGCACCCGCGCATTCGCGATGGCGGTGGCGACGTGCTGACGAGGGACGGCATGGTGGGCTTCTCGTGCCTTCGCGAGTGCGGATGCCCTGACCTCCTGCTCTGCCGCCCGCATCGACCGGGTGGTCCAGCGGTCGAGGCCGAGGTCGACCAGGTCGGGCGATCCGGCCACCTCGGCGCAGAGGGTGTCGATGGCGGAGCCCGGGACCAGACCCTGCGCCGCCTCGGCGATGGCGATGCGGAGGTGGCGGGTGTCGACGACCGCCTGGACCCGGGTGAGCTCGTGCTCGCCGTCGGCGTCGGTCAGGCTCGTGATGACCATGGCGGTCGCCTCCTCCCGAGAGGGGGTGGCCACCGGGACCGGCCGCTGGACCCCGCCGATGTCG
>VBIW01000143.1 GCA_005880915.1 Chloroflexota bacterium | reverse complement strand
GAACTAGCACGCGGCCGGGGCAACCCGGCCGTGGCCGTCAGGGAGTGAACAGGTGCCGGAGGGAGCCGGTGGCCTGCTGATGGATCGGGTCACGGGGGTCATCAGGGACGCGGCCGGAGTCGGCGCGTGCCTCCTGGCGAAGGTCATAAAAGGCGCCGCGAGCTAGCTGCTCTGCGCCGAGCCGGTCGCTGGCGCGCACGAGATGCAGCCTCGGCCGAAGTAGGTTCCCATCCGCGTCCCGGAACTGCGGCCGGTACGGGATCACCCACCCTGTCCGCTTCAGCTCGGCGATTACCTCGGGACGGTTGTAGCGGCCGAACAGGTCGTCGCCGTGGTCGAAGCAGATACCAGCAACCTCGTGCGTGCGGGGATCGCGGACGAAGAACCAGTCGCGGCCGTTCATGCCGCCGCCGGGAGGACCGCGACCTCGGTCACCACGCACTTCGCCTCGCCGTTGCCGATCATCCAGAAGTGCGCCTCGACCGGGCCGGAGGGCCACTGCAGGCGGACAAGGTCTTGGTGGCGCCGCGAGAGCGCCGAGAAGTGCGTGACGGGGATCGCCTCAGTCAGGCCGTCGCGGGAGCGCCAGGGATGGCGGTCGTAGGCCCAGGGACGACGGGCGCGATCGGCCAGGCGCTCACCGTTCGCCCGCCACTCGTCCAAGGTGTTCTGGCTGACCGGGCGAGGGCCAGGATCGACGCGGCGGCTCATGCGAGCACCAGCTCTTCGTCCTCGACAGCATCGTCGGCGAGGTAGCGCTCCCACGCGTCGTGGAAGGAATCCCGGTGGTAGCCCTTCGCCGTGATCTCGCCCGACCGGACGGTCCTGCTCTCGATCTCGAAGGGCCGGAGCAGGGCAGCCAGGTCGCGGGCATCGAGGGAGCGTCCGTAGTAGTCCGACCAGTCGCCCATGCGAAGCTGCAGCAGAAGCTGCTCGGTGGTGAAGGCGACCGTGTTCGGCGCCGAGTGGAACAGCGTGCGGATGTCGCGGAGCATGTTCAACTGCGCCACGTCCGTCGAATCGACGCGGTCGCCGGACAGGAGGGAGACGAGGGCAGCCCTGGCCTCATCGCCGTAGCCCAGATGGTCGGCGATGGCGATGAGCGGTTCGCAGGCGTCCTGCGCTCGGTCGTTCAGCTCTTCGGGAAGGTCAGGCCGGTCGAGGCCGATCTCCTCGCCATGTTCAGCCGCCCACGCTGCAACGCCATCACGGATCGGCCCGGTCACAGCACCGACTTCACGACGCCGGAACTTCTCCGTTGGCTCCGACCGCTTCTTCCGCTGCAGCCGGATCGGAATGCTCCGGTCGGCAATCGTGTCCGGCAGGGTGCCGATCGCCGCGATGAGCTTGGCCGAGAAGACGGAGAACTCGTGAATCTCATGCCTCGGCCCCACGCAGCGAGGGACGGTCGCGCCCTTGCGGTTGCCCGCGTTGAGCAGCGCGCGGAGACCCTCGTGGTTCTTAGCCGTCCTCGGGTTGAAGACCGCGTCGATCTCATCGAGCAGCAGAGTCGGCATCGCAGCCTGGATCACGCGGTAGACGACGGCTTCGCTCGGCAGCACCTCGTTGAACGGGCGAGGCACGAGGAACTCGATCAGCTCGACCAGCGTGGACTTTCCGCAGCGAGGGCGCGGGGAGGTGACGAGCAGATACGGCGTCTGATCGAGGTGCTCAACGAGGTGCGCGTGGATGATCCACAGCGCGATCACGAGTCGCTGCTCCTCGGTGCAGACGACGTAGCGTGCGATCGTCTGCTGCAGCTTCGTCAGCGGGCGGACGGGACTCATTCGATCTCGCCCTCGGCACGAAGCAGGGCACGGGCTGCGATCAGGTCCCGTTCGCGCTTCTTGCGCCGGGACCACTCGGCGACCCTCGGTCGCCGGTATTCGCGCCAGGCCTCCCGGCACCAGGCGCAGCGACAGCCGCAGGCGTAGGTGGCGACCTTGCCGTGGCTGGCGCCCGGCCCGACGCGGTACTTGGCCGGGCGCGGGACCTCGGATTCAGGCAGCGGACCTGGCGGAGGAGGAGGGCCAAGGTTCGCGGGTGGGCGAGCTGTACGCGGCATCGTGCTGATAAGTATACCCGCTTATCAGCAGCCGATGGCAGTTTCGGCAACTAGTCGTCTGCGCTGAGAACGGCGTGCCTCATGTGACCCATGTGACCCCACGTAAGTAGTAGTAGGGAGAAGCCGTCGAGCGTGAGATGGGCCGTGAGGCTCCTACTTCCGTACTGGAGTCACAGGGGTCACATGGGAAACGCTGCGGGCACCGGGATGGCCGCGTCCGGGTGGGCGGATCGGCGGGCCGCGAAGCCAGCCACCTTCCGCACCGACTGCCGGGGCATCGAGAACGCGGCCCCGGCTGGCGATCCCGCTGGCGCTGATGGCCGTCGAAGCGGCCCGCTGGCGAAGGGAAGGGATGCCAGGCCCCGTATGCGGGCTTGGCGACTCCGCCGCAATCGCCGACGCCATGCGGGGTAGCGCCGATTCGCGCCGAACCACCCCTTCCAGATCCGGCAGGCCGGGCGCCGAGGCCCCGTGTGCCCGCGTGTCGCGGGATCGCGCCGGGATGCCCGGTGCCTTGCCGGAGCGAATCCCAGGCGCACCGGGCCGCACGAGTGCCGCGCACGGGCGGTTGAATAGGTAGGGATGGCACTCGACCATGAAGCCCGCCCAGCCAGCCCGAATCGTGTGCTGACTCGCACTAGCCCGGTTCCGAGTGATCGGGCGCTCCGCGCCATTGCTCCGGCGAGGCTGACCACGGCCAGGGCACGCGCGCTGTGGTGGCATCTGATCCACGCCGATCCGCCCAAGGCCGGATGCTGACTCCGGCGCAGCGGATCGCCGCGACCGCGCTCGGCCGGGGCATGACGAACGCCCAAGCTGCCCGAGCAGCCGGTTGTTCGGAGCGGTCGGTCGTCTACTGGCGCGCTGGCAAGAACAGCATCGACATCGACGCGTGGGCAGCCACCGTCATCGAGGCGACCGAGGCCACTCCCGAGCTAGGCGCCCTTGACGTGCTGCGCGCAGCCATGACCCAGGCCACGCTTC
>VBIW01000135.1 GCA_005880915.1 Chloroflexota bacterium | reverse complement strand
GAGCGCCCTCACGGCGCCCTAGGCGGGCTCACGCCCTACGAACGGCCACGACACGCTGCTACCAGCGCCTCAAGGTCATCCGGCGAATGGCCTCTTCGGCGAACCTTTCGACTGCTTTGGACGTGTCTCGTCCGTGTGGGATCGACCGCTGAAACGTGGGACATCGCTGGTTGGAGCGTCCGACGCGGCGAGGCTGCATGCGAGGTCGATGAGTACATCGGTGAGGTGCTCGAAGGGAGTGGATGCGAGGCCCCCGACGGTCTGCTCGGCGACCGCGTGCCATGCGGATCTCAATCGCGGCAGCAGCGCCCGACCCTTGTCGGTGAGCTCGACGATCGTCGCGCGCCCGTCGGTCGGGGAGGGTCGGCGAAGGACCAACCCGGCAGCCTCGAGTTGCCGGACGCTCATGGTGATTGTCGGCGGCTCATAGCCGGTGGCGCTGGCCAGCTGAGCCTGGGTGCGCGGCCCTTCGCTCTCAAGCTCCAGAAGAAGGACCTTGTGACCGGGATGGATACCGAGAGGAGCCAGTGCCGCGATGGCGAGGGCGCGATGACGAAGGCCGATGGTGCGGATAGCCTCATTGAGCTCATCTGCTTGGTCGAAATTCATCTAGAGGAACCCCTTGACAGCAAATTAGTTAGATGACTAATATTTAGTCGTCTAAGTAAGTCTACCGCCCGAGCCCTCAAAGAGCCAGCGCGGACCAACCAAAGGAGTCGCGAGATATGACCACGTCTACGAGCACGTCCACGACCATTCAACCAATTCGGCCATCGGCCCTTCGGGTGAGAGGCGACCGGGCGCTCGGCGTCGTCGGAGCCGCGATTGCCGCCACGGCTGTCTGGGCCGTCGCCGTACCGCTGTTTGGCGTGCAGCTGCAGGTCCGGTTCGGCAGCGGCGCTCTTCAGGCCGTCGGGATCGAAACTGTCTTGATCAGCAGCCTGCTCGGGTCTCTGGTCGGATGGGGCGTCCTCGCGCTCCTTGAGCAGCGCACAGCCCGGGCACGCACGATCTGGACCGGCCTCGCGACCGCCGGTGTGCTGGCCTCATTGAGCCTTCCCCTGATCGCCGGGGCCACGATATCGACCAAGGCCACGCTTGCGGTCATGCACCTCGCTGTCGGTGCTGTTCTCATCCCCGCGATGCGTCGCGCTTCGTCACACTGACCCACCGCAGCGCAGGCCATCCGGCTGCTTCGCAAACGTTCGGTTCCTTGGATGCCGCCGGCGGGCCCTGCTGGGCGCCGCCGGCGGCTCAAATGAGGCCTGGAGCTACTTCACTTCCTGGTCGTGGAGGCAAGGGCCGGCGCTGGTTCGAAGTAGTGGCCCTCGTCGAGGTCGGCGATGAGACCGGGCTGGACGGGCTCCCATCCCAACCCTTCGCGGGTTTTGGCGCTCGAGACCACGATGTCGCGCCCAAAGAAGGCGCCCAGGAAACCGAAGTGGTCGGGCGCTTCCTCGACCGGGATCGAGACCACCGGCAGGTCGAGGTGCCGACCGATGACCTCGGCGATCTCGCGGACCGGGATACCCTCCTCGGCCACCCCGTTCAGCCTGGTGCCCGGGAACGCCGATTCAACCGCCAGCCGAAAGAGGTGGGCGGCGTCGAGGCGGTGGACCGCCGGCCAGCGGTTGGCGCCGTCGCCCGGGTAGCCCGAGACGCCCTTGGCGCGAGCGATGTTGATCAGGCGGGGCACGAAGCCGTGGTCGCCGCGGCCGTGGACCGTCGGCGGGAAGCGCACCACGGCGGCGCGAACGCCCCGGTCGACGAACGACAGCGCCATCGCCTCCGAGATATAGCGCGGCGACGAGGGTGCCGGATCGTCCTCGGTCGGCCCGGCGGTCCCGGAGGTGATGATGAGTGGCCGGTCGGTGCCGGCCAGCACCTCGCCCATCGCCTCGATGGCGCGGGCGTCGGCCGCGGCCGCGACCTCGCGCGGGACCGTGAAATCGTGGTTGTAGGCGGTGTGGATCACGCCGCCCGACCCGGCCGCTCCCCGGCGCAGGCTGTCGAGGTCGGCGAGGTCGCCCCTGTGTGGTTCGGCGCCGATCGCCTCCAGCGTCTCGACCGACTCGATCGAGCGGGCCAGGCCGACGACCTCGTGGCCCGACTCGAGCAGCTCGCGGACGACCGCGCTTCCGATGAACCCGGTCGCCCCGGTGACGAAGATCTTCAAGGGTTTCAAGCAGATTCCTCCATGACAGCGACTGACATCACTACGCACACGATACTCCTCTATGTCAGTGACTGTCATTGCTGGGCTAGGATTTCGCCAGGAGGTGGTCGACCGTTGTGGAGGGCGAGTGGCGCCTCGACCTACGCGCTGACCTCGTCAAGGCGGCCGGTATCCACGTCGTAGATCGCCCCTCGGACGCTACCACCGTCCAACAATCGGTATTCGCGCAGCGTGCGCACCGACTGCCGCACGCTCTCGGCGAGGTCAGCGAAAGAGCCGAATGCGAAGGGCACTTCCGTCCCGCCGCTTTCGATCTGCGCCTTCAGATCCTCCTCGGCGAGCCGGTGGAGACCGCACCGCGTGTGCTGAATCACGAAGATATGCTGGGTTCCAAGCAGCCAGCGCGACAGTGTCAGGCTGCGGAGCACGTCCTCGGTGACGACTCCGCCGGCGTTTCGGATCACGTGTGCGTCGCCGTTTCTCAGGCCCAGCAGAGCGAAGAGGTCGATCCGCGAGTCCATGCAGGAGACGATCGCCAGACGCCGAGCCG
>VBIW01000003.1 GCA_005880915.1 Chloroflexota bacterium | reverse complement strand
GCGAGCTGGACGGGCAATCCCCGTCGAGCGATCACCTCGACTGCCGCGAACCTCCTTTTGGGCTTGCCGTCCCTTTCAGCAGCTCGGCCGCGGCGCGGTGGATGGCGAGCTCACTCTCCAACTCCCGGATGCGCCGCCGAGCTGCAACGAGCTCTGCGCGTTCGGCTGAAGTGAGACCCGGCTCGATGCCATGGTCGATGCGGTCCTGTCGCCGCCAGTCGTATACCGTCTGATCGCTGATGCCGAGATCGCGGGCAACGTCGGCCACACGTCGACCCGACGCGATCAGGTCAAGCACACGCCTCCGAAACTCCGCCGGGTAGCCCCTTCGTCCCATGCCGTCCTCCGAGTGGGACGGCAGCATGCCATTCCAGTAATCCGACCTCACGAAACCCGGGGCACACTACTCTGTTTAGTGAGTCGCTGCCAGCTGAGCTGACACATCCTACTGATGGATAGTCTTCTCAGGCACTGTTGACGTCATGCCCGTAAGCCAACGCCCCCACGAGCCATGTCTCGATGGCAAGAACGCGATGCCTCGTGGTTGGGTCGTTGGCCTTGCGGAGGATTTCGGGTCGCACGAGGCCCAGCTGGCAGACGATCATAGAGCGCAGGTCTTGAGGCATTGCGCTTCGACCGAGTTCGTGTCTATAAGTGGCCTTGGCTTGCGGGAGAACGAGTCGTGTTGCTGACGGAAGAAGTTTGAGTACTTGTGCTTTCTGCCTCCAGTATGCGTGGTCGTGTACCGGATCGTAGCGACTTTCAAGCGGTAGCCGCCGTGCGATCGCCATGAACGCTGGCTCGAGGAAAGGTGTGAGCAGTGGCAACGGACCTGGCGAGTCCAAGTGATGCAGTGGGTAGACCGCATCCCAGGCCTCCATGGTGGCCCAGTCCGAATGGTGTGCCGCATGGAAGCGGATGGTGTTCTTCACCCATCTACGCGTCCATTCGCGCACCGGTTCGCTGTATCGGGCGCCGAGGACTTCGGGTACGTCGAACCGTGAAAGCTCTGGCCAACTCGCGGCGAAGTAGGCGATCGCCCGGGGATACGCTGGAAGCGCGCGAGCGCCGATGCTTGCCATCTCGAGTACGAACGCTCGCCGACCCGTGACGACCGTGTCACGAAGATACGAGAACCGACGCAGGGTAGGCATCACGGTCCGTCGAGGGAGCAGATAGGGCACCGCTCCAAGGAGCTCGTCCGCGCCACTACCGGTCAGAAGGACGGTCGCGCCAGCTCGCTCGCCCAGCTCTGCAAGCAGCCGATTGACCTTTGGCAGCGCGTCAAGCCGAGGCCCTCGCGCACTCCACTCGGGTGAGCCGACCGGTGAAGTCTCGCGGCGCGCGATCAGGAAGGTGCAATTGATTCCGAGATCGCGGACAAGCCGCCATGCACCAACTGCGTTTGTGGTGCCCGAGTCGTCGATCATTTCTGCAACGACGGCGACCAATCGCCTGCCATCCTTCTTGGCGCGCTTGCTGCAGGATTGCAGCACAGCCAAGGAGTCGAGGCCCCCCGACAGCGCTACGGCAACGACTTCGTGTTGGCCGATGCACGTTGCCACCGACTCATCGAACGACTGTCGCAGGTCCGAGATGTACCGGTCCGGCTCGGGCCACGGTTCAGCGGCTGGGGTATCGACGGCTGACGCGTCGGACCACGGTGATTCGGGGCCGAACTCCGCTATGAGAGAGGGGTAGGAAAGCCACGTCGCCAAGCGCGACACATCAACCGTAGCCATTCGTTCCGCAGTGAACGGACCCGCGCGGGCCATTCCGGCCAAGTTTTGAAGGCAGGTCCGCCACGCGGCAGGAGGGAAGCATCCGTCCCCGCGTTCCCGGTAGCGACCAACGGACCGTTAGGGGCGAGGGGTCGAGTTCAGCCCGCCCGAAGACCCCTCAGGAGACGGATCAGGGAGGCGACGAAGGACGCCTTTTCCGGCGCGCCATTGACCGCAAACGAGGCCCCGTACATCATGCCGCCCTTGATGCCTTGATTGGCCGAGCCATCGCCGGGGTGACTCTTCTTGGACATCTGGGGACACCTCCTCGTGAGTGTGCTCGGAGGGTCCGGACTCTAGCCAGCTGGTACCATAGCCGGCAGGGTAGGTACTACCCAGCGGGCATTTTGCGGTGGCATAGTCGGCCGTGCGGACGAAAGACCGCTCACTGAGAGCAGTACGCCCTCCCGGACGAGCCACGGCTACGATCTAGATCACGATGCGGGAGCCATCTGCACGCCACCCGGAGCTGTCGTCCAAGGAGGCCCACGAGGGTAATGGCCAGCGGCGTCTGGCACCACACGACGCCTTCGGCCTAGAACGTCACCGGCCGCAGGCGGTTATCACCCTCCTTGAGGACGGGAGATGGCACCCGATCGCTGAGCTTGTTGCGGCAACGGGAGTGTCGCGGGAGGGGGTGCTCCACGTAGTGAGCCAACTGGGGGCGGAGCGCCGAGGAGCATCCGTACGCCTAATCCTGAGTCCCCCCTCTCCCTCTCTTCAATCAACTCGAGCGGCAGCCCGACCGTTGCGACCCCTCATCGTCAGAGAAGCCGTCAGTGGCCCAGCACGGACCAGCGCAGTGAAGGCGATCGAGGCTGATAGAGCGGGCCTTCCTTCGTCACGCCGCTCTCTCGACCATGTCCGTGCCACGCCCGAGACAGTCGCCCGGCGCGTAGGGTTTCTGGATACTCACTATGACCTTGACGGCGCGACCATTGTGTGCCTGGGGGACAATGACCTCACGAGCTTGGCAGTCGCGCGGCAGGCCTCGTCGGCGAGAGTCATCGTCGTAGACATCGATGAACGCATTCTCGGCCACATCGATCGGGTGGCTCGCGCGCAGAACCTCCGTATCGAGTTGTACAGCGCGGACCTTCGCTTAGGACTTCCTCGCTCCGTGCAGGGGCGAGCGAATATCGTTCTGACCGATCCTCCATACACGACGCGAGGCGTTTCCCTCTTCGCGGATAGAGCCGTCGGATGCTTAGATCGTCAGTGGGGTCGTGTGGTTCTATGCCACGGGTACGGGGAGGGCAACCCGGCCGCGGGGGAGCGCGTCCAGGAGGCTCTCAGTAGGTTGCACCTGCTAATTGAAGCTCTAATCCCAGGCTTCAACTCATATCAAGGGGCGCAGGCCATCGGCAGCCGGAGTGATCTCTACATCCTTCGGCCGACGACGCGCGCGTGGCGCCGAATTGACCGTGGTGCGCCGCGTGTCACAGACGCGCGCGTCTACAGCCGCGGGGTCAGTTCCGAGGAGTCCTCCGTCGCGGAGCTTCCGACCGTGGTCATCAATACCGCCCTGAATGCGGCCGCAGCTCTGGGTCCCGCCGCACCCCGTATCATCGGGGATGGCTGGCCCGCAAACTTGGTGACTGAGCCTAGCCTCTCCGCATTCCTTTTTTCGCCGACGAAGGTCCGCACTCTTGTACCCAACGCCACCCCGGTGATACTCAGCCTCGCGCCGTCATTCGGAAGCAGCTTGCGACGCACGTTGCTTCACGGAGTCTGGCGACCCTTGGTGGTGGTCGTTAGTCGAGAAGCCGTGTCGCGCGAGGAGATCGAAAACGGTGGCACGTCGCACGATCTTCTTAGGAGTGCGACTAATATCAAGGTATTGGATCCAGGTGATGAGAACAACGCCGTCCTCGTCGTCCAACCAAGCGAGGCGCCCACCGATGATCTGCTGTTCGTACTTCGGTACCTGGTCGCGCATCCGGAGGCAACGGTCACCAATGCTTGGCGCGAAGGGCTCATCGCTTGCGCCCACCTGCGCGGCCGCGACTTAACCAAGAATGAGGCCAGGACGCTGGTGGAAGCGACGGGTTCTCTTGACTTGTTCGCCCCGGCTCGACTTGCCGATCTCCCGGCGTGCCGCATCAACCAGCTTGTAGCTGGCGTGCGGAGCACGCTATCCGGCGCGGGACAACTCTGAGGTGCGGGCGAAGTTAGTTGCTTCTCGGGATCCCCATAACCCATATCGCCATAGCGGCTCCGGCGATTGAGGCGCCTCCGACTACCCCTACCAGCTGCAGCCGGGTGTTAGCAAGGCCTTCGCAGTAGCTGATGAACGCCTGTTGCTCCGCGGCACTCTGTGTTGTCGATCCCTCGGTGACGGACTTAGGATTCAGCTTCACGCCGACAGCGGATCCGGACGTCGTCCCCGGACCGCACCATGCCACGGTTCCTCCAAAAGCGGTTACATCGGGTAGCGGGATGAGTGCGAGGGCTACTGCAACGATGACGCCCGCCGCGCCTGCGAGCAGAATCAAACGTTGTGCGAGGTTCCGGGCGGTGTCCCAGCACCTTGTTTGGTGGCAGCTGAGGAGCCGGCCTTGGTAAACGACGGTCGCCGGTGTTTCACCCTCAGCGAACGGAAGCCCGCACTCAGGACATCGCTGGTCGTCGACCAACACGGTAGCGTGCTCTGATTGCCGTTCAAGCCTGCCTGGCGCCAGATCCGCAAGTCACGTCGTTCCGCGATGCACGCGGGCCACCGCCCACCGCCACAGCCGCCGCCAGACGCCGGCCCGTCCGAGAGCCGCCCGATCCTCTTCTTCTTGACCCGGCGCCGCGGCCGCTTGGGGTGGATCACCGCATCGATGTCATTGGTCGTGCGGGCTGCCCGATAGAGGAAGCGTGTCAACTTCATGACCAATCCCCTGGTGTTGGTCGGCTCCTCGCCCTCGCGGGCCGCTTACGCTCGACCGGTTGTTGCGTCGGTCGGCGATCTCCGGCCACTGTCTGCCGTGGCCCTTCGGTTCCGTTGCCGTCCAGAGCGTCCGTGTCAAGATCTCGTCGAGTGAAGGCGGTCTGCATCTCGACAAGCACCCCGTGCATCGACGCCAGCGTCTTCTCCAGCCCATCGATTCGTCGTAGCAAGGCAACATCGCCCTGTTCTTGCTTTAGCCACCGCTGCGTGAATCGAGCGGAGAGGATCCCGACCAACCCGATGCCGAGGAAGATGAGAACACCCGCTAGAATGCGACCCGCAGGGGTTACTGGGGTGATGTCGCCGTAGCCGACTGTCGTCGCGGTGATGAAGACCCAATACAAGGCATCGCCGAAACTGCGCACGCTCGGATTGACCCCGTGTTCTAGCTGGAAGTACGCTATGGCGGCCCCCACCCAGATCAGGAACAGCGCCGGACCCAAGTACCAGAAAGCTGTCCCTTCCGCGCTGGTGCGCTTCGGCCTCCTGCTCGGCGAGACTGAGCAGACGCACGGCGGCACCGAGGCGTAGCAACCTCAGAAGACGCACACTTCGCAGCCCGCCTACAAGCGGGATGCTGGATATCAGATCAAGCCACTGGTGCCTCAGTTACCGCCCTCGCGAAGGCGAATCCCACAGCCGGACGAAGAACTCGGTGAGGAATATGACAGCAAGCGCACCGATGAGAAATGGGAACGCCCCGGACCCTTGATCGGCTAGGAACGCCAGAGCTAGGTAGCCCACCGCCAGCGCGGCCATTACGCCTTCCCACGCTTTGTGGTGGCGTGCCTCAAACGCAGTGACCTGACCTCGCTGAAGGAAGGGGATCGCCTTCATTTTACGGACTGTACAGTGGGCGCCGCTCGCCGCCATGGGATGAGCAAGCGCCGGACCGCCCGCCGGAGTGAGTAAACATGCCGTCAACACATTGGTCAGCGTAGCCTTTCGTGCTTTTCCAAAAGCTGGGAATGCAATTGAAGAAGTCACAGAAGTTGCTGGCTGGAGAATTGATCAGGGTGCCGCCGCAGAAATTGTATCCCCAAGGATTCGATGGCGCACCGCATAGGTTTTGCGCTGGGGGTGGAGTGGCCGGCGCCTGCGTTGGCGCTTGTGGGGGCGGCTTAGCCGTAGGGCGCGCGGGTGCCGGCGTGGGCGTTGTCGGCACTGCGGTCGGGGACGGCGTCGCCACCGACAAGGTCGAGGAGGTCGAGGAGGCTGAGGATCGGACGGAAGTTGTTATGGGCGACGATGAGCTACCACATCCGATGAGGGTGGCAGCCGCGGCGATTGCAATCGAGGCGAGCAGCGGTCTCATGGATCTAGAGGCGAGCTAGCAGCTCCGCTTTCTTGGCTTCGAACTCGTCGGCAGTGAGGATGCCGGCGTCGCGCAGGCTCGCGAGCTTCGCGATCTGGTCCGGAATGCCCTCTGTCGCGGGAGCAGCCATTACCGGGGCACTAGCGGCTCCAGCTTGCTCGCGGATCAAAGCCGCTACCTGCTGGAACTTCGCAGTCTGCTTCTTCTGGATGGGGAATGCGTTGGGTGCCTCACGTGCATCCTTGCCGTATGCGGACAGCCTCTTATTCTGCATACCCCCTGCGGTGACCTCAAAGATGCCGGTCAGCATGGAGAAGCGCACTTCAACCGAAGTGATCGTGCGATGGTCGTAGGAGGTTACCGCGCCGCCACCGGTTTGGCCGGTTCGCCACCCCACCTTGATGATGAAAACACGACGATCAGTGACCACAACACTGTAGATGTCGTCGGCCCCGACACACTTGGCCAGGATCCTCTCGCCCTCGCTTACGTTCTCTGCGAGCAGCCTGTCGGCGCGCTTGTGCAGTGTGTCCATTGGTAGATCGGTAGCAATGGTCATCCCCTATCCTCCGTTGGCCGCCTAACCAGAACCAGGTGATCCCGGTCACCCGCCGGGATGGCAACGACCCAGCATCGGCGCCGCTCAACTCAAGGTTTAGTCTGGGGAGGCGGCCTTGTTGAAGGAAGCAGGGTCCTCCAGTCGGCTCGACGCCGTCAAGGGCGGGTTTCCCTGGCGCAGCGGCATCACTGCCGTGTCACGTTCACCGCTTGTCGCCGCAATCACGCGAATCCGGTAGACCATGGCATTCGGTGCGCCGGGGGTAAACGTTGCCCGTGGCCAGAGTTGCGCAAGCAGTGCATTCCCATCAATCGTTCGCCTTGACCTCCGACCGTCGATGAGCGTTAGCTGGACGTCCACACTCGGTGACGGGTGCGCCTGAGGGAGTGGGCTAATGCCGCAGTCGTCAGGAGGCCGAACGGAGGCGCCACCAGCTTCGATGCAGACACGCCAACCCTGAGGGTGCGGTGACGAGGAGGGATCAGCCGGCGATCAAAGGGTGGCTATGGACGCCAACTCGCGCTGGGCTTGCGGGTATCCCACAATGGGGGAGAGCAGCAAGGGGGCCAGCGAGGAGCCCAGTCGGGGAAGGCTCCGGGCCTCCCCATCCCGGATCCGCCGGATGACGATCGCGTAGATGCCACCGACGGTGGCCTCGGAGACCAGTGCGGTCGGCCCCACGGAGTCTGGGTCGTGGCGTTGGAAGGCATCGAGAAGCCGTGCGAAGGCGCGTATGGTGACATCGCGGATCTCCAGCGCCTCCGGCCCCGCGACCAAGCCATCGACTAGGCAGGCACGAGCAGCGGTCGGATGGTCGGCCATAGGCAGGCACGAGCAGCGGTCGGATGGTCGGCCAAGTAGGTCAGGAAGGCATCAAGCCCGGTACGAACCTGCTCGCGCCAGTCATGCGCCCCCTCGAGAGCTGCGCCAACCTTGGCGATGAGGCCCTCGGCCAGAGCGCGGCAGGCAGCCAGGAAACACGCCTTCTTGTCCGGAAAGAGCTGCACAAAGACTGCCTGCGCGACGCCCGCGCGACGGCAGATGGCCCGGACTGTGGCGCTCTCGAACCCGCATTCGGCGACCTGGTCGACGACCGCGGACAGGAGCCGGGCGCGCGGCGACGACGAATCGGGGTCGCCGTCGGTGCTGCGTGCCAACTCCATCGCCGCCGCCCGAGTGCGGCTCCGTACCTCCGCGTGCTCGGGCTCCATGCCGATGAACCCAGTGGGTGCTCCGGCGCGGCAGGTGGACTGGAGGTCGTGGGTCCGCGCCGACCCCCGACCCCGGGGGGGTCGCTATCATAGACACGGCTGTGTCTGAACGTCAAGAACGCGGGCCACGTAACCGGCACCCGGCAGATCCCGGGGGAGGCCTCGCGCAGTACGCTCGCGCTCTGGCACACGGTGGGCGACAACTCCCCGGGGGCCACCACGCTTTCTCACGCGATTTCGTCATCCGGTCACAGCGCGAGCGGATGCTCGACGCCATGGCCCACGCGGTGGCCGAGAAGGGCTACGAGAGGACGGCAGTCGCGGACGTTGTGGCCCGGGCCGGCGTCTCCCGGAAGACCTTCTACCAGCAGTTCGCCGACAAGGAGGCGTGCTTCCTCGCCGCCTACGAGGCCATCTTCGCGGAGATCATGGCCCGCGTCATCGCCGCATACGAGAGCCGGCGGCGCTGGCCCGACCGCATCGCTGCTGGGATTGCGGTGTTGCTCGACCAGCTCGCTGCCGAACCGGCGTACGCGCGGGCGGGGATCGTGGAGGTGCTCGCCGCCGGACCCAGGGCGATCGAGCTGCGCGACGCGTCGCTTCGCTCGTTCCAGACGTACTTCGACGTGTCCCGACCGGAGGTGCCCGAGCACGGTGCCCCGCCGATCATGGCCGAGGCTACCATCGGCGGCATCTACGAGGTCATGTACCGGCGGATCGTCACTGACGGTCCGGAGACGCTTGCCGGCCTCCACCCCTGGCTGACGTACCTGGCTCTGGCCCCCTTCGTCGGACCCAAGGCGGCCGCCAAGGCGTCGGGGCTCGACGCGAGCGCGAGCTCGCTCCAGTCGGCGTGAGCAACACGTTGTAGCCGCGATCTCCAGCGTCGCCCCCGGCGCCCGCGCTCTGATCCGGCCCACGAGGCAGCCCCGCCGGTCCTATTTGCCCTTTGGGTACGTGACTATTTATGATAGCTCGGCAGCCCCGGTCCGCGGCTCGGGGAACGCGCCTTGGGTCAGCGCCGCGAAGGAAGGGAGTGCCCTTTGACCCCATCGAGAGCTGAGTTCGCCGACAACTGAGGGTCGGCCGGACCGCTGTGGTGCTCGTGGCGCGGCGGCGCCCGCACACAAGGTTCCCGAGCAGGAAGGAGGCGAAGCGATACCAACCCTCCCATGGAGACAAGGCGATGCTTCGTACCAAGCTCTTGGCCGTCGCGGCCGTGGCCGCGGTGGCCGTTGCCATCCCGCTTCACGCGGCGGCGTATGCCACCAACTTCACCTATTCGGTAAGCCCGACCACGCACAGCGCCTGGTCCACAGTCACCACCTCCTTCAACTCGGACCCCAACAAGACGCTGAGCAGCAGCGAAACGGCGCTCGCATCCGGTGAGGGTGTGTGCCACCACGACGACACCTCGTGCCGTCCCGCCGACCAGACCAAGATCGGCAGCGCCACCGCCACGGCGCACTGGCTGCCGCTCTGCAGTTCGTCGACGCAGAACTTTGACATCTACTGGGACCAGACGGTCGACACCACCTACACGCCTCCGAGCGGGTGGACGAGCGTCACCGAGGTCACTACGAAGAGCACCGGAAGCCTCTTCTCGGTGAGCTTCAACAGCTACGTCATCGAGAACGCGAGCGGCAGCTACAAGATCGAGACGCCGAGCTATCCGAACCTGACCTGTAAGAACAGCATGTACTCGGCAAACATAGTCAACATCACTCTTGGTCAGTACGGCAGCAACACATACACCATTCACCAGAACCCGAGCAGTGTGGGCAGCTTCACGGTCAATCTCACCCTCACCTACTCGGACAGCACGACTGACACGGGGTCCGCGAACTTCAGCACCACCTGACAGTTCCCTTCCTGCGTACCGGCAGCGCGCATGCGCTGCCGGTACGTCCTAACCTCGCGTCGCGGCGACGGCATCCCGTTGAGCCGGGAGCCTCTGGCACGCTGGGTAAGGGGGAGACCAGAGCCGACGTCAGAGGACCTCCAGGCTCGTTCGGGCCACCCAAGAAGGATCAAAGATAAGGGTCACTGGTTCGGTGGCTGAGGAATCGTATTCAAAAATCCTGAAATCATTAGTCTAATATTGCCAAGGTAGGGGTCGCGGGTTCGAAACCCGTCTCCCGCTCCCGCAGGCTCCCAACCCGGGTCAGGCGATCTGCGTTGGCGCCTCTTCCTCGAGTTCATCCCACGGATGCGCGCCCGGTGCCAGCAGTTCGGTGCCACGGCGAAACACCGTCATCGCCTCGGCATCGGAGAGGAACGC
>VBIW01000125.1 GCA_005880915.1 Chloroflexota bacterium | reverse complement strand
CACCGGCGCGTCGGCGCCGCCCTTGGGCTCGGCCATGCGGTCCTCCTGTGCGGGTCGCCCGGTGTCTCGGGCGGCACGTGCGCACGGGCACGGACCGGACCCTCCTCACCTGCGCAGGTGATTGAGCCGGATGACCCGGCGCCTGCGGTCTGGGGCGGGATGTGACGCGTCGGCACGCGTCGTCTGGCAGCCGGGGACGATAGCACGGCCACCAATTGGGCGGCCCACCGCGAGCCCGGGAGGCCTCAGACTGGTCGCATGGTCAGGTTGAGAAGGCGGCGCGGGGTCCTCGCCGCCGCTGGCGGCGGCGCCGCTCTGGTGGCCGTCGGCGTCGCCCTGCTGGTGGTGTTCACCCACCGGGGGGCGTCGTCGCCTCCCCCGGTTCTCCGCGCGATCGCCGCCCCGCCCCTGGCCTCGGCCACCCAGACGCCCAGTCCCCTGGCCGTGGCCCCCCCTGCCGATACCCCGGCCCCCGCCGACCTGTCCGACCGCCAGGCTCCGGCGTACAGCGCCGTCTTCGACCTCGACATCCCGGCGGTCGGGCTGCACGAGCCGATTGCCTCGGTGGCGCTCAAGAACGGCTCCATGGACGCCCCCTTCGGGCCGCTGTCCAGTCCGGTGTGGCACGAGGCGTTCTGGCTGAACCTCAGCGCCGAACCGGGGCAGCCGGGAACCCTGACCCTGGCGGGGCACCTCGACGACACCCAGGGACGGCCCGCGGCATTCTGGACCGTCCGCCAGCTCACGCCGGGTGACGTGGTCTCGGTGACCCGGCGGGCCGACGGCACCGTCGCCCGCTACAAGATCACCGACGTTCACGCCTACAGCAACGCCCAGGCCGACAGTGCGCCGTTGCTGGCGCGCTTCTACGGGACCCTCGGCGGCGGTCCTGCCGACGGGGTGGCCCGGATCTCGCTGATCACCTGCACCGGCCGCTTCGTCCACGGCGAGTACGACCACCGCTTCATGGCCTTCGGCGAGCTACTGCCAGCCGGGTCCGGCTGAGAACGCCCGGCCCGGCGGTGTAACCTGACCGCCTGCGCCGGAGGGGATGAGCCCGGAGGGGATGAGCGAGGACCGGGAATGATGCGCGCCGGACTGGGCTGGCTGGCCGGGGGAGCCGGTGCCGGGCTGGCCACCGTCGCCGTGGTCGTCGGGGCGCTCCACAGCGGCAGCGAACCCGGGACGGTCACGCTGAGCCAGCCCGCCCCGGCGGTCGCCGCCGCCCCCGTTTCGACCGCCACCCCGGCCCCTGCACCTCAGAGCACCTCCTCGGGTTCGTCCACGGGGTCCGGCGGCCACTACAGCGGCGGCGGCACCTGGTCGGGAGGCAGCAGCCGTCCCGCATATCACCCCCCGGCGAAGCTCTACGACCTGCGCATCGCCTCGGTCGGGATCGCCGCCCCGGTGATCGCCGTCGGCGTCGTCCACGGCGCCATGGACGCGCCCTTCGGGCCAGCGTCCAGCGCGGTGTGGCACGAGGCCTTCTGGCTCAACCTCGGGGCGCAGCCCGGCCAGCCGGGGACGATGACCGTGGCCGGCCACCTCGACGACACCCTGGGCCGCCCCGCAGCCTTCTGGACGCTGCGCAACCTGCAGCCCGGCGGGGTGGTCGAGGTCACCCGCCGCGCCGACGGGGTGACCGTCCGCTACCGGATCACCGAGGTCGACTCCTACAGCAACAGCCAGGCCAACAGCCCTGCCGTCATCCACCGCATCTACGGCAGCGCCGGTGGCGGCACCGACGACGGGGTCGCCCGCATCAGCCTGATCAACTGCACCGGGCAGTACGTCAACGGCGAGTACAACCACCGCTTCGTCGCCTACGGTGAGCTGATCTCCTGACGGCGGCTCAGCCACCAGGCGCCCGCGGCACCGGCGACTACGGCGGCGGCGCTCCATGCTGGGGGCAGGTCGGGGGTCTGTGCCGGGGGAGCCACCGGGCCGCTGGGTGACGGGCGGAAGCCCGGCTCCTGGTGCGGCGTCGGGGGGTTGGCGGGGATGGGGTACTGGCTCGCCTGCAGCTCCTCGGTGGCGCACTCGGGATGCTGGGCGATGTCGTCGGGCGGTGCCGGCGTGGTCAGAACCGAGAGCGGCGGCGAGGCGTCGGGTGCCGCGAAGTTGAGCGCGGTGGTGAGATCGCCCACGGCCTGACGTCGCCAGAGGGTGAGGTTGGGCACCTCGACACCGAAGCGGGTCTCGAGGAAGCGCAGCAGCGAGGTGTGGTCGAAGACGTCGCGGGCGACGAAGCCGCCGCGGCTGAACGGCGAGACGATGAGCATCGGCACCCGGAAACCGAGGCCGATGGGGTTGGTGTCGCGGATCCCCGTGGCCCTGTTGAGCAGGGCGAACTCGCCGGGGGTCCCGGCCGGGGCTGTCGGCGGGGCCACGTGGTCGAAGAAGCCGCCGTTCTCATCGTAGGTGTGGAACAGGACGGTCTTCGGCCACAGCGGTGACGCGACCAGCGCGGTGATCACCTGGCTGAGCACGTGCTCACCGTCCTGTGGCGCTCCGGCGGGGTGCTCGGACTGGACGATGTTGGCGACGATCCAGGAGACCTGGGGCAGCGCCCCCGCCGCGGCGTCGGCGAGGAACTGCGCAGGGAAGACCGCCTCGAGGCTGCTCTGCAGCACCGCCGCGCGCGTCGCCATCGCCGAGCCCGGTGCGTAATTCTGCGGGTAGTACTGCTTGAACAGGTAGAGCGGGTTGTCCTCATCGTCGCCGTCGAGGCTGCTGTAGCACTTCCAGCTGACCCCGGAATCGGTGAGCTTCTCGGGGTAGGTGAGCCACCGGTCGCTGAAAGTCCCGTTGGGCAGGGCATTGACCAGCTGCTGGGTGCTGAGGATGGGTCCGCCGTAGAGCCCGTCAGGGTCGAGCATCCCGGTCATCGAGTAGAGCCGGTTGGAGGTGGTCGAGCCCATCACCGAGCAGTGATAGGCGTCGCACACGGTGAAGGCATCGGCCACCGCGTAGTAGTAGGCGAGGTCCTCGCGGGTGTAGTAGCCCATGAAGCTCTGCGCGCTGTCGGACTTGTGGACGTCCGCCCAGCGGTCCATCAGGCCCCCGTCCCAGCAGGCGTGCTGGTCGCCGTAGCC
>VBIW01000124.1 GCA_005880915.1 Chloroflexota bacterium | reverse complement strand
GGGTCACGTCACATCCGCAGAGGGGGTCCCCGCCGCCGGGAGCGCCGCCGGGAGCGGATTGCTACCATCGACCCTCTGCCGGGGCCGAGATCGAGACCCCGGCGACAGGAGGCCCCGATGCAACGGCGGCGCGTCCTCATCACCGGCGTCTCGCGCTTCTGGGGCGGCGAGCTGGCGCAGCGCCTCGAGGGCGAGGCGGACGTCGAGCAGATCGTCGGCGTCGACGTCCGCGAGCCCGGCCACGAGCTGGCCCGGACCGACTTCGTCCGCGCCGACATCCGCCACAGCCTGATCGGCAAGCTGGTCCGGTCCCTGGGCATCGACACCGTGGTCCACACCAATCTGATCGTCGACCCGCGGCGGACGTCGGCCCGGGTGGCCCACGAGACCAACGTCATCGGCACCATGAACCTCCTCGCCGCGTGCAGCGGCGCCGACAGCCCGGTTCGGAAGCTGGTGGTCAAGTCGAGCACCGCGATCTACGGCAGCGAGCCTGACGACCCCTCCTTCTGGGCGGAGACGATGCACCGTCGCCGCGCCCCCCAGGACGCCTTCAGCCGCGACATCGTCGAGGTCGAGTCCTACGTCCGCGACTTCGCCCTGCGACAGCGCGGCGCCACGGTCACCGTGCTGCGCTTCACCAACGTGCTCGGGCCGCTGCTGCAGACGCCGTTCCAGGCGTACCTGACCCTGCCGGTGGTTCCCACCGTGCTCGGGTTCGACCCGCGGCTGCAGTTCGTCCACGAGGAGGACGCCGTCGAGGCGCTGTACCGCGCCACCCTGGAGGAGCACCCCGGCCTCTTCAACGTCGCCGGGCCCGGCATCGTCGTGCTCAGCCAGGCGATCCGGATCATGGGGCGGCACAGCGCGGCGCTGATCCCCCCGGTCGGCGGTTCGCTGGCCACCATGGCGATGAAGCGCCTCGGGCTCCTCGACTGGCCTCCCCATCTGCTGCGGCTCATCCAGTACGGCCGGGTCGTCGACATCGGCCGGCTCGAGCGCGACTTCGGCATGCGGCCGCGCTACAGCAGCCGCCAGGTGGTCGCCGACTTCGCCGCCCGGCGGCGGCTCGCCGAGCCGCCCAGCGGTGCTGAGCAGGGGGCCTACGAGCGCGACCTCGACGAGTTCCTGCAGCGCAAGGGCGCCCGCCCCCAGGTCCTCAACGGCGCTGCGCCCCCCGAGCCGGCGGGCGCGCCGGGCTGACGCGAGGCCGGGCGCGCTCTGTCACGACGCGCGAACGGCGATCTGCGGGGTCGCCGCCTGCGTTGTACCGTTGACTGTCGCTGATGGCCGAGTTCCCCTGCGGGCGGGCCGGCGCCGACCTCTCCGATCTGTACACCGAGATCGGGTCAATCGCCGGTCAGCTCGTTCCCGACCCCCCCCCGCCGGACCCGGCCCGCGCCAGGCGCCGCCGCCGGCCCAGGCTGCTCACCGCCATCCTGCTCATCGCCGGCGTGGGCTTCGTCGGCGGGGGGCTCTACGTCATCGTCAGCCCGCTGATCGGTGTCTGGCAGCGGGGTCAGGCCGACGACCAGGCCCTGAAGGACTGGAACACCGGCGGCTCCCAGGCCCTGGTCGGCGGCAGCGGGGACACCCACGACGTCGCCGCGCCCGCCGCCGCCACGAGCTGCGACACCGCCACCATCCCCGCCGACGACTACGCGCTGGTCAGCTTCCCGACCCTGTCCAAGTACGGCTACGCCGGGGTCGCCGGCAACGGGACCTGGGACGAGCTGAAGTCACGCTCGATGGTGCACTACACGGGCACCCCCGACCCCGGCCAGGCCGGCAACGTGATCATCGCCTTCCACCGCGAGCCCCACTATGAGCACATCGACGAGCTCAACACCGGGGATGCGATCACTGTCCAGGACCGCAGCTGCCACGTCTTCCACTACACGGTGACCCAGCGCTGGGTGCTCGACCCCGACCGGGTGACCCAGCTCAACCCGACCTCCGGGCACGACCTCACCCTGGTCACCTGCACCCCGTTCTGGATCGACAGCCAGCGCATCGTCTGGCGGGCGACGCTGACCAGCTGAGTCCCCCCGGTCCGCCGTCGGCCCCGATGCACTATATGTGGTGTCCGGTGGCCCGGCCGGCACAAGATGCTGGGCTCCGCGGCCGCTCGCCGGCGAGGCTCTCTGGTACACTCCACTCTCACAGCGAATGATCGAGCAGACGCGAGCCGCATGCCCCATCGACTGAAGCCCCAAGCGGCTTCCGGGGGTGCAGAGCGCCCAGGACGGCAGATCGCAGCCGCCCTGGGCGCTCGTGTTTCTGGGGCTGGAGCGGCACCTGAGAGACGGGAGGAGGCATGGAGCTAGAGCTGGGCAGGGGCAAGCGGGCGCGGCGCGCCTACGGGTTCGACGAGGTCGCCCTGGTCCCGGGCACGGTGACCATCAACCCCGACGAGATCGACGTCAGCTTCAGCCTCAACGGCACCACCCTCGGCATCCCGGTCCTCGCCGCGGCCATGGACGGGGTCGTCGACACCCGCTTCGCGGCGGAGATGGGCCGGCTCGGCGGCCTGGCGGTGCTCAACCTCGACGGCGTCCAGACCCGCTACGAGGATCCCAGCGAGGTGCTCGGCGCGATCGCACAGGCGCCCCGCGAGGACATCAACGTCCTCCTTCAGAAGATCTACACCGCGCCGGTCCAGGACGGGCTGATCGGGCAGCGCATCGAGGAGATCAAGGGGGCGGGCGTGCCCTGCGCGGTGTCCTCGACGCCCAACCACGCCGAGCGGCGCGGGCCGATCGTCGAGGAGGCCGGTGCCGACGTCCTCGTCGTCCAGGGGACGGTGCTCACCGCCCGGCACGTCAGCAAGTCCTACCGCCAGCTCTCCTTCCGCGAGCTGACCGCGACCCTGGGCATCCCCGTGGTGGTCGGCAACTGCGTCGACTACGCCACCGCGCTGGAGCTGATGGACACCGGCATCCGCGGCCTGCTGGTCGGGGTCGGGCCGGGTGCGGCCTGCACCACCCGCGCGGTGCTCGGCGTCGGCGTCCCCCAGGTCACCGCCACCAGCGACTGCGCCGCCGCCCGCGACGACCACTTCCGTCGCAGCGGCGACCGGGTGGCGATCATCACCGACGG
>VBIW01000123.1:4117-5939 GCA_005880915.1 Chloroflexota bacterium | reverse complement strand
GCGGTCGACGAGTACGCTCGGTTTGCAGCCTTGTGTCGGGCTGCCGTCACGAGGAGCGACAGCATGGCCGCCACCGCCGGCGGGGTCGGGTCGGCTGCGGAGAGCCCCGAGGCGCGCCTGCGGGAGCTCGGGATCGAGCTTCCCCAGCCGCCGGAGGCCCTCGGTTCCTACATGCCCGTCCACCTGGTCGGGGACCTCCTCTACACCAGCGGCACCCTGCCGATGTGGAACGGCGAGCTGCGGGGCGAGGGGGTGGTCGGCGAGGGGGTGACGGTCAGCCAGGCCTCCGCCTCGGCCCGGCTGTGCATGCTCAACATCCTGGCCCTGGTCCGGGACCGCCTCGGCTCGCTGGACGCGGT
Source organism: Chloroflexota bacterium (assembly GCA_005880915.1). GTDB lineage: Bacteria > Chloroflexota > Dormibacteria > Dormibacterales > Dormibacteraceae > 40CM-4-65-16. The sequence continues at coordinate 5,580 of VBIW01000123.1, read as the reverse complement.
CCGCCAGATGGTCCAGCTGACCGGCTTCGTCCGCTCCTCCCCCGGCTTCGCCCAGCAGGGCAAGGTGCTCAACGGATCCTCCGACCTGCTCATCGAGCTCTTCGGCGATCGGGGCCGGCACACCCGGGCCGCGCTGGGCACCACCGACCTGCCGATGGGGGCGGTGGTCGAGATCACCGCCATCGTCCGGGTCTTCCCCGACCTGGTCGGCCGGAACGTCAAGGGGGTCCGCGTACCCTAGGCGGGTGCTGACGGCCTCGCTGAGCGTCGTGCTCCTCGACGCGCCCATCCGTCTCAACTACGGGATCGCCTTCGCCGCGGGACTGCTCAGCTTCCTGTCTCCCTGTGTCTTCCCTCTGCTCCCCGCCTACCTCGCCTACCTGGGCGGGCAGGTCGGGGCGGCGGCGCTCGAGCCCGTCGCCGAGGGCCCGGGGGCGGCGACCCTGGCCCTGGGCAGCCGTCCGCGGCGCCGCAGGGCCCCGGTGCTGGCCAGCGGGGTCGCCTTCGTGGCCGGCTTCAGCGCCGTCTTCATCACCCTCTTCTACGTGTCCACCGCGCTGCGGCTGAGCCTGTTCACCGCCCACCGCCACGCCTTCGACGTCGGCGCCGGGATCGTGGTGGTGGTGCTGGCCCTGCAGACCCTGGGGCTGATCCGGTTCGGCTGGCTGATGCGGGAGCGCCGCCTCCACCTGTTCCGCGGCGGCACCGGGCTGCTGCCGGCCTTCCTGCTCGGGATCAGCTTCGCCGCCGGCTGGACGCCGTGCATCGGACCCCAGCTGGCGCTGATCCTCCAGGTCGCCGGCCAGGGCGACTTCGCCGGCCTCCCGGTGATGGCCACCTACTGCCTCGGGCTGGCCCTGCCCTTCCTCGCATTCGCCGTGCTCACCGACCGGCTCCAGGGCGTGATCCGGGCGGTCAACCGCCATCTCGGGGTCATCAACCTGGTCGCCGGCGCCCTGCTCCTGGTCTTCGGCCTGCTCCTCATCCTCGACCGCTACACCCTGTTCAGCCAGTACGCGCCCGGCGGCGACCCGCTCAACCTGTGACCGGAATGACCGGCTCCCCGCCCCGGATCCTCGACCTGCGCGGCGTCGGCTGCCCGCTCAACTACGTGAAGTGCCGGGTCGCGCTCGACCGCGCCGCACCGGGGGAGCGCATCGAGATGTGGCTCGACCACGGCGAGCCCGAGGAGAACGTGCCCCGCTCCTGCGAGGAGGACGGCATCCCGGTGCTGCTCGTCGAGGATTCCGCGCAGGGTTACGTGCGTGTCGTGGTGGAGCGCAGCGAGGGCTCCTGAGCCGGCTCGGCTCGGGAGGGTCAGGTCCTGACCCCCAGGGCCAGCCAGACCCGGACGGTGGTGCCCCGCCCCTCGGCGCTGGTGATGGCGACCTCGCCGCCCTGGGCCTCGGCCAGGGCGCGGACGATGCTCAAGCCCAGGCCGCTGCCGCCCTCCTCGCGCGCCC
>VBIW01000123.1:0-4039 GCA_005880915.1 Chloroflexota bacterium | reverse complement strand
CGCGTATTTGCAGGCATTGACCAGAAGGTTTCGGGCCACGGTGACCACAGCGCCGCGGTCGGCGCTGATCAGCACCGGTTCGCTGTCGAAGTCGCGGTCGAGCTGGTCGGGCATGCCGGGAACACCCTCGTCGAGAACTCCGCGGATCACCTCGGTGAGGTCGAAGGTCTCGGTCTCCAGGGGACGCTGGGCGTCGATCCGGGCCAGGGTGAGCAGGTCGAGGATCAGCACACGCATCCGCTCCGACTCGCGGGCCATCGCGTCCAGCGCCGCGTCGAGGCTCTCCGGGTCACGGGCGACGCCGCGGCGGAGCACGTCGATGTAGCCCTTCAGCGCGGTGATCGGGGTGCGCAGCTCGTGGCTGGCGTCGGCGATGAAGCGGCGCATCCGCGCCTCGGACTCGGCCTGGGCGGTGAACGCCGCTTCGATGCGGTCGGCCATGTCGTCGAAGCTGTGCGCCAGGGTGCCGACCTCGTCGCGGCGCGGCTCCAGCCGGCTGCGGGCGCGCAGGTCGCCGCCGGCCAGCGCCCGCGAGGTGGCGGTGAGCCGGCGCAGCGGGGCCAGGGCCCGGCCGGTGAGCAGCAGGCCGACGAGCAGGGCGACCAACAGCACGATGGCTCCGCCGATGGCGAGGTTGTTGCGCTCGCCGCTGAGCACGTCGTCGATGGTCGAGGTCGAGGTGGAGAGCTGGATCACCCCGGTGACCGAGTCGACCCGGTTGGCGATGGGGAAGGCGGCGACCAGCTGCGGGCCGGCCTGGCTGTCGATGACGTCAGGGCCCCCGGACCTGCCCTGCATGGCGGAGTCGAGGGTGCCGGAGTCGAGGCGGGGGATCTGCGCCTCCGGTTGCCCCGCGGAGCCGATCGGCGCCAGCGCGGGGCCGAAGACGAGCACCGCGACCGACTGGCCGGAGCTGTGGGCGATGGCGCAGGCGAGGGCGTCGGCGCGCAGGGTGGTCACCGCCTCGGCGATGACCCGCAGGGTGGTGCCGGTGGGGATCGCCGCATCGGTGTGGTTGGGGACGTTGGCGCAGAGCACCGAGCGCACCCGGAGCGCCCGGGCCACCTCCGCCGGCCGGTTCTGCGCCGGACCTCCCGGCGTGGCGGGGCCACGCTGGTTGGCGATCTCGCCGCGGACCAGGGCGATCCCGGCGTTGACGTCGCCGCCCAGCGAGCTCACCTGCACGTCCTTCAGGATCCGCTGCAGGGCGAGGTACTGGTATGCGCCAAGTCCGGCCAGAAGCAGGGCGAGCAGGCCGACGAAGGTCAGGGTGAGCCGCCAGCGCAGGGTGCCCAGGGCGTGGCGCACCCGGCGCAGCAGGGGGCGCAGGCTCAGCCCTCCGCGGCGGCCACCGGCACGTCGCTGCGCAGCCGGTAGCCGACGCCGCGGACGGTCTGGATGCGCTGATGGTCGGTGTCGCCGAGCTTGTTGCGCAGGTAGCGGATGTAGACCTCGACGTTGTTCTCGTCGCCGAAGAAGTTGTAGCCCCAGACCTCGTCGAGGAGGCGCTGGCGGGGCAGCACCTGGTCGGCGTTGAGGGCGAGGAAGTGGAGCAGGTCGTACTCGCGGACGCTGAGCTCGAGGCTGCGATCGGCGAGCCGCACCTCTCGGGTGGCGGTGTCGATGCTCAGCTCCCCGGCGCGGACCACGCGCTGGAGGTCGGGCTGGCGTCGGCGCAGCACCGCCTTCACCCGGGCCAGCAGCTCGCCGAACTCGAAGGGCTTGACCAGGTAGTCGTCGGCGCCGAGCTCGAGCCCCTGGATGCGGTCGGTGGTCTCGTCGCGGGCGCTGAGGATGATGATGCCGCGGTTGCGATCGCCGGCCAGGGCGCGGCACAGCTCCCAGCCGTCCATCCGCGGCATCATCAGGTCGAGCACCACCAGCTGCGGCTTGAAGTCGTCGACCACGCGCAGGGCGGCGCGACCGTCGGGGGCGGTGCGCACCTCGAAGCCCTCGTGGCGCAGGCCCATGGCGATGAAGTCGATGATGCTCGGCTCGTCGTCGACGACGAGCAGCCGGGCAGGGTCACCCATGCAGCCGAGTATATGGACGCTCCGCGCCGCCGACGCCGCGGCGGCGCGGTTTCTCAACGAGTTCTCAACCCTCGGTGGGGTGCGGTGTCGGGCCGGTTGACCGCCAGGCGGGCGTGGCGGACCCTGCCGTCCTGGCGCCAGGAGACGGTGATGGTGTCGGCCTCGCGTCGCCAGCGCGCGGTGGCCAGCGCATCGCCCGGGGCGCCGCTGCGGGCGGCGACGGCGTCGCGGAAGCGGTCGGGGAGGTCGGCCCAGCCGCCCCCGGCGCCGCTGCGGGGCAGCCCGGTGCGGAACACGGTCCAGCAGGCGTCGGGGGCGGCCACCACCACCGCCTCGGCCTGGCCGGTGTCGAGCAGCTCCAGGCCGTAAGCAGCAACCGAGGCGTCGCTCCAGGGCATCCAGACCAGGCTGCGCTCCTCGGCGACCCACCAGGCGAAGGGCTCCTCGCCGGGGCCGTGCGGCATCCGCGCCGGTCGGTGGTGGGCGGCGGCGACGCCCAGGGCGATCGCGCCGAGGCGCTCCCGGGCGGCGGCGTCGCCGTGGAGCTGGCCGCCGGGGGTGGCCGCGCCGCGCATGTCCCGGGCGGCGGTGGCGGGGTAGGCGTGGCGGACCAGTCCCAGGCTGCCGTCGCGGACCCGGTCGGCGGCCCCGGCGCCGAGGTAGTCGTCCCAGGGCAGCTCCACGGCGGCGGAGAGGAGCTCCTCGCCGGCCCCCGGGGCGGCGCTGCCGTGCCGGGGAGGGGGCGGCTCGCCGCAGCCCTCCGCGGGATCGGGGTCGGGAAGTCGCAGCACCATCGTGGACGAGATCGAGTATGGCCCCGCGGGCGAGGCCCCTTTGGAGCGTCTGAAAGGAGTCCGAAAGGCTCGTCGGGTAGACTGGGCCGCCAGCATGGCCCGTTCGATGCCGGTAGCGGCGCGAGTCCAGGCCCCCCAAGCGCTCCGCCTCCCCCAGGCAATCAAGCCAGGACCTCTGGTCGTGGTCGCGGTTGCCTACCTGGTCGCGGTCACCGGGGTGATGATCTGGGCCGGCTGGTCCGCTTCCTCGGCGACTGGGTGCCCTTCATCGCCGTGTTCCTGGGCTGGGAGGCGATGCGCGGGATCGCCGGCCGGACCGGCTTCACCCCCCACGTCGGCGACCTCGCCGGGGCCGAACGCTGGCTCTTCGGCGGTCACATCCCCAGCGCCACGCTGCAGTCGTGGATGCACCGCGGCGGCTGGACGGTGAGCATCGACTATGCGGCCACGGTGGTCTACTTCGGCCACTTCGCGGTGCCGATCACCGTGGGCTTGGTGCTCTGGCTGGCTGACCGCAGGCAGTTCCTGCGCTACACGACCGCGTTCATGGGCATGGCCATGGCCGCGTTCGTCGTCTTCCTGCTGGTGCCGACGGCGCCGCCCTGGTACGCGCAGGACCACGGGGTGGTCAGCGGGCTGAGCAAGATCCTCGGCAACACCCTGCCCAGCTCGGTGAGCCCGTACTACAAGTCGCTCAACCCCAACTCGGTGGCCGCGTTCCCCTCATTGCACGCGGCGTTCCCGTTCCTCGGATTTCTGGCGCTGCGGCGCGTCTATCCGCGGGGGGCGTTCATCGCCCTGGCCTGGAGCGTCGCGGTGTGGTTCAGCGTGGTCTACCTCGGTGAGCACTACGTCCTCGACGTCGTCGCCGGCATCGCGGTCGCGGCAGCGAGCTGGGCGGTGGTCGAGCGCGTCATCGCGCCTAGGGTCGGCGCGCTGCGCATGGTGCCGGCCCGAGACGGTGGTGGCTGACCCCGGCGGGGACGCAGTCGGGGGCGACGAGGGACTGGGGGCGGCGGAGGTCCACGCTCACACCCTGGCCAGCGACGGCATGGTGTCTCCGGAGGATCTCGTCGCCGCCGCCCGCGACGCCGGCCTGCAGGTTCTCTGCGTCACCGACCACGACACCATGGCCTCGGTCGACCGCGCCATCGCGGCCGGCGCGGCGACGGGCGTCGAGGTGGTCGCGGGCGAGGAGGTGACCACCTCGCT
>VBIW01000122.1 GCA_005880915.1 Chloroflexota bacterium | reverse complement strand
AGGGCGCTGGGGCGAGGGGGACGGTTACGCAGCCGGTTCATCAGGCTCCTCCGGCGGGGCAGGATACCTCTCGATGAGCCCTACAAAGTGGTCGTACATCTTGATGACGGCCGAATATGCTTGGTTGATCTCGTCGTTTCTTCGCTTGCGGATTCCGTAAGCGTTCACGGCTTGAAGATGAGCGGAAGTTTTGTGAAGCGGACGAAGGACTTCAGTAGATCGGGCCTTCCTTTCAGAGCCTCAAGTTCGATTGTGATCGTGTCTCGTAGCTCGCTCAAGTGCGCTGGAGCGTAGTTGCCCAGCCGCTGATACTTGATGTAGCGCCAGATCCCGTCGGCAGGATTCAGCTTCGGCGCATATGGCGGGAATCCCTCCAGAAGTAGCTCCCGCTCCTTATCCAGGTACTCTTCCACCGGCCGACACCAATGGATGCAGGTTCGATCCCAGATGAGCGTTATCGGGCCGTAGAACGCGGAGTGAAGAGCACAGACGAATCGCGAGACTGATTCCCCCTCGAAGTTCTCATTATCCGGCAGGTGATCGTAGATGAGGTGTATAGCGTCCCGGACGGGATTGATGACGATGGCCCCAATGGTAGAGATCTTTCCGTGCTTGTCTGTGATCGCCTGGATCGGCCTTCGGCCGCGTGGGGCGAACGTCCGGCGTGCCGTCGGTTCCATCAGGAAGCCCGTTTCGTCCACGAAGGCGAGGTAGGCGTTTCTCGCGTCCGCCTCCCGGACGATGCGCGGGAACTCCTCCCGCGCCCACCGCGCAACCTCCGCACCATCGGCGTCATCACCACGGCTCTGGTGCTCCGGCTTCTGGCAACTCCAGTCCAGGTACTCCTTGAGGATGTGGCAGACGTACTGGTGGTTGTAGGTCACGCCGAAGTGGCGCTCGATGACCTGCTGCACGCGGTTGCCGGTCCAAAGGTCATTCGGCCAGCCGTGAGCAGCGGCGCCTTGTAAGAGGAGCACTTCCAACTCTTCACAGTCGCGCGCGGAGAGCAGTCGAGGGCGGCCGGGGGCTGGCTTCGCCTTTAGCTGGCCAACCCTGGCCAGTCGGGACCACCTGGTGAGGCTCCCCGGGGCAACCCCCAGGATACGGGCCACCAGTTCCCGTTGCTCCCCTCGTTCGAGCAACTCGACTGCACGGAATCGCCGGCGCTCCAATTCAGCCGGACTCCCCTTGGGCCTCATGAGCCACCCCTTTCACGCGAGAATTGATCCTGGCCTTGCGGGGACAACGCGGGGAGCAGTGCTTCGCCAAATGGTCACCTTTCACAGCGTCAGATCGGCATGACAAAAACTTCAAGTGCGCAAGGGCGAACGCGGCCCGTGTGTCGTTGCCGACTTCACGCGCTTCTCTCCTGTTCCCCGCCTGGGGCCTGCGCGGACCTACCCGGTTATTGCTTCGGCACGCCTGGGCTCCCGACTCGCCCTCGGACTTCCCGGTCGCTCACGACCTTACATCCGGCGGCCTCGTCGCGCCCTGAGACATGCCCTCAACTTCCCTCCGGCAGCAACCCCGGCACTGCCTCCCCTTCAAACCACGCCTGCACCACCGACTCCAGGTAGTCAAAGGCCGACCGCCCCTGCCGCGCACACGTCGCCAGCACCGTCCAGATGCGCTCGCACCAGCGCTGCCCCTTCTCCCCGCGCGTCCCCTGCGTGATGTGCCGGTCGATCACCACGAAGCGGATCGCCTGTTCCGCCACGTTGTTCGTCGGCTCCACCCCCGGCGTCGTCAGGAAGCGGAAGTAGCTCTCCCCGTACTTCTCCATCCGCGCCGCCAGCCGCCGGGCCGCGTCACTGGTCGGCACCGCCTGCGTCCCTTGTCGCATGACCTCGGCGCGCGCCGCCCGCAGCCGCGCCTGCCACTGCCACTTGGGCAGGGTGTCGCGCTGGTGGAACACCAGAAACAACTGGCGCAGCGCCTCGCAGAACCGCTCGCCGTAACAGCGAGTGGCGGCGTCGCTCAGCGTGGTCAGGAACTTGACCTCGCGGACCAGATGGGCCAGGCAGAACTGCAGGCGCACGTCGAACTGGCGCATGTAGCGGCGGTAGGCGCTGAAGCAGTCGCAGCCCAAAACGCCGTCGAACTCCCGGCCCAGCACCTCGATCAGTACGTCGGCGCTGCGCGTCGGGTCGATCTTGAACAGCGTGTACAACTCGGCGCGAAAACACCAAGTCCAGAACAATGCCCCCTTGTCCTTGTGCGAGGTTTCATCGACGTTGAGGGTGGCTTGCCCGGGCAGGTCGTCCAATAGTTCCTGGTAGGGCTGCTCCAACGCCTGTGCGACCTTGGCAATGACCTTGACCAACTGGCCGCGCGAGATGGTCACCCCGACGACATCGCGGAGGAACTTGCGGACGGTGGAGTAGGAGGCATGGCAGACGCCTTTGAGGTAAGCCACCAGGGTCGTCAGCCGCGGGCCGAGCAGGCCGCCCCGCTCCACGCCACGGGGCAGCAGGCCGTAGTACATCTTGTCGCAGGCGGGGCAGTAAGCCTCGTGGCGGCGATGCTCCTGGACGTGCAGCGGGACGGCTTCGATGTCGATCTGCTGTGTGATGCGCGGGCCGAAGCCGGTGGGCCGCAGGACGTGGCCACAATCGGGGCAACACTCCGACGGGCAGTGGTCAAAGAAGGCTCGGACTTGCTCCGGGGGAACAAGCAAGCGTTCGTGCTTGGGGTGTCCCGGTTGGCCACCGGGCGCGCGGGGCGCCTGCGGCCCCGGGCACGAATTCTTGGGCGGCTTAACGATGTCAGAGGAAGGTGGCTTGGAGGAGGTCGAGGAGTTCTTGCGTGCGGCAGCGAGTTGATCCTGGAGCCGGGCGACGGCAGCCTGCAACGCCTCCACCTGCGCTTGCAAGCGTTCGCACTCAGGACAGTGGGTTGCAGCTGCGCCAGACATGCCCTCCATCCTATACCCAAATCCCCTTATCGTCTCCCAAGGCGTGAACCGTAACCTTCCGGCCAAACAATCGCGCGACGCTAACTTGGTCCCGGCCGCCACGCAATTGGCCGGACGCACACTCTCTTGCGGTCGCGTAAACTCCGAGCGTGCGGTGGGGAAGAGTCGTGCGCCACAGGTGGCCAAAAC
>VBIW01000121.1 GCA_005880915.1 Chloroflexota bacterium | reverse complement strand
CAGCTCCGCGGCGTCGCCCAGCGCCGCCCGCAGCGACGCCTCGCGCGCCGCCCCCGGCCGCCCGGTGAGCACCAGGGCCACCAGGGCGCCGGTGCGCACTGCGCTCGGACGCGGCTGGCTGGTGAGCACGGCTGCCGATCCTAGCAGCCTGGTGTCAGCCGCCTGCCGCCCACGACGCTGACCCAAACCCGCCGCCGGTCAGGCCCCGTCGAGCTCGGCGAAGAGTCGGGCGAGGTGGACCAGGGTGCGCACCGGGGCACCGGTCGGGCCCTGGGGGATCTGGGTCTGGTCCTGCTGGCTGTTCCATCCCGACCCGGCGATGTCGAGGTGCACCCAGGGCAGCTCCTCGACGAACTCGCGCAGGAAGAAGGCGGCGTTGATGGTCCCCGCCTGGCGGCCGCCCAGGTTGCGGACGTCGGCGACCCGGCTCTCCAGGGCGACGGCGTACTCGGGGAACATCGGCAGCTCGGCGACCCGGTCACCCGCGGACACCGCGGCGCGCTTGACCAGCCCGGTCAGCAACTCGTCGTTGCTCATCAGCCCGCTGGCGCTGTGGCCGAGCGCGACCACCGCCGAGCCGGTGAGGGTGGCGACGTCGACGATGTGGGTGGCGCCCAGGCGGCGTGCCTTGGTCAGCCCGTCGGCGAGGATGATCCGGCCCTCGGCGTCGGTGTCGGTGACCTCGATGGTCTTGCCGCTCGAGGAGACCAGCACGTCGCCGGGCTTGTAGGCATGGCCCGAGGGCATGTTCTCGGTTGCGGGGACGACGCCGACGACGTTGACCCGCAGGCCGAGCCGGGCGATCGCCCACATCGCCGCCAGCACCGCGGCACCGCCCCCCATGTCGTCGCGCATCAGGTCCATCCCCGCCGAGGGCTTCAGCGAGATGCCCCCGGTGTCGAAGGTGATGCCCTTGCCAACCAGGGCCAGCCGCGGACCGGCGACCGGACCGCCGTCGTGGCGCACGGTGATCATCACCGGCGGCTCGTCGCTGCCCCTGGCGACACCGAGCAGGGCGCCCATGCCCTCGCGCTCGAGGTCGGCCTTCTCGAGGACGTCGAGCTCCAGCCCGGTGCCCTGGTAGAGCTGCCGCGCCGACTCGGCGAGCAGGGTCGGGGTGAGCAGGTTGCTCGGCGCCGCCGCCCAGGTGCGCACCCGGTTGGTGGCCAGGGCGAGGACGTCGGCGACCTCGAGGTCCCGCTGTACCGCCGCGGCGTCGACCGCGACACCGCCGATCGCGACGACCCCGATCGGCGGCCGCGCCTCGGGGTCGGTCTTGCTGGTGCCCGGGTCGAAACTGCTGAGCAGGATCCCGGTGGCGACGGCGCGGACCGCGTCGGCGACCGCCGCCGGACCACTGCCGTCGCGCCCGGTCGCCGCCACCACCGCGTCGTCGAGGTAGGCGCTGACGCTGCCTACCCCGCGCGCGCGCAGCGCGTCACCGGCGAACTGGAAGGCGTTGGTGAGCCGGAACATGTCCAGCTCGCGCCGCCGTCCCAGGCCGAGCAGGAGGACGTGCCGCGTCGGCAGCCGGCCCAGGGTGCGCAGGGTGGCGCGCTGGGCGAAGCGGCCCCGGAACTCGCCGGCGTCGCGCATCTCGGTGAGCGCCCCACCCAGGGCGGCGTCGACCGCCTCGGCGTGCGAGGACAGGCCATCCTCGAAAGCAGTGACCACGACCGCGTCGGTGGTCGCCTCCACCGCCGGGGTCGCGGTCAGGCTCGGCCTGGTCGCGGCCTCCGCCCGGGTCGCCGCCGGACGCGAGCGGCGGGACGCCTTCGACGCCTGCGAGGGCACCCTCAGTGAACCTCGGCCGGGGCGCGATCGCGGTAGCGGCGCTCGATCTCACCGACGCGGGCGATGCTGGCCGCCTCGGCGGGATCGGGGCCGGCCTGCGCCAGCCAGGCGTCGACGATCTCCGCGGCGACCGCCTCGCTGGTGGCGCGCAGGCTGAGGGCGAGGACGTTGGCGTCGTTCCAGCGGCGGGCGCCGGTCGCCGTCGCCGCGTCACCGCAGAGCGCGGCGCGGATCCCGGGGACCTTGTTGGCGGCGATGCTCACCCCGGTGCCGGTCCAGCAGCAGACCACCCCGGTGTCGGCCGCGCCCGACGCCACCAGCCGGGCCACCTGCTCGGCGACGTCCGGCCAGGGCGTGTCCTGGGCACGCACCGCGCCGCAGTCGGCGACGCTGTGGCCCGCCTTCTCCAGACGCATCGCGATGGCGTCGGCGACGGGATGGCGCATGTCGCTGCCCACGGCGATGCGTCGCGGCGCGGTCATGCGGGGCGACCCGTGCCCAGGCTGGCCCGGATCCGGCGGACGTCGTCGGCGGTGAAGCGGTTGCGGCCGAGCTCGTCGACGGCGCTGGAGTGGATGCGGTCCTGGCGCACCCAGTTGACCACCACCTGGGGCTTGACCCCGAGCAAGGCGCCCACCTCGACCGGACCGTAGAGCTTCCCGTCGACCGGCTCGGGGCGCGCGGCGACGGCGGGATCCTGGTCCATGCGCGTCATGGTACCCGGTGCAGACTTGCGGACATGAGCGCGCCCTCCCGGCCCGCCGAGCTGCGCGACCAGCTGCGCGCACAGGCGCGGAGCCTGGGGTTCGTCGAGGCGGGGATCGCCTCGGTGCGACCCTTCCGGGTGGCCCGGCGCCGCGCCCTGCGGGCCATCGACGAGGGTCGCATGGACGGCATGCCCTGGTTCGGACCCGAACGGATCGAACACGCCGCGGACCTGCACGGCCGCCATCCCTGGGCGCGGTCACTGCTCGCCCTGGCCTGGCCCTACGCGCCCGCCCCGTCCGCCGGGGAGACCTCGACGGCGGCACCGGGCCGCCCCCGCGGCCGGATGTCGGCGTACGCCTGCCTCCCCGACGGCGCCGACTACCACGACCTGCTCGCCCGGCGCTGCGACGAGTTGGTCGGCTGGCTGGGCGAGCGGGTCCCCGGCCTGCGCAGCCACCGCTTCATCGACCACGGCTGGGCGATGGACCGACCGGTGGCGGAGCGCGCCGGGCTGGGCTTCGCCGGCAAGAACGCCTGCCTGATCACCCGGGGCGCCGGCTCCTACGTGCTGCTCGCCGAGGTGCTGCTCTCCGTGGCCCTGCCACCGACACC
>VBIW01000120.1 GCA_005880915.1 Chloroflexota bacterium | reverse complement strand
GTTCTTGCCCGAGTTCCAGACGCCTTCGACCGAGTCGATCTCGTACATGCCCGAGAACTGGTTCTGGTCGAAGCGCATGCTGTTGAATATGTAGAACTCTAATTCCGGGCCGATGTTGATGGTGTCGGCGATGCCGCTCGACTTCAGGAACGCCTCCGCCTTTTTGCCGACGTAACGCGGATCGCGACTGTACGGCTCGCGGGTGATCGGGTCGATCACATCGCAGCTGATGGTGAGCGTCGGCACCTTCAGCACCGGATCGACGATCGCCGTCGAGGGATCCGGGATCAGCAGCATGTCGCTCTCGTGGATGTGCTGGAAGCCACGAATGCTCGACCCGTCAAAGCCGATGCCCTCGCTGAAGAGGCCCTTGCTCAGCTCCTGGACCGGGATGGAGAAGTGTTGCCAGGTCCCGATCAAGTCGATGAACTTGAGGTCGACGATCTTCAGCCCCTGCTTGTGGGCCAGGTCGATGACAGACTGGGCATCGGCCCGGGTTTCCTTTTTCGAGCGCACGCCCTGATCGATCGCCATAGACAAATTTCCTCCGTTGAACGTGATGATCCGACTGTCTCGATCCTAGGGGCGGCCGCCCGCCGCGTCATCGGTCGGGAGGGACGAGTTGGGGACCCCCTTTTTGTGCGCGCCGCCCAAGGCGCTCAGGGCGAGGGGCTGACCGAGGGTGAGGGGGAGTTGGCGAGGTTCGCGTTGACCCGGTCCACCGTCAGCGTGTAGCTGCTCGAGGGCAGGTCGGTCGCCACCGAAAGGAGGTAGGCGCCCATGGTGAACCAGACGATCGAGGTCGTCGCCGAGGCCTTGTCTTCGACCCAGCCGTCCTTCACCAGGGCCGATTCGTAGAAGGGGACGATGGTGTTGAGGTCCTGGGCGCTGAAATCCTCGGAGATGCTCTCCGTATCGGCGAGTCCCGGCCGCTCGTCGAGCAGCTTGGTGCCGGGTGGCTTGGCGAGCGCTTCGATCAGCGGCCGCGTGAGATGCACATCGGCGCCGCTGATCTCGGACGCAATCTGCGCGTTTTGCACCAGGACGAGGACGGCGAAAACCGCGACCACCGCCGGCCCGATCGCGCCGGCGGCCCAGAGCAGGGCGCGTCGGCCCAACCGATCTCGGCGCCGTCGCCAGGCGGCGCGAAGCCAGACGGCGATCGTCAGCACGGAAAGGACGAACAAGGACGCGCCCAGCAGGTCGACCCAGGCGCCCGGCATGTACTCGGCCAGTTGGTCGACCGCCAGCGCCCCGGCTGCGACCGTCCCGGCGTAGGCGATCGACACCGCGGGAAGCAGCAGCGGGTGGTCGTCGCTAGCCACGGGGCCAAGCGGCGCCGCCGACCCGCTCAGGCGCCGCTCTATTCGCCGGCGGCTTGCTCCCATTCCTGGTAGAGGGTGCGCAGGCGGCGCGAGGCATCCTCGTGCGCCTGGGCTAGCTGTGCCACCCGCGCCGGGTCGTCGTAGGTCTGATGGTCGGCGAGCTGCTCCTCGATGCGCCGGACCTCGGTCTCGAGCTCGTCGATTTGGCGCTCGACGCCGGAGGTCCCAGCGACCGGCAGGGGCGTGGCTGCTGGTCCGCGCCGCTCGCGGCGAGGAGCGGGCTCAGGTTCGGCGGCGACCACGAGGCGGCCCGCACGCTGGCGCGAGCGCTCGAGATCGGTGTAGTTGCCGAGATGGGTCGTTACCTTGCCCTGGTCGACAACCCAGAGCCGGGTGGCGATGGCATCGATGAAGTAGCGGTCGTGCGACACGAAGACGATGGTGCCTTCGTAGTCCTGCAGCGCCTCCTCGAGCATTTCCTGGGCGGGGATGTCGAGATGGTTGGTGGGCTCGTCCAGCAGCAGCAGTCCGGCGTCGTCGAGCATCAATTTCGCGAGCGCGACCCGGCTCTTCTCGCCACCGCTCAAGGAGCGGATCACCTTGAAGGCGTCGTCGCCACTGAAGAGCAGCCGGCCGAGGAAGGTGCGCAGCGTTTCCTCGGGGAGGCCAAAGGCATCCTGCAACGCCGCGACCACTGTCTTATTGGGATCGAGGTCGGCCAGGTGCTGGTCGTAGTAGCGCATCGTAACCCGAGGTCCCGTCTTCACCCGACCCTTGAGTGGGCGAAGCTCGCCCTGCAACGCCTTGAGCAGACTCGTCTTGCCGGAGCCGTTGGGCCCGACGATGGCGACGCGCTCGCCGGCGCTGATGTTAAAGGCGGGGACGACAAGCCCCCACCCCGTCCCTCTGTCCCGGGCGGACGAGGGATAGGCGAGCGTCAGGCCATCGCTTTGAAAGATCAGGTCGCTGGTGCTCGAGGCGCGCAAGCGGATGCGAATCTGCTGGTCGTCGGAGGGCGGCGCAACGCGCTCGAGTCGGTCGAGCTTGGTCTGCCGGCCGCGGGCCTCGCGCGCGCGCTGCCCTGCCTTGTAACGGCGGATGAACTCCTCGGTGCGCGCGATGTAATCCTGCTGCGCCTCGTATTCCTTCTGCCGCACGGCGCGCCGTTCGCGGCGCAGCCGCAGGTACTGGCGGTAGTTCCCCGGATACCATTCACCAACGCCGCCCTGCAGTTCGAGAATGTCATCGGCGGTGCGCTCCAAAAAGCGGCGGTCGTGGGAGACGATCAACATGCCGGCGCGCGAGATTCGAAGGAATTCCTCGAGCCATTCGATCGCCTCCAGGTCGAGGTGGTTGGTGGGCTCGTCCAGCAGCAGAAGATCCGCCTCCTGGAGCAGCAGGCGGGCGAGCGCCAGGCGGCGCCGCTGTCCGCCGCTGAGCGCGCTCGGTGGCAATGCCTGGTCCGTTTCGGTCAGGCCGACGCCGTGCAGCACCTCGGCCACCCGGTTGTCATAGGCGTAGCCGTCCAGACGCTCGTACTCGTGCTGCACGTCGCCGTAATCCTCGACCAGCGCCGTTAGCTCCGCGCCGGTCCCC
>VBIW01000111.1 GCA_005880915.1 Chloroflexota bacterium | reverse complement strand
CCGAGGGTCACCTGGACGCTGTCGACGGTGATCGGCGACGATGTCGGGTTAGTCAGGAGGACGCCGCCGTTGTCCAGGTTCCCAGATACCCAGGGGCTCGGGTAGACGGCTTGAGCCGGGGCGATGTTCCCGTCGCCTCCGTATCCGACGAAGACACCGAGTACGCTGAACGTTCCCGCCGGTACGAGCGGGGTGGTAGGAGTGACAGAGGTCGAGGCGGGTGACTGGGCGCTGTTGCCATACGGGCTGATCGCGGCCACCTGGAAGGTGTACCCCGTGCCTGCGGTCAGGCTGGGAACCACAACGCTTGTGAGGCGTGGATCGACGGTCACCGCTGGCCTCGCCGTGCCGCCGGCCGTAGGTGTCACCAAGTAGCCGGTGACGACGCCAGTCGAGGCGGGCCAGGAGACGCGGGCGCCACCCGGTGCGGCTACCACGCTGACCCCGTGTAGGCGCTCGGACCACCAACCTCGAGGATGCATGCCGTGGGTGAGTACCCCTGGCAGGTCTGCATGCTCTGCGTCAGAGCTCCGAGTGACTGCCCATCGAGGTAGGCGGTCACCGTTTGGGTGCCATCAAAGGTGATCGCGACCTGGTGCCAGTACCCGTCGTTGATGGCCCTGGGCGCGGTCCATGTCAGGTTGTTGCCGCCGCCCCCGAGGGTGATCTGGTTCCCGGAGACGAGGACGTTGAATTCGAAGAACTGGTTGCAGCAACCGCCGCGGCCGAAGTCGAGGATGCTCTCGTTGCCCGCCGTGGTCTTGATCCAGGCCTCCGCCGTTCGGGCCGCGTTCCCCACGGGCACTCCGCCTTGGCTGAACCCGGTGGCGTTGCCGCCGCTCAGACTCACCGCCGTATCCGTGTCTCCCAGTGGGGCTCCCCCGGCGCCGTAGGTCACCCCGGTCCCGCTGTAGGCGCCGGTGTTGCCGTTCCCCGAGGAGTCGGCAGTCACTCCTCCACCCGGCTCACCGAGCCGCCAGTAGATCGCTGGACTGTCGCCGAGCACCGTGCTCGCGTACGTCGTCGAGGCGCCCGTCGGGGTCACGCTTGACGAGATCCCGGCCGCACCTGAGCCGAACTGATTGAAGGCCACGACCTGGACCGTGTAACCCGTGCCGGCGACGAGCCCGCCGATGGTCGCGCTCGTCGCTGTCCCGGGCGTTGCGACGGCGTTCTGGGGCGTGGTGCCGCTCTTGTAGGCGGTCACGACGTATCCCTGAACCGCCTGCTGTCCCGGCGGAACTGTCGCCGTGGGAGCCGTCCACGACACGGTGGCGCTGTTGCTCCCGGCCGAGGCGGCGACACTCCCGGGAACGCCCGGCCGCGTGTACCCCGATGCTGCGAAGTGGTTGGCGATCTGGGTGGCGCTCAGCGCCGCCGGGTACACCGCCACCTCGTCGACGGTGCCCGTGTAGCCTCCTCCCACCTGAAGGATGCAGGCCGTGGGCGAGTACCCCTGACAGGTCTGCAGACTCTGGGTCTGGGAGCCGAGCGACTGACCGTCGAGATACGCGGTCACCGTCTGGGTGCCGTCGGAGGTGACCGCCACCTGGTGCCAGGAGCCGTCGTTGATGGCCCGCGGCGCGTACCAGGTGAGGTTGCAGCAGCCGCCTCCGAGGATGATCTGGTTCCCGGACACCTCGACGTTGAATTCGTAGAACTGGTTGCAACAGCCATTCCGGCCGAAGTCGAGTAGGCTCTCGGTGCCCGCCGTCGTCTTGACCCACCCCTCCGCTGTTCGCGGCGCATTGCCCACCGGCACCCCACCTTGGCTGTACCCGGTGACATTGGCGCCGCTCAAACTCAGCGCCGTATCCGCGTCGCCCAGCGGCGCTCCCGCCGCTCCGTAGGTCACCCCCGAGGAGCTGTAGATCCCCGTGTTGCCGTTCCCCGAGGAATCCGCGGCCATGCCGCCACCCGGTTCGCCAAGGCGCCAGTAGATCGCCGGACCGTCGCCGAGCACCGTGCTCGCGTATGTCGCCAAGGCGCCTGTCGGCGTCACGCTCGACGAGATCCCCGGTGCACCGGAGCCGAACTGATTGAAGCCGACCACCTGCACCGTGTAGGCGGTGCCGGCGACCAGCCCGCCGATAGTGGCGCTCGTCGCCGTCCCGGGCGTCGCCACCGCGTTCTGGGGCGCCGTCCCGTTCTTGTAGGCGGTCACGACATAGCCCTGCACCGCAGGTTGCCCAGCCGGGACCGTCGCCGTCGACGCCGTCCAAGTCACGCTGATGCTGTTCGATCCCGCTGACGGCGTCACGCTCCCGGGAACGCTCGGTGGCGTGTACCCAGACGCCGCGAAGTGGTTGGCGATCTGGGTGGCGGTCAGCGCCGCCGGGTAGACGGCGACCTCGTCGACGGTCCCGGCGTAATTGTTCGGCCCTCCTACCTCGAGGATGCATGACGTCTGCGAGTACCCCTGACAGGTCTGCAGGTTCTGCGTCTGAGCACCCAACGACTGGCCGTCAAGGTAGGCGGTCACCGTCTGCACCCCGTCGGAGGTCACCGTGACCTGGTGCCAGGAGCCGTCGTTGATGGGGCGATTGGCGTACCAGGTCAGGTTGCAGCACCCGCCACCGAGGATGATCTGGTTGCCGGACACCTGGACGTTGAAATCGTAGAACTGGTTACAGCAGCCTCCCCGGCCGAAGTCGACCACGGTCTCGTTCCCGGCCGTGGTCTTGACCCACGCCTCGGTCGTGCGCGCCGCATTGCCCACAGGGACCCCACCGGTTCCGTTCTCGATCACATTGCCGCCGCCGCTCAGGCTGACCGCCGTGTCCGAGTCGCCCAAGGGCGCGCCAGCCACTCCGTAGGTCACCCCCGAGGCGCTGTACGCGCCGGTATTCCCATGCCCCGAAGTGTCAGCCGCGGTGCTGCCGCTAGCCTCGCCGAGGCGCCAGTAGATCGATGGACCGTCCGCGAGGATGGTCTGTGAGTACGTCGCTCCACTGACTAACCCGCGGCCGATGAAAGCGACGGCCAGAAGTGCCAGCACCAAGGGAAGGCCAAGGTAGGCCAGGAGTGATGAACGGTGCCCTTCACGCAGTGCTCTGATGCTGGCGATCATCCGTGAACCCCCCTCGAGCAGCTACGGTGGATAGCTCCGCGTATCCAGAGCGCGAAGAGGGGGTGAGAAGCTGCGCTCATCCATAAACGCGATGTCCGCAGGCCGGGCGCGAACCAAGCCGTGTGATTCCATGCCGGTCCCGCCATCGGACCCCCCTCTTCGCACCGGCCACGATGTGGCCGACGCAATAGGCGCCGAAGGCTACCGCAGCTGTTGCCAGCATGATCGGCCTTAATCAATCCGTTACCTTGTGAGAGCTGGCCATGCGTATAAACCCGCAAGTCCGCAAGGCGCGGACGTGTGAGGTGCCTGGATTGGTGTACCTCCGCAGAGCGGGCTCCGGAAAACCGCCCTACCGCCACGGGTTTAGGCGACGACCATCAGCAAAATTGGTGAAGAGAGAGGCGCACGGGACTCTGTGGGTCACGCGTTCGCAACTCGCGTCGTGGAGAGCGGTACCAGAGGCAGTGGCTCGGGTGGCTGCTGACGAGCCCAGCCAACGTGTGGAGGACGA
>VBIW01000110.1 GCA_005880915.1 Chloroflexota bacterium | reverse complement strand
CATGCGCTGCTTCTAAGCTATGCTCCGCGCAGAAGGAGACTACGGCGAGTTCGAGCTCTCGCGACTGCGCTTCATGCGGCGCGCAAGCGTTGGGATTTAGCTTGAGGGAGGTGCGTGATCTGTTGTCGATCTCGACGCAGCGCGATGTTGCCCGCATCAAGCGCACCGCGCAGGCGAAGCTCGCCGACATCGACCAGCGCGTCCTTGCACTTCAACGGATACGCAACGGTCTCGCGACTCTGATTGCTGGGTGCCCGGGCCGCGGACGAGCGGCGGACTGTCCTATCCTGAATGCCCTGAGTGGGGAGAAGCTCGAATGAATTCGCCCCCACACAAGCTTGGCGAAGAATCTCCTGCACCCGAATCCTCCATAGTTCGCGCACGACTCGGGGTCCCCTTCGGGCCTCGAATCAACCTCTGAAAGAGTTAGGAAATTACGCGAGCTTTTTACCCGCTAAATTGCCCCCTGACGGGCGCCTGCTTAAACGCACGTTTTTGCTAGAAAACGAACGCGGCCAACTCATAGCGGTTGTCGCTCCAGGTTGGGGACGGGCAGGACCAGGCTTCCGGTCTCACCCCAGTAGTGATAGGTTCCGCCCAGTCCGACCTGCACCTGGCAGCCATCGCAGAAGGATTGCGCATCCGCGGGGCGCGGCGCGCAGACTGAGCCAACAAGCAAGAGCAAGAAACCGATCTGGTATGGCAGGTGGTGTCTGTCCGACTTCATGTCGAGGAGCCTGCGGCGTCAGCCCCGCGCGAACAATCCGCACGCGTTGGATGCAGCGTTTCGCGCCGGGAAACGATGCGGCCGGATGAGCCGGGGGCGCATGCCAGGGTCGAAAAACACGGGCGACGCGATGCTTCGTGGCTGCCGGCGTCGGGCGTTTTCTGCGACGAAACGCTTCCACGTTGCGCTTCGCTAGTTTCCCATTGTCTGTGTTACGCGTGTGATCGCGGTTCACCTGGCACGACAGGAACAGCTTGAGAATCGGCGAGTGTTCGACTTGCTGTAGTCCACCGCTGGATCGATCATCGGCGCCTCGCCTTCCAGCTGACGGCTGTCGCAAGGTTTCCCAGATCTATTTCGGGGGATTCAATCTAGACGGCCCTCTGCAACCAAGCGCCTCTTGATCGACAATATGTGCGCCTCGCCATCGCGAAGCGCGCCCGGCGATGTGTGGACCGAGTAGTGGCCGAGGACGAGATCATGCGGATGTGGAGCGGCCGAGCCGAGGACGAACTCGGTGTCGGCCAGCGCTTCGAATTCCACCGCTTCGCTGGACGGCTCGAATGCCGCGAGCTCCGCGCGTCGCAGTTCGTCAGGCGTCGACACGACGCCCGATGCGATAGCTACCCACAGGACGGTGTGGCCCGCGGGGGGGTCATAGCGCCAGCGCTCGCCGGCCTTTAGGCGTACCACGAGATAGCGGATTGGCGCAGGCAAGGCGATGGGACTCGATGCGGACCCGTGGCTGCCGAGTAGGACTCGCGCCGGGCCGTGTTCCGGCACATCCTTAGGCGCCTGATAGAGGCTTACCGTCGGACCAAGTTCGAGCTGCGGCGGCAACGCGATCCACAGCTGGAAGCCGC
This sequence comes from Chloroflexota bacterium, assembly GCA_005880915.1. Taxonomy (GTDB): domain Bacteria; phylum Chloroflexota; class Dormibacteria; order Dormibacterales; family Dormibacteraceae; genus 40CM-4-65-16. The sequence goes on along the minus strand of VBIW01000110.1, from coordinate 1,521 downwards.
GCGTCCGGCCCGCGTTGTCGAGTCCACCCCCGTGCCACATGCCACGCCCCGCCTGCATCCATTCGACGCCGCCGGCCGGTAGCGTGCCCCTGACGTTGTCCGGATCGATATAGCCGACCGCGCCTTCCGCGACGTAGGTCAGAGTCGCGATACCCGAATGCGGGTGGAGAGGACCGTTGAACGGTGGCCCCTCATGGTCGAAGAGGTCGAGAAACACGAATGGCTTCAACATCGCGCCGAAGTCGGACGGGCTCATCAACCGCGTGACGGGGCCGTGCGTTCGGCCAAGCGTTCGCCGCGCGATCGCCCGCCTCGAGTGCGGAAACGTTGATGTCGCCGGTCTGACGGCCATTGGGCCTCCCCTAGACACTTCAGCGGCCCGCGCGGTTGTCGAGGAAGATGCCGCCAATGAGCAGCCGACCAGTGAAGGGCAAGAAGCGCGTGACACCGTTCATGGACATGTTTCTCCGGATTGATGGCTGCGTCAGGCGGCGCGAAGTGCGGCGGCGGCCTGCAGCGCGCGCTGCATGGACTGCTCGCGCTGTTCCGTACCGATCATCAGGCCTTCCGCCACGATGAGCTCCAGATTGGCCACGCCGATGAAGCCGAACACACCCCGCAGATAGGTCTCGAGATGCTCCAGCACCGCTGCCGGCGTGCCCGGGCCGTACACGCCGCCCCTTGAGATCGCAATGATGACTCGCTTGTTGCCAGCCAGGCCCACGGGGCCTTCAGCGCCATAGCGAAAGGTCTTGCCCGCCACGAGGATGCGGTCGATCCACGCTTTGAGCTGGGTGGGAATGGTGAAGTTGTACATCGGCGCGCCGATGACCACGATGTCGGCGGCAAGGAACTCCTCCAGCACCGCCTGGCTGGCTGCCAGGTCCTGCTGCAGGGTCGGCGACTCCGGCGTCGCGCCTTGCGCCGCCAGATGCGCGCCGGACAGATGCGCGAGCGGCGCCGCGGCGAGATCACGATAAATGACCTCAAGACCGGGCGTGGCTTTGCGCAGGCGTTCGGCTACGGCCGCAGACAGCTGCCGGCTGGCGGAATTAGCACCCTGAATGCTGGCATCGATATGAAGTAACCTCACGGTATCCGTCCTTTCCTTGGTATCAAAGGAGAACTTGGCCTATATTGGTTACCGCTGATACACTGCGCAAGAAGGCACAGTTTTGATACCGGAGCACTCCAAGGTGACCGCCCTCGACCACAGCTCCAGCGACTGCCGCGCCGTGAGCGGGGTACTGGCGCGGGTCGGTGACAAATGGAGTGTGCTCATCATCGCGCTGCTGGGCGATGGACCGAAGCGCTTCAACGAGATGAAGCGCATGGTCGGGGGGATCTCGCAGCGAATGCTGACGCTCACACTGCGCGGGCTGGAGCGCGACGGCCTGCTGACGCGGACGATTTTCCCCACCATCCCGCCGCGCGTGGACTATGAACTGACCAAGCTCGGGCGCTCCTTGCGATGCGCCGTCGAACCGCTCGGTTCCTGGGCACGGACCCATGTGGCGGATA
>VBIW01000109.1 GCA_005880915.1 Chloroflexota bacterium | reverse complement strand
AACCAGCATGCGGCCCCTTACTGGTCCAACTTTGACGTGGCGAGGGCGGTAACGGTGCGAGCCGACGGGATGGGCGGCTGGATCCTCGACGCCTGGGGCGGCATTCACCCCTTCGGGGTCGCCCGCGAAATCGGCCAACCTGGTTACTGGCCGGGTTGGTTCATCGCGCGGACGATGGTCGTGACCTCGCGGGACACGGACGGCCAGCTCGACGGCCGGCAGGGCTACGTCATGGATGGTTGGGGCGGGCTGCATCCGTGGGGTGGGGCGCCCGCGCTGACCGGCGCCCCCTACACGCCAAACCAGGACGTTGCTCGCGGGCTGGAGATCCATTACTCGGCCAACGGTTTGCCTGACGGGGGCTGGGAGATGGATCGAAACGCGAACGTGACCGCCTTTGGCGCCGCTCCGCCGCTCACGCTGGCGAGCCCCCCGGCGAGCCCGGTCATGGAGCAGCTGCACGCGACCGCGAATGGCGGCTTTGCCGTCGCCAGGTGGGGCTCGGTCACGACCTACGGATCGATTTCGCCCTACTGGGCTGGGTACGGCGACTGGGGTTCGTGGGACATCCTTCGCGACCTGGTGCTGATCGACCCCAGCAACCCGAGCAGCATGGGCCAGCCCGTGAGCGCCGCTGCTGCGGCACGCCTGGCCGGCGCCGTAAACCTGCAGGCGACGATCGGCGATCAATTGATTGCGCAATCTCACAACCTCGACTGCGAGGCCGCCGCGCTGCGGATGGCGCTGTTCGTGCCGGGGACCAATGCCTCAGAGAACTGGATCCTGGCCCAGATGGGGGCGGACGTTCGACCGGCGGTGGTGAACCAATTCGGTGACGTGCTTCGCTGGGGGAATCCCTATCAGACGTTTGTCGGGAATGTCAACGGATTGGACTACAACGCCACCGGCTACGGCGTGTATTTCCCGCCGATCGCGATGGCCGCCCGGCGGGCGGGACGCTCGGCCCTTGCAAAGGAGGGCTGGACGCCGCACGATCTCTATGTTGAGGTCGCCAGCGGCAATCCGGCGGTGGTCTGGGTCCCGGTGTACGGCTACTGGACGAGCGCGTCGATGCGCTACTGGACGGCATGGGATGGGCAGTCAATCCGTTACACGCTGGTCGAGCACGCCATGACGCTGATCGGTGTCGATGCCGCCGCCGGGACCGTGACCCTGAACGACCCCAACCGGGGCTACGTCCGTACGGTCGCCATGTCAGACTTCGAAGCCGCCTTCGCCAAGTTCAACAATATGGCGGTGGTCGTCTACTGATGAGCGTGCTGTCACGGCTGGCACTCGGGACCCTGGCGGCGGTGTGGTTGGCCGGCTGCCAGCAAGCGGCACTGCCGCTGCCGACCAGCGTACCGCCAACGCGGACCGCGGTCGGTAGCCCGCCCGTAACGGCCACCCCTGCCGCGACCGCCACCCCGGCCGCGAACCTCACCCTCGACAAGGTGGGCGCGGCTTCATCGCCGAGCGGCTATACGGCCTTCGCCGTCGTCAGCAATCCGACGGCGCAGACGGCACGCGACGTCAAGGTGGAGATCGCCGAACTGAATGTGAGCGGCCAGGTGGTGATGCATCGAGGGGGAAGCATCCAGAGGATCGGCGCCGGACAACGGGAGGCGGTGGCGGTGGCATTTCCGGTCGGGCGAACCCCACCCGCTCAATTTTCGGGG
>VBIW01000161.1 GCA_005880915.1 Chloroflexota bacterium | reverse complement strand
AGAGCGCAGAATCATCAGTTGGCGTGCGGTCATGTTGCTAGCATCCCTTGAACTGCGCCTTGCGCTTGGCCGCGAAGGCAGCCGCGCCTTCGTGCACATCCTCAGTGTCCTGCAGCAGGCGCAGGAAGAGCTGCTCCATGCGCAAGCCGCTCGCGAGGTCCAGGTCGCGGCTGCGCAGCGCCAGCTCCTTCGCGGCCTGCACCGCGAGCGGCGCATTGGCCGCGATACGCCTGGCGAAGTCCATGGCGGTATCCATGAGCTGCTCGAGCGACACCACTTTGTTGACCAGTCCCCAGCGCAAGGCCGTAGCGGCGTCGATCGCTTCGCCCGTCAGCAGCATTTCCATCGCGATGGCATGCGGCAGCTGCTGGATAATGCGCTGTGTGCCGCCGTTGGCGGGGAACACCCCGCGCTTCACCTCGGCGAGGCTGAACGTCGCGTGCTCGGCGGCCACGCGAATGTCGGCGGCGAGGAGCAGGGTCATGCCGCCGCCGAGGCAATAGCCGTTGACGGCCGCGATCACCGGTTTCCAGACTTCGAGCCCGCGGTTGAGGAGCTGGGATTTCTGGGTCAGCATGAGCTCGGCGAGCCCGGGCGGCGTCGGGATGAAGCTCTTGAGGTCGGCGCCGGTCGAGAACGATTTAGCCCCCGCGCCCGTGATCACCGCCACCCGGATCGCGGGGTCATCGCGCACCGTCTGCCACGCCATGGACAGGCCGGCGTAATGTTCGGTATCGAGCGCGTTGAGACGCTCGGGCCGGTTCATCGTGATGAGGGCGACGCCGTCGACTACGGAGAGATCGATCGCCATGCCAGCGTCAGCGGAGCAGGGCGTTCGCCGGCGCGAACGCCTTGATCTGCTGAGTCAATGCCTGCAGATGGCGCGTCATGCGGCGGCTTGCCGCTTCGCCGTCTTGCGCCACGATGGCCTCGACGATGCGCCGGTGCGCCTTGATCACTGCGGCGCGGATTTCATCGGAGGCGAAGTCCTCGATCGCCGAAGCCTTGTGAATCAGGCTCGAGATCGCGACGATGAAACCGCGCAGGATTTCGTTATGGCTCGCCACGGCGAGCGCGCAGTGCCACTGCACGTTTTCGGCGAGGAAGCGGGGCGTATCGGCGATCGCATGCTCCACGCGCCGCGTCACCTCGGCGAGCAGCCGCAGATCCTCGTCGGTTCGGTTCTGCGCGCCCAGGGCAGCGATCGGCGGCTCGATGGCAAGGCGAGCCTGCAGCAGGGATTCCAGGGCGATGCCGCGGCCGTGCACGAAAAGGCCCAGGTGCCGCGCGAGCGAGTCGTCTCCGGGACGGCGCACGATCGAGCCGCCGAGCTTGCCGGGACGCGTTTGGACGAGCCCTTCGGCCTGCAGGATGCGCAACGCTTCGCGTACCGAGCCGCGACTGACGCCGGTCTGGCCGACGAGCTCGCGCTCAGCCGGCAGCGGCGACCCGTCGGCGTATGCGCCCTCCAGAATCTGCTTGCGAAGATGGTCTGCGACGACATCGCAGGTCTTGGGGACGTGAATGCGCTCGAGCTTGACCGTCATGGGTGGTGGCGCCCTTGACCTCGTTGCCGGCACTGTACGATACTATTATCGTTCTAGTCAATGGTAGGACCAATACCCGTATCCCTCTATGAGTCAACCGCTTAGGGGCATCAGGGTCCTCGACTTCTCCAAGGTGCTCGCGGGACCCCTATGCGCCCAGTACATGGCCGACATGGGCGCCGAGGTGATCAAGGTCGAGCCCCTCGAGCACGGCGATGACACGCGCCTGTGGCCGCCTTTCCGCCAAGGCGAGGGCACCGTGTTCCTCAGCGCCAACCGCGGCAAGCGGAGCATCGCGCTCGATCTCAAGTCGCCCAAGGGCCGCGAAGTATGCGCGCGGCTGCTCAAGTCCTGCGACGTCGCACTCGAGACTTTCGGGCCGGGTGTCGCCGCGCGCTTGGGAATCGACTACGAGTCGGTGCACGCCGTCAATCCCGGCGTCGTCTATTGCAGCATCTCGGGCTTCGGCTCGAGCGGCCCGATGCGCGAGGGCAAGGGCTACGACGTCATCCTGCAGGCCTTCAGCGGCATGCTGTCGATCACCGGCGAGCGCGGCGGCAACGCGGTGCGCAGCCCGTTCTCGCCCGTTGACCAGGCGACCGGGCTGCACGCGTTGATCGGTATCCTCGCGGCGCTATTCGAACGCTCGCGCAGCGGCAAGGGGACACGCGTCGAGGCATCGCTTTTCGACACCTCGGTCGCGTTCCTCGCCTATTTTCTGCAATCGTACTGGCAGCGCGGCACCGAGCCGGAGAGAGCGGGCTCCGGGCACGAATCGCTGTGTCCTTACGAGTGCTTTCAGACCAAGGACCGGCCGCTGATCCTCGGCGTGGCGAACGACGCCCTATGGCGCGCGTTCTGCCGCATCGCGAAGCTCGAGGAGCTCGCCACCGATCCGAGATTCGCGACCAATGCCTGCCGCGTGCAGCGCCGCGAAGAGACGGTCAAGCTCGTGAGCGAGATCCTGCGCGCGCGCACGCGCGAAGAATGGAT
>VBIW01000002.1 GCA_005880915.1 Chloroflexota bacterium | reverse complement strand
GTCGCCTTGCGACGCCCCTATACGTTCGTGTGCGGCGCCATCCTCGTATTCATCGGGGGCCTGGTCGCGATCATGACGACGCCGGTGGACATCTTCCCTGCGATCCCTCTGCCGGTCGCCACGGTGATCTGGCAGTACCAGGGGATGTCGCCCGAAGAGATGGAGCAACGCGTGGTCACGATCGTGGAGCGGTCCTACTCGGCGACCGTCAACGACATCGAGCACATCGAGTCGCAGTCGCTCGACGGCGTCGCGGTGATCAAGGTGTTCTTCCAGCCCACCGCGGACGTCGCGACGGGCATTGCGGAGCTCACCGCAGCGTCTCAGAGCAACACCCGGACTTTGCCGCCGGGGATCACGCCGCCTATCATCCTTCGGTTCAACGCCACCGACGTGCCGATCCTCCAGATCGGCGTAGGGTCGAGCACGATGTCGCAGGCCGAATTGAACGACTACGTGTCCAACTTCGTACGCACGCCGCTCGCGACCGCGCAGGGCTCGACGATCCCGTTCCCCTACGGGGGCGCGCCGCGGCTGATCAATGTCGATCTCGACTTGGCACGGCTGTATGCGAAGGGGCTCTCGCCATCGGACGTGAGCGCCGCCATCAACGCCGAGAACGTAATCCTGCCGGCCGGGTCGGCGCGGCTGGGCACCCGGGAATACAGCGTGCGCTTGAACTCGAGCCCCGAGGTCGTCGAGCAGCTCAACGACATGCCGATCAAGCAGGTCAACGGGGCCATGGTATACATCCGCGACGTCGCGTATGTCCGCGACGGTGCCGGCGTCCAGACCAACATCGTGCGTCAGAACGGACAGCACGGCACCTACATGAGTGTGCTGAAGAACGGCAGCGCCTCGAGCCTCGCCGTGGTCAGCCGCGTGAAGGCGCTGCTCGCCGCGCTCAAACCCGCGCTGCCGCCGTCGCTCGACGTTCAGCTGCTCGTAGATCAGTCGCTGTTCGTCCGCGCCTCGATCTCGGGGGTCATCCGCGAGGCGCTGATCGCCGCCTGCCTCACGGCGCTCATGATCCTCCTCTTTCTGGGGAGCTGGCGGAGCACGCTCATTATTGCGACCTCGATTCCGCTGGCGGTGCTGTGCTCGATCATGGGCCTCGCGGCGCTGGGACAGACGCTCAACGTGATGACCCTGAGCGGTCTGGCGCTCGCCGTCGGGATCCTGGTGGACGACGCGACGGTCACGATCGAGAACATCAACCTGAACATGGAGCAGGGGAAGGAGATCCTGCCGGCCATTGTGGATGGGGCGGCACAGATCGCGACCCCCGCGTTCGTCTCCACGATCGCGATCTCGATCGTGTTCGTGCCGATGTTCTTCCTGAGCGGTCCGGCGGCCGCGCTGTTCCGACCGCTCGCGATGGCAGTGGTGTTCGCCGTGCTCGCCTCGTACCTCCTGTCGCGGACCATCGTGCCCACGATGGCCCACTATCTCCTCGCCGCCGACGCGCACCGTCTCGCCGCGGGCCGGAAGGCCGCGCAGGGCGTGATCGAGCGCGTGAGCGCGCGGTTCGAGGCCGGGTTCCAGCGTTTCCGCGCGGCCTACCAGCGGGTGCTCGGTTGGGCGCTCGAACACCGACGCCCGGTACTCGGTGCCGTCGGCGGCTTCGTCGCGCTGTCCCTGGTCCTGGTCCCGTTCATTGGAGAGGACTTCTTTCCGACCACCGACGCCGGCGCGTTCCAGCTCCACTTGCGGGCGCCCGCCGGGATGCGGGTCGAGCAGACGGAGCTCATTGCCGTCGGCGTGGAGCGGACCATTCGGCGCGTGATCCCCCCGGCGGAGCTGGGGCTCATTCTCGACAACATCGGCATCAACCGCAACGCGATCAATCTGGCGACCGGCGGCACCGCCACCCTGAACGCGGCGGACGCCGATCTCGTGGTGCAGCTTGCCCCGACGCGTGGTACCTCGACGTTCGAGTACGTGCGGCGCCTGCGCGCGACGCTCCCGACCGAGTTTCCCGGTGTCACCTTCTTCTTCTTGCCGGCGGACATCGTGAACCAGGTGCTCAACCTGGGCCTGCCGGCCCCGATCGACGTGCAGGTGGTGGGCCAGGACAAGACGGCGGATTACGACGTCGCGACTCGCCTGGCCGCGGAGCTGCGTCGCGTCCCCGGAGCCGTGGACGTCCGGGTGCAGCAGGTGGTGGACATGCCGGAGTTTCTCTTCTCTGTGGATCGGATCCGGGCGCAGCAAGTCGGCCTCACGCAGCGCCAGGTGGCGAGCAATCTCCTGATCTCGCTCTCCTCCAGCGGGCAGACCGCGCCGAACTATTGGCTCAACCCGCAAAACGGCGTGAGCTACAGCGTGGCTGTGCGCACGCCGCTGTCCAAGATCAATGGGCTGGATGCGCTCACCAACACGCCGGTCACGGCACCGGGACTCGGCACCCCGCAGCTGTTCGGCAATCTGGCGACGGCGACGCGCACCACGTCGTTCGCCGTTGTGAACCACTACAATACGCAACCCGTCGCCGACGTGTATGCAGCCGTGGACGACCGGGACTTGGGCGCCGTCGCCAGCGCCGCAGACGGAATCATTGCGAAGTTCGGTCCGTCCCTGCCGAAAGGGACGCACATCGTGATGCGCGGCCAGGTCGCCAGCATGCGGTCGTCGTTCATCGGGCTCGGGTTCGGGGTGCTGTTCGCGATGGTGCTCGTGTACCTGCTGCTCGTGATCAACTTTCAGTCGTGGCTCGATCCGCTGGTGATCGTGATGGCGCTACCCGGCGCGCTGTGCGGCATCGTGTGGATGCTGTTCGTCACCCAGACCACGTTCAATGTCCCGTCATTGATGGGGAGCATCATGGCCCTCGGCGTGGCCACCGCGAACAGCGTGCTGCTCATCACGTTCGCGGATGACCAACGGCGGGAGGGGCGCTCCGCCCTCGAGGCGGCCATCGAGGCCGGCTCCGTGCGGCTTCGGCCCGTCTGTATGACGGCGCTCGCGATGATCATTGGGATGTTGCCGATGGCGCTTGGCCTGGGCGAAGGGGGCGAGCAGAACGCCCCGCTCGGCCGCGCGGTCATCGGCGGGCTGCTCGTCGCCACGTGCTTCACCCTGGTGGTCGTGCCGGTGCTGTACAGCATCCTGCGCATCGCACCGCCCACACCACCGATTGTCATCCCGGAGGGACACGCATGAGCGCCGTATCGGAGATTCTGGACCAGCCCCACCACAGCGAGGGGGATCACCGACCGACGCCTCGCTCCCCGCGACGCCGCAGGGTCAGGGTGCTCGGGGGCGCAATCGCCGGCGGCGTGCTGGCGGCGATCCTGCTGATGGGCATTGTGCCGCGCGTGGCGCAGCAGCACCGGCTCACGGCTGCGGCCGCGGCGGTCGGTGTCACCCTGCCCACAGTGAGCGTGACCACGGTGACGCGGGACACCAGCCCCTCGAGCGTCAGTCTTCCGGGCGCCCTTACGGCCGTACAGACCGCCGCCATCTACGCGCGGACTCCGGGTTACGTGCGCCGGCGCCTGGTCGATATCGGCAGTCGCGTGCGAGCGGGCCAGCTGCTGGCGGACATCGACGCTCCCGACCTCGATCATCAGGTCGCGCAAGCGCGCGGTGCGGTCGCTCAGATGCGCGCCGCGCGCGAGCTGGCGCAGGCCAACCTGGTCCGCTGGCAGGCGCTCGCGGCCGACAGTGCCGTGACGGCGCAGGAGCTGGATCAGATGCAGGCCGCCTTCGACGAGGCCGTGGCCAACTTGAACGCCGCCGAGGCCAACCTGCAGCGGCTGATGCAGCTGCAGGCATACGAGCGCGTGCTCGCCCCGTTCGCCGGCGTGATCACGGCACGCAACGTGGACCGCGGGGCTTTGGTCGGTCCGGCGGGCGGCGTGAGCGAGACAATGCCCGCGGGAAACGGGAGCGCACCGGGGAGTCTGTTCACGGTCGCGCAGACCGACACGCTCAGCGTGTACGTGACCGTGCCGGAAGACTACGCCGCGGCGGTGGCGATCGGGAAGGCCGCCGTGGTCACCGTGCCTGCGCTCCCCGGCGACACGCTGCGCGGGCGCGTGGCCCGCACCGCCGGCGCGCTCGATGCCACCGCCCGGACGCTCCTTACAGAAGTGCGCGTGGCGAATTCCACGGGCGCATTCCTGCCCGGGATGTATGCCCAGGTGGGGCTAGCGCTCGGCCCGGGCACGCCGCCCTTGCGCGTGCCCGCCACGGGCCTGGTGATCCGCGGCGGCCCGCCGCAAGTCGTGACGGTGGGAGCGGATTCGACGGTACACTACCAGACGGTGACCATCGGGCGCGATTTGGGGACCTGGGTGGAAGTGACGGGAGGGCTCGCCCAGGGCGTGCACATCGTGATCAACCCGGCCGCCGACCTACAGGACGGCGCGCGCGTACGCGTGACGACCGGACGATGAGCGTGAAGGACGACAACTCAAGAACGGGAGACAAAGATGACTGGCACCAATCGACTCTTGATCCTCGGCCTCATCGCAGCCGTCATGGGTTGCACACGCGCGGCGGGCGACTCCGCGGCGCGACGGACGGGCGGCGCTGCGGACGAGCCATTCGTCGCCGCCAGCGGTGTCGCCATGGAGCAGATGATGAAGGCCATGGCCATCCGACCGTCCGGTGACGTGGACCGTGATTTCGTCGCCCTGATGGTCCCGCATCACGAGAGCGCGATCGCCATGGCACAAGCCGAGCTCCGTTACGGCAAGAATGAGCAGCTGCGGCGCATGGCGCAGGAGATCGTCGTGACGCAACAGCAGGAGATCGCGGCGATGCGGATGGCGCTGAGATGAAACGCATGATCGGCATCGCCGCCCTCGCGGTCACTGCGTCCTTCACGCCCGGGTGTGGCCTCCCGGGGCAGGAGATTCCCGTCAGTCACCGCGACCGGGTCTATGCGGCGGAGCAGTTCTCGAACACCGTTTCCGTCACCGATCCCGCGGACAACCGGTTGGTCGGCGTGATTCGGTTGGGCGATCCGGCGCCCGGCAATTTCAGCCCCTTGTATCGCGGGCAGGTGCTGGTGCACGGGCTGGGGTTCTCGCCCGATCACCGCACCCTCGTCGTGATCTCGATCGGCTCGAATTCCGCGACGTTCATCGAGACCGCGACGAATTCGGTCAGGCACGTCACCTACGTCGGACGATCGCCGCACGAGGCGTTTTTCACTCCGGACGGGTCCGAGGTATGGGTCACGGTGCGGGGCGAGAACTACGTCGCCGTCTTGGACGGTCACACCTACGAAGAGAAGACCCGCATCATCGTTCCCGGCGGACCCGGCATGCAGATCTTCTCTCCGGACGGCCAGTACGGGTACGTCTGTTCGTCCTTCAACCCGGAGACGGTCGTGATCACGGTAAAGGATCACCAGATCGTCGGCCGGGTGCCCCAGGAGAGTCCCTTCTGCCCGAACATTGCCGTCACGCCGGACGGCGGGCAGGTCTGGCTCACGCTGAAGGACGTAGGCAAGACAATGGTATTCAGCGGGCGTCCGCCGTTCGCGGTGCTGAAGACCATTGCGACCGGACCGATCACCAACCACGTGCGGATCGCGCGAAATGCGAGCGGCACGTTCGCGTACGTGACCGTCGGGGGCTTGAACCAGGTCCAGGTGTTCCGCACCGACGATTTTTCGAAGGTGACGACGATCCCGGTCGGCAAACTGCCTCACGGCGTGTGGGAATCGGGCGACGGGACCCGGGTCTACGTGGGGTTGGAGAACGACGACCGGCTCGTCGCCATCAATACGCTGACCAACACCGTCGTTGCGACCACCCCGATCGGGCAGGCGCCCCAGGCAGTGGTCTACGTCCCCGACGCCGTTCCGACGGGGTCCGGGACAGACGGCCTGCAACCCCTCGGCATCGCCGGAGCAGCGACCCACCTCACCCTCGCGTCGGCGGGCCAACCTGCCGCCCGCGGGCAGCCCACTAGCGTGTCGCTGTTCGATCAGGGACTGATCCAGGTGCTCCAGGCCTCGGTAACGGGGCTCGAGCCTGGTAAGCCGTACGTGGTGGCCCTCTCGCGCCGCCGAGACGGCCGTGGCGCGCTCGAGCCCCTGGCGGCATTTACCGCCAATCCTGCGGGAGCTGCCATCGTCGACGCGATCGGTCCGATCCGGCAGACCGTGCGCGCCGGAGCCCCGGTGGAGCGTCGCTACCTCGTGATCGCGGCGGGCACGCCGGCTCAGCTCGGGCCGGTGGTGCAGACACAGGTCGACTGATAACGGCTCAGCCATGACGCAGCCCGGCGACAGCGGCATTATCACCCGGCCGAGCCGGCATTCGGTGGCGGAGACGGTGGAGACGCTCACGGCGGTGCTTCGCGCCAAAGGTGTCACGCTGTTCGCGCTGGTGGACCACAACGGGGAAGCGGCGAAAGTCGGAATGACAATGCCTCCGACCAAGCTTCTGATCTTCGGCAACCCGAAGGCCGGCACGCCACTGATGCTCGCCGCGCCGAGCGTGGCGATCGATCTGCCCTTGAAGATCCTGGTCTGGGAGGATGGGCAGGGAAGGGTCTGGCTCTCTTACAATAGTCCCGCGTATCTGCAAGAGCGGCACGGCGTGCCTGAGGCGCTGATGGCGAACATCGCCGTGGTGGAGACGCTGGCGCGCGCGGCCGGTGAGTAGCGAGAAACACGACGGCCTTCGCGATCTCCTCGGGCGGCGCGGGTCGCTTGCGCTCAGCGTGCAGGATGGTACGTTGACCCGACTCAGATGCCATGAACCCCGAGGCGCGCCGTCGTGCGGATCGCCCATGCCTCGAGGGGAGCAAATCGCGAAACCGGCTGAGCGAGCTACTCGCTTGGCCGGTTCTTGTTTTCCGAGCGGACGTCTCTCGTGGAAGGGAGGAACCCCATGATCCGGAAGTCCGTGCTCCTGTTGCTCGGTGGCGTCTCGGTCGCCACTACAGGCGTCGCCCAGCAGTCGAAGAAGCCCGAGGCGAGAGCGATCGCGCACCAGTTGATCGCGAGCGCCATGCTTCAGGAAGGCCAAAGTGTGCTCGTCACCGGCAGCGTGCGCGATGCCGGGCTGATGGAGGATCTGGCGATCGAGGCGCGGAAGGTCGGGGCGCAACCGCTGCTGTCCATCTGGAGCGAGCGCTTGGTCCGGCGGTCCTACGATGAGGTCCCGGCGAAATACGACGACCAGGAGCCCAAGCTGGATATGGCCATGACGAAGCTCTTCGACGCGCAGATCTTCATCGACATCGGCGAGTCCGAAGGCCTCCTGGCCGGGATCCCTGAGGGAAGGATCGCCGCGCGGGCCAAGGCCTTCGCGCCCGTGAATGAAGCGATCCTCAAGCGGGACGTGCGTTTCGTCAATCTGGGGAACGCTCTCTATCCCACCGCCACGCTCGCGAAGCGGCTCGGAATCACCCAGGCCCGGCTCGCTTCGGGCTTCTGGAAGGGGGTCGCCGTGCCGCCGGAGCAGATGCAGGCGGCCGGGGAGCGGCTGCGCGGGGTGTTCGCCAGCGGTGGAACGGCACAGCTCACGCACCCGAATGGCACCAGCCTGACCTTTGACGTGAGCGGCCGCACGCCGACGATCAGCAGTGGCGTTCTGACGCAGGCGCAAGCCACGCAGGGCGGCGCAGCCTTGTTTACCTGGCTCCCGGCCGGCGAGTTTCAGCTCGCCGCGGTGCCGGGCAGTGCGGAAGGCAAGATCGTGATCGATAAGGCGCTTTGGCGCGGCAAGGAGATTCGGGGCCTCACACTCGCATTCAGTCAGGGCAAGCTGACGAGCATGGCCGCGAGGTCGGGGCTGGAGACGCTCAAGGCCACGTATGACGCGGCCGGGCCGGGTAAAGAGCGATTCGGCGTGATCGACATCGGGCTCAATCCCGCTGTCGACTTCCCGCTCGCGACCGGTGCCATCGTGTGGCCGCAAGCTGGAGCGGTGACCGTCGTGGTTGGTAACGACGTGTTCTCGGGAGGAGACAACAACGCCGACTTCCAATTTGCGGCACAGCTGGGCGGCGCCTCCATCACGGTCGGAGGAAAGCCGGCGGTCGAGAAGGGGCGGCTCCAGTGACGTGATGCCGACATAGCGAGATGCCCTTCTTCCTTACTTCGAGGAGGAAGGGCATCTTCACGAGCGCCATGACCGCCAAGACCGCCATGCGGCACCCCGGATGACGGCGAGGCCGAACACCGCCTGGAGCCCACTGCGGCGGCCGTTGTTCCGCGCGCTGTGGATCTCGGACATGGTTTCGAGCATCGGCACGTGGATGCACGATGCCGCGGCCGCCTGGCTGATGACGCTGCTCGCTCCCACACCCTTGATGGTGTCGCTGGTGCAGGCAGCGACCACTCTGCCGCTGTTCCTGCTGGCCCTTCCTGGGGGCGCCCTCGCCGACATCCTGGACCGGCGACGCATCCTGCTCGCGACTCAGCTGTGGCTGTTCCTGATGGCTGCGGTGCTGGGTGTCCTGACGCTGACGGGTGTGATCCAGCCCTGGATGCTTCTCGCGATCACGCTCGCCATCGGCGCGGGCAGCGCGGTCGATATCCCGGCGTGGCAGGCCATGATTCCCGAAGTCGTGCCGAAGGATGAGCTGCCGGCGAGTGTGGGGTTGGGGAGCGTCGCGATCAACATCGCGCGCGCCGTCGGGCCGGCCGTCGCCGGTGTGATCATTGTCGCGGGCGGGCCGGGGCCGGTGTTTCTCATCAATGCCGCGTCAGTGCTGGGCGTCTTCGTCGTGCTATGGCGGTGGCGCCGCGAGCCGCATCGGGCCACGCTGCCGGCCGAGCGCATGGCGTCCGCTGTGCGCGCCGGCATCCGGTATGTCCGGTACACGCCGGCGCTGCGTGCGGTCATCGTCCGCACGGCGGCCTTCGTGCTGTTCGCGAGCGCGCTCTGGTCGCTCCTGCCGCTGGTCGCGAAGACCTCGTTGGGTCGCGGCCCCATCGCATATGGTGCCCTGGTTGGCAGCCTCGGCTTCGGGGGGCTGCTCGGTGCCGCGATCTTACCGGTCTGGCGCAGGCGACAGTCGACGGACGCGATCACGGCAGTGGCAACCGTCGTGTTCGCATTCGGGTGTCTCGCGCTGGCGTGGGTCAGGGAATTCGGCGTTCTGTTGGCCGCGATGCTCGTGACCGGCATCGGCTGGCTCATCGTGGTGTCGAGCCTGATTCTCGCGGCGCAGCGGGGAGCGGCCGAGTGGGTACGGGGTCGCGCGCTCGCCGTGTCGACGCTCACCCTGTTCGGGTCGTTCGCGGTCGGCGCGCTGCTGTGGGGGGTCGTGGCAGACGAAGCTGGGATTCCATCGGCCCTGATGGCGGCCGGCGGCGGCCTGCTGCTCGGGCTCGGCCTGATCCCCCTCTTTCCCCTGGCCGCCGCGGAAGGCCTGAAGTTGGACCCAGCCCACATCTGGGCCGACCCGGTGGTGGCGGAGGCCGTCGAGGCCAACGCAGGGCCTGTGCTGGTCACAGTCGAATACACGCTCGAGCCTAGGCACCGCGCGGCGTTTGCCGCCGCGCTGCGCCGCCTCGTGCGACCGATTCGCCGGCGCGACGGCGCCGTGTTCTGGGAGCTGTTTGTGGACGCGGCGAACCCGCATAGGTGTGTGGAGTGTTACCTAGTCGAATCGTGGGCGGAGCATCTGCGGCAGCACGGCCGCACCACCCAATCGGACCGAGAGGTGGAGGATGCGCTCCGCACGTTCTACACCGGCCGAGAGCGCGTGACGCATTTCGTCGCGCTGCAACCTCTCAAACCCCGACAAGGCCAATGGTCTCGATGGCATCTCGTTCGCTGATCGTCCTGCCAGATGATGCCGCTACGCCGATCCTCGATGCGATCGGCCAGGCGAAGGAGTCGCTCCGCATCAAGATGTTCGTCTTCTCCGATCCCGTCCTGATCGGCGCCGTCATCGCCGCCAAGCGCCGGGGCGTGCACGTCCGCGTGATGCTGAACCCGGCGCGCCGCAGCGGCGAGGACGACAACGAGGGGACGCGCCGGCAGCTCGCGCGCGCGGGCGTCGACGTGATCGACAGCAACCCGGCCCTTGCCCTCACGCACGAGAAGTCGATGGTCATCGACCACGCGACGGCGTTCGTCAAGTCCCTCAACTGGGAGACGAAGAACCTCACCCGGACCCGTGACTACGCGGTGGTCACGGACCACCGGCACGAGGTCGATGAGATCGTGGCGTGCTTCGAGGCGGACTGGCACCGGCAGCCCTTCGATCCGGGCGGCAGCGCGCACCTGCTTTGGTGTCCGATCAACGGACGGGACCGGATCGCGCAATTCATCGACGAAGCGAGGCATACGC
>VBIW01000160.1 GCA_005880915.1 Chloroflexota bacterium | reverse complement strand
AGCGCGAGCCCGGCGATGGCGGACAGGTGGAGACGTCGCACGGCCCGGCGAACGGTCCCACGGCTTCGCTGCCCGCGGGCGGGGTCGGACGCCCTCGTCACACAGCCTCGACACGCCGGGAGCGGGATCAGAGGAGGTGTTGACACCGCGCCGCGGCTGACGCGATCGGACTGCGCCGGCCGCCGGGGCCGGGCTCGGCCCTCGTACACTGCGCCGATGCCCAAGCGCTACGACCAACCGCCGCAGACGGTCATCGACCCGGCGAGGCGATACGAGGCGACGATCAGCACCGACAAGGGCGACATCGTCCTGGCGCTGGATCCCTCCCGGGCCCCCAAGACGGTCAACAACTTCGTCTTCCTCGCCCGGGAAGGCTTCTACGACGGCCTGACATTCCACCGGGTGGTGGACGACTTCGTGATCCAGGCCGGCTGCCCGGTCGGCAACGGCACCGGCAATCCCGGCTACCGCTTCGCCGACGAGCCGGTGCAGGGGGAGTACGTCGCCGGGGCGGTGGCCATGGCCAACTCCGGCCCGAACAGCAACGGCTCACAGTTCTGCATCTGCAGTGTCGAAGACCGGCACAAGCTGGCCAAGAGCTACAACCTCTTCGGCCAGGTGACCAAGGGCATGGACGTGGTCGGCCAGATCAGGGTCGGCGACGTGATGCGCAGCGTGACCGTCCGCGAGGCCGACTGAGCCTCAGCCGGATGGAGCAGCCGCGGCTCCTCGCCGTCCACGCCCACGCCGACGACGAGACCATCACCATGGGCGGAACCATGGCGCTGTGCGCCGACCGCGGCGTCCGGGTGGTCAACGTCTGCTGCACCGACGGCAGCCTGGCCACCATCGTCGACCCGGAGATGGCGGCGCGCGAAGCGGAGGTCCGGCCCCGGCTGGCGGAGATCCGCCGCGAGGAGCTGACCCGCGCCTGCCGGGTGCTCGGCGTCGACGAGGTGCACTGGCTCGGCTACCGCGACTCGGGCATGGCCGGGGCGCCCACCAACAGCGACGCCGGGGCCTTCTGGCGCGCCGACCTCGACGAGGTGGCCGGCCGGCTGGTGGCCATCATCCGCAGCGTGCGCCCTCATGTTGTTGTCACCTATGACGCCAACGGCGCCTACGGGCATCCCGACCACGTCCAGGCGCATCGGGCCACCCTGCTCGCCGTCGAGGCGGCCCGCGTCGGCGACCGCTACCCCGACGCCGGAGCGCCCTGGACGGTGAGCAAGATCTACTACACCGCCTTCCCCCGCTCCGAGGCGGAGCGGATCGTCGCCCTGGCGCAGGCGGCCGGCCTGCCGCCGCCGTTCGGTGACACCCCCATCGACGAGCTCGGCTTCATCGCCGACGACGCCGTGGTCACCACCGGCGTCGACGTGCGCACCACCATCCCGCGCAAGCTCGCCGCGCTGCGCGAGCACCGCAGCCAGATCGGCCCCGATTTCCCGATGCTGCTGGCACCCGAGGAGGTGATGGTCAAGGAGTTCTCGGTCGAGCACTTCTCCCTGGCCCTGACCCGGGTGGCCGGCGGGGCCCGCGAGTCCGACCTCTTCGCGGGGGTGGCCGTATGATCGCCGGGCTGTGGACTCCCGCCTGCTCGCCTTCCTCGGCGTCTCCCTGCTGCTGGCGCTGACCCCGGGCCCCGACTTCGCCCTGGTCACCCGCAACGCCCTGGCGCACGGCCGGCGCGGTGTGCTCCTCACCAGCGCCGGGCTGACCACCGCGCTGGTGGTCTGGGTCACCGTCACCGCGCTCGGCGCCGCCGCGGTGCTGCAGACGTCGGCCGCGGTGTACTCGGTGCTCAAGCTGGCCGGCGCCGCCTACCTGATCTACCTCGGCGCGCGCACCCTGTGGGAGAGCCGGCGCGACCACGGCCTGCGGCTCGACGGCGTCCGCCCCGCGCGGCCACGGGCGCTGGCGATCTGGCGGCAGGGCTTCCTCAGCGCCCTGCTCAACCCCAAGCTGGGGGTCTTCTTCGTCACCTTCCTCCCCCAGTTCGTCAACCCCGGGCAGCCGGTCCTGCCACGGGTCCTGCTCCTCGGCGGCATCTTCACGGTGATCGGCATCGCCTGGATGACCCTCTACGGCCTCTCCGTGTCGCGCCTGCGCGCCGTGGTCACCGCCCCCCGCGTCCGCCGCTGGATGGAACGCACCACCGGCACCGTATTAGTAGGCTTCGGCGCCCGCCTGGCCCTCGACCGCGTCTGACCCCGGGCCCACTTCTCGCCGGAGACGATGCTGACCCCATAGTGCGCACCGCACCGGCGTCACTGCGACGCGGGTGTCCGCAAAGCCCCCTCAGTGAGGATCGTGTCACCCCCCCGGACGTCCCGTCTGGGACCAGGCGAGCACGACGCATTCCGGAGTGGGCCGTAGAGTCGTGCCAGGCCGCGCCGCGGCCCGGCCGACAGGCCCGCGCAGCGAATGCGTCGTGATCGCCCGGCCCACCTCGCGGCCGTCCCACAACCACGCCTCCGAACGCAACCCCTACACCCGCTCCACCACCATGGCGATGCCCTGCCCGCCCCCGATGCACATCGCCGCCAACCCCAGCTCGACATCCCGCCGCCGCATCTCATGCAGCAGCGTGGTCACGATCCGCGTCCCGCTGGCCCCGATGGGATGCCCCAGCGCGATGGCCCCGCCGTTGACGTTCAGCTTGTCCTCGGGCACCGCCAGCTCCCGACCCACAGCGACCGACTGGGCGGCGAAGGCCTCGTTGAGCTCGAAGAGACCGATGTCCTTCACGGTGACGCCGGCGCGCTCCATCGCCCGGCGCGCCGAGGGCACCGGTCCCATCCCCATCACCCGCGGCGCGACGCCCGCCGAGGCGTAGGCGCGGATCCGCGCCAGCGGGGTGCGGCCCTCGGCCTTGGCGCGCGAGGCGCTCATCACCACCACCGCGGCGCCACCGTCGTTGATGCCGCTGGGTCTCCTTGCGCTTCTGCACCGGCACCGCGACGATCTCGTCGGCGAAGCGCCCGCTGCGCATCGCCTCCGCGGTCTTGCGCTGGGACTCGGCGGCGAAGCTGTCCTGGTCCTGGCGGCTCACCTCGTAGTCGGAGGCGACGTTCTCGGCGGTGATGCCCATGTGGCAGTCGTCGAAGGCACACCAGAGTCCGTCGCGGATCATCTCGTCGATGAGCTTGCCGTCGCCGAGGCGGTAGCCGTAGCGGCCGTTCTCGAGCAGGAACGGCGCCCGCGACATGTTCTCCATGCCGCCGGCGACGAGCACCTCGGCGTCACCGACGCGGATCGCCTGGGCGGCCAGGGCGATGGTCTTCATCCCCGAGCCGCACACCTTGTTGACGGTCATCGAGGGGATGCCGCTGTCCAGCTGGGCGCCGATCGCCGCCTGGCGAGCAGGGTTCTGGCCCAGCCCGGCCTGGAGGACGTTGCCCATCAGCACCTCCTCCACCTCGGCCGGCTCGACCCCGGCGCGCTTGATCGCCTCCTCGACGGCGATGGCGCCGAGCCGGGTCGCGGGGACGTCGGCGAAGACGCCGCCCATGGTGCCGATCGGGGTGCGCACCGCGCTGACGATGACCGCGTCTTCCATCGGGTTCGTGTCCTCAGTGATCAGGAGGGGGCACAGCCTACCGGTCAGGCCGGCACCGGCGCGGCGGCCACCAGGCAGGCGTCGACCACCGCGCTCATCACCGCAGCCGCCCCGGCGGTGCCCAGCCGGGGGGCGCGCAGGGCCACCCGCCGGGCGATCGCGGCCTCCCGCGCGGCGTCGCGGACAGGGAGGTCGCGGGCCTGCTTGGCCCGCTGGGCGCAGGCCACCAGCTCGGCGCGGCGCTCGAGCAGCTGGCCGAGGACGCCGTCGACGGCGTCGATGGCATCGCGGCAGCCGCCCAGATCCTCGCAGCGGGGGCTGCGGGTCAGCGCCGCCAGCATCTCGGTGGCGGCGACGATCTCGGCCAGCACCGCGGGGGTCACCGCCTGGGCGGCGTCGCTCCAGGCCGTGTCAGGACGGGGATGGCACTCGACGAGCAGGCCGTCAGCGCCGGCGGCCACCGCGGCCAGGGCCAGCGCCGGCACCCAGGCCGCGGCGCCGGCGGCGTGGCTGGGGTCGACGATCACCGGCAGGCCGGTGCGCTCCCGCAGCACCGGGATGGCGCCCACGTCCAGGGTGTTGCGAGTTGTGGTCTCGAATGTCCGGATCCCGCGCTCGCAGAGGATCACCGACCGGTTCCCCTCGGCGAGCACGTACTCCGCCGCCCCCAGCCATTCATCGTAGGTGGCGGCCAGGCCGCGCTTGAGCACCACCGGCATCCCGGAGCGGCCGGCGGCGCGCAGCAGCGGGGTGTTCTGCATCGAGCGCGCGCCCACGAGCAGGGCGTCGGCGTGGCCGCGCAGGCCGTCGATGTCCTCGGGCTGGAGCGGCTCGGCGAGCACCGGCAGCCCGGTCGACCGGCGGGCCTCGTCGAGCAGGGGCAGGCCGGCCGCGCCCATGCCCTGGAACGACTCCGGCCGGGTCCGCGGCTTGTGGACGCAGCCGCGCAGCACCCGGGCGCCGGCGGCGG
>VBIW01000001.1 GCA_005880915.1 Chloroflexota bacterium | reverse complement strand
TACCAGATCCTGCACGGCGCCTCACCGTCGAGCTACCTGGTCCACGTCGTGGGGTGCTGTCTCGGCCCGTACGTGAACAACAAGTTCCCGGTCGGCTGGTGCACGTACTACGTGGCGACCAAGCGCAACGTGACCTGGACGGGCGACGCCGGGTACTGGTACGCAAATGCGGCCGCCCAGGGTTACCCGGTCGGACCGACCCCGAAGGTCGGCTCGATCATGGTGACCTGGGAGAGCTGGGCCGGACACGTCGCCTATGTCGAGGCGGTGAATCCGGACGGTTCGTGGATGGTGTCCGAGATGAACTGGGTCGCGTTTGATGTCATCGACGAGCGCACCATCAAGCCGGGACAGCTCGGCACGAAGCTGGTCGGGTTTATCTACTAAGGACCGGCTCCGTTGGCCGCATGGCCCATTCGGCCTCCATCGCCTCTGTGTCTTTTCCGACCGTTCTCAGTCCTGTGGCGGCTGCGACCGCGGCGAGGATGAGGAGCGTCGGGCTCGTGATCAGCAACGCCGCCTGGAGGTTGCCGCCCAGCCAGTCTGAGATCTGACCGACGTCGTAAGTGGAATGCGAATCGCCAAGGACGTGGGCGACAAGTAGCGTCATCGTGAGGGCGCTCGCCCGTAAGCCGGGCGACACGACATTCTGAGACAAAGCGGTGAAGGGGCCCGCGTACAGATAGAGGCAGACCACCGTCGCGAGGAAGACGGGAACGAAGATTGGGACCGGACCGATGCTCATCGGGCTCAGCAGCGCGATCGTGATGAGTACCGCCCCAATCAGGAAGCCCGCGATGCCCACCTCGAGGTGCGCGGCTGGGGATTTCGCGGCTCGCCGGTCCGCCAACCAGCCGCCGGCAAGCGTGCCGATCAAGCCGCCGACAACTATCACCACGCCGGAGAGCAAGCCGGCCCCGCTCTCGGACATGCCGAAGCGCCGCTGAAGCACGGTCGGCAGCCAGAAGGCGTTCGACGCGAGCACGAAATAGAGAAGGGTCTGGGCGAGGATGGTGGCGCGAAGTGTCGGGATCCGCCACAGGTCGAGGAATCGACGTAGGTTTACGTCTCTGGTCTGCTTGACCGCAGGTCCTTGCTTTTCCGCGATGCCGCGCAGCGGTTCTTTGAATCCGAAAGCCAGCAGCGCGAAGAGGAGGCCGGGGACGGCCGCGAAGTAGAAGGCGGTGCGCCAGCCGAATTTCTCCGCGATGATTCCGCCTCCCGCGAAGCCGACCGCGATCCCGATCGTGCTCCCGGCGTTCCACACGGACATCACCCGGCTGCGGAGCTCCTTCGGGAAGTAGTCCGACATCAGCGATGTGCCGGCGGGGTAGTAGCTCGCCTCGCCGACTCCGACGATGGCGCGGCTGAGGAAGAGCTGAAAGTAACTGCTCGCGAATCCGGTGAACAATGTGGCGAGGCTCCAGATGGATACACCGACCCCGATCACGGTCTTGCGCACCCCGCGGTCGCCCCAGTAGCCGAAAGGCAGGGCGGCGACAGCGTAGACAAGGAGGAACGCGGTGCCGATCAGACCGAATTGGGAATTAGTGAGGTGGAATTCCTTCTCGATCGACGTCGCCGCCGCCGAGGCGACCCAACGGTCCATGTAGTTGAGGAAGTTGATGCCCACCATGACGGCGAGGACATATCTCGCATAGCCTCGCGCCACGGGGGGAATTATCGGGGGTTGGGTACCATTACCTCTCCGTAGTGGGTCGGCTGGGCATTGGCGAGCTCAAGTGGCTGTAAACCACCCGCGAAAGCTGTGGGGGTTCAAATCCCTCCCGGCCCACCAGCCGCTCTCGATGAGTTGCCGGCGCCTGACAAATTCGAGCCATTCGTCTCACGTCGGCGCCACTGCCGGCGACCCCGAATAAAACAAGAGGCGGGCTGCGACGCCCGCCTCTATCTCTGCATCAGGTCAAGCCGTCGCGCGCTGTCGCTGGGTGACGAACAGGCTGCCCACGGCGAGAGCGATCAGGACTGCGATGATCCAGGCCGACCACGCCAGCGCGGTCACCGCCGTGAACCCAAACGCGAACGGGATCACAAACAGGACGACGGCCAGGACGACGGGGATGATCTCGAGCCCACCTGCCTCGCGCATCGCTGCGTTCAGCAATCCCGCCAGCGCGATCAGGACGCCCAGCACGTACGCGCTGGACGCGGCGACCCCTTGCGATGTCTGACCGAATACAAACGGAGCTACGAACAGAACGACTCCGAGAGCGACAACGGCCCAATCTTGCCAACGCCTCCACATAGTGGACATGGCATGTAACCTCCAGGGGGCGCGACCACGGAACCCTGGGATGCGGGGGGCGGCCCTCCGCGGGCCCGCAAGCATCAACAGAAACTACGCCGCGCCCGGACCTTATTCCGCTGCAAATGCCTGACGACCTGAGCCGCCGTTAGCGATATCCTCGCGGCACATGGAGCCCGTCGGGACCGCAGGCTTCGGCATCCGGACCCTGGCCTACCTGGTCGACGCGATCCTCCTCAGCTTCGTTGGCGGCGCATTTCCATACCTGGTCATTACGACCGCCAGCAGTCCACCCGCCAGCGCCGGCCAGCAGGCCACCGCAAGCAGCGGCGGCTCAGTGCTCGTTTCGCTGATCTACTTCGTGATCTTCTGGTCGTGGATCGGCGGAGGCCGAACGCTGGGGATGCGCCTCTTCAGGCTCAGGGTCGTGCGTGATCAGAACTGGACCCCTCTCAGCGTGCCGGCCGCGCTCGTCCGCTGGTTGGGCCTCTGGTTGTCGTTCGCTCTCTGCTTTGTCGGTGTCATCTGGGTCGCGTTCGATTCGCGCCACCAGGGTTGGCATGACAAGATCGCCCGAACCCTCGTCGTCCACGCCTGATCCCCAGGGACGCTGCTGCAGGAACTCCCGGACCTCATCGGCGAACGTGCGTGTCTCAATGGGCTTGGCGATGTACCCCGCGCGGTCTTGGAGTCCGCCTTGAGTTGCCGGGTAAGCGGCAACCCGTCCTGAGCCGGCATCTGCACGTCCATCAGGATCAGGTCCGGCGCGAGCGGCTCAAGACATCGGGGTCGAGCACACTGCTCGAGGCGACAGCGATCTCCTGCAGGGCCTCGAGGTCGCTCTGTCGCTTGCTCATATCGTGGTGGACGCGGACGCTAGCAGATCAGACTCGATGTTCCTATCGTGATCGCGTCTCGTCCATCTATCTATGAGGAGATGACATTTCAGTCGCTCGCGCGACATCGAATCGCGCGATGACGATGTGACAGACACCGTTTTCGCGACGACGTCGGCGAGAAAAAAATTCTCTCTGCCCTTGACGTGAGGCACCTCATTCGAGTATTACAACAACCGGTATGGTGTTGTTCTGCCTGATAGCCACCACAGAGGCTACGGACCCGACGCGATTGAACGATCCATACCGGACCATCGTTGAGGTTTCTGGGATCTCGTCATACATGACGTGTGACCGCGACATTCAAGCAACGGAACCCACAGGGTCCTATCACTTGAGAAGGAGGTAAATAACATGCCTGCAAAGAAGAAGGCGGCCAAGAAGGCCACCAAGAAGACGGCGAAGAAGTCAGCGAAGAAGAAGTAACTCTCTTTCGTCAATCGTCGTAATCGAGTTGCGCCGGGGCTCTGTGGAGTCCCGGCGCTCGTGTTTCAATTTCCATTCGTTGGCCAGCCGGTCCGTCGCCGAACACAACAGGAAAATGTGGGATCGTCTCGCCCGGGCGGGAATCCCCTACACGCGGCCGCAAGGTCGGCCGCCGAAGTCCGCCGCGGCGCTGAGGCGCTTTCTCGATCCGGATGGACGCCTGGGCGGCGTTCGCCTGAAGGGCGCCAGCGTGCTGGCCCTGGCGGCCGGCGGGGGCTGGGACGCCGCCGTCTTCGCTCTGCTCGGGGCCGACACGTATCTGGCCGACATCTCGGCAATTCAGCTGCGGACGGCTCGCGACCTGGCCAGGAAGAAGGGGGTGTCGATCCGGACCGCCCGAGTCGACATGTCGGACCTGTCCCGTTTCCCAGCCGAATCATTCGACGTCGTCTGGCACTGCCACTCGCTGGTCTTCGTCCGCGACGTGCGCAAGGTCTTTCTCGAGGTGGGTCGAGTCCTGAAGCCAGGCGGCACCTATCTCACGTCGACCATGCATCCCACCACGCTGCGCCTGTACGGCCGATATACGGGCGATGGTTGGGCACCGAGGACCTCGTACTTCGACGAACGCGCGATGCCCTACAGCGAGGACTCAGACGTGACATGGCAGTTCGGTCGGATCAAAGTCGTCGCGCCCACGATCGAGTTCGGCCACACGATCGAGACGCTGGTCAACGGAATCGCCGTCGCCGGGATGGTCGTCGACGGCCTGTGGGAGACCTCGCCGGGCGATTTCAATCTCGACGCGACACCAGGAAGCGACGATCACCTCGAGACACTCTTCCCGGCATTCATCCAGATCCGGGCTAGAAAACTCTAGGGCCGTTGCCTCCGACGCACTAAGCTCGATCGGATGGAGACCTATCGGGCGACGTCGGACACGATCGTGTGCACCCTGACGACCGATGAGCTCCGGGACACGCGTTCGGCCTGGCAGAAGCTGTTCCGGACGGCTCTCCTGTCGCGCGAGGAGATTCCAGGCGGGATCCGTCTCGTGGTCAACGACGGCAGCGCTGAGGCGCTAGGCCGGCTGATCGAGATCGAGCGCGACTGCTGCCGCTGGATCACCTTCGAGCTGGATGGTCCGTCCGTCTCGATGTCCGCGGAAGGTGAGGGCGCTTCAGCGATCCGCTCGATGTGGGTGGTCGGCCCGGCCTAGCTCTCGGGTCAGGACGTGGGCGCAATCTGGCCGATCGTTCCGGCCTCGCCTTGCGAACATCGAACGGTGTATGACCGCATCGCCGGTTCGATCGTGATCCGGCGCGCGATCGAGTCCTAGGCTCTACCAGCCATCGCGCGGCACCGCGCGCAGCTGCTTCTTGGCCGCATTGACCAGCGGCAGCCCCCGCAGCACCACAACTCGGATGTGGCGGCACGAGTCTTCGGCGCGAAGCGCCTGGATGAACGCGACGCTGCCCGCCTCACCGGCCGCGAGGTGGATGAAGATCACGTTCGGCAGCAGCTGCTTGGCCCGGGCGAGCCCCGAGGCGGCGTCCTGGGCCAGGATGACGCTGTAACCGTCGTCTTCGAGGCGCTGCCGATTGGCCAGCTGCGAGCCGGGATCTTCATCGATGAGCAACGCGGAAGCGGTGCGGTTGGCGTCCATGGCGGACCTCCGATCCTTCTCGGCCAAACTAGCGGCAGGTTCGCGGGAGGAGACGCCAGCCTGTCGGGTCAAGTCTAGCCCCACGTCACCCTCGTGATCCGCGGTATCCAGGGCGGCCGCGCGGGCGGCGGCGCTGGCCGTTCATGGCGCCCCGTGGCATCGAAGCCGCCACAGGGAGAGTCTGCTCGAGGTACGACCAATCGCCCGCGCGAGCAAAGGCCGATGCGTCGACCGGGCGCAGCTCGGGTGCTCCCTGGCGCCGCAGCTTGGCCCACTTTTCGTGGTCCTCGGCCGTGATAAAGGTGAGTGCGCGACCGGTGTTGCCGTTGCGAGCGGTCCGGCCGACGCGGTGTGTCAGGGCCTCCGCTGTGTCGGGCAATTCGTAGTTGATGACCAGGCCGACGTGGCTGAGATCCAGCCCCCGCGCGGCGATGTTGGTCGCCACCAGCACGTCCGCGCGCTGGTTGCGAAACGACTCCATGACGTGGTCTCGCGCGCCCTGGGCCATGTTGCCCTGGAGCTCGACGGACCGGTGCCCCAGCTTCTGCAGGTCGCGGTTCAGCTTGCGCACGCCGTGCTTGGTGCGTCCGAACACGATCGCGCCGCGGTGCTGGTGCAGGATGTCGCTGAGCACGCGGAGCTTGAGTCCAGAGTTGGTCTGGATCAGGCCATGCTCGAGCAGCGACGGGCCTTCAGTCACCAGCTTGACCCGGAGCGGGTCGCGCAGGTGCTTCTGGATCATCGTCGAGACCCACTGCGGCATCGTCGCCGAGGCCAGCACGATCTGCGGCTGATAGGTCATGCCGAGGATCCGCTCCACGTCAGGCGCAAAGCCTGCATCGAGCATCTGGTCGGCCTCGTCCAGGACGAGGTATTCGACGCGGCTCAGGGAGAACAACTTCTTGGTGAAAAGATCCAGGATGCGGCCCGGCGTCCCGATCACGATGTCGACGCCGCGCTTCAAAGCCTGCTGCTGCTGGTGGTAGCCGACGCCCCCATAGAGGAGGGCGCCGCGGAGTCCTGAGTCAAGCGACTTGAACACACCGTCCACCTGAATCGCCAGCTCGCGGGTCGGCGCCACGATGAGGGCCCGAGGTCCCGGACGGCCCGGTTGGAACCGCTCGAGGATCGGGAGGAGGAATGCGATCGTCTTGCCGCTTCCGGTCGGCGATTGAACGACGACGTCCCGACCGTCGAGGAGGGCGGGGATCGATTCCAGCTGTACCCGGTTAGGGATATTGATTTCTTGCCGGTCGAGCGCGGCCAAAACGCGCGCGCTTACGCCGGCTTCGGCGAATGTTTGCAACGAAGCTCCAGGGTGCCTCTCTTTTTCTTCTTATTTGCCGCGATCTACAGGACTCTGTGCTGTGACAGGAAGAGAGGACCCGAGCGGGCGACGCACCAGTGCGTCTTGGACAGTGTACCGGATCGTACGAACCATTAAGGCGAATCTGGCCTCGGCGCAGTATCATCGGCCAGCGCCGTTCCCTCCGGCGTTCCTGCAAGCGGGTGCACCTCGAACGCGCCTCTTGCCAGATAGCGCTCGTTCGAGGCCAAGGAGCCACGATGCCGGCTACCGCCGTATCCAATTCATCACCTCAAGCCCAGATCGCTTCGCCCTACACGGAGCTCAAGCGGCGGATCGAAGCCGCCGGGCTAATGCGCAAGCACCCTGGCTACTACACCCTGATGCTCATCACCAACACCCTTGTCTTCGCTGTCTGTCTCTGGCTCTTCGCGCTCGTCCACAGCTGGTGGGCGACGGTGCTGGTGGCGGCAGCCCTCGGTTTCGTTTCAGGCCAGCTCGGCTTCCAGCTCCATGACTCGGGCCACCGCCAGATGTTCTCCAATCGCCGCCTCAACACCCTCATTGCTTTCCTGACGGGGAACGGCTTGCTCGGCATGAGCCAGGGCTGGTGGGTCGACAAGCACAACCGTCATCACGGGAACCCCAATCACCAGGACCTCGACCCGGACATCGGCATCGGGGTGATCGCGTACTCGCCCGAGCAGGCAATGGCCAAGACCGGCCTCCCCCGATGGATCGTGCGCTACCAGGCGCCTCTTTTCTTTCCACTCCTTTTCGGACTCGCCTGGGCGATGCACTACAACAGCATCAAGTTCCTGGTCCAGGTGCCGAGCCGCCTTCGCTGGATCGAAATCGGCGCCCTGTTCGCGCACACGATCGCGTACGTCGGGCTGCTCGTCGCGCTCGTCGGTCCGTGGCGTGCGCTGCTTGTCATCGTGGTCCAGAAGTCCGTGGGTGGGTTCTACCTGGCGTCTGTGTTCGCACCCAACCACAAGGGCATGCCGCAGATCGAGCCGGGCCAGGAGCTCGACTTCCTACGCTCTCAGGTTCTGACCGCGCGCAACGTGAAGGCTCATCCGCTGACGGACCTCCTCTACGGCTCGCTCAACTACCAGATCGAGCACCACCTGTTCCCGACCATGCCGCGCTGCAACATCCGCCGCGCCCACGCGATCATCCGCGCGTACTGCGCGGAGGTGTCGGTGCCGTACTACGAGACGTCGATCTACCGCTCGTACCAGGAGATCCTCAGCTACCTGCACGAGATCGGCGCACCGCTCAGGAGAGCGACCGCCTGAGCGCTTCGAAGAGCCGGCGCACGGTTTCGTTGTAGTCGGACAAGGTCGGATGGCCCAGGCGCACAACGACGTGGCGCGCCCCTGCGGCCAGGTACGCGTCGGTCCATTCCTCGGCCGATTCCAGGGTTCCGGCGTGGATGGCCATGCCTCGGGCCATCACCTCAGCCGGCACGCCGTAGTAGGCGCGTATGTACGCATCCATCAGCCTGGCCGCCTCGCTCGGGTCGTCGGCGACGGCGATCGTGAGATACACGCCGATCTCGAGGCTGTCGGGATCTCGGCCCGCCTTCTCGGCCGCCTCGCGGACAGATCGAAGTCCTGATGCGAAGTCGGCAGGGGTCGGGCTCAGCGGCAGCCAGCCGTCAAATGTAGTGCCCGCCAGGCGAAGCATCCGAGGACCGGCGCCGCCCAGCCAGAAAGGAGGGCCTCCCGGCCGGAACGGCCGAGGCTGAAGCTCGATCCCAGGTTCTTCGTTGCGCCAGAGGCGCCGGCACCGCTCGATCGTGCTCATCATCGCCGTGACGCGGCGATCGCTCGGAACTCCAAGCGCCATGAGCTCCGCATGCGTACCCGGGAGATCGGCGCCGGGACCGACGCCAGCGATCAGGCGACCCTGGCTGATGCGATCGAGAGTGGCCAGCTGGTGCGCCAGCGACAGGGGATGGCGCAACAGGGGCAGGAGCACCGCCGTGCCAAGCTGGACACGCGTCGTTGCGCCCGCCACCCCGGCCGCCAGCGCCAGCGGTTCGCCGCGCGGGCGCGCGAGCAGCGAGTCGCCCACCCATACCGAGTCGAAGCCTGCTTTCTCGGCGTGCCGCGCCGCGTCGATCACGACGGAGAGGTCGCTCTCGGCCCACAGCAGGGCCTCGCGAGAGGGAAGGAGAAGGCCGATCTGCGGCCGTTGGACCGCCACCGTCAGCGCCCCGCTTCGACTCTCTGCTTGAGCCCGCCCAGGACGGCGTTGAAGGTCTTGAGGATCTGTCCACTCATCATCGGACCGACGATGGGCGCCAGCAGTCCGCGCGGCTCGAAACCTTGCGTGATCCTGCTTCCCTGGCCGCTCGGTGCGATGGTGGCGCGGATCGCCATCTTCGTTCCGGGGAGCGCCGTGCTCTCGAGCTCGAACGAACGGCCCTCCTCGTACTGAGTTACAACCACGTCGTGCTTGCCGCCTGAGCGGGTGTTGATCATCCCCGTGGCGCCCAGCTTCAGCGGACCGTCGAGCCGCGACTCTTTCATGTCAGGGTTCCACTGCGGCCAGGTGTTCACGTCGGACCAGACGCGCCAGACCTCAGCCGGCGATGCCTTGGTATCGAGGGATGCGTCCCTAAACCCCATACGCGAGTAAGGATAGAGTCTCAGACCGGGCGGGCCAATGCCTCGCTTACTTCCTCACCGGTGGCCAGTTTCGCCGATTTCTCCGGCGCAGCGATCCGGCCGAGAAGCTCCATCAGGACGCTTGCCTCGTGGGGATTGAGGCCGTGCACCGTGTCCTTCTCTGCAGTGACGATCGCTCTCTGCGCCCTGACGAGCAAAGCGCGACCTTTGGCGGTCGGCTGTAGGGCGTACTCCCGGCGGTCCCGCGGGTTGCGGCGCCGCACGATGTGGCCCGATCGCTCGAGGGCGTCGATCACGTCGACCATGGTCGCCGGGTCCATTCGGATTCGCTTGCTAAGCCTCTGCTGGGAGATGGGTCCATCGCTGACCAGGGTGGTCAGCGCGGCGAAGCCTTTCATTGAGAGTCCAACCCCCGCCAGGGCTGCGTCCGCTTTCTCCCGGGCGATCAGGTGTGCGCGCGCAAGCAGGAAGCCGATCCTGGCGGCCAGCGCTTTCGGGTAGCGGTCTTCGCCCATTCTCTGATAAATCTTAGTGCCCGCCAATCATTAGTGCAATAAATCATTGGCTCTGCCTATTATCTAGCTGTAGTGGCGTGTGGAGCGCCGATCACTGAGCGAGGTCACTGAAATGCAAACGGCTCTGATCACTGGAACGTCGCGGGGAATCGGGCAGTACATCGCTCGCTCGATGGCTAAGGCGGACTACAACCTGGTCCTGGTCAGCCGTTCCGCCACCGAGGTCGAGGCGCTGGCCGCCGAGCTCAGGGCCGGCGGCACGCGGGCGGCGGTCGTGGCCGCCGACCTGACCGACCACGCGAGCCTCCAGCGCATCGTGCGCATTGCCGGCGAAGAATTTGGTGGCGTGGACGTGCTGGTCAATAACGCCGGCGGCGACCCCCAGCACGAGTTCGACCAGATGTCGTGGGCGCAGAACGAGAACATCTTTCGCTTGAACGTCCTGGCGCCCATGGAATTGACGCATTTGCTGCTGCCCGGCATGCTCGAGCGTGGCAGGGGACACGTCGTCAACATCTCGTCGCTGGCGGGTCGGATCGGGTTTCCCTACACGGAGGCATACGCGGCCGCCAAAGATGGGCTCATCGCGTTCACCCGGGTCTTGAGAAGCGACTATCGCGGCCGCGGCGTCAGCGCGTCGGTCACCGTCCTCGGCGCAATCCGTGATGCGGGCCAGGGCCAGCGCACGAGTGACGAGCTCGGCATGAAGATGCCTCGCGCGGGGACCTCGGCTGC
>VBIW01000142.1 GCA_005880915.1 Chloroflexota bacterium | reverse complement strand
TGAAGCAGGTAGACCATCGCCCAGAGGTGCCGGCCCTCCTCGACGTTGATCTGGAAGAGGTTGCGCAGGTCATAGAGGCTGGGGCAGGTGGCGCCGAGGCGGCACTGCTGCTCCACCGACGCCGGCTCGGTGTCGCCCTGCACCACCACCAGACGGCGCAGCGCGGTGCGGTGCTCGCCGGGGACCTCGGTCCACACCGGCTCGCCGAGGTTGTCGCCGAAGGGGATGCGGCGATCGGGCTCGGGCTCGGCGAGGAAGATCCCCCAGCGGTAGTCGCGGAGCCGGACGTGGTCGAAGTTGGCCCAGCCGTCGGCGTCGACGCTGACCGCGGTGCGCAGGTAGACGTCGGCGGTGTCGAATCCCTGGGGGCCGACCTCGTGCCACCAGTCGGTGAAGCGCGGTTGCCACGACTGAAGCGCGCGCTGCAGGCGGCGGTCGCCGGCGAGGTCGACGTTGTTGGGGATCAGCTCACGCAGGTCGGCGTCCACGCCGGACTCCTCCTCAGGTCCGGCGGCGATCGAAGCGGGGCCGGCGGCCGGTGCCGAAGCTGGGCAGGGCGCCGCTCTCGCCGGTCGCGTTGGGGCGCTGGAAGACCCAGTTCTGCCAGGCCGAGAGGCGGCCGAACACCTTGCTGTGCAAGGTCTCCGGGCCGGGGAAGCGCAGCGACGCCTCCATCGCGGTGAGCGCGTCGGCGGAGAAGCTGGCCCGTTCCTCGAGGCCGAGCCGGACCTCGTCGTCCCAGTCGAGCTCGTCGGGAGTGGCGGTGACCAGGCCCAGCGCGGCGGCGGCGGCGGTGTCGAGCGGTGCACCGACTCGGGCGGCGACCGCCGCGACCGCATCCTCGCGGCCGGAGAAGTGGCCGAGCAGGCGGCTCCACCCGCCGGTGGCGGGCAGGACCCCCAGGTTCATGCCGGTGACGGCCACAACCGGAGCGTCATTGGAATCCGCGCCGTCGAGCATCCAGCTGCGGTCGGCGGCGAGGACCAGCTCCAGCAGCGTGCCGGCGAAGCAGCTGCCGGACTCGACCAGGGCCACCAGGCTGCGCGCGGTCAGGTCCAGGCGCCGCAGCGTTCTGGCCAGCATCAGCACGATCTCACGGACCAGCCAGTCGTCGGCGTGGGCGAGGAGGAGGGCATCGACGGCGGCGACGGCGGCGGGGTCGCCGCGGCTGCGCAGCACCAGGGTGCCCGCCTCGGGCTCGTCGAAGCGCAGCCGGAGCACGGCGTCATCGAGCTCGCGGGCCACCGCCAGCGGCCACCAGGCGTCGCCGAGGCGGTGGATCGCGTCCAGGTCGGCGTCGGCGTCGACGGGGGCCGGCCCGGACACCTCGATGCTCGCCGTGCCCCGCTCCCGGTCGACCGCGACGCGAACGTGGGGATAGGCGAGCCCGCCGCCGTCGAGCCGGGGGCGGAGCGGGCCCAGGGTGACGCCGGTTGCCGCGGTGGGGCGGTCGGAGGCCGCCGCCATCGCCCGCGCCCGCTCCCCGACCGCGGCCTCGAAGCCACTGCGAGGGGCCAGCTCGTCGACCAGGCCCCAGGCCAGGGCGCGCTCGCCCCGGGCGCCCTCGGCGGTGGTGCAGAAGGCGTCAGCGAGGTCGCGACGGACCCGGCGCTTGTCGACCAGGCGGGTCAACCCGCCGGTGCCGGGAAGCACCGCCAGCAGCGGCACCTCGGGGAGCGACACCGCCGACGACCCGTCGTCGACGAGCAGGATGTGGTCGCAGGCCATGGCGAGCTCGTAGCCGCCTCCAGAGGCGGTGCCGTTGAGCGCGCACAGCCACCTCTGCCCGGAATGCGTCGAGGCGTCCTCGATGGCATTGCGGGTCTCGTTGGTGTACTTGCAGAAGTTGACCTTGAAGGGATGCGACGCCGCCGCCAGCATGGGGATGTTGGCTCCGGCGGAGAACACGCCGGCGCGGCCGCTGGTGAGCACCACCACCCTGACCTGCGGATGCTCGAAGCGCAGCCGTTGCACCGCGTCGGCGAGCTCGATGTCGACGCCGAGGTCGTAGGAGTTCATCTTCAGCGGCGCGTCGCCGCGCAGCGGTGCGTCCTCGGCGACGTCGAGGCTCAGGGTGGCGACCTCGTCGGCGACGTCGAGGCGCCAGTGCCGCCAGCGGTCGCGCGATGTGTCGAAGTCGATCCCGGTGGCGGCGCGGTCGTCGGGTGCGGCGGTGGTCACCGCTCGACCAGCACCATCGCCGCCGCCTCGCGACCGATCAGCCGGGACTCGCCGTCGACGTCGACGCGCAGCGGACCGCCATAGGGCTGCACTCCCTCGACGCGCACCGGGGTGCCCAGGGAGATGCCCAGGCTGCTCAGCAGCGAGAGCAGGTCGGTGTCCTCCTGGACGATGCGGCGCACAGTCCCGGCATCGCCCGCCTCCAGAGCTGCCAGCGGGCTCAGCTCGAGGCTCGGCTCGCCGGCGCCGTCGGCCATGATCGGGTGGCCGTGGGGGCAGGTGGCGGGGTGGCCGAGGAAGTCGGCGAGGCGCTCGGTGACCCGCGGCGACAGCGCGTGCTCGAGGCGGTGGGCCTCGGCGTGCACCTCTTCCCACCCGAAGCCGAGCACGTCGACGAGAAAGCGCTCCACCAGGCGGTGGCGGCTGACCATGTTGCGGGCCAGGCGCAGCCCCGCAGGGCTGAGCTCGATGCGCCGGTCGCTGGTGAGCAGCCCCTGGCTGCGCAGCCGGGCGACCATCTCGGTCACCGTCGCCGGGGTCACCCCCAGCTGCTCGGCGAGGCGGGCGCCGACCACGGGCTCACCGTTGGCCCACATCCGGTAGACGGTGACCACGTAGTCCTCGATCGTCGAGGAGTGGCCGGCCGGCGCCGCGCCCATCACGGCGAGGAACGATACAACCGCCCAGCCGCTGCGGCGGCCCCCGGGCTCCGACCGCTCAGATCTCGCCCGGCCGCACCACCATCAGCCGCACCGTGGAGAGGGCCACCTCCCGGTCCCGGCCGCGGTCGCGGACCACCACCGACCACGCCTGGGTACGCCGCCCCGCGTGGAGCGGTCGCGCCTCCAGCTCCAGCTCGGCGCCGACCCGGGTGGCCCGCAGGAAGGTGGTGTGGTTCTCCAGCCCGACGCAGAACGCCCCCGGCTCGCGGGTCCGTGCCGAGAGCGACGCGCCCAGGCTGGCGGCGGTCTCAGCGATGGCGGCGAAGACGCCGCCGTGGACCAGCCCCAATGGCTGCA
>VBIW01000060.1 GCA_005880915.1 Chloroflexota bacterium | reverse complement strand
CGCAGGCGATCCTCGGCAGCGCCGGCGTCGACCCCACCGGCGCGCACTACGTGGCGGTCGGTGCAGGCGACACCTTCATCGCCGCCATCCAGCAGAAGAAGATCGTCGCCGGGATGACCACGTTCCCGACCATCTCGCGCCTGGTCAACTCTGGGAAGGGCAAGATCCTGGTGAGCTTGCTCTCGCCGGCGGACACCCGAGCCGCCCTCGGCGGTGACTATCCCTTCATCGGCGTTTTCGCCAAGAACGACTGGGTCAACTCCAACAAAGACACGGCGCAGCGCCTGGTCAACGCATACGTCAAGACCCTGAAGTACATGCACTCGCACACGGCGGACGAGATCGCGGGGCAGATGCCGACCGACTACTACGCCGGCGACAAGGCCTCATACGTGAACGACCTGAAGAGCCAGATCGCCATCTTCGGCACCGACTGCAAGATGCCCGCGGGCGGACCGGAGACCGTGCAGAAGATCCAGCAGCAGTTCGTGACCAGCTACAAGGGCAAGTCGGCCAACCTCAGCGAGACCTACACCAACGAGTTCGCCAGCAAGGCGAGCTGATCGATTTTTCGAAGCATTGGGGGCCGGGGTGTCCCGGCCCCTTCACTTTTTCTTGAGCTGGACCTCGACCCCATCGTCCGTCGGGTTGACCTCGACGTCGCCGGCCCTTATGCGAATGCCAGCTTCGATGCGTGTGGCCACGACGGACCCCTCGAAGACGAGCTCGGCAAAGCGCCAGTCCTTTCCGTCGCTGCGCGGGCGCAAATGCTTGCGCATCTTCACGATCACGCCCTGCGGGCTGCGCCACACGCCTTCGCCGGAAGGCTTGAAGCCGCGGGTGACCAGCTCGCCGACTCGGTCGGGGACGACCTCCGGCGGGGGTTTCGCCGCGGGCCAGACGACCGGCTTCTCGCGTTCGGCGCCATGACCCGAGATCACCCGGAGATTGGGCTTGCGGGACTGCGCCTGCTCCAGGGACAGCCGCAGCAGCTCGGAGCCTTCCTCCTGGGCGAAGAATGCACCGGAGATCCGCGCCGGGTCGTTCGAGCGCCGGATGCAGTTGGTGCAGTCGGGGTCGTCTGAGACCGCCGCGTACGAGCTGTCGGCGAGGGTCTGGCCGCACAGGGTCGTGACCGGCCCGGCCTGCGGCACCCTGGGGGTCAGGTGGATCCGGCCGCCGGACTTGCGGCGGACGGACTCGAGCCGGACCTTGTGCACGACCTAATGATGGGGTTTGGAGTAGCCCCTACGGCGGAGCCCCTACGGCGGAGCCCCTACGGCGGAGCCCCTCCGGCGCTGCGCGCCACCTCCCCATAAATGGGGAGGAGCCACCTCCCCATGAATGGAGAGGACGCATTTTTGGGCGTTATCGGCTCTTGCTCGCCTGCGCGTTGCTGATCCGCGCGGCGCGGGACTTGCTCATCCCCTTCTTCTTCAGGGCTTCGTACGTCTTGGGCTTCTTGATCGACGGACCTGGCTTCTTGCCTGGCATTGACTCACCCCCTTCTTCGGGCAAAAACCGACCCATATGTATAACGTCCGGAACCCCTGCAACACCCCCGGAATGGGCATGGTCAAAAGCCCTGTCAAACCTTCTGAGAGCGCCGAGTAGACCCGCCATTGTGGGCGCTTATCTAGCAATCCATGAGCCTCCTGATCCTGCCTTCGGCTCGCCGCCGGCCTCGCCGCCAGGCCCACTCGCTGGTGGAGGAGCCCCATTTCGACGCTCGGGTGGTGCGGCGGGCGGTTGCGGAGATCCAGCGGCAGGCCAGGCGTGGTCCCCGGATGGGCCTTTCGGTCCGCAGCGACCTGCCAGGGCTCAAGGTCGCCGACGTCCGCCGGGCGCTGTCCGGCTTGCCGTCGCCAGGCGACTATCGGGTCGTGATCAAGCCGCTGCGGTACAGGACGAAACCGCACCTGGCCGGACTTTGCGAGTTCGACATGGGCCGCATCATCATCCGTGTCCCCGAGCCGTTCCGTCCCTTCAGCGAGCTCGTCTACTTCAGCGCCAGGCGGAAACCTGGAGACGGGATGAGGTTCGCCTGGATCTCCGAGAAGGTGCGGTTTCGCACACGCCGTGACGTCTTGCGGTTCGTCTACCTGCACGAGTGGCTCCACTGGTATCTGCGGGAGATGAGGGGCCGGCGGGCGGGCGCCGAGACTGCGTGCGACAGGTTCGCCCTGCGCAACTTCCGCCGGCGCGAGGTGAGCGTGGACGACGCGCTGGAGGCGATCCGCGGGTGCCGCATGCAGCCGGTGCTG
The DNA here is from genome assembly GCA_005880915.1 of Chloroflexota bacterium. GTDB lineage: Bacteria > Chloroflexota > Dormibacteria > Dormibacterales > Dormibacteraceae > 40CM-4-65-16. Next base: position 37,025 of record VBIW01000060.1, on the reverse strand, counting down.
GAGTACCTGGGGATCGCGGCTTAGGTCGCTGGTCGTGGTTGGTGTAGGTCAGGAGGGTCTAATAACCTGTCGCCATGCTTGAGGGCTCTGCGCTCGGAACCCTCGTCGAGCTGATGGTCGAGGCGGAGATTCTGGCCGGTTCCGACGGTCGCCTCATTCCGTCCCGCGTCGAGCCTGACGTGGACCACCGAGACATCGTGGTCGCCGAGGTCGGAGGTTATGGAGCCCTGTGGCTGCAGGTGAAGGGCACGACCCACCCCGACCGCGAGGGCCGCATCGTCGCCTTCGCAAACTATCCGGTCGACGGCATCCCCGAGAGCGCTCGCCTTCTCTACCTGGTCTGCCTGCTCGATGTTGACCGGCATCTCCTCGCGAGGACCTGGCTCGTCCCTTCCGCGGACTTCAACAGGCTCGCGTACCGCGAGCACGCGAAACGAGAAGGCAGGGTCAATCTCCAGTTCTCCTGCGTGGCTTCAGGCGATGCTCGCTGGGACAAGTTCGAGGTGCCCAGGCTCGAGCTTGGCGCGCGCCTGGAGCCGCTGGTCCACGCCCTCGGCCCCGCGACGATGGACGAGCTGGGAGCCCTGCGCGCTCAGATGTCTATCTGATCGGGCTCGTTTCTCGCGGGTTCGGCAGCGGTGTCAGGTTCGCCTCGACCTGGGCCCGGAGATATTCGAACGCTGGCGGCAGGGACAGCTTCTCGCCGAGGTGCTCCTTTGGCTCGTCGGTCGCGAATCCAGGACCGATGGTCGCGATCTCGAACAGCACGCCGCTCGGCTCGCGGAAGTAGATGGAGCGGAAGTAGAAGCGGTCGATCACCGGAGTCGGGTCGCCCCCTCCCTCGATGACGCGGTCGCGCCAGGCCTCGTGGTCTTCCATCGTCGAGGCCCACGCGAGGTGGTGCACGGTACCCGCACCGCCTAGGCCGCGCGCGTCGGGTGCGGCGTCGTAGACGTAGAAGGAGCCACGCGATTCGCCCCGCGCGTCGTACGAATCCGGGCCGGTGCCCTGGAAGCCGAGCGTCTCGCTCAAGAACTGGTGACTGGCACCGCGCACGCGCTCGAATGCGCGGACTCCGGCAAAGCCCTGGAGAGCGAACTTGTCGGGGATCTCGGGGTGCTGCGCCACCAGCGGCTGGTCATGCGTCGGTTCTGCGATGAGCTCGAAGCCCAGACCCTCGGGGTCCGCGAAGCGGAGCTTGTTGCCGTCAATGGTGGACTCGAGGCCCGCGCCTGCCAGACGCCGGGTCCAGAAATCGAGCGCCTCTTCGCTGCCAACTCGGAACGCGATCCGGTGAATCATCCCCGCGCCTGCGCGGCCGCGCACCAGGCCCGGGTACTCGAAGAAGGTGAGGTCGGCGCCAGGGCTGCCGTCCTCGTCCGCGTAGAAGAGGTGGTAGACCGCCGGGTTGTCCTGGTTGACCGTCTTCTTGACCAGGCGCAGGCCCATCAGGCCGGTGTAAAACAGGACGCTTTTGGTCGCATCGGCGGTGATGGCGCTGATGTGGTGGATGCCGTTCAGGTTCTTCATCTCTTCTACTTGTACCCGGAACTGCCCGCGGATTGTTCCAGAGGCCCCCGGCGTAACAGAAGCGCGGGTCGGTGCGTAGAACCTGTAGGCAGCGGCGTGAGTGAGTGAGCAGGGCGCTTTGGAACGGGCGAAGGCGGGCGACGGTCTTGCCTTCGAGGAGCTCTTGGCACCGGTTCTCGATCCCGCGTTCCGGCTGGCGATGACGATGCTGAACGACAAAGGAGCGGCGGAGGATGCGGTGCAAGAGGCGGCGCTCAAAGCCTGGCGCAAGCTCGATCAGTTCCGCCCAGGATCGCCAATGCGGCCGTGGTTCCTCGCGATCGTCGCCAACGAGTGCCGCAGTTCACGGCGGGCGCGGTGGTGGAACGTCCTGCGGTTTCCCGACATCAGATCCGAATCCGCCCCACAGGCGGACATGTGGGCGGACCGCGCCGACCTTGATGCAGCCCTCGCCCAGCTGGCGCCTCCACACCTTCTCGTGCTGACCCTCTACTACCACCTCGACCTGCCCATCGACGAAGTGGCCCGCGTGTTGCGGTGCTCGGAGGGTGCAGCGCGGCAGCGTGTTCACCGTGCGCTGGCGGCGCTGCGTCCTGGATTGGTTCTGGAGGTCAACGGATGACACCCGAAGAGAACGAGCTCCGCCGCGCCCTCGACGCACGGAGCGGCGCACCGTCGCCCGAGTTCCGCACCCGCCTGCGTGGCGCGTTCGACCAGGGCCGGCCGCGACTCAATTTGATGCCGGCGATTGCGCTCGCCACGGTCTTTGTGTTGACGGTGACGTCGGTCGGCGTGCTGATGGCAGCACGGAACTTTGGCCGCACGCATGGCGGGCTGGCGAGCGGCGCGCGTGTCGTTTCACCTACGCCGATCGCGCTGCCGACCACCGCCCAGCTGGTCGCCCCGTCGAGCAGCGTGGTCTGGGTCCTGGTCGACTACGTTGGCCTGTACCGGTCCACAGACCAGGGCGCCCACTGGGAGCAGCGGCCGATGCCGGCGGAGTTTGGCGTCAGGCCGTCGATGTCCTTTATCGACGACCACGAGGGATGGCTGCTCGCGCCCGGATCTCCGACGACGCAGTGCCAGCAAGCCCAGGCGGCGGTCTGGCACACGACCGACGCAGGGGCCACCTGGCAAAACCTGTTTGCGGGCGGCATCGCGGAGAGCCAGTGCAAGGAGCGAATCTGGTTCGATGATTCGAAGCAGGGGTTCATCAGCGCCTGGGACGATAACAACCAGCCCACCATCTATTTCACCCGTGATGGCGGCCACGTCTGGAAAGCAAGCAGGCTGCCCGACCCGCCGGATTTCAGAACGCTGCCAGGCGGATTCACCCTGCGTGCCGACTGGATGAAGCGATTCGGCAGCACGCTCTACGTCGAGGCGTCCGGCCTGCAGGGGGCGGGCACGCCTTACCCGGACATTCCAGACCGCCAGTACATCTTCGTTTCAACTGACCGGGGAGTCACGTGGGTGTGGAAGCAAAAGGTCGCCTCGCGCTCCATGGTCATGGTCAGCGAGACGCGATGGCTGCAGCTCGCGATGCCGGGTCAGTCATTCGAATCGACAAACGGCGGCCAGCAGTTCCACCAATACGGCTCGGACTTCAACACCGACACACCAGCCGGCGCGCAGTTCGTCTTTGCCGACGCGCAGGTCGGATATGCGGAGGGACGCGGTTCATTGCAGCGCACTATCGATGGCGGAGCACACTGGGTCAGGATCGCCACCCCGGGCACGCAACACGTGAGCGGTCCAACGCCGACCCCTGGTGCCAAGGGCGGCAGCATCCCCATGCCCACCGACGCAGCGCTGAGTGCGCCCTCGGCCAACGTGGTCTGGGCGCTTGTTGCTGGGCAATACCTCTTCCGCTCCGTGGATCAAGGCAAGACCTGGCAGCAGCGCCAGTGGGCTCCGTATTCGGGTGGCGGTGGACCTCCCATGATCACGTTCGTCGACAGCATGGACGGCTGGGTGCTGTTTCCGGGCGTCCCCGCCACGAGCTGCAGTGCTCAAGGAGCGCAGCTCTGGCATACGTACGACGGCGCGAAAAGCTGGCAGCTAATCGCTGCCGCCGTCTACGGGCAGAGCGTTGCGGGAGCGTTGGCGTTCGACCAGTGCAAAGACGCGATCGCGTTTGCCGACCCTCAACACGGATTCTTGGCAACCGGCGATACCCTCGATCGTTCGACCATCTATCGAACCGCGGACGGCGGAGTGACCTGGTCGGCGAGCAAACTGCCTGACCCGCCTGGGTGGGTAACTGGAAATGGTGGTGTGGCACTGCGCGTTGTGTCGATCAAGACATTCGGCACCACAATCCTCGTTGACTCCTCGGGGACAAATGACCAAGGACTGCCCCGTTCGTTTGTCTTTGAGTCGACCGATGGCGGAGCCGGCTGGAAGTATCTGGTGCCTTCACTGGGAGTCGAGACCTTTGTCACGCCGACCCGCTGGCTGCGGATCGCCAATAACGGGCAAGCCGAAGAAACGCTTGACGCCGGTCAGGACTGGCACGCGTATTCGTCTGATTACCAGGACGCTGCTGGCGTCAGTTCTGTCTTTGTATTCGCCGATGACAAAGTTGGTTATGGGACGGTCCGCGGTGGTGTACATCGTACCTTTGACGGCGGAGCCCACTGGGAGACCATCAAGGGCTCCTGGCCGTAGCACCCCGGATAATCGGGATGCATGCCAATCCGGGTTGTAGGTTTTGACGGCGACGACACGCTGTGGCACAGCGAGACTCGATTCAGCGTCACGCAGGCCGAGTTTCGCGAGCTGCTGAAGCGACATGTCCCGGACGCCGACGTCGACGCGCGGCTGTCGGAGATGGAGATGAAGAACCTCAGCATCTACGGCTACGGCGTCAAGTCGTTCACCCTCTCAATGCTCGAGACGGCGATCGAGCTCACGCAGGGACGCATTCCCGCCACCGACCTCGAGGTCATCCTCGGCTGGGGCAAGCGGATGCTGATGGAGCCGACGAAGCTCATCGACGGTGTGGAGGAAACTCTCCGCGGCGTGAGCGGGCGCTACGACCTGCTGCTCATCACCAAAGGCGACCTGTTCGACCAGGAGAGCAAGCTCGCGCGATCAGGCCTCGGCGAGCTCTTTCTCGGCGTCGAGATCCTCACCGAGAAGAACGTCGACACCTATCGCGGCGTCTTTCAGCGGCGCGGCATCAAGCCGGACGAGTTCGTCATGGTCGGCAACTCGCTGCGCTCTGACGTGGTCCCCGTGGTTGCGCTTGGCGGGCGCGCGGTCCACATCCCTTATGAGGTCACGTGGCACCACGAGCATGTGCCGGATGAGGAGCTGCCGAAGCAGGGATGGCGGCGCGCCGCGAGCATTCGAGAGCTGCCTGAACTGCTCGAGACGATTTAAGCCTCCAATTCCTCTGGTGCAGCCCCATCCCGGCCTCACCATCAATGGAAGGAGCCCCTCCGGCGGCTTCGCCGCCACCTCCCCATGAATGGGGAGGAGCCCCTTCGGCGGCTTTGCAGCCACCTCCCATGAATGGGGAGGAGCCGACCTGGAGTCGCCAGCCTCTCCGGCGCAGCCCATCCCGGCCTCACCATCAATTGGGGGAGTCCCTCCGGCGGCTTTGCCGCCACCTCCCCATGAGTGGGGAGGAGCAGCCACCCCCTCTAAGCCGCTCCCTCTCTGGCGCCGCCGCCTGTCATCAGCAGGCCGAGCCTTTCTTCCGGCGTATCCGGAGGCTCGATGCTGACGATCCGGCCCTCGTACATGACGGCGATGCGGTCCGACAGCGAACGCACCTCGTCGAGCTCGGCTGACACGAGAAGGACGGCCGCGCCGTTGTCGCGCTCGCGCACGATCTGGCGGTGGATGAACTCGATCGCCCCTATGTCGACGCCGCGCGTCGGCTGCGCCGCCAACAGCACTTTGGGGTTGCTGCCTATCTCTCGCGCCACGATGACCTTCTGCTGGTTGCCCCCTGACAGGTTGCGGACGGCGACGTCGATGCTCGGCGTGCGGATGTCGAACTCCTTGACCAGCTTCAGGGCCCAATTTCGGATCGCGATGAGATTGAGCACGAAATGGCGCCATGAGAAAGTCGGCGTGCGCTCGCGGCCGAGGATCGAGTTTTCAGCGATGGAGAAGCTCAGCACGAGTCCGGTGCCTCGCCGGTCCTCAGGGATGAACGCGACCCCCGCGTCGCGCTCCGTGTTGGCGTCCATGGTCGTGATGTCTCGCCCCGCGAGCAATACCTGGCCGCCGGTCGCGCGACGGGTGCCCGCGAGCACCTCCATCAGCTCGCTCTGCCCGTTGCCCTCGACGCCGGCGATGCCAAGGATCTCGCCGTAGTGCAGCACGAACGACGCGCCCTTCAGGGCCGGCACCGACTGATCGGAGTTTGCGGTGAGGTTCTCGACCTCGAGCGCAACCCCGCCTGGCTTGGCCGGGGCCTTGTCCACCCGCAGCAGGACTGCCCGCCCCACCATCAGGGTGGCGATCGCCTCTTCGTTGGTGTCTTTGGTGATCAGGTGGCCGACGACTTTGCCACGCCGCATCACCGTGATGCGGTCGGAGATCTCGAGCACCTCCTTCAGCTTGTGGCTGATGAAGATGATCGTCTTGCCACTCTTGACCAGGTCGCGCAGCACGCCGAAGAGCTCCTTGCTCTCCTGCGGCGTCAGCACGCCCGTCGGCTCGTCGAGGATCAGGATGTCCGCCCCGCGATAGAGCACCTTCACGATCTCAGCGCGCTGCTGGAGGCCCACCGGAAGGTCGCCCATCCGCGCGTCGGGATCGAGGGCCAGGCCATAACGCCTGGTCAGCTCGGTGATTGCCGTTCGTGCGCGGGCGTGGTCGTAGAAGCCCGGACCGGTCACCGGTTCGCGGCCGAGCATGATGTTCTCGCCGACCGAAAAGACAGGAATCAACATGAAGTGCTGGTGCACCATGCCGATGCCGAGACCGATCGCGTCGCGCGGTCCAGCGATGTGTGCCGCCTTGCCGTTGATCAAAACCTCGCCTGAGTCGGCGTGGACGAGCCCGTAGAGGATGTTCATAAGGGTCGACTTGCCCGCGCCGTTCTCGCCCACAAGGGCATGGATCTCGCCGCGCCTCACGCCGAGGTCCACCTTGTTGTTGGCGAGCACGCCTGGAAACTGCTTGGTGACGCCACGCATCTCGACGGCGAGCGACTGATCGTTCATTCCGAACCCGGCACGTAAGGCAGGCCGTCCGCAGCGGGCGGCGTGCTGCGACCGACGAGGCCCGCAAGGACGATCAGCGTCAGGACATAGGGCAGCATGCTGAGCAGGTACTGCGACACATGGATGATCGAGTTGTTGTCGTAGATCGCCTGGCCGAGACCGAAGATCAGGCACGCGACGAACGCCCCGAAGGGCGTCCATTTGCCGAAGATCATCGCGGCGAGGGCGATGTACCCTCGGCCGTCGGTCATGTTGGGCACGAAGGTATTGGAGATGCCGATGGCGAGGAATGCGCCCGACAGCCCTGACAGCAAGCCGCTCGTGATCACCGCCCCGTAGCGGATCGCAAAAACGTTGATGCCAGCGGTGTCCGCGGCCTGGGGGTGCTCGCCAACCGCGCGGATGCGCAGTCCGAGTCGCGTTCGAAACAGGACGAGGTGGGTGAGCACCAGCAGCACCAGGGCCACATAGACGATCACGTTCTGCTGGAACAGGACCTTGCCGAAAAACGGGATCTGGTCGAAGCCCGGCACGTTGATGTTCGGCAGCAGGTTGCTTGCGCCCACATGACCGACGTCCTGCAGCCCGTAGATGCGGTTGAGAAGGAAAACGGTGAGTCCGACAGCGGCGATGTTGATCGCGATGCCGCTGACGATCTGGTCCGCGCGGAACTGGATCGACACCACCGCATGGATTGTCGCCATGAGCGCGCCCGCGAGCATGGCCACGCCGGTCGCGAGCCATGGGTTGTGCCAGGCGAGGTCGGCCACCACGCCGAAGAAGGCGCCCGTGAGCATCATGCCTTCCATGGCGATGTTCACCACGCCGCTGCGCTCGGAGATCGTTCCACCAAGCGCCGGCAGCAGCAGCAGCACCGCGGCTGCCAGCGTGGCCTGCCACAGGTTCGCGGTGAGCAGCAGGTGGAGGATGTCGGTCAGGGCAGACACGACTCAGGTCTCCGGCGGCGGCGCCGCCGCCTCGGTCATCAACGGTGCGGCGGGCGGCATCTCCGGCGGCAGGACCGTGGGTCGGCCAAGGCCCGGGATCCGCTGCCTGATCGCACCCACGAAGTTGGCCGCGATGCTGAACAGGATCAGCGCCTGGAGGATGAAGACCAGGTTGCCGGAGATGTTGGCGTCGGCCTGCATGATCGAGCCGCCTGCGTGCAGCGCGCCGAAAAGCACCGCCGCCAGCACGATGCCAACCGCGCTGCCCAGACCGAGCAGGGCCACCGCGATCGCGTCGAAGCCGGTCGTGTCGGTGAAGTATTTGTCCGTGAGGTTGTGGTCGACGCCAGCGATCTCGATTGCCCCCGCGAGCCCGGAGAAGGCGCCCGCGATGAGCATCGTGACGATGATGGTGCGCCGCACGCTGACCCCCGCGTAGCGTGCCGCCTTCTGACTCTGCCCCACGGCGCGGATCTCATATCCGAGGGAGGTTCGCCACAGGAGAAAGGCAAACGCCGTGGCGGCGGCGAGGGCGATCAAGAGTCCGGTGTGGACGCGGAAGACACTTGCCGGCAACCCAAAGATGATCAGCGAGTTGTCGTTGGGAAGGACGGTCGCCAGGCGCGCCCCGGCTCCAATCGGTGAGGACTTGGATGTGCCAGGCGCGAGCTGCAGCGGACCGCCGATGATCAAAAAGCGCACGAACCACTGCGCGACGTAATTCATCATGATCGTGGTCACCACCTCGTGAGCGCCAATGGTGGCTTTCAGGATTCCTGCCACGCTGGCCCACAACGCGCCCGCGACCATGCCCCCGATGAGGACCATCGGCAGCAGGATCGGCGAAGGGAGCGAGCTGAACTTGATCCCGATCGCGGTGCAGGCGACCGAGCCGGCCAGCAGCTGGCCCTCGGCGCCGATGTTGAACAGCCCGGCGCGAAACGGAAGCGCCACGGCGACGCCGGTCGTGATGAGCGGGATGATGAACACGATCGTGTTCGAGATCTGGAGCGCCGGGTTCTCGCCATTGGCGCAGGCGATCCCGAAGCCGCCGCACAGGAGAGCGGCGTAGGCGCTGAACGGGTTGCCGCCCGTGGCCGCGACGAGCAGGCCGCCGATCACGAATGCGAGCAGTACCGAGCCCAGGGGCATGGCCAGGCCGCGTACGAGGCGGCGAACTATCGGCGGCAGTGAGGGCGGTCGGGGACGGGTCGACATCGTCGCGCCCGTCCCCGAAGCGAAAGCTACGGAATGTCCGCCGGTGGGGTCAGCGTGCCTGCCGCGATCTTGTCCTGAACGTTCTTCAGCTCGGTCTGGATGTCCGCCGGGAGGGTCAGGTTGTCAACTGCGTAACCTGCTCCGCCATTGGCGATGCTGAAGGTGAGCGCTCCGGCCTGGAACTGGCCGTTGACGACGTTCTTGATCGCGGTGTACGTCGCCACGTCGACCTTCTTCAGGGCGCTCGCGATGACAGACGCATCCGCGCTCTTCTGGTCAGCGTCGACCCCGATGCTGTACACGCCAGCCTGTCCTGCGGCCTGGAGCACGCCGAGCCCGCAGCCGCCGGCGACCTGGAACAGGACGTCGGCCCCGTCATTGATCTGAGCTTTGGCGACACCCTGGCACTTGGTGGCGTCGCTGAAGTCGTTGGAGTAGCCGACCTCGACTTTGATCCCGGGGTCTTCCATCACCGCGGCCCACTTGTAGCCGGCGATGTAGTGGTTGACCGGCGGGATGCTCACTCCGCCGACCGCGCTGATCACGCCCTTGTTCTTCTTTGCTTTGCCCTGCTTCTCGAGCATGCCGGCGATCACGCCGACCATGGCTCCGGCGTCCTGCTCCTTGAAGTAAAGCGACTGCACGTTCGTGTGCTTCAGGTCGTTTCCGTTGGCGTCCGTGCCGGCGCCGTCGATGATCGCGAAGTGGATATTGGGGAACTGGCCGGAAACCGTCCCGACCGCCTCGGCCATCAGGAAGCCGACGCCGATCACCAGGTCGTAGTTCTTCGACGCGAAGTTCGTCAGGTTCGGCACATAGTCGTTGCCGCTGTGCGACTCCGTGACAGAGTCGAGAATCCCAAAGTCAGACTTGGCTTTCTCGAGACCTACGTAAGCCAGGTGGTTGAAGCTCTGATCGTTCAGACCGCCCGTGTCCGTGACGAGCCCGATCTTGTATTGCTTCGAGTTGCCGCCGCCAGTAGTGCCGCCGCACGCCACGGCCAGCATCAGCACCGCGGCTACCACGCCCAGGAACTTGAACCGCTTATGCGCCATCCTTGTTTGCTCTCCCTTCAACTGAAAAAGCCCAGCCGGCTGGGCGCGGATCGCTCGGTCGGCCGGATTGTACACCCGCCCTATCTGGTGGTCTGGGAGCGCGGAGAATTGCGGGGATGAACGCTCTGGAGGTCATCGGCCGCAAGCGCGACGGGCGCGAGCACTCGCCCGAAGAGATCCAGTTTCTGCTCAGCGGCTACCTGCGAAAGGAGATCCCGGACTACCAGATGGCGGCCTGGCTGATGGCGGTCTGCATCCGCGGCATGACCGCGCCGGAGACCCTCGCGCTGACCAGGGCGATGATCGAGAGCGGCGAGGTCCTCGACCTGAGCGCCATCCCGGGGATCAAGGTCGACAAGCACTCGACCGGCGGAGTCGGCGACAAGGTGACGCTGGTCGCGGCGCCGCTCGCCGCCGCGTGCGGGGTGAAGGTGCCCAAGCTCAGCGGCCGCGCCCTCGCCCACACCGGTGGCACCCTCGACAAGCTCGAGTCGGTCCCGGGGCTCACAGTCGACCTCGAGCCGGAGCGGTTTATCAAGCAGGTCCTCGAGGTGGGGATCGCGGTCGCGGCGCAATCGCCGCGCATGGTGCCGGCGGACAAGCTGCTCTACGCGCTGCGCGACGTCACCGCGACTGTGCCGTCGATACCGCTGATCGCGTCGAGCGTGATGTCGAAGAAGATAGCCGCGGGCGCGGATGCCATCGTGCTCGATGTGAAGTTCGGGCGAGGCGCATTCATGCCCGATGTTGCGTCGGCCGAGGAGCTGGCCGCGGAGATGGTGACGCTGGGAGAAGGCGCAGGGCGGCGCACGGTGGCGCTGGTCACCGCGATGGACAACCCGCTCGGCCGCTCGGTCGGGAACGCGCTCGAGGTGCAGGAGGCGCTTGACGCGCTTTCCGGTGAGGGCGACGCGGATCTGCTCGAGGTCTGCATCAGGGTGACGCGTGAGATGTGCGAGCTGGCGGGAGTGTCGGCCGACCCAGAGAAGGCGATGCGCTCAGGCGCCGGACGTGAGAAGTTCGAGCAGATGCTGGCTGCCCAGGGTGGCCGGCTGGAGAGAGGCCTTCCCGTGGCGCCGGTCCAGGTCCAGGTGACGGCGGACCGCGACGGGCATGTAGAGGCGATCGACGCCCTCGAGGTTGGGCTCTCGGCGCTCGAGCTCGGCGCCGGGCGCCTGCGCAAGGAGGACAGGGTCGATCCCGCAGCGGGTCTGGTCATCGAGGCCCAGGTCGGCGCGCCCGTAAAGGCCGGCGATCCCCTCGTGACTGTCCATGCGCGCTCGGCGGAGCTCGTCGAGCGAGTGACGCCGCGGCTGCGCCGTGCATGGCGACTGAGCGACCATGAGGTCAGTAAGCCGCCTCACATACTGGCAAGGGTGGACAGGGCCAGTATCCGGAACGGCGCATAGTATTGCGCGCCCATGAAAGTGACCGAGAAGAAGTATCACGTCGGCCTGGGACAGGGCGATGTCGGGGAGTACGTGCTCGTGCCCGGCGATCCGGGGCGTACCCCGATGATCGCCAAGTACCTCGACGGAGCGCGCGAGATTGCGTTCAGCCGCGAGTACCGGACGTTCACCGGCACGCTCGGCGGGGTGAAGGTGTCGGCGATGTCGACCGGCATGGGAGGCCCATCGGTGGCGATTGCCGTGGAAGAGCTGAACGAGCTCGGCGTGCATACCTTTCTACGTGTAGGCACCTGCGGGGCGGCGCAGCCCGAGATCAAGATGGGCGACCTCGTCATCGCCTATGGGGCGGTTCGAACCGAGGGAACACCCAACGGATACGTGCCGCCCGAATACCCGGCGGTCGCGTCGCTCGACGTGGTCAACGCGCTGGTGGAGGCGGCCGAGGCTTCCGGTGCGCCTCATCACGTCGGCATCATTCGCTCGGTCGATGCTCTCTACTCCGACCTTCTGCCCGACCGCATGCCTCGCCCGCACCTGCGCGATGAGCTGGAGATGTGGTCGAAGGCCGGCGTGCTGAGCAACGACATGGAATCCTCGACGCTTTTTGTCGTGGCGCGGCTGCGCAAGCTTCGTGCGGGGACGATCAACCTCTGCGTGGATGAGCTCGGAGCCGGAGAGATCCATCATCTCGACCCCTCCTACATGGACCGCATGCTGAAGGTCGCCGTCGACGCACTGCGTCGCCTGATCGCGCGTGACGGCATTGCCGCTCAGCGTAAGTAAGCATCCGCTCGTCGCTGACAGCCTTCGCGGCCTGCGCGACAGCTCGACGCAGCCTGACGAATTTCGCGCTCTGGCGCGCAATGTCATCACCATGCTGCTGTACGAGGCGACGGCAGACCTCCCGGTGCGGCACAGCAAGGTGCGAACTCCTCTCGCCGACGCGGACGCAATCGAGATTGAGAAGGAGGTGGTCGCGATCCCTGTGCTGCGCGCCGGCCTCGGTTTGCTGGCTCCCGTGTTGGAGCTGCTGCCTCGGGTCAGCGTCGGCTACATCGGCCTCGAACGCGACGAAAAGACCGCCGTCGCGCGCATCTACTACAACAAGCTGCCTGGCCTGGCGGGCAAGATCCCGCTATTGCTCGATCCTATGCTCGCGACCGGCGGCTCGGCGGCGCAGGCGCTGGACCTGATCAAGGAGGCGGGCGGGCAGGACACCCGGATGATCTGCATCGTCGCCGCACCAGAAGGCGTGAAGGTGCTTCAAGAGCGCCACCCCGAGGTCGACATCTACACCGCGGCGCTGGACGAGCGGCTCAATGACAAGGCGTACATCGTGCCGGGTTTGGGGGACTTCGGGGACAGGTTGTTCGGCACGGGCTGAGAGGGCCGGATGGTGTCGTTAGGCGCCTAACGCGCTGATGGCTCGCCTGTGAATGGTTCGTCAGGCGCCTAACGCGTGGTCGTAGATAGAGCGGACGTCCCCTCCCTGACCCTCCCCGGCGAGCGGGGAGGGAAAGCTATATCAACCGAATTTCGCTTCGTAGGCGGTTTCGTTGCATTGGCGCAGCTCATCGTCCGTCATGCCTATGCCCGCCATCAGATCGAATTCGTGGGTCAGGGTTGTGTCCGCGACGGTGCGCGAGTCGGTGCTGATCGTGCAGCGAACTCCGCCGCGCACAAGTCGAGGCAGGGGATGCTCGGCAATCGCCTGCACCGCCTTGCACTTCCAGTTCGCGGTCGGGCACATGTCGAGCACAACCCCCTCGGTGCGAATTCGCTCGACGATGCTTGGCACGCGGGCGCCGATGACGCCATGGGCGATCCGCTCGATGCCAAGGTCCAACGCCTCCTCAACCCTCGATGGATCTCCCGCTTCTCCCGCGTGGCATGTGAGGTGAAGACCCGCCGCGCGGGCCGCGTCGAAGGCTGGTCGGTGCCTTGTTGTCTCGAAGCGCGCCTCGTTGCCCGCAAGATCGAAGCCGACCACGCCCAGGCCGGCGAACTTGCCCGCGATCCGTGCCAGCTCGACATTCTTGGCAGTGGAATGGCTCCGCATCGCGCAGACGATCGCCACCGCCCTGATCGGTCCCCCGCGCAGCCCTGACAGGACCGCCTCAATGACCTGCGTGACCGTCAACCGCGCTCGGAGGTGAAGCCGAGGCGCCCATCGCACCTCGAGGTAGTCGATGTTCTCATTGGCCGAGTCGACGCACAGCTCGTACGCGATCCGCTCTAGCGCGGCCTCCGTCTGCATGACGGCGATTGCGTCGTCGAAGTACTTGATGTACTCGGCCTGGCTCGGGCAGTCGTCTGGCGCGACCATGTGAAGTCCCCTCCGGCCAGACAGCTCCTCCGCAGTCGACCCGCGCACCGCGCCGTCGAGGTGGCAGTGCAGCTCGGCCTTCTTCCAGCCGAGGTACGGAGAGGCTATGTCAGCGAATAAATGTGAGGCAGCTCGCGATACAGCCCGGCGTAGTCGAGCCCATAGCCGATCACGAAACGGTCGGGGATGACAAAGCCGGTGAAGTCGATCCTCACCTCGACCTGCCGGCGCGCCGGTCGGTCGAGCATCGCGGCGAGGCGCACGGACGCGGCGCCCATGCGCTGGATGCGCTTCGCCACCGCATTGACGGTGACGCCCGAGTCGATGATGTCCTCGACCAACAGCACGTGCCGGCCGACCAGCGGACCTTCGACCATGTGGGCCAGGTGCAGGCGGCCGTTGCTCGATGTGCCGGTCGGATAGCTGGACGCACGCACGAACTCGAGCTCGGCCGGGATGCTCAGGCTGCGCAGCAGATCGGCAGCGAAAACAGTGGCGCCCTTGAGGATGACGACCATCACGAGCGGGGTGTCGATGTCGGCGTAGACCTCGGAGATCTGGCGTCCCAGCCGCCGGACGCGGCGTGCGATGCGGTCGGCATGGATCATGGGCTTGCCGGTTTCCCGGTCCAGGCGCAGCTCAGTGGCTTCTACCGGAGCCGGCCTGGTCAGCACCTCCGCCATGTAGGTCAGATTCTAGGAGTAGCTAGACCCCGATTGGATGCCAGACGGTTTTCATTTCCATGAATGCGGCGATGAGATAAGGACTCTGCTCCGTTTCTGTAACTTTGATCACTCGCTTCACGTTGCCTGCCGCTGATTCCTCGATTGCTTTGATTTCGTCGCTGGTGCAACCGGCAACGTCAATCGCGTTGACGTCCATGTGCGCAGCGAGCCATGGCAGCAGCTCCCGGCGTTGACCGCTGATGATGTTCACCACCCCCGCCGGCACGTCGCTTGTCGCGAACACCTCGGCGAGAGTGAGCGCCGCCAGGGGATGCGTTTCCGCGGCGAGCGCGACCACCACGTTCCCGCCGCACAGCGCAGGTGCAAGGCGGTGGACGAGACCGGCGAGCTGAGGTTGCTCAGGGGCGATGATCGCGACGACGCCAGTTGGTTCGGGGATCGTGAAGTTGAAGTAGGGCCCCGCGACGGGGTTCACAGTCCCCGTGACCTGCGACAGCTTGTCGGTCCAGCCGGCATACCAGACCAGCGTCTCCACCGCCTGGTCGAGCTCGCGTCGCGCCCGCGTTCCGCCGCCCAGCAGCTCGACGAACTGGGCCGCGCGGCCGTCGAGCATCTCGGCGGCCCGATAGAGGATCTGGCCTCGATTCATCGCGGTGCGGCCGGCCCAACCCGCGAATGCGGTGCGCGCGGCCCGGACCGCATCGCGAACGTCTTTGCGCGAACCACGCGGCACGTTGACGCTGCCGTCTGGCCGGTACGCGCGCCCTGACTCCGAGCGCACGAACTCGCCGTTCACGAACAGCTTGTATGTCTTGCGCACCTCCATCAGCTGAGCTCCACGTACGGCAGCAGGCCGTGCACGCCGCCCTCGCGGCCGAAGCCGGACTCCTTGTAGCCGCCGAACGGGGAGGTCGGATCGAAGCGGTTGAAGGTGTTGGCCCAGACGACGCCTGCCCGCATGCGCTCGGCCATCCACAGGATGCGCGAGCCCTTGTCGGTCCACACCCCGGCGGAAAGGCCATATGGGGTGTTGTTCGCCTTCTCGACGGCTTCGTTCGGCGTGCGAAAGGTGAGGACGGAGAGCACCGGCCCAAAGATCTCTTCTCGAGCGATGCGGTACGACTGAGACACGTTGGTGAACAGCGATGGGGGGAACCAGAATCCGCGTTCGGGCAGCACGCAGTCGGGCTGATAGAGCTCGGCGCCTTCTTCGACACCCGACTCCACGAGGCCCTGGATCTTCTCCAGCTGAGCCCGCGAGTTGATCGCTCCGATGTCGGTGTTCTTGTCGAGTGGATCGCCGAGGCGCAGCGTCGACAGCCTTCGCTTCAGCTTGTCGAGCAGCGGCTCGGCAATCGATTCCTGGACCAGCAGCCGGCTGCCGGCGCAGCACACGTGGCCCTGGTTGAAGTAGATCCCGTTGACGATGCCCTCGACCGCCTGGTCCAGCGGCGCGTCCTCGAACACGATGTTGGCCGCCTTGCCGCCGAGCTCGAGCGTCAGCCGCTTGCCGGAGCCGGCGATGGCGCGCTGGATCATCTTGCCTACCTCGGTCGAGCCCGTGAACGCGACCTTCTTCACGTCCGGGTGGGTGACCACGAGCGACCCGGTCTTGCCCGCGCCGGTCACGATGTTGACGACGCCCGGCGGCAGCTCGGCCTGCATGCAGATCTCCGCGAACAACATCGCCGACAGCGGCGTGGTTTCAGCGGGTTTCAGCACGACGGTGTTTCCGGCGGCCAGCGCGGGCGCGATCTTCCAGGCGAGCATCAAAAGAGGGAAGTTCCACGGGATGACCTGGCCGGCCACCCCGAGCGGCCGCGTCTTGCGGTTTGGAAAGGCCCACTCGAGCTTGTCCGCCCAACCCGCGTAATAGAAGAAGTGCGCCGCGCTGAGCGGGATGTCGACGTCGCGCGATTCTTTGATCGGCTTGCCGCCGTCCATCGTCTCCACGACGGCCAGCTCACGCGACCGTTCCTGCAGCAGGCGCGAGATGCGGAACAGGTAGCGCGCTCGCCGGGATGGCGCAAGGCGCGCCCACGAGTCGAACGCCTTGCCGGCCGCCTTCACGGCGCGGTCGACGTCCATCTCGTCCGCCTCGACGACCTCGGCGAGCTTCTTCTCGGTCGCAGGGTTGATGGTCGGAAAGTGTTTCTTGCTGTGAGCCTCGACCATGCGGCCGCCGATGAACAGGCCGTAGCGGGGCTGGATCTTGACGTGGTCGATGGACTCAGGCGCCGGCGCGTACTCGAAGACACCGCCGCCTTCAGCGGCGCGCCTGGAAAGCTCGGTGGGCTGCTTCTTGGTGATCGCCATCAGTCGATCGTGAAGTAATCGGGGGACTGGTAGGCGCCGCTGCGCTCCTTGTCGATCTGCATCAGCACGTCATTGAGCAGGGTCGACGCTCCGAGGCGCAGCCGATCGGGTGTCATCCAGTCGGGCCCGAGCGTCTCGTAGGTGATCACCAGGTAGGAGATCGCCTGTTTGGCGGTCCGGATCCCGCCCGCGGCTTTGAAGCCCACCGGACGGCCGGTCTCGCGGCCGAAGTCGCGAATCGCTTCCATCATCACGAGCGCAACCGGCAGGGTGGCCGCCGGCTGCACCTTGCCGGTCGAGGTCTTGATGAAGTCCGCGCCCGCCGCCATCGCGAGGATGCTCGCGCGGCGGATCGCGTCGTAGGAGCCGAGCTCACCGGTCTCGAGGATCACCTTGAGGTGGGCCGGGCCGCATGCTTCCTTGACCGCGACGATCTCGTCGTAGACGCGCTGATAGTCGCCCGAAAGAAACGCTCCGCGGTCGATGACCATGTCGATCTCGTGCGCGCCGGCCCGAACCGCTTCCTCGGTCTCCGCGATCTTGATCGAGGTGAAGCTCTGCCCCGACGGAAAAGCCGTCGCGACCGAAGCGATGCGAACCGAGCTTCCGTGCAGATGCTCGACGCAGTCCGCGATGCGCAGCGGGTAGACGCACACGGCCGCGACCGAGGGGATGGTCCGATCGCCGGGCTTGGGCCGGATCGCCTTCGCGCACATGGCTGCGACCTTGCCTGGCGTGTCCGCACCCTCCAGCGTCGTGAGGTCCATGCAGCGGATCGCAAGGTCCAGTGCCCACAGCTTGGAGGCCTTCTTGATCGACCGCTTGGCCAGCGACGCGGCGCGCTCGTCAGCACCCACCTCGTCAACGCTCCGCACCCCGCGCATGAGCGAGCCGAGGTGGGTCAGCGA
Organism: Chloroflexota bacterium; assembly: GCA_005880915.1. Taxonomy (GTDB): domain Bacteria; phylum Chloroflexota; class Dormibacteria; order Dormibacterales; family Dormibacteraceae; genus 40CM-4-65-16. The sequence goes on along the minus strand of VBIW01000060.1, from coordinate 19,444 downwards.
GAGGGCGGTCGCCATGGGCCGATTATGCGACGGCGGAGTACGTCGGCCCACGACTGTCCGGTCTGTAGGCTTTCGCGCAGCCTTGATACCCGCTTTTCGGGACAGTCGTGCAGTTTGGTTCGGGGTCGCGTGGTTGCTGGTTGGCTGCGGCGGTGGCGGGACCGTCGCGACGACCTCGACGCCGACTCAGCCGCCCGTCACGTTCAGCCCTCTTGTCACGCCGATACCGCAGCCGGCACAGCGCCAGGAGCCTTCATTGCCGGTCCCGATCGAGGAGGCCGGCGCCGCGGCGGCGGGCGGAAATCTGTACGTCATTGGCGGCTTCAACGCCGCCGGGGCCAGTCTCGATTCCGTGTACGTGTTCGACGGCTCGACCTGGCGCGCGGGCCCGCGCCTGCCGCTGCCGGTCGACCACCCGTCCGCCGCGACCCTCGACGGCCAGGTCTACCTTGCCGGCGGGCACAGCAACGGCCGCGACAGCGCGCGGGTGTTTCGGCTGGACGGGGACCACTGGACCGAGCTGGCGGCGCTGCACTTTGCGCGGGGAGGCCACGCGCTGATCGGCGCGCAGGGAAAGCTCTTCGCGATCGGCGGCAACACCAGCCGGGGCAACGTCGCGCAGGCCGAGACGTACGACCCCGCGGCCAACGCCTGGACAGTTCTGCCCTCGCTTCCCGATCCGCGCAACCACGTCATGGCTTTTGTCGCGGGCAGCGAGGTGTGCGTGGCCGGTGGGCGGTCGCCGACAACGGCGCGCGTCGACTGCTTCGACGTCGCGACGGGCGCATGGGCGCGCCTGCCCGACCTGCCGCAGGCCTCGAGCGGCGGCGGTGGGACAGCGTTTCTGGGCGGCGACGTGGTGGTCATGGGCGGCCAGGACGCGAGCGAAACACGGATCATCGACCAGCTCACGCGCCGCGCGCCGGGCGGCGGCTGGAGCTCGGGCGAGAGGATGCTCTTCCCGCGGCACGGTTTCGAGCTGGCCATCTTCGCGGGCCGGGCGTGGGCATGCGGGGGCGGGAGCGCGCCAGGCCTGCACCCGGTGGCGACGTGCACCTCGATCGCCGGCCCTTCAGGCGCTCCGCGAGGACGCTGAGCGCGCGATGAGGGCGGTGACAAGGATGATCAACAGCGGGACGCCGTAATTGAACTCGGGCGTGGTCAGGAGGGAGATGTCGTGGTCCATTCGCTCGAGAAAAAGGTCGGCGGTCTCGATGAGCGCGTAGAAAAACAGGATCAAGACATTCGCCCACAGGGCAAGTCGGGGCACCGTCTCGCGGACGCCGGCCCACAGGGCGACCAGCGGGATCGCGGCCAGGGCCGGCCCGAGAAAGTTCACCAACCCCTGCTGGGCAAGGGCAAGAGGCTCGATCGGTTGGGCATGCAGGGACGGGATCTGGAAGTCGACCAGGCCGAGCCGCCAGGGCCGGACGATGATCGAGCCTTGCCCGCCTACGGCATAGATCACCATGAGATGCATGACCTCGTGGGCGCCGAACGCCGCGACGAAGATGAGGAGCGCCAGGACAGCGACTCTGATCCGCATTTGATTCAGCACTTACTACACGAGAGCGTTTCTCGCTGCATACCCCCTAGGGGTATCATGTCTGGCCATGCCCGGGTACTCCTCCCACAAGCCTCAGGTCCAGGCGAGACTGCGTCGCGTCGAGGGCCAGATCAGAGGAATCGAGAAGATGGTCGCTGACGACCGATACTGCATCGACGTCCTGACCCAGGTCGGCGCTGCCAAAGCCGCGCTCGACAGCATCGCGCTGCAGCTCCTTGCCGACCACACCGAGCACTGCGTCACGGAGGCGATCCGCGCCGGTCGTGGCGGGGCCAAGGTCAAGGAGCTGAACGGCGCGGTCGAGCGGCTGGTCCGAGGCTAGCGTTGTTCATCTTCCAGGCTGTCTGGGAAGCGCTGCAGATGGCCTTTTTCATGTTCTGGGAGGTCCTGTGGCCGCTCGCGATCGGCTTTCTCATCTCAGCGATCGTGCAGGCGCTCGTCTCGCGCGAGTCGGTCGTGAAAGTTCTCGGCCGCGACGACCTGCGCAGCGTCGCCTTCGCAACGCTGCTCGGCGCGGCGAGCTCGAGCTGCTCCTACGCCGCGGTGGCGGTGGGGCGGAGCCTGTTCCGCAAGGGCGCGACGCTGGCCAACGCGATCCTGTTCGAGTTCGCCAGTACGAACCTCGTCTTCGAGCTGGGACTGGTGCTGCTCGTCCTGCTCGGCTGGCAATTCGTCGCCGCGGAGTTCGCCGGGGGGCTCCTGATGATCGCGCTCCTCGCCGTGGTCTTCAAGTACACCCTGCGGGCCAACCTCGTCGAGGCTGCGCGCAGGCAGGCGGAGAAAGGCCTTCACGGGCGGATGGAGGGCCACGGCGAGATGGACATGTCGATCACCGACGGTCCTTTCATGCGGCGGCTCTTCTCGCAGCGCGGCTTCACCTCCATCAGCCACCTCTTCTACATGGACATTGCGAGCCTTTGGACCGACCTGCTCCTTGGCTTCCTGATCGCGGGCGCCCTCGCCGCCTGGGTGCCGAACAGCTTCTGGCAGGCGCTCTTTTTGACCAACAATCCAACCCGCGGCGCGGTCTGGGGACCAATCATCGGGCCGATCATCTCGCTGCTCAGCTTTGTCTGCTCGGTGGGCAACATCCCGCTGGCCGTGGTGCTGTGGAACGGCGGGATCAGCTTCGGCGGGGTGATCGCCTTCATCTTCGCCGACCTGATCATCATCCCGATCCTCGACATCTACCGGAAGTACTACAGCGGGCGCGTGAGCCTTTACCTGCTTGGCACGTCCTACGTCACGATCGTCGTGGCGGGATTTGCAATCGGCGGCCTGTTCCAGCTGCTCGGCCTGGTGCCCGCGCACCACTTCATCGCGGTCTTCCAGACCCACCCGTCCTGGAACTACACGACGTTTCTCGACCTGGCGGCGCTTGCGGTGGCGGCGGTCCTGGGATGGCGTTTCCTGCACAGCGGCGGCGTCGAGATGCTCAGAGCCATGAATGGCGCGCCGTCTGCCGGACATGCGATGGTTCACGATCAGCATGAGCACCACCACCACCACTGAGATGCAGCGCGACTACATAAAGGAATACAGCCCAAGCCTCGGCCGGGAGATGGAGGTCCTGCACTTCGGCCACGCCGGTAGGCCCCTGCTGGTCTTCCCGACGTCGATGGGCCGGTTCTACCAGTGGGAGGACTTCGGCCTGGTCGGTGCGCTCGGCGACTTCATCGAGTCGGGATCGATCCAGCTCGTCTGCGTCGACAGCGTCGACGGCGAGTCCTGGTACGCGAAGGACCGAGCTCCCGCCGACCGAGTGAGGCGGCACCTGCAGTACGAGGCTTACATCCTGGAGGAGATCCTTCCGCGTCTCCCCGGCCCGCCACTCGCCTGCGGGGCCTCGTTCGGCGCACTCCACGCGGTGCTCCTGGCGGTGCGTCACCCAGCGCAGGTCGGCGGCTTCATCGCCCTGAGCGGCGCCTACGACACCGCGCGCTGGCTGGACGGCTTCCACGACGACAGCACCTACTTCTCGAACCTGATCGAGTTCCTGCCAGGGCTCACCGACGCGGCTTACCTTGGACCGCTGCGCGCGATGCACCCGAAGGTCATCGCCACCGGCGCAGATGACCCAAACGTGGAGGATTCGAGAAGGCTGGCGGCCCTGCTGCGCGAGAAGGGCGTGGAGGTCGGGCTCGAAATCTGGCCCGGATGGGCGCACGATTGGCCTTACTGGAAGGACATGATGCGCACGTACCTTTCGAGCTGATTCGTCGCACACAGGGGAGGGGACATGGCTCAGAAGAAGGTGATCGGGCTTCTGGTCGGACGTGAGAACACATTTCCGGGCCCGTTCATCGAGGTCGTCAACGAGAAGGGCGCGGCGGACGGCATCACAGCGGAGCTCGCGGTCCTGGGTGGCACAGCTGAGCTGGCGGAGCCCTATCACGCGGTGCTCGTCGATCGCATCTCGCACGAGGTGCCGTACTACCGCGCGCACCTGAAGAGCGCGGTGCTCATGGGCACCACGGTGATCAACGACCCCTTCTGGTGGGAGGCGGACGAGAAGTTCTTCGAGTGCACGCTGGCCCGCAGGCTGGGGGTAGCTGTGCCGAAGACGGTCGTCCTGCCGAACAAGCAGTACATCCCTGACATCGACCACCGCTACTCACTGCGGAACCTTCAGTTCCCTCTCGACTGGGACCACATCGTGGCCTACACAGGACTTCCCGCGGTCCTCAAGCCCAACACCGGTGGCGGGTGGAAAGACGTATTCATCGTCCATTCGATCGAAGAGCTCATCACCGCCTACGACCAGACCGGCCTGAAGACGATGATCCTGCAGGAGTACATCGACTGGGACGATTACGTCCGCTGCATCTGCGTCGGACGCGAGCACATACTCCCGATCCGCTACAACCCGCGTGCCCCCTTCGAGGAGCGCTACCAGATCAACCGGCCGGTCGAGGGCAAGCTTCGCGACCAGGCAATAAACGACGCGCGAACCCTCGTCGAAGCGCTCGGCTACGACATGGACACCGTCGAGTTCGCGGTCCGCGACGGCGTCCTCTACGCGATCGACTTCCTGAACCCGGCGCCGGACTTCGACAACTTCTCGATCAAGGAGGACAACTTCCGCTGGGTCGTCGACCATATGTCCGACCTCGTCCTCAGCTACGCGCGAGGCGAGGCGGCGCCGCCGTGGCGTGACGAGCATCGCTGGTGGAGCTACGTAAGGAAGACCCCGTCCCGAGACCCCGTGCAGGCGTGACAGACCCGGTCGCGGCCTACCACGCGCTGCTCGACGACCAGCGCCTGGTGGCCGCAAGCGCCGAGGCGCTCGCCGAAGGGCAGCGTGAGCGCCGCTTGATGTTCGGCGAGAGGCCGCTGTGCGTCGCAGTCCGGCCCCAGCTCATGACTCGGCGCCGCTACGAGCAGGCGGTGGCGGCGGCTGAGGGCGTGCATGGCGCGCTCGCCGCGCTCGAGAAGGCAGTCCTCGAAGATGCCGACCTCCGCCTCGAACTGGGTCTCGAACCCGAGGAGGAACGTCTCGCCCTCGCCGACCCGGGATTCGCGCACTCGTCGCCATCCGCCCGACTCGACAGCTTCTTCGCGGCCGAGATGCGGTTCGTGGAGTACAACGCGGAGTCGCCGGCCGGCATGGCATACAGCGACAACCTGGCCGCGATCTTCGCCCGCCTTCCGGTGATGAAGGCGTTCAGGAAGCGATTCCGGGGCCGCTTCCTGCCGACGCGGGCGCGTCAGCTGAGCGCGATGCTGCACGCCTTCCGGCAGTGGGGCAGAGGCGCGCGGCCCGTGATCGCGATCGTCGACTGGGAGGGGCTGCCGACCGCGCCGGAGTTCGAGATGTTCAAAGCCTTCTTCGAGGCCGCCGGTGTCAAGACCGTGATCTGCGACCCGCGCTCGCTCGAGCTGCGGCGAGGCAGGCTCTACGCCCAGGGCAAGGCGATCAACCTGGTCTACCGGCGCGTGCTCACGAGCGAGCTGCTCGCCCGAGGCGAAGAGACGCGGGCCTTGCGCGACGCCTATGTAGCTGGGGCGGTCTGCGTGGTCAACAGCTTTCGGGCCAAGCTCCTGCACAAGAAGATGAGCCTCGCGATGCTCTCCGACGACCGCTACCGCCGCCTCTACACGCCGGCGCAGCGGGCGGCGATCCGGCGCCACATCCCCTGGACACGGAGGGTCGTGCCGGAGCTTGCCGGCGAGATCGCACGCCGCCGCGAGACCCTGGTCCTGAAGCCAAACGACGAGTACGGAGGCAAGGGGGTGATCCTCGGGTGGACCGTCGACCAGGCGGAGTGGGAAGCCGCGATCGGGGTGGCCACCACTCAGAGCTACGTCGTCCAGGAGGCGGTCGAGATTCCCCGCGTCCCCTTCCCGGTCGTCCTGGACGGCCTGCGCTACCTGGACCTCGCCGTCGACCTCGACCCGTACCTGTTCGATGGCCGCGTGCGCGGTTTCATGACGCGTGTCTCTGCGGCCGCTCTGTTGAATGTGACGGCCGGGGCGGGCAGCGTCGTGCCAACATTCGTGGTCGAGGGCAGAGCTTGAGTCGAGACGGCTTTCTGACGATCGGCGTCGAAGAGGAGTACCAGATCATCGACGCTGCGGGTGAGCTGCACTCCCACATCGACACGCTGCTGGCCGCAGCCGCACCACGTCTCGGCGACAAGGTGAAGCGGGAGATGATGCAGTCGGTGGTCGAGGTCGGCACCACCATCTGCGAGGACGTGGAGGAGGCGCGCGACCAGCTGGCGGAGATGCGGCAGACCCTGGGCGAGCTGCTGAAGCCGGAAGGCCTGCGCATCGCGTGTGCGGGCACGCATCCTTTCTCGCGGTGGAACGAGCAGCAGATCACCGACAACGAGCGTTACAAGATGCTCGAGGAGGAGCTGCAGGACGTCGTCCGTTCGCTGGTGATCTTCGGCCTGCACGTGCACGTTGCGATCCCGAATCCGGAGCTGCGCATCGAGGTACTCAACGAGGCGCGCTACTTCCTTCCGCACCTCCTGGCGTTGAGCACGTCAAGCCCATTCTGGATGGGCCGGAACACCGGCTTGAAGTCATATCGCAGCGTGATCTGGTCGAACTTTCCACGGACCGGCATCCCGCCGGACATCACCTCTTACGACGAGTACCAGAACTATGTCGAGCTCCTGGTCAAGACCGGCTCGATCGACAACGGAAAGAAGATCTGGTGGGACCTCCGCGCTCACCCAAGCTTTCCAACCCTCGAGTTTCGCGTGTGTGACATGCCGACCCGGCTCGAGGAGACGATCTGCCTGGCGGCCTTGATGCAGGCCATCTGCGCCAAGCTGCTCAAGCTCCGCGCCGGCAACCTGGGTTTTCGCAAGTACATGCCGGCCCTGATCGCGGAGAACAAATGGAGGGCGATCCGTTACGGCATCGACGGCAGCCTGATCGACTTCGGCAAGCAGGCGGAGGTCCCGATGCGAGACCTGGCGCTGGAGCTCGTCGAGTTCATCGACGACGTCGTCGACGAGCTGGGCTCGCGGAAGGCTGTCGAGTACGTTCACACCATCCTGGCGGAGGGCACCAGCGCGGACCGCCAGCTGAAGGTGCTGCACAACGGCGGCGACACGCGTGCGGTGGTGGAGCTGCTGGCGGCGGAGACGATCGGAGCGGCCGTCCCGGACTAGGCGAGCGGCCGGCCGGACCCGGACCAATTTTCCGTAATTGACCAGGTGGGCCCGAATGGCGCTATCCATACGCGATATGGGTCCATTTGGGCCCAAATTGCTGCTACGGCGGTCCAGAAAACCGTTGAGCGACGGCGTCCGCGTTCGGGACGTTGTTTTCCTTAGCCTCATGCAAGAGCGCGTCCATGGCTGCCGAGAGAGCTGCGCGGAGCCGCTCAGGCTCAAGCGAGCCGACGTGCGTTCCGGTGAAGGTGGCGAGGATGTCGACGGGTAGGTCGTCGTAACCGCGGGCTTGCACTGCGGGGAGCTCCCGACGCAGGCATGCGAGCGAGAGCGCGTGATCCCGGACCGCGCCGATGTAGTGCTCCGCTTGCCACACACGCCCGCGTTCGATGCACGCGCGTGCGTGGAGGCCATAGATGACGCCCCAGCCGAAGAGGTCGCTGGCAGCCGGCGGCCTGGGCAAATCGTTCCCCTCACCCCTGGCGGTTTCGCCGAACAGCAATCGAAACCGGGGCCCGGCAGGAGCGAAGCGCGCCGCAGGCGTCAGAGAAAGATCGAATTGCAAGCCATCAGGCAGCAGGAAAACGCGATACACCGTCGGCCCGCGCTCGAGGTCGACAAGCTGCAGCGCGGCGACATCGTTGCCGAGCGTGCGAGTCCAGTCGTCGAGAACTTCGGCAACGGACACGTCGTCGGCGACTGCGAAGGTGAGGTCGAGATCGGAGAACCGATCCCCACCACCGAATGCCAGCGAGCCGACGGCGGCTCCAGCAACGATCCTGCGATCCTCGTCGGCAAGAGTCAGCACGCGATCGCGAAGGGCGTCCCGTTCTTCCAGCGTGAACACTGCCGGGCGATCGTATACCCGGCTGCCGGTCGACCTATTTGACGTAAGCGAGGTCGAAGCCCATCCAAAAGATGGATCATCTGTTGCCGGTGCTTGGCGATGAGTCGTGCCTATCGCGTCATGGTGTTTCGAGCAGTCGGGCGTGGCCGAGATACGCGGCTGCACCTGGTGCGGGACGACTTTGCAGCATCGCTGTGCGGACTCCCGAGAGACGACCTCGCTCCACCAAGCCAGCAGTTGCAGATCGTGTGCCCCGAATGCATCGACTGGCTGAGGAAGCAGGGTTCGTCGTCCCAATTGAAGAAAGTCCCGCGGCCCGCTGAAGCGCAGTAGTCGCGACTCATCGGCTGACAATCCGATCTGAAATCGACCGTTTCCAATTTGTCGTAATGACCAAGTGGGCCCGAATGGAGCTATCCACTGCCGGGAGACGCCCATCTGGGCCCAAATGGTGGCTTCGGCAGTCAGATAGCAGCCGGCGCGCAGGACAGAGCGGGCCGCCGTCCTGGATTAGGCGAGCCGCTACCTCTGTTCTCTTCAATGTGAAGAAGACCGGAGAGTTGATCGGAGAGGCGGTGGCTTCTTGGCCCGGAGTCACGGCTGTGGCCCATCGCTTTGGCGGGACCGAATACCGCTACGGCAAGAAGGAGATGGGCCATGTCCACGGCGACCGCCTCGCCGATCTTCCGCTGCCGCGGCGGCTGCATGACGAGCTGATCGCGCAGGGCAGGGCGCAGCCCCACCACGTCCTCCCGGCGTCGGGCTGGGTCAGCGTCTGGATCGACGGACCAGAGGACGCGGAGAGCGTCATCGAGCTTTTTCGCATCCAGTACGAGCGCTACGCTGCCGCGCCTGCTCCATCAAGCGTTTAATTACGCCCGCGGTGAGCGGGCGGGCAGTCAGCGAGACCAGGAAGGAAGACCTGGTGCTTGCCGCTTACAAGCTGATCGCCGAGCGAGGATTCGAAGGCCTGCGCACCCGCGACGTTGCCGCCGAGGCAGGGGTCAACATCGCCACGCTCCACTACTACTTCCCGACCAAGGAGGCGCTCATCCGTGGCGTCCTGGAGCACGCGATGCGGCGATTCCGCACCACGCTCGAGCCGCACGGGTCGCCTGCGGATCAGCTGCGCAACCACCTCCGTTCCGTGCGGAAGCTGATGACGGACGAGCCTCAGCTTGGCATGGTCATGGGCGAGCTGGCCCTGCGCTCGTCGCGGGACCCGGGAGTGCGCGCGATCGTCAATGAGATGTTCGACACGTGGCAGGCCGCGATGGGCGGGCTCCTGCGCAAGGCGGCGCGTGAGGGGAGCCTGTCCCCCGCTCTAAGCAGCGGGGCAGTGGCTGCGCTGATCATCGGCACCCTGATGGCCTCCACGCTTCCGCAGATGCGTGAAGCGCGCCGCGGCGAACAAGCGCTGCGCCAGCTGGAGAAGCTGCTCGGTCTGTCGGGTCGCTGATTCATTCGATCTGGGAATCAAGCAACTGATTGATTAGTTAGCTATGTTATGAGTATAGCAACACCGGCCAAAGCCCCCTCGTTCGTCCGATTCTTCAACCCGCTCGCGCAGCGTGTGCTCCGGATGGGCCCGCTCATGGGCCCGAACGCCCTCCTTACCGTACGCGGACGCAAATCCGGCGAGCCGCGAACCACCCCGGTCGCGCTGGTCGAGATAGGCGGCCGCCGGTGGGTGATCGGCACCTTCGGCGAGACCAATTGGGTCCGCAACCTGCGCGCCGCCGGTCAGGCGACTCTGACCGTGGGTCGCAAACGAGAGGACGTCCGAGCGACAGAGCTGAGCCCGGAGGAGGGGGCCGCCTTCTTCCGCGATGTGATCGGGCCCTACGTCGGGCGCACGCCGATGGGAGGGCTCGTGCTCAGGATCCTCGGCGCTCGGGAGATCCTCGCCGACCCTGCCGCCGCCGCGGAGCACCGCCCGGTCTTCGAGCTGCGAGCCACTTAACCGTGCGTGGCGTTGTCAGGCCTGCTGGGGGATGGGCCAGCCCTCACCCGGGACTCTGAGCACGATCGCCGGGATCCTGAAGTCGAGCACGAGGTCGACGCACTCGCTGCTCGGGACGGCCACGGTGGCCGAGCGCGGGTCGTTGGGCAGGCTCAGCCTGTAGATGCCGGGTGCGAGGCGAGCGACCAGGCCGCCGTCCGGCGTGAGCGGGAAGCGGCTCACGGCTCGCGTTTCTTCGTTCTCGATCACGACGTAGGCCGGCGTCTTGCCCAGCACGTCAACCCTGGCCGCGATGCCGGTGCCCATAAAACGAAATATTTGCTGCTGCTCGCTCCGATAGCCGAGCACCACGGTCGCGGTCAGGAGCACGGCGAGAATCGCTGCGAGGACCCCGACGATCAGCAGCTTCACCGGACGCTCCTCAGCAGGCGAGGCGACGCGACGACGAGGGCAAGGGCTGCCACCAGGCACACCAGGAGCAAGAGCGCGGGCCACTCGCTTACCCCTCGCGACATCATGTACGACTGGAGACCGCCGAGCCTGAGGAGCGTGCGCATCTGGACCATTGCGAGATCGAATGGGCCGATTGCCACGTTGGTCTCCGCCGGTGAGCCCTGAGCGACCATGACCAGCGTCACGAACCCGATCGCCTGGAGCAGCACCGCGACGCAGACTCCGTGCAGATACGCCCCCGCAGTGCTGAGGATTCGGTTGCTGCGGACCACCATCGCGTAGGCCGCCGCGGCTCCGAACAGCAGGTCGAGCGCGACGCCAGGCCCACCCGGGCCCTCTTCGAGCAGGACCTCCATCTCCGGGCCGTAGCGCTGGCGCCAGGAGCGGGGATAGAGCTTGAGGAAGCTCTTCATCGCCCCGTTCGCCAGCGCCGGAACCTCCGCGCGGCAGCGGCCATACCGCACGCCGCGGTGAACATCATGCCCGCTTCAGGCGGCGCAGGCCGATCGCGACCAGGCCTTTCATGCCACCGATCTCAGCCTCGAGATGGCGCCGGCCCTCCGGCGTGATCTGGTAGGGACGTCGCCGATCGGCGCTCTCCAGCGCTTCGATCATGCCTTCGGCCTCGAGCCGGCCGATCGCCCCGTAAAGCGTCCCCGGTCCCAGGCGCACACCTGTGATCGAGGCTATGTCGTCGATCATCGCGTAGCCATGCTTGGCCCCGCCGGCAAGGCTGGTGAGGATCAGAAGGGCGGCGTCATCGCGGAGTGCCATATATATCGCTTCTCGCTATATCGTCGCGCGATATAAGGGTTGTTGTCAAGGCATCTGCGCGTCTGTGACGCGATCTACGCTTGCTGCACGAGCCGCTCAGTCGTCTGAACAAGGAGTGCTGGGATGGACGAGGACGAAGTCAGTCGCCTCCGGAAGGAGAATGCCGAGCTTCGACGCTTGCTGCACAAGCACCAGTGGGCGGGCCTGACCCCGGTCAGCTCGGTCGGCGCCTGTCCGGAGTGCGCCGGCTCAGCACCGCCGGAAGGACGCGGGCACCGTCCAGGCTGCGCCATCGCCGCAGCGCTGGCCGCGGCCGAGCTGCACGGCTGAGACCGCTTCCTTACGAGATCCGCTTTTCGAACCAGTGGTGTGCGAACGGCTCGTCGTTGAAGGCCGGCACCTCGCGGTAACCGCTGCTCCGGTACAGCTGGATCGCCTCTTTCAAGGATCGGTTCGTCTCGAGTCGCACCCGTCGCGCGCCGGCCCTCTTGGCGTGGCGCTCCAGCTCGACGAGAAGCCGCCGACCGAGCCCAAGCCCGCGCGCCTCGGGGGCAACCCACATCCTCTTCAGCTCGGCCGGCGCCCGCGTGTGAAACTTCAGCGCGCCGCATCCGACGGGCCGCCCTCGAAGACGTGCGATGAGCAACATCCCGGCGGGAGGCACGAGCTCGTCTGCATCAGCCGAGATGGTGAGCGAAGGATCGAAGCCGGCTTCGAATCGCGTATTCAGCTCCGAGAAATACTGTTCGATGCACCATCGGGCGTCGGCTGTCGCCGGATCTTCGACCCCGATCTTCACCGTCGACGCCCGCACGGGCCCCTCGATTACCGGGGGATCGGGGCGGGCAGCGTGCCTGGTTTCACCCTCGTTTCGTACCAGTGCATGACCGGCCAGCACTGTCAGCGCGTATGGGGCTGTGAAAAGGAGGCCGACGTAACAGAGGTACGTGCCGATCCCCGAGATGAAATACGAGACGAGCGCCAAACCACCCGCCGCCAGGGTTTCCTGCGGGCTCGTCCGGATCGCCCGCGCGAATCCCGCGAAGTTGAACGCGCCTCCGAAACCGGTCCGGTCGGTGAACTCGATGATTAGAGGCACGAGTACAAACGAAGCCAGGAACACCAGCCCGAAGAAACCCATGAAGGCGAACGTCAGCGGAAAGAACACCAAAGAGAGCTGGTTCGTGCTGCCATCCGATTGCTGCGTCGAATGGCCCGGGCTCAGTCCAAACGCGAGGGCGAAGACTCCTCCGTAGAAGACGACGCCCACGACGACGGCGTAGACCAGGGCGGCGAGGAAGAGCCACACGCCCCGGCTGGCGTATCGAAACGCCGCAGGCGGCACCTCGTGTCGGCCCGCGCGAAGGTTGTCGAGCGCAGCGAGCATCCAGCCGGCCTGCTGCAGCGGACCGACGATCGGGATCAGGCCGATCAGACCCATCAGGATGACCTTGCCGATCCAGCCGGGGTCGTGGCTCGCCCAGGCGAAGGCGTCCCCGACAGTGGCTTGCTCGGACCTGGGAGCGCCGCCGGCAAGCTCCGCCATGAGCCAAGCGTAGCGCTGCAAAGGGTGCTGGCCGGCGCTCGACATTCCGTCACACTCCCTCGTGATGATCCGAGCAGAGGAAGCGCTCCGCACGGTCTTTGGCCTGGAGGCCTTCCGCCTCGGGCAGGCCGAGGTGGTGGAAGCGATGCTGGCGGGACGCGACGTTCTGTCGGTCGCGCCCACCGGGTCCGGCAAGAGCATCAGCTACTGGGTGCCGGCGGTCGTGGACGGTGGGCTGACGATGGTCGTTTCGCCGCTGATCGCTCTCATGAAGGACCAGGTGGACCGCCTCACCGAGCGAGGCGTCGCCGCGACGTTCATCAACTCATCGGTCGAGCGTCCCGAGCAGGGCGAGCGTCTGCGGCGGGCAATCGCGGGCGAATACCATCTCTTGTTTCTGGCGCCGGAGCGACTCGGCCGGCCGGGTTTCATGGACCGCCTGGCTGAGCTCCACGTAAGCCGTGTGGTCGTCGACGAAGCGCACTGCATCTCCACGTGGGGGCACGACTTCCGGCCTGACTATCGGCTCCTGTCTGCGGCGATCGCCGCCTGCGGGCGGCCACCGGTGGCCGGTTTCACAGCGACGGCCACGCCGCAGGTGCGTGCGGATATCGCCAGCTCCCTCGGGCTGAGAGAACCGTTCATCTCAGTTACAGGTTTCAACCGGCCGACCCTCACCCTCTCGGTGGTTCGCTGCCGGGGAGACCGCGCCAAGCGCGACGAGCTGCGCCATCTCCTGTCCGACAAGGCGCAGCGGGCGCTCGTCTATGTCGGCACGGTCCGGGCCGCGGAGGAAGTAGCCGCCGACCTCGGCACCGTCTGCTACCACGGGCAGCAGGATCCTGGGCTCCGGCGGCGGATCCAGGAGGACTTCACCCAGGGACGGACGAAGGTCGTGGTCGCAACATCGGCGTTTGGCATGGGCGTCGATATCGCCGACATCCGCCGCGTCATCCATTACCAATTGCCGGGCAGCGTCGAGGCGTACTACCAGGAGGCGGGCCGGGCGGGGCGCGATGGCCGGCCGGCGGAGTGCACGCTGCTGTACAGCCCGGCGGACCGCGACCTCCAATCGTTCTTCATCGAGCAGTCAGGACTCGAGGACGGCTCCGCGCTGAAGGACCACGCCTACGCCCGGCTGGCGCAGATGATGGCCTACGCCGAGATGCGCGAGTGCCGGCACGCGCGCATTGCCGACTACTTCGGTGAGACCGGCGTGCCTCGGCGATGTAGCGCCTGCGACAACTGCCTCGCGGAACGGCCTCCCGAGGAAGTGGTGCCGGTCGAGGCCGTCATGGCGGCGCTGGCAGCGGTGGCTCGCTTCAGCGGGCGCGTCGGACTCGCCAACGTGGCTGGGGTGCTGGGAGGCCGCCGGACGAAATGGTCGACAGGGCAGCCGTGGGTCGAAGACCTGTCGTTCCACGGCGCGCTGAAGAGCTGGAGCGACGACCGGGTCAGGCTCTTGCTGGGCGAGCTGTTGCGCGCGGGTCTCGCTCGCCAGAGCTCGGGCGAATACCCGGTGGTCGAATTGACGCAAGCGGGCCGGGACGCGATCGTCAATCGAACGCCAACGCAACTCACCCTGCCGGCCGCCGGCCCCGCTCCTGGCCGGCGTTCCCAGCCGGGCGCTGACGCACCCGTCGAGACGGTCGACCGGCTCAAGCGCTGGCGCATGGAAACCGCCCGCGCCGCGGGCGTTCCCGCGTACGTTGTGTTTCACGATTCGACGCTCAACGCGATCGCTTCAGCACAGCCGGCGAACCTGGCGGAGCTGCTGCGGGTGCCCGGGGTCGGAGATTCGAAGCTGCGCAAATATGGCGAAGAGGTGCTTGAGCTTCTTCGCAGCTAAGGAGGACGCTCGATGGCCGGACCTTTCGCGACCCGGACTAGCCGACTGGGGCGCGATCCTCGACGGCCTGGGCTTCGATCGACACGGGCTCCCACTCTTTCCAGCCGGCGAGTCGCGATTCGTAGTCGTTCGTCGCGGTCGCCAATGGACCGTCGCCGAAGAAGATGCGCAGCGGCGGTTCCGCCGCGTCGACCACTTTGAGAATCGCCGCACGCGTTGCAAGAGGGTCACCCGGAGTCTTGATGCGGGCCGCGCGTGCGCGAGCGCTCTCTTCGCGGACGTCGTCATAAGCGGGCAGCGGCGTCGAGTGCTGCGCTGATGCCCCGCCCCAGTCCGTCGAGTATCCGCCTGGTTCGATGATCGTCACCTTGATCCCGAAGCCGGCCACCTCGAGGGCGAGCGCCTGGCTCAAACCTTCGAGCGCCCACTTCGACGCGTGATACATGCCGATGTTGGCGAAGGCGGAGATGCCGCCGATCGACGAGACCTGCAAGATGTGCCCACCGCCCTGCGCGCGCAGGATCGGAAGCGCCGCCTGGGTCACCCACAGGGCACCGAAGAGGTTGGTCTCGATCTGGGAGCGCGCCTCTTGCTCGCTGAGCTCCTCCACCATGCCGAACTGGCCATAGCCGGCGTTGTTGACGACGACGTCGAGGCGCCCGAGCCGCTCGCGCGCGTGACGCACGGCGGCGAAAGCGGCGTCACGGTCGGTGACGTCGAGGGTGATGGGCAGGATGGCGTCGCCGTATCTCGCGACGAGGTCGTCGAGCTGCGAGATGTTGCGAGCAGTGGCCGCGACCTTGTCGCCGCGGTCGAGGGCTGCGATCGTCCATTCGCGGCCGAAACCACGAGAGGTGCCTGTGATGAACCAGGTTTTGGAAGTCATGAAAAATCCAACCCTGAGGACAGCGGGGGCATTCCCCGGTCAGCCTGGCGACACCGCGCGATACGCGACCAGGCTGCCGCCGAACCTGGCGGCCAGCTCTTGGCCCGGCGATTCGCCATTGACCTCATAGATGGGTGTCCCAGGTTCCAGGAAGGCGGCGTCTCCGTCCTTGATGCGGTAGCCGGGATCGCACACGTTGCCGCTCACCTTGAACTTGACGTGGGCATAGACCTTACCCAGGTCAGCTTCTTGTAGCGGGCTCGAGGGCGCCTGGCCCGCCACGTATTGCGTCGACCCGACCTCGATGAAGTTGACCCAGTCGATCTGCGCGTTGCATGTCGGGGCCCTGCCCGGCATCTGACAGCCGCATATAAGAAAGAGCGCGAGCAACCCGATCACGATCCGAGAAACCATTCCGTTGCTGGAACGGTCTCGACCTTGCTGGGTAACGCCAGGCGGGTTTTAGACTGGCTGGGTCAACGGTGTACACAGGGGCTCGATACGCGCGCAGCGGCGATGTCAATATCGCCTACCAGGTGGTCGGCGATGGGCCGATCGACCTCGTGCTGGTTCTGGGATGGGTCTCCCATCTGGCTTACGTCTGGGAGCTTCCAGCGATGGCCAGGTTCCTGGACCGCCTGGCCTCGTTCTCGCGCCTGATCCTCTTCGACAAGCGCGGCACCGGCATGTCAGACCGCGTTCATCCGCTGCCGACCCTCGAGCAGCGCATGGACGATGTCAGGGCCGTCCTGGACGCTGTCGGCTCGAACCGAGCCGCGCTGTTCGGCATCTCAGAGGGCGGAGTGATGGCCGCGCTCTTCGCGGCTACCTACCCGGATCGGACCGCAGCGCTGATCATCAACGGCAGCTACCCCTCGCGCCTCCTGCGGCCCGGTTATCCGTGGGGCATTCCCCTGGGAACGTTCGAACAGCGGATTGCCGCCATTCGTGAAACCTGGGGCGATGGTTCGGGCATGGAGGCATACGCGCCGAGCCAGCTCTCCAATCCCGAGGTCGCGGCCTGGTGGGGCAAGTTCACGCAGATGAGCGCCAGCCCCGGGGACGCCCATGACCTCATGCACATGAACGTCCAGATCGACATCGGCGGCATCCTCCCCACGATCCGGGTGCCCACGCTGGTGATCCACGCGAATCGCGACAAGGTGGCGCCGATCGAGGCCGGCAGGTACTTCGCCGAGCACATCCCCGGCGCTCGGATGCTGGAGCTCGAGTCGATCGACCACTGGCCCTATTTCGGCGACGCCGATGTGGTGCTTGGCGAGATCCAGGAATTTCTCACCGGCGCGCGGAGCAGCCCGGCGCCCGAGACGATGCTGGCGACGGTGCTCTGCACGAACGTCGCGCAGGCCGGAGCGCACGCGGTGTGGCTGGGAGGAAAGCAATGGCATGACCTCGTCGAGCGTCACCACGCGGTGGCTCGCAAGGCGCTTGCGAAGTATTCGGGCAGGGAGATCGAGGCCGGCGAGCAGGGCATCACGGCAGTTTTCGACGGGACCGCGCGGGCCATCCACTGCGCGCTCGATATCCGCGACCAATTGCTCGACCTGGGCCTCCGCGTCCGTGCGGGGGTGCACGCCGGCGAGTGCGAGATCAGAGGCGGCAAGCCCCGCGGCGTGGCGCTGCACGTCGCGTCGAGCATCATGTCCGCCGCCCAGCCTGGCGACGTGCTCGTCTCCAGCACGGTCAAGGACCTCGTCGTCGGCTCAGGCTTGGAGTTCGCCGAGCGCGGCAGCCGCGAGTTCCCGGGGTTGGGAACGTGGAGCGTTTACGCCGCGGGTCCCGACCAACCCGTCAGCACGTCGATCGACCTGGATCGGGCAGCTCCAGCGACGGCCCTGAGCCGCCGCGAGAATGAGGTCGCCCAGCTGCTCGCCAAGGGAATGAGCAATCGCGAGATCGCTGAGCGCCTCTACCTGTCGGAACGGACGGTGGACAACCATGTACACCACATCCTGGACAAGCTCGGCTTCGACTCCCGAGTCCAGATCGCGACGTGGGTGGGGCAGAAATGAGCACTCGAAATTGAGCACCGCGTGAGCCTTCTCCCGGATGGCGCGAGACTGATCCAAACCTAGCCTGACCTGCGACGGCGGCCCTTTCGGGATGCCGATAGCGCAGGAGGTCGCAATGGCACGTTTCATGGTCGAGCGGGTCTTTCCGGATGGGCTCGAGATCCCGATGACGGACAAAGGCGCGGAAGCGTGCCTGGCGGTTGTCGGAACCAACGCCGAGCTCGGTGTCACATGGGTCCACTCGTACGTCACCGACGATCACAGGAAGACGTTCTGCATCTACGACGCGCCAAGCCCCGACGCGATTCGCCAGGCGGCCAAGCTCAACCAGCTGCCGGCCGACAAGATCACCCAGGTGCGGGTCCTCGACCCGTACTTCTACATGGCGGCGGAGACTCCGGCCGCGAAGGTGCGCTGACATGTGGAGATGGTTGATTCGAAGCGCCGCAGCACTTCTCGCCACGGGATTGGTCGCCGCGCCTGCCGTGCAGGCTTCGAATGGCTCTGACGAGAGCGCTCTCGCCGGCGTGCGACAGGCCACCGCCGCCTTTCACAGCGTCCGTGCCGCCGAAGGAGCCAGCTATGGGCGGCTGCTTCCATGCTTCGACCTGCCGGGGGTTGGCGGCATGGGCCAGCATTACGTGAATCTATCGCTGCTCGACGCGACGCTTGTCGCCAACCAGCCCGAAGCCCTCGTCTATGAGGTCGACGGAGACCGCCTCCAGCTCGTCGCCGTCGAGTACATCGTGCCCTGGACGGCGTGGGTCTCGGCCACCCCGCCGCAGCTGTACGGGCGCTCGTTCTTCCGCGTCGACTCGCTCCACCTTTGGGCCTTGCACGCGTGGATCTGGAAGCCAAATCCGCTCGGCATGTTCGCCAGCTACAACCCGAACGTGAAGCTCTGCCCCGGTCACTGATCGTTCGAAGCTGAGCCTGGAGGGGCGGCGGTTCGCCTCCCCTCCAGGTCTCCGGTCCCGTCCTTAGATAACGCTTATCGGGTTCGACGAGATGCCGCGTGGGCTGCCGTGGTCGGCATTGCTTCCAGCCGGCGCTCGTGCCTCGCCGTGTGGAGGATCACCAGAAGGGCCACGATCAGGGTGGGGCCGACGACGAGCCTGTAGTTGATCCCGATCGCCAGCACCAACACTGACGCTGCGGCCGCCAGCACGAGGATGAAACCAGCTGCCACGAGCGGCGGTCGGGTATGGCGCCTGCGCCAGGAGCGCAGCATCATCGCGGCTGCGAGCATGCAGGATGCGTCGAGGACCAGGACCGCGAAGTAGTCGCTGCTCATCGCACGAGGTTCGAAGGGGAGCGGCGGTCGCTCCCCTTCACGTGACAGGTGATCAAACGGCCGCTGCGACCGGTTCGGCGCCGATGCCGGTCTGGGCCCGGACGTCGATCTCGTGAAACTTGCGCTCGGCCACCGGGTCGGCCTTGGCAAGCTCGCCTAGATATGTACCGATGATCGCCAGCGCGAACCCGATCGGGATGCTGACGATGCCGACGTTCTGTAGCGGGAAGGCCGGATGGGCCACCGCCGGCAGTGTCCAGCCAGGACCGATGGCGACCAGCCAGATCGTCAGGACGGTCCCGCCGACAAGCGACGCCACCGCGCCCCACGTGTTGAAACGCTTCCAGAAAAGGGTGAAGAGGATCGCCGGCAGATTGGCCGCCGACGCGATGACAAAAGCCACGCCGGCGACGAGCGCCGCCGCGTTGGCCGTTGCCCCGACGCGAGCGGCAAGCCAGATCGAGAGGAGTCCCACGAGCCCGGCGGTGATGCGAGCAACCAGCACCTGCTCCCGGTCACTGACGTGACCGTGGAGGATGTGGGTGCGGATGACGTTGACGTAGAAGTCGTGGCTGAAGGCGCCGGACGCCGCGAGCGTCAGG
>VBIW01000141.1 GCA_005880915.1 Chloroflexota bacterium | reverse complement strand
GGGTCGACGCCGAGGCGCTCGGTCCACTCCTCGACGGCGGCGAGCATGGTGCCGCTGAGGTGGTAGACGCAGGCCGGGCGCAGCTCTCGGCAGAGCTCGAGCAGCCGGGGCACCGCCGCGGGTGAGTGGTCGAGGAACACCGGGACGCCGCCGACCAGGTGGGCGCGCTGCGGCCAGATCTGACCGCGGAAGGTGAACAGCGCCACCAGGATGTGGTCGCCGGGCCGCACCCCGATCTCCCACAGGGTGCGGACCATCAGCCCGCGACCGCCGGCGTCGGGCTCGGGCGGCATCGCCGACGGCACCAGGGTGGGGTCGCCGGTGGTCCCCGAGGTCGAGTAGATCCCCTTCAGCTCGGACTCGGGGACGCAGAGGATGCCGCCGTAGGGATCGCGGTGACGATCGCGGTAGGCGCGGATGCGGTCCTTGTCGATGAACGGTGCCCGCTCCAGGAAGTCGTCCATGCCGCGGACGTCGCGCGGGGTGACCCTGGCGTCGTCCCACACCTCGCGGACCAGGCCCGAGTTGGCGTAGGCGTGGGCGACGGTGGCGAGCAGGCGCTCCTCCTGGAGGTCGCGGAGCCGGTCGCGGGGCATGGTCTCGACCACCGGCTCGAAGTAGCGCGAGCCGGCGTCGGCGAAGCCGGTGGGCGGCGGTGTGGCCGCAGGCTGCTCGGTCGAGCTGGTCATCGCACCGGCTGGGTCGCGGCAGCGACGAAGCGTTCGCGGAGCAGCGGCTTGACCACCTTGCCGCTGGCGTTGCGGGGCAGCGCGTCGACCACCTCCAGCCGCGTTGGCGCTCGGTAGGCGGCGATCCGCTCGCGGCAGTGGGCGACGATGTCGTCGAGGTCGGGCGGGTGCGCGGCGTCACGGGGGACGATGACCGCCAGGGGCGACTCCCCCCAGCGCGGGTGCGGCGCGGCGATCACCGCCACCTCGGCGACCCCGGGATGGCCGGCGATCGCCTCCTCGACCGCCGCCGAGTAGATGTTCTCGCCGCCGGAGACGATCGTGTCGGTGATCCGGTCGACGACGTACACGAAACCGTCCTCGTCGAAGCGGCAGAGGTCACCGGAGTGGAACCAGTCGCCGGCGAACGCGGCGGCGTCGGCCTCGGGCAGGTTCCAGTAGCCGAGCATCAGCGCCGGACCGCGGTAGACGATCTCGCCGACCTCGCCGACGGCGACGTCGCGCATCCGGTCGTCGACGATCCGCGCCTCGACGTGCGGCACCGGCCGTCCCACCGATCCCCGCTTGCGCTCGAAGTCCTCGCCGTTGAGCCGGCAGGTCAACCCGGCCATCTCGGTCTGGCCGAAGGAGACGTTGACCGGGATCCCCGGGAAGGTGCGCCGGATCGCTTCGAGAGTCTCGAGGTCGGCGGTCTGGGTGCCCCAGGCGAGCCGGCGCAGGGCGAGCCGGCGTTCGCTGATCCCGGGCAGGGCGCAGATCTCCCGCCACTGCATGCCGACGAAGCAGCAGTCAGTGCAGCCGTGGCGCTCCAGGTCGTCGACCGCCTCGGCGGCGTTGAAACGGCCGGACTCGACCAGAACCATCGACGCCTCGCACATCAGCGCGGAGAGCGCCATCTTCAGCCCGCCGACGTGGAACAGGGGTAGGTTGAGGTAGATCACCTCGTCGTCGCGTCCGGTGCCCTTGGCCATCAGCGCGCTGACCGAGGCCATCACCAGGTTCTGATGGCTGAGCACCGCGCCCTTGGGCCTGCCCGTCGTGCCCGAGGTGTACATGATCAGTGCCGGCTCGGACTCGGCCACCGCCGGCGGCTCGGGCAGCGGCGCGCCGGGCAGGCTCGCGTAGCCCTGCGCTCCCTCGGCCTCCACGGTGACGACGTCGCCCAGCGCCGGCGCGGCGCTCGCGGCGTGCGCCGCCACCGCGCTGCCGGGTGGGTCGACGAGCAGGATGCGCGCGCCACTGTCGGCGAGGACGAAACCGACCTCGGCGGCGACCATCCGGAAGTTGACCGGGACCACGATCGCCCCCAGCCGCAGCGCCCCCAGGCAGGCCTCGAGGAACTCCGGCCGGTTGCGCATCAGCAGGGCGACCCGGTCGCCGCGGCCGATGCCGCGAGCGGCGAGCCCGGCGGCGACCTGCTCCATGCGCGCGGCGAGGTCCGCGTAGGTGATCGTCCCGCCCCGGTGGACCACCGCGGCACGCTCAGGCCGGCGTCGCGCCGCCCGGGCCAGCTGCTCGCCCCAGGCCATCCCGCCCGCCCGCAGCGTCATCCCGCGACGCCGCCCGCCAGTGCGCTGGGCTCGAATCGCTGCAACACGTCCCGGGAGTAGACGACCTCACCGGTCAGCCCGTCGCCGTCCTGCACCGCCAGCCAGAGCGCAGCGCGGGCGACACTCTCCGCGGTCTCCAGGTCGCGGCCGCGGGCGGTGATCCCCGAGGCCACCGCACCCTCAGTGAGCACCAGGCCGCTCGGCGCCAGGCAGTTCACCGCGATGTTGTGCTCCCGCACCTCGGCGGCGAGCCCGCGGTAGTAGCGCTCAACCCCGGCCTTGGACACCCAGTAGGCGTTGGCGCCGGCGTCGATCATCTCCACGCCCTTGGTGGTCAGCGCGATCAGCGAGCCGCTGCCCCGCGCCTGGACGTGGGGCAGCACCGCGCGGGTGACCAGGAAGGTGCCGGTGAGGTTGACCCTCAGCGACAGCTCCCAGCGTTTGGGCGTGGTGTCGAGGGTCTTGGCCAGCGACATGAAGGCGGCGTTGGCCACGAGCACATCGATGCCGCCGAAGCGTTCCACTGCGGTGGCGACGGCGGCGTCGATCGACGCCTCGTCGGTGAGGTCGCAGCGCACCGGCAGGGCGACGCCACCGGTGGCGCCGATCTGTTCAGCCACCTCGTTGATGGTCCCGGGCACCCGTCCCGGGGTCTGGGTGCGGGCCGCGACCACCACCCGCGCCCCGGCGCCGGCGAGGGCGACGGCGATGCTGCGGCCGATGCCGCGGCTGGCCCCGGCGACGAAGGCGACCCGGCCGTCGAGGCGCGGCTCAGCTGCGGGGATCACCG
>VBIW01000157.1 GCA_005880915.1 Chloroflexota bacterium | reverse complement strand
CTCGAGCAGTGGCCGCGGTCAGGCGTCCCGGATCGGCCGGGCGCCTGGCTCATGGCCGTCGCCCGGCGCCGGGCGATCGACACGGTGCGGCGACGGGCGCTGGCGGAGCGCAAACAGGACGAGCTCGGCCGGGCGCTGGAGGCCGAGGAGGACACCGCCGCCTCCGCCTTCGACGCCGTCGAGGAGGACGACGTGGTCGGCGACGACCTGCTGCGCCTGGTCTTCACCGCGTGTCACCCGGTGCTCTCCACCGAGGCACGTGTCGCGCTCACCCTCCGCCTCCTCGGCGGCCTCACCACCGAGGAGATCGCGCGCGCGTTCCTGGTCGCCGAGTCGACCCTCGCCCAGCGCATCGTCCGGGCCAAGCGCACCCTGGCCGAGGCGCGGGTCCCGTTCGAGGTCCCCCGCGGCGCCGAGCTCGCCGCCCGCCTCGCGTCGGTCCTCGAGGTCGTGTACCTGATCTTCAACGAGGGCTACGCGGCGACCGCCGGCGACGACTGGATGCGACCCGCGCTCTGCGAGGACGCGCTGCGGCTCGGCCGCATCCTCGCCGAGCTGATGCCGGACGAGCCCGAGGTGCATGGTCTGGTCGCCCTGATGGAGATCCAGGCGTCGCGCTCCGGCGCGCGCATCGGCCCGTCCGGGGAGCCGGTGCTGCTGCTCGACCAGGATCGCGCGCGCTGGGACCACGTCCTGGTCCGCCGCGGCCTCGCCGCCCTCGACCGTGCGCTGCGGCTCGGAGCCGGGTTGGGTCCCTACGGCCTCGAGGCGGCGATTGCCGCGTGCCACGCGCGCGCCCGCACCGCCGCCGACACCGACTGGGTGCGCATCGCCGCGCTCTACGACGCCCTGGCCCAGCTCACCCCCTCCCCGGTCGTCGAGCTCAACCGCGCCGTCGCGGTGGCGATGGCGTTCGGCCCCGCCGCCGGCCTCGAGCTGGTCGACGCGCTGCGCTTCGAGCCGTCGCTGCGGTCCTACCACCTGGTGCCGAGCGTGCGCGGCGACCTGCTCGCCAGGCTGGGCCGAACCGACGAGGCACGCGCCGAGTTCACGCGGGCTGCGTCGCTCACCCGCAACGCGCGCGAGCGGCAGCTGCTCCTCGAGCGTGCCGGCGCCGATCCCGGCGGCCGGCCGGGACGCGCGCGCTGACGCGGTCGTTGGTCCCGGACGGCGCGGCTTGGACCGCGCGGTCATTTCATACCGGTGGGATGGCCGGGTTGGTATGCCGTCCAAGAGATCGCTGAACGCCTATGAAGCCTTGTGAACGTGACGGAACTCGCCAAGCCCACCGGCTACACTCGGCCACATCGGTCGGTTCTCGACTCGATACCACTTCAGAGGCGGGCATGGCGGGCACCCTTGCGGGTGATGGTGCTGTCCGCCGCGCGCTGTTGGGGGTCACCTGCGGCTTCCATCCCAGGTGTAGTCGGGGGCCTGTTATGGGCGGACGACGCCGGAGCGGGGGGCGATGAAGCGCGTACGGTCGATGCGATGGGGCATCGTGGTGCCGGCACTCACGGTGGGGCTCCTCGCGCTGCCCGCCACGCTCGCGGTGCGCAGCTCGTCGCTGGCAACGGTCGACACAGTACCCTCGCCCGCGCCGCTCCCGGCGATCCCCGTCGCGGCCACAGGCGCTCCCAGGACGCTGGATGGCATCGTCGAGCATCTGCCCTACATCGCGTCCTCACTGCCCGATGCCCTGTCGACGCAGGCGGCGAGTGAGATCGCGGCGCTCGATCCCCGCGATGCCGTGGCCGCCCAGGCGGCGTTCATGGACGCGTGGAGCGGTCTGACCACGTCCTTCTCCGACGACGCGCTGCAACTGGCCAGGCAACTGATGTCGGGCGCCGTGCAGATGGGCGACCGGCAGACACGGAGCGACGCCGACCAGGAGTTCCAGGTGCTGCTGGACGACTCCGACAACGCGCCGCGCCTGTCCAACGCGGCGGTCGCCCTGTTCACTCTTGGCGAGGCCCAGCGCGACGGACGCGCGGTCACCGACGGGTCGGTTGGCAACGGCGACGAGGTTTCCACCAATGCCGCGATCCTGCTCACCGCGGTGACGCGCAACTTCACCACCTCCGCGCCAGCGCAACTGCGCGCGGCATGGCTCAACCTCGGCTTCCTGGCTCCTCTGCTCAACGAGGGCGACTCCTACGTCCAGCTCGATGCACTCCAGTCCTGGCTCAGCTCCAACAGCGACGACGCCACCGTGCGCTACCTGCTGGCCTCGCTGCTCTCCGATGGCTTCGTACCCTTCATCTCCGGCAGCACCACGCAGCCGGACCCACTGACGGCGTCGCTGCAGGTCCTCGAACCGCTGCGTAGCGATGCGCGCACCGCAGCGCTCGGCGACTCGGCCGCCGGCGACGCGTATTTTCGCGCCGCTCTGCGCAAGCAGGGGAATGCTCCGTACCAGGCGCGCACCACGGCTCGCCAGGCGCTCGACGCCTACGACAACGCCTTGCGCCGCAACCGCGATCCCGGGTTGTTCGCCGCGCGAGCCACCGTGCTCGACTACCTCGGTGACACGCCGGACGCAGTGGCAGCGCAGCAACTGGCGGTGCGGGGTGCACCGCGCTCGGCGGGCGCGCTGATCGACCTCGCAGCGCTCGAGGAGAAGCTCTGCGACGCGCAGGGCTGCAGCTACGCGGCCATGCGCGACGACGCGCACGCCGCCCAGCGACTCCTGGGGGAGCAGCAGCCACCACGGCTCGACGCCGCGCGCTTCCCCCGCTGGCAGCAGCCCTGCGTCGGCGGTGGTCAATCCCTGGTCGGACTGTTCGACCCCGGCACGGAGCGAGGCTACCTCGGCCTCTCGTACGGTAGCCTCAGCGACCGGTTTCCCGCCGCGATCCCAGCAACCGGCTGCGGTGGTGGCGGCGCGTTCTTCACCTTTACCAGCATCGAGCCGACCGACGACCCCGGCCTGGACGACCGTCGCGCCGTCGGCACCCTCTCCGACTCCGCTGCCTCCCTCGCGCTGCAGGCGTCGGCGCTACTGCATGATCCCGCGACGGCGG
>VBIW01000156.1 GCA_005880915.1 Chloroflexota bacterium | reverse complement strand
GCTGGGCGACCTGGAGTCGCTTGGCTCGCGCCGCCTGCCCGTGCTCCGCGTGACGCTCGGCAAGAAGACGGCGGCCGGCTGGAAGGCGCTCGCGGCGGCGGCGAAATCAGCGGTCAAGTAGTCCACCAAGTCGCGAACGTGGGAGGGATGACCATGGAAATGGGGATGGTCGGCCTGGGCCGAATGGGCGGCAACATGGTGCTCCGCCTGATGAAGCGCGGCCACCGGATGATCGCGTTCGACCTGTCAGCCGATGCGGTCAAGGCGCACGCCGCGCAGGGAGCGGTCGGCGCCGCCTCTTGGGAGGACTTCGTCGCGAAGTGCGAGAGCCGCCCGCGCGTGATGTGGATCATGGTCCCGGCCGGCGACCCCACGACGCAGACCATCAACAAGCTGATCGAGCTGGGCGATCCCGGCGACATCATCATCGACGGCGGCAACACGAACTGGAAGGTCGCCATGCAGGACTGCGCCCGCGTCAAGGCGAAGGGCCTGCACTACATGGACGCGGGCACCTCCGGCGGCATCTGGGGTCTCGAGTTCGGCTACTGCCTCATGGTCGGTGGTGAGGGAGAGACCTACGACCACTGCCTCCCGCTGCTCAAGGACCTCGCGCCCGATGACGGCGGCCTCGTGCGCACAGGGGCTGAGGGCTCGGGCCATTTCGTGAAGATGGTCCACAACGGCGTCGAGTACGGCCTCATGCAGGCGTACGCAGAGGGCTTTCAGGTCATGAAGCTGTCAAAGGTATTCCCGGAGATGGACATGCACGCGATCGCGGAGTGCTGGCGGACCGGCAGCGTGGTCCGCTCATGGCTGCTGGACCTTGTGGCGAGAGGGCTCGAGCAGGATCCCGAGCTTTCGACCATCAAGGGATACGTCGAGGACACAGGCGAGGGACGCTGGACCGTTGAGGCCGCGATCGACGAATCGGTGCCCGTGCCGATCATCGCCGAGGCGCTCTTCGCCCGATTCAGAAGCCGGATGGAGAACACTTTCGGCGACCGGATGCTGGCCATGATGCGCCAGCAGTTCGGCGGCCACGCCGTCGTGAAGGACGCGGGCGCCGAGAAGTGACCGTCACCGCTCCGAACGTGCTGGCGGAGGGGCTGCACGACTACCGGGTCGCCGACCCCGCGATCATGGTCATCTTCGGCGGGACCGGAGACCTCAGCGGACGCAAGCTCCTGCCGGCGCTGTACAACGTCTCGAAGCAGCGACTTCTGCCGGCGGGCTTCGCGGTGGTCGGCGCGGCGATCGATGACCTGACCGACGACCTGTATCGCAAGCACGCGGCGGAGAGGATCCGCCAGTTTTCGCGGACGCAGCCGGTCGACGAGCGAGTCCTCGACGCTTTCCTCTCGAGCGTCTTCTACATGAAGGTCGATTTCAGCAAGCTCGACCAGTTCAAAGCGCTGGCGCGGAGACTCGAGGAGCTCGATGCCACACGCCTCATTCCCGGCAACCGCATGTTTTATTGCGCGACCCCGCCGCCGACCTACGAAACGATCACCGAGCAGCTCAAGGCCGCGGGGATGACTGAAGGGAGTGGCTATCACCGCATCGTCATCGAGAAGCCATTCGGCTTCGACCTGAAGTCCGCGCGCGAGCTGACGCAGATCTTGCAGCACGCGTTTCCGGAGGACTCGGTCTACCGCATCGATCACTACCTGGGCAAGGAAACGGTCCAGAACATCATGGCTTTCCGTTTCGCCAACTCGATCTTCGAGCCGGTGTGGAACGCAAACCTCATCGACTCGGTGCAGATCACGGTCGCCGAGGACATCGGGATCGAAGGCCGCGCCTCTTATTACGAGCGCGCCGGGGCGATGCGAGACATCGTGCAGAACCACGCTCTGCAGCTGCTTGCGCTGGTGGGGATGGAGCCGCCGCTCGCGTTCGAGGCGAACGCCGTGCGGGACGAGAAGGTGAAGCTGCTCCGCGCCATCCGGCCGATCACCGACGAACAGGTGGCGCATGCGACCGTGCGCGGGCAGTACACCAAAGGCTGGGTGATGGGCGAGCACGTGCTTGGCTATCGTGAGGAAAAGAACGTGTCACCTGGTTCGCTGACCGAGACGTTCGCCGCCCTGCGGCTCTTCATCGACAACTGGCGCTGGGCGAACGTGCCCTTCTACATCCGCGCCGGCAAGCGGCTGCCCAAGCGCGTGACCGAGATCCGCATCCAGTTCAAGCGCCCGCCGCACCTCACCTTCGGGCGCGAGGCGACGCAGGAGCTCGACCCCAACGCGATCACGCTTCGCATCCAGCCCGAGGAGGGGATTTCACTCAAGTTCGGCGCGAAGGTGCCGAGCGCCGGTCTGCGCATCCGCAGCGTGACGATGGACTTCCAGTACATGACGTCATTCCTCGTCGGCGTGCCTGAGGCCTATGAGCGGCTGCTCCTCGACTGCATGATCGGCGACCCGACGCTGTTCACCCGCGCGGACGAGGTCGAGGCGGCGTGGAGGATCATCGACCCCATCGAAGCCGCGTGGCGTGACGGCCGTCCGCCCCTCGGGATGTACGCCGCCGGGACATGGGGGCCGCCGGCCGCGGCCAAGCTTCTGCAAGCCGACAGTCGGGAGTGGCACCGCCCGTGAGCCAGACAATCCAGCCTGATGTCGGAGTCGCCTGGCACGGCGCCGATGTATCGGTCTCGGAGGTGGTGGCGGCCCTGAGCGAGATCCGCAGGAAGTTCGCCATCGAAGAAGCCGGCGATTCGGAACATCCACATCCACGCAACACGGTGATGACCCTGGTCGCGGTGGTAGCCGGCGAGTCCGAAGAGCGCCGCGCGGAGGATGCCTGCCGGACCATCTCGGAGCACCACCCGGCGCAGGCCATCGTCAT
>VBIW01000155.1 GCA_005880915.1 Chloroflexota bacterium | reverse complement strand
CTCTCCCCGCTTCTACTTCGACTGGAAGGAGACCAAGACCTGGGCCGACAAGGGCATGACCCCCTTCACGCCGGCAGTCGGCATCGCGTTCGCGCTCCAGGAGGGCCTCAGGATGCTGGAGGAAGAGGGCCTGGATGCCGTGTACGAGCGCCACGCGCGGCTCGCGAGGGCCACGCAGGCGGGCCTGAAGGCGCTTGGCTTCGAGCTGTTCGCCCAGGAGGGGTATCGCTCGAACACGGTGACCTCGGCGCTTCCGCCGGCGGGCCTGGACGTGGCCGCCCTCCGCACCATGCTCGACAAAAAGTACGGCGTCGTCATCGCCGGCGGCCAGGGCAAGATGGCCGGCAAGATGATTCGCGTCGGCCACCTCGGGGCGATCGCCGAGGGCGACGTCGTGCAGGTCCTGTGGGCGATCGAGCAGGCGCTCGAGGAGCTCGATATCGCGCCCGCGGATGGCCGCGGCGTGGCTGCTGTCACCTCTTCATTGCAGGGCCTCGCCGCCGCGGCCCGCTAAGGCCTCGAAGGCGCCGCCTTGCCCCGAATACTCGTCGCCGACCCGCTCGCGGAGGACGGCCTGGCGCGCCTGCGTCAGGCAGGCGAGGTCACTGTGGTGAGCAAGCTCCCGGAGGCCGAGCTGATCGAGCGCATTCCGGACTTCGACGCGCTTGTCGTGCGCAGCGAGACGCGCGTGACAGCTCATGTTCTCGAGGCCGGGCGGCGGCTTCGCGTCGTCGGCCGGGCCGGCGTAGGCGTGGACAACATCGACGTCCCGGCGGCGACGCGCAAAGGAATCCTGGTCGTCAACGCGCCGCGCGGCAACATCATCGCCGCCGCCGAGCACACGGTCGCGCTGCTGTTTGCCATGGCCAGGTGGGTGCCGCAAGCCGACGCGTCGGTGAAGCGCGGCGAGTGGGCACGCTCCAATTTCGTCGGGATCGAGGTCCGTGGCAAGACGCTCGGGATCGTCGGTCTCGGCAATGTCGGCTCCGAGGTGGCGAAACGCGCACACGGCCTGGAGATGGAGGTCGTCGCCTACGACCCGGTCGTGTCGGTCGAGCGTGCCGAGCTGATCAACGTCGAGCTGCTTTCGTTGAAGGAGCTCCTGGCACGGTCGGATTTCGTCACCCTGCACGTGCCGCTGGTCGATGCGAACCGCAACCTGATCGGAGGACCAGAGCTGGCGCTCATGAAACCGAGCGCTCGGCTGATCAACACAGCCCGCGGCGGGGTGGTGGATGAGGCAGCCCTTTACGAGGCGCTGACCTCGGGGCGCCTGGCCGCGGCGGCCATGGACGTGTTCATGGCTGAACCGCCGGGCGCCAACCCGCTGCTCGAGCTGCCTAACTTCGTCGCCACGCCCCACATCGGAGCTTCGACCGCTGAAGCGCAGGTCTCCGTTGCGTTCGACGTTGCAGTAGAGGTGGCCGCTGTGCTGGCGGGCGAGCTGCCGCGCTTCGCGGTCAACGCTCCGGCCCTGCCGCCTGAGGAGCTCGAATACCTCCGCCCGTTCGTCAACCTCACAGAGCGCCTCGCTGCGCTGCATGGCCAGCTGTTCGGCGGGCGGATCGGAGTGATCGAGCTCGATTTCGAGGGCGAGCTGGCTCAGCACGACGTCAACCTCCTCGTCGCGGCCGCCATCAAAGGGGCGCTGCAGCCTTTCACCGAGGACCGGATCAACTCGGTCAACGCCCGCCTGATCGCGGCGGGTAGAGGCGTGAAGCTGGTCGAAAAGCGAAGCCTGGCTCTGGGCAGCTACGCCAGCCTGGTCACAGTACGGATACATGGACATGAGCTTGCCGGCACGGTGATGCTTGGCGAGCCGCGCGCGCTTCGCATCGATTCGTTCCGTGTCGACCTGGTCCCCGAGGGCCGGTTTCTGTTCAGCCGGCACGAAGACCGGCCGGGGGTCGTCGGGCGCGTCGGCACGATTCTGGGCGAGCACGATGTCAACATCGCGAGCATGCAGGTGGGGCGCGACGCGCCGCGGGCCAACGCGATGATGATCCTGGCTGTCGACGACCGGGTTGCTCCGGGGGTGCTGGAGCGGCTGCGCGAGGTCGATGGCATGTCGGATCTGCGCTACGTCGAGCTCGGCGGAGTCTCCGATAGCTGACGTCCGCGCGCTGCCAGGAATCCGGTATTACCTGGCGCGTGCCGGCGATCCAAGCTTGCTCATCGCGCCGCCCTACGACGTCATTCCGGAATCCGATCTGCAGCGCTACGAGGCGCTGTCGCCGTACAACGTCGTCCGTCTGACCCGGCCCGGCTCCGACTATGCGCGCGCGGCGCGCACCTTCGAAGAGTGGATCGACGGGGGCATCCTCGAGCCGGACCCTCCCTCGATGTACGTCCACCAGGTCGAGTTCGAGGGTCGGCGGCGGATCGACCTGATCGGCGCCCTCCGGATCCAGCCGTATGCGGACAAGGTCGTGCTGCCTCACGAGCGCACCCACCGCGGGCCGAAAGAGGACCGGCTGGCGCTGCTCAGGGCGACGAACGTAGCGCTCGAGCCGCTCTGGTTCCTGTACGAGGGGACCCACGCGGGGGTGGAGCCGATCCTGGAGGTGGTCGTCAAGCGGGCCCCGGCCGTTCTGTTCACGGGCCCCGAGCAGACGGTGCACCGTCTGTGGGTGATCTCCGACCCGGCCATCCACGCGGCCCTGCACGTCGCGCTCGAGCCGCTGCCCCTGCTCATCGCCGACGGCCACCACCGCTACGAGACCGCTCTGGTGCACGCCGACGAGATTGCGGGTGGGCCGGACGCTTCGTCGCGCTTCACGCTGGCGTTGCTCACGGACCTCGACGACCCCGGATTGGAGGTGCTGCCAACGCACCGGGTCCTCAAGGCCGGGGTCGCGGTCACCGGAGGCGAGGACGCCGGCTCGCTGCAGGACACGCTTGCCGCGCTGCACGGGCGGGTGGCCGCCGGGACCTACCGCGATCACCGCTTCCAGGTGCTGCCGTTGGAAGGGGATATGGCCCTCGTGGAGTTACATGAGCAGGTGATCGACAATGTTGTGGGCAAGCGCAGCTCGGAGGAGCTCCTGATGTACACCCGCGACCCGGCTGAAGCCGTGCGATGGGTGGACGAGGGCGTTGGCTCTGCGGCGTTCTTCCTTGACGCACCGGACCTCAAGCAGGTTTTGAAGCTGGCCCAAGAGGGCAAGACCCTTCCACAGAAGAGCACTTACTTTCATCCGAAGCCTCCCTCGGGAATGGTTTTTCACCGTCTC
>VBIW01000154.1 GCA_005880915.1 Chloroflexota bacterium | reverse complement strand
GCAGCTCAGCCGGCTGCGCGGCAAGGTGCCCAGCGCCGACGTCCGCATCGTCACCGTGCGCGGGGCCGGGTACCGGCTGGATGTCGCATGAGCCGCACCCCTCACCTCGGCAGGGTCAAGGCGGCCTCGATCCGGGTCGCGGCGATCACCGCCGCGATCGTCGCCGCCGTCTACGCGGTGATCGCGGTGACCGTCGTGGTCATCGTCACCCGCAACCTGACCTCGACCATCGACACCCGTCTCCAGTCGTCACTGACCCGGATCACCACCGAGCCCTTCCGCGTCCTGCCCGCGGAGGGCTTCCGTGAGCCGGGCGGCGGCCCGCGCTTCGGACCACCGCTGCTGGTCTGGACCGTGCAGCCCGGCGGGCCGGTCACCGGCAGCGACACCAGCGCGGTGCTGCCCGAGCAGTACCGCGACGTCAGCAGTCCGCAGACGATCTCCATCGGCGGCACCGACGTCCGCGTCGCCGGGACCACCCTCGGCGCCGGGCACATCGTGGTCGGGCAGACCACCGACAGCGTGGCGCAAGCGCGCTCGACGCTGATCCTCGCCGAGGTGCTGGTCGGCCCGGCCCTGCTGACCATCGTCTTCCTCGGGGCGCTGACCATCGGACGCCGGGTGGCAGAGCCGATCGAGGTGGCCCGCCAGCGCCAGATGGAGTTCACCGCCGACGCCTCGCACGAGCTGCGCACGCCGCTCTCGGTGATCGAGGCGCAGACCTCGCTGGCCCTTGCCAGTCCGCGCGAGGCGGGCTGGTACCAGGCGGCGTTCCGGCGCGTCGAGGGCGAGAGCCAGCGCATCCGCCACCTCGTCGAGGACCTGCTCTGGCTGGCACGGTTCGACGCCACCCGGACCCGACCCGGCGCCGAGTACGTCGACGTCGGGGTCATGGCCGGTCAGGCTGTGGACCGCTTCGGCGCCGTCGCCGAGGCGCGCCGGCTCACCCTGACGGTGCGCGACGACGGCCAGTCGCACGTGGTCAGCGCTCCCCCGGAGTGGCTCGACCGCCTCCTCGGGGTCCTCCTCGACAACGCCTGCAAGTACGCGCCGGAGGGTGGGACGGTGGAGGTCTCGGTGAGCAGCGAGGCGCAGCGGGTGCGGCTCTGCGTCGACGACTCCGGCCCGGGCATCCCCAGCACCGAGCGGGCCCACATCTTCGACCGCTTCCACCGCGCCACCGATCGCCCCGGCGGCGCCGGGCTCGGCCTGGCCATCGCCGACACGGTGGTGCGGGCCACCGGTGGACGGTGGGACATCGGCGACTCCCCTGCAGGGGGAGCCCGCATGGCGGTGACCTGGCCGCGCCGGCTCTCCGGTCAGCGGGAGTCGGTGCCCTCGCCGGCGGTCAGCCCGTCGACCCCGGGCGGCGTGGCCTGAGGCCGGTCGCCCCGGGACGATCAACTACCGGACCGAGGCGCTCCGCAGGGCGGCCTCGAGGCGGGCTGCGGCGTCGGCGCGGCTGGCCGCCTCGGCGACCACCGGGGCCAGGGCGCGGCTGGCGCGGTAGCTGAGGGTCGCGTGTGCCTCGGCGGCGTCAGCGGCGGCACCGCCTCCGGAGCGGTTCAGGGTTGCGGCCGACGGCCACTTCGATCCCGCCCGGCCGAGCACGGCGACGCCGGCACAGGCGCACTCACCGGCCCGGGGGCCGGCGGCGACGAACTCCCAGCCGCAGCGGATGCAGGCGTCGGCGTCACGCCGGCAGGCGGTGCAGCGGACCTGGCGGCGACCGGTGAAGGCCTCCGCGGCCGAGGCCTCCAGCCACACCCGGGGGCTGGAGCAACGCGGGCAGGTGGTGGGATGCTGCATGACACCCAAGAAACGACGCGTTCGGCGCGATCCTTGCGGCCGGAAGGCCCCTCCCAAGGGCCTCGGCGGGGTGGCAGGATAGGGCCGGACCGATCCCACCCCCGGCCTCGCCGCGGCGCCGGGCAGGGCGGTCGGGTTGGAGGTGAGGACGTGGTCGCCGCCATCGACGCCGACATGCACCTGTACGAGACCCGCGGGATGTGGGCGGAGAACTCGGCCGGCGCGGATCGCGACCGGACCCTGCGGATCGCCGACGACGAGCTCGGACACGCCTGGCTGACCCTGGGCGACCACCGCATCCAGCTCGCCGAGGTCCACCACCCCGGGGACGTCGCCGCCATGGGCGAGTACCGGCGGCGGGTCCGGGCCGGCCGTCCGGCGCTCGCCTCCTACGACGAGGCCCTCCCTGTGGACTTCTGGGACCCGGCGGCCCGGGTGGCCAAGCTCGACGCCTGGGGGCTGGACGGCTCGGTGCTCTTCCCCAACTTCGGCCTGCTCTGGGAGCGCGCGCTGTCGGCCGACCTGGAGACGCTTCGGGTCAACATGGCCGCCTGGAACCGCCATGCCGTCGCGGTGGCCCAGCAGGCGCTCGGCCGCCTCCACCCGGTGGGGCACCTCAGCCTGCGCGGCGACCTCGACTGGGTGCACGACCAGCTCGCCGCGCTCTCCGCGGGCGGGGTGCGCCTGGCCATGGTGGCCCCGGCGCTGGTCGACGGCCGGCCGCTCTCGCACCCCGACCTGGATGCCGCCTGGGCGATGTTCGTCGACTCCGGGGTCACCCCGGTGTTCCACGTCGCCGCCTTCCCGACCCGGGCCTTCGACGACGCCTGGACCGCCGACGACCCCGACCAGACAACCCCGGTGCTCTTCGCCTCCTTCCTCTGGGCGGCGCCGGCGATGGCGATCGCCGACCTCGCCGTGCACGGCGTCTTCGAGCGGCATCCGCAGCTGCGCCTCGGGGTGATGGAGCTCTCGGCGATCTGGCTGCCGATGTTCCTGCGCCACCTCGACCGGCGCCTTCGCCTTCCACAACACCTTCGACGGGCAGCCGCTGACGAGGCTCGAGCTGCGCCCCAGCGACTACATCCGCCGCCAGGTCCGGGTCGCCGCCTTCGCCGACGAGACCCCCGCCGAGCTGGGCCGCGCCATCGACGCGGAGATCTTCATGTTCTGCAGCGACTATCCCCACGCCGAGGGCAACGACCGGCCGCTGGAACACTA
>VBIW01000153.1 GCA_005880915.1 Chloroflexota bacterium | reverse complement strand
AACGGAGCGTTGCCGATCCGCAGAGTGATCGACTATGCCATGCAGGTGGCGAAAGGGCTGGCGGCGGCTCACGGGAAGGGCATAGTCCATCGCGATCTGAAGCCGGAAAATTTATTTCTAACTACCGATGGCAGGGTGAAGATTCTGGACTTCGGTCTGGCTAAACTAACGCAGCCGGAGTCGAACAGCGATAGCGCGGACGCTCCGACGATTCAAGTGGCTACCGAGGCCGGCGTGGTCTTAGGAACTGCGGGTTACATGTCGCCGGAGCAGGTTCGGGGAAAGCCGGCCGACCATCGGTCTGACATTTTTTCCTTCGGGGCAATTCTCTACGAGATGACTTCCGGCAAGCGGGCGTTTCACGGCGAAACTGCGGCCGACACCATGAGCGCGATCCTGAAAGAGGAGACGCCGGAGCTTTCCGAAACAGCGCGCAATGTTCCGCCAGGCCTGGAACGAATTGTGCGGCACTGCCTGGAGAAACATCCGGCCCAGCGCTTCCAGTCGGCGGGCGACCTGGCGTTCGATTTGGAAGCTCTGACCGAGATTTCCGGCAGCAGCAAATCGGGGGCGCAGGCCGTGGTGCAGCAAGCTAAGTCCGCGGGCACGGGTCGCACCGTGGCGCTCGCAGCAGCCGTGATTGTGGTGGGAGCGGCGATGCTCAGTCTGGGCTGGTGGCTGGGACGGAGGGGCAGCGCAGCCGCGCCTCCGGCTGAGTACCGGCAGATCACGTTCCGTACCGGTTCCATCGGGAATGCCCGGTTCACTCCCGACGGCAGCATCGTTTACAGCGCGTCCTGGGAAGGCAGCGAGAACCAGCTCTACATGGCTCGGACCAATGATACCGGCTCGCGCGAACTGGGACTGAAGAACGCAGAACTGCTTTCGATCTCGAAGAGCGGAGAACTGGCAATCCGGCTCAACACCGTATTCTACGGCGGGTATGCGCGATCGGGGACGCTCGCCCGCGTTCCGCTGGGCGGCGGCACACCCCGAGAGGTACTCGAGTATGTGCAGGACGCGGAATGGGCGGCGAACGGCGAGAGAATGGCGGTGGTCCGATTTATCCCCGAGAACCATCACTGGCGGCTGGAATATCCGGTTGGTCATGTCTTGCTGGACAGCATCAACTGGATCAGCCATCCGAAAATTTCGGCAGATGACAAGTGGATCGCGTTTGCCGACCACGAGAACCAGGGGGGCGACGACGAAGGTTCGGTTGCGGTCGTCGACCTGGATGGGCACGAGAAAAAACTCTCGTCGGGCTGGTCTTCGATAGAGGGCGTCCAATGGTCGCCCGCGGGCGACGAGATCTGGTTCACTGCCTCCGATACTGGCGCCGCACAAAATCTGCATGGGGTGACTCTGGCGGGCAAGCTGCGCACGATCACCAACGTCCCCGGAGGCATGTGGCTGCAAGACATGCGCGACGGAGTTGCGCTCATGCTTATCCAGCAGATTCGTCTCGGGATCCGAGGGACACCGGATGGAAAACAAGAGCATGAGCTGGGATGGCTGGGGTGGTCGCTGCTGCGAGACATCAGCCGGGACGGGAAAAGAGTTCTATTCGAGGAAGAAGCGGATGGGGGCGGGCCGAATTATACAGTTTACTTGCGCGACACAGACGGATCGCCTCCCGTACGGATCGGCGAAGGCACCGGCGAGGCGATTTCGCCGGATGGCAAATGGGTGATCACAAAGCCAGCCAAGGGCGGTCCGCTCAGCCTCGTGCCGACTGGTGCAGGCGAAGCCAGGCAGTTAACGCATGACAACGTCAGCTATAACTCCGTTCGCTACCTGCCGGATGGCAATCAGTTGCTGGCCGTTGGAATTGAGGCGGGACACGGAGCGCGCGATTATCTGATAGGTGTGAGCGACGGCAGTGCCAAGCCCGTCACGCCCGAGGGCATCGCCGGCGCGATCCTGTCTCCCGACAGCCACAGTGTGGCAGTCACTGGGCCGGATGGGAAATGGGCCGTTTGGCCCCTCGACGGTAGCGGCCTGCACCCGATCCCCGGGCTCGACTCGAAGTACTATTTGGCCGGTTGGACGCCGGATGGAGCCTCCGTGTATGCGCTCTCCAGCCAACGCCGGGAACGGGTTGCGAAGGCTTATCGGGTCAATACGACGACAGGGAAAATGGAGTTCTGGAAAAACTTCGGCGAGGGGCTGCCGGCAGGAGCCGGCGCCGGTGCACCGCATTTTTCCAGCGACGGCAGCGCATATGCATATGTCTATTCCCAAGCGCTCGCCGTGGCGTATGTGGTGAAGGGGTTGAAGTAGACGGCACGTCACAACGTTGGGAAGATTGGTCGGGACGGGCAGATTTGAACTGCCGACCCCTCGCACCCCAAGCGAGTGCTCTACCAGGCTGAGCCACGTCCCGACACGGTTCGAACCAGGTCGGTTCGAAGGGGTTGACTAGGAAATTCTAACACCACGACAGACTCTCAGTGTGGAGCCGAGCCGCACAGCAACAGTCAATTGACAAATAAACGATCCCGAGACAAACTGCGTTGCGATACTCGGTGGTGAACAATGGCCAAGTGCGACTACTGCGGTTCAACCATTATCTTCGGCGGCAAACGCGACGCGAATGGACGGTTCTGCAATCAGAAATGCAAGGCGCGTGGAACTCTGCTCGCCATCTCACGCCAGATTCCGGACGCAACCGTCCAGGAAAACTTGTGGAAAGTCCACCAGGGGCTTTGTCCTAAATGCCAGGGTTCCGGGCCGGTTGATGTGCACGTGATTCACAAGGTGTGGTCCGCTCTTGTGCTGACGCAGTGGAGCAGCACTCCTCAACTCTCCTGCCGCAGCTGCGGCTTGAAAGGCCAGCTCGGAGGCGCCGCCTTCAGTTTGTTTTTTGGGTGGTGGGGAATACCTTGGGGGTTGCTCCTGACTCCCATACAGATAGGCCGGGATGTGTACGGCCTAGCTCGACCACCAGATCCCACAAAACCGTCTGCACAGCTGGAAAAGGCGGTTCGCATGAATGTTGCCGCAAACGCCTTATGGCAGCAGCAAGCGAAAACCGCGACCGCTAGCTCTCCGA
>VBIW01000059.1 GCA_005880915.1 Chloroflexota bacterium | reverse complement strand
GGCCCGCGGCGCCGGGCGCTGATCTCGCGAGACAAGCACTGCCAGTGGCCGGGTTGCGAGCGGACGGCGTCAAAGTGCGATGGACATCACGTCGTGCATTGGCTGCACGGCGGCGGCGGAGAGATCGAAAACCAGATCCTGCTCTGCCATCGGCACCACTGGATGGTGCATGAAGGCTGCTGGCAGCTGGTCAAGACCGATGACGGCCGGATCGTGACCATCGCACCGACAGTCACCTTCGGACTGCCGCGCGGACCGGACTAACCTCCGCTTACCTGCACGTAGCCGAGCCGCCGCAGCTCGCGCCGGATCGTCTCGGCCGCGTCGTCCATCATCGTCGCTTCGGGGTCAGGGTCCTGGTTGCCGAAGTCGAGGTCGTGCAAGCCGCGGATCGGCACGACGTGGAAGTGGCAGTGAGGTACCTCCAGGCCGGCGAGCATGACGCCGATGCGCTCGGGGTTGAAACCGGCCATCTGCGCACGCCCGATCGCCTGGGCGGTTTCTGCCAGGTGGCACAGAAGTCCGGGATCCAGGTCGATCCAGTGGTCGATCTCCTCCCGCGGCACGACCAGGCAGTGGCCCGGCCGCAGCGGTCGGTTGGAGAGAAAGACCACGCAGAGCTCGTCGTTCCAGACGAATCGCGCCGGGAGCCTGCCCTCGATGATCTGGGTGAAGATCGTCGCCATCAGACTTTCGGCTCCCACTGAAAGAATCGGATGCCGACCACCAGGCCGGCGACTCCCCAGGCTCCCATCACGAGAAGGTCATTGGTGTGGAGGCCCGAGCCGCTCACCTGGAAGAAGGAGCCGATCAACGCATCCGCGAAATGCCGCACTGGAAAAATCTTGCCGAGGAGGTCCAGCCAGGGCGCGGGATTTTGCAGCGGGATGAAGACGTCCGAGATGAAGAGCAGAGGAAGGATTGTTCCGTTGACGATTGCGGGCGAGGCATCTGCGTTCGGAATCACAGCGGTCACCGCAACGCCGAGCGCGCTGAAGGCTGCTGCGCCGACAAGCAGCGTCAGCACGAAGGCCGGAAGCGTGTCCGTCGGAAGCGTGGCGCCGTAGAGCAGTGCCCCAAACGCGGCGCAGATCACGACCAGAAGAATCGCGATGAGCACCGCGTGCACGATTCGGGCGGCCATATAGCTCCACACGGGCAACGGCGAACCGTGTATGCGTTTCAGAGCTCCCGAATCGCGCGCAAAGCTGAGCGAGATCGCGATGTTGGTGTAGCAGGCGTTGATGGCCGAGAAGGCTGCGATCGCAGGAACGTAGAACGTGGCCACGCGGACCGTTTGCCCCGGAGCGACCTGGACGTGACCGTTGCCAAAGATAACCGTGAAGATGACGAGAAACATCAATGGAAATATCAGGGTGAAGAACAGCGAGGCCGGATTGCGGACGAATGCCTTGTTGATGTACCAGACCTGGCGAAGGGTGAGATTAAGGTCGCTCAAGCACCGCGCCTCCTGTTTCGACTTCTCCGGTGATCTCCAGGTACACGTCCTCCAGGGAGGGTCGCGTCACCTGCAGCCCGTCAAGGGACGTCGCGGACTGCATGGCCCAAGACGTGAGCTCGAACAACGTCCGTGTTGGGTCATCGGTCTCGAGCTCGATGTTCTCGCCGTCGACACGGGCACTCTTTCGAAATGAGTCTGGCAATGGAATCGGGGGAACTCGAAATCGAACAGTCGTGGTCGCGGGTCGGGCTCCCATGAGCGATTCTGGCGTGCCCTCGGCCACGATCTTGCCGGCGGCGATGATCACGACCCGGTCGGCCAGGTACTGAACCTCATCCATCGAGTGCGAGGTGAGAAAGATCGTCTTGCCCAACCCTGCGAGGCCTTTGATCACCTCCCACGCGTTGCGCTTAGCGCCCGGGTCAAAGCCGCTGGTCGGCTCGTCGAGGAAGAGCATGCTTGGGTCGCCGGCGAGCGCGATCGCCACGTCGAGCCGGCGCTTCTGGCCGCCCGACAGCCTCGTCACGCGTGAGTCGCGCTTGTCCTCGAGTCCAACGAGTCGAAGCACCTCGTCACGTGAGCGCGGCTTCGGGTAATAACCGCGAAACATGTCCACCGTCTCCGCGACGGTCAGGTACGGGTCGACACCGCTTGTCTGCAGGACGATGCCCATCTGCTCCTTGAGCCGCCGGCTGCCCGAAGCCGGGTCAAACCCCAGGACCGAAGCCCGGCCGCCGTCGCGGTGCCGAAACCCTTCGAGGATCTCGACCGTGGTCGTCTTGCCGGCCCCGTTTGGCCCCAACAGTGCGAACACCTCCCCTTCCGCGACCGAGAAGCTGACACCGCGAAGGGCCTGGACAGGACCGTAGGACTTGCGAAGATCCTCGACCTCGACTGCATTGGCGGCCACGTTGCCACGATGCTAGCCCAGCGCTAGCCTGCCCAGAACCTGTCGTCCAGGTCGAGCCCGAAGCAATCGCGGCAGCGCGCGCTGAACTCTTCGCGCGTGTAGTGGTGCTCGATCGTGCCGATCTGCTCGACCGCGTAGGTGGCGGCGAGCGAGGCCACCCGCCCCGCCGTTGCGTGATCGAGCCCGCGCATCAGGCCGGCTACGAGTCCCGATCGATACGCGTCTCCCGCGCCGGTCGGGTCTACCTCGCGGACTGCCGGCGCCGGGGGAATGTCGATAGCGCCGTCGCGCGTGTTGATTCGCGACCCCTGACGTCCAAGCGTAGTCACCACCACTTCCGCGAGCTCGAGGAGCCCGTCCATGTCGCGTTCGGTGCGCTGCTGAATCAGCTCTAGCTCGTAGTCGTTGCCGATCACGATCCACGCGCCGCCGATCCCGTCGGTCACGTCAGCGCCGTCCATCATCGGAAGCTGATGAGCGGGGTCGAAGACGAATGGCACGTTCCGCTCGCGACACTCCTTGACAAGTCGCTTCATGGCCGCGGGATCGTTCGGGCCGACGATGACGGCGTCGACGTCGGGCGGGCCGTCGTCGAGCCCGAGCATGCCTGCCCTCCACATTGCCCCGCCGTAGTAGCCGGTCAGCTGGTTGTCGTCCATGTCCGTGGTCGTGAAGCCTGTCGCGCTGAGCTCGCCATCGAGCAGGCGCAGCCCTCGGCAGTCGATGCCGTGAGCAGTCAGCCAGTCGCGATACTCCGCGGCGTCGGAGCCCGCTGTCGCGAGCACAGCCGACGGGTAACCGAGAAGGGCGAGGTTGTAGGCGTAGTTCCCGGCGACCCCGCCCCTGCGCTTCTGGAGGTCGTCGACCAGGAAGCTGAGGTTCAGGATGTGCGTCTTGTCGAGAAGGATGTGGTCCTTGAATCGCCCCTTGAAGGTGAGGATGTAGTCGTACGCGATCGAACCGGTGCAGAGGACCATCGGACTATCCGAGGGCGAAGGCTAGCTGAAACGAAAAAGGCGCCCCGCAGGGCGCCTTGGTTTTGGGGCGATTATGCGGCGCGGCGGCGGGCCGAACGGCGGCGCGACCGGATTGCTGTCGGTCTGCTTGCCGGCTGGCGCGACGTCAGCTCGCTTGCCTGCTCAAGCCTGGTGGCAGTGCGGGCGATGGTCTTGAACGACCCGTTGAAGATCCGCAGCGTTCTTTTGGCGACGTCGCCGACCACATCCCCGCGGCGAGCCTGCAGCTTCACCATGTGGAGGCCCTTGACCGCGATCTTCTCGGGCAGCTTGCCGTTGACCTCGATGCCGAAGACGGTGACCTTGCCCGGCATGAGGGCATTCAGGCGCCGGTTGATCCTGCGCACGGTGGGAGCTCCCTTGCGTTCGAAGCTCTTGACTTGCTTGCGAGCTCTGCCAACGGGGTCGCCGGCGACCTCGGCAGCTGTTCTTGCGGCACCGACTGCGAACTCTTCAACTGCGGTCGCGGTGTCGGAAAAGTTGCTAGCCATGTTCAAACCTCCTTCTGGTTGTTCTTGACGCATTATAACGCGATGCGTCAAGCCCGGTCAAGGGAGCCTCACGGGTCTGGTTTGAGTCTTGCGATCAGGGCCTCAGCCGCCGGACCGAAGACGTCGTAGTGCGCCACCTTGCGGCGCTTTTCGGGCTGGATCCATTCGGGACGAAGACCGTGCATCCGGCCCCACTCCTCGAGCGCGGGACGAAGGCCGATCACGTGCAGGAAGGGCTTTTCACGCGTGAATCCACGGATGGTCGTCCCGTGATAGGAGTCAAAGTTGCGATGCACCGAGATGCCGCCCGCCTCGGCGAAGGCGATCGCCTCCTTGATCTGGCGGCGCTCAAAGTACTTTTCGCGCATCGGTGCAGATGGGACGGTAAGCGCACAGGGAGCAAGGTCTTTGGGCGTGTTCCGGCCCGAGGTGAAAGTCGCCCGCGGCGATCCTGGCCGACGCGTCCAGCACACGACGCTCGACAGACATGTCGTCAGGCACGACGTCGATCGTCTCGCCCCGCCGCAGGTCGAACAGGATCAACCTTGGATCGCGGCTTCCCGGCAGCAAACCGCGTCGCGCGGCCACCCCGTAGATCCGCAGCTGGAGCGTGTAAGCCTCGAGGAGCGCGTGGTCGAGGCTGGCGTTGGTCTTGAAGTCGATCAGGGCGACTTTGCCGTCCACCTCGCAGACCCGGTCGACCAGTCCCTTCACTCGCGTGCCGCCGATCGCCATGTTGAAACCAGCCTCGGCGGCCAGCGTTCGGGCGCGCGCCAGTGGGTGGTCGACGTAACGCCCAAGCATCTCTCGACCGGCCTCCGGCCCGCGGTACATGGCGAGCAAATCGCCACCTGCGTTGTGCCACGCCGCGAGCGCCTCGTGCACGGCCGCGCCCAATTCAGTGGAGCCGGCCGCTCTCACGTGGTGCGGCTGGAGCTCGTCGGGCGGCGCCGGCACGCCCCAGACCTGGCTGAAGCGGTACCGCACGGGGCAGACCTCGAAGTCATGCAGCTGGGAAAAGCTCAACGCGATCGAAGCTTGAGACTCCGGCCCGCCTGCCGCCGGCGGCGGCTGGATGCGCTCGAGGCGGTCGAGCACGGCCGCGACCACGGATGGGTCGTCGTGGGCCAGGCCGTTGGTCGCGCGTAGCACGGGAAGCTCGAGCTGCTCCGCCTCGACCACCACGGCCGATTCGGGGTGCGCCAGCGCCCAGCCCAAGATCTCAGCGAAATGGTCGTGCTCATCGAATCCGTTGACTCCCACCTCGTGGGCGGTTGGCTCATCGCGTGTCGCCGTCACGTAGAGCGCATCCTTCGCCCGCGTCAGTCCGACATAAACGATGCGCCGGCGCTCTCCGATGGCAAGCGCGACCGCCGGCTGGCCAGGCGATGTCTCGGCGTAGCGAGGATGCTTCTCGCCCCGCCAGTTCTTCATGACGAAGCCGAATTTGTCGGGGTCGAAGAAGAGGCGCTCCGTGTCGCGCGGGCGCGGCGGCCGCAGGTTGACCAGGAAAACGACTGGGAACTCGAGACCTTTCGCCGCGTGGATCGTCAGCAGCGAGACGGCGTCGGGACCGGCTGCCTCTTCGGCCGCCTCGCCGACAGGAAGCTCCGCGTCGATGACCTGGTCGAGGTGGCGGACGAAGTCGCCGATGCCCGCGAGCGCGATGTCGCGCTCGAATCGCCCCGCGAGCTGGAACACCTTGCGCAGGTTGAGGAGGGCGCGCGGGCTGCCGTCGCGCTGGGCGCGCAGCTCGGCCCAGCGAAGGTAGCCGCTCTCTTCGAGCAGGCGGTTGAGGATGTCGGCAACAGTGAGCGTGTCTCGCAGCCGGCCGATGCGGTCGGCAAGCTCGACGAGGCGCACCGCCTCGGATGCGACCTTCGGCTCCATCTCAGGAAACCCCGCGCGCCTGGATTCGTCGAAACAGTCGCGTAGTCGCATGCCTTTTCGCTCAAAGCGGCGTGTCGCGAGCCGGTACATGCCGGCGTCCGTGAGCCGGACTATCGGGCCCTGGAGGATACGCACGAGCGCCCCGTCGTCCATCGGGTTCTCGGTCAGCCGGAGAAGCCCGAGGACATCCTTGATCTCCTGGCGGTCGAAAAAGCCCGATCCGCCGCTCGTGACATATGGAATTCCCTGCCGCCGGAGCTCGTCCTCGAACTCTCGGGGCAGCATGCGCACCGAATGCGACAGCACCGCTATGTCGCGGAAGGCGCGGCCGCCGACATGCAGCCGGCGGATGTTCTCCGCGACCGAGCGAGCTTCGGTCCGCGAATCGGGAGCCATCAGGACGCTGACGGGCAGTCCCATACCGGCCCCTCGCGTCGCCACCAGCTCCGGCTCGGCTGCGAAGTCTGAGTCGCGACGGATGAAATCGGTCGCGCAGTCGAGGATGCCCTGATAGGAGCGGCGGTTGTGGGTCAGGGGCAGGCGCAGCCCCGGAAACCGCGTGCGGATATTGTCGATCTCGGCGTCGCGCCATCCATAGATCGACTGCTTTGCGTCACCCACGACGGTCACGTTGCCGAAGTTTTCGCCGGCCGCGAGACGGATGAAGTCGAGCTGGATGCGGTTGGTGTCCTGGAACTCGTCGACGATCAAGTAGCGGAATCTCTGGCGGCAGCGGCGCCGGAATTCTGGGACGCGCTCCATCGCATCGATCACGCCCAGCAGCAGGTCGTCGAAGTCGCGCAGCGATTGCGCGCGGAGAGCGTCTTCGTAAGCGCGGTAGATGGTGAAGAGAACGTCGATCGCTTCCAGTTCCGCGCGAGCAGGGTCCGGGCCGCCTGATGCCTCCCCATTCTTGGGAAGGTGGCCCGAAGGGCCGGAGGGGCTGGCCCGCGCACTCCAATGCTGCCCATGGAGATCAACAGCTCGCTGGTGGAAGCGTTCCGGGTTGATGCCGCGGCCCTTCAGCTTGAGCAGAAACCGCAGCCCTGAGCGTAAGAGGTCGTCCAGGTCGTCGACCGCAAGCGCGCTGAACGAGTCGGGGTCGAACGGCGCCGCTGCGCCGCTGCGCAGACGCGCCATCAGCTCCTGCTCGAACAACCGCTGGCCTGTCTCAT
Organism: Chloroflexota bacterium; assembly: GCA_005880915.1. Classification (GTDB taxonomy): domain Bacteria; phylum Chloroflexota; class Dormibacteria; order Dormibacterales; family Dormibacteraceae; genus 40CM-4-65-16. Next base: position 26,878 of record VBIW01000059.1, on the reverse strand, counting down.
CGAGTACTCGCAGCTCACGCGGCGCGCCGATGAGGTAAGCGAACTCGTCGAGAAGGCGCGCGCAAACGCTGTGGAAGGTCCCGATCCAGGCACCATCGAGGACCTGCGGACCAAGGTCCGGCCTCCGGGCCGTGAGCTCGTGCGTGATCCGCTGGCGAAGCTCCTCGGCGGCCCGATCGCTGAACGTCACAGTGAGGATCTGGTCGGGCGAGACTCCTTGCTCGACCAGCCAGCAAAACCGCTCCGTGGCGGTGAAGGTCTTGCCGGTGCCCGGTCCGGCGGCGATGAGGAACGCGCCCTGCGGACCCGCATGCGCGGCCGCGGCCTGCTCGCTGCTGAGGGTGGGTGCGCCGACTCGGGTGGTGGTCACTCCGGCGGCGCTCCCCCGTAGGGGCACACGGACGCGTGGGGGCATGTGCCAAACCGCGTGACGCATGTTCCAGCGATCTCGCGCGGCGCAGGCTCGAAGTGCCCTGCCTTGATCCGCTCGATGGCAGTCACCACTACCGCGCGGCCGCGCTCGAGGTCGTCCACGCTCAGGGGCTTCTCGCGGTAGTCCTTCAGCCCGGCCGGCCGGCCGACGCTGAAGATGTCCTGCCGCATGCCTCCCCACACCCAGTCCTTCGGGTACCAGAGCGAAAGGAAGCGAGGCTGGAAGCCGAGGGGATTGCCTTCCTCGTCGAGTCCTTCCTTGCAGGCGATGTAATAGAGCAGGAGCTGCACGTCGTGCAGCTCCGGCCCGAAGTACATCTCGTAGGCGTATCGCATCGGCTTGCCGGACCCGGTCTTGTAGTCGACGACCTCGACCTCTCCATCGCCGACGTCGTTGACGCGGTCGATCTTGCCGACGACCTCGGAGCCGTCCAGCTGCAGCTTGAACCGTTTCTCGATCGCGACCGTTCTGAGCCGGCGGATCAGCTGCATACCGGTGACAGCGCGGATGTAGTTGCCGAGCAGCGATCGCACCTGCTTCTCCTCGCGCTTGCGGTCGAGCACTCCCTCCATGCGCGATAGATATCCGTCGAGGTGCCTCTGGAGCGCGTCTTCGAGCCAGCTCCTTTGCTGCTCGGCTTCGTGCGGGCGCCACTCCTCCTCGTGCTCATGGAAGTCCTGCAGCACCTCGTGCAGGAAACCGCCGCGCTCCATCGCCACCGAGCGCGGCTCATAAACGAGACCCGGGTGATGGTTGTACCAGTAGAGACGCGGACACTTGAGGTAGGTGTTTAGCGTCGTGGGGCTGAAGTGGCCGATCTCCACCGATTCCGGGTTGCGACCCGGGCCGTATGGCTCGAATGGTTCGCCTGATTGCGTGTCGGTGAGGAATTCCAGGTCCAGGCCGAGGCCCATGGCGCGCGCAAGAACACTCTCGCCAAGGACCGACGGATGTGACGCGAGCATAACCTCAGCTTCTCGCGCAAGGAGAACGTCGTCAGGTTCGAGACGCGATGAGGCGCGAGTCAGCTGGCGGTCCTCGGCTTCAGGATCGGCCATGTCGAGAAAGACCGAGCGGCCCGCCTGCCGCAAGTAGGCATCAGCGTAGGTCAGGTACAGTCGCCGTCTCGCCCGCGTCATGGCGACAAACGCGAGACGTGCCTCTTCCGCGAGATGGCCGTCGGGGTCGGACGGCCATGCCGGCATGAATCCGACCTTGAAGCGCTCGAGCCAGGCGCGGTCCTCCGCGTCGAGCACCGGATGCGGCCTAGCCTCGAGCGGAAAGAGCCCGTGCGCGAAGCCGGAGCAGAACACGACCTCGAACTCCAGCCCCTTCGCCTGGTGCACCGTCATGACCTGGACCGCTTCGCGGTGTCCGTCCGCCGCTTCGGTGTCGTCGGCTGCCGCGGCGAGCAGGTTGTCCAGCGAACCGCTGACTTCGGAGAGCAGCGGCTTCGAGCCATGCAGCCGCTCGTGCACAAGCTCGATCGACTCGAGACCTTCGATCGCGGCGCGCAGGTCCGCGATCGCCTCCGCGCGCTGCACCGACGGCAGGTCGAGATCGAGCAGCCGTCGCATTGCGCCGTCTTCGATGAGTACCGAGTAGGCAAGACCCGCGATCGGCAGCTTGCGGGCCAGGCCCAGCAGGCGCTGGCGCACGAGCATCGCCCGGTGCAGCGCCTCGAGCTCGTCATCGCGGAGAAATCCCATGAAGTCCGGTTCGGGTCGAGCTTCCTCCGGCGCGGCCTCTCCCCACGGCAGGGGATAGCGCTTGGGATCGCGCGCGACGAGTGCGTACATGACTCGGTCGACGACCTTCTTCAGCGGGCGGCCCCGCTCCACGGCGTAGGCCCGCAGCCGGCTCACCGTGTGCGGACCGACCCCGCCGAGGCTCGAGGCGAGCGCGCTCTCGAAAGCGTCCGGATCGTCGGGCTTGCGGAGTGACTCGAGGTAGCCGACGAGGAAGCGCACCACCTCGTTGCGCGCGGTGGCGCCCCAGCCGCGAACCTCATATGCGAGGCCCAGGGCGCGAAGCGCCTCTTCGAACGGTGCACCCAGGGCCGACGTGCTGCGCAGCACGATCGCAAAGTCACGCAGGCGCAGCTCGGGCCACTCGGCGTGCAGGCGCTTGATCTCGCGCGCGCAGAAGAACGCCTCGTCGACCGGGTCGGCCTCGCGCGCCAACACGACCGCGGGCGCGCGCCGCGGTGAATCGGCCAGCAGTACCCGAGGCGCGCGACCCGGCTGGGTCGCGGTAAGGAGGCGCTCTCCGGCGTCCAGCGCCTCCTGCGAGGAGCGGCGGCACACCTCGAGGTGGCGCGTCGCAGATCCGTAGACGGCGCCAAAACCGTGGCTCAGCAGGCGCGGGACCGTGCCGCGAAATCCATAGATCGACTGGTCCGGGTCGCCGACCACGACCAGCCTGGGATTGAGCTCCGGCGGGGCGATGAGCTGCAGCAGCTCGAACTGCGCCGGGTCCACGTCCTGGAACTCGTCGACCAGGACGATCTTGAACTTCGAGCGCATGCGGTCGCGCAGCCCGGGATTCGACTGCAGCAGCTCGATCGATCCGGAGATGAGGTCGCGAAAGTCGAAGAGCCCGGCTTCCCGCATCCGCTGGTGATAGGCCTGGTACACAGAAGCGAGGACGCGCAGGCGCTCGCCTGCGCTCGCCTCCACCGCCAGCTGCAGGGCTGCAGGATGGACGAGGTTTTGCTTCATCAACGCTACGAAGGCGAGCAAGTCGCGCGCGAAGGCGTCCGAGCCTCGCACGCCGGCCAACGCCCCGAGCAATTCGGAGTCGATGCCCGCCAGAACATCGCGCATGACCACCCACTCCTGGAATCCGTTCAGGAGCAGACGCTCACGATCAGGCGCATGATCCCGCAGCAGGCGCGCGCAGAAGCTGTGAAACGTCGAGATCCACGCTTCGCCGTAGTCGTCCTTCAGGCGTTCGTCGATCCGGCGCGCGATCTCGCCCGCAGCGCCGGTCGAGAACGTGAGCACGAGGATCTCGTCGCGGCCGGCGACGCCCTCGCGCACGGCCTGCTCGTAAAGGTCGACCAGAGCGTGGGTCTTGCCTGTGCCCGGTCCAGCGAGCACACGAATCGGTCCTAGTACTTCATGGATGTCGAGTGGCAACAGGTCTCCCCGGGGTGGCGGCGGGCGACCTGATTATGCGGGGGCGCGTCTCCTGGAGTCACCCCGGCCTGTTAACGGCCACCAGGCCGCGATCAGGAACAACAGCAGCATCGCGATCTCAAACCACGGCCACTGGCGCAGGTGCGGGCTCTCGCCGCGCAGGTAGAGGTAGGGACTGGCGAGGACCCACACCGCCACCAGCGGAGCACGCCAGCTCCACGCCGGCCGCTCCTCCCAGACCATCCATCCGGCAGCGGCCAGCATGCACAGGTCCGAAGCGTGCAGATACGGGGAAATGAGAAGCGAGCCGACGATGGCGAGCGGAATGACGAGACCCGGAGAGTGGCGAAGCCTGTATGCGGCGGCGAGCACCGAACCGATGATGAGGACGCGAAGGATTGTCGCGAACATTCCGGTCACCGCCAAAGCGCCGTGCAGGGTCAGATCATCGGAGCCCTTCGGCAGTGGGCCGCGGAGCTGGGTGACGTAATCGGCCATGCCTCCAGTTCCGACGGTAAGCACGATCAAGAGGAGGACGGCAGCCGAAACGCCGACCCACGTCGCGAACAATCGAATGCGAAGCGCAAAGAGCAGCGCGAACGGGACGAGGATCGTGTTGTTGGGTTTGAAGAGAATCGCCGCCAGCGCGAGACCTGCCAGCATGTCGCGCCTGTCGCGCGCGAGTCGCCATGCGATGACCAACGCCGCGGCTTCCAGCGGAACGATCTGGCCGACGTTGACCGCGTGCATCACCCACCACGGCGCGAGCGCGCCGACGACCGCGATCCACCTGCTCCACCCCTTGCTGACGCCGGCCCAAGCGAGGGCAGCAGCGAATGCAATGAAAAGAAGCACGGCCCATAACACGTAGGCGAGGTCGTAAGGCAACCACCCCAGCGGGGCGGTCACGAATGCCACCGTCGGCGGGCTTAGAAACGGCTGCACGATATGGCCCGGCGAGAGCTCCACCTGCTCGACCGCCACCGAGGTCTGGTCGTAGATGTGCGACCAGCCCTGTTCGAGCCCGACCTGGCCTGCGGCGGCGTACGTATGGAAGTCGACGCTGATAGGGTCGTGGCCGTCATGGTCTCGGATCAGCACGTCGAGGATCAGCGCAAGTGCCACAACCGCGAACGCCAGGACAGCCCAACGTCGCCGATCGGTTATGGGATTTACACCGCTAAACACATCGACCCCCCGGATTTCGAGCCTGGCTCACGACGGCCAAACGTTTCTATATTCCGAAACGCATGGCCGCCCACCGTCTGACAATTTCGTTCCGGCGGGTGGCCTGGCCCGTGGCGGCAGGTCTACTAATAATGGTCGCGCATCTGCCCTCCTTCGTGCATCGCCTCCTGGACGGCGACGAAGCCATATATGGCTCGATCGCGGTCCTGATGAACCGGGGCGGGGCGCTCTACGGCGCTGGCGGAGTCGACAACAAGCCGCCTGGAGTGTTCTGGATCTACTCCGTCATCTTTCGTTTCTTCGGCGACTACCAGATGACGGCGATCCACGCCGCCGGCTTCATCGCGATGGCGGCGACCTGCGTCGTGGTCTTCCTGATCGCACGCGACCTCGCCGGGGCGCGCGCCGGCTTGCTTGCGGCGTTTTTCTACGGAGTTGTGACCGCCGCGGGCAATCCGCGCCTGCTGGCTGCCAACACCGAGATCTTCATGATGCTCCCGCTCTCGGCCTCCGTCCTTTTGATGCTCCGCCGCAGCTGGTTCTGGACCGGAGCCCTGCTCGTGGCGGCCGGCGCGTTCCGCCAGTCGGCAGCGGTCAACGTGCTACTCGCTGCGCTCGCCCTCTTCTGGCTCGAACCGCAGGAACGGCTTTGGCGCGCGGCTCAGCTTTTGGGAGGCGGCTTGATCGCCGGCCTGATCGTCGGCGCAGGGCTGATCGCCCTCAGCGGCTCGCTGGCCGGGTTCTGGCGCTGGACCATCGCAACGCTGGTCGGCTACGCGTCCGCCAGCTGGACGCCGGCCTTCGTCTGGCAGCGCGCCAAAGACAGCGCCGTGCCGTTTGTCGTCGACATGGCGGTGTTGTGGATTGCGGCGATCGCGCTGGCCACGCGCTGGCGAACGCTCAGCCCTCAGGTCCGCCTGATGGTCGGCTGGCTGGCCGTGGCGATGGCCGGGTCACTCGCGGGCGGACACCTTTCGTGGCATTACTTCATCCAGGCGATGGGGCCGCTGGCGATCCTCGCCGGCCTCGCCTTCGACCGGTTCCGGCTGACCAGGACCGCGACCGCTGCGGCGGTCGCCGGCATGGTCATTCCCGCCGCCGCCTGGTGGGTGTTCGACATGACCGCCGATCCCCTCACATACGACTTCAGCCCGCCCGGGCCCCAGCATGTGGCGGTCTCCGCGTACATCGCCGCCCACACATCGGCGTCCGATCGCGTCTTCGTCTGGGGCGACTGGCCCGCCCTGTACGTCGAGTCCGACCGCGCAATGGCGAGCCGCTTTCCCGGCTTCCTGCGGGGCTTCGACCGCGGCTCGAACCTGGCCCCCAACAACTGGGACACGTCGCCCGACGTGTGGCCGCTCCTGGAGGCGGACCTGGGGTCGAACCCGCCGGCTCTGATCGTCGATACCTCAGCCGCAGGCTGGAGTGACTTCTCGATGTATCCCATGCGCAACTATCCCGCGCTCTGGGGCATCGTCAGCTTCGGCTACCACCAGGTCGCGACGATCGATGGAGTTGTGATCTACGCCCGAAACGGCTAGAGCGCGGGTGGCTTGACCTTGTCCGGAAGCGGCGGCAAGGAGGGCACTTTTACCGGCACATTTATGGGCAAGCTCACCGCCGGCTGCTGAACAGGCGCCTGAACCGGAGGGACCGGAACGCGCCCTCGATCCACAGGCACTGTAGGCGAGGGCTCAGGCGGCACCACCGGCGCTGTGACACTCGGGTGAGACAGGGCCGGCCCGACCGGCGCAGCGCGGGAGTCGAGGTGCGGTTGGGCAACGATGATGAGCGTCGCGCTGGCTACGACCGCGACCTGGACCGCGTGGTGAACGCTGTCCTGGAGCCACCGGCTGGAGAGCCCGATCGTCAGCGCGTAAAGCGCGCGTCGCGCTTGCGTGCGCCCGTGCTGGACCTGCTCGCTGATCGCTGACAGAGCCCGCCGCAAGCGGCGCTGCACGGTCCCCTCGGTCATGCCGACCTCGGTGGCGATCTCCCGGTTCGAGTAGCCGCCGAAGTAAGCAAGCTTCACCACCTGGTTGTCCTCGTGCGGCAGGGAATGGATCGCCTCGTCCACCGCATGGCGGATCATCGCGCCGGAAAAGTCCTTCCACGCATGAGGACGGTCGTCGCCGTTGCCTACGCCCTCGAGAAGAATCTTCTTCAGGCCCTTGTGGGCTCCGCGCATCCTGCGGCGGTCAACCCGGTCTCGCCGGACGCCAGTCATCAGCCACGTTCGCCATGCGTCGTTCGTGGCACCGGAAACCATGTGATTTGCAGCTCCCGGCACTTTTCAGTACTCCGTTGTACTGAAAACTCCGGACGCCCCAAGAGCACCCGAAACGGGATCAGAGCGGCGTGGGCCGGCGCGGGCGCTTGATCTCGAGGATGCGAGGCTCGGACGCGGCAACCGACAGGAGGCGGCCGAACACTTCCACGGCGCCGTCGCCCTCGACCGACTCGGACAGGCGGACGTATGCGGACGTGCCGTCAGAAAAAACGAACGTCGGCGTGCCGAACACCCCCAGCTCGGTCACGGCGTGCGTGTGATCACGAGCCAGTGCTTCCAGGATCTGTGGATCCGCCAGGTCGCGCCGGAACCGGTCGGCCTCGAGCCCGCTCTCCGCCGCCACCTGCTCCACCACTTCTGGCTCATCGAGGTCGAGCCGGTCGCGATGTCTGGCAAACAAGAGCGGCCGGTGGATGGCGTCGAAACGTCCCTGACGGCGCGCCGCTTCCGCGGCTTTGAAGGCTAAGCGTCCCTTCACCCTTTCCGACGCGGGCGCACTCCACACCGTCCAGCCGTCATCCTTGGAGTTCACCTGCGTGATCGAGAAATACCGCCACCGAACATCGATGTTCTGCCGGCCTGAACGCTGCACCGCGTCGATGAGCCCGGCGACCCGGTAGACGAACGGGCACAGGTAGTCGAAGAAGACCTCAAAGGTGATCGATTCCGGGACGGCCACTCCTAAATCTCCAACGCGGCTGGAGCTCACACGTATTCCAGACAGCTGGGCCTGGATGCGCCCCGACATCCTTATCCGGCTCCTGCCATTTACGGCCGCATTTGCGATCGCCTACCTCGCCAGCGGGCGGGCCGGCTGGCTTGGCCTGGGCCCCGGACGGCTCGGCCTTCAGCTCGGATTCGCCGCGCTTGCGGCGCCGGTCATGTTCGCCGCATCGATCGCGGTCCAGCTGTGGTTGACACGCAGGCGAGGCGCCCTGCTCGTGCCGGCCGGTGCGGACGACGCATGGTTCCAGGCCGCTTTCTACGGCGTCAACGGACCAATCGAAGAGGCATTTTTTCGCGGCCTCATGCAGGGCGGGTTGAGCATCCTGTGGGGAGCGCCGGTCGGCTTTGCGATCGCCACCGCGGTGTACGTGCTCTATCACCGGCTCGGCCGCTGGACGTGGCCTGACACTCTCGCCACGGCGCTGGTCGGCGTCCCGCTTGGCCTCGCCTACTGGCTCCTTCCCGGGCCGCCTTCTCTGCTCGGCGTGTCGATAGCCCACATCGCGGCGACCTGCGGATTCCTGGGTCCAGGACCATATCTTTTGAGGAAGATGCGCCTCCTGTAGTGGTGGACCTCGACCGCCGGCAATGGGTGACTCTCGTCTGGGCCGGTGCCGCAGTAGTGCTTACCGCGTTCGACGGATCGGTCCTCGTGCTGGCGCTGCCGGCGATCGCCAACGACTTCCATGCGAGCACTCCCGCGCTGTCCGATCTGGGTTCGGTGCTGGCGATCGGCTCGCTTGGAGCGCTCCCGCTGGCGACGCTGGCCGACCGTTTCGGCCGGCGCCGCCTGATCGCCGGCGGCGTCGCCGGCTTCTCGCTCGCCAACTTCGCGAGCGCATTCGCGCCGACGCTTGCGGACCTGGCGCTTCTTCGCCTCGTCGCCGTTTGCTTCGAGGTCCTGGTCGCCGGCGTGGCCACGGCGCTCGTCGTCGAAGAGGCTCCCCGTGGCCAGCGCGGTCGGGCGGTGAGCGTGCTCGCCCTGCTTTCGGGAATTGGCACCGGGGTCACCGTGATCGCCTATCCGATCATCGCCCCGCACTGGCGGTGGCTGTTTCTCGCCGGCGGGATCGGGGTGCTGATTGCGCCGCTCATCTGGTGGCTCCTGCCTGAAGGCAAGACTTGGCTGGGCGTCCGCATCACGGGCTCTGCGCTGCGGCTCCTGATGCAGCCGCCGTGGCGCAGGAGGGTGATCGTGCTCGCCGGCATGACCGCTCTGCTCGCCGTGCTGCTGGAGCCGGCCGGTCTGCTGTTCACGGTCTACGCGACGCGAGCTCTCGCGATGTCACCCGTCGCGATCAGCACTTTGATCGTCGTTTCGGGTGTCGCCGGGGCGACGTGCTACTTGGCCGGTGGATATCTGACTGACCGCTTCGGGCGCCGCGGCCCGGCGATCGCGCTCACCATCGCGACCGCCGCCGCGACGAGCCTGAGCTTTGCCAGCGGGGCCATCGGATTCTTCGTCGGCAACGTGCTGTGGAGCGCATTCGCCAGCGCGGCCACCCCTGTGTTCGGCGCGTGGTCGGCCGAGTTGTATCCAACGCGTGCTCGCGCAACCGCGGAGGCCGCGAGTGCAGTGGCTGCTTCGGTGGGCAGCATCGCCGGCCTTCAGCTCGTCGCCGCCCTGTCGGCGACAACCGGGCTCGGCGGCGCGATCGAGCTCGGCGGGATCGCCGCGGTGCTCGGCGCGCTCCTGCTCTTTTTCCTGCCCGAGACCAGGCAGCAGCCGCTTCCCGAGTAAGGTTGCAGCGCAATCGTGGAACGGGCGAGGGCGGTCGTCATCGGTGGCGGCATCACCGGCACGAGCGTCGCTTATCACCTCGCGAAAGCCGGCTGGCGCGACGTCGTCCTGCTCGAGAAGGATGAGCTGACCAGCGGCTCGACCTGTCACGCCGCCGGTCTGGTGACACAGTTCAACCCCTCGCCGACGATGATGCGGTTTCGCCGCTACAGCATCGAGCTGTACCAGGAGATCGGCGTCTTCGAGACCGTGGGCAGCCTGCGCTTTGCGTCGAGCAGAGACCAGATGATGGAGTTGCGGCGGGGCGTGAGCCGCGCGCGCGGCATCGGTCTCGATGTCGAGCTCATCTCGGCCGACGAGGCGGTGCGGTTGATGCCGGCGATCAGCCGCGACTCGCTCCATGGCGCGGTGTGGATGCCGGGGGACGGCCACCTCGATCCGCATACCGCGACCCACGCGCTTGCCACGGCCGCGCGGAGACTCGGAAGCCAGGTCTTCACTCGCCGGCGCGTCACGGGGATCGCGCTGTCCGATAAGGGAGCGGTCCACGCCGTCGACACGGACGCGGGGAGGATCGAGACCTCCACCGTCGTCATCGCGGGTGGCATCTGGGGCCCGCAGCTCGCGGCGATGGCCGGCGCGTTCGCCGTCTCGACCCCGGTGGACCACCAGCACGCCGCGCTCCTGGCCGTGCCAGGGCACGACGTGCCCCACGACATGCCCTGCTTTCGGGACCCTGACAACCTTATCTATGGCAAGGCCGAGGCCGGCGGCATGGTCCTGGGTGGGTACGAGGTGGACCCCGTGGCGCGGTGGATCGATGGCGTGCCGTGGGACCACGCCGGCACGTCGCTGCCACCGGACGAGCAGCGCTTCGAGCCGCTGCTTGCCGGCGCCGCGCGACGTTTTCCGTTCGTGCACGAGGCCGGGATCAAGAAATTGGTGTGCCATCCCGACGCGATGACGCCCGACGCAGGACCGCTCGTCGGACCGGTGCCTGGAGTTCGCGGGCTTTACATGGCGGCCGGGCTTTCGCTGAACGGATTTGGCGGAGCGGGCGGCATCGGGCGCGCCATCGCCGAGCTGGTCACTGCGGGAGAGACCGAGCTCGACCTCTATCCGTACCGGCCGTGGCGTTTCGGCCCCGTCCACCGAGACCATCGCTACGCTGCCGAGTTGGCGCGCGAGGCTTACAAGTACTACTACCACCTGCGCTATCCGTTCGACTCGGACGAGTGGGGGCGGCCGAAACGGACGAGCGTCCTGCATACGCGCATGCAGGACCTAGGTGCAGTGTTCGGAGTCAAGCACGGTTGGGAGCGGCCGGATTACTTCGAGCCCGGCGAGCCCTGGAGGCGGGCCGGCGCCGACCAGCGCGAATTCGGCTTCGTCCGCCCGCCGTATTTCGAGCGGCTTGCTGAAGAGCACCGTGCGTTTCGCGAGCGGGTCGGCGTCATCGACATGAGCTCGTTCGGCAAGGTCGAGGTCACCGGACCGGGCGCACTCCCGCTGCTCGAGCGGGTCGCCGGCAACCTGATCGACCGGCCCCTGGGGTCGGTCGTCTACACGCAGCTGCTCGAGCGAGGCGGCGGAATCGCGGCCGACGTCACCATCACGCGCCTGGCGCCGGATCACTTTCGGCTGGTCACGGGGGCCGGGTACGTGAACAGCGACCTGGGATGGCTCGAGATGCAGGTGCGCGACAGCGAGCCGCCGGTACATCTGCGCGAGTCATCGGACGAGCTTGCCGTGATCGGGATGTGGGGTCCGAACGCGCGCGACGTGCTGGAAAAGGTGACGAGCGACGACGTGTCCGACCATGGATTTCCTTTCATGCACGCGCGTCAGATCCACGTCGGCGGATTCCCCCTGCTCGCTCAGCGCGTGACCTACGTCGGCGAGCTGGGCTGGGAGCTCTACCTCAAGCCTGCCCATGCCGGCCAGGTGTGGGACCGGCTGATGAGCGCGGGGAGCGCGTTCGGAATCACGGCGGGCGGCTATCGCGTGCTCGACTCGCTCCGGATGGAGAAGGGATATCGCTACTACGGCGCGGACATGGGACTCCTCGACGATCCATTCGAGGCGGGACTCGGCTTTTGCGTGCGGCGCGAGAAGTGGAGCTTCCTGTCGGCCGAGATCAACCGAAGGCTGCGTACCTTGGCGGTAGGCGGGGAGGAGTACGTGCCGATCTATGGAGGCGAGGCCGTTCTCAGCGGAGGGCGGGTCGTGGGCCGGCTGCGAAGCTGCGCCTACGGGTTCACGGTGAGGAAGAACCTCGCCTACTCCTATCTCCCCGTGGAGCTGAAGCCCGGTGCCCAGGTCGAGGTCGAGGTGTTCGGCCAGACGCTGCCCGCCGCCGTGATGCCGGACGCAGCCCTGTCGAAACGTGATGTCACACAGCACGCGGGCTGAGGAAGCCGCGGCGCGAGTCGCCCTATGGAGAGGCCGGGCGGTGGCGATCTCATCGCTCTCAGGAGGTCTGACCAACGAGAACTACCTGGTCGATTGCGAGGGTCAGCGCTACGTGATGCGACTGCCGGGCCAATCCACAGAGCTTCTCGCGATCGATCGAGCCAACGAGGTGTACAACACGAAGTCTGCGGCGACGACGGGCATCGGTCCCAAGGTGCTCGAGCATGTTGCCGGAGTCGACGTGATGGTGCTCGAGTTCATACCCGGTCCGACGATGTCGGCGAAGACCCTCGGGTCCGCCCGAATGGCGGCCCGCATGGCGCAGTCGTTCCACCGCCTGCACGCCGCGCCGCGATTCCTCCAGGACTTCAACATGTTCCGGCTCATCGAGCACTACCTGGGCATCGTTGGCCAGTACCAGGTGGAGATTCCGGATGACTATCGCGACTGGCTCCCGACCGTGGCCGAGATCGAACGCGCGGTCGATGTCCACGCGCTGGTACGCGTCCCCTGCCACAACGACCTCCTCTGCGAGAACTTCATCGACGACGGCGCGGCCCTGCGCATCGTCGACTACGAGCTCAGTGGCAACAACGACCCTTGCTTCGACCTCGGCAACACGGCGCAGGAGGCGGAATTCGACCAGGAGCTGCGCGCCGCGCTCTGCGAGGCCTACTTCGGCCGGCGCGACCCCGGCCAGCTCGCCCGGATGAACCTGTTCGCCCTCATGTCGGACGTCGGCTGGACGCTGTGGGGCGCCATCCAGGCCAGGATCTCCGCGGTCGACTTCGATTTCCGCGGCTACTACATGGCGCGCTGGGAGCGGGCGCTCGAGGTTCTTCGGTCTGACCGGCTCGAGGATTTGCTGGGCAAAGCCTCTGATTGACGGGGCGCCGGTCTGGTGCTACCTTCCGCGCCGGTATATCGGTCGCATATCGCTCGCTTGAGGGGAGGGCGAGGGGAAGATGGCCGTCGCGGAAAGCGTAGAGGCGCGGTCGCAGAGCGAGGAGGCGTACCTGCGCATCCTCGAGCGGATCGTATGCCTCGACATGCCGCCTGGCTCGGTGGTCAACGAGGCGCGCCTGCGCGAGGACCTGAAGATCGGCAGGACGCCGATCCGCGAAGCGCTGCAGCGCCTGGCGCGCGAGAACTTCGTCAGGTCGATCCCTCACCGCGGCACGTTCGTCACCGATGTCAACATCACCGACCTGGCCCGCATAACCGAGGTGCGCGTCGTCCTCGAGTCCCACGCCGCGAGGCTCGCAGCGGAGAAATTGGCGTCCGCCGACCGTGAGGCGATCGAGGAGCTGCTGGAGCTGCACCAGCGCGGATACGTCGTCGACCAGCGGGACCTCATGCAGCTGGACCAGCGCATCCACCGGGCCATCTATCGGGCGTCTCGCAACTCGTTCCTCGAAGCGACTCTCGAGCGCTACTTAAACCTGAGCCTGCGCCTCTGGTACCTGGTGCTCGACCGCGACGTGCAGCTGCGCGAGGCGGTGGGCGAGCACGTAGAGCTCCTCCGGGCGATCCTGGCCGGAGATGCGGACCGGGCCGAGAGCATCATGCGCCTTCACGTCAGCGGCTTCGAGAGCGAGATCCGCAAAGTGTTGGTCGAGAGGTAGCAATCATGCCGAAGATCTTTTTCGCCACCGACCTGCACGGCTCTGAGGTTTGCTGGAAGAAGTTCCTGAACTCGGCCAAGTTCTACGGCGCAGACGTCCTCATCTGCGGCGGCGACATGACGGGCAAGGCGATCGTGCCGATCGTGTCTGAGAACGGCCACTTCACCTTCGCCCTGGGCGGCGAATCCCAGACCGTGGCCGCAGACCATGTCGCGGAGGTCGAAGCCAACGTGCGGCGTAGGGGCTACTACCCTCTCCAGATGTCGGTCGAGCGATTGCACGAGCTCGACCAGGACCCGGCGAAGCGAGCCGCGTGCTTCCAGGAGGTGATGCTCGAGGGTGTCGACCGCTGGATGAGGCTCGCGGCGGAAAAGCTCAGGGGCACCGGCATCCGCTGCTTCGTCTCACCAGGCAACGACGACGAGATGGAGGTCGACGACGTCATCCGGCGCGCGGAGCTTGTCGAGCTCGCGGAAGGACGCGTCGTGGAGATCGACGGCTTCTCCATGATCTCGACCGGCTGGTCGAACCCGACCCCTTGGAACACGCACCGCGAAGAGGCGGAGGAAAAGCTCGCTGAGCGTATCGACGGGATGGCGTCCCAGATCTCGGATGCCTCGCGCGCGATCTTCAATCTTCACTGCCCGCCCTTCAAGTCCGGCCTCGACGAGGCGCCCGCGATCGATGCCGACCTGAAGCTTCTGCACGGCGGACGCGCGCTGCGTCCTGTCGGCTCAACCGCAGTGCGCGAAGCGATCGAGCGCCGGCAGCCCCTGATCTCGCTGCACGGCCACATCCACGAGAGCAAGGGCGCGGTCAAGATCGGCAAGACGCTGTCCATCAACCCGGGCAGCGCATACGAGGAAGGGATGCTCATGGGGGCGATCATCCAGCTCGACCCCACGAAAGGAATCAAGAGCTACCAGCTGGTCAACGGATGAAGAGGTAGGAGGAAGCACATGGCGGACGCGACGATAGGGACGCCGGCGACAGCGGCGAGGCCGGCGCTGTTCTTGCGCAACGCGACCGGGCTGGTCAAAGCCTGGTCGACGTTCGACGCATTCATCTACTCGTTCTGGTCGATCAACCTGATCACGCTGGGCCTTTACGGGATGTCTTTCGTCTATACGGTCCCCGATGGGCAGCTCCTCGCCGGGATCCTGCTCTTCGGCGTGCTCGTCACGTTCCTGGTCATCACCTACGCGATGTTGGTGAGCGTGATGCCTCGTACCGGAGGCGACTATGCGTGGCAGAGCCGCGTGCTCGGAGGTGGTTTGGGCTTCGTCCTGTCCATCACCGGATGGTGGTTCACGCTCTTTCTCTGGGCGCCGATCTATGCCAACATCCTGGTGGTCCAGTTCTTCTCACCGCTCGCGTACACGCTTGGCTGGACGAGCGTCGCCACGTTTTTCACGAGCCAATTGGGCATCTTCGTCTCCTGCCTCATCGTGCTTGCTTTCGTGAGCATCGTCGTCACGATGGGAATGGAGACCTACGCCCGGATCCAGAAAGTCTGCTTCTGGATCGGCCTGGTGGGCCTGGCCGTGGTCTGCGGCCTGCTCCTGTTCTACAGCCAGAGCGATTTCCAGAACGCATTCAACCGCGAGGCGACCAGCCTGTTCGGAGCTCCCGCCAACGCCTACCAGGGCACGATCGACGCGGCGAGCAAGACGTTCGGAGGCTCGAGCTTCGGGACCTTCACTTTCGGACCGGTGCTTCTTCTGCTCCCCTGGCTGGCCTTCTACCTCTTGTGGCCGAACTGGGGCGCAACCCTCTACGGCGAGGTGCGCGGAGCCAAAGACATTCGAAAGCCGTTCTGGAGCATGTTCGCCGGCCTGTGGGTCACGGTGGCCGCGGTCGTCGTTGTCGTGCTCTTGATCAACAAGACCATCGGCTGGAACTTCTACCAGTCGGCCAACGCGGCGTACTGGAACAACCTGTTTGCGGTGTCGGGCGCGGTGGCCCCTCCGGTTCCGATCTGGCCTTACCCCGTGATGTTCGCCGGCTTCCTCGTCGACAACCACCTTTTCCAGGCCCTGCTCATCATCGTGATGGGGTTGTGGTTCTTTGGCTGGGCCGGAACGCTGTTCCTTTCCTCGACTCGCGTCATCTTCGCCGCCGCATTCGACCGCGTTCTGCCGTCATGGGCGGCCAACATCTCCGCCAAGCGCCGCGTGCCGTATGGCTCGCTGGTGCTGATGATCGTGCCGTCGATCGTGATCAGCGCGATCTACGCCTTCAAGCCCGACTTCACGAGCGTGTTCCTTGACGCCACTGCCGTCCTCGCGTTGACCTTCTTCGCGACCGTCGTGGCGGCGGTCATCCTGCCCTGGAGACGCAAGGACCTTTACGACGCATCGCCGATCGCCCGCTACAAAGTCGCAGGCATACCCGCGATCAGCATCGTCGGCGTGATCACCGGGTTGTTCCTCCTGTTCATGCTCTATCAGTGGTCGTTCAACCCGGACAACCTCTACGGCACATCGCTTCAGAAGACGCCGAACTCCGTCATCTACTTCGTCGCCACATACGTCGTCGCAATCGTCATCTACGTCGTGGCTCGCATCGTGCGAAACCGGCAGGGCATCGACCTGCGCCGGATCCACCACGAAATCCCTGTTGAGTAGCATTGCTTTGGCCGTCGGGCTTGCGCCCGGCGGCCTCACTTTCTAAAAGATGCTCGAGTACACCCTCCGCACCTACCAGAGCCCGACGCGGCTCGTCCAGCGCCTTGGCGCGATCCAGGAGCTCGGCCGCGAGGCGAGCGAGCTCGGCATGCGCCGGCCGCTGCTCGTAACCGACCCAGGGGTCAAGGCGGCGGGCCTGCTCGAGACCGCTCTCGTCGCACTGCGCGGGTCAGATGTCGAACCTGTCGTTTTCGACCGGGTCAAGGCCAATCCCGGCGTGGAGCTCGTCGACGCGGGAGC
Source organism: Chloroflexota bacterium (assembly GCA_005880915.1). Classification (GTDB taxonomy): domain Bacteria; phylum Chloroflexota; class Dormibacteria; order Dormibacterales; family Dormibacteraceae; genus 40CM-4-65-16. The sequence goes on along the minus strand of VBIW01000059.1, from coordinate 10,393 downwards.
CGCTGAGTATCGCACGCAGGGTTGCGACGGCCTTGTCGCGATCGGCGGCGGAAGCTCGATGGACACGGCCAAGGGAATTGGGGTGGTCGCCGCGCATGACGGCAGCATCGTCGACTACGAGTGGGGCCACAGCCCTATCCGGTCGCGCATCCCGCCGATGATCGCCGTGCCCACCACGGCGGGGACCGGCAGCGAGGTCACGCTCTGGGCCGTCATCACCGATCCGAAGCGAAAGATCAAGTTCAACGTCGGTGGCACGCCGAACATCGCCTCGTGGGTGGCGTTGATCGATCCAGAGCTGACGGTGAAGCTGCCCCCCGCGGTCACGGCGGGCACCGGCATGGACGCCCTCGCGCATGCAGTCGAGTGCTACACCATGTCGTACCACCAGCCGTTCACCGACGCGGTGGCGTTGATGGCGATGGAGTACGTCGCCCGCTACCTGCGCGTCGCGTTCTCGCAGTCCAACAACCTCGAGGCGCGGTACCACATGAGCGCTGCGGCGATGCTCGCCGGGCTCGCCTACGGCACCGACTCCGCCGGCGCCGCGCACGCCATGAGCCAGACCGCAGGCGGCGTGCACGACGCGCCGCATGGCGCTTTGACCGCCCGACTGCTCGGTCCGGTCATGGAGTACAACTACGCGGGCGAGCCGGAGCGGTTCGCACGCATGGCGACCGCTTTCGGCCTCGACACCACCCACGTCTCGATGTGGGAGGCAGCCGAGATGGCTGTCAACTATGTCCACATGCTGACAGTCGACGTCGGGATCCCAGGCCTCGAAGAGCTTGGATTCAGCGAGGCCGAGATCCCGATGCTCGCGGACAAGGCGTTCGCCGACCCGCAGACGATCGGCAACCCGCGCGACGTTGACGCGGCCGCCTACCGGCAGATCTACCAGCGTGCCTTTGACCTTGGAAAGAACGGAGACTGAAGATGACCATCGACGTCGCCAAGTCCGTGAAGAAGATGTTTGTCGACGGGAAGTGGACCGAGTCCGAGAGCGGCCAGTACTTCGACGCCGACAGCCCCGCGACCGGGGAGATCATCGCCCAGGTCCCAAAGGGGACCAGGGCCGACGCGCAGCGGGCAGTCGAGGCCGCCCATAAGGCCCGTGCATCGATGGCCGGGCTCAAGGGTTTCGAGCGGTCCAGGCGTCTGCACCGGATCGCTGAAGCCATCGAGAAGCGAAGCGACGAGCTCGCGCGACTTCTTACGCTCGACCAGGGCAAGCCTCTCAAGGCCGAAGCCGTGGGCGAGGTATCCGAGGCGGTGGAGTACTTCCGCATCGCCGCGGAAGACCTCAAGCGCCTCGAGGGCCGCGTCCTGCCGAGTGCAAGCCCGACCAAGCTCGTCCTCGCGCGCCACTATCCGCGCGGCGTGTACGCGATCATCACGCCCTGGAACTGGCCGCTGACGATGGCGGCCGAGCTCATCGCGCCTGCCCTCGCCGCCGGCAATACCGTGGTCTGGACGCCGGCCTCGTCGACGAGCGTGATCTCGGTCGCGCTGATGGAGTGCATGGCCGAGGCCGACCTCCCGGCGGGAGCGATCAACCTCGTCACAGGGCCCGGAGCGGAGGTCGGCGACGAGGTCGCGGGCCACCCGCTCGTCGACGGCGTAGGCTTCGTCGGCTCGACCGAGACCGGCGCCTCGGTCGCGAAGAGGGCTGCGGGCAAGCACGTGATGCTCGAGCTGGGAGGCAACGGGCCGCAGGTTGTGTTCGCCGACGCGGACATAGGCAGAGCAGTCGAGGGCGCGATCGTGGGCTGCTACCTCTGCGCGGGCCAGAGCTGCACCGCGGGCGAGCGCATCCTCGTCGAGGAGCCCATCCGCGACGAATTCGTCGCTCGGCTCGCTGACGCGGCGCGCGCGCTGCGGCTGGGCGATCCCTTCGCGGATGACACCACCCTGGGCCCACTCAACAACGAGGGCGTCGCGGCGAAGATGGATCAGCACGTGGCCGACGCGCTGAAGCACGGCGCGAAGCTCGTCCTCGGAGGGGAGCGGGCGAAGGGCTTCCCAACCCGCCTCTACTACCACGCGACGATCCTCGACGGCGTCGAGCCCGATATGCGCGTGAGCCGCGAAGAGACTTTCGGCCCGATCGCGCCCATCATCAAGTTTCGCGACGAGAAGCAGGCGCTGGAGCTGGCCAACGATTCGCCATATGGGCTGCTGGGCGCCGTCTACACGAAAGACCTGTCACGAGCGCTTCGCTTCGCTGATGCCCTCGAGACCGGCTGGGTCAACGTCAATGAATCGACCAACTACTGGGAGGCCCACCTTCCGTTCGGCGGCCGCGCCGGCAAGAAAAGCGGCATCGGCCGTGTGGGTGGACGCTTCGCCCTGGAGCAGATGACTGACCTCAAGACGATCGTGATCGAGATCTCGCCCGAGTGACCTCCAACGGTAGGCCGTTGGAAGACACGATCGAGGAAGCGGAGCGGGTCGCGGAAGCGGCCAGAGCGCAGAAGCTTGCGGTGAAGCTGATGGGCGGCGCCGGCATTCACCTGCACTCCCCCAGCTCGCACCACGCGCCGCTCAGGCGAAAATACGGCGACCTCGACTACGTGATCCTTCGCCGGGACCGCAAGGCGGCGCTGGCGTTTTTCCCATCCATCGGATACGAGGCCAACGAGCGCTTCAACCTCATGCAGGGCGACCGCCGCCTGTACTTCTTCGACGCCAACAATGGAAAGCAAGTCGATGTCTTCATCGATGTCGTCCGCATGTCGCACGTGATCGACCTGCGGAGCAGGCTCGCTCATGACGGACCGTGTGCGAGTCCCTCTGACCTGCTGCTGAGCAAGCTGCAGATCTACGAGGTCAACCGGAAGGACCTTGTCGACCTCACCGCACTGCTGCTCGACCACGACATCGCAAGCAAGGACGACGAGGCCATCGACGGCGTCTACGTCGCCAAGCTCGCCGCCGAGGACTGGGGGCTCTACCGCACGCTGGAGATCAACATCGGGAAGCTGCGCCACACAATCGCAGAGCTCGACGTCGACCAGGACCTCGTGAGCTCGCGTCTCGATGAGTTGTCGACGGCGATGGAGGCGGAGCCGAAACCGCTGAAGTGGCGGATGCGCGCCCAGGTTGGCGACCGTCTCCGCTGGTACGAGCTGCCCGAAGAAGTCCGCTCGCCCTACGTCCCGGAGTGAGTCACCTTCCCAGTCACGCGCGCTGCGTCGTCATCGGATGCGGGATCGTAGGCAACAGCCTCGCCTATCACCTCACCCGCCTCGGCTGGCGCGACATCGTGCTGCTGGACAAGGGTCCGCTGCCCAACCCCGGCGGCTCGACCGGCCACGCCTCCAACTTCATCTTCCTGGTCGACCACTCCAAGGAGATGACCGCGCTGACGGTGGAGAGTGTGCGCCAGTACAGGGAGATGGACGTCTTCATCGAGTCGGGCGGCATCGAGGTCGCGCGGACCAGGGAACGGATGCAGGAGCTGACGCGGCGAATGGCATCGGGTAGGTCGTGGGGCATCGAGCCCATCTCGCTCGTCACGCCTGGCGAAGTCAAGGAGCTCGTGCCGTATATCGACGAGTCGGTGATCCTCGGCGGGTTCTATACGCCCGGCGTGGGTGTGGTCGACTCACTGCGCGCCGGAACGCTGATGCGCGAGAAAGGACAGGCCTCCGGGGCCCTCCACATTGCGCCGAAGACAGAGGTGATGGGCATCGACGTCGAGGGCGGGCGCGTGAAGCGAGTCCGCACGACCGACGGCGACATCGAGGCCGAGACCGTGGTCATCACGGGCGGAGTGTGGAGCCCGCGACTGGCGCGGATGGCAGGCGCGCACATCCCCCTGACGCCGGCCGTGCATCAGATGATCGACATCGGGCCGGTGCCGCGCTTCCGTGGCGCGAAGTCCGATATCGAGCATCCCATCGTCCGCGACATGGACACCAACATGTACGAGCGTCAGGCGGGCGGCGACCTCGAGATCGGCTCGTACGCCCACCGCCCCATCCTTTACGATCCGGAGGATCTGCCCGCGGTCGAGCAGGCTGCGCTGTCACCGACGGAGTTCCCATTCACGCAGGGTGACTTCGAGGAGCAGATGCAGCACGCGCTCGAGCTGATGCCGGAGATCGTCGGGGACGAGTCGGTGGGCGTGAAGTACGCCATCAACGGCATCCTCTCCCTGACCCCGGACGGCATGCCCGTCCTCGGCGAGTCACCCGACGTCAAGGGCCTGTGGGCCGCCGCCGCGGTCTGGGTCAAAGAGGGACCTGGCACGGGAAAGGCAGTGGCCGAGTTGATGGTGCACGGTGAGTCGGAGATCGACCTCCACTCCTCGGATATCGCCCGCTTCCACGAACATCAAAAGACTCGCGCGCACGTGCGCGCGCGAGCCGGCGAGGGATTCAACAAGACCTACGGCATCGTTCACCCGAGCGAGCAGTGGGCCTCCAACCGCGACATCCGTCTCGCCCCGTTCCATGCCCGCGAGAGAGAGCTGGGGGCGGTCTTCTTCGAAGCGGCGGGTTGGGAGAGGCCGCAGTGGTATGAATCCAACGCCCCCCTGCTCGAGGAGTTCGGCGACCGCGTCACCCGACGAACCGCGGAGTGGGAGTCGCGCTGGTGGTCGCCGATCATCAACGCGGAGCACATCGCGATGCGCGAACGCGCCGGGCTCTTCGACCTGTCGGCGTTCACGATCTTCGACATCCTCGGACCGGGCGCGCTGGCCTCGGTCCAGTGCGTCGCGCTGAGGCAGATGAACGTGCCGGTTGGCCGCGTCGTCTACACGCCGGTGCTCAGCGCGCAGGGCGGGTTCAAGTCGGATCTGACGATCATGCGGCTGGGCGACGAACACTTCCGGGTGGTCACCGGGGGGGCGTCGGGCATGGCGGACAAGAAGTGGTTTCGCGACCAGCTCCTACCCGACGCCCAGCTCACCGACCTGACCTCGGGCCTGACCACGATCGGCCTGTGGGGCCCGGCCGCCCGTGCGGTCCTGTCCGATGCCACGGCGGACGACGTGACGAACGAAGGCTTCAAGTTCGGCACTTGCCGCACCATCGAGATCGGCACGCAGCGAGTGCTCGCCTCGCGCATCTCCTACGTCGGTGACCTCGGGTGGGAGCTCTACGTGACCATCGAGCAGGGGATGAAGCTTTGGGACACGCTGTGGGAGGCCGGACGCCCGCACGGCCTGGTCCCGTGCGGCATCGGCGTGTACGGCACGACAGGGCGCCTCGAGAAGTGCTACCGGGCTCACGGCAACGAGCTCGAGACCGAGTACAACGTGGTGGAGGCCGGCATGGCAGCGCCGCGCGTGAAGGAGGAGGCGTTCATCGGCAAGGCTGCGCACCTTCATGACCGCGGAGAGGATCCCGCCGCAATCCTGTGCACCCTGACAGTCGACGACCATCGGTCGAAAGGCGGCGAGAAGCGCTACATGCTCGGCCGCGAACCCATCCTGACCCGCGCGGGCAGGCGAATCGTCGACCGCAAAGGACGTGGGTCGTACGTGACAAGCGCCGGCGCAGGTCCTTCGGTCGGCAAGCACATCTTGATGGCGTACCTCACGCCGGAGGAGGCGGTGGTGGGCAATCAGCTGCTCGTCGAGTACATGGAAGAGCGCTATCCCGTGACCGTCGCGGTGGCGGGGCCCGCGCCGCTCTTCGACCCCGAGAACTTGCGCATCCGGTCGTAAGCGATGCGCATCGCGGTCTGCATCAAGCGCGTGCCGATCACCGGTGGGCGGATCGTGCTCACTGCCGATGCGCGGGCGATCGACACGACGCATCTCGGCTTCACGATGAGCCCGCACGAGGAGTGTGGGGTCGAAGAAGCCGTTCGTCTCATCGAGGCGAACAAGGGTGATTCGGTGGTCCTCACGCTCGGGCCGCCTGAGGCCGTGGAGCAGCTGCGCGATGCGATGGCCCTGGGCATCGACCGCGCGGTACACCTGAAGACCGACGGGAATGAGTGGGATGCGGAATCGACTGCGGCGGCGCTGGTCGAGGCGATCCAGGCCGATGAAACCTCGAACGGTCCGTTCGACCTGATCTTCTTCGGCAACGAGTCGGCCGACTCGGCCGGCTTCCAGGTCGGAATTCGGGTCGGGTATGCGCTGGGACGACCGTGCGTCACCGGGCTCAAGAAGGTCATCCTCGAAGGCACGTCCGTGCGGTGCGAGCAGGAGGTCGAGGGCGGCCGTGACGTCTACGTCGTTCCGCTGCCCGCCGTGCTCGGGGTGAAGGAAGGTCTGAACCTTCCGCGGTATCCGTCCGTGCCGGGCAAAATGCGAGCGCGAGGCAAACCCGTGACGGAAATCGCGCCTACGCGCCCAGCACCGCGCCTGGAGCTGGTGAGGCTTGCGGTGCCCGCGGGCCAGGGCCGGCGCGCCGAATCGCTCGGCGCCGGCTCGGCGGCCGCCCCGGCGGTCGTCGATGTGCTCCAGAAGGCGGGCGTGCTGTGACAGTCATCGTCTTGATGGACGGGAGCGAGGCGTCCCGGCAGACGCTGGCAATGGCGCGCATGTTCGGAGAGCCGCATTCGCTCCGGATGGACGCGATCCAGCCCTTCGCTCCCGACGCGCTCGCTGCGGCTCTGGCGGAAGCGGTCGAGGACACGAACGCCTCGGGGGTGTTCGCGCCCGGCACGGAGCGAGGCAATGAGGTGCTGGCGCGGCTGGCGGCGCGGCTGGGCCTGCCTTTCGCGGCGAACTGCATCTCCGCCAGGCCGGGCGATCCCGTCGCGGTGACACGCCAGAGGTGGGGCGGCAGCCTGCTGGAGGAGGCGCTCCTGCACAGCTCGCGCCCGCTGATCAGCGTCGCGCCACACACCGTTGTCGCCGACACCGGACCGCTGCCCTCCCAGGTCGAGGTGAAGCCTTCGGCCGAAAGCGACCTGATCGTTCGCGTTTCCGACCACATCGAGCCGAGTAACGGCGGCGTCTCGCTGACGACCGCCAAGGTGATCGTCAGCGGCGGACGCGGTGTCGGGTCGAAGGAAGGCTTCGCGATCATCGAGGAGCTGGCGGGGCTGCTCGGCGCCGCGGTCGGCTGTTCACGCGCAGTGACAAGCGCGGGTTGGCGTCCGCACACCGACCAGGTTGGCCAGACGGGAACCAAAGTGGCGCCTGAGGTCTACATCGCGTGCGGGATCTCAGGGGCGACGCAGCACATGGCCGGCCTCAAGGGCGCCAAGCGCATCCTCGCGATCAACTCGGACCCTCAGGCGCCCCTGATGCTGAACGCCGACTACACCGTGGCCGGCGACCTGAAAGAGATCGTGCCCGCCATCTCGGCGGAGATCCGCAAGCGACGGTGATCGCCGCCCAGGCCATCGCGCTGGCGCTGGCGATCGCGATCGCGGCGACGCTTTTCGGCCGGCGCGCGCTGAAGGTCTATGGTCTCGTGCGATCAGGCAAGCCGGCGGCGCGATTCGACAACGTGCCCGCCCGGGTGCGCGCCGAGGCCGGTGACGTCGTCGGACAGCGGAAGCTGCTGCAACGACTGGGGCCCGGCTTGATGCACGCGGCGATCTTCTGGGGTTTCCTGGTCCTGCTCCCCACGATCCTTATCGCAATGATCGGTGCGGTCGACGCGCACGCCACGCTGCCAGGGCTCGGCGCGCAGGGCTGGTACGCGCTGCTGGTCGACATCTTCGCGCTGCTGGTCCTGGCCGGTGTGGTCAGCGCGTTCGTCATCCGCAAGATCCAGCGACCGGCCCGCTTCAAGGGAAGCCACCTGGGCGAGGCCGACCTCATCCTGGCTTTGATCGCAGGCATCGTGGTCACGCTCTTCCTGTGGCACGCCTCGCGAATCGCGCTCGGCCTCAACGAGTACCCGGCGAGCTGGGCGCCGATGTCCAGCGCGCTCTCATCCGTAGTCCGACCCGTCGCGCCCGTGCTCGAGCGGCTTGCCGTCTGGGCGCATGTCCTGATCATCCTTTCGTTTCTCGTCTATCTCCCTTACTCGAAACACCTGCACATCCTGGTCGCCGCGATCAACGTGTACTTCGGGCGCACACGGGCGAAAGGCCGTCTGGAGCCGATCAACTTCGATGTCCCCGAGCAAGATGTGCGCTTCGGCACGGCGCAAGCGGCGGACATGACCTGGAAGCAGATGCTCGACACGGTTTCTTGCACCGAGTGCGGCCGCTGCCAGGACGTGTGCCCCGCCTACGCAACCGGTAAGGCGCTTTCGCCGAAGCTCCTGATCATGGCGATGCGCGACAACCTGCTCGGCGGGTCGTTGGCGCCGATAGTGCCCAACGCGGTGACCGACGACATCGTCTGGGACTGCGTGACATGCGGCGCGTGCGTGCGCGAGTGTCCGGTGAACATCGAGCACATCGACCACATCATCGACCTGCGCCGAAACCTCGTCATGGTCGAGTCACGGTTTCCCGAAGAGGCGGGCGCGATGCTGCGCGACGTCGACCGCACCTCCAACCCATGGGGCAAGCCTCAGGCCGACCGCATGCAGTGGGCGGAGGGTCTTGGGGTTCGCGTGCTGCAAGCTGGGGAGGTCGCGCCGGACGTCCTTTTCTGGGTCGGCTGCGCTCCCGCGTTCGACGAGCGCGCGCGCAAGGCGGCGGTGTCGACCGCGAAGCTGATGCAGGAGGCGGGCGTCGACTTCGCCGTCCTCGGTCCGCGCGAAGCGTGCACGGGCGACCCCGCCCGCCGGATGGGCGATGAGTACACGTTCCAGCGGCTCGCGGGCGAGAACGTCGCGACGCTGAACGGCGCGGGCGTGAGAAAGATCGTGACCACGTGCCCGCACTGCTTCAACGCGATCGGCAACGAATATCCGGATTTCGGAGGACGGTACGAGGTCGTCCACCACACCGAATTCCTCGCCGGGCTGGTGCGCGACGGCAAGCTTTCACCAGCGCCAAGTGACCGCACCATCACCTATCACGACTCGTGTTACCTGGCGCGGCATAACGATGTGCGCTCCCAGCCGCGCGAGCTGGTCGAGGCGGTGGGCAAAGCGGTCGAAATGCCGCGCAACCGCGAGCGCACCTTCTGCTGCGGCGCCGGCGGGGCGCGGATGTGGATGGAGGAGAAGCGCGGCCGGCCGATCAACCAGGAACGGGTGCGCGAGGCCGCGGCGACCGGGGCCGAGACGCTTGCGGTCGCGTGCCCCTTCTGCACGGTGATGCTGGATGACGGGGTGCGCGAGACGGGGGCGAAGCTTCAAGTGTTCGACCTGGCGACGTTGTTACACGAAGCCGTGGAGAGAAGGAAGGCTGAGAAAGAGGCTTAGGCCGCCGGAGGTCTGGCGGCACGAGGGCTACGTCCGGTGACACGCCATGTGGGTTGACGGGCTGGGAAGGGGTGGCAGGCAGCGTCTGGCGGCTGAGAGCAGCGTCGCCTGAAGTAATTTCCCGGCTTTATATATTGACAGATAGAACTTTTGTTTGTACCATAACCTCATGATCCTCGCGGAGCGTTTGTGCACCGACGACCAGGTCGCTCGCGAGCTGATCGAGACCGAGCACCTGATCGGCATCCTCCAGCTCAAGGCGAGCCGGCTGGCGGCAGAGCTCTCCCGGTCCGACGTTTGGGACCGCGAGGGCTACAACAGCGCCGGCGACTGGATGCGCTTCAAGTGCCAGGTCACCAACACGGTTGCGTGGGACCGCATTCGCGTTGGCGAGGAGCTGCACCGGATGCCCGAGTCGGAGCAGGCGGTCTACGACGGCGAGATCGGCTACGCGCACCTGAAGGTGATGGCGAGGACAGCGGAAGTCGTGGGCGCGAAATTCGACGAATCGATGCTCCTGCCCCTGGCCAGGGAGACCTCTCCGGGAAAGTTCTATTACAAAAGCCTGCACTACCGACACGCGGTCGACGCCAAGGCTTACTGCGCCGAACAGACGGAGCTGGTGGAGAATCGGCGGCTGTCGCTGAGCACCGCGGAAGACGGCTGCCTGCTCGTCAGCGGAGTCCTCGACCCGGTTGGCGGGGCGGCGGTGCGGACCGCATTGGAGCCGCTGGCGGGCAAGTCGGGGGTCGGCGACGACCGGGAGCTAGAGCGGCGCTATGCCGACGCGCTGGTCGAGCTGGCCTGCGGGGGCAGGCCGGCAAATCTTCACGTCACGGCCACAGTCGAGACTTTGAAGGGGATGGTCGGCGCCGCAGGAGGGGAGATGGAGTTCTCGCTTCCACTCTCGTCGTCGACCATCGAGCGCATGGCGTGCGACTGCAGCGTGAGTCGGGTGCTCCTGAGCGAGGAGTCGGTGGTCATCGACATGGGCCGCTCGAGGCGAGTCATCGCCGGACCGGCGAAGCGGGCTCTAAAGGCGCGCGACGGACACTGCGTGTGGCCCGGCTGCGAACGGCCGGCATCGTGGTGCGACGGCCATCACCTGGTGCATTGGATTCGCGGTGGGTCGACCGACCTGGACAACCTGG